>NZ_BLAD01000099.1 GCF_009687845.1 Acrocarpospora corrugata
CCCAAGTGGGCGTTGAACATCGCGAGCGCTGGATCATGCTCGACCGCGAGGTATTCGGTTACCATCTGCTCGGCCGCGATACCGGTTGGCCGGCCGTCAACGCGGAGGCACAAGACGGCCAGGCATGAGCTCACAGCGTGCTCCCACTGCTCGGTGAGCGAGCTGTCATGCAGCAACGCGCGCCCCGCGGAAGGCGCGCCGGCCATGCAGTGGGAGATCACGGCGACCTGTCGCCCTTCCCGCAAACATGGACCTATGGCACCGCGCGATTCCGCATAGGCGAGCGCTCGATCCCATTGGCCTACGCGGGCCAGGGCGCGGACGCCATCCGACAGCACGACTTCCTGCAGCCACTGGGCGATTCCCTGCGCATCGTCTGCTGAGGCGACGAAGCCGCGAAGATCGAGGGCGACACCGTTGATCTCAGCGGAGCCCGAGGTCTTGAGAGCGGTGAGCAGAGCGTCCAAGGCTTGGAACCCGGCCTGACCGTCACCCTCACGTGACAGCAATCGCGCGAGGTTGATCAGTGGTTGGAGGGCGAGTTGAGCGGCTGACGCGCTGAGTGGCCGGGCCGTGGAGAAGATCGCGAACTGCCGTCGGCACAGATCCCGGGCTAAATCAGACTGGCCACAGTCACTGGCCACGAGCGCGGCCAGGTTCAGGGACTCGGCGGCGCGCAGCAGGGCCTCCTGCCCGCCCTGGCTGGCTTGGTCGGCGCGGCTGCGAATCTGGGCGAGTCGAGTCGAGACGGGACGGCAGATGGGCCGGGGACGGGCTACCAGGGGGAAACGGAGCACGGTCGCATTCGACACGTGCTGGCGGATGCTCGACAAACCTCCGCACCTCCTCCTCGCGCGACGACGACCGGCACGCGACGGGTTACCAGGCGATGACCAGACGAGAGTCTGGTCGCTGGACGACGAAACCCGACGCCATGGCGTCATCGGGCGTTGCTGCGGGATAAGCGGTGATGATGGGCTGGGCCGGCTGCTGGGCGTGCCAGCGTTTCAGCAGGTCGACGGTCTGATCGGCGAGGGCGGCTGCGTCCGGGCCGTGAGCGACGACGCCGAGTTCATCGGTGGCGTCGCCGGTTGGACGGAGTGTGAGGTAAGCGATGTTGCCCGCCTCGTGAAGGGCGGCCCCGGACCAGCGCAACGCGGGCGTCGCGACGCCGCCAGCTCGTGCTGCGGCGGTCACGATCAACCGGGCGAACTGCACGCCCGAGGTCACCAGCCACAGGTCGAGGTGTTCGACGGGGTCGCGGTGGCCGAGGGTGATACCGGTCCACCGCTGACGCGCGGGGTAGGTCATGGCCTGGGCGAGCGCGCTGCCGTCCGAGGCGCATGCTGAGGCGCTGCCCGAGGCACCGGTGGTGTCGAGGTCGGCGGGGTTCACGCGCAAGACGACGCCGTCGGCGAGAGGAACGGACTGCTCGTCATAGGCGATGACGCCGCGCATGTCGAGAAAGCCGCACACCAGAGCGGATGCACTGTCCATCCGGTCTACTCCGCCGGGCCGGTGGTCGAAGGCCACGCTACGGGTCAGGCCACATTCGTGCAGGCGCAGCGGCACGACCAGGCGGCCACCGTCGACCAGTTGCCGCCACCAGGCCGGGGCCAGGTCCCAGGCTCCAGCGGTGACGATGATCCGGTCGTAGGGCGCATTGGCGGGGTGCCCGTCCGCGCCGTCCGCGCAGATGACCTCCACCTGCGGGTACCCGGCGTCGGACAGGTGGTCGCGGGCGGCGGCGGTGACCTCGTCGTCGATGTCGATGGTGGTGACGTGCCCGGTGGGGCCGACCAGTTCGGCGAGCAGCGCGGCGTTGATGCCGGTTCCGGCCCCGATTTCCAGGACGCGGTGTCCGGGTTGGACGTCGAGTTGCTCCAGCATCGCGGTGACCAGGCTCGGCGAGGAGGCCGAGGAGATCACGTCGCCGTCGCGGTCGCGTTTGGTGATGACGACCTGGCGCGAGTACGCGGTTTCCAACGGTGTCTCGGGCAGGAAGACGTGCCTGGGGACGGCGCGGAACGCGGCCTCGACGCGGGGACTGCGCAGCATGCCCAGGGCGCGAATTTGGGCGATCAGCGCCTCGCGCAGGGCCTCGATGTCCGGGGTCGCGGAAGGCCCGGCGGTGGCGTTGAATGTGGTCACCGCGCTTACCCTAGTCCGCGGTCGCGTCCCCGGAGCGTGGCTTCGGCGGTGGAAGACGAGCCGGGCGGCGGTGTCGGCCAGCACCCCCTGATGCGGTCCGGGGATGCCCGCGCGGTTCCAGGCGAGCAGGATGTGATGGGCGAGTACGGCACGAAGGCCCCGCGTGAGGCGACCGTCTCCTGCCATGCCGGCGAGATCCCGTCCGGCGGCGGCGAAGGCGGCAGCCCAGCCGGGGGACGTGGCCAGAGGGCTGTGTGCGCTGGGCGTATGGGCGGTTGTGAGCCGATGTACGGCGGCGATCACGTCGGCCGACGGCGGCAACAGATCGGCCGCGCCTGAAATCCGATGCGCGGCGACCTCGGCCCAGATGTCGCCTTGCTCGTAGCGGTCCTGAGCCGCCGCGCGCATCAGGGCGTGGCCGAGCAGCAGGCACAGTTCGCGTCGGTGGTCACGAGCGCCGCGGCCGTTCTGGTTGAGGTGACGCAGGATGTGGTGGCTGTCGAGATGGAACAGTGTGTGGGCCACCTCCATCGCATCGTCGCCGCCGAAAGCGTGGACTTCGGGCTCGTAGATCGTGGCCGCCCACCGCTGAACGGCACGGCGGGCAGTCAGGTCCTCCAGGTGGGCGTGGAGCGCGCTGACGGCGTGATCGGCGCGCTGCGGTGCGGGCTGGACGCGGAGCCGCCACAGGGGACCTTTGCGGGTGAACCACCATCGATCGATGGCGGCCTCTCGTTCGGCAGCGGCCAGGAACGGGCCGAGATCGGTGACGGCGACCCGCTCGGCTACCCGCCAGTTCGGGCACCACATGCTCACCTGGGTCCACGGGGCGGCCGGGCCGGGCTTGCTCATGTCAGATATTCGCCTTCGCGTGAGAGTCGTCAGCTGATCAGCAGGCATCGCAGCCACCGGGTGCTGTCCGCGTTCGTGAGGGAGTGCAGCATCAATGCGACCCCAGCGCGACCGTCGATCAATCCAGGAGGAGCGGGGCTGGCGCTGGCGGCCCTCCGTATGACGGCGTCGGTCAGCTGCGGCAGCAGGTCCGCCAGCCGCGGAGAGCTGGCGTCGGCTGCCGCGCACCACGCGGCGGCCAGCGTGCCGGACCAGCCGTGGCACAGGCCAAGGTCGGCGAGCCGACCGAGTTGGACGGGGTCGGACACGCACCGAGCCAGGGCGTCTTCGGCCAGGTCTCGTCTGGCGCCGTCCCCCGTCGTGAGCGCGGCCAGTTGCTGGGCCCGTGCCAATCCGGGGGTTCCGTAGCACCACGAGGGCCGAGCCGGGCCAGATTGGGCAGGTCGACGCGTGCGATGCTCGGGCAGGCATACACGTTCGGGCCACCACGGCCCGTGCGTTCCATCCTGCCGCCAGGAGTCCAGCCACTGGCAGATCCGCTGGATCGCGGTGATGTGGCCGTCGACCATGATGCTCTGCCGGAGTGCGAGTGCCAGCAGCGCGAGCGGGCCTGCGATTCCGTGGGCCATGCCCAAGCTTGCGTGTCCGCCCTGATCGGATACGGCGTGCGGGTCGTTGGTCCACCAGCCGGGAACGTCGAGCCCGGCTGCGTCGGCGACGTTCACCGGCTCGGTCAGCAGTACAAGGTAGCTGAGGATGTCGCGGACGAGGTCGGGGTGACCGTGAGTCAGCGCGTACGCTCCGAGTCCGGTCAGGCCGCGTACCAGGTCGTATTCGGTTGAGGTCGGCCGGGTTCGTGTGTCCATCCGGATAGTGGCTGCCGCCAAGCGGGTTCGGGTCAGGGCGGTGACGGCGGCGTCGAGTGTCACACGAGTCGACGGATAGAGCTCGGCGGGCGCGAAGGTGAGGGTGAAGGCGACCGCGGGTGCGCCGAACCACAGGCCCGCCCCGCCTGCCGCAGTCAGGTCCTCGCGGGTGGCGGCGGCCAGCCAGTTGTGGGCTGGCGTCCAGTCAGCCAATCCAGACCGGGCTCGTACCGCGTGCAGGATGGCGATCCCGGCTGCGCCTTTGGACAGTGATTGGCCCAGCCAGCGCGGGCTGGCGGGGCTGCGATCATCATCAGCGGGTGGCGGCGGCGGCTCGGTGACGGAGCCGGTCAGGCGGGTGGCCGTGGCCAGTTGTCCTGGCCACGCAACCCGCACGGGCGAGCTGCGAGGGTGATCTGAAGGTGGCGTCATCGCGACCTCGCCGGCGATGGAGTGGGGCGGCCCGTCCAGGCTAAGGCGACCGCGCGGGCGAGGCGACGGCAGCGTTGTTCGCAGTCTCGATCGACACCGTGGCTGCGGACGTGATGAAGGTGCAACAGCGCCAGCAGCGCGGTATTCGCGGAGACGTGTGCGGCATCAGGGTTGCGGGCCAACAGACGGGCGTAGGTAGCTGCGGCGTGCTGTCGTGTCCGCCAGGCGGCGAGCACCTTGTCGCTTTGGGAGATCGCTTCTGGTGGGCTGTCGCCATGGTGCATGAGGTCAAGGAGGGCGATCGCCTGGCGTACAACTTCCTGGTGGCCTCGGTGGGCGGGGTCAGTGGCCGCGTGGGGGACGCCGGTCGCGGTCGCCGCGTGGTCGATCAGCCACCGCATTCCCGTGGTCGTATCCCCGGTGAACGCGCACACCAGATCGGCAAGACTTGCGGCAGTGAGCGCCCAGCTGGACAGCGCGGGGCGGCCTGGACTGGTCAGGAAACTCAGCTGAGCCAGAGCACTGGCCGAATCGGCGGCGAACAACGCCTCCGCGGCTGCCAGGGCGGCACCTGCGCCGAAGCGGGCGATCTCGGGGACGTGCGTGTCAAGGACAAGATCGCCGATCAGGCCGCGTCGGCGCAGGTTTGTCGCCCAGGCGCCGAGGGCGGTGACCGCCTGACCGTAGGCGCTCGCGTCGGCCGGGCGCAGTCGCACACGTATATGCGGAGCAGGGTCACGCTGGTGGCGGCGCAGGTCGCGGTAGCGAAGGAACCACCACACGGGTGGGTATCCGCAGGCTGACAGCAGGTCGGGCAGGTGGCGGGTCAGGATGATGTCGGCGGCGTCTGCGGGCCCGTACAACTTGGCGAACAGTACCTGCGTGCCGGGGAGGGCGACCTGATCGCGAGTGACCGGTGGAGGAAGGCACCGCTGAGCCACGACGGCCGGGGCGGGAGGGGCGGTAGCGGCCAAGGGGATGACGAGTTCGTGAGCGCGGCCGTTGAGCCAACCGTAGTCGTCCAGGGCGGCTGCTTCGCGGACAACGAGATCACCTGCGCTGCCGTTCACATGCGCGCGCAGGACCGCCAAATCCATGGGCTCATCGAGGTCCAGCCGTAGAAGACGGTCACCGCTTCCCACGTTCACCCATCTCGATATGCCGAGACGGTCGCGCAGCGTGGCCACGGCCCTATTCCACCCATCGTCGGGCGCAGCAGCTCCGGGCAGGATCCCATCGGAGATTCGCCAGCGGGCGGGCGACAGGATGGTTCGGCCGTAGCGGACGCGGGGCAGGAACGGCAGGCATTCGGCCGCCCCCCAGGTGAACATGGGCACCGCAGCGGTTCCGGTGCCGGCCAGGCCGAGGAGGAGACGCACGATCGGCGGCCAGGTGTGGGGCGCGGTCGCGTTGGCCAGGATCGGTTCGATGATCCGCCGCCGCGACAGCGACACAACGTAGAGCTGGGCCGCGTCTGCGGTGACGGCAAGGTCGTTCAGGCCGATGTGGTCAACGGCGCGGCCTTCGGTGGTGTGAGGGTATTCGGCCATGGTGATCATCGCAGGCAGCACGGGCGGCGCGGTGGCGACGTTCGCCGTACGTCCGCGCTTGGGTGGGAAGGACAGCTGCGCGGTGATGGCGTCGTGTACGGCGACTGGTAGGTCGACGTACTCCTTGAGCATCGCCAGCCGATGAGCGGGCGGCAACACGTCGAGGAAGCGGCCGGTCATGGCAACCGCCGACCGGCCGATGCCGAGGACCGCCAGGGTGAAGGCGCCCTGCGCGAGCGCGGCGGAATCCGCTGCCCGTACATCGACACACAACTCCATGTGCGGGGCGGGCTGTCTGGCCACGGTCCCGGTGAGGCGGCTGATTGTGTGGTCGTCCAAGACGATTTCCGGCGCGCCGTCCAGTGTGGTCTGCTGAGCCAGGGCCAGCAGGTGTTCGTCGCGTCGCGTGAGGCCGGCGTCTGGAGCATGGGAGGGCAGGCTGAGCCCGGCGGCGGAATCGGTCAGCAGGCGCACCGGGACCACCGACCCCACACCGTAGGTGTCCAGGAACATGGTGTGAAATGCTCGCCACCCCGCCTGTTCGTCCGGATCCGGGGCGAGCCGCAGCAGCGCCTCGGCAGCGGTTTGCGCCTCGGCGGCCACTTCTTCGGGAAGATCCGGCGCGTGGTCGAACCGGAGATTCACCACGAGCGGCTGGGTGATGGACGGGGCGAGCCGCCGCATCTGCGCGCCGACGGTCGCGGTTGCGGCCCAGGAGTGCAGGGCTGCTGTGGTCAGGTGTTCGTGGATCTCGCGCAGGCCGTCGACTACCGGGATCTCCGCGAGCACATCGGGCGCGTGAGCGTCGAGTTCGGCTAGGACATGGGCCAGGCCATCCCCGCTGGTCGAGGAGGGACGCAAACTGCTGATCAGAACTCCGGACCTGATCAAGATGGCCACCATGTCGTCGATCGCCGTGTCGGGGACGTCAGGCAGGTCCGCGGCGAGCTTGCCCAGCAAGGCGTTCACCACGATCGGCGTGTGAGCCGCGTCGGCGATCATGTCGAGGATTCGGCTGTGCCGTACCGAGATCTCGGCTGCGGAGCCGGGGCCCGCTGTGGCGCGAGGCTGCCAGGTCACGACCAGCCGGTCGCCCCGCAGGACCGTACAGTCGTTGGCCACGACGGGTAGTCGGCGGCGAATCGCGGAGACTGCTTCCAGACCAGCGATCATCTCTGCGAGCCAGGCCGCGTCCGCCCGGACACGTACCTGCGGCTGGCCGATGATCGTGTCCGCTGGCTGAAGGCTCGTGAACCGGGCGGGAGCGACCCCGGCGAACAGGCCGAAGGGCGTCGCCCGTCCCCGCACGCGCAACAGGTAGCGGGCAATCGTCATGGCCAGACGCCGTACCCGTTCGCGGCCGATCTGACCTCCGCCGAGTGCCGCCTGCACGCGGGCCGCGAAAGCAGGGCTGGCCACGGTGACCGCGTCGGCGATCCAGGGCAGCCCCCACACCTGCCTCACCCATACGCGCCATTGTTCGGTGTCATCGTCCGGGCAGTGGTCTCCCTGAGGCCAGGGCGGGACCGTCACAGTCTCCGCGTCGAACGCGCTCGCGCGCAGTGTCGCGCCGCCCACGCGCTGGAACCCTTGCGTACGCATCGTCTGCCGCCTCCTTCGCGGATCTGCTCACGATGGTCCGCCGTCGTCCGCGCGGGCCTGCTACGCGGACGACAGCGGGGAAGGTCAGCGAAGGTCAGCAGTCGCCTCCAGCCACGGTGTCGCACCCGTTGTCGGTGTCGCCCGGGTGGACCTCGGTGGCGGCGCCGACCTCGACGATGGTGACGTCGAGGTCGAGCACTGCCGGCATCTCAGCAGCCATGAGCGTTCCTCCTGTCGTTTGGGCTGATGACGATCGAGGGGGATGTCCCACTGGTCGGAACGAATCCCCGGCGCTATCAGCCAACGCCATGCCGACCGGTCGGGAAATTGCCACCTGCTGACAAGTGCGTTGCCACGAGGTCGCTACCGTGAAGGGCCTTGCTTATCGCACTCGCAGTGCTACGTTCCGCGTGTGGACCATTCGGCCCGGGACATGATCGCCGCCGAGCTGCGTGCCACAGCCGCCGCGTCGGCGTGGACGCCTTGGCAGCTCGTTCAGGCGATTCAGGACAAGACCGGCGCACCGACACTTCTCATGGCATGGCGATTGGCCTCCGGTCAGACTCAGGCCGAGGTCGTGGCCGGTGTCCATGCGCTGGCGGCCGACGACGGGCAGGCGTGCGGCCTCAACGTGCAGAACCTGTCGCGCTACGAGAACGGGCATATCACCCCTGGCGCGTTCTACAAGCGGTACTTCGCGTTGTGGTTCCGCTGTCGGCTAGAACGGCTGGGGCTGGCCGATGACGATCCGGTCGTTACTCTGGTGGGGCAGGTTCCGGCAGTTCTGAGTGACCCGGAGGACGTTGTGGACCGTCGTGAATTCCTCGGACTGGCCGCTGCGGCGCCGCTCGCGCTCAGCTTGGACCACACACGATCGTTGATGGATGCCAACCTGCGGCGGGTACTGCCCGCCTCCGACCTTGAGCACTGGGCCCAGGTGACCGCCGGCCACGTCGAGTCGTACGGCACGCTTGCGCCCGCCGCGCTGCTGGATGCGGTGGGTCCTGATCTCGCCGAGATCGCTCACCTCGCTGAGCGTTATCCCCATCAGCGTGACCTGCACCTGACGGCGGCCCGCATGAGCGGGCTGGTGGGCGCGCTCTACACCGACTTGCAGCACGATGGCCCCGCCCGCAACTGGCTGCACACCGCCGCCCGATACGCCGAACTGTCCAGCGACACCGCCGCCCGCTACTGGATCGCGATGGCGCAGGCCATGTCCGCTTTCTACGCCCCCGCACCGCAGCGCGTGATCGTGATCGCCGACCGCGCCCGCACCATGCTGGGCGCCGCGACGAACGCGCCCGCCGCGCAGTTGAGCGGATTGGCTGCCCGCGCGCACGCCCGCCTTGGCCACAAGGACCAGGCCAAAGTAGAGCTGGACGCCGCACACACCATCGTCGACAGGCTGACCAACGCTGCGCTCAACGAGCCGTTCTTCGGCTTTCCACGCCGCGAGATGACGATGTACTCCTCACAGGTCCTCAGCTACATCGGCGACCCCAGCGCGTGGGACGAACAGGCCCGAGCACTCGCTGGCTACCCGGTCGACGACCCCATGGACCGCCCGCTCATCCTGCTGGACCGGGCCCGCTACCTTGCCAGGCAGGGCAACTCAGCCGAAGCCTCTACGGTTGCTGTTAACGCCATCACGTCTCTGCCCAGTGACATGCGCGTGCCCCTCCTCCTCACTCAGGCGAGGAACCTGGCCGATTCGATGACCCATTACGCACCTCAAGCTGCCAGCACGCTGCGCGAAGCGCTCGCTTCGCGAGGGAAGCCCCCGGCATCAGGAATGCTCGGACAGTAGATCACTCGGCGGTTCGCGAGGCTGATTTCTGCATGCGCTGCCGGCCCAACGGCCGCGTTGAACGACCAGGCCGCCCTCGACCGTCATCACGTCGACTCGGCCTGGCCAGGAACGCAACAAACCCACGTGGAGCCATGCGAAGCCGAAAGCATGATGGAGAGCCTGCTTAATACCGAGATGTAATCAAATGTCCGATAAATCGACGTGCCGCGTAATGACCGATTGGCACACCCCGAGTAGCGCATCTTGGCAACTCACTGACATGCAGGAATGCGATCAGACGGCCACGACCAGCCCAGAGGCATGTCATCTCGCCGACGTATCTCCCGCCCCAGCACGATAACCAAACCGGAATCCGCGCGGGATTAAACACCCATGAGGCTGCTTCCGCGCTGCCAGACTCGGAGCGCATAATCACCCGTCCCTCCGCGATTCGCGAGGAGGAAATTTCGGTGTCGGCACTCCAAAGACGAAAACACCATGATTGTCAGTCTCAGACGATAAGACACGTTGTTCTCCTATCTGGTATGTATTCTGGCAAGATCCGCAGGAGCGACAGCCGATCCAACGATGGAATTGGATGAGTACCGACGTGCTCAACGAAACTGACCTGTTCACGCAGGACGCGGCGGTGCCGACCGTGGGTCAACTGGTCGCGGTACGTAACCGGAACTGGGTGGCGACGGCGGTGGAGCGTTCCTCGATCGCGACCGAACAGCCAGGCAGCCCACTGCTTGCCGAAGCACAGCACCTGGTCTCCCTGGTTTCCGTGGACGGCGACGCCGACGATGAGGAACTGCGCGTTCTCTGGGAACTTGAGCCCGGCGCCACGGCACGAGAACAACACTCCCTACCCTCCCCAGCGCGAGGGTTCGACGAGCCAGCGAAGTTGGACGCGTTCCTGGACGCAGTGCGCTGGGGGTCGGTGGCAACGGCGGACAAGACGCTCTTACAGGCACCGTTCCGCTCCGGGGTCAAGCCGGAGGACTACCAACTCGACCCGGTGGTACGGGCGTTGCAGATGCCACGCACGAACCTACTGATCGCCGACGACGTCGGTCTCGGCAAGACCATCGAGGCGGGGCTGGTGATGCAGGAACTGATGCTGCGTCACCGGGCCCGCACAATGCTCATCGTCTGCCCTGCCTCGCTCACGCTGCAGTGGCGCGACGAGATGCGCGACAAGTTCGGCCTCGCCTTCAAGATCGTAGACGCGGAGCTCCTGAAGGATCTGCGCAGGGCGCGTGGTGTGTATGCGAACCCATGGACGCACTACCCGCGGCTGATCGTCTCGATCGACTGGCTCAAGCGGGAGCGGCCCTTGGCGCTGCTGCGTTCGATCCTGCCGCCGGTGCCACAGTATCCGCGGACCTTTGACCTCCTTGTGGTCGATGAGGTGCACACCTGTGCCCCCTCTGGCACGGGGAAATACGCGGTCGATTCGCAGCGCACGCTCGCGATCAAAACGCTCGCCCCACACACTGAGCACCGGCTATTCCTCTCGGCGACCCCGCACAACGGGTACCTGGAGTCCTTTACAGCGCTGCTGGCACTGCTGGACAGCCACCGCTTCGCCCGCACCTTGGTGCCGTCGGAGGAGGCCAAGGCGCAGGTGATGGTGCGGCGGCTCAAGCGGGACCTGCCGCCGAGCTGGGACGGCACCCCACGCTTTCCGGAACGGGACCTCGACCATCCCCTTGAGGTCGTCTACGACGCCGCCACCCGCGACGCCTACGCCAAGCTCGACGAGTACGCCCAGTCACGCCGGGAGACAGTCTCCGGGCAGCAGTCTCTGGCTGGGCTTGCACCGAGCCGGGCTACGGACTTCGTCGTCACGCTGCTCAAGCGCCGCTTCCTGTCCAGCCCGATGGCGTTCGCCAATACCGTGGAGGCCCATCTGAAGTCGATGGCCGCGCGAGAGCGGCAGGACGACGACGATCGGGTCGGCGACCGCCGCGTGGGTTCTGTCGCAGAGAAGATCCTCACCACGATGATCGAGCGGTTGGACGAGACTGCCGAGGACGACGAGTCCTTCGGGGACGCGGAGGGCCAAGCCCTGGCCACCGTTCGCCGATTAGTCCCGCCGCTCTCTGCGGCCGAGCGGCAACTCCTGGAGGGGCTGCGCGACTGGGGGCGGAACAACTCGGGTAGGAACGACGGCAAGTTCACCGTGTTCCTCGACTGGCTGCGGGCGATCGTGCAGACCGGAGGCACGGGCGGGGCGAAAGGCCGCTGGGACGGCGAACGCGTAATCGTGTTCACCGAGTACCGCGACACCCAGCGCTGGCTGCTTGATCTGCTGATCGGCGTAGGGATTCCGAGCGAGGCCATCGGGCAGCTGTACGGCGGGCAGGACCGCGACGAGCGTGAGCGCGTCAAGAATGTCTTCCAGGACTCCCCGGACCTGGCTGCTATGCGGATCCTGCTCGCAACCGACTCGGCGAGCGAGGGTATCAACCTGCAGAACCACTGCCACCGGGTGCTTCATTGGGAAATCCCGTGGAATCCGAATCGGCTTGAACAGCGCAATGGTCGCGTGGACCGGCACGGGCAGCGCGCCCCGAAGGTCGAGATCGTCCACTTCGTCCCCAGCGGTTGGGATCGGAGCAGGGAAGAGGACACCGGGTTCGCCGAGGGCACCCTGGAGGACGCGATGGCGTTCCTCGGCGTCGCGGTGCGCAAAGTCGACCAGATCCGGACCGACCTCGGCAGCGTCGGCGAAGTGATCGCCAGCCAGGTGACGCAGAAGATGCTCGGCAAACGCTCCGGCTGGCAGAGCAGCGACAAGGAGATGCGGCAGCGCGCGGGCAAGGCCGTGCTGAAGATCGAGCGTAATTTGGCGCACGACCTGCAGCAGGCGCAGGAGCAGCTCACCCAGACCCGCACCGAGCTGAACCTGAACCCGGAGACGATCGAGCAGGTGGTGCGCACCGCGCTGCGCCTGGCCCACAACAAAGACCTCATCGGGGTTCCCTCGCCCAAGGGCGTCAACGCGCGCTGCTTCAAGCTCCCCGACTTGAAAGAGGGATGGGCGCAGGCCCGTAGTGACGGCTTGCGGCACCCGGTCAGCGGCAAGGAACGTCCGGTCACCTTTGACCAGGATTACGCCGGACGCAATGACGTCGTGCTGCTGCACCTGAACCACCGCCTAGTGGACCTGTGTCTGCGGCTGCTCCGAGCCGAGCTGTGGTCCCAAGGGGAGCACGGCGCGCACCTGACCCGGGTTACCGCCCGAGTCGTTCCTGGCGATCTGTTACGTACCCCGGCGGTGATCGCGCACGGCCGCGTGGTGCTCACCGGGAACCGCGGCGTGCGCCTGCACGAGCAGATCGCCCTGGCTGGTGGCACGCTCGAACAGGGCAAGCTGGTCGTGGAGAAGAACCCCGAGGCTCTGGAGCGCTGGCTAGCCGCCGCGTCGCAGGACTCGCCGCCGCCGGGCCTCCTGGACCGGCTGACCGGTCTGTGGCCGGCCTTGGAGGCCCCGCTCGGCAGAGCCCTCGCGTCTGAATCCAAGAAGATCGCGGCTAAGCAGGGCAAGGTCCTCGAGAAACGCTGCGAGGAAGACATCAAGGCGATGAGGGCTGTCCTGGCCGAACTGGAACGCAACATCCGCGAAGCCCTGAAGACGGACCCCCTCTGGCGTCAGGACTCCCTGTTCACCATCGACGCCGAACGCGATCAGCTCAAGAAGGACCACGACGAACTCACGGAACGCCTCGCCGCGATCCCCGGGCAGATCGAGTCCGAGGCTATTGCCCTTCGCCACCGATATGCCGACCCCGTCGCCCGCAGGTTCCCCGTCGCAGTGACCTTCCTCGTTCCCGCCTCCGTGACCGTGGGCACTACCTCACCCCAGGCAGGCCGCTGATGTCAGCACCCACGACAGCAAAGCGTCCGCGCTTACCGAAGTCCACACAGCAGACGCCGATCGAACAGCACGCCGAGTGGCTCAACCTCCTGCGCCCTGACGGACCGTTCCTCTCCGCGAAGATTCTCGCCGAGGCGTTCCCACAGGGTCTGGGTGTTGTTGAAACCGAGCTGCGCGCCCGGATCCGCCAGGCGTGGGCCGAACTTCAAGCCGATCCCGCTGCGCTCTGCTTCGCCTGGCAACACCTGGTCATGAAGGAACTGGTCGGCTATCAGGGGCAGGCGCTACGGCAGGGCTCGATGCTGCCGCGCGAGCTGGCCACCGGTTCCGGCACCGGCCCCGACGCGCTGCTGATGGGGCCAGCCGACCCTACCAGCGGCGTGCCCGGCGCGGCCGAACGTGCCCTGATCTACCGCCGCCCTTGGGACGAGCCGCTCACCCGCGCGGTGAAGGGGCTGCCGTCGCTGGCCGAGCAGGCCGCCGAACTCTGCCGCCGCCGAGCAGTCCCCGTCGCGCTGCTCACCAACGGCCGCCGGTGGGTCCTCGTCCACGCCCGGCCCGCCGCACCGACCTCCATCGCGGTCTTCGACGCCGACACCTGGTCCGAAGAGCCGCTGCTGCTGAGAGCCTTCGTCTCACTCCTCGGCATCCGTTGCGCCGCCATCGCGCCCAAGGATCGCGACGGCAACGACACTGGCTCCCTCTCCGCCCTGTTCACCCGGACCGCCAACGACACCACCACCGTCACCAAGACCCTCGGCAAGCAGGTCCGCGAAGCCGTCGAACTCCTCGTCGCGGAACTCTCTCGCCTCGACCGTGAAGCTGGCGGCACCCTGCTGGTGGATGTGCCTCCGCGCACCGTCTACCGCGCTGCTCTGACCGTCATGATGCGCATCGTGTTCCTCCTGTACGCGGAGGAGCAGAACCTACTGCCCTCGGGTGACGAACTATATTCTGACTCGTACTCGGTCACGAAGCTTCACAGCCGCCTCGACTTGGAGGATGCGGCTATCGCCGACCGCTGGCAGGCTGCCTGGCCGACACTACTAGCCACCTTCCGGGCGATCCACGGCGGTGCCCGCCACACAGAGATGTGGATCCCCGCGTACGGCGGATCGCTGTTCGACCCGATCCGGTTCTCCTGGCTGGAAAGAACGAAGGTCACCGACCGGGTCGTCTTCGCCATGCTTGACGCGCTGGTCAAGCTCAAGCGCGTCTCGTCGACGGGGAAGGTCACCTCGTCGGAACGCCTGTCCTACAAGGGACTTGACGTCGAGCAGATCGGCCACGTCTACGAAGGACTCCTGGAGCACTCCGCAGTCCGATTCGAAGAAACCCACGTCGGACTTAAGGGCAAGGCCGGGATCGACGTCAAGCTCTCCGACCTGGAGACCTGGCACGCCGCCGATCGCCTCGCCAACGAGGTCACGAAGCTCGCCGGATTGACGGCGAGGCAGTTCGCCAGCTACCTCCCAACCGAACCAACCAGCGGCGATATTGGAAAACTCGACGCGGCCTGCGACAACGACCCCGCGCTCGCGGGCCGCGTCCGCCCGTTCTTCGGACTACTCCGCACCGATCTGCGTGACGAGCCGATCGTCCACCCCCCGGGGACGGTTACCGTCGCCCAGGTCGGCGACCGACGCGATCAGGGTACGCACTACACCCCGCGCGTCCTCGCTGAAGAGGTCGTTCTGCACACCCTCGACCCGTTGTGCTTCTTACCTGGTTCCCCAGACGGCATCCCCAGGCCTGCTGACGGGACCCAGCCGCCCGAGTGGCAGGTGCGATCGGCTTCGGAGCTCCTGGCGCTCAAGGTGCTCGATCCCGCGATGGGATCAGGTGCGTTCCTGGTCTCAGCGTGCCGGTATCTGTCCGAGCGCGTCGTTGAGGCCTGGGAACGCGACGGACTGCCGAACCTGGTCATCTCACGCCTTGGTGAACAGCGCGAGGATCGCGACACACTGCTTCTCGAAGCGCGCCGCATGGTCGCCGACCGCTGCCTCTACGGCGTTGATATCGATGAGATGGCAGTGGAACTCGCAAAGCTCTCGCTGTGGCTCGTCACCCTCGCCAAGGGCCGCCCATTCAACTTCGTTGACCACGCCCTGCGCTGCGGCGACTCCCTTATCGGCTGTCTCACGGCCGACCAGATCGAGGCGTTCCACCTCGTACCCGGCGAGGGTCGCCGGCTCAACGCACGCCTAACTGGCGAGATCGACAGGGTAACCGGCCCCCTACTCTCCCAGGCTGCGGAACTCCGTCGCGAGATCGAGGACCACCCGGTCCTCGACATCCGCGACTCGCGGTCCAAGGAAGCGAAGCTCGCGAAAGCCGAGGCGCTGACCGAAAAGCTGCGACTCGCTGCGGATGCGGTCGTCGCGGCGAAATTGTCCACTGCGACGACGAAATCCGATGACGCCTACAACGATCGCCTGAGTTTGATCTCCGACCTTGTGGAGCGTGCGCTCCTTGGCGACAGCGACGCGGAAGCCGAAGCCCGCACCATCGTCGACGGCTGGCTACTCGGCCCCAGCGGTGGACCACGCACCGCACCACTGCGCCCGCTGCACTGGCCGCTGGAGTTCCCCGAAATCGCGGCAGACCCCGTCCGTGGTAACCATCGTTTCGACGCTGTGATGGGTAACCCGCCGTTCTCGGGGGGCAACCAGCTCAGCGGGCGTATCGGGAAGGACGCTCACGAGTATCTCGGACAGGTGGTCGCAGGGGGTTACACCGAAGGCGGCCAGGTCGATCTCGTGGCCTATTTCCTGCTGCGTGAACTTACGCTCTCCTCTGGAGAGCGTCTCGGAATGATCGCGACGAAGACCATCGGCCAGGCCGACACACGCAAGGTTGGACTCGCACGCGTCGCAGGTCAGGGTCGGTCGATTTACCGTGCCATAAAGTCCCAGCCCTGGCCCGGCGGTGCGGCCGTCCATGTTGCGCTGGTCTGGGTCGGAAGGATGTGCGCTAAAGAGCGAATTATCCTCGATGGGGAGGTTGTACGGGAGATTGATTCGAGCCTGACCAGACCGTCACGGGTTGTCGGCGAACCGTACACGCTCGTAACCTTCGCTGGCCAAAGTTCACAGGGGTGCAAGACGACAGGTAAGGGTTTCCTCTTGGAACCGGCCGAGGCGCGGGCTCTTATTGCGAAGGACGAGCGTAACGCACAGGTTGTCTTCCGTTACCTCATTAACGACGAGATAAACAACCAGCCGGACCAGTCGGCGACGCGTTGGGCTATCGACTTTAATGACATGCCCGAGGAGGAAGCGAGAAAATATCCGGATGCGTTCGCAATCCTCGATGAGCGAGTGCGGCCAGTGCGACAGCGAAAGAAGGCGGACGGCAGTTTTCAACTGCGGAACCCCTTACCGCAGCGTTGGTGGCACTATGAGGAGAAGCGACCAACTCTGCGTTTGACCATCGCTAACTACGACCGCGTGCTCGTAATCGGTAAGCACAGTAAGTACGGTCTGCCGAGTATCGTGCCCAACGGCCAGGTCTTCTCAGACTCTATGGTTGTCTTCTACTCGCCCGACGTGACCGGCATGCTCGCCCTCCTAACCAGTGACTGGCACTTCAATTGGTGGACAGTCAAGGGCGAATCGACAATCAAGGGGGATCCGCGCTACACCCCTTCCGATGGGTTCGACACGTTCCCGCAGCCAGAGCTGACCCCGCGGATCCGTGCCGCTGGGGAGGAGTTGGATACCTACCGTCGTCAGGTCCAGCTGACGCGGATACCCCAGCTCGGCATGACGGATCTCTACAACGAGGTCCACGACCCGGCGAACCAGGAGGCGGACATTCAGCGGCTGCGGGAGATCCACGTTGAGGTCGACGAGGCGGTCGCCGAGTCCTATCTCGCGCATCCCATGGCTTCGGGGTTCGGCTGGACACCGCTGGTCCTAAACCACGACTTCCATGAAACCACCCACGGTCTTCGCTGGACGGTGAATCCAGATGTCCAGATCGAGATGAACGACCGGCTCCTAGAGCTCAACCATGCCCTGTATGCCGGTGAGCTCCGTCGCGGTCTCCACAACAAGAAGAAGGCTCCCGCCAAGTCGAAACTCTTTTCTGCCGGGCCTGTAGACGATGCCTTGTTCTGACGTGACAGCAGTGTTGTTGCTTGAGGCGAAACGTGCTGTCGGTGCCGCACCTTACTGTGGTGATTTATGAGCGATGATCTGCTGTCTGGTGGGGCTGGCGACCCGGTTCTGTCGATCCCGTCGCCGGGCGCGATCCGGGACGAGCTGGCCAAGCTGGTGGTGAGGGACTTGCTCGGGCCGGTGGGCGGCGAGTTGGAGGAGGTCCCGGATTCGCCGACCGACTGGTATGTACTCGGGCGGCTGTCGCCGAACGGCACCACGATCATGCCGGAGGAACTGGACGCCTCGCTCGGCGACAGTGAACTGCTGGGCATGGACGAGGGGTCGCCGGACGCCGACGCGCCGAACGTACCGAGCCTGAGCCCGTCGTCGGTCGGCTTCACTGCACGGGTGCGCGGCGACGTTGATCGCCTGGAAGTCACCGGGACGTGGGCGCGCTATGTCCGCGACCACTCGACGAACCCGAGTGCCGAGAAGCTGATCTGGCGGCGTGAGCCACACAGGGGTGGCCTCCAGGTCGAGCTGGCCGAGGGGCCAGTGCCACCACTCGTTCTCGACACCGAGGACAAGAACGTGGTGCTGCGCGGGCGAGTGCGCCGCTTCCAGGAAGACTGGCTGGTCTCGCTATTCCTGGTCAACACGACGGAAACCGAGGCGAACTCCGCGCCGCACTGGGTCTTCCAGGCCGAGCTTGCGGCGGCCGGGGTGGACGGTGCGGCGGTGTTCTTGCCCCGTCACGCGCCCGGCTCCGGCGGCGACACCGCTGACCGGGGCGAACAGCAGCGGCTGGCGATGGCCTACCGGTTCAGCCCGGAGTTCGCGGTCGGGCACGGCACCGGGGTGCACTCGACGGCCAGCGGTGCCGACCCGATGACCGCGGTCACGATCCAGACTAAAGCCGCCCCGGCATACGACATCGCGCAAACCGACGCGCCGTCGATCGAAGACGACCCAGACCTGCCAGAGCTGGCAGAGTTGCTGGTCGACATGAAGGAACTGTCCGAGCGTGACCCGCAGGAACTGCGGGCGGGGCTGATGCCGCTGGTCGCCGGATACCGTGCGTGGATCGGGCGGGCCGAGGCCCGGATCGGGCAGGCCGGCCAGCATCTCGACGAATACGCGACCCAGGCCGGGGAGGCGCTGGTTGAGGCCAAGCGGGCGGCGGACCGGATCGAGGCGGGGATCGAGCTGGTGCTGGGAAACGCGGAGGCCCTGGCCGCGTTCCGGTTCGCGAACAGCGCGATGCACCTGCAGCGCGTACACACACGGGTAGCCGCAGCCCGGCGACGGGACGACTCCCGCAGCCTCGACGAGGTCCTCTCCAAGGAGGACAAGTCGGCCAACCGGTCCTGGCGTCCGTTTCAGCTCGCGTTCCTGCTGCTGAACCTACCCGCGCTGACCGACCCGGCACACCCGGAGCGCACCACGGGGGCCGAGGCGGTGGCGGATCTGCTGTGGTTCCCCACCGGCGGCGGCAAGACCGAGGCGTACCTCGGTCTGACCGCCTACACCTTGGCCATCCGCAGGCTCCGGCCGGGTCTGGGCGGTCTCGACGCGCGCCACGGAGTCGCGGTCCTAATGCGCTACACCCTGCGGCTGCTGACGATCCAGCAGTTCCAGCGCGCCACCGCGCTGATCTGCGCGTGCGAGATGCTGCGCCGCAAGGACGAGACCCAGTGGGGCGAGGCGCCATTCCGGATCGGCCTCTGGGTCGGGGGGAAGGTCTCCCCGAATACGACCGACAAGGCCGCCGACTGGGTCAGAGAGGTACGTCGGGCCAGCGGCAGGCCCGCGCAAAACTCCGGGTCGCCCTACCAGCTGACCAGCTGCCCATGGTGCGGCACGAAGATCGAGAAGGGGAAGGACATCGAGGTCGACAAGACGCTGCGCCGCACCTATCTGCGCTGCCCCGACCTGTTCGACTGCCCCTTCGGCAGCGGCGACCCAAACGGGGAAGGCCTGCCAGTCGTCGTGGTCGACGAGGAAATCTACCGGCTGCTCCCGAGCCTGGTGATCGCGACCGTCGACAAGTTCGCGCAGCTGGCCTGGAACGGGCGCACCCAGTCCCTGTTCGGACGGGCCTCACGGAGCTGCTCCCGGCACGGCTACGTCACAGCCCAGATGGCCGATGAGGACTGGGAGGCCGCCAGCCACCTCGCTGAAGGTCGTCATCCCGCGGCGACGACCACCGTAGCCACACAGGTGCGTCCGCCGGACCTCATCGTCCAGGACGAACTGCACCTAATCTCCGGTCCGCTCGGCTCGCTGACCGGACTGTACGAAGCCGCCGTGGACCGCCTGGCCACCTGGGAGTATGAGCCCGGCAAATCGGCGCGACCAAAAGTGATCGCCTCGACGGCCACCGTCCGGCGCGCCGAGCGGCAGATCCATGCGCTCTTCGACCGGCGTACCGAGGTCTTCCCGCCGCAAGGCCTGGAGATCGGCGACAACTTCTTCGCCCGGCAGCGGCCCACGGATTCGCATCCGGGCCGCCGCTACATCGGGATCTGCGCCCAGGGGGTGCGCACGAAGTCCACGATGATCCGCGTATACGTCGCAGTGCTCGCCGCCGCACAGACCGTGCACAAGAAGTACGGTCAGAACTCGGTCACCGACCCCTACATGACGCTGGTCGGCTACTTCAACAGCCTGCGCGACCTAGGCGGCATGCGCCTGTCGGTCGAGGACGACGTCTCCACCCGGCTGGAGCGGATCAACGAACGCGGGCTGACCCGTCGCTACGACCTGCGACTCGACGAGCTAACCTCGCGCCTGAGCTCGGAGAAGATCCCCGACATCCTGCAGCAACTGGAGTACACCTTCCCCCGGGTAAACAAACTGACGCCGATCGACGTCCTCCTAGCCACCAACATGATCGCGGTCGGGGTCGACGTGTCCCGGCTAGGCGTCATGGTCGTGGCCAACCAGCCCAAGTCCACCGCCGAGTACATCCAGGCCACCAGCCGCGTCGGCCGAGCCGCTCCCGGCCTGGTGTTCACCGTGTTCAACTGGGCTCGACCACGCGACCTGTCGCATTACGAAACCTTCGAGCACTTCCATGCCACCGTGTACCGGCACGTCGAAGCGCTCTCCGTCACCCCGTTCGCGGAACGCGCCATCGACCGGGGCCTGACCGGGGTGCTGGCCTCGCTGGCCCGCAACCTTGAGGCCTCCGACAACGGCAACTCGGGCGCGCAGACCTTCGACACGCGTGGCGGCAAGGCCGACCACATCGTGCGTTACCTGGAGCGCCGGGCGGGCGACGTCGCCACCGAACGGGCAGTGGCCACCCGGGTCCGGGAGGAACTCGACAGCATCCTGGATCTGTGGGCGCGCGAGCAGCGCCGCCCGGCGACCCGGCTCGTCTTCGACGCCAAGGGCAAGGCCGATGACATCGTCGCTCTGCTGCACGGCCCGGACTCCGGCCCGTGGCGGCGTATGACCTGTCCGACTTCGCTGCGGGAGGTCGAGCCGGGCATCCGGCTGGTGCTACGGACCGCACCGGGTAGCGCCGACGACCATGACGAGCATCCGTTCCTCGCCCGCACGAACCCGGACGCCGACAATGCTGGACAGCGAGGGGACCTGTCGTGACCATTGCCGAGGACAGCTCACGGTCGGTGAACGACCTGCGGGTCGGGGAGCTGAGGCCCAGCCAGCTGCTGCACACCTACGGCGTCGGTGCGGTCGCGGATCTGCCGAACCTCTCAGTGATGATCCTCGGGCTGGACGAGTGGGCGCTGGAGAAGGCCGCGATCATCCCCGAGGAACGGCTGCTGGCGGCGGTGCGTAGCAAGCTTGGCTCCCAAGTGCAGAACCTGCGGATGCCGCCGTACGTACCGGAAGATTCCAACGATGCGAACGGGGCCTGGTCTCGGATCGGTGTGCCGGTCGCGGTCTTCCCTGGCTGGCTGCGTTGCACCGACAACCGGTGCAACCGGCTCGCCCCGGCAGGTTCCGGTCTCTTCCACCTGCTGCCCAGCAGTTACGCGCCTGACCAGACCCGCTATGTCCACTCCTGCCGCGACAGCGGCCGCAAGAGGCCAACTGCAGTGCCCGCCAGGTTCGTTTCAGCCTGCCCCGCTGGGCATGTGGACGATTTCCCTTGGTTGTACTTCGTCCACCGCGGAGCTCCGTACGGGCCGGGCCACACTCTGAAGCTGGTCGAGCGCGGCACTACCGGTGAGGCGGCGAACATCTTCGTCGAGTGCTCCTGTGAGGTGAATGCACGGTCAATGGCCGAGGCGATCGGTACCCGAAGCGAGCAAGTGCTCCCGGCCTGCCGGGGCCGTCACCCGCACCTAGGCACCTTCGAGTTGTGCTCCGAACAGACGCGGACCATGGCGCTGGGCGCGACGAACGGCTGGTTCGCGATGCAGCTGCGGGTCTTCTCCATCCCGCGCGCGGACGACCCAGTCGACAGTGCCGTGGCCGAACATTGGAACGGACTACGCGTCCTGGCGGAGCTCCCACCTGAAGTCGCGCGTATGGTCTTGCCGACCCAGGTGATGTGGCCACAACTTGAGCGCTTCGGTGTGGACCGGGTACTGCAGGCGGTTAAACGACGCCAGAACGCGCAGCAAACCCCCGTCTCCGAGGACTCCGACGCATTGGACATCGCCGGACCGGAGTGGGGAGCTTTCACCGGCGCCCCCCAGAACCACCCTGACTTCAGCGCCAGCGACGAACCTGTCCCGGCCGTGCACCGCGCCTGGCTGAGCGAGGTGCGCCTGGTCAAGCGGCTGCGTGAAGTGTCGGCCCTGTATGGGTTCAGTCGGATCGACGCGCCGGAATGGGGCTCGGCGACCAGCGGCGGCTCGGCCGAGGAGGAGAACCGTGCCCCCCTGTCCAGCACCGCACCGACCTGGGTGCCGTGCGCCGAGACCCGAGGGGAGGGTATCTTCCTGCGCTTCGACGACCAGAAAGTCGCCGCCTGGGAACAGGACCCGAACGTCATCCGGCGTACGAGAACCCTGATGGAAGCACACCGGAAATGGTGCGCCCAGCGCCGGATGGAAGCGGATTGGCCGGGTATCCGCTATGTACTGTTGCACACCTTCGCCCACGTAATGATCCGCGAGGTCGCCCTCGAATGCGGGTACGGAGCCTCCGGGATCGGAGAGCGGATCTACGCACGCGCCGGGAAGGATCCGATGGCCGGGATCCTGCTGTACACGGCAGCCCCCGACAGCGAGGGCACCCTCGGCGGCCTGGTCAGCCTCGGCGGACAGCACCGACTTGGCACCCTGATCGGCCAGGCACTCGAAGCCGCGCGATTATGCGGCTCAGACCCCCTGTGCGCCGACCACAACCCGATCGTCCACAGCCGTCTGCACGGCGCGGCCTGCCACGCCTGCCTGTTCGCCGCGGAAACCTCCTGCGAGCGCGGCAACCACTTCCTGGACCGCGAACTGCTCGTCGAAACGTTCAGCGGCCGGGCCGGCGGGTTCTTCACACAGTTCTCCACAACGTGACCGGCCTCGACATCCCCCAGACAGCTCCGCCCCTCTCCCACGTGCTGTCCGAGCTCGTCGCCAGCCTCCCGGAAACCCACCTCACCGCCTGGATCCGCGTCCTGCGCACTATCGCGACCCCCGACGAGCGGACCGAGGCCCGCCTCGCCACGGCGCACCCCGGCGCCGGAATCGGACCTCGCGCCAGCCTGTTGGTGACCTCATGGATGGCCACCAACGCACAGCTGCCAGGTTCAGCCGTCGCTCTCGCCCTCGAAGCCGCCAGCCATCGCTACGAGCAGGACCTCGCCTCCCACCATATCGAGATCGTCGTCTCCGGCCCGGTGAGCGACTCGGTCCCCATCAGACTGACCGCGTCCGTCGCCGTCAAGGTGATCCGGGCCGCGACCAGCAGGCTCCTGATCACGAGCTACGCCGCGTTCGGCATCCGGGAGATCGTCAGCGAGATCTGGGCAGCAGCGGAGCGGGGTGTCAGCGTAGACCTCATCCTGGAGACCGCCCGTTCTTCCGGCGGGAAGCTGGGAGGAGACAGCGACGGCCGTACCGCCTTCCACGACCTTCGCTTCCACCCGGACGTGCACTTGTGGCAATGGGCGAACGACCAGCGGCACGGCCCCGGAGGCCGACGTGGCAGCATGCACGCCAAGGTCATCGCCGCCGACCGGGCCATCGCTTTCCTCGGCAGTGCGAACCTCACTGACAACGCGTACACCGACAACCTGGAAATCGGCGCGATCATCCACGACCTCACAGCAGTCGCCAACCTCGTCGACCACTTCACAACCCTGATGCGCTCAGAGGACGGCCCTTTGACCCGACTGTCCTGGTCCCCACGCCCATAGCCATCGAGCTCCCAGATCCGCAAACCCATCAACGCTACGCCCTGCCGAAAACCTTATCCGCGCGGTTCAAGCGGCATGTAATACTCGTGCAGGACTCCGCCGGGCCACGGCCCCGGCATCTCGAAGTTTTGACCGAGTTTGATTGCTTGCGGGCGGCTGGCGCCCCCCCGTCAGTAATAACTGATCCAAGCCGCTTTGCGTTGAGGGCGTAGGCCGACCTCGCCGCCTCCAACGATTCAACTAGCGTCTGGTGACACCACCGTGATCTGCGGCATCGGCAAGCTCTGGAGAAACTGCAGCTTGGAGACCTCGGGGAAGCAGATGGGTCTCGGCTCCGCTGGCGGCTTCGGCTTCTTGTTGTCCGTTGCCTGCCACTTGATCGTTGTCGTCTGCTCCGTTGGGTCGGTTACACCTACCCAAACGGCCGGGCGCCCACCTATCGGAGCCTCGGCCGCGCCGTACTCTCTCCCGTCAAGTTTGGTGAGGACGAGCGGCACTTCGGTCTGAGCGATACGGAGGTTCCCCTCGATGATCAGCGTTTCCAGGAGAATTTGCTCACCGAGCTCCTCGTCGATGAGCTGGTAACCGAGGACCGCGAGGGGAACCCCCACGGTGAAACTGGTCACCTCCTCTTTGTCCGGGTACTCGTGGGCTGTCGTCTGAATATGGCGCACGACGTCAGGGTGGTTCAAAAGCTCTAGCGCCAGGAAAGCTATCGGGCCTTTGGCAAGTCCGTCCTTATCGAATACCGGCACGTTCAGTTCGGCCTCGCCGCAGATCCCCGTCCCGTCCGGCCTCCGAGCAAGTGCTGTGCAAGACGTCGGGTCGTACCCGATCGCTTCGACGTAGAACTTCGTGCTGACCGGCTTGCCATCCACCTCGATGGCTTCTGGCTTGAGCGCCCTGACCTTCGGTGCATGCTTCGCGATCTTCGCCAGCGCTGGTGCCGTGAAGCCGGCTTTCGAGACGATCAGAAGTTTGTCGGTCGGCAAGTCCTCGTGCTTCTGAATCAGCGATTCGACCAGAGGGAGAGCGAGGGGACGGGTACGTTCCGACACCTCGATGCCGATACGGATCGGCTCTCCGTCAAACTTTCCCTCTACGACGATGTCGACCTCTCGGTAGACACCCGCTGACTGGTCGTACAGTTCCTTGGACTCCGTGACGGTTGCCCCCGTATCTGCGTAAAGCTCTCGAAAGAGACGGACAACGACTTGAAAGGGCGTCGAGCGCTTTGGCATAGGTAGAAAGGATAACCCTCCGCTTGAACCTGCCGACAACTCGGCCAATACGAACAAATCCGACCTGACGGACATTAAAGATGAAGCACTTGCCCTACATGGCGGATCACCACCGGCGAGCTTGGTAACGCGCGTCTCGCCCGACGCCACGCAGCGAGTTGGACGCCGCAGCGCGCTGCCACTTGAGCCCGAGATACCCCAGCCGTGGGTGCGTTGTGAACACCCCAGGCCGCTGTCGGGGAACTCCGCGGTCGTCCAGCGCCCCGAGTTCTGCCAGGTACGGCAGGTCGGGCCGGTAGCCGATCGCAAGAAGGATCACTTCAACCCTCTCATGGCTCCCATCGGCCCAGACCACGGATCACGCCCTCCTCGTACAGGCCGGTGAACATCAGCCGCCGGTCCATTCACCCGTCTCGTAACGAGCCTCGATACCGCCCGCCGTCCAGGACCGGCGCCGTGGGCGCCCTCCCCGCACGGTCTACCGGCCACCAGTCGAACCCCGCCACGGTGAACCAGAAGTGCAGGTACCTTCCGAGCACTTCCTGATTGACGAACCGGATCGGCTTCCGCGTGGCTAGGGACACCCGCGCGACCCCTACGAGTTCGTCGGCGACCTGTACGGCGGAGTTTCCGCCGCCCACCACGACGACCCGTTTGCCCTGCAAGCCGTCCGGGTTCACGTACTCGGCAGCGTGTACGACTCGTCCGAAGTAGCCAGGCAGTGGAAGTCGTGATGGGTTGCCGAACGATCCGGTGGCGGCGATGAGCGGGGGCGCGGCGAGCGTCTCCCGCCATCGAGCTTCACCCGGAAACCGCCAGCCCCCGCTTCGACGGCGACCACCCGAGTGCGGGTGCGCCCGCCACCGAAGTGGCGGGGCGCGGCCTCACCGTACGCCCATTCTGGCGCGGGCTCCCGATGGAGACGTCCAGAACCTGGACGAAGTGGTCAAATCGCTACCTCCGCCACGGCGAAGCGACCCGGTCCTGATGGGGGCTCTGATGCCCGGCCAGCTATCCAGCGCCTCATTCGGCCGTCAACGACAGCTGGCTCAACGGGATGGGAAGAGTACTCGGACGAGGTCCTCACGGAGACGATCCTTCAGGGAAGCGGGGTCGTCGGTGTGCTGGTGAGCAAGGCGAATCGTCGGAATGCCACAGCGCTTCCAGTGCCGATCACGGTCTTCGTCATCCGCCTTGCGGGTGCGGGCGTAGTGGTGCGGGCCGTCGACTTCGATGAGGACGGCGCGGCCATTGCCGAGGATCGTGAGTGCGCCGTGAGGCGCAGTGATTCGAGTGGAGGTGAGAGACCTTCGCCGCCGATCCCGTCGCAGCGGGACGGTGGAGCTGAGGGCAGCCGTGCGACGTGAGGTCGCACGTTGTGAGTGATCACGTCATCTTGGAGGTCAGTCGATGAGGGTGTGATCCGGTCCAGTGTCCGTAGGACCGTCCCCGCTCTGGCGTGCGTCGCGGGTGACCGCGGGGTGCGGAGCCCAGGGTGAGAGCCGAAGCCGTTCCCGTTCCATCCGGGGATGGCGGGCGAGGGGAAGGCCGGACGGGTGAACGTGAGTGAATCTTCGTATGCTCCGTTATCAGCAGCTCCGCCGATGGGATGTTCCAGCGGGGTATAGGGCTGGCCGCTGGGAAGCGGCAGGCGCCGGTCAGAGAGGCTGCGCTGGCCGGGAGGGCACCGCCGCCCCGGAGTAAAGAAGGCACCCACCCCGGCCGTGTCTCACGCGTGTGGAACACGGGAACCCCGACAGAGTCCGGCCCGCCTGTATGGCGGGCGGTAGGCCGACCGTGAGGAGAGCGGAATCCTCTGGCGGGAACAGGATGCCCAACAAGCGAATGCCGGTGGGCGAAAGTCGACAGGAAACCAGGACAGCAGGGCGGGTCCTCCAGACCGCCCGTTCTGGATAACTGGCCGGATACCGGGCCTGGTGCTCGGGCTCCGAAAGGGGCGCTGACGTGGGCAGGTGAGCCTTTGAAGCGATGTAGTTCGATCCGCCGGAACCGAAGGGCAAGTTGGACACCTCATGGTGAACGGACCCCAGGACGTGGGCCTCGATTGGGAGGCCGTCGATTGGCGGCTGCACGAGGAGAACGTACGGCGGTTGAGGCAGCGGATCTTCAAGGCGGCGCAGGAGCAGGACTGGCCCAAGGTCAGGAATCTGCAGAAGCTGATGCTGCGGAGTTGGAGCAACACGCTGGTGAGCGTGCGGCGGGCGACGCAGCGCAATGCTGGCCGCAAGACGGCTGGGGTTGATGGGCAGGTCGCGTTGACCTCCCCGGCCAGGGCGGAGTTGGCGGTGCGGGTGCATCGGGATGCTTCGTCGTGGCGGCCTCGGCCGGTCAAGCGGGTGTATATACCCAAGGCGGGTAACCGTGTGAAGCTTCGGCCGCTCGGGATTCCGACGGAGACGGCATAGTGCCGGACCGTCCAATGATCCTTTGGGTTTCGTCATCGTCACCCATCCGTTCCATCCGCTGAAGGGGCAGCGGCTGGACATCCTCTACGTCAAGCGCCGCGGGGCTGATGTGGTGTTCGTCTGCTCGGGCGGGGTGTCGGGGCAGATCACGCTCCCGGCGGGGTGGACCGACCGGGGCGAGCCGCCGCAGCAGCGCCGGTTGTCGGCCGAGCATCTGGCCGCGCTGAACACGCTGGTCCGGGCACTGGGGCCAGAGCGGCTGTCGGGCGAGGCGCTGTCGGCACTGGACGTGCTGGCCCGCGGCACTGTCGAAGGTCGTTGACGGTGATGCCTGATACCGGCACACTCTTGTGTGATGAGAGAGCACAAGAACGATCTGGCGGGGATGTCGACCGCAGCGCTGCTGGCGCGGCGTCGCACCCTGGCCGGGCGGCTCGGCGATGTGGAGCAGACGCTGGCCGGGTCGTTGGTGGAGCAGACGCGCCGGTGCGGGAAGGCCGGGTGCCGCTGCGCCGACGGCGAAGGGCACGGCCCGTACTCCTATTTCAGCCCGAAGGTCGCCGGGCGCGGCCGGATGAAGTACGTCCCGGCCGTGCTGGTCGAGGTGGTGCGCCGCTACCTGGGCCGGCACGAGGAGATCGAGGCCGTGCTGGCGGAGATCTCGGCGATCAACGCCGAGCTGTTGGCCCGGCGGGAGTTGATCTGATCCATGACCGGTCCCGTCGTCCTCGCAGGCCTCGCGCGGGCCGAGGCGGTGACGGTGCTGGCCAACATGACGGCGGCGGCGCTGAAAGGTGGCGACGCCGGTGAACGGCGAGCACAAGATCACGAGTGGGCATCGGGGCCGGCTGGCGATCGTCTACCTGCGCCAGAGCTCGATGGCGCAGGTCCGCCAGCACACCGAGTCGACGATGCGCCAGTACGGCCTGGCCGAGGAGGCCGTCCGGCTGGGCTGGGCGGACGGCGACATCATGGTGATCGACACCGATCTGGGCGTCTCGGGCCGGTGGGGCGTGGCCCGGGAAGGGTTCACCGAACTGGTGAGGCGGGTCTGCACGGGCGAGGTCGGGGCGATCTTCGGGATCGAGATCTCCCGACTGGCCCGCTCCAACGCCGAGGTGGCCCGGCTGACGGAGTTCGCGAAAATCACCGGGACGCTGCTGATCGACGCCGACGGCGTCTACGACCCCGCCGATGTCAACGACCGGATGCTGCTCGGCCTGAAGAGCACCATGGGAGAGGTGGAACTGCATGTGATGGCCGGGCGGCTGCTGGAGGCCAAACGTGCCGCTGCCGCCCGCGGCGACCTACGGACCCCGCTGCCGGTCGGGTTCGTCCACGACGACCTCGGCGACATCATGATCGACCCCGACGAGCAGGTCCAGGCCGCGATCCGTGACGTGCTGTCCGGGTTCAGCTCGTGCGGGTCGGCTTACGGGGTGGTCGCGCTGTTCGCCGGCCGCAGGTTCCCGTTGCGCGCCTATGGCGGGGCGTGGGCCGGGCGGCTGCGCTGGGGCAGGCTCACCCACGCCCGCGTCGTCGGCATTTTGAAGAACCCGTGTTACGCCGGCGCCTACGTGCACGGCCGGTACGCCTCCCGCCGCACCCTCGACCCGGATGGGACGGTGCACACCGCAACGTGGGAGCGGCCCCGCGACCAGTGGCCGGTCCTGCTCAAAGACCACCACGAGGGCTATATCAGCTGGGCGGATTTCCTGGCCAACGAGGCGAAGCTGGCCGCCAACCGGACCAACGCCGGAGCTCGGCCACCGCGTGAGGGCTGCGCGCTGTGTCAGGGGATCATCATGTGTGGCAGCTGCGGCAAGCCGATGCGCACCAACTACCACACCGATCAGCGGCCGTCCTATGAGTGCAGCTCGCGGGCGGATCGGCTGACCACGCCGACCTGCCGGTCGGTCGCCGCCTCCTATGTGGACGACGCGGTCGCCGCCGCCCTGCTGGCCGCGCTCACCCCCGAGCAGGTCGCGCTCGCGTTGTCGGCCGCCGACCAGGTCACCGACCGCCACGCCAGGCTCAGCCGGGCTACGGAGCTCGCGGTCGAGCGGGCCCGTTATGAGGCGGACCGGGCCGAGCGCGCCTACCACGAATGCGAACCGGAGAACCGACTGGTCGCCCGCACTCTGGAGAGCCGGTGGGAGGACAAGCTGACCGCCCTTGCCGAGGCCGAGGCAGCGCTGCGGACCGCGACCGAGGCGCTGCCCGTGCTGCCCACCCGTGCCGATCTGGAGCAACTCGCCACCGACCTGCCCGCGTTGTGGGACGCGCCCACCACCAGCGGCAAAGACCGAAAACGGCTGGTACGCACGCTGATCTGCGATGTCACCCTGCTCCCCGAGCCCGACCGCGGCAAGGTGCGGATCGGGATCCGCTGGCACACCGGGGCAGCCGACGAGCTCACCGTCGCCCGGCCCGTCCACCCCGGCACCGCCAGACGCAGCTCACCGGCGGCCGTTGAGCTGGTGCGGCGGCTCGGGCCGACCACCGGCAACGCCGACCTGGCCGCCGCGTTGAACGCCGCCGGACTGCACACCGGCGACGGGCGCCCGTTCGACATCGACGCCGTCCAATGGATTCGCCACGTGCACAAGATCCGGACGCCGTCCCCCTACGCCGACGGGGAGATCTCCGTCGGCGACGTCGCCGGCAAGCTCGGCTGCAGTACCGGAGCTGTCTACGACTGGATCAAGAAAGGCTTTCTGTGTGCTCGCCGTGGTGGCGGCAACCGGTTCTGCATCGCCTGGGACGAGCGCGTCGAGGCCGACTGCCGGATCCTGATCGAGCAGTCCGCGCACCTCAACCCCGATCCGGCCGCTCGCCGCCGGAAGAATCCCGCTCCGGCGTCCGCCACGATCACTTCCGCCGACAGCGAGATCAGCGTGACTGAGGCCGCCACCCGGCTGGGCTGCAGCATCGGCGTCGTCTACTACTGGATCGAATCCGGCCACCTCGGCGCCCGCCGAGGACCGGGCAACCGGCTCCACATCGGCTGGAATACCCAGGTCGAGACGGCCTGCCGCACCCGGATCGACCAATCCGGGCATCTCAACCCGCAGGCCCGGCGAAGTAGGCCACGGCAACGGCGTTGAACAACGACATCCAGAATGTCGGTGCTCTCGGGCACCATGTCATCCATCGGCACGAGCCAAGGCCTGACCAGCACGAATCGACCACATCGGCAAACATCCCGACACGCGATTGCAGGAGGGGCAGTATGAATCACCCGTCCCTCGCATCGCGGACCGGGTCGTTCAGGCGGCGCTGAAACTGGTGCTGGAGCCCATCTTCGAGGCCGGCTTTGAGCCGGTCTCCTACGGGTTTCGGCCCCGGCGGCGGCCACACGACGCGATCGCTGAGATACACCACTTCGGCACCCGAGGTTACCGCTGGGTGCTGGATGCGGACATCGAGGCGGCCTTTGACAACCTGTCACACTCCTTCGCGATGGATCGGGTGCGGGCACGCGTCAAGGACAAGCGAGTGCTGGCGCTGGTCAAGGCGTTCCTCAAGGCCGGGGTGCTGACCGAAGCCGGTGAGTACCGAGACAGCCATACCGGCACGCCACAAGGGGGCATCCTCAGCCCGTTGATCTTTAACATCGCGCTGTCCGCGCTCGATGAGCACGTGATGGCACCGTGGAAGAACGATGGGCCGATGTCCACCTCGGGCAAACGCGCTTACCGTCGCTCCAAGGGTCGGCCGACGTGGCGGATCATCCGCTACGCCGACGACTTCGTGATCTTGGTGCATGGTTCGCGGGAGGACACCCAAGCGTTACGCGAAGACGTCGCCCAGGTACTGGCCCCGATGGGACTGCGGCTCTCACCAGCCAAAACCCAGGTGGTTCACATGAGCGACGGGTTCGACTTCCTTGGTTTCCGCATCCGGTGGAAACGCAAGAGAGGCACGAACAAGTGGTACGTCTACACCTTCATCGCCGACCGGCCCGTCCGGACGCTGAGGGCGAAGATCCGTGTCCTGACACACAAGACATCGCAGTGGGACCTCGCCTCGATTCTGACCCGGTTGGGCCAGATCATGCGGGGCTGGGCCAACTATTTCAAACACGCGGTGGCCAAGAACACCTTCAGCAAGCTGGACGATTTCACCTTCTGGAGACTCGCCCACCTGCTGAGGGCACGCCACCGCTGGAACTGGGGACAACTCCGCCGCCATCTGACCGCCGCCACCGGGCGGTGGCGCATAGCAGCGGGCGGGATCGAGTTCTTCCGGATCGAGAAGGTGACGGTCTCCCGTTACACCTATCGGGGCAACAAGATCCCATCCCCTTGGCCCACCACGAACCCCGCCTGACGGCAGACACCGTGGAGAGCCCGTTACCGAGAGATCGGTACGGCGGGTTCGGCGAGCGGTCCGGGGAAACGGGCTGGTGGCAACACCAATACCGCGCCCCGGGCCGACTCAACAGTCGGGGCTGCGCACGCCCGCGTCACGTAGCTTGGCGGAAGCAAGCGGAAGAATGGCAAATGAGTTCTGCGGCTGGCTGTCCCGCTGAATGTCGCAGAGGACCTGGTAGACGACGAGTTCTGCGCGGCTCGCGAAGACCAGGTCATCCGATGTCGGGTATCTCTCGCCAGCCGCTCTCTCGCGTCGCGCCTGGTTGGTCGCAGCGGGCGTGGCGGATGTCCGCCGCCAGCTCGGTGGCACGGCAGGAAGCGGAAGAAGCGCGGGCTCCACCACCAGGGACAGGGCATCTCCACGGTCATGCCGCTTCAGCACCGAACCCAGGTGTTGCCAGATCGCTTCGGTCACCGTCGAGGTGAATTCAGGGATGAGTGCGGGGTCGACGGTAAGGACGGCCTCGTAGCTGGCGTCCGTCCAGTTGTCGCCGGGGATTGGGTGGAAGTAGCCGCCGTCAGGGCGCAAGGAGAGAGTCGCGCTGCGAAGCAATTCGGCCGCGAGTCCGTGCCCGACGGCGTCGAGAAGATGGTGCGCTTGGCCGAGGACGAGGTCGAGTTTGGTGGAGTCGTCATCTCGAATCGGCAGGGGGATCACGGGACCCGGGGCCCTGCCTGTCGCGACCGGGGCGTAGATCGGCCGACCAGACAAGAAGTCATGAGCCCGCAGGACCCAGCCATCCGGATCGAGAAGTTTGTTCAGTTCATCGACCTGCCGCGCAGCTCGGTCGACATCAGGTTGGGCCTCGGGGTGAACCACTCGCGCCAGGAACGCGAGGAGGATCTCGTCGGGGCCGTCGAGAAGCTGGAACCGGGGGTCCTCCAAGATCCAGTCGTCATCCCAGTCGAGGTTGTTGACCCGATGCTGGATGATGTCGCGGCGAGCGGTCGCATATCGGGAGTCACTGGACGGCAACGCGTCCAGGTCGTAGAGACCATCGAGGAAGTCGGTCTCGTCGAGGCGCCCCCACCACCCGTCATCCAGGCCACGCAGGTAGTCGAAGACGTCACGTCGGGTTACTCGTGTGATCTTCGATTGGTGGTCACGAGCGAGCGGAGTGGAGGGCTGTGCCATGCACCCAGAATGGACTGGTATCCACCCGTTCGCCGAGCTTTCTCCTCGACCGCGCCGCCGACCGGCCCGCCGATGGCGGCAGGGACAGCGGTGCCAAGCCCTTCGACATCCCGTCCAGACCGAGCCCACAGAGCGAAGAACCTTGAGCCAACAACCACCCGAATTCCCTGCTGCCTTCACCTTTCCCTTCAGCTTCGGGAAAGGCGGGCAAGGCGCCTTCGGCCTCAACGTGCTACACAACCTCACTGATGGCATGGACGCATTTTTTAGTGATCCTCAGCAGGGCTGGCACCGGACTCATGCCGTCGGTCCAGCCGTCCTGGGCTGCGTCCCCTGGTTCGACGACGACCAGCTCCTCGACCGGATCGACCAGTTTCAGGCGTCATGCATCCTGATCACCAAGCCGGATGCCGCGACCCAGCGGCGGGACTCGTTCGATCGCCTCAAGGAGCGCGCCACGACCGGCCCGGGGTTTCCGGCCGAGGCGTTCTATCAGCTGGAGGAGCTGGCGTCTCGATACGACGGGCCGCCCGAACCCATCCACCCCGCATCCCAGATGCACACTGTTCACCTTCAGACATTCCGGTCGCTCGGCTTCCGCAAAGCCGGCCGGACGCCGGTGCCGCTCATCCACGCCAAAATGTTCCTTATCGGCCGTGTCTGATACCACGACGAAGGTCCCCTCGGCGAGGTCGCCGACGTAACAGGATTCACCCCCACGCGGCTGTGGCTCGGTAGCGCCAATGCCACGCGGAGCTCCCGCAAGAGCCTGGAATACGGGCTCTGGCTCGACGATCCCAAGCTGCTCGACGCCGCAAAAGCCTTCCTGCTCATGCTCATCCGTCACTCCGAAGCTCTCGATACAGCCGACGACCAGTTCCACCCCGAGTTCGTCGAACGGGATTGGGATGACGACGCGTTTTACGACTACTACCGCGACGCCTACGAGACCTTCCTCGACGCAATGCCGACCGAGCCATACGACACGTAGACAGCGATCACGATGGAGCAGGGGCCGCCACTTTCAGAGATCAACCTCCGAATCGGCGGTTCCGATATCCGAGGGCTCGCATCTGACACGGACAGCCACGACTGGGATGGCCGAGAGAGGCGGTTCACGCCTGTGTTACCGGGGAAGCAGATCGACCTTGTCGTGCAGATGGAGTATGAGGGGCCTTCGCGGTTCGAACTCGAGCTGACCTTGGAATGCACCGAAGAAGGCGGTCATGCACGAAGCTGGACCATCCGCCGCATGATCACCGCTAGCGAGACATCCCAATCAGACTCTGGGCTGCTGCCATCGTGGGCCCGTCGTCCCAGATGAGGGTTGGGGCTTACCGGGCGCGACAACGCAAGGACGTCCCGGATCGCCGGGCTGACCACGAAGCCCTCGGCAAATAGGCCCAGACGTCTCACTGATACCTCCACACCCCCTAACCGGGAATCCGGCCAGTCCGCCGTAGCACTCGCTGGTTTCGCTAAGCAGGCTCGGCACGAGGGTCCGTGATGGCCTTCGAAATTCGCATGACCGCTGAAGCCAGCATCGGAAGAATAGGCTTGGTGGAGATCCCTTCGGCGGGGACGCCTAAAGACCATCCGGTCCTGGGTCGAGCAGCCTCGGACAGGTCTGCGTACGTCAAGAAGCAGCATCTGGTGTCCAAGGTGCTCTTGAAGCGTTTCACGGCTCCGGACGCGAAGAGCGGAGACATGAAGCTCGCCAGCTTCGATCTCGATCACCCTGGCGCACGAACACAGTTGAAGGCTCCGACAGAGGTCGGTTACAGGACGGATTTCGTACCCGTCGACTCAAGGTCACTTGAGGACCTCTGGGGTGAAACAGAACGGATGGTTCCGGCGGTCCTCGCGGACATCGATCGCGGTGAGCCATTTGCTCTGCCTGGGAACGCTGATGTGCTCCGGAACCTGATTGCCATACATCTGGTGCGTTCGCACCACTACAAGGCCGTCCATGAGTCTTCGTACCTCCGGACGCGGCAGGCGCTGCGGGCTAACATGTTGGGGCCGCGCCGAGAACTCGTTCAGGCTGAGGCGCTTCGCCGGATGGGCTTGTACCTGCATGGCTCAGCGCTCGAGGTGTTCTTGGACGGCGTGCTGAACGAGTCTGCCCCCGCCCGAGGCTTTGTCAGCGGTCAGCTCCTACGAACCAGTATCGAAGAGATGTTCCGCAAGATCAGGAACTTCATCTCAGAGTGGGAGCCTGAGCTGCTCATTGCCGAGAATGGGCAGTTCATCATGGGAGACAGTCCTGCCATAACGCTCCGATGGCCGTCGGGACATCCGAATCTCAACGAGCCGGTGCAGTTCAATGTAGCGATCGGCGATGCCCACGCGGTGGTGCTCCCTATTGGCCCCAAGCATCTTGTCGCACTTGGTCCCGAACGTGCAGCTGTCACGGTCGAGCGACACGTGGTCGAGCGACTCAACCTTTACCAGGTCGTGGTGGCGCAACGGCATGTATTCTTCCGGCCAGACGCGGGGACAGAGGAGTTCATAAGAGAGATCTGTACAAGTAGAACGCCTGCAACATCTCCATGACTTACGCGGAGCCCAGACGGGCGACCCAGAGGCTCCGAAATCCCTCACTCGCGACAGTCCTAGCATGAACCGTCGTGGAGGGCGTGACGGCCCTGGTTAAACGTTCAGCCAACGTGCTACCCGGACCCTGCATCTGCCGAAAATTCCATCCGTGCAGTTCAAGCGCCATGCGAGTACTCGTGAAGGACTCCGCCGACCCGGTCTCGTCGGTGGATGGTCAAGCTCGCGATTCGCTCGGGCCCGGCCGTCATTGACGCCTTGGTTCCGTCGGCGATCCCCGGGCCGGTCCACTCGACCGCGTTCCCCTTCACCACACTGCGCCAACCGCCCGGCTGGCCGGCCGACAGCACTGAAGACCCGGCCGGCATCCGGACGACAAGCGCCTCGGTCGGCGCGCCCTCGCATCCGAGGTCGAAGGAGAAGGTGAGCGTGACCGACCCGTCCCCGTTGTGCTGCGCGGACTCCAGTAGCACGTGAGCCAGCGCCGGGCCGACCGATAGCAGTACCAGCGCGGCCGCGTTCCATGATCGCGTTCATCCGCGGCATCCGGATACTGGTAAGCACGGTCTGGATGCCAGCATCGGCGAGGATCTCGTCGATGGGCGCCGGAAACACCACGCCACCGGCGACCCCCGACCCGTCACCGGGCTGGACACGAAGGTGATTCACCTATAGAGCCGCTCATGCCTCAGGCATAGGAGCACGACTACCCCATCCATCATCAGACCGTAACAATACGACTACAAGCTGTCAGTATTTGGAACTGTCTATTAACTAAGACGGAAGTGAGAGAACTGTCGCGGGCTCAGCAGGGCACGCGTTGAAGAACCCTACGTCTGCCGAAATATCCATGCAGTTCCTGGTTCCCTAGCCGGGGACCTCGCACCAGCGTGTTACGCTTCTACCGGCCATATGCGGTGGCCTTGTCGTTTTGGAACTCCCGGATTGACGTTCCAAGCAGGGCGGCTGAAGGGTTTGCAACTCTCGCAGCGCAAGGCAGCAATGATCCTCTGGCACCTAACAGATCTCGATTACCGCTAGCCGGGTGGCGGAACGGGAGATGATTGTGCCCTCTGTCGATCTTGCCACTATGCCTAGTGTCGTGGTTCGCCCACTTGTTATCGCAATCGCCCACCTTCCAATCCTGATTGTGGCGTTCTGCGCCATCCCGGTGTGGACAGCGGCGGTCTTGCGACCGAAGACGCATGGTGAACTGGCTTTGCGGCTGTTGAGAGAGCTCCGCACCTGGAGCCGCGACGTGATCGGCGCGGTGTACGGAGCCCAGCCCCGATGAGCCGAGACAACCGAAAGAACGACGTACGCCGGAGGATCCACTACACGGGCGAGGCATACCAGCAGGCCCACGGCGAGATCACGGACCTCGGTAAGGAACGTCCATTGATCCCTGACGCGCAGCATCCTGCACAGCAGCGAGTGGAGTCGGCTGTGTTACACCGACTGCTGGCGGGCGCGCGAGCGCAATGGTCGGCCGATGTCCGACCGATGTGGCCACTGTTCGTCGAGGCCGCGTGCCCGTCGACAACAGGGCTGCGCGTGGTTGTGCCCGTTCGTGATGTAGCAGCCTTCGGCGCAGCACTGGCCATGCGGCGGACCGCCGACGTCATCCGACCGCCAGCCGACAAAATCATGGTCCGCAGCACGGACGGCGTCACGCGTCTAACCGCCGCAGGCGACGCATCGGCTGTGGTCGATCTGGAGTGCTCGTGGAAGAAACTGTGTAGTGCGGTCGAGGCGGACCCGCACGTCTCGGCACCTTCTCCCCTCAGCCTGCGCTTTGATGCTCACCCTGCACTTCAACTACCGCCTGACACTCGCGCGGCCCTAAGCGGCCTACTGCGCAGGATTGCGCTGTTCGTCAAGCCCGATGCACTCGACTGGTTGTTCATCTGCTACGAGTGGGCACTACGTGGACGCAAGGGGGCAATACCTCGGCTACCCGACAGCCTGGTCGCTGACTTGACCGACAAGAACTTCGGCCTGCATCACACACAGCTTCATGCCCTAGGCATCGACCGTCTGAGCTGGTCGAGGGGTGGCAAACGCGGTTCCGAAGACGGCGAAAGCAGGTCGCTTACATACGCTGAGCGACGCGACCTAAGCACTGCACGAGCACTGGCCACGCCGGCCGTGAGAGCATCTGGTTTAGGGACCATACCTACTGGCGGACCAAGCGCTTATCAGGAAGGGCGACTGCGTGAAAGCGCACGCCGCTATAACGAACTCGCCGTCACCGTCATGCGTCTCGACCCTGAATACCCGATCAAGCGCGAGTTCTTCGCTATGCGTTTCCCTGAGCGGTGGATGGAACCGCTGCGCTCGCTGGAGGCAGCCAGCCGCAGCGGCGAGTTCGCGTACATAGCCACACTGAATGACGTCATCACCGCTGCGGTCCCTGACTGCGTGGTGACACGGCCCTACGCTGCCTACGACATCGACCAGAACTGGCTACTCGCCCACCACCCGGTAAACCCAGACGTGATCTTCCACCTGATCACGGCATGGGTGCGTGCACAGAAGGCCACCCCGGAGCAGATCCAATGGACGCTGTCACAGCTCAGCCCTGCCGACCTCAACTGGTCATCGGTCAGCATCAGCCCGAATTTGCCCTTCTCGCAACTCGCCCGCCTAATTCCGATGGAGGTGGCGGCCACGCTGTCGCGTCCCGATGCCCAGGGGCCTTTCAACAACCTGCGCTTCGTGCGCTGCCCGACGAACAATGGCGCAGAACTCATGTCTTGGCCGCCGGAAGGGATCGAGAACCGTGAGCCGTTCTCTGTAACGATTGGAATCTCGACGCATACGGTGCCGTTTAGCAGCGAACTGCTAGTTCACCTATCCTTCGGAGTCCGCCGGTGGATGCCGTCGCGCGGGAACCTGACGATCGACCGGAGCTATCCTGCTTACTTCGCGCCCACCCATCGCTCTCTGAGCGAACTCCCCTCCTCACCTCATCTCGGCACCGCCAAGATCGAGCTCGTTCGGGTACGGCAGGAGGGCGGACGCACCGCCTGGATGCCAGGGTGGCAGAAGGCCATGGCCAGCGTGCTCGACCAAGCCGGCTATCTCAGCCAGCTGCCAGATCCGAGGCAGCTCGTCGCCGAACCGTCGGAATTGCTGAGCCGCAGAGACGCGGCGGCAATGGTTTATCGCAGGGGGATGCTTCCCTGGGTGAAGGTCAGCGAAGGCCTGCCGATCGCTGACCGAGCTCCGCTGATGTCCTGGGTCATCGGCGAACTCACCCCACACCTGCGACCCGCCGAGCCGCTGCCTCGGGAGAAGTGCACGATCTACAAAGGTCTCGCCACCGCCGCCAAGGGTGTCATCGCGTCGGACGCCCTCCGGGCTGTGATCGGCCCACGACTGACCGTCGAACTGCTCACCGAGTCCGAGCTGACCACCCAGTACGCCCTTGACTGCCTTGGAGAGCGGCTCGGCGTGGAGTTCCCGCGTGCCGACGAGCTCGGCGAGGCGGAGACTCTCCTAGATCTTGGGTCGGTGTCGATCGGTGTGCGGCGCATGACCACCCCGAGCGAATACGTCGACTTCAGAGGAGACAGGCGGCGGCCCCAGGCTGCGGTTAAGGCACGAGTTGACCTCATCACGGCTCCGCTCGGCCAGGCCACGCATCCAACGATCACCCTGGTAGAGATCTTGGACTCCGACCGATACGTGGGCGAAACCGACAATGCCGACCTTAAGTTTGCACTCCAGTACAGATTGATGTGCACCGGTCGGCTTAGCCAGTTCGTCACCACGGTGGTTGAAGCGCAGAGCCCTCTCCGCCTGGGCCACGACCGAGAATCCCCCGATCCCAGCCATGCTCGATTTTCTGGCGCCATCGATGATCTGTTCCGGCAACTCGGCGTGCGGCCAGTAGCCCTGCCTCTGCCAGCCGCCAACACGCTGCCCCGCCGCCCCACCCTGCTGGGAATCTGGATGATCCGTCAGAACAACCGCAGGGGTAGGAGTGCCCGGCAACAATTGCCCGTCGCCGTGCTCTCCGATCCCACCGGCCAGCGGGTGCTGGTGCGCACGCCCGAGATCGCCTGGCAGCCGCTGCACGTGGGGTTGCTCGAAATCGGCCGAGAACACGGCACCACAGAACGCAAGTACAAGCCGAAGGACACCACACGGTTCATCAGGGAAGTCATCTACGACGTCATCGCAGACTACCCTGACACGCTGCTGCTAACGCATGCACAGAACCTGCGAAGGGAGTGGGCATTCCTGACGAACAGCCATCTCGACATGGATATGGTGGAGTTCGACAGCGACTCACGGCAGCCAATCGCAACCTTGCCCGGCCTGCGGCACGTCCGAGTGCGCACAGCAGAGTTCGGGGAGACACCCGAGTGCTACGGAATCAACGGTGACGGCGTCGGGCAGCCTACGGGTCTTTGGCGATACCTAGAGCCGCGGCTCTTCGGCAGCACGGCCGGCAAGCCAGCCACGCACGCGAACGCGTCGATGAACGTCTCTAAAATCGAGCCAGGCATGCGCACCGGCAAGACGATTAGGCTCAACCCAAAGGCCGAGGTGTGGAACGAGCAGTTCGTCGAACTGCTCGTTGCGGGGGTCCAGGACGGTGACCGCCCTGAGCACTGGGCAGCGCTGGCACACAACCTCCGGAACGCAACGCCGTACTCCCACTGGACGACCATGTTGCCCTGGCCGCTAAACCTCGCTAAACAGATTGAGAAATATATATCTTTTCCGGCATGAAAGGACGTCTTGGCGCTGTGCGTGCCGGAAGCTCTATCCATGCAGTTCAAGTGGTATGCGTGCTCCATCCGGTGACGGCCAGGATGTACTGACGCTGTCCGTTGGGCGTGACGGTCTCGAAACCAGTGACGCGCGGCGAGAATCTTGGCATCCACTGGCCTCTGGTGGCCAAGGATCTGCGGGACACCCAGTATCAGCCAACCGATACGCCGGAACTGGGCCTGCAGCGGTGAGTGTCAACGACTGTTGACGGCGGGGAATGGTCTCTCAGCGACTCCGGCGAGACGGCACCGGATTCTGTCGGTCCACCGCGTTACTCTTCCGGACGTGAGTTACGCCTCCTCCGATGAGGACCACGCGGTACAAACTTGTCCATGGCCTGACGACTGGGACGAGATCACCTTGCGGATGCTCGCTGCAGGTCTAGTGGCACTGGACAAATTGGCCGAACCGGGACGTACGCTGCCGGTTCCGTGAGCCAGCGCGGCATCTCCCTGCGGAGCCCATCCCCGAATTGGCGGATCGGCTTGAGGACCTGCTTTGCAGAGTCACCTGAGCACCGTCCAACTCCGGGCTACCGTCCCCGCAGGCACAAATAGTGCAAATCTGGCTTCTTAGCCGCCCTCCTATAGTCGCGATTGCATACGGCGCGCCACAACGGAATGATTGTCACGGAACGTGCAGCCAGCAGAACCATGCGTAGGTGGAGCAATGGCAACGACGTACTACGTGGCATGGTGGAACCTAGAAAACGTCTTCGACGAAGAAAACTCCCCGCGCCGCACCGAAAAAGTAGCGCGAGTCATCCAAAACGACATCGCCGGGTGGACGCCACAGCTTCGCGACCGCAAGATAGCCCAGCTCGCCTCGGTGATCGTCCACATGAACGACGATGCAGGACCTGACCTGCTCGGTGTCTGCGAAGTGGAGAACCAGTTCGTGCTGGAGTTGCTGGCCGGCGCCGTTCGTGAACGACTACCCGGCCGCCAATACGCGATCGTGCACGCCGACACCAGCGACGCCCGCGGAATCGACGTAGCCTTCCTCTACGATCCCACCCTGCTGCGCGTACCAAATGACCAGGTGTTCTTCCACGTGGTCATGCGACGCAACGCCACCCGGGAGATCGTGCAGGTCAACTTCCGCACCCAGCGCAACCGCACATGGACGGTGTTCGGCAATCACTGGCCCTCCCGCAGCGGAGGCGCGTCCGAATCGTCGGGATACCGGCACATCGCCGGCGAAACGCTGGCCTTCTTCCACCAGCGGGCGCTTGAAGAGCAGGGTGCGGATCCTTTCCAGGGAGCTTCTGAGCTGGTGGTTCGGGGCTGGTGGGGTTGTCTCGTGTCTTCTACCGTTTC
>NZ_BLAD01000100.1 GCF_009687845.1 Acrocarpospora corrugata
GACGAAGGGCTCTCCGGCGCCGTCGAGAGCGAGACGGTCACCGCCGAACGCTTCAACACGTCCGGGGACTTCATCGACTTCACCAACTACGAGGGCGGTGAAACCGTCATCGTCTACCGCGTCGCGGCGAAGAATGTCGTGACGATCAAGCGTCGCGACAAGTAGCTATCGCAGGACGAAACCCCCGGGCATGGAAGCTGCCCCGGGGGTTTCGTCATCTGCTGGTTGGCGAGGGACGGGAATCAGCGCGCCTCAGCGGCGGCGCGGTAACCGCGAGCAGTTGGCCACCGGGCTGGCAATTTGTCTTCGCCATAAAGCACCAGTGCACCACGCTCCGAGAGCGGATCCATCCGCTCCTTGGCATGCTGGACGGACCTCCGGGCAGGGGGTCAGGCGACGTCGACGCGGTCAGTGAGATACAAGGGGCTGCCGCCATTGGGATGAGGCCGCCCTTTCGATGGTTCGTGGGGAGCGAAGTCACGGTCACGCGCGATGCGTTTCGCCCCAGGAATTAACTGTTGCGTCAGGGAAATTGACTCCATCTTGACTACGGGCTTGCGGGCGGTCACCGTCGAGACAAATCGAGATGTTCCCCTTCTATGGCGAGGGAGGGCTAGATCGCGATGGACACCACTGACGCCGCCCAACGATCCGGAGACCGTGACCGTGGCGGCTCTGATTTGACCAACCGGCTACTGGCGCAGATCCCTGCCGATCGGGCCGGGGATTTTTGGTCGGTAGGCGATTACGGAGATGGAGGGATCGTGGTGAGCGGGGCTGGCTCTCTCACCGCCGTATCCAGGAGAACGCAAGGGATGACCTGGCCGCTCTTAGTCGACCGTCGCCGTTACGCGGGGAGTAACCGTCCGCGCGGGACAGTGAAGTTCGATCCGTCTTGGATAGGGATTCAGCGTGACCTGAACACGGCGACCGTGCTCACCGATTCCGGCTATGTGGGAGAAGGTGATCATGAGGCCCTTGTCGCAATCCTGGAGCAGACGATGCGGGCCGGGGCCAATGTGACCGCTGTCCTTCCATTGCACATCTCCTGGCTTGCCGATCCGGGAGTCAAGTTTTTAATCAGCGAGGTGAATCAGCGCGAGGTGCCGGTGGCGCTCGTTTTGGAGCGTGCCGCTGATCCGCTCGGTACCCAGTACGCGGTCAACGGACTTAAACACCTGCTCAGCCAGGCGCAGGCATCAGTCGGCTTGCTTTGCACCGATATCTCCGGCTTGGGGGCGATCGCTTACGGCGCGTCGTGGGCCGCGGTCGGTGTTACCTCCGCGTTGCGGCATCTGTACCCGGTTGACAAGAAAGGTCCCCCCGGCGGACAGCAGCGAACGCGGCATGCGATCGTCCCGCGCCTGATGACATTTATGAACGTTGAACGCATAGCCGAGGGCTGGGCCCACGTCCAGCGCCACGACGACTTGGATGAGAGCCTGTGGCGCTGTGACTGTGTGGAATGCGGGAACCGTACCATGGACCGGTTCGTCACCTGCACAGATCTCAGCCTCGCCGCCCACAACATCTGCGTCCTGGACGACCTTCACCAACAGGTCACCACTCCGGACTCATGGAAGTGGGCGATCAGCAACGCGCTGGGCTGGTATCTAAGGATCCACGATGAGTTTCACATCACCTGGGAGTCGCCCGCTTTCATGAATGCCTGGCTGCCCAGATCCCAGCGGTGATCGGACTGCTGCGACAGCACGGCGTCGTAGACGATCTCTTCCACCAGGCGATGGACCCATGTCCGCCCGGCATCGACATGGATGTCGGGGGGCTGGACTACCTCATGGGGCTGTTCGGCGGTCACCAGGCCAAAGCCGTGATAAATGGCCTCGGCTCGCACTCCATCCCGATGTGCGATCCTCGCTGGCAGGACGGCCACGCGGGCGCCAAAAGCGGAGAACTCCGCCAGGTTTGCCCGGGCCGACTGCCAGGAGGCTCGTGCGGCGACAGCTCCGCGAATGCGTATCGGTGACGGCCGCTTGAGGAACGAGGGGTCGACGTGTGCCCGGCAGTGCAGCAACAGGGCGTCGGCCGTGGGTAGCAATCCAGCGTCCTGCCGCCTGGCGTGCTCGGGGTCGTCCAGTTCACACACCACCATGCGGAGGGCGCTGAGGGCTCGCACCATGACCATCTGGCAGCCCTGCCACCCCAGTGCGGGCAGTACACCCGACGGAGGGCTCTGTGTAGAGGAAACGCGATTCGGCATTGCATTGGTCCTTCCGGGCTGGCCAGCAGGGCTTCGCCGACCATTTGCCCCTGTGTCGTTGGGTCGTGACCCTGTTCTCGGGTTACGTGTGGAAGCGGTTCGTCCTAGCAACCGGCGGTCCACGGGTCCTAACCCTGACGGGAGATCGCGATCGACGACTGCCGAATCGGGCCATCCGGTTGTCCACGTGCTGGATTGGTGGAATTGGTTGCGCGGGGCTGCGCTTGGTGTCGCACACCCGGAAGGGGGCCTTCCGGGTCCCGAATCGCACCCTGCGAAGTGAGCGGACGGCGGAGCTGTTCACCGCAGCTGGACCTCGACGTTAGATCCGCACGTCGAGAGGGGATAATCGAAGGCCCCGGCGGCGAACATGTCCAGCGGACACCCGTCGGTCGCGCGCAGGATCCGCGCCACCGCCCATCCTGATCGTGGGCGCGATGGTGCTCGGCCCGGAGTTCGGGGCGATCGCGGCTATCTGCTTCGGCCTGCTGCGCCGCCGCCCCGCGCTCATCGGCAAGGCGATCCGGGCCCTGGCGATCGGGTTCGGCACCGCGATCGCGATCACCTTCGCCTGCGCCCTGGTGTCGAGTCGGCTGGGCTGGATCGACACCAGCATGCTCACCGGTCACCAAGAGGTCGAGTTCATCGTCAAACCCGACAATTGGTCGTTCATAGTCGCGCTGCTGGCGGGCGCCGCCGGGGTGCTGTCGATCGCTGCGGGCAAGTCTTCGGCCCTGGTAGGCGTCTTCATCTCGGTCACCACTCCCTGCCGCCGGCTACGCCTCCCTCGCGCTGGCCCTGGGCGCCTGGGACGACGTCGGCGGCTCCGCTCTCCAACTAGCCGTCAACACCGCCGGCATGGTCCTGGCCGGCACGCTGACGCTGCTCCTCCAACGCCTGCTCTGGTCCCGGTATGGCCTCTCGGCCCCCATCCCAGCCCCGCCGCGAGGCCGTCGACCATCGACTTACGTCGTCTCGAAAGCCGGGCTCGTGCCGGGTGGACGTGAGTAGTTCATTGGCTTTCGAGGTACTTCACGCGAGCCTCCAAGCTTTCCAAGCGCTCGGCTAGTCGCCGGACTTCGCTGATGACTTGCTGCAACTCGGAGGGCAGCTCAGCGCGGTCAGGAACCTTGATCACGTATGTACCACGCGTCGATTGCGCGCCGATTATGCCCTCGTGTGCGAGTTCGTCCAAGGCCCGCCGGACCGTCTCGATGGCCACGCCATAACGCTGGGCCAATTGCCGCCGAGCTGGCAGTCGCTCGCCCGCCTTGAAGCGGCCTGCTTTCACCTCTCGGCGCAGGTCGTCCGCAATCTGGAGGTAGGCGGCCCGAGGATTGCTGAAATCAGGCACTGACACGACGTTCACGCTAGTCCTCGCTGCACCAGCAGAGTAAGGTTGAATCAACTGAACTAGTACAATAATACCAAGCTAGCTCAAGTGGCCATGAGTGCCTGGCGTCGGAGGTCCCAGTGACCGGATCCTCGAATCGAGCTGCCGTGCTAGCAGGTTGTGACGGAGGCAGAGCAAGCAATCGATTCTGACTCCATGTGTCAAGAATGTGTAATGATATTTGTGTAGATGTGGTTGATGTCTCTGCTACCCGTGTGGACCCCGAGCGTCGAGGGGGTGGTACTTGCCAGTGGGCTGGGACGCGGCCGGGCAGCTAGGCACGCCTCCAAGCCCGATGAACAGCTCCGACTGTGGGCCTGCGACTTCAGGCCTCTTCCAGATCACTGTCAGGGGACCCAGCGCTGTGATGCCCTGGCGGCTTGCGGTCGCGGGCCTCCCGCCAGACCCACTCGAAAGGAATAGCCATGTCAGCATGCCATCCATCGCGAGTACGGGCACCTTGAACACGCCCCAATTGGCTCGTCACCGGTCTCTCTTCCGTCACCGCTCTGACAGCGCACGGGCGTCATGACAAGCTTCCGGCGCTCAGAGTCAAGGCCGGAGCTGAAGTTGCCCGCCAACCATCCCGAAGGGCAGCTCAGGCGGCCGACCTCTTCGACGTCATCGAGATCGCCGATCCGCTGCCCTGTAGAGCACCGCCCCCGCAATGTGGGCTCCACGCCGAGTCACGGTTCTAGAAACGGCCCCGACGCCATACCGCCAAGCAAGTCGTCGGGGCCGCACCCCTACCGCCATCAACGACCGCATAGGAGTGCCCCCCATCATGGCCGCATCCTCCGCCCGTAACCAACCGACTCCGCACATTGTCTTACCGAGCGGACCGCCTCGCCTAACGCCAGGCGCCGCTACCGAACTGCTCGCCATCCTGTTAGAAGCCCACCACAAGCAGAATCTGCGAACCGGCCGCCCAGACGCGGCCTGAGGAATCCATGGACACCATCCCCTTCGCCTTCTACGGCCGGGTCTCCACCGAGGACAACCAAGACCCCCGCTCCTCGCGGAACTGGCAGATCACCCGCTCCCGCGCGCTCATCGAGTCGCGCGGGGGCGTGATCGTCGCCGAGTTCTTCGACATCGACAAATCCCGTTCGATCCCCTGGCCGCGCCGCCCGCACGCGGCGGCGCTGCTCGCCGAACTACGCAACCCAAACCGTGGTTTCGACGCCGTGGTGATCGGCGAACCGCACCGTGCCTTCTACGGCAACCAGTACGGTCTGACCATCCCCGTCTTCGAGCACTTCGGGATCCCCCTCTGGGTGCCCGAAGTGGGCGGCCCGATCGACCCGAACAACGAGGCCCATGACCTGGTCATGAGCGTGTTCGGTGGGATGAGCAAGGGCGAACGCAACCGCATCAAGGTCCGCGTGCGCAGCGCCATCTCCGCCCAAGCCCAGATGGAAGGCCGCTTCCTAGGAGGTCGGCCACCCTACGGCTACCGACTGGCGGACGCAGGCCCGCACCCCAACCCCGCCAAGGCCGCGGACGGTAAGCGGCAGCACCGACTGGAACTCGACGAGTTCGCCGCCGCCGTCGTGGCCGGGATCTTCCGCGAGTTCCTAGAGGGCCACGGTCTTTACGCCATCGCCGAACGGTTGACCGCCGACGGCGTTCCCAGCCCTTCAGCCCACGACCCGGAACGCAACCGCCACAGATCCGGGATCGCCTGGGCCAAGAGCGCGGTGCGGGCCATCATCACCAACCCTCGCTACACCGGCCACCAGGTATGGAACCGGCAGCGAAAAGACGAGGTACTCATCGATATTGACGATGTCGGCCTTGGCCACACCACCAAGCTGCGCTGGAACTCAAGCGAAAAGTGGGTGTGGTCCGACGACATCGTGCACCCTCCGATCGTGTCGGCCGAAGACTTCAACGCTGTCCAAGAGTTGCTCACCGGGCGCGGCGGGCAGCAGACTGGTCGCCGACTCAAAACCGCGAGCCACCCCTACATCCTCCGAGGGCTGATCTTCTGCGGGGCGTGCGATCGGCGGATGCAGGGCAACTGGTCCAATGAGGCGCCTTACTACCGGTGCCGCTTTCCAGAGGAGTACGCCCTGGCGAATCGGATCATGCACCCTCGCAACGTCTACGTCCGAGAGGACATGATCGTCCCGAAGCTTGATCGGTGGCTCGGGAGGTTGTTCGCCCCTCATCGAGTCGATGAGACGCTAGATCTCCTGGTCGAAGCTCAGAAGATCGAGTCATCGGAGCATGAGGGTCTCGTTCTGGCGCGGCGGCTACTGGCCGAATGCGATCGGAAGCTCGCCCAGCATCGCGCCGCCCTGGAAGCGGGTGCTGACCCCGTGGTCGTCGCCGGCTGGATCCGGGATGAGCAAGCCAAGAAGGTGCAAGCCGAAGCACGGCTTCGCCGAGAACCGGCCCGCAGGCGTCGGCTTAGCCGAGATGACCTGGCGGAGGCAATGCGTACGGTGGGCGACGCTGTACGGCTCCTGGGAACGGCTGAGCCGATCAGGAAGGCCAGGCTGTACACGAAGTTAGGCGTCCGGCTGACCTATCACCCGAGCAAACAAAAAGTCCTGGTCAGCTCTACATCCGACCAGGACTCCATGGGCGAAACGAACGTGTCCGAGGGGGGACTTGAACCCCCATGCCCATCACTGGGCACTAGCACCTCAAGCTAGCGCGTCTGCCTATTCCGCCACCCGGACGTGGTGCCTGCACGCGAGACCGTCATCCCGCGTCGGCTGTTAAAGGTTAGCACTCGCGGGCCCGTGGTTCATCCCGCTATTCGATCAGCCAGGATGGAGGCGCAAGCCGTACCGACTCTGGAGGAAGCAGGATGGCCGGCACTGAGGATGACGTCGTAGGACTGTGCGGGGATCTGATCCGGATCGATACGCGGAACGCGGGGGACAACGCGGGCCCGGGGGAGCGGGTGGCCGCGGAGTATGTCGCGGAGAAGCTCGCCGAAGTGGGGGTTGAGGCGCGGATTCTGGAGAGCGATCGGGGGCGGGCCAACCTGGTGGCCCGGATCGCGGGGGAGGACCCGAGCCGCGAGGGGCTCGTGCTGCACGGGCATCTCGATGTGGTGCCGTTCGATCCGAACGACTGGCGGGTGCATCCGCTGAGTGGGGAGGTCGTCGACGGGTGCGTGTGGGGGCGCGGGGCCGTCGACATGAAGGACATGGACGCCATGATCCTCGCTGTGGTCCGGAAGCGGCTCAGTGAGGGGCGGAAGCCGCCGCGGGATGTCGTGCTGGTGTTCACCGCCGATGAGGAGGCGGGCGGGCATTACGGGGCGCAGTGGCTGGTGGACAAGCATGCGGGCGTCTTCGAGGGGTGCACCGAGGCGATCGGCGAGGTCGGCGGGTTCAGTGTGACCGTGGGCGAGCGGCAGCGGGTCTATCTGATCGAGGCGGCCGAGAAGGGCATCGCCTGGATGAAGCTGACCGCGACGGGGCGCGCGGGGCACGGGTCCATGCTGAACAGCGAGAACGCGGTGACCGAGCTGGCCGAGGCGATCGGGCGGCTGGGGCGTTATGAGTGGCCGGTCCGGCTCACGCCCACCGTCCAGGCCTTCTTCCGCGAGGCGCTCGACATCGAGATCAAGGCCGAGGACGCGGAGGAGGCCGTCGCCAAGCTGGGGCCGCTGGCCCGGATGATCGGGGCGACGCTCCGGAACACCGTCAATCCGACCATGCTCGCGGCGGGTTACAAGGCGAACGTGATCCCGCAGACGGCGACGGCGCACGTGGACGGGCGGTTCCTGCCGGGCTTCGAGGAGGAGTTCTTCGCCACGCTGGACGAGCTGCTCGGGCCCAATGTCACCCGGGAGCACGTGTATCACGACGTCGCGGTCGAGACGGCGTTCGAGGGACGGCTGGTGACGGCCATGGCGGACGCGCTGAAAGCGGAGGATCCGGGGGCGAAGGCGGTGCCGTACACGCTGTCGGGGGGGACGGATCTGAAGGCGTTCAGCCGGCTGGGGCTGCGCGGGTTCGGGTTCGCGCCGCTGAAGTTGCCCCCGGAGTTGGACTTCTCGGGGATGTTCCATGGCATCGACGAGAGAGTTCCGGTGGATTCGCTCAAGTTTGGTGTTCGGGTTCTTGACCGGTTCCTCGATTACTGCTGAGAAAGCCGTTGCGTTGACGGTGGGTGCTGATAATGTAACGCTCCGTTGAGGGGTTGATCCGCATCGGGCGGCTCGACGGAGTTCGGGAGGTCGCGTGACACGCACGCCGGAGATTCAGCGGGGGGCAGTTCTGCCCTCTGCTGACCCGTGCGTGTCCGCGGCCGTCCCCCGTCCTGCCCGGGACTATCGGATGGCGCGGTTCGCGGCCGACTCCCGGCTTGGTCGTCTTCTGGTCATCGGCGGCCTGATCGCCGTCGGATGGCTGGTCGGCGTGATCTTCGGCGTCTTCGGCACGGCTCCGGCCGTGGCTGAGACGGCGCCCTCAGCCGTCGTCACCGGGTCGGTGCCCCACACCGATGGTTTCCCCACGGGGGGCGGCATCGACGCCTCGGTCAACGCCGAGGCGATGGCGGGTCGGAACGTCGACGGGCTCACCAGCCAGTCCACGCCCGTTCTGCCTGCTCCGTCCACCGCTGACCACACCTCGGGGAACGGTCTGATTCCCCAGAGCAGCGGTGGGTCGATTCTGTTCGGGGATGTCGCGAGGTCCTTCGCCGACCCGCGGCACGCGTTGACGCCTGCCCCGTTGGCGGCGCTCGTGCCCCCGGTCGTCCGCACTGCGGCGGACGACCCTTCTTTCTCTCCTGACTGACCCCGCCTCCAGACCGGTCCCTCGTCCAGAGCGGCCGGTCGCGGAGCGTGCCTTCGGCCTCGTGTCGTCCTGAGCCGCTCCCATGACGCGGGTGACGCGGAAATCCCACCACCCTCGCGACGTTCCACGCCTCGGGCCTGGACACATCCATCGCGAGCTGTCAGGTAACCCCCAAAAGAACCACTAGGAGCATCCATCATGCGAACGTGGGCGAAGGGCTCAGCCCCCGCCGCGCTGCTCGCGGCCGGTGTCATGGCCCTCGGCAGCGGTACGGCTATCGCCGACACCTCCGGCACCAGCTCTGTCGGTGGCGGCAACCAGGTCAACCTGCCCGTCTCCCTGCCGATCGACATCAGCGGGAACGCGGTCGGTGTGGCGGGAGACTCGACGGCGGGCTCCAAGGGCGGTGCCTCCGTCGAGAACACCACCAAGGGCATTCCCGGCAAGACCTCCGGCGACAGCAGCGTGCTCGGCGGCAACCAGGTGAACGCGCCGATCAGCGCGCCGGTCAACGCCTGCGGCAACGCGGTCTCGCTGTTCGGCAGCTCCCAGGCGGGCTGCGAGGGCGGTTCGTCGGTCAAGAACTCGGGGCAGGGCGGCGCCGGTGGCAACACCACCAACGGCGACCGCAGCGTGCTCGGCGGCAACCAGATCACGGCGCCGATCAGCGCGCCGGTCAACGCCTGTGGCAACGCCATCGCGATCTTCGGCGACGCCGCCGCCGGCTGTAAGGGCGGCTCGTCGGTCAAGAACACCGGGGTCGGCCCCGGCGGCAACACCACCTCGGGGCGGTCGTCCGCGCTGGGTGGCAACCAGGTCATCGCGCCGATCAGCGGCCCGATCAACATCTGCGGCAACACCGTCGCGATCTTCGGTGAGGCGTTCTCGGGCTGCAAGGGCGGCTCGTCGGTCACCAACACCGGCAAGCCGGGCAAGCCTGGGAAGCCTGGGAACCGATACCACCAGGCGGCGGGTTCGACCGGGAACGACACCGACGGGCGGTTCGGGGCCGGTAGTGGCAACCAAGTGATCGCGCCGGTCAATCTGCCGATCAACCTGTGCGGGAACGCGGTCGGCAGCTCCATCGCGGGCTGCAAGGGCGGCACCGACGTGCGGAACGACGTGCCGGGGACGGCCGCGGGTGGCAACCGTACCGATGGCAGGTCCGGGGTGCTCGCCGGGAACCAGGTGGTCGCGCCGATCACCGCGCCGATCAACATCTGCGGGAACGCGGTGGCGCTGGCCGGGGATGCCTTCGCGGGCTGCCTCGGGGGCTCGTCGGTGAAGAACGGCGGCAAGGGCGCCGGCGGCAACACCACGTCGGGGCGCTCCGGCGTGCTGGCGGGCAACCAGGTCGTGGCGCCGATCACCGCGCCGATCAACGCCTGCGGCAACGCGGTGGCCGCGCTCGGCGCCTCCGAGGCGCACTGCAAGGGTGGCGTCTCCGCTGATGGCGGGCCCGGCGGGGGTGGCAACACCACCAATGGTAAGAACGGGGTCGCGGCCGGTAACCAGGTCGTGGCGCCGATCACGGCTCCGGTCAACGCCTGCGGGAACTCGGCCGCCGTGCTGGGTGACGCCGCCGCCGGCTGCCTGGGCGGCTCCCGGGTCGGCCCGGCCACCGAGGCCCAGTCCAGCGTCGACGACGGTTACGCCTACTGGACCAAGAGCTGGGGCAAGGTCAACGCGACGCAGGCGGGCGGCATGCTGCCCGGTCTGCCCGCGGTGCCGGCCCTGGCCGGTGTCAAGGACGTCGGCAACCTCACCCAGAAGATGAGCGCGGCCGGTCTGCCGTCGCTGCCGGTCGTCGGCGACCTGCCGGGCATGCTCGGCCTGGCCGCGCTGCCTGGCCTGCCCGGTCTGCCCGGCGCGCCCACGGCTCCGTCGCGTACGGCCACCGCCGCCGCCAATCCGCTCGCTCCGGTGAGCGGCCTGGCCGGTTCGCTGCCGGTGGCCGGCTCGCTCGGCCAGGCGGCCGGTGCGCTGCCGATCGGCGGTCTCGGCCTGATGAGCGCCGCTCAGCCGGCCGGGGTCACCGGGATGAACGCGGGCTCGCTGCTGGCTCTGCTGCTCGGCGCGATGTTCGCCGCCTCGGCGACGCTCTTCGCCTCCACCCGTCGCTTTCGTCCCGGCAAGAGGTAACAAGGACGTCGGTCGAAGGTAACGGTTTTCTCACCCTTGTCCGGGTGACCAGAGACGCTCCCCGCATCCAGCGGATGTGAGCACAGAAGCTTTGCCCGTTCCGGGGGCGCGGCCCGGGACGGGCAAAGCCTTTTTCGCACGGAACTGCCGTGACTTGGGACGATCACATGGTTCGGGTAACTCGTATGATCTTTCGGCGCAAGCGTACGCGTCTGCTTCCGTCGGGATACAGTCGCAGCCGGTCCAGTTCCCAATGTCCGTACTCCGCATGCTCGGTCAGTACCTGGCGAGCGGTTTCGCGAGATGTTCCGCGCGGCAGGTACAGCTCCATGTAGGAGTAGTCCAGCATCAGCGATTAGTCTCCCGTTGGGACGGTGGAACCTCTTGGGCTCTATTCTGCGTCCTCGTGGAGAGACGGGTCCAGGCGGTAACCGATCCGGGTAGCCCTTGGGGGTAGGACTACCGGAGACGGGTTACCGTCGAAACGGGGTCGGCAGAGCCATGACTCCGGTAAGTACGGGGAAACGACAGCGAACAGCGAGGTAGGTAGCAGCGTGCCAGCCAACAACGGCAACGCCGGCGGAACCCGCCTGGTGATCGTCGAGTCGCCCGCGAAGGCGAAGACGATCGCTGGGTACCTCGGGCGCGGCTACATCGTGGAATCCAGCATCGGTCACATCCGTGACCTGCCGAGCAAGGCCGAGGACATCCCGGAGAAGTACAGGGGAGAGTCGTGGGCCAAACTCGGCGTGAACGTCGACCACGACTTCGAGCCGCTGTACGTCGTGAATCCGGACAAGAAGTCCCAGGTGACGAAGCTTCGAGCGCTCCTCAAGGATGCCGACGAGCTTTACCTCGCGACGGACGAGGACCGCGAGGGCGAGGCCATCGCGTGGCACCTGCGCGAGGTGCTCAAGCCCAAGGTCCCGGTGCACCGGATGGTGTTCCACGAGATCACTCCGCAGGCGATCAGGGACGCGGTCTCCAACCCGCGTGACCTGGACCTGCGGCTCGTCGACGCCCAGGAGACGCGGCGTATTCTCGACCGGTTGTACGGATACGAGGTCAGCCCGGTCCTGTGGAAGAAGGTCAAGCCCCGGCTGTCGGCCGGGCGGGTGCAGTCGGTGGCGACCCGGCTCGTGGTCGAGCGGGAACGTGACCGAATGGCGTTCACTTCGGCGGCGTACTGGGATCTGGCCGCCGTGTTCGACACCGGCCGGGCGGCCGACGATCCGAGCAGGTTCGGCGCGACGTTGACCGGTGTGGCCGGGAAGCGGGTCGCGCAGGGGCGTGACTTCGCCTCGACCGGGCAGCTCAAGAACGCGGATGTGCTGCATCTGGACGAAGCGGCGGCGACTTCGCTGGCCGGGCGGCTGTCCGGGGCGTCGTACGCGGTGCGGTCGGTTGAGCGCAAGCCGTACACGCGGAAGCCGTACGCGCCGTTTCGGACCACCACGTTGCAGCAGGAGGCGAGCCGCAAGCTCGGGTTCTCCGCCAAGTACACGATGCAGGTCGCTCAGAAGCTGTATGAGAACGGCTACATCACGTACATGCGAACCGACAGCATCACGCTGTCGGAAACCGCGGTGACGGCGGCCCGGAGCCAGGCGGTCAAGTTGTACGGTGCCGCGTATGTGCCGGACAAGCCGCGGGTTTACGCCAGCAAGGTGAAGAACGCCCAGGAGGCGCACGAGGCGATCCGCCCCTCCGGGGAGGAATTCCGCACGCCTGGCGAGACCGGGCTCAACGGGGACATGTTCCGGCTATACGAGCTGATCTGGCAGCGCACCGTGGCTTCGCAGATGAAGGACGCGGTCGGCGAGTCGGTGTCGGTGAAGGTCCTGGCCGACCGGGCGGACGCCGAGTTCAGCGCCACCGGGCGGACGATCACGTTCTACGGCTTCCTGAAGGCGTACGTCGAAGGGGCGGACGATCCGTCCACCGATCGGGACGACTCCGAGAAGCGGCTGCCGAACCTGGCCGAAGGCGACGCGCTGACCGCGCTGGAGCTCAACGTGGCCGGGCACGCGACCAAGCCGCCGGCGCGGTACACCGAGGCGTCGCTGGTCAAGGAGCTGGAGGATCGGGAGATCGGGCGGCCGTCCACGTACGCGTCGATCATCGGAACGATCCTGGACCGCGGTTACGTGTTCAAGAAGGGCACGGCGCTGGTGCCGTCGTTCCTGGCGTTCGCGGTGAACAACCTGCTGGAGCAGCATTTCGGCAACCTGGTCGACTACGACTTCACGGCCGAGATGGAGAAGGTGCTCGACGACATCGCCAACGACCGGGCCGAGCGGGTGCCCGAGTTGCGGCGGTTCTACTTCGGCGAGGGCGAAGGGGACGAGGGCCTCAAGGAGATGGTCAGCGACCTTGGCGACATCGACGCCAAGGAGATCAGCTCGTTCGCGATCCGGGGGAGCGACATCGTGATCCGGGTCGGGCGGTTCGGTCCGTATCTGGACCGGGATGGCGCCCGGGTCAACGTGCCCGAGGACATGACGCCCGACGAGCTCACGGCGGAGAAGGCCGAGGAGCTGTTCGCGCGGCCGAGCACCACCCGGGAGCTGGGCAAGGACCCGGAGACCGGGTTCGTGATCCAGGCGCGGGACGGGAAGTACGGGCCTTACGTCACCGAGGTCCTGCCGGAGCCGGTGCCGGCCGCGGATGGGGCCAAGAAGCGGACGAAGAAGGCGGACATCCCCAAGCCGAAGATCAGTTCGCTGTTCAAGTCGATGGATCTGCAGGAGATCACGCTTGAGGATGCGCTGATGCTGCTGACGATTCCCCGGGTGGTTGGGGACATCGAGGGCGAAGAGGTTGTGGCGCATAACGGGCAGTTCGGGCCGTACATCAAGAAGGGCACTGATTCCCGGTCGCTGGCGGCCGAGGAGGATCTGCTGACGGTCACGATCGAGCAGGCCAAGGTGCTGTTCGCGCAGCCGAAGCCGCGTGGGCGTGGCCGGGCCGCGGCGCCGCCGCTGCGTGAGCTGGGGGAGGACCCCAACTCGAAGAAGCCGGTGGTCGTCAAGGACGGGCGGTTCGGGCCGTACGTGACGGATGGGGAGACCAACGCGTCCCTGCGCAAGGGGGACACGGTGGAGGAGATCACGATCGCGCGGGCGGCGGAGTTGCTGTCCGAGCGGCGGGCCAGGGAACCTTCGCCGAAGCCGAAGCGGGCCACTCGGGCGCGGCCGGCGGCGACGAAGAAGTAGGTGGCTTCAGGGGCAGGCTTGGCTTGCTTGGCGGTTATGGGCTCGTGGTCGTAGGCGACCGCGAGCCCTGGCCTTTTCCTGAGCGACATTTAATGATTTTTCGCGAGAAGGCGGGCTGAAGGCTGCTGGGCTTTGCGGCTTTGGTGGCTTCTGCGGGTGGGGTTGCCCGGGGGTGTGGGTGGCGTTGACCTGCGGATAGGCCGGGCCGGTTCTGTCGGAGGCGGTCGTTACGGTCGGCGGGTATGGACTCAGTGTTCTCCCGATCTCGACCTGTGGAGCCGGCATGACCTTGAATGACCTGCGCCAGACGATCAAAGGTCGCGTGGTGCTGCGTGGGGACGAATGCTTCGACGAGGCCAGGAGGGCGTGGAACCGGGCGATCGATCAGCCGGTGCTGGCGGTCGTGGAGGTCTACGACGCGGAGGACGTGGCCACGCTGGTGACCTACGCGCGCCAGGAGCGGCTGACCATCACCGCGCAGCGGAGCGGGCACCGGCCCAGCGGGGATGTGGACGGGGTCATCCTGCTGCGCACCGAGCGGTTGAACGACGTGGCCGTGGATCTGGCGGGGCGGACGGTCCGGGTGGGTGCCGGGGCGACCTGGGATCAGGTTCTGGTGGAGCTCCGTTCCCATGAGCTGGTCGGGTTGGCCGGTAGTTCCTCCGTGGTCAGCGTGCTCGGGTCCGCGCTGGGCGGGGGCGTGGGGTGGTTCGGGCGGAGGTACGGCTTCGCGGCCAACAGCGTCCGGGCCTTTGACGCGGTGGACGCGGATGGGCTGCCGATCAGGGTGACTCGTGCGTCCGATCCTGAGCTGTTCTGGGCGTTGCGCGGGGGTGGCGGTGATTTCGCGGTGGTCACCGCGATGGAGTTCGATCTGCATCCGGCGCCGACGTTGTATGGCGGGCGGATGTTGTGGGTGGCTGATCGGGCGCCGTATGTCCTGGATGCGTATCGGGAGGTCACGGGGGCGGCTCCCGATGAGTTGTCGGTGTGGTTCACGCTGTTGCAGCTGCCCGACGTTCCTCCGTGCGTCGCGGTGGATGTGAACTTCCTGGGGGAGGCTGATGAGGCGCAGCGGCTTCTTGGTCGCCTGGAGAGCATCGACGGGCTGGTGGCCGACAGCCGGCGGGTGATTCCGGTCGATGAGTTGGGCGGGATCTGCGCTGAACCCACGGAGCCGAGCGCCATCCTGTGGCGCGGGGAGCTTCTTACCGATCTGGACGACATGGTGGCGCAGCTTCTGCTCGCCAAGTCCATCGATCCTCTGGTCAGCCTGCAACTCAGGCATCTGGGCGGGGCCCTGGCCGTGGAGCGGCCGGATGGGGGCGCGGTGCCGGCTCTGTCCGCGCCCTTCCTGCTCACGATGCTCGGGATGCCCGCCGAGCCGGGGGATGCGGTGGCCATCGAGGCCAAGATGATCGAGATCGCCGACGCTTTCGACGACTACCTGACCGGGACGAAGCCCCATAACTGCCTCGCGCCTGGCGAGGACGTGTCGAAGACCTTCCCGGAACCGACGCTGCTGCGCCTGCGTGAACTGAAACGGAACCGGGATCCGCATAACGTGTTCCGCGGCAACTTCCCGATCTTGCGATAGTGCGACGGGCTGGGATGTGAGGGGTTTGGGTTGGCGTGTGGGGTTTGCGGGGGCTCTGTCGGGCGGGAGGGGCTCGATTGGGCGGTGGTGGGGCCATTTCCTGAGGAGGAGCTGAGAGGGCGGGGTTGGCCGTTTGGTGGGCTCGTAGCATGGCGGGGAACGTTGGCGGCCGGTCCGCCGGGTGGCGGAGGTCGGAGTGGGGCAGGTCGTGGGATTTCTCGCTGTCGTTTTAGTTGTGATCGTTGGAGTGCACTACTACCTGTGGCGGCGGCTGATCCGGGGGACGACGCTGCCGGGGCGGGGACGGCGGCTGCTGACGTGGGGGTTGGTCGGGCTCGCGGGGCTGCTGGTGGTGGCCTTGATCGGGACCCGGGTCATCCCGTCGGAGGCGGGGCACACGCTCGCCTGGCCCGGCTATCTCTGGATGGCGGTCATGTTCTATCTGGCGGTCATCCTGATCGCGCTGGAGATTCCGCGGGCGATCGCGCTGGGGGTTCTCCGGCGGCAGGAGCGGCGGCAGCCGAGCCCGGTGATCGCGGTTCCGGTCGCGGCCGGGGGCGCGGTGGCGACGCAGGACGTCGAAGTCGTGCTCAACGAGGGTCCGGTGCTGCCCCGCCTCGATCGGCGCCTGTTCCTCGCCAGGACGGTCGCCACCGTCGCGGGCGTCGGGGCGATCAGCACGGTGGGATACGGCGTGCGTACGGCCTTCGGGGACCCCGTCATCGAGCGGGTTCCGGTGCGGATCGCCCGGCTTGACCCGCGGATGAGCGGGTTCCGGATCGCGGTGGTGAGCGACATCCATCTCGGTCCGCTCACCGGCATCAAGCACACCGAGCGCATCGTCCGGATGATCAACGGCCTGGAAGCCGACCTGGTCGCGATCGTCGGGGACCTGGTGGACGGCACGGTCGCCGAACTCGGCCCGATTGCGCGCCCCCTGCAGAACCTCGAATCACGTTATGGGTCATATTTCGTGACAGGGAATCACGAGTACTACACCGCCAACGGCCCACAGGAGTGGATCGACGAGCTCAACATCCTCGGCGTGCGGTCGCTGCGGAACGAGCGGGTGGAGATCCAGCACGCCGGCGGCACACTCGATCTGGCCGGCGTGAACGACATCAACGGCACCCCGATCGACGACGGCCCCAACATGGCAGACGCCCTCAGCGGGCGGGACACCACCCGCCCGGTCGTCCTGCTGTCCCACCAGCCGGTTCAGGTCTACGACACGGCGGGCTACGGCGTCGACCTGCAGCTCTCCGGGCACACCCACGGCGGCCAGATGGTCCCGTTCAACTTGATCGTCCCGCTACAGCAGCCGATCGTCCAAGGACTCGGCGTCGTCGACGGGACACAGGTCTACGTCACCCGGGGCGCCGGTTTCTGGGGGCCACCGGTCCGCGTCGGCGCACCCCCGGAGATCGCCCTGATCGAACTCCGGACCTGATCTAGGTTTGCGCGTGCTGTGAACAGCGGGAACGGAGCGGCCGCGGGGGCGGAAAAGGGAATGACGATCGTATCTACCTGACTGCGGCGGACAGCTGTGACGTAATACCCTCAGGCGATGAGCAGCCGGGGCAAATCCGGCCCGCTCAGAACTTCACAAGCCCAGCGAGCACCTGGATACGCTGACATCATGAGCACCCCTGGCCGGGCGGCCCCTCGCCGCAAGCCGCCGCACGTGCTAGCGAACGCGCCTTTCCGCAGGTTGTGGATGGCGATGTCGGTTTGCAGCCTCGGTGACTGGCTCAACATCATCGCCCTGACGGCCCTCGCCGGTAACCTCACGGCGGACGACGGCTACCAGACGCAGAGCCTGGCCATCGGCGGTGTCTTCATCGCCAAGATGCTGCCCTCGATCCTGCTCGGCCCGCTGGCCGGCGCCTTCGCGGACCGGTTCGACCGGCGCCTGACCATGGTCCTGGCGGATCTGTCCCGGTTCGCCATCGTGCTGTCGATCCCGCTGATCGGCAGCTATCAGTGGATCGTGATCGCGACATTCCTGGTCGAATGCGTGAACCTGTTCTGGGTTCCGGCCAAGGACGCGACCGTCCCCAACCTGGTGCCCAAGGACCGGCTGGAGGAGGCCAACCAGCTCAACCTGCTTGTCACGTACGGCACCGCGCCGGTGGCCGCCGCCGTGTTCGCGTTCCTGTCGGTGACGGTGAACGTGATCAGTTCGCTGGTGCCGTCGTACAGCGGGCAGCCGACCGATCTGGCGCTGGGGATCAACGCGCTGGTGTATCTGGTGTCGGCGGCGCTGATCTTCACGTTGCGGGACATTCCGAAGGGTCATGTCGGGGTCGCCACGCCTTCGGTGCTCCGGCAGATCGTGGAGGGGTGGCGGTTCGTGGGTGCGAACCGCACCGTCCGCGGGTTGATCATTGGCATGTTGGGGGCTTTCGCCGCGGGTGGGGCCGTGGTGGGGGTCGCCAAGACGTATGTGGGGGTTTTGCAGGGCGGTGACGCCGCGTACGGGACCGTGTTCGGGGCCGTTTTCGTCGGTATGGCGCTGGGGATGTTCTTCGGGCTGCGGCTGCTGCGTGAGCTGTCCCGGCCCCGGCTGTTCGGGTTGTCGATCATTCTGGCCGGGACCGTGCTGGTGGCGATCGCGCTGATCCACAACCTGGTGATCGTGGTCATGCTCACGGTCGTGCTGGGGGCGTGCGCGGGGATCGCCTGGATCATCGGGTACACGATGATCGGCCTGGAGGTCGAGGATCAGCTGCGGGGGCGGACGTTCTCGTTCCTGCAGTCGCTGGCCCGGGTAGTGCTGCTGCTGGTGGTCGCGTTCGGGTCGACGCTGGCGGGGCTGTTCGGCAGCCATCCGTTCACCGTCGGCGGGATCAGCTACCGGTTCGACGGCTCCAACCTGGTGATGATCATCGGGGCGCTGGTCGCGGTGGTGGTGGGCGTGTTCGCGCTCAAGCACATGGACGACCGGCGCGGGATCCCGATCAGTGTCGATCTGCTGGCCGCGCTGCGGGGCGAGAAGTTCGTGCCCGAAGGGGAAGAGCAGTCGCGCGGCATGTTCATCGCCTTCGAAGGCGGCGAGGGCTCCGGGAAGACCACCCAGTCGCGGCTGCTCGCCATCTGGCTGCGCGATCAGGGCTTCGACGTCGTCCAGACCCGCGAGCCGGGGTCCACCAAGGTCGGCATGCGGCTGCGGGCGATCCTGCTCGACTCCACCCATCAGGGACTTTCGGCCCGCGCGGAAACGCTGCTGTACGCGGCGGACCGGGCCGAACATGTGGAGAAGGTGATTCGTCCGGCGCTGTATCGCGGGTCGATGGTGGTCTGCGATCGGTATGTGGACTCCTCGCTCGCCTACCAGGGCGCCGGTCGGTCCCTCGAAACCGAGGACGTGGCCAGGGTCAACGCGTGGGCCACGGGTGGGTTGGTGCCTGATCTGACGGTGTTGATAGATGTGCCGCCGTCGGTGGGGTTGCGGCGGTTCGCGTCTCCGGCGGATCGCATCGAGTCCGAGCCGATGGACTTCCATGAGCGGGTTCGCCGGGAGTTCCGGGCTCTGGCGGCGGCTGAGCCGGAGCGGTATTTCGTGGTGGATGGCACCCTTCAGCAGGGGGATGTCACTCGGTTGATCCAGGACAAGGTCCGGGAGATCCTGCCGGACCCGGTGCCGCTGGAGGCCGAGGCGAATACGGGGACGATGCCAGCCATTCGCGATTAGCCGGCGGGCCGAGAGACTACCCTTGGCACGTGGGCGTGTTCGATGATCTTGTAGGCCAGGAGCAGGCGGCCGTCGTGCTGCGGCAGGCCGCCTCCGCCGCGGCCGAAGTACTCGTCGGCGGTCGCGGAGCCGGCATGACCCACGCCTGGCTGTTCACCGGCCCCCCCGGCTCCGGCCGATCCGCGGCGGCCAAGGCCTTCGCCGCCGCCCTGCTCTGCCCCGACCAGGGCTGCGGCCACTGCGACTCCTGCCACCAGGTCGAGGTCGGCTCCCACCCCGACCTCGAATCCGTACGCCCCCAGGGCCTCTCCTACAGCGTCAAACAGACCCGCGAACTGATCCTGCGGGCGGCGGGCCGGGCCACCCAGGGCGGCTGGCGGATCGTCCTGTTCGAAGACGCCGACCGCGCCACGGAACAAGCCGCCAACGCCCTGCTCAAAGCCATCGAAGAACCCCCGCCGCGAACGGTCTGGCTGCTCTGCTCCCCGGCCGCCGACGACATGATCATCACCATCCGGTCCCGCTGCCGCGTGGTGACCCTGCGCACCCCGTCCACCCAGGCCGTCACCCACGTCCTGACAACCCGCGACAACGTCCCCCAGCAGATCGCCGAATCCGCTGCCCGCGCCGCCCAGGGCCGCATCTCCCGCGCCCGCCGCCTGGCCCTGGACGAGTCGGTACGGCGCCGCCGCGAAGCCGTACTCTCCCTGCCCAGAACGCTCACCGGCGTCGGCGAATGCATCAACGCGGCCGAACGCCTGGTGAAAACAGCGGACGAGGACGCCGCCGCCGCGACCTCAGAACTCAACGAAACCGAGACCTCAGAACTCCGTGCCCTCTACGGCGAAGGATCCTCCGGCAAAGGCCTGAACAAGGGTCTGATCCGCGGCGGCGCGGGCGCGCTGAAAGAGCTGGAGAACGCGCAGAAATCCCGGGCCACCCGAATCAAGCGCGAGTCCCTCGATTCCGCGCTCCTCGATTTGATGGCGTTCTATCGCGACGTCCTCGCCGTGCAGTTCGGCGCGCAGGTCGAATTGGCCAATGAGGATCGGCGGCCTGACCTGGAAGTTCTCGCCCGTACCGGCACCGCGGAGGACACGCTGCGGCGGGTGGACGCGATCCTGCTGTGCCGGGAACGGCTGGCCGCCAACGTCAATCCGCAGATCGCCGTGGAGGCGATGACGCTGTCGCTCAGAAACCCCCGAGGCTGACCGAGCAACCTCGGCCCGGTTTCCGCGTCTCTGGAACATGCAGGCCGAAATCATGGACCTCCACAAACCCCCCGTGGAACAGGATCAGGCGATCACCGGGCTCTACGCCGAGCACGCGCTCGGCCTGACCCGGCTCGCCGTGCTCATGGTCGGGGATCGGGAGAGTGCCGAAGACGTGGTGCAGGAGGCGTTTCTCGGCTTGCACCGCCGGTTTCGCCATCTCAAGGATCCGGATAAGGCGCTGGTTTATCTGCGCAGCGCCGTACTGAACAATTCTCGGACGGTTTTGCGGCGTCGGCGGCTGCCGTCGATGTTCGCCGGGACGTACGAGCCGCCGGTCTGGTCGGCGGAGTCGGCGGCGCTGCTCGGGGCCGAGCGGCGCGAGGTCATGGCCGCCCTGCACCGGCTGCCCGCGCGGCAGCGCGAATCTCTGCTGCTGCGCTACTACGCGGAGCTGTCGGAGGAGGAGACCGCCCAGGTGATGGGGGTCAGCCGGGGCACCGTCAAGTCCACCACTTCCCGGGCGTTGGACGCGCTCGGACGGCTGCTGGGAGAAGGCTCGTGAACGACATCATCGACCGGCTGCGTGACGCCACTCGGGCGACCGGGGAGACCATTGACACGATTCGTCCGCTGGAGTTGGAGGCGGGCCGTTCGAGGATGAACTGGGTCGTCCCGGTCGCGGCGGCGGCCGCGGTGACGGTGGCGATCGCCGGCGGGAGCATGTTCGTGGCCGGCGGCGGGCTGGATCTGGCCGCGGCTCCGGCCGTTCCGCCCAAGTTCCTGGTGGATTCGCGGGCAGGCGTCGTGGTCCGGGCCGTGGCCGGCGGGGCGGAGACGGATCGCCTGGCCGACCCGGCCGAAGGCGAGCAGTTCACCGCGATCCAGGCTGCTCACGACAATCGCACGTTCTACCTGGCCAGCACCACGCAGAGGTGTGGTTCCAACCTGTACAAGTTCAGCCTGGACGACAACGGCAAGATCGTTGGGTTCGGTACGGCTCCGATCGCGCCGCCGGCCGGACATCAGGTGGTGTCGCTGGCGGTGAGCGGAGATGGGGCCAAACTGGCGTACGGGCTGCAACCGTGCGTGCCCAGCGAAGTCGGCGGCAAGCTGGTGGTCGCGGACACGGTGACCGGGGAGAGTAAGACCTGGAAATCACCGGAAGGGTACGGTGTGCTGGATCTTTCGCTGAATGCGGATGGTTCGCGGGTCGCGTTCCGGCGAAGTCCGCCCTCGATCGCCTTCGTCGCCGAAGCGCCCATGGTCGTGCCCAGCGGGTCAGCGATACCTACGCCTTACGCGACGATCTCCATCGATCCGGGGCAGATCCAGCCGCTTCCGATGCCGTCGGCCGGCGCCTCGGGGCCGTACAACACGATTGCGCCGGTTCCGGCTGACACGCTCCCCTGGACGATGACGCCACCGCCTGGTGTGCAGGTCGTGCCGCCAGAGCCGACGGCCACGGTGACGCTGCCGCCTGCCGCAGCCGTCGCGTCGCCAATGCCGACGATCACCGAGACGTTCGTGCCGGCGCCCGACGTCACGGCGACGGCCGTCATACCGCCGCTCCCGACGCCTATTCCCTCGTGGGATGGGATCGTTCAGAGCTTCCCGTCGGGGCTGTCGTCGTGCAGGTACATGACCCTGCCACGCACCTCGACTCAGTACATGTGCGCGGATCCGCCGATTGTTCAGGTGATCGACACCAATGACCCCGGTACAAATCTGGACCAAGGGAACACGGTCGTCCTGCCCAACGCGTACGAAGGGCTCTCGGGCGGTCTGTTCGGGCTCCAGCTCTCCCCCGACGGCAGCCAGTTGATCAGCGCGCTGGGATTCAGCGGTCTGGAAATGGTGGACGGCGTCATCCGCCAGAAGAGCGGTGAATCCGGCATCGTCGCCTTCAGTGCCGAGAACGGCCAGCCGGAGGAGGTCCTCTACCGCACCGCCGGCAACAGCCTCGCGATGCTCCTGGACCTGGACGGAACAGGCGAAAACCCGCTGATTCAGCAGGGCGACGACATCGGAGGGATCATGGACGGCGAGTTCCGCCCCCTGATCAAGGGCGACGCCAACCTCATCCCGAAATTCGGCACGGAACTCGCCTGGTGATCACATCGCGTTGCGCGGTCGACTCCACGTATGGTGGCCGTTAGGCGTACCAAACGGAGGAGGCCGGCTCGTTGGGCATGATGATGGCCGTGAGCTTTACCCGATATGGGCGGCTCTACTACCTGGATCCGGGCGAGCACAGCCCGAAGGTCGGCGACAAGGTTCTCGTGCCCACCGAGGCCGGGAACGAGGTCGCGGAATGCATCTGGGCGCCGCAGTGGGTGAGCGAGGAGGTCGGCGGCCTGCCGGTATGCGCTGGTATAGCCAGTGACGACCATCTCAGCCGGGACGAGGGCAACCGCCGCCGGCGCGCCGAGGCCCGAAGCGTGTCGAAGCGTCTGATCAAGCGCCACGAACTGCCGATGAAGGTGATCGGCGTCGATTATGTGGACGAGGAGAATATCTATACCGTCTACTTTTCGGCGCCGCACCGGGTGGACTTCCGGGCATTGGTCCGCGATCTCGCCCGAAACCTGCGAGCTCGCGTCGAACTCCGGCAAATCGGCCCTCGTGACGAGGCCCGATTGCAGGGCGGGATCGGCCCCTGCGGACGCGATCTCTGCTGCGCCACCTTCTTGAAGGACTTCGAGCCGGTTTCTGTACGGATGGCGAAAGATCAGGATCTTCCGGTTAATCCGCTGAGGATTGCCGGGGCCTGTGGCCGGTTGATGTGCTGCCTGAAGTATGAGCACCCGTTGTATGGCGAATTCCGGGCCACTGCGCCGCGGACCGGGCTTGCGGTGGATACGCCGGAAGGGCCCGGGGTCGTTGTGGGGCATAACGTGCCGGCGGATTCCGTGATCGTTCGGTTGAACGATGGGGGGCGGCGGTGCGCGTGCTCGAAGGCGAGTGTGTGCGCGCCGCGGAAGGCGTACGAGGCGGAGTATGAGGGGCCTGTGGATGACGGCGGCGAGGACTGAGCCAGGCTGGGTAGTCTTCTTGGCGTGAAGCGTCCCCTCGTGGTTCTGGCTCTGGTCGCGCTGGTGGTTTCCGGGTGCGGCAGTGGTGAGGTGTCCCCGCTGACGTCGAGTGCGCCCAATGCCGGGCTGGCCGATTTCTATGGCCAGCAGCCGGATTGGCGGGATTGCGGGGACGATTTCGAGTGTGCGCAGGTGGAGGTGCCGCTCGATTACGATCAGCCGAGTGGCGACCGGATCGGGATCAGCGTCATTCGGCTGGCGGCTACCGGGGATCGTATCGGGTCGTTGCTGCTTAATCCGGGTGGGCCGGGTGGGTCTGGGATCGAGTACACGAGAGCTGCTCGGGTACAGGTGAGCGAGGCGGTGCGGGACAGGTTCGACATTGTTGGGTTTGATCCGCGGGGTGTGGGTGAATCTACGCCGGTGACTTGTATGTCCGGCGGGGATCTCGATGCTTACCTGGGTCTGGATATGAGTCCGGATTCGGTGGCGGAGACGAGGGCGATGGAAGCGGGCTCCCGCGATTTCGCCCAAAGATGTCACGAAAAATCGGCAGAACTCCTACCGCATGTAGGTACGGCGGATGCCGCTCGCGACATGGACGTGCTGCGTGCGGTTCTCGGCGATGAGGGGCTGACCTATCTCGGCAAGTCGTACGGGACTTACCTGGGTGCGACTTATGCCGACTTGTTCCCCAAGAAGGTCCGCGCGCTCGTCCTCGACGGGGCTGTCGACCCGGCCGTGTCCGCCCTGAAGATGAACGAAATCCAGTCCAAGGGCTTCGAGGTGGCTCTTACCGCCTTCATCGAAGACTGCCTTGAAGCGTCCGACTGCCCGTTCCGTAGCAAGACGGCCGAAGGCGCCCTGAACGAGATCACGAACCTGCTCCGGCGGGCCGATCAGCAGCCGCTGCGCAACACCCTGGGAGACGGCCGGGCGATCAACGACACGTGGCTGGCGTTCGGCATCGCCACCCCGCTGTACGACAAGAACTCCTGGAAGGCCCTTCGGGAGGCTCTGCGGACCGCTTTCCAGGGGGATGGCACATACCTGCTCCGGTTCGCCGACATTCTGCTCGGACGCCGCGAGGACGGCACCTACTCCAACCAGACGGAAGCCAACAAGGCCGTCAACTGCGTGGACCACGTCTACCCGGCGGATACCCCCGACTTCGACCAGGCCGCCGCCAAGGCCGGCAAACTGGCTCCTCGCTTCGGTGAGTTCGTGATGTGGGACTCGCTACCGTGCGCGTACTGGCCGGCCAAGGGCCCCGATCCGGACCGCAAGCTCACCGCTTCCGGGGCGCCGCCCATTGTGGTTGTGGGGACGTTGCGTGACCCTGCGACGCCGTACGAGTGGGCGGAGGGTCTGGCCAGCCAGCTCACCTCCGGCGTCCTCCTCACCTACGACGGCGACGGCCACACCGCCTACATGACCGGCTCCACCTGCATCGACACCGCCGTAGACGACTACTTGATCAACCTCAAGCCCCCCACCGAAGGCACCCGCTGCTAACCCAGGCGCGACAACCACTCCAAACCCTGTAGACTCGTTCTCGCTGTCCGCAGCACCGCCGCCTTAGCTCAGTCGGCCAGAGCGACGCACTCGTAATGCGTAGGTCTGGGGTTCGATTCCCCAAGGCGGCTCCACTCATGACCAGGGCGTTTCCCTTCCGGGAGGCGCCCTGTGATCGTTCTCCGTTGCATTTCCCGTTGCAGTTTGAAGACGTTCATTCTCGTTTGGAGCGCCGCAAGGCGTCCCCTTGCCGACTGGGCGTCGGGGTCTGGGATCCTCCGTCTTCGGTGTCTGGGCGACACCAAATTGGGCAGCCTTGATGGAGGACTGGCTATCCCACCGAGGCTCTTCGCCGGAGCAGCGTGCAGATCTCGATGACGTCGCCATCATGGCTGAGGTCGGTACCTCAGTAGGGTTCAGGCACTGCGTACGTTGCTGCAAGGTCGCCACTGCTTGGCCGAGTCTGGCCGCGAAGGTGGTGACTTTAAAGTCGGGTGCTTCGAGACACTCTCGATCATGGCCAAGGTACCCGGATCGGCCCGACTTTAAAGTCGCGCATTTAGTGGTTAGTCTGGAACGCACTGGGTTAGTGGCACTGCCATGGGTCCAGACGAAGAGAGGCCCCGACCAGTCGTTGTGCGCGGTAGGTCGAGGCCCCTCCTGAGAGAGCTCTGGCCCTCTGCTAGGTCAATGAACCTACAAGGGCCAGAGCATCCTCATCACCGCTTCCACTACCGTGAGTACTGCTCTAACTGCGAGCAAGCGCTGTTCGGAGTGGAATGCGTTCTTGCTGCGTCGCCTCCGCGACATGGGGTAATCCCCTCTCCGTGGGCAATTGGTTAGGAATCGCCCTTTTCGGTCGATCCACCGAAAAACACCGGCCGAGTCGGAGATGTCGTTCTTGCGACTGGTCCACAGGGTAATTGCCTTCGCCGAGTTGCGTGACGTAACCGTGTTCCCTACCTCGCTCAACTGGATACGAGCAGATCGCGAGAATGACACAGAATTGCCCATTCCCTCCATGTGGACCTAAACCCGCTGGTCAATCAGCTGAGACTCAAGGAGAAAATGTGAGATAGGTCACATTTTGAATAGTACGTCGCTTACGGTCAGGTGATCGCGATTCCTCTGCCAAGTGCTGCAATCAGTTCCAAAGTGCTTTGCCATCCGCTTGGCGGCGTCTCGCGCCATCGGGGTAGCCACGTGCGTATACCGCTGGGTGACCCGGATGTCGGAGTGACCGAGGACCTCCATCACGGTCCGTACATGTACGCCCATGTCGATCCCTCTTCGGACAGGTACTCGCATGTCGGAGCACCCTTTCGGACACGGATTCTCGACCACCGGGCAGACGTGACCGCGTTTACGGCAGGCCTTCGCACACCTGTCGCGGTGCCGATGCTTCTCACGGTTCTTGGGGCAAGGCGTCGCATGCTTGCCCTCAAGTAGCCGAGAAGAGGGCGTTGGCTTGCAGGGGCAGCAGAGTCGCTGTTACTCAGACAGCAAATAGATGTCAGGTGTCCCGCAATTGCCTCAGCAGGGCCTCGCGGTCGAGGTCGGTCATAAGCGTCAAGTTGTAGAGATGTTCAATGGCTGCTCGCCTGCTTACATGGAGCCGCTCGGCGACTTCGCTGATACTGTGATAGTCGGTGATGGGATCAGGCAGATCGGCGATTGCTTGCTGCACTAGATCGATCGGCATCAAGAACATTGCTGCGAAGGCGTTTGCCCGGCGCTCTACCACCTCTGGCGCCCACGGGCCGCTTGCGATTGCAAGTTTCCGTCCTCGTGAACGATCAAATAGCAGATGGCACAGCTCGTGAGCCATGCTGAAACGTTTCGCATTGAGCGAGTCATAGAAGGGGGAGTTCGTGTTCTGAACGACAGTGGCCCGAATCTCTTTGCCTACTATGGCGCACGCTCGGATGTTGTGGTCTTCAAGGCCAAGGGAGATGACGGCCACGCCGAGATGGCTCAACAGTGCTTCGATGTCAACATATTGCTCAATAAACTTGGGTGGAATTTGATCAAGGACTTCTTCGGCCAGGTCATATCCCTGCTCCCACGCCGGGCTTGACAGATCAGGGGTCGCATCTTTACATAGGCGATCCAGGTTGGGGACCGTATCCTGCGTAGTCTGCTGATCGATCAGCACTCTTCCGAGAGTTTCGATGTCCTTTTGTGTCACCGTAGGCGACACCGAACTGAAGAGGAGGGCCGCATGAGACGGGTCGACCACGGTCAGTTTCGTGCTCTGGCTTGAAAAGGCCGGCCCGGTCGCGTCGGCGCCAAGCTGGCGAAGGCTCTTCATGATCTCGGCCCACCTGGCGCTTAGAATGAGGTGTTCCGCCTCGCTCTCAAGCGGGTAAGAAGCCGAAGAAGCCATGCGAATACCGGCTAGCCAGGCAAGTCTTTCATGTTCTTGATCGGGCATTTCCAGTCTTTTGAGGCGGTTGGCCAGAGCGGCTATTCGGCTGCTGTGAGGCATGCGCTCGCACAGATATTCAGCTGCTTCCCGAGTGACCTTGAACAGCGGGTCGGCGACTTGCCGCGGTGTAAGCAACGCGGCGCCGCTGGTTGCACTGTAGCGAAACCCTCCAACAGTTCCAGCCAGTGGTTCGTCGTTCCAGCTCAATTCAATAAGGTCATTCAGGCGGCGTATCACAACATTTGGCAGTAGGCCACCATCGCGTGCCGAACGAAGGGCGTGACGACTGTGCCAATCATACCAGTTCTGTTCCCAAATGAGCGTCTCGGGTTCTCCGGCGAGGGCTGGCGCATTACGCGTCCCGGCCAGTGCCTTGGCCGCTGTTTCTCCGTTTCTGTTGGGCAGTTTCTCCTCATGCAATATCGCATTCCAGTTGTCTGCGATCCACTCCAACACCGATAGCAGATACCAATGGGAATGCTGGAGAACTTCACCCTGATCGACGTGTGCGCATAGATTCTCACCGCCGACCCACAGTTGCAGTGCACCCCACGACATGGTTTCCTCTGGCGTGGCTGCCGCTCCACGGTGAGGGTCGTCGATGAAGCTGATTCGGATGGCGAACAAATCCGTGTTGCCGTCGAACTTCTCCCAATGGATCGTCATCACCCACGCTGCCTAGCACGCCGGACGGTTCGGCGGGTCACCTTGCCAGAAGCGATCCAGTCGGCGACGAGGCGAGGAGGGACTTCCTCCCATCCGACTGGGTAACCGTGCCACTTGCCCTCGATGTGCTCCTGCGCACAGTAAGCCTCGGTGCCATCAGTCGCGTATCGCTTGCAGCCCGTGAGGTCACTCTCCTGCAAGAGCCCTGGGCCATCGGCATAGGGTGGACATATGGAGCCGTGACGTCCCGGAGTCGGGATCGGCTTGTGCTTCGGGTTCGGCTCGTAGATCAGAACCGGTGTGATCACTTGATCAGGAGCGGGTTCTTCTAGATCACTGCCGCTCATGATGCCCTTCCGTGATCACAGAGTTAGCCCAAGTGTGTCCCCTACACCAGAATGATAAACGAGGCGAGTCCATCGCCACCGGGTTGCCTCGCAGGGCAGGGTTGCGGACATCAAGTGCGCTTCACCGTCGTGTCCCGACGTGCGCGGTAGCGGACCGACACCGGCTGGTCCGGCACGGTTGCGCCAGAGTCGTGCTGCAGTCCGCTTCCGTCGTTAGCTTTTGCTTCCCGTAACCGTGAGCGCCTTCGGCCTCGCCGTCCCGGTGGCACGCCGACAGGCCGCACGCGGGACGGAATGCGCAGGTCCGCGGGGGTGCGCCGGGGCACGGCGGGGCGCGGAGCGGTACAGCGGGGTGGCTGGACGGAACCGGCCGGGTTCGCTCGCGGTCACGCGGTGAGCACGCCGACGGCCGCGAACAGGTAGAGGCAACCGCCGAGCGACACCGCGACGCCGGCGACGGCGGGGAGCCAGCCAGCCACCGCGGCGGCCGGCGACCAGTTGCGGGCGCGCCGGGCCAGCAGCCCGCCACCCTTGATCGTCACAACGCCGACGGCGGTCAGGGTGGCCGCCATGCCCACCCCGAACGCGATCACCAGCACGACGGCGTCCAGCGCTCGCCCGGTTAGCAGCCCGCTCACCAGCACGATGAAGGCCGACGGCGAGGGCAGCAGCCCGCCCGACAGGGCGAGCGCGACCAGCCCGCGCCGCGACCACGGATCGGTCGGCGACTGCGTCGCGACATCGCCGCGCGCCTCGCTGGAAACCGGCGACTCCGGCTCGGCTCCGAGATGCCCGTGTCCGTGTCCGTGTCCGTGCTCGTGCCCGTGTCCGTGCCCACGTCCGTGCTCGTGCCCATGTCCGTGCCCATGTCCGTGCCCATGTCCGTGCTCGTGCCCGTGCCCATGGCTTGTCCCGCTTCGCCGCTCGCGCAGGTGGCGGTAGACGAGGTGGGCGCCCACGCCGATCACGACCAGCCCGGCGAGCACCTGCAGCCAGGCGGTGATGCTCTTCGTGCCCAGGCCTGCGACGCCGCTGAGCCCCACCCAGGCGACCGCCAGCACCAGCACCGAGAAGGTGTGCATGACCGCCACGATCACCCCGAGCCGCACCGCGTCCCGGTACCGGCCGTGGGTGCCGATCAGGTACGCCGCGGTGATGCTCTTGCCGTGCCCGGGGGCCACCGCGTGCACTACGCCGACGCACAGCGCCACCGCCAGGACCAGCCAGAACGCCGCGCCGCCGTCGAACATCGCGATCAGGCGGCTGTCCGCCCCGCCCATCCCGTTCACGCCTGCCCGCCCTTCCGGCGCCGTACCCGCAGCAGCACGAGCACTCCGATGATCGCGGCCGCGGCGGCGGTGCCGGCGGCGACGGTAGTCACGGCCGCGGTCGTGCCGCCGCCGGAGGCGGTGAAGCGCAGCCGGGTGGTCTGCTGGCGCGCGGTGTAGAGCGCCTGGGCCGGGGTGGCGGGCGTCTCGGCGGTGAGCATGGTCCGGTAGTTCTCGTCGAGGTCGGTGAGGGCGCTCACCGTGACGTCGAGGTCGACGGCCGGCCCGGGGCAGTCGAAGGCGAGCCGGGCGCCCTGGGCGACCAGCCGCTCCAGCGACTCCAGCCGGCCGGGGCACGGGGTGCCGCCCTGCGCGACGGTGATCCGGCCGAGCAGGTAGTCCCGGACCGCCGCGGACCGCTGCAGCTTCTGCTCGCCGGTGAGTGCGGTGGACACCGACCCGGTGGCGGGGTTCTCGAACGCGCCGACCGACTGGCCGAGCGCGACCCAGTCGTCCTCGGCGGCCAGCCAGGCGATCGCCACGTGCGAGCCGTCGACGCTGATCCGCGCGGTGGACGGCGGGCCGAAGGGATGAGCGGCGGCCGGCGCCGCCGGCACGGCGGCCACCGCCGCCCCGGCGAGCAGCGCGCCCGCCAGACGGGTACGGAAGGTCACGGGATCTCCTGTCGAGCTGGCCGGGATGGCGCGGGCCGCGCCCCGGTACCAATCCCGGAGGACCGGTACCGGGGCGGGCCCGCATCCGGTGGGGCTACTACTTGACCGTGATCACCGGGCTGGTGATCTTCTGGGTGGCGCTCTCCAGGTACACCCGGTAGGTGCTGTCCTTGTTGAGGTCGGCCGGCAGCTTGAAGCCGTAGCTCAGCTTGCCCAGCGCGTCGGCGGTCTGGGTGCCGACGTAGGTCCGGCTGTCGTAGTCGCGGTCGCCGTTGCCGGCGTTCGCGGCCGTGCCCTTGGTACGGAGGAGGTAGACCTTCACCTTCTCGGCCGGGTCGTAGCCGAACGCGGTGGCGGTGAGCTGCTCACCCGGCTCGACACTGGTCTTGTCCACGGTGACCTGCTCGCCGGTGTTGCCGGTGCCGAGCTCGGTGACGGTGCGCTCACCCGCGTCGTTCTTGCGGATCAGGAAGCCGTCGTGGTGCTCGCCGTTGGCGTAGCGGGCCTCGAAGCGCAGCTGGTCCTTGTCGACGTCGATCATCTGGTACAGCTGCGTGTTCTCGCTGGTGCTGATCACCTCGCCGCCGTTGCCGGTCCAGTTCACGCCGCCGTTGAGCTCGTACATCTTGCCGCCGGAGACGGACACCACGTACGAGACGCCGTTGTGCGTGGTCGCGGACTGGCGGGCGGACTTCAGGTTGCCCCGGCCGTAGGAGTGGTCGTGGCCCTGCAGCACCAGGTCGACGCCGTACTTCTCCAGCAGCGGGGCCCACTGGGCGCGGACCACCGGGTTGTTGCGGGTGCCGGTGTTGGAGTAGACGGGGTGGTGGAAGGTCACCACGGTCCACTTGTTCGGGTTGTCCTTGAGCAGGCCCTCCAGCCACGCGGTCTGCTTGGCCATCAGGTCCGGGATGGACTGCACGTTGGTGTTCAGGCCGATGAAGCGCACGCCCTGGTAGTCCACGTAGTACGCGGTCTTGGCGATGTTCTCGGCGCCCGGGTAGTCGGTCCAGGCCGGGCCGTTGTCCGGGTACGGGAACTGCGGAACCCAGAACGAGGACAGCGAGACGCCGCTGTACTCGTGGTTACCGGTGATGGACAGGTTGTTGACCTGGCTGTCGATGAAGCCGCCGGCCTTGAACCACTGGCCCCACTGCTCCTCGCTGTTGGCGGAGTCGATGAGGTCACCGGCGTTGACGATCATCTTGGCCTGCGGCCGGTCGGCGAACGCCTGGCGGAACACCCGGGGGACGGCCGAGTCGATGAAGTTCTGGGCGTCGCCGTAGTAGATGAAGGAGAACGGCTGGAAACCGGCGGCGGCGGTGGTGAAGTCGCTCCACTCGCTCCAGTTGGTGCCGTCGCCGACGCGGTAGGTGTACCGGGTGGCGGGCTTGAGGCTGGCGAACTCCACCGTGTGGTACGTCGAGGCGTACCCGAGGGTGGTGTTGACCGGGGTGCTCGACTGCGCCTTCACGTTGGTGACGGCGCCGGCGGCGGGGGCGACCTCGCCCAGCGCGCGAGGCGACTCCAGGATCTCGGCCTGGGCGAACTCGGCGGTGGTCTCGGCGCGCCAGGTGACCTTCTGGGACGAGGAAGGCGTGGCGGTCGGGGTGAGGATGACCCGGTCGGGCATCGGGGTGGGCTTGTGGATCTCGGCGGCGGGGAACTTCGGCGGTGCGGCAGCGCCGAACGCCATCGGGCTGACGGCCAGACCGCCGACGAGCAGCGCGCTGGCGCCGATCACGATCAGTTTGGCCTGCCGGGTCCGCAGGGACCAGGGTCGGGTGGCGTCACTCACGTCGAGCTTCACTCCTGAGGAAGTGGATTGCACCCCACCGAGGGAGCACGGTGGGATGTCCGAAATCCACGCAGATTCGGTTGGCCAAAGACCGGCCAGAACCTTGCCGCGAAGTGAACTGACGATCTTTCCTGCGCCGCTGTGAGCAACGTCACCCGAGGTCAAGCCGGGGAGCCGAGCCGTCATCCGGCCTCCGTACGGCTGACACCCGGCGTTGAGGTGATATTTCACTTGATCCGCCAGTCTGGGGCGATCAGCATGATCGCCCGTCAGGACAGGTGTCGATGACCGTAGCCCGGCCGCCCGCCCGCCGGCCGTTCCGCCTTCTGACGATGGTGCCGGCCGTGCTGGCGCTCGGCACGCTCTTCGTCGCCCCGGCCACGCCGGCCGTGCACAAGGGCGACGACTTCATGACCCCGGGGACGACCGGAGTGCTCAACCTGGAGGCGGGCGAGTGCTTCACCGACCCGGAGTACTCCCCGGCGGCGGGCGAGGAGATCGTCCTTTACACGACCTGCGACCAGCACGCCGACAACCAGTCCTACGGCTTCGTGCACGCCGACGACGGGCGCTACGACCGCGTCGCGCTGGCCGCGTTCGGCTGGAGCAGCTGCGAGCGGGGGTTCGTGCACTACTGGCCCGGTGCGGCGGGGGCCGAGCTGGACTACTACCCGATCCTGCCGACCGCCGAGACCTGGGCGGACGGCGACCGTGACATCATGTGCGTGGTCTACGACCCCCGCGGCGAACTGGCCGGCTCGATGCTGCCCCGGGCCTGACTCTTGTGCGGAAGAGAGGACACCTACACCAGTGGCGGCGGGTAGCGGTGGATCTCCGCTCGATGGCCCGTCGAACCGGCGAACTTGGCATCGTCGGTGAGCAGCGGCAGTTCCAGCAGCTCGGCCAGGGCGACGTACATGCCGTCGTAGGCGGTGAGGTTGTTCCGCAATTCCAGCACGCGAGGTTGGAGAGGCAGCATCGGATGGCGGACGATTCTGAGTTGGGCGTAGCGCTCCAGCATGATTCTGGCCCGCTCCTCGGAAATGCGTACCTCCGGTTTGCTGGTGATCACGTGACCGCGCACCACGGAAGCGATCTCGACGTCGATCAGGGCCGGAGCGTGTACTTTGCGGGCCAGTCTTTGACGAAGGAGGTCGTCGCCTTTCACGTTCGCCAGAAGGCGGAACACGATCGAGGCGTCTACGACCAAGCTCACCGGCGCCCCTCGCGCATCGTCTCGCGTACGAAGTCGGGGTCGTACGGCACGGGTTCGTCGTTGGCGATCTTGGCCATTACTTCGTCCAATGCTGGAGCGGCCGCCTCCTCGTTCAAGAGATCACGTACGTAGGCGGCCAGCGATTTGCCTTCTCGCTCGGCGCGAGCCTTCAACATTCGCTCTGTTGCCTCGGGGACGTCTCGGATCTGAATGATACCCATGCAACCACTCTAGCATGCACATTGCATGCAAACTGGTTCCATCGTCTTCTCCTCGGCGGGCTCGTTATATCCGCGGCTTCGCTCACGAGGCGGTGATAAGTCCGTACGGAGCGCACCTCAGCCGGTGGCGGTCGACGCGAAGGCTGCGGCCGGCCGCCCGTTCTGGTGGCTGGAAAAGGCATTCCGCGGAGAGTCAGGCGACAGACGGAAGCGCTGGTTGCGCGTGCCCGGGGCGAAGCAGTCCCAGGTCTGCATATAGCCATTGGCCGTGGACGCGCCCGTCACGTCCAGGCAGCGCTGGCCCACGTCGGCCTTGATGCGGTAAGCGCCCATGCCAGCGTCCCAGGTCAGCCACCACTTCTGGTTGTACCCACCGGAGCAGGTCCATTGCTGCACTACGGCCCCGTTGCCCGAGTTGTTATCGCGCAGGTCGAGGCAGGCGCCGCTGTGCGCCGACACGATCGAGTACACCTCGCCGCTGACGTGGCCCGTGCTCCGGATGTACCACTTCTGCTGCGAGTTGCCGCTGCACGTCCACTGCTGGATCCGGGCGCCGTTGGCCCGGGACCCATTGACGACGTCCAGACACTTGCCGCTGTTCAGCGGCCGGAGCTCGTACTTGATCTCGGCCGTGCTTGCCGGTGTGGCGGTGGCGATGATGGCGACGACGACGGTCACAGAGGTGATGAGGCGTTTCATCGAGACCCCTCACTGTCCTTCGAATGGGCACTGGTGCCGATTTCTCGGGCTGAGCTCGGACATATCGGTATACGTGGGGTATAGGCCCTGCTGAGAACGAGCTTTGGCGCGGTAGGCCTCCCCGAAACAAGGCTCGTCAGGTCGTCGCCAAGGCCTCCGTGGGTGACAGGCGGGCCGCGCGGATCGTTGGGTACAGGCCTGCGATCGCACCGATCATCACCGTCGCGCCGACTCCGCCCGCGAGAACCCACAGCGGTACGACCGTGGGCCACTTCTGCGTCGTGGCGTACATTCCGGCCACCAGATAGCCGAGCAGCGCACCGAACGCACCGCCGAGCAGCGACAGGAGCAGTGACTCCGCGACGAACTGCGTGCGGACCTGGCCTTTTGTGGCGCCCTGCGATCTGCGCAGGCCGATCTCCGAGCGCCTTTCCAGCACCGAGATCACCATCGTGTTGGCGACGCCGATCCCGCCCACGAGCAGCGCGATCGCGCCCAACCCGAGCAGCAACGCGTCGAAAGTCGCGTTCGTGGCCCGGCGCGCGGCCAGCGCGTCGGACGGCCTCGACACCTGCACCGCGCCCGGCGCCGACGGGTTGGCCGTGGGCGCGAGCACCGTACGCACCGCCTCCACCTGCGACTCCACCGACCGCGTGTAGACCGTCGTGGGATGCCCGTCAAAGCCCAGGTAAGTCGTGGTCGCCGGCCACCCCATGAGCACCGCCGAGTCGAGCTCCGGCGCGAGCAGTACCTTCCGCAACACCCCGACCACGACCCACCACCGGCCGCCGACGTAGACGGCGGGCACGTTCCCGAGCCGCTGGGCCGCCGTCGCGCCGAGCACCACCGCCGGATACCGGTCGGTCGCCGCATTGAGCCAGGCACCGTGGTCGAGCGTGCCGCCGACCACGGTGGTCGAGCGTGCCGCCGACCGTCCTGAGCAGGTCGAGCTTGGCCGCGAGCACGGACAGGCCGCCGGACTGCGCCGCCGGGATCCGGTCGTTGCGATAGGCGTAGGTGTCACTGAGCACGCCGGTCGCGGTGGCCGACCGCACCGGGCCGATCCGCTTGATCATCGCGACCGACTCGTCGGGCAGCGTGGCCTGCTTGCCGAACATCGTGTTGCCGGGAGACACGGTCAGCATGTTGGTGCCGAGCTTCGCGAGTTCCTGGTCGAGGTCGGCGCGGCTGGAGGCGGAGATGCCGACCACCGCGGTCATCGCCGCGATGCCGATCGCGATGCCCAGCGCCGACAGCACGGCGCGCAGCGGGCGCGAGCGCAGACCGTATCCGCCGAGCCGGGCCAGGTCCGACAGGCGCAGCCGGGCGGGCCGTAGCGACATCTCAGACCACCTGCCCGTCGCGCATCGGCACCTGCCGCGGCAGGCTGTCCGCGATTTCGCGGTCATGCGTGATGACCAGGATCGTCGTGCCCGCCTCGTTCAGCTCGCACAGCAGTTTCATCACCCCGGTGCCGGAGACCGAGTCGAGGTTTCCGGTCGGCTCGTCCGCTAGTAGTAGCGGCGGGTCGCCCACGACCGCGCGGGCGATGGCCACCCGCTGGCGCTCCCCGCCGGAGAGCTGGTAGGGGCGGTGGGTGAGCCGCTCGCCCAGGCCGACCCGCACCAGCGCGGCCTCGGCGCGCTGCTCGCGTTCCCGCTTGCCGACGCCGGTGTAGAGCAGGCCGTCGGCGACGTTGCCCAGCGCGTCCCGCCCCGGCGCGAGGTGGAACTGCTGGAAGACGAAGCCGATACGCCGGGCGCGCAGCGCGGAGAGCTGTCGGTCGGACAGCGACGCCACGTCGTGCCCGTCGATTCGCACGGTGCCCTGCGACGGCCGGTCCAGCGTGCCGACCAGGTTCAGCATCGTGGACTTGCCCGAGCCCGACGGCCCGACGATCGCCGGCAGCTCGCCGTAGCCGATGACCAGGTCGACCGACCGCAGCGCGGTGACACCGCCGGGGTAGGTCTTGGTGACCCCGGAGAGTTCGATCACCGGGTCGCCGACGACGGTTTTGAGGGGATTGACAGATCGGGGTACACCCGATTTCGCAAGCATTCACGTCCAGCGCATTTCGGGTCGCGGTGATCGCGCTGTGTGATCGTCCCGAGGTGCGCCACGCCCTAGCTGTACGGCCAGAAATTGGCGACGACCGTGTTAGTGCGAACGGTCCAGTACGCTCCGGTGGTGGTCCGGTAGATAACCGTGGCGAAGATCTCGTCGGCCTCGGTGCCCGGGTCCTCGTCCAGTGCGCCTGAGTCTGCGTAAGCCACCGGCTGGTAGGAGCTCAGAATGTGCTGAACGCCAAACGGGCCGTCGTCGCCGTACAGATGCCATTCCGCCGGCGCCATGAACGGCCCGCAGGTGACCTCCAGCTTGTACGCCTGGTCGTCAGTGTGGAGGCTGGTGACGGTCAGGCCGCACTTCGGGGCGGCCTCGGCCGGGCTCGCGGTCACGACGGTCAGTCCCAGGCTCAACGCGGCCAGCAACGTGACCGGCCCCGCGACTTTCTTTCCTATCCTGATCGAATTCATGGGTGGACTCTCTCTTGAACGGTGTCGTTACTGAGAGGGCGTTCCATGACGTGCCCAGCCGTTCCACGCCGTTCCGGCGCGGCTCAGAAATCGCCGACGATTTCATGGAACGGGGCGGAACGGCATGTCACGCCATAGAGGTGAAGGGAAGGTCGGAAAATGATCAAGATTGTCCGAAGCGTCGCCAGAGTCGGTGCCTTCTGTGCTCTTCTCGGGGGAATGGCTGCCATTCCTACCCCGGCACAGGCCGCGTCCAACAGTTATGTCCAGGTTCGGTACGAGCGCGTCGCGAACTCGAACCCGCGCGAGTACTGGGTCATCATCGAGGGCCGGTTCGCCACCACCTTGGCGCTGGCCCAGGCTTACATCAACGGGAACTACAACGTCTCATGGAGTCTCACGGGCGAAGACTTCGGGTTGGACCACGTCATCCCGAAGGCGGCCGGGGACGTGCCTCGGCGCAAGGTGTATGCGACCTCCTTCGGCCTGGCTTTCAGCACCGAGCAGCGCGTCTCCAGCGCCAACCTCATGGAGGACGGGCCGACCGACATTGCCGAGGTGTACGCGACGGTCGGCCTCTACAAGCCCAATGGGAAGAAGGCTATGGGTCTGAAGTCCAGCACCACCAAGCGAATCTTCTGAGCCCGCGTCCCACCCGGCTGTGGGCGTCCTCGGTGGCCGGCCGATCCCGGCCGACGCCTGTCCAGGGAGGATGTCGCCTGGATCGAGCAGGGCGCCGCCCACGGCGCCCTTTGACCAGGGCGTTCTCCACTTGGAGAGCGCCCTGTCGCCCGTCTCTGGTCGTGCTACCCGGTGATTCGCGGCAAGGCGGGTCTCAGCAGGTCAGCTTTCCATTTTCGGTGTCTTCTGGGGCGTGCAGTACGGGCAGGCGGGTGCGGGGTCGACGCAGACCTTGACGCTGTCGCTGTTGTTGGACGGGTTGAGGTCCAGTTCCTTGCCGCTTGCGGTGGCGGTGTTGGTGGTTTCGGCGACCGTGGTGGCCTTGGCCTGGACGGTCAGGGTGGCTGTGGCGCCGGCGGCGAGAGTGCCGACGGTCCAGGCCTCGCCGACGTACGCTCCGGTGGAGGACGTTGCCGACAGGAGGGTGAGCCCGGCTGGCAGCGCGTCCTTGACCACGACGCCGGTGGCGTCGTTCGGCCCGAGGTTGCGGACGGCCACGTGGTAGCTGATCATCCCGCCGGCGGTGACCCGGATCTGCTCGGCGGTCTTGACCACGATCAGGTCGACGGCCGGGTTGACCTCGGTGACGGTGTCGCCGCTGGTGGAGGTCAGCGGTTCGGGGTCGGGGCCGAGCCGGTTCTCGTAGTTGACCGTGCCCTGGTTGGTTGCCTGCTTACCTGCGGCGGCAGGGCCGACCTTGACCCGGAATTCGACGGTGGTGCCGTCGGGCAGGGCGTCACTGTTGGGCAGTTGCCCCCCTGCAACGGCGGTCGCGCCGGTGCCCAGCATGACGGTGATCTTGCCGGTGGCGGGGTCGAATTCGGCCTGGTCGTCGCCGGCCTGGTCGGTCTTGGCGCCGCTGTTGGGGCCGTTGACGACCTGGAGCGAGCCGGGTACGAAAGTGGTGCCCGCCGGGATGGTGTCGGTGAGGCGGACATTCTCCGCCGCGCCGCCGCCCTTGTTGACCGAGGTCAGCCGGTAGGTGATCTCTTCGCCGACGTTCAGCGGCCCCTGCGGGCTCGCGGTCTTGCTGACGACCACGCACGGTGCGGTGCCGAAGAAGACATCGTCGAGGAAGTTGCCGAAGGTGGGGTTCCCTCCCGCGGCGGAGATGGAACGGAAGGCGAACCTGGTGGTCGTCATCCCGGCGGGCACGGTGTAGGTGCCGGTGTAGGTGCCCCACTTCGTGGTGCCGTCGGAGGCGATCGTCTGTTGGGCGGGGGCCTTGGGATCACCGATGCCCAGTGCCATCGTGTCGGTCCCGAGACGGCCGCGGTGGGACAGTCGCCAGTACAGCTTCTGCCCGGGCGTGGTCGGGCGGTCCTGGTACAGGGTCGCGACCTGGGTGGCGTTCAATTCGGCGAACTGCTTGCCCTCGATGGGAGGGACGCCCATCCGGGTGCTCCAGATCTCGATCGCGTGATCGGTGGAGGTCGTCCGCCAGCCCGGCACCGCGTTCGCGCCGCCCTGCGAGGCATCGGGGAACGAAGCCCACGCCCCGCCGGTAACGACAGGCTGCTCGAAGCCGCCGTTGACCAGCGCCACTCGCTCCGGACAGGTAGCCGGATCCTGCGTGACCGTACGGGCTGGGCCGACGTGCGCCTGGGTCGGCGCGGTGCCGGCCAGCACCGCATCGGACAGCGTCAGCGGCAGGGCCGTCGCCGCCAGGGCGGCGATTGGGTAAAGCATCCTGCGGATGTGCTTCATGATGACGTTCCTCTCGATGGGCGGAACAGGGTCCGTCCGCCAGCGCCGGAGGATTGGCGCTGGTACCACCACGCAGGTTCGCGTGAGCGGCTCACCGGAGGGGGCATGACACGTACCGCTCTGCCAATATTTGGCACGATCTTGTTTGTTAGGACTCTCAGCAGTGAGGACCTCAATCCGGTCCAGGCAGCAGCCGGGCGGGAGACGCGACGCCTCCGCGCTCGTCCAGCCGACTGCCGCAACTATCGGACACGTCCGAAGTCCAGAAGTTACGAGAAATTTCGGGTCGAGGACCCGAACGGGCCTAGGTATCGGCGTAACTGAGGAAAGTTTCAAGGATTATCGTCGTATCCGCGCAGTTCAGGGACTCGCGTCATGTGTCGAGGGCCGAAAGTTTCACCAGATTCTTGACACATTTCGTTACATTTCTCACACTGAGTCCTCAGCAGCTGAATTATGCGCCACCTGGCCAGCGTCAGTGGAGGAACAGGCATGCTCGAATTCGCTCAGGTCGGACGGCAGATTCCGCCGGATTCCCCAGGGGTCCGCCCCGTCCGGGTCAACGGCGGCCGGGATGCCATCCGCCTGAGCTGGAACGGCGCCTGCTCGCCGACCAGTGCCAGGTGAGAATGCGTGACGTCAGCGGCAAAGCCGTCGATGTGGGACTCGGCCCACACCGACGAATCGGGACTCGCTCCTGCCTGATCGCCTCGACTGTTCGGTGCGATCTGAACAGCCTCTCCGCAACCCACTAGCACCCCCCCTTGCTGATCTATGTTCCAGTGGAGGAACAGGCATGATCGACAATGCCGTCCCGGACGGCGGACGCCGTAAGCGCCCGTCAGGTCTCCGAAATGCTCTGATCATTGGCACCGTGGGCGTCCTCAGCGCCGGTCTGGTCGTGGTGGGCATGTCCACCCCGGCCAATGCCGCGAGCACGCTGGGCGCCTCGGCCGCGCAGAGCAACCGGTACTTCGGT
>NZ_BLAD01000101.1:0-31123 GCF_009687845.1 Acrocarpospora corrugata
AGGTGATCACCGATGCGGGGCATGGGCTGCGGTCCAAGCAGATCGCGTTGGCGTTGGGGCTGGGCGATAGCGCCTCGACGGTGAGCGTCCGGCGCGGCTCAGCATGGTGTTCATGTCGTCGCTGCTCGCCTCGTCTAGGTGCTCGGGCGTTCACTCGTCCACATGCCGTCCGGGCCGCAACACCAGTTGCCCCCTGCCCCGGTCGACTCGGTCGTCGCGATGCTGGAGGGATGAACCGGGGACGCCGACGTGATCATCGTCTTGGACCTCGACCGGACCCGCCGCGACCTCGATGAAGGGCGGCTGGCCTGCCGGTGCGGCCAGGCGCTGCGGCCGTGGGGATTCGCCCGGCCCCGAAGTATCCGCCAGGCCGACGGCTCGCTCCAGGTGCTGCGCCCGCCCCGGGCTCGCTGCCGGGGCTGCCAGGTCACCCACGTGCTGGTCCCGGCCGACTGCCCACCGCGCGGCGCCTACGCCATCGAGGTCGTCGGGGCGGCGCTGACGGCCAAAGCCCGGGCGCCGGGCACCGCTCCATCGCCGCCCAGTTGGAGCTGCCGCCGGCTACCGTGCGCGGCTGGCTACGCCGGGCCGAACTCGGCGCCGAGCAGCTGCGCCGGAGGGCGACGGCGCTGTTGCACCAGTTCACCGTCAGCCCGCCGATGCTGGAGCCCACCGGCTCCGTCCTGGGCGACGCGCTCACCGCGCTGGCGGCCATGGCGGTTGCCGCCGTCGTCCGCTGTAATGCTGGTGGTGTCCGGCTGTGGCACGTGGCCGCGGTGCTGGCCGCGCCGATTCTGCCGGTCGCTCGCAGCAGCTGATTCACCGGCGCCGTCGGCTGCCCTCGCACATCGTCTTCATGCTGAACATGCGATCGACGCGTTCGCGATGACGCTGGTGTTCATGTCCGTGCCGGGGCCGCGACACGATGAACATTTTGGCGACAGCGTGAACATCAAACCGCTCTCACACGCCCGAAATGCCCGGCTGTACATGCTCATGGCGAGCGACGCCGCCGTGTTCATCGCGAGCGTCGCGCAACATCCCCATCCGGCAGCACGACCCGTTGCGCCCGGCACTCCACGGCCCTCGTCACCATCGTCACGATCGGTAGCGTAGAGACCCCGGATAGCTCGTACGCAACGAACGACGAGACATCCCAGAAGGTCGCTTACGCTGCATTGCAGACGGCTTCTTCCCACCCCGGATAACAGGCGACCACGGCGTTGGTGGCCAGCGTCAGGCACCACGCCTGCTCGGTCTGAGCTTCGAGGTGCCGCGCTCGGATGGCGCCCTCGTGGGCGTAGAGCAGGTCTCGCTTGAGCGCGTGCAGCGACTCGCCCTTGTTCAGCTGCCGGGAGATCTTGCGCCGGTAGGCCGGGTCAGCGAGGTATCGGGCGGCGTAGATGGTGCGCCGCTGTGTCCCGTACTCCTTGAGCGCTGCGGCGAGCGCGTTCTGCCTGCCGGCCGCGGACAGCTTGCCGACCAGTAGCGAGGCGGTGACGTGACCGAACTTTAGCGAACCGGCCAGCCGGAGCAGGTCGTCGTAGTGCTCGGCGATCAGGTCAGTGTTGAGCTTGCGGGTCAGCAGCGGCCCGGTGTGCGGGAAGTCGGCTTCGAACTCCAGCTTGGCGACTTCGGCCTTCACCGCGGCCGGGGACGCCTCCACCGGGCCGGTGGCCAGCCACCGCAGACGGGTCATGCGGATCTCCGGATCGGTGATCAGCAGCCCGTCCAGCGCGGCGCACCGTGCCTCGGTGAACTCGTGCGCCAGCCGGTCGAACGTCTCCCGCTGCGCCTCGGCGCGGGCGTGGGCGACCCGCTCGACCACGGTCACCAGTCCCGGACGGATCCCGCGTGCCGAGATCAGGTACGGCGTGCCGGGGAACCACGGTCCTGGGCAGACGCACTCGCGCCGTGCCTGGTCATGTCGTTCCGCGGACGATCAGTTGCAGTCCCAGCGCCACGTCGCGGGGGGTGGTGGGTTGGTCGAGTTGCTGGATGAGGCGTTCCATGGCAGCGTGGCCGGATTCTTCCAGGGGCTGGCGGATGGTGGTGAGGTCCATGACTTCGGCCAGTTCACCGTCGTCGAAGCCGACCACGGACAGATCGCCGGGAACGGTCAGGTCCAAGTCGCGGGCGGCTCGCAGGATCCCAGCGGCGAGGGTGTCGTCGGCGGCGAAGACCGCAGTCGGACGGTCCTTTTGGGACAGCAGTTCTCGGGCGGCGGTAAGCGCGTGTCGTGCGCGGTGGCGGACCAGTCGTACGTTGTGATCGCCGAGTCCGTAACCGGCTTCGGCGAGTGCGGTGCGGTATCCGGCGAGTCTGCGTTGTGATGGTGAGAGGTAGCGATTGGATCGCTGGGCTTCTCCGAGGAAGCTGAATCGGTGGTGCCCGCGCGTCAGCAGATATTCGGCGGCCAGGCGGCCGCCGGCGATGTCGTCGGTGTGAATCGAGTCGAAGAGGGCGTGGCGGACATCGAGGAGGACGGTCGGCAATCCCAGGCCGGTGAGCCGCTCGGCCACGGTGTCGTCGAGGGGAAGGCTGATGACGATGAGCCCGTCGAGCCGACCGGTGACGGGCAGGCTCGCCAGCAGGGGTGATGAGCTTTCGGCGGCTGATTCCTGGTCGAACAGGACGACTTCCAGCGGTCTTGAGCCGATGGCGTGCAGGATGCCGTTGAGCCGGCGGGCCACCGACGGGTAGGAGGTGTGGGGCGCGATCACGCCGATGCGCCCGACACCGCGACGCGCCTTGGCCACAGCGTCCGGTTTGGGGGTGAAGCCGAGCGCGTCCACGGCGGCGAGGACTCTGCGGCGGGTCTGCTCGCCCACTCTGGCGGGTGAGTTGAGGGCCCGAGACACCGTCGAGATGCTGACACCCGCCTCGGTGGCCACGTCGTAGATGGTCGGCGGGCTGGTCACGGTGTGCTCCCTCGGCGTCGTCGGCCCCTGAGTGTGGATTCTAGTGTGGAAGTGCTTCCACGCAAGCACTTGACATTGGCCGGTCAATCCCTTGTCCTGATACGGCGGCCGATGCGTTGTGAGCCGGGGCCAGAGGTCCAGGAGGGGGCCATGAGTCGTTCGTATGTGGTGACAGGTGGTGGCCGCGGAATCGGCCGGGCCCTGGTTGAGCGCCTGGTCGCCGCAGGCGACACGGTGGTCGCGATCGAGAGGGATTCGGCGGCCTTGGTCTGGGCGGAGGAACATCCCGCAGGAGAGCGTCTGGTCCGCGTGAGCGGTGATGCCGCCGATGAGCGTGTCACGGAGCGGGCCGCCGATGCGGCCGAGGCCGCGGCGCCGCTGGCGGGCTGGGTCAACAACGCCGCCGTGTTCCGGGACGCCCCGGTGCATTGGGCCACCGGCCGGCAGGTGCTGGAACTGATCGCGTTGAACCTGGACGCGGCCGTGGTCGGGTGCATGACCGCGGTCCGCCGCTTCCTCGCCGCCGGAACGCCTGGGGCGATCGTCAACCTCTCCTCCCATCAGGTACGCCAAGCGGTCCCGGGCTCGCTGTCGTACGTCACCGCCAAGGCGGCCATCGAGGGAATGACCCGGGCACTGGCGGTCGAATACGGCCCCCACGGTATCCGGGTCAACGCGGTGGCACCCGGCTCGGTGCGCACCGAGCGCTACGCCGGCTTCCTGTCCTGCCAAGAACCGGCGGCCGCCGCCCGCATCGAAGAGCAGATGGCCGTCTTACACCCGCTGGGCCGGGTGGCCGATGCGCAGGAGATCGCCACCGCCATCGCGTTTCTGCTGTCGCAAGAGGCCGGCTTCATTACCGGCGCGACCCTGCCGGTCGACGGCGGCCGGACGGTCCTGGCCCACGACCCGGAAACGAAGCAACCGTGACCCTCTCATCCATGGCCGTCAGGAGCCGATTGAGGCAAGTCCGCGCGCTGGCGGTTCCGGAGTAGGGCGACCACATGGAAGGCACCGGCGATGATGTCGGCGGCGGGCATCAGCGTCGGCGCTGGCGCGGCGAACGCCCGGTCGTTGATGCCGCCGTCGTGGCAAAGGCGCCGGTGTGATCCTCGAAGAAGCTCCTGACGTCGTCGATCGAGGAGGCCGTGGACCAGGCGGCGGGCGACCTGCTCACCGACCAGTGCCACGCCCTGGCCGCCGCCGGGATCGACGCCCGCGCGAAGATCCTCGCGGCCTGGAGGACGACGAGCAGCTGGCCGACGCACTGGGCGGTATCTCATTTTATGAAGCCAGCTCCGCTACCAGGGGCTATACCTCGCATATACCGGCGTCCAGGAGTTTGTGCCGGGAAATATGTTGACCGATCTCGGGAGGTCGGAAATGCGCAGACTGTATGTTTCCCTGTTCGCTGCGGCGGCCATCGTGGTGACAACCGCGACCCCCGCACTCGCCTGGATCAAACTGCTCTAACACGATGCGAAACGGGCCCGCGCCTCCCACCAGGGCGGCGCGGGCCCGTGCTCGCAGCCATGAGGACGGGCGGCCGGCACTCGCCCCACGGTTTCATGGTCTTGTCGTCGCCCCCGGGCCAGGGCACCCCGTCCGGGGTCGCCGAAGTGGCCCAGACGCTCGCCGGGCCGGGCTCAATCGCGGTGTCCGGCGCCCGCTCCGGGAGGAGCTGGTCGTAGGCGGGCCTGGGTTCGTGCGAACCCAAGGGTGCATGACCTCCCAGACCACCCCAACGGTCTGGCCTCGACCCTTGGGTTCGCGGGAACTCTGGGGATTCAGGGTCCCAGTAGCAATGAAGAAATTTCCACCGAAGTGCTGTCTGACCTGCAGAAATGGCCGCGTTTGACGGGTTGGTGATCACTGCCGCTACGTTCGTCCGGTACGGCAGGTAGCGGTGGTGCGTTGTCCGAGAAGATGTTCTCCGAGGAGCAACTGGAACAGCTGCGCCCGACCTGGAGCGGATGCTGGTGGTGGATGCGGGGCTGGGGATGACCCGGCTGGAGTGGCTGGTCACCCCGGCCCGGGATGGCATCGCCGCTCGAGACGGTTCCGTCGGCGTCGTGGGTGAGGACGGCGACGGAACGCTGACCGTTGATCATTGTTGGTGTGCCGTGGGCGCGGGCCGGTCATGGCATCACGACGAGTCGCCTGCCTTTGAGGTCGGTTCGCTGCCAGGCGGTCTCGATGTCGCTCAGCGGGACCTTCTCCACGTCGAAGGTGAGCTCGCCGGACCGCGTCCACGTCACAATCTGCTGGTACACCTCGTCCATGGTCTGCGGGTCGAGGCCCTTGACCGCGAGCCGCCCGGCGACCCCGGTGGCGCCCTGCACCAGCACCGTCTCCCCGGGAACGAACCCCGCGGCCGCTTTCATCCGCTTTCATCGACATTGCGGTGATGGCCGAGGCCATCACGGTCGCCACGGCCGGGTCGATGCCGTCGGGGATCGGCACGTAGGAGCCCTGGGACACCACGGCCTTCTCGGCGAGCGCGCCGTAGGGCAGGCGGATGTTGCCGAACCCGACGAGCGTGCCGTCGGGGAGGTCGCCGATGCCGTCGAAGGCGGGGATCGCCGGAAACTGGCCGATGTACTTCTCGCTGGCGTAGTGCGTGCCGGCCGCGATCGCCTTGTCGACGTTCTCGACGGCGACCGCCTTGACGTCGATGATCACCTCGCCGTCGCCGGCCACCGGATCGGGGAAGTCCTCATAGCGTGGGATGCCGCCGGCCTGGTGGAGCACTGCTGCCTTCATCCCGGTTCCCGACCGAACAAGCGGGCGATCCGCGTCTGCCACGCCACCAGGACGCGAGGCGGACGGGCCGGAGAGTGGTTGAACCCGTGGTGGTGCGAACGGTGGTGCGTGAGCGAGTGCCGCCACCCATGGCCGTGGCGGGCCTGGCGCTGGTGGCCGGTCGGCCGCTCGGTGTGCGCGGGAATCTCCGGAATGCGATGGGTCGCCCAGTGCAGCAGGTCGCGGAGCGAGTGCCGATTTCTCATCGGTGCCTCCTCTGGCGCATAAATCTCTATCACTGATAGAGGACTCTAGCACTGATAGAGTCCGGAAGGGAGGTGCCAGGAAATTGGCTCTGGACAAGCAGCGGATCGTTATCGAGGCCGTCGCGCTACTGGACGCCGAGGGTCTCGACGGCGTGACCACGCGCAAACTGGCCGCCAGGCTCGGCGTACAGTCGCCGACCCTCTACTGGCACATCCCGAACAAGGCGGCGCTGATCACCGCGATCGCCGAGGCGATTCTTGAGCAGCAGTTCCCCGAGATGGCGTCGCCCGCGCCGGAGGAGTGCTGGCAGGACTGGCTGATCGGCCTGGCCGGGCGGCTGCGGCGCGCGTTGCTGGCCCACCCGGACGGAGCCCGGATCATCGCGGCCTCCCAGCTGTCCCTCAAGATGGCCGCCATCTCCGAACTGGCAATGAGCACACTGGTCGGGCGGGGCATTCCCTTGCGGCAGGCTCGCTTGATCGTGTTGACGGTGTTGCGCTTCACCGTCGGCTACGTCCTGGAGGAACAGGTCGGCCGCCCGGACGCGGACGCCCTGGACGGCTTCGACATGGCCGCGTACGCCGCGGCGTACCCCACCGTGATGGCCGGTGTGGCTGAGTACTTCCAACCCGGCCGCACCGTCGACGATCTGTTCCGCGATTGTCTGGAACAGATCATCCATGGTCCTGCCGCGCAGTCCGGCCCCACGTCCTGACCGGTCAGCCGCTCCGCAGGCGAGTGGGCCCTGGCACGAGCGCCCCGAGCCGCCCAACACGGCAAGCCGACATCGTCGCTGCTTCATAGGCCCGCCGCAGGCACCCAGACGTCCGCGCACGCCAAGATCGGCTACACCCGCGCCACGAGGCGGCCCGAACTCGAGCGGGCCGTGGACCCGGCCCGCGAGATCCGCGCCTCCGGCATCGCCGTCACCCTGGTCGTCCACGAGCACAAAGCGTGCTGGGCCCCGGGTGTGGCGCATGGCGGTCGGATTGGGTGCGATATCGAAGTTGATCTTTGCCGCGATATATGGAACCGATGGTCTCCCTATGCGGAGCTTCGGGGATGTCCCCCTCGATTCGACCAGGGGAGAAACATCATGATCATTACACGGGTGGGAATCGCTGGACTGGCCTGCGTCGGCGGTCTGCTGACCGGCCAGGCGGCCATGGCCGAAACCGTCGCTGGAACTGCGGCAGGAACCGTCGCCGGCCGCTCAGCGCGCGCCTGTCTGGCTCCCGACCAGGTCGGCAGTTACCTGTCCAAGGAAGGAGAGGCCACCATCAGTTTCAGCGCCGCCTTCCTGAACGGCCTGCGCCAGGCCGGGGTGGACATGCAAGCCCTGCCACCGCACAAGATGATCGGCAATGGGAGCGGGACCTGGCTGCCCATCGGCGACCGCTACGACAACATCGAGGTGCCCAGTGGCCGGGTCTGCTACCCGGGCGGCTGGCGCTGGACCCAGTCCGCCACCGGCGCCTCCTACGAGATCGACGACTTCTGGATCCTCTTCTCGGCCGTCGGCACCAGCAAGGTCATCGCCAACCCGAAGGTCAACGGGCGTCCCCGCGACGGCGGGGAACTGACCCTCCTGAACTTCAGCGTGCCGCAGGCCTTCCTCACCGGGCAGTTCGTCCCGCACAACGGCGGCATCGGCCCCAAGCGGGTCGACTTGCGCATGACCGATGACATCGTCCGCGACCTGAACACCGTCTTCGGCACCACCTTCCGGGGCGGCACCGTGCTGGGCGGGCTCGACATCGCCTGGAAGGGCGTGCCCAGCAGGCCGCTGCCGTCCGGCACCTCGCTCGGCTTCGTGGGCCTGCAACTGCTGGCCGACGCCATCCGGCTGCCCCTGTTCCCGGCGAGTTCCTAAGCGCGCGTCACGCACACCCAAGCTCAGCTGTCACATTGAGTAGTGAGCAATAGCCCGGGTCGACGCGACTCCATCCAAGAGAGTCCGCGCCGCCGTCGCGGACGTGGGCGAGGCGGGCGAGGTCACCGAGCCGGACGACCCGGAGGTCCGTTTCGGTGATCGGGCGGTACGCGCGAGCGTTCGAGGCGGCCGACGTCCCGGCCCTCGTGCGGCTCCTCACCGCCGATGCCGTCCTGGAGATGCCGCCGGTGCCCCGGGGCAGCCGCGACTACGGCCTGTTCATGCGTCGCGTGTTCGGCACGCGCGGGACGGGCTGGGGTGTCAGGCGCCTCACCGCCAACGGGCAGCCCGCGCTCGCCGCGTACGCCCCGGAGCCCGGCGGATATCTGCTGCACACGCTTCAGGTCTTCACCGTCAGCGGCGGCCTGATCGCCCGCAACGTCGTGTTCGCCGAACCACGCGTGTTCGAGACCTTCGACCTGCCCCAGCAGATTTCTTTCGACAAGTTCGACCGGGCGCGATGAGTCGGGCCGATGCCGCCGGTACGTACAGGTGGGCATCGATCGAAAGGGACACCCATCGTGAGCGTCATCGTCATTCAGTTCATCACCCTGGACGGGATCGTGTCCGACCCGGACGGCTCCGGCGGCCCGCCCACATACCTGGAATGGCTGTCGGCCGAGCCGGCCGGCGCTGCCGTCCTCACGCGGTCAGCAGCGCCGCCCCCACACTGATGAGGTCAGCTGAACAGCGACAGGTCTACGGAGTCGGCCAGGGCCCGGTAGCCCGCATCGCTGCCGTGCAGATGGTCGCCGGCGTGGAAGTCCTCCCTGATCCGGCTGGGGTGGGCCGGGTCGCGCCAGACGGCGTCGAAGTCCTGCACGGCGTCGAAGGCGCCGCCGGTGCGGATCCATTCGTTGACCACCTGGCGGGCGCTCTCGCCCTCCGGTGTGTAGATCTCCGTGCCCTCGTAGGGCGCGATCGTGGTGGCGTAGACCCTCACGCCGCGTTCGTGCGCCCTGGCGATCAGCTGGCGGTAGCCCGCGATGACGTCGTCCGTCGTCACCGGCGCGCCGGGGAACATCTTCAGGAACTCGGCCAGGGGGCCGTCGTCGTCGCGTGGGGCGAAGGAGATGCCGATGTCGTTGGCGCCCACGGAGAGCACCACGTAGCCGAGGCCGGGAGTCGCCAGCACGTCACGGTCGAAGCGGGCCAGAGCGGCGACACCGATGCCGTCGTTGAGTAGCCGGTTGCCGCTGATGCCCTGGAGACGTAGCCGCCGGCCGCGCCCCGCTCGGCGAGACGCCGCGAGGCCCACCCGCGCCAGATCCGGCCGACCAACCTGGCCGCGCCGCTGACCAGCTTCATCGGCCGTGACGACGACCTCGCCCGCATCGGCGCCCTGCTCACCACCGGGCGCCTGGTCACCGTCCTCGGCCCCGGCGGCGCCGGGAAGACCCGGCTCGCGCTGGAGGCCGCCCGCCGTCGCGAAGACCGCGACGGCGCCTGGCTCGTCGACCTCGCGTCCGTCACCGAACCAGCGGAGATCGCCACGGCCGTACTCGCCGGGATCGGGCTGCGGCGCGGCGCGATGTTCGACGCGCGCGAGCGGGTCGAGGATGACGAGCTGGACGTCCTCGTCGGCGAGCTCGGCGGCCGGGAGAGCCTGCTGCTGGTCGACAACTGCGAGCACCTGATCGACGCCGTGGCCCACCTGGTCGCGGCGCTGCTGCCGCGCTGCCCAGGGCTGCGGGTGCTCGCCACCAGCCGCGAACCCCTCCCGGTCGACGGCGAGGCGCTGCTGCCGCTGGCCCCGCTCGCGCTGCCCGACCCGGACGACAGCGTCGAACAGGCCAGAAGGGCGGCCTCGGTGCGCCTGTTCACCGAGCGGGCCGCCGCCGTGCGACCCCGGTTTCGACGTCGACGAGAGCACGCCGCCCGACATCGTGCGCGTGGCGCACGGCCTGGACGGCCTGCCGCTGGCCCTCGAACTGGCCGCCGCCCGGTTGCGGACGCTGTCACTGCCCGACCTGGCCGACGGGCTCTCCGACCGGTTCCGGCGGCTCATCACCGGCAGCCGCACCGCACCACCCCGGCATCGCACCCTGCGCGCGGTCATCGCCCGGAGCTGGGAGCTGCTCAAGGAGCACGAACGCACTGTCGCGGAACGGATCTCCATCCTGCCCGGCGGCGTCACACCCGCCTCAGCCACCGCCGTCTGTGCCGGCACCACCGTGCCCGCCGCCGGAATCCCCGAACTGCTCGCCGCCCTCGTCGACCGGTCACTGGTGCAGCTCGCGCCCCGACCGCCTGATCGACGCCGGCGAGCTCGGCCCGACCCGCGACCTGGCCGCCGCCACTTCACCGAGCTGATGGCCCGCCACGACCCCCAGCTGCGCGGTCCCGGCCAGCTGACCGCCATGAAGGTCATCAGCGCCCAGTACGGCAACACGCTCGCCGCCCTGCGCCACCTGTGCGTCGCCCAGGACTCCCCCGGCGCGACCACTCTGACCCTGACCCTGACCTGGTACTGGCAGATGTTCGGCCGCCACTCCGACGCCGCCTACTGGCTGCGGGAGGCCCTGGCGGTGCCCGGCGGCGGGCCGACGCCCGAGCGTGACTGCGCCCGGGCCGCCTACCTGCTCAACCGGGCGGACCTCCTGTCGGGGATCACCGCCGGGGAAGCCGCGGACGACCGGGCGGAGATGCGCGAGCTGGCCGACCGGCTGCTCGCGCATCCGGAGCTGCCGGGCCACTACCGCGTGTTCGGCCCGGTCCTGCTCTTCCTGCAGGACGAGGAGGCCGCGCTCGCGATCTTCCAGCGCCTGGCCGATGGCGACGACGTGTGGCTGGCCGGGCTGGCCCACATGTTCCAGGCCGAGATCGCTGGGAACGCGGGCGCGCTCGACCGGATGCGTGTCCACCTGGAGTCGGCCCTGGCCTGCTTCCGGCGGGTCGGCGACCGCTGGGGCCAGACCGCCACCCTGCCGATGCGCGCCCAGCTGCGGCGATACGACGACCTCGACGGCGCGCTGGCCGACCTGCGCGAGGCCAGGAGTCTGGCGGGCGAGCTGCTCGACGACGCCGAACGGGGTCTGCTCAGCGCCACCGCGTTCCCCGCGGACCATGCGGATCATGCCCGGACGCTGGTCGGCAGCGCACGGGCCGCGCTCTGCCTGGCGCTGGGCGACCTGCCCGGCGCGGACGAGGCGCTGCGGAAGGCGTACGCGGCCGCGCTGGCGACCCGGGAACTGCCGGTCCTGTCGCTGGTGACGGTGAACGCGGCCGCGCTCGCCGAGACGCGCGGGCGCCAGCACGAGTCGGCCGTGCTGCTCGGGGCCGCCGCCCGGCTGCGGGGCGCGCACGACCACACCGATCCGCAGGTCCGCGAACTCACCCGCCGGGGTCACGCCGCGCTGGGCGGAGAGGAGTTCGCCTCGGCGTACGCGCAGGGCTGGGAGCTGGACGCGAAAACGGCCATGACCACAGCCGACCCGGCCTCGGGGATGTACAGGCCGACTTCGCCGCCCGATTTCCGTTGGCCGCGGGGCGGGTCGCTGGGCGAGGATGCTGCCATGACCCACGTGATGCTGCAGCCGATCACTGACGCCAACCGGGCGGCGGTGGCGGCGCTGGATGTCACCCCGGCCCAGCGGAACTACGTGGCCGGGGTTACGGACTCCCTTGCCGACGCCATCCAATACCCGCAGGCGATGCCGTGGTATCGCGCCATCTACGCCGATGGCGCACCGGTCGGCTTCGTCATGATCAGCGACAACATTCCGCCGGGCGACCCCACCCTGCTGGGTCCCTATTTCCTGTGGCGACTGCTTGTCGACGCCCGATACCAGGGGCGTGGCTACGGTCGCGCGGCGCTACGACTGGTGATCGCCTACCTGGGCACCCGCCCAGACGCCCGTGAACTTCTGACCAGCGTCGTACCAGGCGAGGACAGCTCCCCTCTGGGCTTCTATCAGCGCCTGGGCTTCCAGGACACCGGCGAGTTCTTCGACGGGGAACGAGTCCTGCGACTACCGCTGCCCTGAGTATTACGCGAGCGACGCACACGAAGCTGAGGCGCGGCGTCGGTCACGGGCCGCTGTGGATCAGCGCTGCCCACAGGTCGGGCCGGTCGGGATAGGCGTCTCGCAGGTCGCGGGTGACGTGGTGCAGGATCGTGGCGGCCTCGTCGGCGGCAGGCGTGGCCGGCATGGCACGGTAGAAGGCCCGGGCGGCCCCGGCGGCGATGCCGTCGACCAGGGGCCAGAGGCTGGCGATAACGTGTCTGAAGCCGGCGAGCTGGAAAGCCGAGGCCAGGTGCAGAGCCTCATCGACGTGGCGGATGCCGTGGTTGGCGGTGGAGCACGCCGACAGGTAGGCGAGCTCCGCGCCGGGCAGGTGAAGGGCGCCGATCTCGGGAAGGCGCAGGGTGCCGTCGTGCAGCAGGAGGCCGCCGCCTGCGGGCGACGCGAGGTCGGCGTGGGCATGACAGGCGAAGTGCGCCCAGGTGGCCTGGGAGAGCGCGGCCAGCACCCTGCGGGTGGTGGCCTGCTCGTCGAGCAGCGCGGGGCCGGTCAGCGCGGCAGCCTCCGCGACGACGGCGGGGAGGTTGGGCAGGCCCGGAGTACGGCTCAGAGCGATGGTGAGCTGGTGGCGTTCACGAGCCGCCGGGCGGTCGCGGGCGTCCCGCAGGGTCCGCAGGGTCGGGATGTACGAGGAGATCACGCTGTCGAGGGCGCTGGAACCACCGGGATGCCCGGCGGCGTGGATGGGAAGCAGCCCGAGGAACCCGGTGGGCATCCACCAGACCCGGTGCGGGGACGAGTGCGCCGGTGGCAAAGCCGCGACAACGGGCGCGGCGATGGTGTCCCAGAGCCAGCCGAGGACTTGCGGCACCACCAGCCGCTTACGCCGACCAGCCGTAAGTGCGTCCGACGGGGGCCCCAGGTGGTGCAGGGCCTCCAGGAGTTTCGCGGCGTTGGCCTCCACGTCGGCCAGCTGCAAGTCGGGCAGTTCGACCAGCACCGGGTCGGCGTCGGCCCGGACGATGACGGCGTCGCACCGGTGCTGGCTCGCGTTGACCAGGACCACGTAGCCGTCGGCCGCCGCTGATCGGAGCTCGGCCAGCCCCGGCGCCGTCTGGAAGCCGGCCAGACCCGGAAGCGCGCGGATCTCGGCGAGCAGGGCGTCGTGCTCGCCCCACCACCGTTTGCGCTCCTCGGGCGGGGATTCCATCGCGTTGAGCCGGTCACGGACGCCGCGCAGCCGTTTCGCCAGGCCGGGCTGGCGGCTCTCCAGCCCGGTCAGGTCGGTACGGGTGTCGGCCTGGCCGGCCAGCAGAACGCCCCGGCTGAGTTCGGCGATCTCCACCGCGCCCGCGGGATCTCCGACCGCGCAGTGCGCGGCGATCGCCGCCCCGGCCAGCCCGATGTGCGCACCCAGCCGGTGCTGCTGGTCATCCCACCCGGCTGCCCGGGAGGTGACCAGGGGCAACATCGCCACCGCGGCGTCCAGCATCGCGACGGCGAGCCGGTCCTGCCCCAGCGCCTGGGCGAGCGTGCCGAGCGCGTAACGCCCCCCGACTCGGTCGGCCGGTACGGCCATCTCCGCGTCGTTCACCTCCCGGACCAGATCGCTGAGCCGTTCGGGGTCCTGGCCCCGGCCTCCGGCCACCACTCGATCGCGGTAGGCGAAAGCGAGGTTGGCCGCCACCCTGACCCGGCTGGGATCGTCGGCCGAGACCGCTGCCAGCGCCTGTTCACCCAGCTCAAGCCCCCGGTCCCCGTCGGTGGATGATCGATCGAGGCGATAGCGGTCCAGGTAGGCGCTGGCCAGGTTGGTCAGCCAGGCGGCACGGTCGATGTGCCCTTCCGGCGTGCCCGCCACGGCGAGTTCCCCCAGGTCGATCGCCCGGTCCAGATCGGCCCTGCCGCCGTTGTGGAGGTGCCGTTGTTCGTGGGTGATGGCGAGCCGGGCCTGCCGCCTGGCGACTTCGTAGTGTTTCCCCGTGGTCGACAGCAGCGACTGTTCGCCCAGTTCGATCGCGCGATCCAGGTCGGCCACGGCACCCGTAGCGGAATAGCGCTGCTGGTAGGCGTTGCCCAGCACGGACAGGTTCTCCGGGTTGTCAGGTTTGTCGGCCACCATCTGTTCGCCGAGTTCGATGGCCTGCGCCAGGTCGGCGAGTGCGCCCGCGTACTCGTAGCGGGCCAAGTAGCAGCCAACGAGTGTCCCTGTCACGGTCGACTGGTCGAAGGGGTCGACCGGGGTCGCGGTCAACGACCGGCGGCCGAGTTCGATCGCGCGGTCGAGCTCCGCGGCGCTGCCCGTCCGCTCGAAACGCAGGCGGAGCGCGCCGGCGAGGTTGGCCAGCACCGCCTGCCGGTGGGGATGACCGTCGGGCAGGACCGGCAACGCCTGCTCGTAGAGGTCCACGACGCGGTGGATGCCGGCGAGCGACTTCGTGCCCGCGTAGTCTGCGAGGAAGACCAGGGCGCTATCGGCGAGGTAGATCCCGCGATCGGGGTCGTCGTCGGCCACGATCGCCACGACCCGCGAGGCGAGTTCGGTGGCTCGCCGTATGTCCGCCGGCGTTCCGTTCCGCTCGTATCGGCGCAGCAGGGAGCCGCTGAGGTTGGACCAGATGTCGATCGGATCGTCGCCGGCGAGCAGTGCCGTCTGCGCCCGCTCGCCGTGCTCGATCGCCTGGTCCAGGTGCGCGGGTTCGCCGCTCTGCTCGTACTGATGGCGATAGGCCAGACCCAGGTCCGACAGCACGCTCGCGTGAGGATCGACTACGGTGAGCCGCCACTGGAGCAGTTCGATGACCCGGTGCAGGTCCGCCGGATCTCGCCGGAGCCGGTGGCGGCTCCAGTACGCAGAGGCGAGGTTGCGCAGCGGTCCGATGGGGTCCGCTTCACACGTGGTCGTGATGGCCACGGCCTCTTCGCCCGCGCTGACGGCCAGGTCGAGGTCGGCCGGCACGCCGTCACGCTCGTAGCGGTGCCGGTGGGCCAGGCACAGGTTCGACAGGCGGATCGATCGGTCGGGATCTTGCCTGGGCAGTGCCATGGCCCCGGATCGCATCAGCAGGATTCCCGCGTCCAGCAGCGCAGGGTCGTCGTACTCGCGGGATTCGGTCAGGAAGGCCAAGCCCACCTCCGCCTGCGCGTCAGGGTCGGCGGCCGGGCCGAGGAACAGTTCCATGGCGGTGGGCAGCGCCTCGGGTTCGTCGGCGCACACCTCCAGGCACACGATGGCCCTGGCCAGCTCGATATTGTCCACGCCCGTTGAATGAGCGAGGCTGCGCAGGTAATGCAACCAGCCCAGAGTGGTGCTACCGAGAAACAACAACTCATAGAGCTCGTCCGGGGCCGTGGCGCGATCGATGGTCCGCAAGGCTTGCCGCAGCGCCGCGGCCGTCGCGCTCACCTCGGCGCTCAGGATCAGCTCGCTGTTCCGCGTCCGCATGTACTCCTGGACGCGGCCATGCAGCCACCCTGCCTGGTCCTTGATGGGCATTCTCGGGTCTCCTCGGGAAGCCGACTCGGATGCGGCAATTCGTCCGAATTCCTTGGTCATCGGGACGCTCAGACTAACCTGCGACGAATCTCGTGAATGCCGAAACCCCAAAAGATGATAAATGCTCATAAATCACTGCTGGTGGTGACACCAAGCCCCCTGACACGCGAACAGCCCCCGTCCGCAGACGAGGGCTGTTCAGGCGAGCGGGAATGTCAGCTGTACGTCACTGAGGCGGCGTCGCATTTGTGAACGTACGGGCCGGGGTAGACCGGGAAGCGTGAGCACTGCCAGGTCACGTTCACCGTCGTAGTGCCGGGGGTCAGATTCGCGGGCACGTAACTGAAATAGGCGTTCTCTCCGAAGAAGCCGCCGCATCTGGCGTCCAACCGTGCGCTGGTGGCGGTACTGGAGATCGTGTTCGTGAATTGGATCGCGTGGGTCGCGGGAACGGCGACCTGGTTCTGGGCCGCGGTGTAACCGGAATTGACCGGAGCGGCGATCTGTAGGCTACTAGGATACCAGCCGTCGGTGCAGGTGGCGCTTCCCTGAAGCACCCTGGTGGTGGTGGCCGTGGCGGACTGCGGTATTGACACGATGAGTGCGGCCGTCGTCATCAAAGCCGAGCCGAACACCATCCCTCGCCGAAGTAATCTCCCAGCGGTCACGGGACAGTCACCGTCCTTTCTCGTACCAGTGGAGCCATGCACAACGAATAAAGTCCTCCCATGTTGCGCCGGTCAATATCTCGCCTGCCGCAATCATTATAACCTGGCCGAAACGGGCGCCTTCCGTTGACTAAAAGGCCTGATCGCCTGGCAGTCGAATTAGGACGCGAACATGAGCGTGGCTCGCCTCTGAAATTTCAGGGCTCTGTCGGCTATTCACAATGCAAATCGGGCACTCAGAATTGCGCGCGACAATGGGTGGGCCCGCTGGAAGCCGTCCCTCACGGCGGCCCGATCCCGGCTTTGGAGTCCCTCCGCGTCCACGGCCAAGGTTCGCCCAGAACCAGGCAACCGATCTTCGCGACACGACCGCACACCGTGCGCGGGCGATCACCGATGGTCAGATGGAGGGCATGTTCAATCATTTGCCCGGGCTCCTGGCGGGCCCCGGCCGTGCGACCGCTCTGGCGTCGGCCACCGCCCTCGCGGCGAGCCTGCTCGCAGCACCGACTCCAGCCGCCCATGCGCACGAAACCCGCGCCGGCCACGCCGTTCAGGACCACGTCGCGCCACCGTTCCCGACCGACCCGGGCGCATTCTTCGCCACCGCCCTCAAGAAGGTCTACGGCCCCACCATCCGCCTCAAGTGGCATTCTGACGCGGTCGTTCTCAAATTGGGCGGCGAACCCAGCCTCAGCCCGGCCCACGGCACCCTCACCGTGAACATCGGAGACGGCTGGACCAGACAGAACCCGACCGGAACCGGCGCCTCGATCGGCGTTTCGCTCGATCTCGTCGAGTTCTCGGGCACCTTCACCGCCCCCAACGCACCCCTGCGCGAAATCTCCTCATTCGCGGAAGTCCCCGTTCCCCTTGGCGAGCTCGCCTCCCTCCGCCCGATCTGCGTCACGCACAAATTCACGGGCCTCGGCTGCGACCGACAGGAACTGCGCAAACTGATCGCCGAATACCAGCGAGACCCGGCCAGATTCTTCCGCCGATTCCTGCGTATCTACTTTCCGGCCCAGAACACCCTCGACATCCCCCTCAGAGCCGTCAACAGATACGGCCGCGTCATGTATTCATCCTCCGACCTCGCCCTGCGGAACGGCAACCTGCTGAGTTTCCCGCCCCACAATGCCGGCTACTACTCAGCCAAGGAAGTCGGCTTCACCGACGAAATCAGCTATTTCGGCATCGCGCCAATGAAAATGAAGGTCACGACAAAATAGCGAACGAACCTTGCCCTCTGTCCGGACCTCTCCCGGACAGAGGCCCGATCAGACGCCGGGCGCGTGGAAGGCGGCGCGGTAGGTGTTCGGGGTGGTGCCGACCACGCGTTTGAAGCGGTCCCGGAACGCCGTGGGTGAGCCGAATCCGACCTGGGCGGCGATGCGGTCGACAGGGTGGTCGGTGGCTTCGAGCAGATGTTGTGCCTGACGGATCCGGGTCCGGTGCAGCCATTGCAGCGGTGTGGTGCCGGTCTGCTCGCGGAAACGGCGGTTGAGGGTGCGGGTGCTCATGCCGGCGTGCGCGGCGATGTCCTCCAGGGTGAGTTCTCTCGCGGAGTTGTCCTCCATCCAGCGCAGTACGGTTTCCAGGACGGAGCCGCGCGGCGTGGGCGGCTGGTCGTGGACGATGAACTGGGCCTGGCCGCCCTCGCGTTCCAGCGGCATGACGGACAGCCGGGCGGCGTCTGCGGCGACGGCGGAGCCGTAGTCACGCCTGATCAGGTGCAGGCACAGGTCCAGTCCTGCCGCGGCGCCGGCCGAGGTGAGGAACTGGCCGTTGTCGACATAGAGGACGCCGGGATCGACCTCAATGGCGGGGTGGCGGGCGGCGAGTTCGGCGGCGGCGAGCCAGTGCGTGGTGGCGCGATGCCCGTCGAGCAGTCCGGTGGCGGCGAGGATGAACGCTCCGGAGCAGATCGAGGCGATGCGGGTGCCGTTGGCCGCGGCCTGGCGCAGGGCGTGCAGGACCTCGGCGGAGACGGCGACGGGGTCGGCGCAGCCGGGCAGGATGATGGTGTCCGCGGCGGCCAGTGCGTCCAGTCCCCACGGCGGCTGGAGGGTGAACGCGCCCGCGTCGATGGTGGGAGTGGCTCCGCAGACCCGGACGCGGTAGGCGGCGCGACCGTCGGGCATCCGGGTGCGGCTGAACACCTCGATCGGCGTGGACAGATCAAAGGGAACGACCTTGTCCAAGGCGAGAACGGCCACGGTGTGCATGGCAATACCGTAGATCTACTGCCCATTCCAGCCAAGCTCCATAGCAGGAAATATCGCCATATATGCAGGCCAGTGTGTTGGCGAGAATCCGTTGGAGGTTGGCAATCCAGCCTGTTCCCGTGTTCGCGGACCGTCACTAGCGTCGTCGTCACCGCAAACGAGGAGGCTGATCGGCTGTGCAAGTGCAGATCGTGTTGTTCGACGGATTCGACCCGCTGGACGTCATCGCGCCGTACGAGGTGCTGGAGGCCGGCCGCATGGTCACCGGCGGCGCCCTGGAGATCGAACTCGTCTCGGCCGAGGGCGCGCGCGAGGTGCCCAGCGGGCTCGGCGCGCTGTCCCTGCGCGCCACGTCCGCATTGGACCCGTCCCGTACGGACCTGGTCGTCGTGCCCGGAGCGCTGGGACGAATGCCCGACGAAAACGAGCCCACCGAGGACAGCATCCCGGTCCTCCTCGGCCGGACACTCGACACCACGCTCCCCGCCCTGCTCAAAGAATGCCTCGACCGCCCCGGGGTGACCGTGGCCACCGTCTGCGGCGGCTCGATGGTCCTGGCCATGGCCGGACTGATCGAAGGCCGCCCCGCGACCACCCACCGGATGGGGCTCGACCTGCTCGAAGCCACCGGCACGATCGCGATCGACGCCCGCGTCGTCGACGACGGCGACCTGGTGACCGGCGCCACCGTGACCTCCGGCCTGGACCTGGGGCTCTACCTGCTGGAACGCGAACTGGGCCCGCGCGTCGCCCTCGCCGTGGAGAAACTCATCGCCCACGAACGCCGTGGCACAGTCTGGCGCAACACCGGACCCAAGCCGATCGAGGCAGCCTGACCATGCCCGACATTTCCCCAGAAGGAATCTGGAATCTCGTCATTGCCACCCCGATCGGCGAACAACGGGCGGTCCTCGAACTTTTCCTCCGGGACGGCGTACTTTGCGGCGTCGCCCGCGACCAACGGCACGGCGAGGAAGTCACCCTCGCCGACCTGACCCTCGACGGCGACCGCCTCACCTGGGCCCAGTCCATTCGCAAGCCCATACGCCTGAACCTCACCTTCGACGTCACCGTCTCCGTCGACGAGCTGACCGGCCGCTCCAAGGCCGGTCGCCTGCCCAGCTCCAAGGTCACCGGCCACCGCGCCACACCAGACGCCGGGGCGTGACCCCACTCTTGATCCACGTCCTGGCCTCAACCTCTCCGTTTCTTCAGGTGATGACCGGGCTGCGGCGTTCGATGAGGACGACGTCCCGCCAGGTGCCGTGGTGGCGGCCGATCCGCTGGCGGGTGCCGATCACGCGGAATCCGGCGCGGGTGTGCAGGGCGAGGCTGGTGGTGTTCTCCGGGAAGATGCCGGCCTGGATCGTCCAGTAGTACACCCAAGTCCCCGCCGTTCCGACCCGACCAGGCCAGCTTCCCGCAGCACCTCAGTCGCCTGGCTCGTCGGCGAGCGCGCCGTACTTCATCAACACGACTCCTGAAGGGAAAGGCTGGGCCGAGATCAGCCCCAGCCGCACGGGCGGTTCGCTGCCGTCGAACAGAGGTTTGCCCTGGCGGAGGAAGACCGGATGCACCAGAAGGTGGAACTCGTCGACGAGTCCGAGGACGGCGAGTGGCCGGATCACGCTGAGGCTGCCGTAGACCACGAGGTTCCCGCCGGGACCCTGCTTGAGCTTGCTGATCTCATCGGGGTCGATGCGTTCGAGACGCTGGGTGCTGTCCCACGCCGCCGTGTTCCCCGAGGCGGAGACAACGATCTTCTCCATGGCGTCGAGCCGGCTGGCATAGCGTCGCACCAGGTCATGTTCGTCAGGGTTTCGGGCGACCGTCGGCCAGTGGCCTGCGAAGTCGCCGTGCGTGATCCTGCCCAGTAACAGGCCGTCGGAGCTCTCCACCAAATCCTGCTCATAGGCCTGCAACTGATCGTCGAACATCAGCCAGTCCATCTCGTCCTGAGGGCTGGCGACGAACCCATCCAGGGTGATCCACATCGAGACGATGATCTTTCGCATGACGAACTCCTTCGAGCTAGGTGTGCGGTTCTACTGATCGGCGCCCAAGGCGGCCAGGACGAGCTTGGGTGTACGTCCCGGGAACCGATCCTGGAAATCGAGGACTCCGACCCAGGTCGGGCGCAGACCGATCCGGACCATGCGCAGGCCGGGCTGGTCGATCGCCTCCAGGTAGGCGTTTCCTGCCTCCTCGCCCATCCCCTGGCGCTGCATGGTCGCGTACTCGGGGAGCACCCCCTCGACCTCGCTCATCGTGACCCGCCCACGGAGCGTGAGCACCTGCGGCGGGCCGTCGGCGGTGTCGATGCAGATCGAGACGTCGGGACGGGCCCGCAGATCCCGGATCTTGTAGGTGCCGGCGAACGCCCCGACGACCAGCTCGTCACCGGTCCACAGGAAGTTGACCGGGATCAGGCGTGGTTTCTGGTCATAGCCGGTGTACGCCATACGCGCCACCAGCGGTGTCCTCAGCAGGTGCTGTGCCGTGGGGGTATCCAGCAGTCTCACGTCGCCTTGCGGCAGGCCCTTCAAGAAAGTCATGCCAGCAACCCAATCGACTCAGCTCCTAAAAAACAAGTACTACTCCTAAATTAGGATCAAGCGATATCGTGTGGCCATGAGCGACAGGCGCAGCTATGGAGATCCGTGCGGCGTGGCGCGAGGACTGAACATCATCGGCGAACGGTGGGCGCTGCTGGTGGTGCGCGACCTGCTGCTGGGGCCCAAACGTTTCAACGACCTGCTCGGCGGCCTGCCGGGCGTGAGCCCGAACGTGTTGAGCCAGCGCCTGCGTGACCTGACCGAGCACGGTGTCGTACAACGGCGAGACCTGGGAGCCCCGGCTCGCGTCCGGCTCTATGAACTGACCGCCTGGGGCCGCCAGCTGGAGCCGATCCTGTTCGAGCTCGGACGCTGGGGCAGCCAGGCCCCACTCCCGGCCGAAGGCGAACTCGGCATCGACTCGCTGCTCCTCAGCATCAAATCGGGCTTCGACCCTGCGAAGGGCGAAGAACTACACGGCACGTACGAACTCCGCGTCGACGCCGACACCTACCTCCTGGAAGTCACCGACGACCACGTTGAGATCACGCGCGGGGCCACCGGACGGGCCGCCGCGACCCTCACCACGGACCTCGACTCCCTCCGGGCCGTATGCGGGGGCCTAACCACCATGGCAGCCGCCGTCAGCTCCGGCATGCTGCGATTCCACGGCGACCAGCGACCGATCGAACGCCTGACCGATCTGCTCCTGGCACCGTTCTCCCCCGCTCAGTGACGACGTCTCAATCCGGCGGCCCGGGGTTCGCCCCGCCGAAGCGTCCCGGCCCCGAGGACGATCACTGAGGCCAGCGCGGCGACGACCAGGAACGACACGGGCAGCGAGGCGGCCTGCGCGATCATGCCGATCACCGCGGGGGTGAGCAGGCCGGCGCCGTACGCGATGGTGGCCACGCCGGCGATCTGATGGGAGGGGCGCGGTCCGGAGTTGCCCGCGGTCGTGAACGCCAGCGGAACGATCACCGAGACACCCAGCCCGATCAGGGCGAACCCGAGAATGGCCAGGGGCGGATTGCGGGCCACGGCGACCGTCAGCGCGCCTGCCGTGGCCAGAATCCCCCCGAGCCGTACGGTCGCCACCGCGCCGAAACGGTCGATCACCCGGTCGCCGGCCAGCCGGGCGAGCCCCATCATCGCGCTGTATCCGGTCACCGCCGCAGCGGCGACTCCCTCACCGGAGGCGGCCACGTCAGTGAGGTAGATCGCCGCCCAGTTCATGGCGGCGCGCTCCCCGAACACCGCGCAGAACGCGACCAGCGAGATCAGCAGGATCGCCCGTGACGGCAGCGCGAAGTTCGGGGCCTTGGCCGTTTCCCCAATGGGCCGCACATCCAGGACGAATCGGCTCACCGCCACGGAGCCCAGGGCCAGCAGCCCGCCGACGATCAGAAAATGCGTTCGCCCGTCCAGCTCGGCGTACGCGGCCAGGATGCCCACGCCCGACCCCAACAGGCCGCCCATGCACCAAATACCGTGAAGTCCAGACATGATCGACCGGCCGACCCGCTGTTCGACCAGTACGCCCTGGGCGTTCATCGCCACATCCGACAGGCTGGAGGCGGCGCCGTACACGAACATCGCCATGCCGAACAGGACGAGGTTCGGCGCGAACGCGGGCAGGGCGAGCGACAGGCACCAGGCCACATTGAGGACAGATGTGACGGCGCGGCTGGGGAAACGGTGATTTATCGGGCCGGAGAACTGCATCGCCACCAGCGCGCCGAGGGCGGCGAAGACCAGGCCGAAACCGAGACCGCCGAGGTCGGTGGCCAACCGGTCGGCGATCCACGGGAGCCGGGTCGAGAACGTCCCGACCACCGCCCCGTGGATCCCGAACAGGACAGATACCGCAACCCGCTCTGAACTTCTCACGCGTGCGATTGAACACTAACTATGTGAATTCAGGCAATAGCGTCATTTCACGCCGTGGGCGGGGTCAGCCGCAGTTCCGCGGTGACGGCGCGCTCGCGCAGCAGCGCCGCCTCCGCCCGAGCCGCTTCCAGCGCGGCGCGCAGATCAGCCGTACGAGCACGCTCGACCGCGAGCTCGCCCCGCATCGCGTCCCGCTCGGCCCCCACCCCCGCCGCCCGTTCCCCCTCCCGAGCCAACGCCTCCTGCGCGGCCCGTACCTGCTCAACCGCCGCTTTCACCCGCTCCATCCCATCCTGCTCCGCCTGCTTCCTCCCCCGTACGGCCTCCGCCACATCCGCCATCGCCTGAGCCCGCGCGGCCTCCGCCGCATCGGCCCGCACCACAGCACGATCACGCTCCCCCTCGGCCGCCTCGGCCCGCGTTACCGCCCGCACCGCCCCCTGCTCAGCCACGATCTGCTCCCCCCGCGCCCGCTCGGCCTCCTCCCCCGCACGAGCCGCCTTCTCCGCCGCCCGATCCGCCCGCTTCCGCTCCTGTACGGCTCGCGCCTCCGCGTCCCGCGCCTCACCCGCGGCGCGCTCGACCCGCTCGGCCGCCTCCGCCAGCCCCCGGTCCCGGTCCGCTTCGGCCAGATTCGCGCGCCGCCCCGCCTCTTCCACGGCCTGCCGCGCCACCCGCTCCATCGCCGCCGCCTCACGCAGCGCCGCCAGCGCCTGCTCACGCGCGTTCTCCGCGTCCGCGAACGCGCTGTCCCGCTCGGCGTTGGCCTCCTCGGCCAGCCGGCGGGCCTCCGCGGTTTCGCCTCGGGCTTCCTCGGTGGCTTCCCGCGACAGCCGTACCTGCTCGAAGGCCTGTTCTCGCTCGGTTCTGGCGATCGCGACCCGGGTATGCGCCTCGGCCTGCACCGCGCTCAGCTTCGCCTCCACCCCCGCCGGGCTCAGCTCATCCGCCAGCACCTGCGCCAGCGGCGCGATCGCCGCCGCGAGCCCCTTCTCCATGCGGTCATACAGCTCCTCGGCCCTGGCCAGCGTCCCGTCCAGCCCCGGCGTGGCCCGCCGCATCTCCCGCTCCCGCTTGGCGGCGGCCTGACAATCCCCCTCCGGACAGTACTCCTTCGGCCTCCCCCGGCCGTTCCGCTGCTCGATCGTCGTTCCACAGTGCTTGCACATCATCGCCACAAGATCACCCTAGCATTTTCTGATTTTCTAGAAACAGAAAATCAGAAAACAAGATCTGTTCCAGCTGGGGGTGGCAGGGGTATCCCACATAATCCTCGTTATGAGGGAGCGGGTTCCCGGCCAGGAAGCCGTAGTCGGGGTTGTTCGGGTCCAGCCGAGATATCGGTAAAACCGGCCATGAGTCGATCTTGACGCGAGTTTTCCCAGGCAGGCGTACGTTTAGCGGTCAACCGTGATCAGCTTGAGGGCGTCTTCCTTGTCCTTATCGGACGGCAAGCTGTAGCGGCGCGTGGTTTCCAGGCGGGCGTGGCCAAGGATCTCGGCGACCAGGACCAGGTCAGTCTTGCCGCGGACCAGGGTAGTGGCGAGCGTGTGGCGCAGGACGTGCGCGGTGGTGGCATCGTCCAGACCGGCCGTCTGGGCGATCTTGGCGATGATGCCGCTGGCCGCGCGTGCACTCAGGCGCTCGCCATTGACATTCAGAAACAGGGCCCGGTTACTGTCGGCCTCGGGCCAGTTGGGACGCTCATCAAGCCATACCTGTAGCTCAGCACGAAGCTTGGGGTGGACGTCGACCTCGCGGAACTTGCCGCCCTTGCCGCACAGACGCAGCTTGCCCGCGAACGAGCCGACGAAGGCGAGGTGGATGCGGTGGACAGCTCGCCGGCGACCTGGTGCGCGGCACGGACGAGGCGCTGGAGCGGGCCGCGCTGAGCATGATGTCGCTGCACATGGCCCTGGTCATGGACGCGGACGACATCATCGGCCTGCTGGCGCGTGGTGAGGAGCCTCGCGCGATCGGCGGACGCCCCGGCCGTCGCTGTGACGTCGCGGGACAGCGCCGCGTTAGTACCGTGCAAGCACGTGCCCCGATCATCGGGTCGCCACGACCGTGGCGGAGGAGAGGGACGATCACGAGATGTATGACGACAAGATGCGAGATGACATGGCCGGCCGTGGTGCCGGACCGGACAACCGGGACAGTGGTGCACGGGACCCGCGCCATGGAGGTCCGGGCATGATCGAGTCCGCGGCCGACGTCGCCAAGCTGGGCACCATCCTGGGGATCTGGGCGCACCCCGACGACGAGGCCTATCTGTCCGGCGGGTTGATGGCGATCGCGCGCGACATCGGATCGCGGGTGGTGTGCGTGACCGCCACGCGTGGGGAACTCGGCACGTCCCACCCGGCGCAGTGGCCGCCGCATCGGCTGGCCGCGGCGCGCACCGACGAATTGGCGTCTTGCCTGAAGATCCTCGGGGTTAGGGAACATCACTGGCTCGACTATCAGGACGGTCAATGCGCGTCCGTCCAGATGCCCGACGCGGTCGCGCGCCTGTGCGAGACCATCGAGCGGGTACGGCCCGACACCGTGCTGACCTTCGGCCCGGACGGCATCACCGGTCACCCGGACCACCAAGCGGTCTCCGCCTGGACCACCGCCGCGTTCGACCAGGCGGCCCCGGCCGGGGCGCGGTTGCTGTACGCCACGTACGCGGAACAGCGGGTACGGCGCTGGGACGCGATCAACGAGCGCATGGGCGTCTTCCCCCCTGGGTACCCGATCATGACACCTGCCCACCGGCTGGCGGTCGACCTCGTACTGGAGGAGGACACGACGGCCCGCAAGGTCGGTGCGCTGGTGGCGCAGGAGACCCAGACGGCGGAGCTCATCGCCCGAATGGGCCTCGACGCCTACACGGCATGGGTCGGTGAGGAGTCGTTCGTCGAGCAGCCTCGGCTGCCCGCCCACACGAAAGAATCGCCGTGATCGACCGTGGTCGTCATGACCGAGTGAGGTTCCGGTCGATCGCCTGCCGTGCCACCTCCAGGACGGCGGTCCGGCTGGGGATCGGCGTCGCCGCGGCCGCGGCGACGCCAGAGTGGTGGGCGGCGGGTCCGGAGCCGTCCACGGCCGGCGCGTCGGGCGCCTGGCCGGCCGCGGCGTCTATCAGCGCCGCCGGTTCTTCGTCGCCGAGCCGGCGTAGCAGGTCGGCGAGGTTGCGCAGGGTGGTCCACAGGTGAGTCCAGTTGCCGTTGCGCGCGAAGTAGTCGATGACGTCACGGTAACCCCCGAGCGCCTCGTGCACGCGACCGGCGGTGGCGTGCACCGACAGGAGCCCGACGGTCGCGACGCCGACCAGAAAGGTCGCGCCGGCGGTGCGCGCCAGGTCGATGGCACGGACGTAATACCGCTCGGCCTGCTCGCTGTCGCCCGCGAAGCTTTCGATCTCCCCGGCCACGTAGACGCCCCACGAGAGCATGCTGGGTGATACCGCGCCGGCGAGCCCACGGTCGTTCAGCCTCCGCGCCCCGTCCAGATCGCCCGCGTAGGCCATCGCGAGGGCGGCGATCCCCACGCTCTCCCGCTTCGGGCCGGCCAGGTCGGCCGCGGCAAGGGCATGCCCGACCACATCGTCGTAGGCGCCGCGAGCCAACTCGGCCACCGAAAACACCAGCAGGCACTGCCATGGCGGGGTGTTGCCGGCAGCCTGCTCCAGCCCGGCGCGGGCGAGCCGGGCGGCCTGGTGGTAGTCGCCGCGGTGGTAGGCGGCTTCACCCGCCGCGCCGAGCACGATCGCCGCTCGCGGGTGGGCGGCGAGCGCCGGGTCGGCGGCGAGTTCCGCCGCCCAATCCCGGATCTCGACAAGGTCGCGGTAGGTGATCGCGTCGAACAGAGCGACGACCATCGCCGCGGCGTCATCCAGAGATCCTCGGCTGCGGGCCAGCCGCCACGCGGCACGCAGGTTGGGCATTTCCCGGCGCAGAACGGCGTCGGCCTCGGGCTCCCGTTCGGTGGTCATGGCGGCGTCGATCCATGCGGTCAGCTCGACAGCCCAGCGCAGAAAACGTTCGGCCGCGGCCTTGTCCTCGTCCGCCGCCGTCAGCCGGTCCAGCCCGAACGCCCGCAGCGTCTCCAGCATGCGGTACCGCGTGGCCCCCTCGAACGAGGCCTCGATCATGGACGTGTCGACGAGCCGGGCCAGTACGCTCCCGGGATCACTCTCCAGGCCCAGGTCGGCCGCAAGCCGTTCGGCGGTGTCAAGGTCAACCCCATCGGCGAAAACCGACATATGCCGGAACAGCCGCCGCTCGTCCTCGGTGAGCAGCTGATACGACCACTCGATGGTCGCCCGCTGCGTACGGTGCCGGGATTCCGCGCTGGGTCTGCCGCCGCCGAGCAGGTCGAGCGAGCGGTCGAGGCGGCTCCGCAGGTCGGCGAGGGAGAATGTGGACAGCCGGCCGGCGGCGAGCTCGATGGCCAGGGGCATCCCGTCCAGCCGGTGCACGATTTCGGCGACCGTACGCAACTCGGCGGGTGCCGGGGGCGGGCCGGGGCGGACCCGGCGGGCCCGCTCCAGGAAGAGCGCCACGGACGGAACCCGCGCGGGATCCTGGCCGGGGCGCGGCAGCGTGAGCGGCGTCAGCCGAGAGACGTATTCGGCTGCCAGGCCGAGAGGTTCGCGGCTGGTGGCCAGTACGGTGATTCCTGGACATGAGGAGAGGATCACGTCCACGGTGTCCCGTACCCCGCCGAGCAGGTGCTCGCAGTTGTCGATCATCAGCAGGCCGGGGCGGTCGCCCAGCACGGCCACGCAAGCGGAGAGCACGTCGCCGTGGTCGACCTTCAGGTTCAAGGCCGCCGCCAGCGCGTGCGGGATGGCGGACGGGTCGGTGACCGGCGCGACCAGGAGCACCGTCGCCGTGCCGCTCTGTCGCGCGACCTCCAAGGCGACCCGGGTCTTGCCGACGCCGCCGGGCCCGACGACCGTGACCAGGCGCTCGGTCGCCAGCAGCCGATGCAGGACCGCGACCTGCGCCTCGCGGCCGATCAACCGAATCACGGGCCGAGCGGGCGCCTCGGTCCGACCGGCCGCAGGACCGTCGGCGCCGCCGATGATCTGACGTTCGAGCTCGTCCAGGCCAGGCGACGGATCGAGACCGGTCTCCTCGACCAGCCGGTGCCGATACTCCCGCCCGACGCGCAGCGCCTCCGGCGCCTGCCCCGTCGCCGCCAGCGCCCGCATGAGCAGCAGAACCGCGGGCTCCCGCAACGGGTCGGCGGCCGCTGAAGAGGCGGCCAAGCTCAGGGTCTGTTCTGCCTGGCCTGCGGCGATGGCGCCGGCGATGAGCGCGTCGGTCACCTCGCGCCGCAGCTGGGCGTACTCCTCGACCGAGGCGGCGATGGGCGTGACGTCGGCGAGGTCGGCGAGAACCGGCCCTCGCCACAGCTGGTACGCCTCCCGCAGCAGCGAGAACACCTCGGCCGGGTCCCGCTGCGCCGTCGGATTGGGCGTCGTGCGGGCTGCCGTGTGGACCCTCGTGCGCGTCATCGCCAGCGTTGCCCGCGCCTGTGCCACATCCAGCTCGTCGCGCCCGAGCACGAGCCGATATCCGTCACGCCGCGTCTCCAGCCGGTCCGCCGCCGGGCCGAGGTGCCCACGCAGCCGGGACACGTGGATGTGCAGGGCTTGACGCCCCGATTCCGGCACTTGGGACGGCCATAACGCGTCCACGAGTTGACTGACCGTCACAAGCCGGCCTTCGGCGATGGCGAACAGCGCGAGCAGCGCACGCCGCTTCGGCCCCGCTACGTCCACGGGAGCGCCGTCGACGAACAGCCGCAGCGGCCCGAGCACCTCCACCCGGACCGACGGCGGTGGACGCTCGGCCATGCCCACCCCCTCCGCATCCAGCATGCCTGTGACGAGGCCTGTGACGAGGCCTGTGACGAGGCCTGTGACGAGGCCGAATCCGGCCTGTTAGCACGACGATAGCCCGTGGGAGTGGCATGCAAGACCATGCGCCGACCCTTTCCGTGATGGCCGACGAACGCGTTCCGGCCCCGGCGAATACTGCCCGTTGCAAGTACTCACAGAGACCGGAGTTCCCCATGAAGATCGATTTCAAGCGCCTGCTGGCCGGTGCGGCCACACTGGCGATAGGCATGACAGGCTGGCAGACCGGCACCGCGTCGGCGGCCTCGGCCTCCTGCCTGGCCACCACCAAGGTCAACACGTTCGTTGCCATCGGCAGCCCGTTCGGCGGCGGCACCACGCTGTCGTGGAACGTCACGCCTGGATGCCCCGGAGTGGCCGTCGTCCTGCTCGGCGGCGTCGGCGAGAACGGCAGCGTCGGCGCGAACGGCAAGGTGGTCAAGAATCCCGCCACCACCACGGAGTACCGGCTCTTCGCCACGACCGGAACCCTGCTGACCAAGCAGCTCGGCTCCCAGGTGGTGCTGGCCGGCAAGAGCATCGGCTACAAGATGACCTACGGGCTGCAATCGTTCCCGGCGTCCGGCGCGGAGGGAGAGGCGGCCAACGCGATCGCCAACAAGATCACCCGTTCCTTCAGCGACGTCACCAAGCGCACCTTCCTCGGCCGGGCGCTCGAAGTCCACATCATCCCCGTGAACATGAAGCTCACCCAGCTCCCGCCGTGGGCGAACCTGACCGGCACCACCTGCGGCAACGACCCAACGTGCGTGGCCGACAGGAACTGGTCGGACGTGCGCGGCTACGGCGGCACGCCGATCGGCACCGACCGCCTCGCGATCGCCGTCGGCGCCGAGCAACTGGTCGCCGTGGCGAACAACCCGTGGAAGAACACGCACCGGCTGGGGCATGTCCTGGCGCACGAGCTGGGCCACGTGCCGCACCAGTTAGCCGCCGAGCCGCTCAAGAACGCCGTCCGGCACGCGCTGATCGTGCGCAAAGCCACGGGCGGGGAGTTCATCGGCAACGAGGACTACACCCGGTCCTCGCCCGAGGAGTACTGGGCGGAGGGCACCGCGGCGCTCTTCAATTACCCGATCTCCGACCTCGGCGAGCACCCGGAGGAGTTCACCGGCTACTGGCTCAAGCAGAACGACCCAACGCTGTTCAAGCTGCTGTCCACCGTGTACCAGGGCGTCCTGATCTGCAACCCGTCAGGCTTCTGCAGCCTGTGACGGTCAGGCCCTCGACGTCGCATCCTCGGCGTCGGGGGACGGCACCATCGAGCAGGTCAAGGAGCACACGGCGTCAGTCCTCGTCGTCCCCGTCGTGGGATGCGTCGGTGTCACGAAGGTCGCGGATCGCGCCCGGAGCCAGATCCGGCAGAAGGAAACTGTAGGTCCCGTGCACGCCTAGGTGCTTGCGGACGAACGGCGACAACCGCGCTCGTTGTCCTCTTCGATGGTCCAGCGCAATCCGGCGATGGCGATCAACTCGGGTGTCGGCGTCCGGATCGGGGCATGGGCGAGGAAGAACTCGATGTCGTCGGGATCGCTCAGCGACCGCCGGATCAGCAAGGTGTGGACGAACCCGGCGGCGGGCGGCTGATCCTTGACGGTGACCTGCCACATACCCCAGTCATACAAGCGTTTGCCCTTGGCGCCGTCGCCGCACGAACGGCGTTCCCGGCAGGCCACCCCCAACTCCTTGAACACCTTGTCCGGCCGGGTTGCCCGGCCGCGCGCGTCGCTCAGGGGCAAATCGACCGGCACCGCCATCACATACCGCAATCCACGCTGGTGGAAGAAGGCGCGAAGGGCGGGATCGCGGCCATAGCCGGAATCGGCGGTGAAATACCGAAACGGGGTGCCGGCGGCGAGTTCCTCGGTCACCATCTCGATCACTTGGCGGGGTTTGGTGGTGAAGACGACGGACTCGGGCACTCCGGCCGTCTTCATCCTGGCCGGGGTCGTCGGTCCAGCACGCGGGCAAGTACAGACGCCGGTTGATGAAGGCGTGACCTTTCGCGGAGGCGTAGGTGAGCATCGGCAGCACCTGGCAGTTCTCGATCTGCCCGTTGGCTCCGCAGTGCTGGGGCGCCACTCCGACCGATTTGCCGCCCTTTTTGATGGCCTGGGTGTCGTCGGCGACGAGCACTCCGTCCGGGGACCCCAGGTGCTCGATCACGTAGTCGCGGACCTCGGCTCGCAGCGCGTCCGCGTCCCATTTGGCGCCGTTGAGCAGCCATTCGAACCGGTAGGCGTTCTTGTACCCGACATGATCGGCGAGCTGCCAGGAGTTCTTGCGGGGCACCTCGGCCATAAGCCCGCGAACCAGATCGGCAAAAGTGGCCCGCGGCTCCGGCCGGGTGAATAACGGGCCGGCGATTCGCTCGGTGAGCGCGGCAAGCTCAGCGTCCCAGGACACGACAAGATCGTAGGAGATGGTCAAGGTCACGCACGGACCTTCCACCAGCTATACAGGGCCCGTTCAGCGTCTTGAACCAAGATCTACGAATGTAGTACCAGCCTTCACGGCTCCTCCTTGGGAGAGAGTAGTGCT
>NZ_BLAD01000101.1:31688-32655 GCF_009687845.1 Acrocarpospora corrugata
GGTCAGGTCGCCAGCTAGGGTTTGCGGCGGAATCGGTGCTCATGGACTCGGTCGCCGCCATCGCCGCCACGCGACAAATCCGCCGACGAGGAGCCCGCCACCGCCGGCGAGGCTGATCGCCAGCGAGTGCCAGCCTGGTCCGGCCAGGACCCCCACGATATTGACCAGGGTGATCCATGCGCCCAGCCTGAACATATCCTGCGCCTGCCAGATCGCCGCCCCCGCTATGTAGAGCACGCCGACCACCGCGACCGACAACGCGGCCCAGAGCATCCCGACCTCGGCCGGAGGCAGCATCCCGCTATAGCGGCCGGCGATGGCCGCGACCGCGCCGAACGCGGCCACCCAAGCAAGGCCGTACCGTAGGCTCTGCACCGAGGAGACGCCCACGACGTGGCGGCCCGCCCGGATCCCGGCGCGAGCGGAGACCACGAGCGCGATGACCAGAAGGACATAGAGCACGATCAGCGGAAGCGCGACCGGCATCGCGACCAGCACACGCCCGTCGGGGCCAAAACGCAAAAACATCAACGCGTGCCCCACGAGCCATGCCAATCCCCACGGCACGTAGATCAGCCGCGGGTCCGGCGTCAGGCCACGCTGCACCTCGGCCCGCTCGGCATCGATCAGGCGCAGTGTCTCAGCCGGGCTGGCCGGGGCGAGCTCACTCGGGTCGTCATCCACCACGATCCACCCTTCGCCCGACCGAGGTTGGCGGTTCCGGAGAACTTTGCAGCACAAACGATAGCAGCCACCCTCGGCTCGTTTGCCATCTCATCTCGTTTGCGGCTTGACGTGGTTTGCGTTGCAAACTACTCTGACTCTGCGCCGCAAACTCTCGTTGGATTGGAGGTGGTTGTGATGGATAGCGATGGCCTTTGCCCGACTAACGCCCTTTGCCCGACTAGCGGCGCCGGCTGCCCCAGCCGGTGAGTGACGAGGCCGGGGCGGACCACCCGCCGATGGC
>NZ_BLAD01000101.1:33146-40200 GCF_009687845.1 Acrocarpospora corrugata
GGCATTGCTATCACCAACGGAGGAACCATGACTCAAGGAATCAACCCTGGCGAGCCGCCGGAGACGGTCGCGCAGGTGCGGAACGTGACGCGTCGGTTCGGCGGCACGGTGGCGCTGCACGGCGTCGACCTGGCCGTCGGCGCAGGCGAGGTGGTCGGCCTGCTCGGTCCGAACGGGGCCGGCAAGTCCACCCTGCTCAACCTGCTGGTCGGCCTGCGCCGGCCGACCTCGGGCACCGTCGAACTGTTCGGCGGCTCCCCGCTCGAGCCCGCCAGCCGGCGGCTGATCGGCGTGACCCCGCAGGAGACCGGCCTGGCGCCGACGCTGCGCGTGGGCGAGTGCGTGGACTACGTCGCCCGGCACTATCCCAACCCGCTGCCGCGCAGCGAGGTGCTGGCCCGGTTCGGGCTGGAGAAGTTGGCCCGCCGACAGACCGGCGGCCTGTCCGGTGGCCAGCAGCGGCGCCTCGCGGTCGCCCTCGCCTTCGTCGGACGGCCACGGCTGGTGTTCCTCGACGAGCCCACCACCGGTCTCGACGTTGAGATCCGGCACGTGCTGTGGGACGCCATCCGCGACTTCCACGCCGAGGGTGGCACGGTGCTGCTGACCAGCCACTACCTCGACGAGGTCGAGGCTCTGGCCCAGCGCGCCGTGGTCATCGACAACGGTCGCATCCTGGCCGACGACTCGGTCGACGCCATCCGTGCCCTGGTCGGCGTGCACCGGGTCAGCCTGACCGCCGCGACACTGCCACCGCTGCCGAACGTCGTGGCGACGTCCGAGTCGGACGGCCGCATCGACGTGCTGACCACCGACTCCGACGAGCTCGTCCGGGCTCTCGTCCGGTCCGGCGTCGCCTTCCGCGACCTGACGACCCGACCAACCACATTGGAAGAGGCGTTCCTGCACATCACCACCGCCGCATCTCCCGCGGTTCCCGCCGCCTCCCCCGCCGACCGACCGCTGACTGGAGCGAACGCATGACCACGCTGACCCTGACCCACACCAGATTCCACGTGTTGGAGACCGTACGGGTGCCGATGGCCCTGATCGGCTCGGTGTTCTTCCCCGCCGCCTCGATGCTCTTCTTCGTCGTGCCGTTCGGCGCCAACGACGGCGTTGCCGCCACCTATGCGACCGCCTCGATGGCGACTTTCGCGATCATGACGAGCAACCTGTTCGGCTACGGCGTCGGGGTCTCCGCCGACCGCGCCCTGCCCTGGGACTCCTACAGCCGCACACTGCCGGCAGGACCGGGACCCCGTTTCGCCGGACGGATCCTCACCGGATCGGTGATGACCGTGGCCTCGCTGCTGCCCGTGGTGCTGATCGCCGCGCTGCTCACCGACGCCACAACCACCGTGGCCGGCCTGGCCCTCGGCACCGGTGCCGCACTCGTCGCCGCAGTGCCATTCACGCTCATGGGCCTGGCCATCGGCTACGGGATGCCGATGAAGGCGGCGCTGGCCGTGTCGCAGATCCTGTTCTTCCCGCTGGCGTTCCTCGGCGGCCTCATGTCCTCACCCACGGAGGCACCAGCGTTCGTGCAGACCGTGGCGCCCTACCTGCCCACCCGCGGGGCCGCCGAGCTGATGTGGGCCGCGGTCACCGACCACTCACCCAACCCGACGGCCCTGCTCATGCTCGGCGTCTGGACGGTGGCGCTGGCCGCGCTTGCCGTGCTGGCCTACCGCCGCGACGAAGGCCGTCGGTTCCGCTAGGACACGCAATCCCTTTCATGCCCGTACGAGCAAGGAACCAACCATGACCGTTCCCACCCCCGGTGGGAGACCGTACGTCTGCGACGGCGGCATCGAGACCGATCTCATCTATCACCACGGTGCCGCCACCACCACGGCGCCGACCCCGTCACCCACCGCCATGCCCGGCCGCTGCGCGACCGCGCGATCGTGCACCTGATGCTCGGCACCGGGCTGCGCCGGGCCGAGATCGCCGGCCTGGACCTTAGACAATCCACTCTCTTCCGATTCGGAGCTCAATCGTGAACAGCACAATAAAAGGCTGCTTGACCGGCGTCGTCCTCTCGACGATCCTGGTCACGGGCCTCGTAGTATCAGCCTCCCCAGCCACCGCGGACCCAGCCTCCGCCGCCGCGACCTGCCTGGCGAACACCAGGCTCAACCAATTCACCGCGACAGGTAGCCCCTACGGGAATGGCACCACATTGTCTTGGGACGTGACTCGTGGCTGTCCCGAGGTGACGGTGATCACAAGCGATATTCCACTTCCTCAGCCCACCACTAACACCTCGCTGAAGGCACCAAGCGTCACCACAGAATACAATCTGTACGCGAAGATTGGCGGCCTGCCAGCCAGGTTACTAGGTACGCGGACGGCGCTCGCGGGCAAGATCATCGATTACGTCTACATCGCTAAGGCCCGTGCGTGGATGGGCACACCGGGGGACGGCCCGGACGCGGACGCGGCGAAAGTGATCGCCCACAAGATGGCGGGCGCCTTTACCGAACAGGCGAAACGAATCTTCCTCGGTAAGCGCATCGACATCCACATCATCCCGCACGATGCAAAGCTGACCGACCTTCCGCCATGGCGGAGCAAGGCCGGCACGACCACGTGCACCGATGAAGATCCTGAGGGAGAGGAGGGATGCGTCAACGATCGGCCGTGGGATGACGTGCGTGGCGCCTCCAGCGGCGCGGTCGCGGTTGGGGAAGAAAACCTGGTCTACATCGAAGGCAAGTCCACCTACCACCACGGACACACGCTGGCCCACGAGTTCGGCCACATGCCCGTGAACTTCAACGAGACACTCAGAAACTCCGTCCAGACCATCCTGAACGATCGGGGCCCGGAGGCTAGCTATGTCGGACAGGATGTGAACACCCGTCAGAACGCAGATGAGTACTTCGCCGAATCAACGGCGGGATTGTTTAGGTATCCCATCAGTGCCACCTCCCTCACGGAGGAGTACAACCCCACCTGGCTCGCCGACCACGACGTCCCACTCCTGAAGAAGCTCAAGACCATCTACAACGTCCTAGCGTGTAACTCCAACGGCTTCTGCTACCTGTGACTTGGGACAAGGCCAGCTGCAATCTGATGCGTTGCGTCAAGTTCAGCGGGACGACGCAGGGGTTGGGACGTCCCGCCTCACTTGTCGCACCGCTGGTCAGACCCTCGCCGCCGTGTCAGGTACGACGGGACGCAACACTCGCGGCGGCCGTCGCGACGAAACCTGTCGGCGGCCCGACCCCTCGCGCCCTCCCGGCTTGGAGTAGTGCCCGTAGACGCGGCTGATCGTCCAGTGGGGCCCAGGTCTTCGCCCCAGAGGTAGAGGCGGCCGTTGTGCCCGTAGACCCGGATGTCCATCACCGCACCCTATCGAACACCCGTACGAGTGAACGCCACGGGTCGAGCGGCCGTCCCCGAGCCGGGCCGGGCCCGCGATCAGCGCGGGCCAAGGCCTCGCAGCACGGCCTCGATGCCGAGCTCCAGGTCGCTCTTGGCCATCACCGTCTCGATGGTGCCGGCGGCCAGCTCGTCGGCCAGCGCGAGGATCTCGGCGTTGGAGGCGGCGAACTCGGTCACCAGCGCCTCATACCGGTCGACCAGCGTCCGCTGTTGCGGGGTCAGGGTCTCGGCCTGCCAGCGCCGCCCGGTTTCCTGCCACAGCCACATGTCGTCGCGCTGGACGCCGAACACTTCCTTGATCCGGTTCACGGTGGCGTCGTCCAGCAGGCGCGGCGCCAGCCGGGCCGGACCGAGGGTGGCCAGCTGCTCGCGGTTGGCGGCCAGTTGCTCGGCCACGGAGCCGATCATCCGGCCAGGACACGCCGCTACACCACGGACATGACCGACGCCGAATGGCGGGCCAGGCCGACCAAGGGGTGGCCGCACATGTTCACTATCGCAGGCGCGCGCGAGGTGGCGGAGCAGCTACGGGTCCAACCGGGATACGGGACCGGCCATGAGTCGATCTTGAGTGGCTTAGACCTGCGGGAATGCCGTCTGATGCAGGATGTAAGCGGTAGATGAGCTTGGTGGGAGGGAGGCGCTGGTCAGCGGTCGATGGTGAGCAGATTGAGGGCCGCTGCCTTGTCTTCGTCGGTGGGCAGGCTGTAGTGGCGGGTGGTCTCCAGGCGGGCGTGCCCCAGCATCTCGGCGACGACGACCAGGTCGGCGTGACCACGTACAAGGGTTGTGGCGAAGGTGTGGCGCAGGACGTGGGCGGTCGTTTCGTCCTCCAGCGCGGCGTCGGCCGTGATGGAGGCGATGATGCCGCTGGCGGCGCGGGCGGAGAGCCGTCCGCCGCCTGCGTTGAGGAACAGTGCCGGATTGTTCTCAGGGTTGGGCCAGTTGAGGCGCTCCTGCAGCCACTGGTCGAGGTCGGGGCGGAGCTTGGGGTGGATCTGCAGGGTGCGGACCTTACCGCGTTTGCCGTAGATGCGCAGTTCGGCCTTGCGGGCCGAGCGGCGCACGTCACCGACATCGAGGCGGACTACTTCGCTGATGCGGGCGCCGGCGTAGTACGGGATCAGCGCGATGACCCGGTCTCGCGGGGATAGGTGCCCCTCCACTGCGCGCAGCCAGCGAAATCCGGGCGCGCTCATCCAGGGCGCGCGGAGCCGTCTGCGGCAGCTCGTCACGCTCGACGACGGCTTTGCCCAGGCCGCGCCGCAGGTAGAAGTCGTCGATCGCGGTGAGCGCGGAGTTGGCGTAGACGACGCTGTGAGGTGCTCCGGGTTTCTTGGAGGCCCTGAAACCTGGAAAGGTGAGGGCCATGTCGGCGCCGAGGAAATACCCCGATGAGCTGCGTGAGCGCGCGGTGAAGATGGTGTTTGAGCTGCGGGAGGAGACCGGGAACAAGACAGGGACGATCGCACGGGTGGCCGACCGGCTGGGCGTGCACCGGGAGGCGCTGCGCACCTGGGTGCGTCAAGCGGAGATCGACGGCGGGCGGCGGACCGGCACCACCTCCCCGGACGCGGCCAGAATCGCGGAGCTGGAACGCGAGGTGCGGGAACTGCGCCGGGCCAATGAGATATTGAAGGCCGCGTCGGCGTATTTCGCCCGGGAACTCGACCCGAGGCTGCCGCGCTAGTCGAGTTCGTTGACGCGCATCGGGATCGGTTTGGCGTCGAGCCGGTCTGTGCGGCCCTGGAATTCGCCTCGTCCACGTACTACGCGGTCAAAAAGCGTGCGGTTGAGCCGTCGGATCGCGAGCTGCGGGATGAGTATCTGAAGACCGAGATCATGCGGGTGGGAAAGGGAAGGCCGGCGGGTGTACGGGGGCGCGGAAGGTATGGCGTCAGCTCAATCGTGAAGGTATTGACCTCGATGACTCACGGGGTGAGCAGCCCGTCTGACCGGGTTCGGCTGATGGAATTTCCTGCCTTGCAGTCCTATTCGATGCGGGCGGGCGGTGTGCCGATCTGTCCGAAGCGCTCGGATGGGCGGCGGTTCCACGGTCCGCGTGGGTGATGCGGTCACTCCTTCCTGCATCGCTTGGGCATCGTGATGCAGGTCATGTTGGTGCCGGAAGAGCACATAGGCGCTGCCAGCAGATGAGAAACGCGTTCTTCCAGGGCCAGGTGGCGCTGATCTTCAACACGCGGCGCCGGGCGTGACAGACGAGCCGGGCGGGCAGATGCCACAAGCAGTAGCGCAGGGTCTGCGGTTCGGCCCGGGCCAGATCGGGCTCGTCATACAGGCCAAGCAGCCGGGTCCAGGCATCCAGGTCGGCGGCGATGTTCGCGGCCAGCAGCCAGCCGGCGTTCACCGTCCAGGTCCTGGACGGCAGGTTGCGCAGCCCCATCGCCTTGTTCGTGCGCACGCGATCCTCGACCCCGGCGTGGGAGCGGTGCAGCACATCGATGAACTGCGCCTGGTGACTGCCGGGCACTCCGCGCATCCCGCGCGGGCCGAGGTTGGTGGCGATGATCGAGTACTTCCAGCCCGTCTTCTTCTCCAAGGCGGTGAGCTTGGCCTGGTGCCGTCTGGAGGGCACCACCCGGCGGGCGATCAGCCGGCACCTCCACACGGCGGCTCGGGCGTTGAGGCCGGTCAGTTCGGCGACACCCGCGTGCTCGTGCGGGTCGCCATCCTGGGTGAGCGCACGATCCCACGCTTTGCCGGGAAGCGCGGCGATCGCGGCCTCATCCACATCGGTGATCGTCCAGCCCACCGTGAAACGGACCGTCCGCCGCGTGGTGTTGAGCGCCTCAACTCGTTCCAGCAGCTCGTGCGTCGCCCCGGCACCGCCGACGCGGATCAGCAGCTTGGCCCGCCGTGATGCCGGGATCTGCGCGATCGCCGCGGCCAGCACCTCCAGATGGTCGGCCACGGTGTTACTGCCCGCCGAGCCCGGCCGCAACAGCATCGCCAAGGATTCCTGGGTGCTGGCGCACCAGGCCGCCAGCGGATGAAAGCCATATGTCCGCTTGAACGTGGCCGCCGCGCCTTCCTTGGCCGAATGAGCGAGCACGATGGTCGCATCGATGTCGATCACGATCCACCCGGTCAGGACCTTCCCGGCGACCTTCAACCAGGGGAAGCCCTGCTGGGTGGCTTCGATCAGCTCCCATACGCGGGCGCGGACCTTCGCCCGGGCCTTGGCGATCCTGCCCAGCAGCGCCGGCTCGGCCAGCTCCAGTATCCGTCGCACTGTCGAGTCCGACGGCGGATCGCCGAACACATCGGCCTGATGGGTCAGCAGCGCGATCTGCCGCATGCTGGTCGCCCCAAGCGCGATCGCGACCGCGAGCTGGACCAGCACCATCCCGCGATCCCACCGCGGAGATCCGTCCAGCTTGGCCAGCGCGGAGCCCAATGCAGGCGTCAGACCCACCTGATCAGCGCATTTACGCAGGAGAACGGCTCCGGCGTGTCCGATCAGCCCTCGACCGTCCCCGCTCACGGATAAGCGACGGTCCCATCCCGTACGATTCACCTGTTAGGTGCACCTGGTTCTTCTGCGAATGTGATCTAGACACTCACATCCTTGCAGTTCAGGTGCACCTTCTTCATATCAACGATCTCCAGGCACCCTCAACGCTGAATAGCGGAGGTTGAG
>NZ_BLAD01000102.1 GCF_009687845.1 Acrocarpospora corrugata
AGCGTCGCCCCGGTCGAGGTGATCGCGGACGCCGTCGGCGTGCCCGGTGTCGTCGGTGGAGTCGTGTCATTGGTCGGGGTGCCACCGTCGAGCGCGTTGTGGACCGCCGTGTACGCGGGCTTGACCGCGTAATTGTTGTCGTAGATCAGGGCGAAGCCCTCACCGGAGAAGGTGTCCGGCACCCACGAGTACTTGTCGGTGAAGCCCCAGATCGTCACACCGGCGCACGCGGTGACCGCGTTACAGGCGTTGATGACGTTGGTGTAGTACTGGGCCTGCGTGGTGTCCTTGGCCGCGGTCCGCGGGGTCTGCATGCGGACGTCCAGCTCGGTGACCCTGACCTGGACCCCGAGGTTGGCGAAACGCTGCATGTTCTGCTGGATGTCGTTCGGGAAGCCGAACTGGATCGCCAGGTGGCCCTGGAAGCCGACGCAGTCGACCGGCACGTTCTGCGCGCGCAGCGACTGAACCAGGTTGAACATGGCGGTGGACTTGGCGTTGATGCCCTCGACGTTGTAGTCGTTGATGCACAGGCGGGCGTTCGGGTCGGCGGCCCGCGCGGCGCGGAAGGCGTCGGCGATGTAGCTCTGGCCCAGCGTGTTGAACCAGAACGACTGCCGCATGTTGCCGTTGTCGTCGAAGACCTCGTTCACGACGTCCCAGGAGACCACGGTCGCGTTGTTCGCGTACCGGCCGACGACGGTGGCGATGTGCTCGTTCATCGCGGCCCGCATGTTGGTGGCGTTCAGACCCTGCACCCAGCCCGGCGTCTGGCTGTGCCACACCAGCGTGTGCCCGTGAACCTGCTGGTTGTTCTGGGTGGCAAAGTTGACGATCTGGTCGGCACCGGTGAACGTGTACTGGTTGTCGTTCGGCTCGGTCGACTCCCACTTCATCGCGTTCTCGGCCGTGATCTGGTTGAACTCCGTGGACGCGATATTCCGGTAAGCCGTCTCGTTGGCGAGCGGAGTTGTCGCGATCGCGGCACCGATGAACTTGCCCCGTTCGACGGCATGCCCGCGAAGGGTCCCGTCAGCGTGGGCGGGCGTGGCGATGAGAACGCTGGCCGCAGCCGACGCCACCGCGCAGACCACCGCGAGAGATCGCCATTTCGAGGAAGGCACAGGATCTCCTTTTCCGAAAGTTTTCGATAGCTTTCGTGTTGTCCACGGAGGCTAGAATTCCCCGGAAGAGGGGTCAATCCCCAGGCAGGAACGGGCCAGCGGCAGAGTCCTGACCCCATAAAATATCGGGCCGCTATTGAAACTTTCAGTTACCCGGTGGCAACACCGGTATAACGAAGAATCCCCATCGGAGCCCCGATGGGGATCCTCGCACCAGATCAGCCGAGGTTGAGGAGGATCTTCAGCGGGCCGAGCGCGAAGTAGATCACGAACAGCGCGGTGACCACCCAGAGCAGCGGATGGATTTCCCGGGTCTTCCCCTTGACGAGCTTGATCAGGACGTAGGCGATGAAACCGGCGCCGATCCCGTTCGCGATCGAGTACGTGAACGGCATCAGCACGATGGTGAGGAACGCCGGGATGGCGATCTCGAAGTCGGTGAAGTCGATCTCCCGGATCGAGGTCATCATCAGGAAGCCGACGACCACCAGCGCGGGCGCGGCCGCCTCGTAAGGAACCACCGCCACCAGCGGCGCCAGGAACATCGTGAGCAGGAAGAGCACACCGGTGACCACACTGGCCAGACCGGTGCGAGCGCCCTCCCCCACCCCCGCCGCCGACTCGATGTAGGTGGTGTTGGACGACACCGAACCCGCGCCACCGGCCGCGGCGGCGATGGAGTCGACCAGCAGGATCTCGCGGGTCTTGGGCAGCGTGCCGTCCTCCTGCATCAGGTTCGCCTGCTTGCCGACGCCCACGATGGTCCCCATCGTGTCGAAGAAGTCGGTGATCAGCAGAGTGAAGACCAGCAGGAGCGCCAGCACCACGGAGATCTTCGAGAACGCCCCGAACAGGCTGAACTGCCCGAGCAGGCTCAGGTCCGGAAGCGCGAAGATCTTGTCGATGGCCGGCAGATCCGGCGTGTTGAGCCCGAACCCGTACGGGTTGTACGGCTGCCCCGGCGGATTCGCCGGCCCGACCTTGGCGAACAGCTCCACGATGATCGCGAAGACGGTCGTCGACACGATGCCGATCAGGATCGCGCCCCTCACCTTGCGCGCCACCAGCACGATGGTGGTGAGCAGGCCGACCACGAAGACCAGGATCGGCCAGCTGGCCAGCGCGCCGGCGATGCCGAGCTCGATCGGCGGGGCCGGGGCGGCCGTCTTGCGGACGAATCCGGCGTCCACGAACCCGATCAGCGCGATGAACAGGCCGATGCCGACCGAGATGGCCGTCTTCAGGCTGCCTGGAATGGCATGGAAGACGGCTGTCCGGAATCCGGTCAGCACCAGCAGCAGGATGATCAGACCTTCCAGGACCACCAGGCCCATCGCGTCTTCCCACGACATCTGGGTGGCGATGCCGTACGTCACGAAGGCGTTCAGGCCGAGACCGGCCGCGAGCGCGAACGGGACGTTGGCCACGATGCCCATCAGGATGGTCAGCACACCGGCCACGAAGGCGGTGGCCACGGCCACCAGGGGGATGTTGTCGGTGAGGCCGTCGCCGAGGAACTGGCCGTCGGCGTCCTTGACCGTACCGATGATGATCGGGTTCAGGACGACGATGTAGGCCATGGTGAAGAACGTGGCGAGACCGCCGCGCACTTCGGTCCCGACCGTCGAACCACGGTCCGAGATCTTGAAGTACTTGTTGAGAAAACTGGCACTTTGGGGGGTTTGGGTGAGACTCACGCGCGCAGAGTGACACCCATTACCAGCTGCGAAAAGACCCACGAGACCGACGTGATTCTTTCGTGATCGATTCGTGTACGACCCGCGCTCATCCTCACGATGACCTGGTCGCCTAGGCTGATCGGATGAAGCCGCCACGCAAACCGGACCCGGAGCCGCTGCAGACCAACGACTCCGCCACCATCCTCGTCGGCATCGGACTCTGGGTGGCCGCCCTGCTGGCGCTGCTCGTCATCCGCCCGGCCCAGAGCTGGTGGATCTGGACCTGCGTGGCCGGCATCGGCCTCGGCTGCTTCGGCCTCACCTACGTGTACCGCCGCAACCAGCGACAGAAGTAACGCTCAGCTGTCGAGATCGGCCTCGGCCAGCAGCAGCGGCACCCGCGCCGGGTCGCGCAGCAGGGCGGCCACGGCGAGCCGGTCCCCCCACTGCCCGGCCGCCCAGGCGAGACCCCGCGCGAGACCTTCCACGCCGCTGGCGTGCACCTTGCCGTCGAAGAAACGCCACGGGATCGGCCGGCCGTCGACCAGCAGCTCCTCGTGCTCGACATACGTGGCCGGGGCGGTCGGGAGCAGGGCGTGGACCTCGGGCGGGACCTGGCTTTCTGTTCCGGTGGAGGTCACGTCGCCGGTGACGATCTCGCCCACCAGCGGCAGGTCGAGCACCTCGGAGAGGGCTTCGGCCAGGTCGAAGGGGGCCAGGATCAGCGGCCGGTCGGCCACCAGGGCCAGCAGGTCGGGGGCTTCGACGACGACCGGCTCGCCCGGCGGGGAGTCGCCGCCGGCGACCTGGCCGTCCTCCGCGTCGGCGACCACGATGGCGCCGTTGAGGATGGCGCGGACGGCCGACGGCGGGCGGATCCGGGAGGGTTCCACCCCGGCGACGGCCATCCACAGGGCGCGCAGCTGAGGGCGGTCGAGTTCGATGGCGGGGTCGGCCATCAGGTCGAGCAGCTCTTCCGGGCCGCCGTGCGAGGCCAGCAGGTCCGCCAGGGTGGAGCGCACGCCGATCATGGTCAGCGCGGTCTCGTCCAGGTCGGCGGGGGCGTCGCCGTACAGGCCGAACAGGAGCGGGTCGCCGGAGGGCAGGCGCAGCGACGTGGGCGTTCTGTCCCCAAGCACCGGGTGCTTGGACAGCCACCACGCGGTGTAGGACGGGACCTCGACGACCTCGCCCGCGACCAGCACCCGGAGCGGGAGCAGCGCGGCGCGCAGCGGCGGCCGGGCCAGCAGGGTGAGGGCGGCCTTCCAGTCGGCGACGTACTCCAGGTCGCGGATGGCGGTGAACTCGCGCGCCACCGGGGGCACGTCGAATTCGGGCAGCAGGTCGAGGATCGCGTCCAGCCACTCGTCCTCGCGGTCCAGGTCGTGCTCGCACTCGTCGGGGTCGAGTAGTACGTCGGAGTCGTTGACTACGGCGAATCCGTCGAGCACGCCCGCTGCGGCGAGGACGCGGGAGCCGTATTTCTCGACCAGGTCGGGGGCGGCGAACGGCGCTTCCAGGTCGATCAGTTTGGCCAGGTCGCCGCCTTCCAGCAGCAGCTCACCGGCCGTGTAGACGGCTCCGTCCGCGCCGCGGAGCGCGAGATCGGCCAGCCAGGGGGCTTCGCCGGCGGACAGACCGGCCGCGTCCACCAGGGCGAGCACGGCCTGCGCGACCGGTTCGGGATCAGCGCTGCCGGCCGACTCGGTCACGGCCGCGTGGGTGAGCGGATCTTCCAGGACGGTCCGGGGGGTAGCCTCGCCCGCCCCCAGCCGGAGCAGCAGCGGATGCGCCGCTTCGGGGTGCACGATCCGCAGCCCCAGCGGAGCCAGCGCGGCCGGATCGAAGCCGCCCTCGGTCAGCAGCAGCGTGCCGCGTGCCCCGCGGACCAGCCGCCCGTCCGCGAGCGGCACCGCGACGGCCGCGATCGCCTCCGGGTCGTCGGCGGGCAGCACCTCGTACAGCGCCCGCCACCAGGACGGTTCCCGGTCGGCCACCTCGTCGCCTGAGAGCATGTCGACGACGTCGGCCAGCTCGACCCGGCGCACGCCCAGTGTGGTCAGCGCGGGATGCCGGGACGGCCAGCCGGTGGGCAGCAGGCCGGGGACCAGGTCGGCGACCTGCTCCAGGAACTCGCCGGAACCGGCGACCGCGCGGGCCTGCCGCCCGGCGACGAGCGACTCGTCGGTCTGCTCGGCCAGCTCGGACATCAGCCGGTAGGCGTCGGATTCCGCGGGCAGGTCGGTGGCCCAGCGGCGGTTCAGCGTGGCCCGGAACTGGTCCTCGCCGTCCGGGTCCGACGGCGCGGAGAGCGCGGGAAGCAGCGGAGTGCCCGGCAGCAGCGAGACGATCTCGCGGCGGATGGCCGCGTCGAGTTCGCCCTTGCCGAGCATGCCCGGCACCAGGTCGAGCAGCTTCGGGGTGCGCGGCAACTGGCGCAGAAGCAGCACATACAGCTCGGCGGCGCGGCGGATCAGGAAGTCGGTCAGCGGGCCGGTCGCGACATGCCGCCGGTCGGTCGCCAGCGGGAAGGTGGCGATCAGCAGCGCGGGCAGGTCGAGCGGTTCCTCGCTGGGGGTGGGGGCGTGGATGACGGCCGGGACGTCCTTCGGCAGGGCGCGCGGTTCGCCGTTCCTGACCGGGACGGCCCAGCGGACCTGCCAGAACGGGCGGGCGCGCTCCTCGGTGGGGCGGTCGGCGAAGAGTTCCGCGACCTGTTCGGGGGCGAAGGAGCCCGTGGCGGTGCTGACGTGCCAGCCGTCGGAGGTGACCGTGCGGACCTCGCCGTCGAGTTCGATCTCGATGACGGTGAGGGCGGGCATCACCAGCGGGAGGGCCGGGCTGGTCTCCTCCAGCATCTGGCGAACGGCCTGCTCGGCGACCTTGTCGCGGAGCGGGAGCCGGACCAGCGTCTCGAAGCCGTCGGGGACGGTCGCCGGGTCCATCGGGAACGGGAGGCGCAGCAGCGGGACATGCCCGGCGCGTTCCGCCAGTTCAGCGCTGACGGTGGGCTGGGCCGCGACCAGGGCGCCGGTCTCCTCGCGAGACCAGCGCACGCCGCCGGACGAGCGCGAATACACCGACGGGGAGTCACAGACCGAGACAACGGCGGCGAAACCCACACCGAAACGGCCAGCCGCCCCGATCTCATCGCGTTTCGCCGAAACCCGCAGGGTGGACAGGCCCTCGACGCCGGCCGCGTCCAGCGGAGCTCCGGTGTTGGCCGCCTCCAGGACGCCGTCCCGCAGGGACAGCCGCAGCCGTCCCGGCACACCCGCGCGCAGCGCGGCGTCGGCCGCGTTCTGGGCGAGCTCGACGATCAGCCGGTCCCGGTAACCGCCCAGCGCGAAGTCCTCTTCGGCGTTCGCGTCCTCCCGGAACCGGGCAGGGGAGGCCGCCCAGGCGGCGAGGACGGTTTCGCGCAGGCGTGTGGTGCCGAAGGAGTCGTTCATCTCACGCTCTCGGAAGGGGCTGATCCAGCCAACGTAGGTTAGCGCCCCTACCCGACATTCCTTGCCTCAGCCAAGATCTTGGTCAGCACCGGCTTCCGCGTCGGTTTCGTCGTCGGGCATGAGGTCGTAGCCGAGGTCGTCCAGAATCGGCTGCGCGTGGTCCGGAGTCATCGACGGCACCGTCGTCGCCTCCGAGTGCGCCCCGCAGCCGTGGTCGGCGGCGACCACCCGGGCGTCGTCCGGCGCATACTCATTCGCGCACACCCCGAACCCGAGCCGGAGGGCGCCGGCCAGCGGCCAGTAGAAGCCGCAGGTCGAACACTGGGCGGGCGCGGCGGCGGCGAGCGGCGTGTCCGGGCCAGGCTCGCCGTTGTGCCAGCGTTGCACGGCCAGGTCGCGGCCCAGCGGCGAGAGCACCCGGGCGCGGCCCAGACCGTACTCGAAAATCATCTGGTGGTCGGTGTCGTCGTCGGTTTCGGTGAAGCCGGGGGCCAGCCGGTCGTCGTCGGCCTCGGCCGGCAGCAGGTCGCCGACGCCCAGGTCACCGGGGCGGAGCCGCTGGTTCCACGGCACCCAGGTGGGCGCCAGCAGCGCGCCGGCCCCGGGCAGCAGGACGGTCTCGCTGATGGTCACATTCCTGGCGCGGGACGCGCGGGCGACGGTGATCGCCCAGCGCCAGCCCTGGTAGGCGCGATCGAGACAGACGAAGTAGTGGGTGACCACACGGTCACCCTCACTGTCGAAGCCCAGATACTCGCCCACCTCGCCGGGCCTGGCGATCTCCTCGGCGCCGCGCCGGGCCAGTTCGACGGCGGCGGAGCAGGCCTGGTCGGCTGCCGAGCTTCTGATCCGGGTACGACTCACACTTTATTTTCACCTACGCCAGGAGCGGACAGCACCCGACCCGGTCGGTAAGACTGGATTTTCAACCTACGGGGAGGGAGCGTCACCTGTGGCGGGTGCCTGGGATCGTGTTCGGCGCGCAGGTCGGGGGACCGCCCGCGCCAGCCGTACCGCTGCGGGGGCCACGGTCCGAGCGGGGCAGACGGTGGCCAGAGGCGGGCGGCGAGTGGGGCAGGCGACCCGGCGGCTGACCTATGCGCAAGGGGCGGGCCGGACCGGGCTCGGCCGATTGATCGAGTTGACGGCGGCGCACAGCGCGGGGGACGCGTTCATCACCGTCTCGCTGGCCGGGGCGCTGTTCTTCGGGCTGCCGGTCGGGCAGGCGCGCGGGCAGGTGGCGCTCTACCTGGTCATCACGATGGTCCCGTTCACGGTGGTCGCGCCTTTCGTCGGGCCGGTGCTCGACCGGTTCCGGTCGGGGCGGCGTTATGTGATGGCGGGCACACTGTTCGCCCGGGGGCTGCTCTGCTGGGGGATGGCCTCCTCGGTCGTGTACGGCGACGTGCTGTCGCTGTTCCCGGCCGCGCTGGCGGTGCTGGTGCTGTCGAAGGCGTACAACGTGTCCCGGGCCGCGATCATGCCGAGCGTGCTCCCCGCCGACATCACCCTCGTCACCGCCAACGCCAGAGTCGCCCTGTTCGCCCTGGTCGCGGCCGGTGGCGCGGCCGCCGCCTCGGCCGGTCTGACCGCCTGGATCGGCGCGGAATGGGTGCTGCGCGGCGCGATGGTGCTCTTCCTGATCTGCGGCGTCGTCGCGGTACGGCTCCCGCGCCACGTCGACTCCCCCGACACCGACGAGGACGAGGAGGCCCCGGCCCCCGGCTGGCGGACCTGGTTCCAGGTCGGCCCGGTGGTCGGCGAGGCGATCCGGGCCAACGCCGCGATCCGCATCCAGGCCGGCTTCCTGGTGTTCTTCCTGCTCTTCCTGGTCCAGGACAAGCACCTGCCCGGCTTCGCGCCCGAGATCACGATCGGCCTGCTGGCCGCCGCCGCGGGTGGCGGCGGCCTGATGGGCGCGGCCGTCGCGTCCTGGGCCCGCTCGCACTCCCCGCAGCTGATCGTCCTGGCCACTTTGGCGCTGACCACCGTCACCACGATCGTGGCCGCGTTCTTCTTCACCCTCTGGACGGCCGTCGCCGTCGCCCTGGTCGGCGCGTTCGCGCAGGGCCTGGGCAAACTCGCGCTGGACGCCATCGTGCAGCGCGAGATCGGCGAGGAGGTGCGCTCCTCGACCTTCGGCGTGGTCGAGGCGCTGCTGCAGATCGCGTGGGTGTTCGGCGGCCTGATCGGATTGATGCTGTCGCTGTTCGCCCGCGGCCCCGCCGGTTTCACGGTGATGGCCGTGGTGCTGGCGCTGTCGCTCGGCTGGCTGCTCGCGGGCAGGCGCAGACGGCTCCGCGCCAAGCCGGTACGGCTACCCGCGACGACGGACACGAAGCCGTTAACCAATCCGTTCTAGCCTTTATGCGTCGATGTCGTCCGCGACGGCGCGGAGCACGCTGGCCACCTTCTTGGCGTGCGCCGCGTCCGGCTGCTTGCTCTTCTGGTACGACGTCGAGATGTCGTCCAGCAGCTTGATCAGGTCCTCGACGATGACGACCATCTCGTCCGGCTTCTTGCGCTTGCCCTTCGGCCGGGCGACCTTGGCGAGGGTCGGCGGCTGCTCCAGGACCCGGACGGACAGGGCCTGCTGCCCGCGGCGGCCCTCCGCGACCCCGAACTCGACCTTCTGTCCTGGCTTGAGGACATCCACGCCTTTGGGCAACGCGGATGAATGCACGAAGACCTCACCGCCGTCGTCGCGGGTGAGGAAACCGAAACCCTTGGTCTCGTCGTACCACTTGACCTTGCCGCTGGGCACAGGAGTGACCTCGTTCAGACTGTCGTGAAAGGAATGGATGTAGGTTATGCCCACTGAGGCGGCATGGGACCGCCGGAACGCCTTGAAATTACGCCCGAATCGGCGTCGGAGCCGCGCTGGAGGCGGCCGTCCTGCGGGCCGCCACGGCGGCGGCTGAGTCTCACCTCGCGGGTGACGTTTCCGAGGGGGTGCACCCGTACAGGATGCCAAAACGGATACGTCTACGGGTAACCGGTTTATCGGTGAAAGCGGGCACTTATCAATGAGCCGCGGACGGAAACATTGACGGTCTACCCTTGGTGGCGGAGGTAGGCAGCATTCCCATGAGCAGATCGACGCGCGAGCGGATCATCGACGAGGCCCTGCGGCTGTTCGCCGAGCGGGGTTACGCGGCCACGTCCGTGGCCGAGATCGAGGCCGCCGCGGGCCTGTCGCCCGGCGCGGGCGGCCTCTACCGGCACTTCAAGTCCAAGTACGAGGTGCTCGCCGCCGCCGTGAACGAGCACGCCACCCGGACCAGGGCCCAGATCGCCGAGGCGCTCGCCGAGCAGAACGCGGCCGGCTCCACCGTCGCCGTCGAGGAGCGCCTCACCCACCTGTGCCGGTCCGGCCTGGCCAAGGTCCGCGAGGAGAGCGAGCTGACCCGGGTCTTCTTCCGCGACCTGAGCCAGTTCCCCGAACTGGTGGACGTGGTCAGGGAAGGGCTGCTGCAGCCGATGTTCGACTCGATCACGACCTGGTTCAAGGCGCAGCCCGAATACCGGGACTCCGACCTGGACTGGTCCGGGATCGGCGCGGTCCTCGGCGGTGCCGTGGTGCACTACCGCCTCTTCCAGGAGACCGTCGGCGAACCTCCGGGCCGGGCCGACCGGGACGGGTTCGTGGCCTCGTGGGTCCGGCTCGCGCTCGGCCTGCTGCCAGAACGCACGGCCGCGCCGGTCTGACCTAGCGGGTCACCCGCAGCGTGCGCGACGGCGGCCCCGGTGGCGGATCCAGCAGGCGGTAGATCAGCCAGGTCACCCCGGCCGCCGTGCCGATGATGAACATGACTCCGCTGACCCCGTGGAACTCGGTCATGAAGCGGCCCAGATCGGTGCCCTGGACCCGGATCAGCGCGAGCCCGCCGCCGCCCAGCAGGTAGGCGGCCACCGGCGCGGACAGGCCGAGCAGCCGGTCGTTGAACACCCAGCCCTCGCAGGACAGCACGACCACCGCGCCGACCGCCCAGAGCAGGCCGGGCACCGGGAAGATCGCCACGCTCGGCAGCCGGAACGGGACGAGCAGGGCGCCCAGCACGAACAGGGCGAGCCCGACCGCCTCCCTGCGGTTGTCGGCGAAGATCGACCAGGCGTCCCTGGTGGCCATCGGATTGCCGCCGGCCATCGCGGCTTGGCGGAGCCGGTTGAACGCGGATGGTCCTCGCCCGGACCGGCCGGCCAGGCGCCGGCGCGCCTCCTGCCGGTAGTGCATGACCCCGGGCGGTACGGGGGTGGAGCGGCGGCGCGGCGGGGTTCCGTCGTCGACGGACGGGAACGTACGGGTGGGTGCGGGTTCACTGGGCTCGCCGGACTCGCCGGCGATGTTGGCTAATCGCCGAACCTCGCGCTCGACCAGCTGCTCCGGGGTGCCGAACCTGGCCAGCATCCGCAGGACCGCCTTCGGGTCCTCGCTGCCGGCGCGCTCCTCCTCCACCCGCTCGCGCACCCGGCGGACGAAGTCGAGCCGCTGCTCCGGTCGCATCCGGCCGTGGGCCAGATCCGCGACCTTGCTGATGAAGTCCAGGACGAGCTGGTCGGCGCGCTCGATCACGCTCGCCATACTGCCCCAGCTCCGCCCGGTACGCGACTGTTGCCGCGAAATCCTGTCAGTGGCTGCTCATACGATGGAAGAGATGAGCGAGGCGTTCACCGAGTGGCTGCGCAGCCGAACCGACGAGCAGCTGCGCGCTCTCGCCATGTCCCGCCCCGAACTGATCACCCCGGTCCCCGCGCACCTGAACGGACTGGCCTCCCGGGCGGGCACACCGTCCGCCCTGGGCCGCGCCCTGGACCGGCTCGACCGCTTCACGCTCGCGGTGGCCGAGACCCTCGCGCTCAGCCCAGGCCCGCTGCGCGCCCTGCGTACCCGGCTCGGCCGGTCGATCTCCACCAGTGACCTCGACCAGGCCCTGGGCGGGGCCGTGGAGCGCCTGCGGACCATGGCCCTGGTCCACGGGGCCGACACGGCGTTGCGGCTCGCCCCCGGCGTCACAGAGGCGCTGGACCCGCCCGCGGGTCTGGGGCCGCCGGTGCTCGACGTGTTCCGGCATCACGCCCCGGAAGCGGTGGAGGCGATCCTGGCCGACATCGCGCCGCCCGGTCCCGGCGCGCCCCGCGAACGCTTTGCGGAATTGTTCGGCGAACCGGCGAACATTCGGCGGCTGCTCGGGGAGATCTCCCCGCCGGCCAGGGCCGCGCTGGACGAGCTCGCCTGGGGGCCGTCCAGCGGGCGGGTGCCCAACGCGCGGCGGGAGGTCAGGGTCGCCGACGCGCAGTCGCCCATCGAGGAGTTGCTGGCGCGCGGGCTGCTCGGCGCGACCGGGGACGAGAGCGTGGCGCTGCCGCGTGAGGTCGGGCTGGTGCTGCGGGACGGGCGGCTGCACCGCGACCTGTCCCCCGTGCCGCCGCCGCTGGACGGCATCGCCCGCGACCAGGGATTGGCGGACCGTACGGCGGCCGGGCAGGCGTTCGGCTTCGTGCGGTCGGTCGAGGAGTTGTGCGAGCTGTGGAGCGTCGAGGCTCCGGGAGTGCTGCGGACGGGCGGCCTGGCCGTACGGGATCTGAAACGCACGGCTCAGGCGCTGGACCTGCCCGAATGGGCGGCGGCGTGCACCGCGGAGATCGCGCACGCGGCCGGTCTGGTCGCCGCCGGCGGTTCGGTCGACGGCGAGTGGCTGCCGACCGCCGCCTACGACGCCTGGCGGGCCCGGCCGACCGAGGGCCGCTGGGGCATGCTCGCCGCGGCCTGGCTGACCCTGGAACGCGCGCCAGGTCTGGCGGGCAGCAGGGACGAGAAGGACCGTGTGCTGAACGCCCTCCACCCCGACCTGCGCCGGTCGGCCGCCGCCGAGGTGCGCGCCAAGACCCTCGCGGTGCTCGTCTCCGCCGAACCGGGGCTGGCCCCGTCGACGGAGTCGGTGCTGGCCCGGCTGGCCTGGGAACAGCCCCGCCGCCGCGGCGGCCAGCGGGCCGAGTTCACCGAGTTCACCCTGCGCGAAGCCGAACTCATCGGGGTGACCGGCCTCGGCGTGATGTCCGCGCACGGCCGGGCGCTGCTGAACGCGGGCCGCGCCGAGGCGGCCGAGGCGCTCGCGCCGCTGCTGCCAGAGCCGGTCGACCGGGTGCTCCTGCAGGCCGACCTGACCGCCGTCGCGCCCGGCCCGCTCACCACCGAGCTCGGCCGCTGGCTGGCCCTGGCCGCCGACATCGAATCCAAGGGCGGCGCGACCGTCTACCGCTTCTCCGAACCCTCCGTCCGCCGCGCCCTGGACGCCGGGCAGTCCGCCGAGGAGCTCCTCGCCCTGCTGGCCCGCCACTCCGCCACGCCGGTCCCGCAGCCGCTGACCTATCTGGTCGGCGACGTGGCCCGCCGCCACGGGCGGCTCAGGGTCGGCACGGCGTCCGCCTACATCCGCTGCGACGACCCGGCCGTGCTGGAGGAGGTGCTCGCCGACCGCCGCTCGACCGCGCTCCGGCTGCGCCGGCTGGCCCCGACCGTGGTCGCCTCCAAGACGTCCAGGGCCACGCTGATCGACTCGCTCCGCGCCATGGGCTACGCGCCGGTCGCCGAATCGCTGGACGGCGACGTCATGATCACCCGCCTGGACGCCCGCCGCGCCGAGAGCCCGCCGCCGCGCGCCGTCAACGGCTTCCACGGCCCCGAGCCCGAAGTCGTGGCCGCCGCCATCCGCGCCGTCCGGGCCGGCGACGCCGCCCACCGCTCCCGCCGGGAACGCGGCGCCGAACCCGACGGCGCCCTGCCCCGCTCGCCCGCCACCGCCGCCATCGCCGCCTTGCAGGAGGCCATCCGCCAGGGCACCCGCGTCTGGATCGGCTATCTCGACTCCCAGGGTCAGGCCACCAGCCGGATTCTCGAACCGGCCAGGATGGAGGGCGGCTATCTGACGGCGTATGACGAAACGCGCGCCGCCATCCACCGCTTCGCTCTGCACCGGATCACCGGTGTGGCGGACGTGAATTAAATTCGTTGTCCGCGCGTGATTCGTCAGGCAGAGTCAATCCCAGAAAGCCGACTTCTCGTGAGAATGGCGGGAGAACGCTATTCCGTGATCTACCGGCCCGGGGTTGGATTGGCGACTGACCCCGATGATCGGTGCGATGGGTCCGCACATGTCGTGATATGTGTGGACCCATCGGCTTGGGATCGGGCGTCGGCCCGGGACCAGTAGTGAGCAAAGCGGGACTCATTCCGGCCGTGCGCGTGTTGGATAGGCGGTACGCCGGAGATGAGGAGCACCCGTGAACGACGGCCCGTTGATCGTCCAGTCGGACAAGACGCTGCTGCTCGAGGTCGAGCATGAGCGTGCCGACGAGTGCCGCAAAGCCATCGCGCCGTTCGCCGAGCTGGAACGCGCGCCCGAACATGTGCACACCTACCGGGTGACCCCGCTGGCCCTGTGGAACGCCCGCGCCGCCGGGCACGACGCCGAGCAGGTGATCGACGCCCTGATCGGCTTCAGCCGCTACCCGGTGCCACACGCGCTGCTGGTCGACGTGGCCGAGACCATGGCCAGGTACGGCCGCCTCCGCCTGGACAAACACCCCGTCCACGGCCTGGTCCTGACCAGCACCGACCGGGCCGTCCTGGAGGAGGTGCTGCGCTCTCGGAAGATCCAGCCGATGCTCGGCGAGCGCCTCACCGAGGACGCCGTGATCGTGCACCCGAGCGAGCGCGGCAACATCAAGCAGGCCCTGCTCAAGCTCGGCTGGCCGGCCGAGGACCTGGCCGGCTACGTGGACGGCGAGGCGCACCCGATCCTGCTCACCGAGGACGGCTGGGAGCTGCGCTCCTACCAGCGGGAGGCCGCCGACGCGTTCTGGCACGGCGGCTCCGGCGTCGTCGTGCTGCCCTGCGGGGCCGGCAAGACCATCGTCGGCGCGGCCGCGATGGCCCGCGCGCAGGCGACCACGCTGATCCTGGTGACCAACACGGTGAGCGTGCACCAGTGGAAGCAGGAGCTGCTCAAGCGCACCTCGCTGACCGCCGACGAGATCGGCGAGTACACCGGGACCAAGAAGGAGATCCGGCCGGTCACCATCGCCACCTACCAGGTCATGACGGCCAAGCGGCAGGGCGCGTACCGGCATCTGGAGCTGTTCGACGCACGCGACTGGGGGCTGATCGTCTACGACGAGGTGCACCTGCTGCCCGCGCCGATCTTCCGGATGACCGCCGACCTGCAGGCCCGCCGCCGGGTCGGCCTGACCGCCACCCTGGTCCGCGAGGACGGCCGGGAAGGCGATGTGTTCTCCCTGATCGGCCCGAAGCGGTATGACGCGCCCTGGAAGGAGATGGAGAACCAGGGCTGGATCGCCCCCGCGGACTGCGTCGAGGTCCGGGTCACCCTCACCGACGAGGAGCGCCTCGCGTACGCGATGTCGGAGAACGAGGAGCGTTACCGGTTCTGCGCCACCACGCCGTCCAAGACCCGCGTCACCGAGGCCCTGGTCCGGCGGCACGCGGGCGAGCAGGTCCTGGTCATCGGCCAGTACATCGACCAGCTCGACGAGCTGGCCGAGCACCTGAACGCGCCCGTCATCAAGGGCGAGACCCGGGTCCGCGAGCGGGAGCGGCTCTACCAGCTCTTCCGGGACAAGGAGATCCAGGTCCTGGTGGTGTCGAAGGTGGCCAACTTCTCCATCGACCTGCCGGAGGCGGCGGTCGCCATCCAGGTCTCCGGGACCTTCGGGTCACGGCAGGAGGAGGCGCAGCGGCTCGGGCGGGTGCTGCGGCCCAAGGCCGACGGGGGTGGCGCGCGGTTCTACTCGGTGGTGAGCCGGGACACCGTCGATCAGGACTTCGCCGCGCATCGGCAGCGTTTCCTGGCCGAGCAAGGCTACGCATACCAGATCATCGATGCCGACGATGTCCTGACATGAGAAACCCGGCGGGGCGACCCCCGCCGGGCGACAATAGTTAAGTCCACGAAATTCCGCCGGCCCGAGTCAACCGCATCACCCCCTCGCGCCTTGGCCCCCTCAGCCAAGAATTAACCAGACAAGCCCGGTTCCGGGCATACCCCTATTGTCCAGCTTAATCACACGATTTGCGCATCTTTTTCGCGCTTTTCCCATGCCGATTCAATAAGGTTTCGCAGGGTATTCGGGGGATTACTGCGCGACCATCCCGCCGATGAACAGCACTGCTTCGGCGGCCACCCACGCCACCACTGCGACCGGCAGCAGCCCGCCACGCCGGGTCAGCAGGGCCGCCGCCGTGGCGCTCGCCGCGATCACCGCGAACAGCCCAGAAACGGTCGACACCATGTCAAGCCGCTGCGCGCACGCCCGGCGGCTCTCCCCGTCGGAACAGAACGCCTCAAGCCCCCAGCCGGCGAACACCGACAGCCCCCACAGGGCGGCGAGCAGCAAGCTCGCGACCATCGGTATCACCGGCGACACCCAGGCGCGCGTCATCCCCTCCAGGTACCCGGGCAACGAAACGACAACACCCTTTACTCGCGGAATACCTGGTCAGCGCGGGTGAAAACCCAGTTGGTGTCGCGCTGGAGCATGAGTAAGCTCTTGTGTTTCGCTGCCTTTGACCACCACCGACACCCGACAGGAGCTCCGGCATGCCCGCCCACCAGCTGGCCCCCGACATACTCGCGGCGGAACGGGAACATCTCGCCACCTCCCGCGCCGCCCTGACCGCCATGCGCGCGCACGCCCAGTCCCTCTCCGCCGACGCCGCCGGCGACTGGGTCTCCCAGCAGGTCCTGCAGGGCCTGCTCGACCAGCGCGTGGCCGCCCTCGCCGACCACCCCGACACCCCGCTCTTCTTCGGCCGCCTCGACCGGGGTACGGCTCCCGCCGACGAACTCCCGGAAACCCTGCACGTCGGCCGCCGACACGTGCACGACGGCGCAGGCCAGGCCCTGGTAATCGACTGGCGCGCCCCCGTCTCCCGCGCCTTCTACCAGGCCAGCCCCACCGAGCCGATGGGCGTCACGCGCCGCCGCCGGTTCGGCTACCAGGCCGGCGACCTCACCGCCTTCGAGGACGAGGACCTCGGCCACGGCGGCGAACTCGGCACCTCCAAGATCCTCACCGACGAGATCGAACGCCCCCGCACCGGCCCGATGCGCGACATCGTCGCCACCATCCAGCCCGACCAGGACGAGATCGTCCGCGCCGACCTGGGGGTGACCGTCTGCGTCCAGGGCGCCCCCGGCACCGGCAAGACCGCCGTCGGCCTGCACCGCGCCGCCTACCTGCTGTTCACCCACCGGGAGAAGCTGGCCCGCTCCGGCGTCATGATCGTCGGCCCGAACCGCGCCTTCCTGTCGTACATCTCCTCGGTGCTGCCCGCCCTCGGCGAGGTCAAGGTCGACCAGACCACCGTGGCCGGCATCCTCGGCGACCACGCCCACCCCGAGGACCCCGCGGTCGCCACCGTCAAGGGCGACGCCCGGATGGCCCCCGTGCTCCGCCGCGCCCTCTGGCTGCACATCGCCAAGCCAGAAGAAGGCGTCCTGGTCACCCGTGGCGTCAACCGCTACCGCGTCGCCGACTACGAAGTCCGCGAGATCGTCGCCTCGCTCCGCGGCACCACCCGCTACAACCCCGGGCGGGCCGCCCTCGCCCAGCGCCTGTCCCACGCGATCCTGGTCCAGATGGAACGCCGCGGCGAGTCCCCCGACGACCGCGTCCAGGACGCCGTCGCCCGCTCCAAGCCGGTCAAACAGGTCATCGACCAGACCTGGCCCAAGCTCACGCCCCAGCAGGTCCTCTTCCGCCTGCTCAGCGACCCCGACTTCCTGGCCCTGGCCGCCAAGACCGACCTCACCCCCGCCGAGCAGCAGACCCTCCGCTGGGCCAAGCCCGCCAAATCCTTCCGTACGGCCAAATGGACCGCCGCCGACGCGGCTCTCCTCGACGAACTCGCCGACCTGATGGACCGGACCGCCTCCCACGGCCACCTCGTCGTCGACGAAGCCCAGGACCTCTCCGCCATGCAACTGCGCGCCCTCGGCCGCCGCTGCCGTACCGGCTCCGCCACCATCCTCGGCGACCTGGCCCAGGGCACCACCCCCTGGTCGGCCCGCTCCTGGCGGACCGTCCTGCACCACCTCGGCTTCGAAAAAGGCTCAGAACGCTCCGGCGGCACCGAAACCGCCATCACCGAACTCACCCTCGGCTTCCGCGTCCCCCGCGAAGTCCTCGACTACGCCGCCCGCCTCCTCCCCAGCATCGCCCCCACCCTGGCCCCACCCCGCTCCCTGCGCCCCGGCCCCGGCTCCCTCACCATCCACCAAACCGACGACCTTCCTGCCGCCCTCACGGCAGCCATCACCCAAGCCCTGACCCGCGAAGGCTCCATCGGCGTCATCGCCCCCGACGCCATCCTCCCCCACCTATCCGCCACCCTCCCCATCCCCCACACCGTCCTGACCTCCGACACCGCCACCGCCCACCGCGTCCTCCTCATCCCCGCAACCCTCGCCAAAGGCCTCGAATACGACCACGTAATCCTCCTCGATCCCACCACCATCACCACCGCCGAACCCCAGGGCCTCTCCCGCCTCTACGTAGCCCTAACCCGCGCCGTAACAACCCTCACAATCCTCCACACCACCCCTCTCCCCCCCGAACTAACCAACTGACCCCCAACACCAGAAGGCCCTCCGAACGGGCGCTCGGAGGGCTCACAGACCACGGACGTCCCGGCCAAGGGCGGCCCTCCCGCTGGGCGCTCGCAGACCGCGGGAGAGGTCCGGTCGCTCTACCGCGACCTAGTCTTGGACCTTTAGGCCAGGCTCACAGGTCGGAAGGCTGCTGAGGCAATCGGAGCGACCGGCCCGCGGATTTCATCTTCTGCAGGAGTTCGAATCCCTCGTCCCGCGTGCAGCAGCCGTCCTGAACTCCCTCGGAGATCAGGTCCATCGTGTCGCGGGTGGTGATTCCCTGACGTCTCGCGTATTCACCCGCATCACGGTCGTCAGTGATCCAGAAAGAGGCGGTGAACTCGGCCCGATTCAGAATCAGAAAGCACGTCTGGGCCTCGCCCAGATGCCTGAGCGGCTCCCGGGCGGATCCGCCGAACGCCGCCCGCCTGATCTGTTCGATGCGTTGGATCATCGCCGGGTCATCGATCTCGATCGGCTCACCGAGCCATCCGTCACGCGCGACGACGTGCAGGTCAGGATAGACCTGCGCCGAGCGGGTCGCCTCGAAGGCGATCGCCTCGGTCCAGCGCCCGCGACCGCGCAGGATCGCCTCCAGGAGATCCAGCCGGGAAACGCACGCGAAGTTGCAGAGGACGGTGTTGTCCGGAAACCAGTAGGGGGTCATGGCGAGAGCGGAGATTCCTCTCTCGCCCCGTCAATGGCTTTTCGTATGGTCTCCGGGTCCAGACGCAGGAGGTTGGCCAGGGGGCGCAGTGTGCTCTTCCCGTCCTGGTACGCCTGGAAGAGGGCTCGCACCAGGGGCCATGGCAGGCGGGGCTGGCCGGTCGCGGCCAGCCATTCCCAGTGGGAGTCCGTTCGATCGGCCAGCACCGCCGCGTCGAGCGCGCGCATGCGCAGGAATGCCGTGCACTGTGCGCGGTCGATCAGCTTGAGGTTGTACAGCCGCCAGGCGAGTGTGGCGGGAGAGACCCACAGTTCGCAGGCGAGCGCGGCGAAGGAGCGATCCGACCAGCGGATCTGCTGCGCCTCCAGGACTTCCCGTGGGAGCAGGAACTGGGCGGCGAACGCGTTGGCTCGCTTCTCTGAGGGCTTCTTCTTGTGGGCGGCGTCGAGCAGGTCGAGATCCAGGTGCAAGCCCTGATCATCGCCCGCGAGGAGATGGCCGAGCTCGTGCGCGATCGTGAACCGCTGGCGGGCGGGGACCTCGGAGGTTCCCAGCACCATGAGCCGAGAGGTGTCATCGGCCCAGCTCAGCCCCTCGTACCCATGCCGGAAACGCATGATGCGCACGTCGATGCCGAAGACGCTTTCCACCAACCCCGCCAGGTCACGCACCCGCCAGGGTTCGACCCCGTGCTCCGCGGCCCGCCTGAGCGCCGATTCCGCCAGCCGCTGACCTTCATCCACACTGGCGCCCTGACCCGAAGCCGCGGGCACATCGACGCTCTCCTGCCGATACCCGAGATAGGCGAGATCCAGCCAGTGCTGGGCAAGCCGCTCGGCTTCACCGATGGCTTCCGCCTCCGACGAGGGAGCCGAATCCCGCGTCCTGGCCGCCAGCGCCGACGCCGGCCGCTCGACACCCAGCAACCAGTCGACGGTCACCCCGCCGATGTCAGCGATCCGCGCCAGCTCCAGCGAAGTGAAACGCCTGACCCCCACCATCGATTTGGAGAACTTGGACGCGTCCAGCCCGGCCTTCGCGGCGAAGCCCGCCTGGTTGAGCCCACTCGCCTCCACCAGCCGCCTGACCCGTTCGGCAATGTCCCCAGCCATACATCGATCCTACGTTTGAATCGCGAAAATCGCAACAAACAACGGATACCAAGACACAAACAGCCCATAAGCAGACTGATGCGAAACAATGCTCTTACTGCCTCAGCCACGAACTAACCAACTGACCCCACCACCAAATCCCCCCGAACTGGCGTTCGGGGGTTAACGTTTAGCCATGAAAGGCGTACAGGGAGTCCGCGCCTCCCGAATCGCCCAGAAAGCAGTTATCCCGGGGAGATTGCTAGTAGAGGCTCATCTCGGGGTGTCCCGTAAATGGCTTACCCCGGGGGGCTTGTATCAGAGGCGTCCCCGGGGCACACGTTACTGATGGTAGCGCACGATGTGCGGTGCGGAAAAGGAGCGCATGACGGGCGCTGTCCATCAGCGGGTCGGTGAGGCCGTCTCGATGGAACGGCTTCGCCCCTTTCTCCGCGCTGCCAAGGGTGACCTCTCTGGGCGCTTCGTCTGTACGCCTGGAACATCGAAGTCTCCGGCGCATTCCATGGTCCGCTGCACTGCCTGGAGGTCATCCTCCGAAACGCCTGGACCGCGAGCTCACGCGTCTGTTCTCGGGCCGATTGGTGGAACGCCCGCGGACTCGACCTGGCGCCCTCCGGGCTTCAAGCCCTCAGGCAGGCTCGCACCACGGTCGCGCAGGACCAACCCAATCCAACGCTGGGTCATATGATCGCCGAATTGCCGTTCGGGTTCTGGACGAGCCTTCTTGGCAGCGGCAACAGATACGACATGCGCCTCTGGCGCCCGGCCTTGCACCGTGCCTTCCCCGGTTACCGGGGACCCAGGAGAGCGCTTCACCAGGATCTCTATCACCTTCGCAAGCTGCGGAATCGCATCGCCCACTACGAACCGATCCATCATCGTCACCTGATCGCGGACCACGCCACGATCCTCACGGTGCTCGGCCACATTTCCCCGGAGGCCGCCAGTTGGGTGCGCGAGAACGACCGTGTGCCCGAGGCTCTCGTGCGTCGCACCGACGTGTGTGCGGCGCTGCTGCCAACCCGGTTCTGAGGTAGGGGGAACCGGGAGCTCCGACCCGGGTTTTGAGGGCGTGCGAACCGGGAGCTATGGTCCCGGCTGTGGAGGATTCTGAGTTGGTCATTCGGTCGGGTGCTGTGGCTGATTTGCCCGCGATCCTGGAGTTCTGGGTGGAGGCGGCGGAGGGGACCGATCGGCGGGACGACCCGAACAAAGTGGTTGCCCTGATTGAGCGTGATCCCGAGGCGCTTCTGATCGCTGAGATCGGTGGGCGGATGGTTGGGACGTTGATCGCCGGGTGGGATGGGTGGCGGGCGCATCTGTATCGGCTCGCGGTGGCGGTGGAGTTCCGGCGGCGGGGGATCGGGGGCGCGTTGATCGAGGCGGCGGAAGAGCGGTTCTCTGGGTTTGCCGCGTTCCGGGTGGACGCCATGGTTCTGCATGACAATGAGCTCGCGCATCATGCCTGGCAGGCGGCGGGTTATCGGCGGCAGGCCCAGTGGGGGCGGTGGGTCAAACCGCTCGTGTGAACACGATGCGTGGGCCGCTTGTGTGAACCAAAGCGGTGAACGAGCCGAGTGAAACAAGCCGTTGGGTCAGACCGAGTGGCACAAGCGTGGGTCGTCAGAGCGCTGGGGTAACACAAACGCTGGGGGACACAAAAAGGCGGTCCCGGTGGGGACCGCCTGATCGTGGGAGGGGTGGACTTAGAAGTCCATGTCTCCGCCGCCGGGCATGCCGCCGCCGGCCGGAGCGGGGTTCTTCTCCGGCTTCTCGGCGATGACGGCCTCGGTGGTCAGGAACAGGGCCGCGATGGAAGCGGCGTTCTGCAGTGCCGAGCGGGTGACCTTGGCGGGGTCGATGATGCCCGACTCGAACATGTTCACGTACTCGCCGGTGGCCGCGTTCAGGCCCTCACCGGGGGTGAGGTTGCGAACCTTCTCCACCACGACGCCGCCTTCGAGGCCGGCGTTGATCGCGATCTGCTTGAGGGGCTCCTCGAGCGCCTTGCGCACGATCGCGGCACCGGTGGCCTCGTCGCCGAACAGCTCCAGCTTGTCGAAAGCCTTCGCGCTGGCCTGGAGCAGCGCCACGCCGCCGCCGGGGACGATGCCCTCTTCCACAGCCGCCTTGGCGTTGCGGACGGCGTCCTCGATGCGGTGCTTGCGCTCCTTGAGCTCGACCTCGGTGGCCGCGCCCGCCTTGATGACGGCCACGCCGCCCGCGAGCTTGGCCAGGCGCTCCTGGAGCTTCTCACGGTCGTAGTCGGAGTCGGTGTTCTCGATCTCGGCACGGATCTGGTTGACCCGGCCCGCGATCGCCTCAGCGTCGCCGGCGCCGTCCACGATGGTGGTCTCGTCCTTGGTGACGACCACCTTGCGGGCCTTGCCGAGCAGGTCGAGGGTGGCGTTCTCCAGCTTGAGACCGACTTCCTCGCTGACGACCTGACCACCGGTGAGGGTGGCGATGTCGCCCAGCATGGCCTTACGACGGTCCCCGAAACCGGGCGCCTTCACCGCGACCGAGCGGAACAGGCCGCGGATCTTGTTGACCACCAGGGTGGCGAGGGCTTCGCCCTCGACGTCCTCGGCGATGATCAGGAGCGGCTTGCCGGCCTGGACGACCTTGTCGAGCAGGGGCAGCAGGTCCTTGTTGGCCGAGACCTTGGAGTTGACCACGAGGATGTAGGGGTCCTCCAGGACCGCCTCCATGCGCTCGGGGTCGGTCACGAAGTAACCCGAGTTGTAGCCCTTGTCGAAGCGCATACCCTCGGTGAGCTCGAGCTCCAGCCCGAAGGCGTTGCTCTCCTCGACGGTGATGACGCCTTCCTTGCCGACCTTGTCCATCGCCTCGGCGATCAGCTCGCCGATCTCGGTGTCACCCGCGGAGATGGAGGCGGTGGAGGCGATCTGCTCCTTGGTCTCCACATCCTTGGCCAGCTTGGAGAGCTCCTCGCTGACCCGCTCCACGGCGGCCTCGATGCCCTTCTTCAGGGACATCGGGTTCGCGCCGGCGGCTACGTTGCGCAGACCCTCGCGCACCAGAGCCTGCGCGAGCACGGTGGCCGTGGTGGTGCCGTCACCCGCGACGTCATCGGTCTTCTTGGCGACTTCCTTGACCAGCTCGGCCCCGATCTTCTCCCACGGGTCCTCAAGCTCGATCTCCTTGGCGATGGACACACCATCGTTGGTGATCGTGGGAGCGCCCCACTTCTTCTCCAGCACGACGTTGCGGCCCTTCGGGCCCAAGGTCACCTTGACGGCGTCGGCGAGCTGGTTCATACCGCGCTCAAGACCGCGCCGGGCGTCCTCGTCAAACGCGATCATCTTGGCTGCCATAAGGCTAGACCTCCCAGTAGAGGGTGGCTTCAGCGGACCGAGCCGACGCCCGCGACGGCATGGGGCCGCATATCCCTTCGGCGAACCCCGTCGTCCCGATCCCGTTTATTGGCACTCCCAGCATGCGAGTGCCAACCAACTGTTTAGCACTCTCCCCGTGCGAGTGCAACCGGAAGCCATCCTGACCTGTACCGATATATCCCCACCAGCGCAAATCTACCCCCACCCCTCTCCCCCCTACTTCCCCCCGACTCTCCCTCGCCTTCACCGCGCCCGCTCCGACCTCTCAGGCCCCCAACCCCCACCGAAGGCCACCAAAGGCAATCTCCGCAGCAACATGCCCTCACAGTCGACAGTGGTCAGCGACTTCCCCCAAAGCCACAAGGGCAATCTCCGCCCCATAAGTCGTACCCCGGCTTGGCCGCGCCTGTGTCTGGACTGACGAACGCAGGGAGCGCAGCGACCGGAGAGAGGAGGGAAGACACAGGCTCCCCAGCGGCCAAGCCCGCCGCGCGGGAGGCGCGGCCAGTAGACACGACTGAGCCCGGGGGCCGCCCCACGCGGCTTTTCCCGGGCTCTCTCGTCGTTGCCTGGATCAGACGGTCCGGACAGCCTCCGCCTGCGGGCCCTTCTGACCCTGGGTGATGTCGAACTCCACTCGCTGGCCCTGCTCAAGGGCCTTGTAGCCGTCCATCATGATTGCCGAGTAATGGACGAAAACGTCCTTACCACCGTCTACCGCGATGAAGCCGTAGCCCTTGTCCGCGTTAAACCATTTGACGGTGCCCTGCGCCACTTTCCGACTCCTCTTGCTGGGCTGGCGACGGACCATACCCATTCCACCGCATGGTCCGTGACCTTTCGAGCCGAAGAGATTACCTTCTCTCCGGCCACGTCGATCGTTCTCGACCATACCTGTAGCAAGCCGTGGGACAACAGAGTCAATCCGCACTTCGATTGCGCGCCTACGCCCTTCCAAGAAGGCCGGATTTTGGATTTGTGATTACAAAGTCGAGAAATGCACCATATGCCATAGCACCGATTAAGCTTCGATAACGATAGAACCCCATGTCAACACGGAAACACCCACGCACTGTAGGAGTGCGTGGGTGTGCAGGGAGCGTGCGAGGTCAGCCCCCGGCGACCGCCGGGATCACCGAAATCTGTGCGCCCTCAGGCGTCGAAGTGTCCAGTCCGGCGGAGAATCGGACGTCCTCTTCCCCGACGTAGACGTTGACAAAACGCCGGATCTTGCCCGATTCATCCAGGATCCGGGCTCCGATGCCGGGGAAGTCCGCATCCAGCTTGGCCAGAACCTCGCGGAGCGTGCCGCCCTCGCCGGCCACCTCGGCCGCGCCCCCCGTGTACGTTCGGAGAATCGTCGGAATCCGCACCGAAACACTCATTTGGCCGCCCTCTTTCGTTGCTCGGAATCAGTTAGTTAGCGAAAGCCGTACGAAATGCGTCGAGGGACGGGCGGATAACCGCCGCCGGACGGGCCTCGGCCGAGACGGCGTCCAGGGTCTTGAGGCCTTCGCCCGTGTTGAGGATCACCGTCTCCGCGTCGGGGTCGAGTTTGCCGTTCTCCAGCAGCTTCTGGGTGACGCCGAGGACCACGCCGCCGGCGGTCTCCGCGAACACGCCCTCGGTCCTGGCCAGCAGCCGGACGGCGGCGACGATCTCGCGGTCGGAGACGTCCTCCACCGCGCCGCCGGTCCGCCGCGCGATGTCCAGCACGTACGGCCCGTCGGCCGGGTTCCCGATCGCCAGCGACTTGGCGATGGTGTCCGGCCTGACCGGCTGGACCACGTCGTGCCCGGCCTTGTACGCCGCCGACACCGGCGCGCACCCGGTGGCCTGGGCAGCGAAGATCCGGTACTCCTTCTCCTCGACCAGCCCGAGCCTGATGAGCTCCTTGAACCCCTTGTCGATCTTGGTCAGCTGCGACCCCGACGCGACCGGAATGACGATCTGATCCGGAATGCGCCACCCCAACTGCTCGGCTATCTCGTACGCCAGAGTTTTGGACCCCTCCGCGTAATACGGCCGCAGGTTCACGTTGACGAACCCCCACTTCTCCCCGAGCTCATCCCCGATGAGCTCCGAGCAGAACCGGTTGACCTCGTCATAGGTCCCGTCGATCCCGACCAGCCGCCCGCCGTAGACCGACGCCACGACGATCTTGGCCTCTTCCAGGTTCGCGGGCACGAACACACACGAGTCCAGCCCCGCCCGCGCCGCCGCCGCCCCGACGGCGCCCGCCAGGTTTCCGGTCGAGGAACAGGAGAGCGTGCTGAAGCCGAAATTCCGGGCCGCCTCGACGGCGATGGCCACCACCCGGTCCTTGAAGGAGTGGGTGGGGTTGCCGGAGTCGTCCTTAACGTAGAGCGAGCGCATCCCGAGCTCGCCGGCCAGGTTGTCGGCCTTCACGAGCTTGGTCCAGCCGGGCTGCAGGTTGGGCTTGGTCGCGACATCGTCCGGTACGGGCAGCAGGCCACGGTACCGCCAGATATTGGTCGGACCTGATTCGATGTCCGCGCGGGTCACGTTCCCGAACTCGTACGCCACCTCAAGTGGCCCGAAACACTCGATACACGCGAAATTGGGGCCGACGTCAAAGCGGGTTCCGCATTCGCGGCAGGAGAGAGCGGTTGCGGGGCCGAAGTCGGTGCTAAGCGCCATGAAGCGAGGCCTTTCCCTCATCTTCGCCTGCGACCACCCTGGTCACAGGCCGGAATTGGCACCTGTTCCGATCGGCCTCGCCATGTCACGAGCGCAATCGAAATGGTTGCCGGGGCTTCGCAGGGCCGGTCCCTCCACCCCTCTGGATGAGCAATATTCAGTTGTCGCAACGACTGTACCCCGACGCCCCTCCTGTCATGAAAGCCGTCTCACGCTCTGGACTTGTCTCGCTCCGCGAGACGGTTCGGCCGCCTAGAGCCGATGTCTTCCCTCGTCTCTCCGGGTCGCTGCGCTCCCCTGCGTTCCTCAGTCCAGACACCGGCGCGGCCTCACTTGCCGAGATACGCATCCCCAAGGGCGGACTGGATGTACTTCCGTGCCTGGTGGATGCGGGACTTGGCGGTGCCCAGCGGGATGCCCAGCTGCTCGGCGACCTGCGCGTAGTCGAGCTGGACGATGTCCCGCAGCACCAGTGCGGCGGCCAGTTCCGGCTTCTCGTACTCCAGTGACTCCATCGCGTCGAGCAGATCCAGCCGGGATCCGGCGATCACGCTCACCCGGCGCGGGTCGGGACGGTGGTCGGGCAATTCCTCGGAGGTCTGCTCGGCCGCCCGCCGCTTCAACGACCGGTACGTCGTCCGCGCGCAGTTCGCCGTGACGATGTGCAGCCAGGTGCTGAACCGGGACCGCCCCTCGAACCTGGCGATGTTGCGCGCCACCGCGAGCAGCGTGTCCTGACACGCCTCCTCGGCGTCCTGCCGGTAGGGCAGCAGGCGTTCGCAGTGCCGCAGCACGTCGGGTTCGATCCGCCGCAGCAGCTCCCCCAGCGCGCCATGATCGCCTCCGGCGGCCGTGGTCGCCAGCTCCTCGGTGATCTCGTCCAGCGCCATTGTCGACAGGCTCCCAAGATCTCGCATCGCCGGGGCCCCGGCGCGACCCGCCGGGCCGCATCGAGCGCCGGAGTGTTTTCCTGACATCCTATTGCCGAGGACAGACTTTATTAATGTCTCCGGCATCGTGGGGTGTGCCACTAGTGAGCTCAACGTTGATCGCCTCCAATCGCGGTCCCGTCTCGTTCACGCTGTCCGAGGACGGCGCGCTCACCATGCGCCGGGGCGGCGGCGGCCTGGTCTCCGGCCTGTCCGAGGTGGCCCGCGACTCCGACCTGCTGTGGGTCTGCGCGGCGCTCTCGGACGGCGACCGCAGCGCGGTCCGGCTGGCCCCCGGCGGGCGGCTGGACGGGGCCGGCTACGACACCGGGCCGCTGCGGATGCTGGAGATCGCCCCGGCGGTCTTCCACCGGGCCTACAACGCGGTGGCCAACTCGACGCTCTGGTTCGTCAGTCACCTGCTCTACAACTCTCCGTTCACCCCGCATTTCGACGGCAGGTTCCAGCGGGAGTGGGAGTCCTACCAGGACTACAACGGCGCGTTCGCGCTGGCCCTGGCCGAGGAGGCGGGCCACGAGGCCCGGGTGATGATCCAGGACTACCATCTCAGCCTGACCCCGGCGATGCTCCGGGTGGAGCGCCCCGACCTGCGGATCGCGCATTTCTCGCACACCCCGTGGGCACCGCCGGAGTACTTCTCGGTCCTGCCTGACGAGGTGGCGGTGGAGATCCTGGAGGGCCTGCTGGGCGCCGATCACGCCGGGTTCCTGACGGCGCGCTGGGCGGACGCGTTCGTGTCCTGCTGCGAGGTCATCCTGGGGGCGCGGGTGGATCGCGACCGCCGTAACGTGACTTACCAGGACAGGACCACGCGCATCGGGGTGCACGCCCTCGGGGTGGACGGGCCCGCGCTGCGGGCGCGGGCGGCCGAGCCGGACGTGGAGTCGCACCTGCAAGTGATCAAGGAGCAGGTCGGCGACCGGCGGCTGATCGTCCGGATCGACCGGACCGAGCTGTCGAAGAACATCGTCCGGGGCATGGCCGCCTACCGGGAGTTCCTGGCGGCGCATCCGGAATGGCACGGCAAGGTGGTGCATCTGGCGTTCGCCTACCCGTCCCGGCACGACCTGCCGGAATACCGGGAGTACACGGCGGCCGTGCAGCGCTGCGCCAAGGAGATCGAGGACGAGTACGGCACCGACGACTGGGATCCGCTCATCCTGCACATGGAGGACGACTATCCGCGCTCGCTGGCCGCCTACCGGCTGGCGGACGTGCTGCTGGTCAATCCGATCAGGGACGGCATGAACCTGGTCGCCAAGGAGGGCCCGATCCTGTCGCCGCGGTGCGCGCTGGTGCTGTCCAGGGAGGCGGGCGCGGCGGCCGAACTGGGGGCGGACGCGCTGCTGGTCAACCCGTTCGACGTGTCGGGCACGGCGACCGCGCTGCACGACGCGCTGGTGATGCCGGAGGATGAGCGGACGAACCGGGCGACCCGGCTGCGCGCGGCCGCCACGGCGCTCCCGCCGCAGCTCTGGTTCGCCGACCAGCTCCGCGCACTCGCCTGATACTTTTGCCCTGATATTTGACTAATCAGGGGACAACTGGTGACGACGAGTACATCGGCTATCACGTTCACGCGCGATCGGCCGACCTGGCTGATCTACCTGATACTCGCCACCTTCGCCACCTACCTGTACGGCCTGTCGGCCGCGCTCCCCATCATCCGCGACGAGTTCGACCTCACCCAGGCGGTCGCAGGCCTGCACGGCACCGGCATGGCCGTCGGCTCGATCATCACCGGCCTGGCCCTGCCATTGATCACCCTCAGGATCGGCCGCCGGGCCGCCGTGTGGGTGGGGATCGTCGGCATGGACGTGGGCATGCTGCTGGTCGCGCTCGGCGACAGCCTGCCGTACACGCTGCTGGGCTACTCGATCGCCAGCGGCATGGCGGCGATCACCCTGTACACCGCGATGGCCGTGCTCAGCGATCACCACGGCCCGGCCGGTCCGGCCGCGATCAGCGAGGCCAACGCGGTCGGCGTGCTGCCCGGCATCGTGGCGTCGTACTCCTTCAGCCTGCTGGCCGGCACGTGGCTGGGCTGGCGGGCGGCGCTGTACGTGCCGATCGTGCTCTCGGTGCTGCTGGCGCTGGTCATGTTCCGGGTCTGGGTGCCCGAGCGCGAGCCGGCGCCGGTGGTGGCGGCCGGCGCGCCGCGGGTGCCCTTCGGGTGGGGTTTCCACCTAGCCTGCCTGACCCTGCTCTGCTGCGTGGCGCTGGAGTTCTCGTTCAACCTGTGGGCGGCCGAACTGCTCGGCCAGCGGGCCGGGCTGAGCCCGGCTGCGGCGACCACCGGGCTGAGCGCGATGCTGGTCGGCGTCGCCGTCGGCCGCTTCACCGGCGCGCGGCTGGCGCTGCGCTTCCCGGTGCACGTGATGCTGGTCGGCGCGCTGCTGCTGTCGCTCACCGGCTGGGCGCTGTTCTGGACCAGCACCATCCCGGTCCTCGCGTACGCGGGGCTGGTGGTCAGCGGGCTCGGCATCGCGGTCCAGTTCCCGATGGCGCTGAGCCTGGTGATCAAGGCGTCCGGCGGGCGGCCCGACCAGGCGTCCGGGGCTGCGTCGGTGTGGGCCGGGGTCGGCTCGGGCGCGGGCCCGCTGGTGCTGGGCGCGCTCGGCGACGGGTTCGGCACCCACACCGCGTTCCTGCTGGCTCCGGCGCTGATCGGGCTGGCCATCGGCGCGGTGTTCAGTTCCAGGCGGCCCGCTTGAGGATGGTGGCCAGCCCGGCGGTCCGCCACTGGTCCACGATCAGGATCTTCGAACTGGGCAGGAACCACTCCCGCTGGTGGAAGTAGCCCTTCACGGTGGCATTGCTCCGGCACTCGGCCTTCCAGTCCCGGTAGTGCGCCTTGTGGCCGGGTCCGATCTGGCGCAGGCCCTTGGCGGCCATCTTGAACTCGCCGATCCACAGTTTCCGGTCGTACGGGCAGGGCCCGACGTCGCTGGCCGGGTAGAATGGCCGGCTCGGCTCGTACGCCGAGAAGCCCTCGTGGCCGAGTTTGATGGCGGCCGGGCCGAGCACCCAGAAGCTCCGGCAGCCGGAGTCCCGGAAACCGGTCTGCGCCGGGCAGGAGCCGGTGACCACGCGGGTCCAGTCGGGGCGCACCTTGTAGACCTTCCACGCCTTCGGAATGGTCAGCGTGAGACCTTTGCGCAGGTGCAGCGGTTTGGTCGTCGCGGCCGAGGCGGGGGCGGGCACCGCCGCGACCAGCGCGAGACCGCACGCTAATACCAGAATCGTTCGTTTCAGCATGCCCAGAGGTTACTGATCCCGGCTTGTAATCGACTTGCCGAGTGTTTCCAGCAGGGCGACCACGCCGGGCGGCCCGTCCACCACCAGGTCGGCGTTCTCGGCCAGCTCGGTGACCTCGGCGGAGCCGCTGCACACCCGCACACCCGGAATGTCGGCCTCGGCGACCGCGGCGAAGGCGGCCAGGTCCCCGAGGTCGTCGCCGATGAACATGACCGAGCGCGCGGAGGTCTCGGTGAGCAGCTCGCGGAGCGCGCGGCCCTTGTCCATGCCGGGCCCGCGCAGTTCCAGGACCTTCCGCCCGGGTTCGACCACCAGGCCGGCCCGTTCGGCCAGCTGGGCCACCGGTTCGCGCAGTTCGTCCAGGACGGCGTCAGGGTCGGCGCAGTTGCGGGTGTGCACGGCCACCGCCCGCCCCTTGTCCTCGATCTTCACCCCGTCGGCCTCCGGGCCCAGCGAGGCGAGGAGGGCGGGGAGCTCGTTCCGTACCAGCTCCAGACCGGCCGGGTGCGGGGGCGCGACGACCTCGCCGCCCTCCCAGCGCTCCAGGCCGTAGTGGCCGAGGATAAGCAGGTTCGGCACGTCGATCAGGTCGGGCCCGGCCGGGGTGTCGCCGAGCGCGATCGCGGTGCTCGGCGGGCGGCCGGTGATGATCGCGACCCGGTTGACCTGACCGGCCAGCCGGATCAGCGCGGCGGGCGCGCCCGGGTCGATCCAGGCGGCCGACGGATCGGCCACGATCGGGGCCAGCGTGCCGTCGAAGTCGAGGGCGATCACGGCGCCGCCGGGATCGTCCAGGATGGTGGACAGGCCGATCGCGCCGACATCGGTACGCACGGTGATTCCTGCGACTTGCACGGTTCCCCCTTGATCGTGCCGACACTGCCAAGCGTACGGGTCTAGCCGGAATCGCCACCGCGGCGGGCGGCCCGGTCGCGGCGACGGCCACCGCGCAGCCGGAGCAGGCGGTTGACCAGCGCGGGGTCGGCGGCGAGCGCCTCCGGGCGGCCGATCAGCTCGCCCAGCAGCTGGTAGTAGCGGGTGGTGGAGAGGCCGAAGGTGTCCTTGATCGCCTGTTCTTTGGCGCCGGGGTAGCGCCACCGCTGGTTCTCGAATTCGAGGATCTGCCGGTCCCGCTCGGATAATTCATCCACTACGTCCCCCTCGGGGCAGGGGCAAGGGCTCCCATGGTAGCCCGGCCGCCGGGACGACCAAGAGGGCCTATCCCCCATAACCGTACGTATCGGACTGTTCACGGAAACGTCAGATTGAATCACTGAACGCGTGCCAGAATCTTGCCAAAGATCCAAGGGAGCGGCCGATGAGATTGCTGCTGCTCGGGGTGCTCCCCACGTGTCTGGCCGCCTGTCTGGTGACGGGGGCGGCGGCCGCACCGTGGCCGAAGGACGGGCTCGCCGAGAGCGCGCGTGGCCGCCAGTGGCCGCTGCGGGCGATGGACGTCCAGGACGCCTGGCAGCTCAGCCGGGGCGCCGGGGTGACCGTGGCGGTCCTGGACACTGGAGTGGACCCGCGCCACCCCGACCTGACCGGGGTGGTCGACCGGGGCCCCGACCTGACCGGAGCCGCCGACACGGGGTCCGGGCGGCACGGCACCGCGATGGCCAGCCTGATCGCCGGGCACGGCCACGGCGCGGGCCAGGCGTCCGGCGTGCTGGGGGTGGCTCCGGAGGCCCGCATCCTGTCGGTGCGGGTGGTGCTGGAGAACGACGACCCCGAGCGCGCCGACGCCCAGGTGCACGCCCGCACCCGGCTCGCGGTGGCCCGCGGCATCCGGTACGCGGTGGACCACGGCGCCCAGGTCATCAACATGTCCCTGGGCGGCGGCGAAGGCTCCTACGAGGGCTCCCCCGAGGAGGAGGACGCGGTCCGCTACGCGCTGACCAAGAGCGTGGTCCTGATCGCGTCGGCGGGCAACGACGGCGCGGGCGCGAACCGGCGCAACTTCCCGGCGGGCTACCCGGGCGTGATGGCCGTCGGCGCGGTGGACGAGCGACTGCGCCGCGCGCCCTTCTCCAACCGGCACGCCTACCTGTCGGTGGTCGCCCCGGGGACCGGGATCGTGAGCGCCGACGGGCCGGGCTCCTACCTGGTCGCGGACGGCACGAGTTCGGCGGCGGCGTTCGTGGCCGGGGTGGCGGCACTGGTCAGATCCCGCTATCCGGCGCTGAGCGCGCTGGAGGTCCGGCAGGCGATCCAGCGCGGCGCGCACCGCCCGCCCGCGGGGCAGTCCGCCGCGTACGGGCACGGGATCGCGAACGCGCGGGGCGCGCTGCTCGCGGCGGAGGGCCTGCATCGGGTCCCGCTGGCCGCCGTCCCCAGGCACGCCCACTTCCGGGTGCACGACGATGATTCCCGGCGGTTGATCGGCATCGCGCTGCTGGTGCTGGTGGCGGTGATGGTGGCCCGGGTGGCGGTGACCAGGTGAACCGAACAAGCGCTTGTGTCAGAATCGACGCATGCTGGCGATCGACGGCTGGTTCCTGATCGAGGACGGCCTGACCTACCTGCTCGGCTCCCGCTGCGGCGACTGCGGCACAATCGCCTTCCCGCCACGCCCGTCCTGCGGCCATCCCCGCTGCGCGGGAACCATTCCAGCACCGGTACGGCTGTCGCGCACCGGCACCCTCTGGTCGTACACGAACGCCTGCTACCCGCCGCCCCCGCCGTTCGCGGCGGCGGAGCCGTACCGGCCGGTCACCCTGGCCGCCGTCGAGCTGGACGGCCTGGTGGTGCTCGGCCAGGTGCGCGACCTGACCGTGGCCGACCTGCGCGTCGGCATGACCCTGGAACTCACCAGCGGCCCGCTCGCCGACGGCCCGCTGATCTGGATGTGGGGAGCCCCCCGATGAGCGTCGTCGTGCTGGGCGTCGGCCTGCACCCCTGGGGCAAATGGGGCAAGCCCTTCCAGGAGTACGGCGTCGCCGCCGCCCGCGCCGCCCTCGCCGACGCCGGCCTGCACTGGACCGACATCCAGTACGTCGTCGGCGCGGACACCATCAGGAACGGCTACCCCGGCTTCGTCGCCGGCGCCACCTTCGCCCAGGCCCTGGGCTGGAACGGCGCGAGCATCGCCTCCTGCTACGCCGCCTGCGCGTCCGGCGCGCAGGCCCTGGACATCGCCAGGGCCAGGATCCTCGCCGGACTCTGCGACGTCGCCCTCGTGGTCGGCGCCGACACCACCCCGAAGGGCTTCTTCAAGCCCGTCGGCGGCGACCGCCCCGACGACCGGGACTGGCTACGCTTCCGCCTGCTCGGCGCCACCAACCCGGCCTACTTCGCCCTCTACGCCCGCCGCCGGATGGCTCGCTACGGCGACACCCCCGCCGACTTCGCCGCCGTCAAGGTCAAGAACGCCCGCGCGGGCGCCCGCAACCCGAACGCCCGCTACCGCGCCGAGGTCACCACAGAACAGGTGCTGACCTCCCCCATGGTCGCCGACCCGCTCCGCCTGATGGACATCTGCGCCACCTCCGACGGCGGCGCGGCCGTGGTGCTCTGCTCACCCGCGTACGCCCGCAGGCACGGCGGCCGCCAGGTCACCATCGCGGCGGTCTCCACCGTCACCCCGACTTTTCCCCAGGCCGACCTGGACCTCCCGATGATCGCCTCCGAGACCGTCCCCCAGCCGGAGCACGGCTTCAAGACCGCCCTGATCCGCGCCGCCTACGAGGAGGCCGGGATCGGCCCCGAAGAGCTGTCCCTGGCCGAGGTCTACGACCTGTCCACCGCGCTGGAACTCGACTGGTGCGAGGACGCCGGGCTGTGCCCGCGCGGCGAGGCGGCCCAGCTGCTCAGATCCGGCGAGACCGCGCTCGGCGGGAAGCGGCCGGTCAACCCGTCCGGCGGCCTGGCCTCCTTCGGCGAGGCCATCCCCGCCCAGGCATTGGCCCAGCTCTGCGAGCTCACCTGGCAGCTGCGCGGCACGGCGGGCGCCCGCCAGGTCGACTCGGCAAGGATCGGGCTGGCGGCGACCCAAGGTCTCTTTGGCCACGGCTCCGCGATCATTGCCAGAACATGACCAGCCGTCATGTTAGGCCGCTCCAGGAGGGGTATAACGAAGGCTGATTACACAGAGTAATCATCCTGTGACCCGTTAGCGGGTTCCTTCCGGGGGGAAATACATATGATCCGCCGTATTCTCGTCACCTCTGCCTGCGCCGGCCTGCTCGCTCTCGGCCCCGCCGCGATCGCGTCCGCCGACTCGGCCGCCATGCGCCAGGGCGACCCGATCAGCGACCTGCTCGGCGGCCTGCTCGGCGGTGGCGGTGGTGGCGGCGACCTGCTGGGCGGTCTGCTTGGCGGCCTGCTGGGTGGCGGCGGCAACCCGCTCGGCGCCGTCACCGGCCTGCTTGGCGGCAGCGGCAGCCCGCTGAGCGGCGTCACCGGCGCGGTTGGCGACCTCACCAAGGACGCCCCGCTGCGGGTGACCGTCCTCGACTAGTACCGAGACCGCGACAAGAAGGGCCTCCACCCGCCGGGTGGAGGCCCTTCTTCGCACTAACTGGCGTGCACCACGTCATGCACCTCGGCGAAGTGACACGCGCTCGGATGGTCGGCCCCCGGGCGGATCTGGAGCAGCGGCTCCTCCTCCGCGCAGATCTCCTGAGCCTTCCAGCAGCGGGTCCTGAACCGGCACCCCGACGGCGGATTCGCCGGCGACGGCGGATCCCCCTGCAGAATGATCCGCTCCCGGTTCTCCCGCCCCTCCGGATCCGGCACCGGCACCGCCGACAGCAGCGCCTGCGTGTACGGATGCGTCGGCCGGTCGTAGATCTGGGTGTCCTTGCCGATCTCCACGATCTTGCCCAGATACATCACCGCGACCCGGTCCGAGATGTGCCGGACCACCGACAGGTCGTGCGCGATGAAGATGTAGGCCAGGTCGAACTCGTTCTGCAGCCGCTCCAGCAGGTTGATCACCTGCGCCTGGATGGACACGTCCAGCGCCGACACCGGCTCGTCGCAGACGATGATCTCCGGCTGCAACGCCAGGCCGCGCGCGATGCCGATGCGCTGCCGCTGACCGCCGGAGAACTGGTGCGGATACCGGTTGATGTGATCGGGGTTGAGCCCGACCACCTCCAGCAGGTCCTGCACCTTCTTCCGCCGGTCGCCCTTCGGCGCCACCTCGGAGTGGATCTCGAACGGCTCCCCGACGATGTCGCCCACGGTCATCCGCGGGTTCAGCGAGGTGTACGGATCCTGCATCACCATCTGGATGTTGCGCCGGATCCGCTTCAGCTCCGCGCCCTTCGCGTGGGCCAGGTCGTTCCCGGCCACCCGCACCGAGCCCGAGGTCGGCGTCTCCAGCGCCATCAGCAGCTTGGCCAGCGTGGACTTGCCGCAGCCCGACTCGCCCACGATGCCCAGCGTCTCGCCGCGGTGCAGGTCGAAGGAGACCCCGTCCACCGCCTTGATCGCGCCGATCTGCCGCTTCACCACGATGCCCTGGTTCAGCGGGAAATGCTTGACCAGGTCGCGGACCTGCAGGATGGGCTCACCGTTCGACGCCATCGAGGACCTCCCTCCAGTAGTGGCAGGCGCTGCTGCGGGTGCCACTGATCGCGTGCAACGGGGGCACGTCGGTTACGCAGTCGTCCTGCCGGAACGGGCAGCGCGGGTGGAAGGCGCAGCCGCTCGGCATGTCGAGCAGGTTGGGGGGCAGGCCCTTGATCGCGTACAGCTCCTGGCCCTTCTGGTCGACCCGGGGGATCGATTCCAGCAGGCCCTTGGTGTAGGGGTGGGCCGGGTTCTTGTACACGTCGTGCACGGGGGCGTTCTCGACGATGCGGCCGCCGTACATGACCGCGATCTTGTCGGCCACGTCGGCGACCACGCCGAGGTCGTGGGTGATCAGGATCATGGCCATGTTGGACTCGCGCTGGAGCTCGGCCAGCAGTTCCATGATCTGGGCCTGCACGGTCACGTCCAGCGCCGTGGTCGGCTCGTCCGCGATCAGGACGTCGGGGTCCAGCGCGATCGACATGGCGATCATGATGCGCTGCCGCATACCGCCGGAGAACTGGTGCGGGTAGTCGTTCACCCGCTGCCTCGCGGCCGGGATGCGGACCCGGTCCATCAGCTCGATGGCCTTGGCGTACGCCGCCTTCTTGCGCAGGCCGCGGTGCACCCGGAACATCTCGGCGATCTGCCAGCCGACGGTGAACACCGGGTTGAGCGCGGACAGCGCGTCCTGGAAGACCATCGCGATCTGCTGGCCGCGGATCTGGGTCCTGGCACTCTCCGACAGCTTGAGCAAGTCGGTGCCGCGGAACCGGATCTCGCCCTTCGGGATGCGCGCGGGCGGCATGTCCAGAATGCCCATGATCGCCTGCGCGGTCACCGACTTGCCGGACCCGGACTCGCCCAGCACGGCCAGCGTCTCCCCGGCGTTCAACGCGTAGGAGACGCCGTTGACCGCGCGGACCAGACCCTGCCGGGTCTTGAACTCCACGTGCAGGTTGTCGACCGCGAGCAACGGCTCGGTGCCGGGCGGACCACTGTCGGCCGGCAGCAGATGCGTGTCGACGGCGGGAGCTGGATTCGTCACTTCTGGCACCTCCTATCGAAGCTTCGGGTCGAGTGCGTCCCGTACGGCGTCGCCGAGCATGACGAACGCCAGCACGGTGATGCTCAGGAACAGGGCGGGGAACAGCAGCGGCGCGGGGGCCTCCAGGAACCGGTTCCGGGAGTCCGCGATCATCAGACCCCAGGAGATGTCCGGCGACTGGATGCCGACCCCGAGGAAGGACAGCGCGGCCTCGGCCGCGATGAACACGCCCAGGTTCATCGTGGTGACCACGATGACCGGAGCGACCGCGTTCGGCAGGATGTGCCGGACCATGATCCGGACCGGCCCCGCGCCGAGCGCCCGCGCGGCCAGCACGTAGTCCTGGCTCTTGGTGGTGATCACCGCGGCCCGCATGATGCGCAGCACCAGCGGCCAGGCCAGCACCGACAGGGCCAGCACCACGCTGCCGATGCCCGCGTTGTCGCGGCCGATCACGGCCAGGATGAGCAGCGCGCCGAGGATCGACGGGATGGCGAAGAAGATCTCCGCCACCCGGGACAGCAGCACGTCGGTCCACTTGCCGTAGAACCCGGCGAGCAGCCCGAGGAAACCGCCGACGATCGAGGTGGCCAGGGTGGCGACGATGCCCACGATGATCGAGACGCGGGCGCCGTAGATGACTCGCGAGTAGGTGTCGCAGCCCAGGTTGTCGCTGCCGAACCAGTGCGCGCTCTCGATGCCGTCCCTGGCCCTGGACAGGTCGCAGGTGGACGGGTTGAAGGCGTCCACCGACGAGAACAGCGACGGGAAGGCCGCGATGATCACCAGCAGCAGCGCCAGCGCCGCCCCGAACAGGAAGACCTTGCTGTGCCGCAGGTCGTACCACGCGTCCGACCAGAGGCTGGCGGGCTTCTTGGCCTTCTCCGGCTTGGTGTTCTCGGCCGGGGAAGCCGTGATCGTGGAGTTACTCATAGCGGATCCTGGGGTCGAGAACGGCGTACAGCAGGTCGACGATCAGGTTGGCCAGAATGTAGACCAGCACCAGGACCGTCACAATCCCCACCACCACCGAATTCTCCCGGAGGTAGACGGACTGGAACAGCTGCTGACCGATGCCGGGCAGGTTGAAGATCGTCTCGGTGATGACCGCGCCGCCCATCAGCGTGCCGAGGTCGGCGCCCAGATAGGTGACCAGCGGGATCAGCGAGTTCCGCAGCGCGTGCCTGCCCAGCACCCGCCGCCGTGGCATGCCCTTGGCGATCGCGGTCCTGATGTAGTCCGCCCGCAGCGTCTCCATCAGGCTGGTTCTGGTCAGCCGGGTCAGGTACGCGATGGACGTGCCCGCCAGCACCGCCCCCGGAATGAGATAGCTCCGCCAGCCTTCGGCGACACCGGCGACGGGGAAGAAGTCGATGCCGGTCGACTTCTTCAGCTGCACACCCAGCACCAGCTGCAGCACGAAGCCGCTCACCAGCGTCGGGATGGAGACGAGCATGAGCGTGACGGCCAGGATCCCCGTGTCCGACCACCGGCCGCGGCGGAGGGCGGCGATGAGGCCGAGCCCGATTCCCACGACGGCCTCAATCGCGAGGGCCATCAGGGAGAGGTTGAGGGTGACCTGGAATTTACCCTCGAAAATGGTGGACACGGGCAGACCCCGGAAGGTCATTCCGAAGTCTCCGGTGAAGATGTCCCGGATGTAGTAGCCGTACCGGACGATCAGCGGTTCGTTCAGATGGAACAGTTCCCGCATGGTCTGGGCGAATACGGGGTCAACGCGCCGGTCA
>NZ_BLAD01000103.1 GCF_009687845.1 Acrocarpospora corrugata
TCAATACCGTCAGGCACGCTTTCCCGCGGTCCAGCCGCAGACCTCGGCCGAGCTGCTGCAGGAACACGGTGGCGCTGTCGGTGGGCCGCAGGAACAGCACTGTGTCGATACTGGGAATGTCCACGCCCTCGTTGAACAGGTCGACCGAGAAGACGATGTTGACCTGCCGGGAGCGCAGCGCCTGAAGCCCTTCGTTCTGCCGGGCCCGCGGCGTACGGGAGGTTATCGCGAGGGCGGGGATGCCCAACTCGTTGAAACGCTCGGCCATGTATTCGGCGTGCTCGATGCTGACGCAGAATCCGATCGCCCGCATCCTGCTCACGTCGCCGACTTTGCGGCGCAGCGTTTCCACGACCAGCCGGACGCGGGCGTCGTTTCCGGTGAACACATTGCTGAGCCGGGCCAGGTCGTATCCCTGACCGCGTTTCCACGGCACCGCCGACAGGTCCACGCCGTCGTGCACGCCGAAATACTGGAAAGGCACGAGTAGTTGCCGCTCGATGGCCTCCCAGAGGCGCAGTTCGACCGCGGTCCGGCCGCCGAACCAATGCCGGAGGTCCTGCCCGTCCGTACGTTCCGGGGTGGCCGTCAGACCGAGCAGGACCCGGGGGTTGAGGTGGTTGAGCAGGCGGGTGTAGGTCGGGGCTTCGGCATGGTGGAACTCGTCCACGATCACCATGTCGAAGGTGGTCGGATCCAGGAGTTCCAGGTCCAGGCGGTGGAGCGACTGGATGGAGGCGAAGACGTGGCGGTGGTGTTCCGGCTTGCGGCCGCCGACGTACATTTCGCCGAAGGCGCCCTCGCGGAGGACTTGGCGGAAGGTCGCCTGACTCTGGAGCAGGATGCTCTCTCGGTGGGCGACGAACAGCAGGGAGTCGACTTCGCCGGCTTCCCGCAGGTTGCGGTAGTCGAGGGCGGAGACCACAGTCTTGCCGGTGCCGGTGGCCATGACGACGAGGTTGCGCCATCGGTCGTGCAGCTGTCGTTCGGCGGCGAGGTCGTCGAGGACTTCGCTCTGGTAGCCGTACGGGCGGACGTCCAGGGACGCGATGGCCAGCGGCGACTGGTCGGAGCCTTCCAGGCCGAGGGCTTCGTCGAGGCGGAGCCGGTGGTCCTCGGTGGCGGGATCGTAGGTCTCGAAGGCGGGATCGCCCCAGTACTCCTCGAAGGTGGCCGCGAAGGTGTCCAGGAGATGGCTCTGCTCCATGGCGGACATGCGGACGTTCCACTCCAGGCCATCGATCAGCGCAGATTTCGACATATTCGAGGAACCGACGTATGCGGTGGAGAAGCCGGTCTCGCGGTGGAAGAGCCAGGCTTTGGCGTGCAGGCGGGTGGTCTTGGTCTCGTAGGAGATTTTGATCGTCGCGCCCAGTTCGGCCAGCCGGTCCAGGGCCCGGCGTTCGGTGGCGCCCCGGTAGGTGGTCGTGATCACCCGTAGTTGGCCGCCGCGGCGGACGAAATCGGCCAGTTCGTCGTCCAGGATGCGGACGCCGTACCAGCGGACGAAGGCGCAGAGCAGGTCGACTCGGTCGGCGGAGGCGAGTTCGCGTTTGAGTTCGTGGCCGATGCTGGGCTGGCCGTGCCCGTTGACCAGGAGCGCGCTGCCGGCCAGTGGCGTCTCGGGGCGTTGCGGGAAGGCCGGTTCGCCGCTGAGGGTCCGGGTGCGCGTGATGGCCAGGAGCAACTCGTGGGAGGCGGCGACCAGGTCGTCGGCTTCCGCGGCGTCGGGGAGGACGCCGCCGATCACGGTGGTCAGCCGGTTGATCAGCTCGATCTGCTTGGCGAGTTTCTCGGCGTCGTCCTTGCCGCGGAGGGCGCGCAGGGCCCGGCGGGTGAGCGTGGCGAGGTGGGCGGCCAGCAGGCCGGGGGCCTCGTCCTGGTCAAAGGGGCGGAGCTGAGCGGGATGTCCGGTCAGGCGGCGCGCCAGCCCATCCGTGACAAGTTGCTCGTAAAGGCCTGGTACGAGGTCGCCCATGGCCGGCACCGTACCTGATCACGAAGTGGGCTGGCCGTCGTTTCGGAACGTCAAGCCGTGCTGGGTGAGGGTTTCGCGCAGGATGCCGATGGCTTTTGGGCCCATTCCGTGCAGGCGCAGGAGTTCGGCCTCCGTGACGTCCGTCAGTTGCTCCAGGTGCGTGTAGCCGGCGTTGGCCAGGGCTCGGCCCGCGGGAGCGCCCACTTTGGGGAAATCGGTGGTCATCGGGGTAACGCTAGTGGGTGGGCTCCCGCCCTTTCCAGGGCGGGAGCGGGGGGTTGGGCCGGTACGTGGTCAGGGCGTACCGGGCCGGGGTCAGAAGACGAAAGGCCAGGCTGAGGCGTCGTAGCCGATCTTGTTGATGCCCAGGCGGGCCGTTCCCGCGTTGTCGTAGTAGTGGTAGAAGAGGAGGTCGCCGTCGGTGTCGGCGATGACGGCCTGGTGGCCGGGGCCGTGGATGGAGTCGTGGCCGGCCAGGATCTGGGTGCCGCCGCCGGAGGTCATGGCGGTTCCGTTGCGGTCGGTGTAGGGGCCGGTGACGCTGGTGGAGCGGCCGACCATGATGCGGTAGGTGCTGGCGGCGCCCTGGCAGCAGGCGTCGAAGGAGACCCAGAGGTAGTAGTACGAGCCGCGTTTCACGATGAAGGGCGCTTCGATCGCGGTGGAGCCGGTGCGCTGGGCGAGCGAGTGCAGGGTTGTGCCCGAGCGCAGGCCGGTGGCCGAATTGAGCGGGAGGAGCTTGATCCCGGTCCAGAACGAGCCGAAGCTCAGCCACCAGGCGCCGGCGTCGTCGACGATCAGGTTGGGGTCGATGGCGTTGTACGTGCTGGACGAGGTGGTGCTGATGATCGTGCCCTGGTGGGTCCAGGTGCCGGCGGCGCCGGTCGGGCTGGTGGCCAGGAAGATGGCCGAGTTGCGGGAGCCGAACGTGGAGGCCGAGTAGTACATGTAGTAGCGGCCGTTGCGGTAGGAGATGTCGGGCGCCCACAGGTTCGGGCCGCCGCCGGTGTACGACAGCGTCCAGGACGCGCCGCCGGGGAAGGCCACTCCGGCGTCCCGCCAGGCCGTACGGTCCGTGGAGGTTTTCAGGGAGATGTTGTTGCCGGTGGCCGCCAGGAGGTAGCCGGTCGAGGTCTTCACCACGGACGGGTCGTGCGCGGTGGTGCTGCCGGTGACGACGCCGGGGCCGGGGTAGGAGGACGGCGGAGTGGAGCCGACCAGGATGAGCTGCCACTGCTGGTTGACGCCGTTCAGGTCGGCCCACTGCACGACGTCGCCGCCGTCGGCGGTGGAGAACTCGAAGACGTCCATGGCCCGGCCGCTGTTGCGGTTGATCAGCTTCACGTAACCGTTGGTGGTGTCGACGACCGACCACTGCTGGCTGGTGGCGTTGGTGTCCGTGCCTTGCACGACGTCGGCGCCGTCGGCGGTGGACGAGCCGGACACGGCCGCGACCTTGCCGGAATGGCGGGCTTTGAGGCGGTAGTAGCCGCTGCCGGAGGAGACGAACTGCCACTGCTGGTTGGTCGCGGACGGGTTGCGGGACCACTGGATGATGTCCGCGCCGTCGGCGGTGCCCGCGCCGGAGACGTCCAGGGCCTTGGCGCTGTTGCGGTTGACCAGCTGGTACCAGGCGTTGGTGTCGATGGTGGCCGCGGCGGCGGATTCGCTCGGCAGGACGACGCCGAGCAGCACCAGCAGCACCGCGAGCGCGGATCGAAGGATTCTCATGCCGCTCCTAAAGACCACTGCTGGCAGTTGTTGTTGAGCCAGGTCCACAGGCGGACGTTCGCGCCGTCGCCGTCGCCGCAGTCGGCGACGTCGGCCACCTTGCCGGTCGCCGCGTTGACCAGGCGGACGAAACCGCCCGTCGTGTGCACCAGCCGGAAACGCTGGCAGGTGTTGTTGAGCCAGCTCCACTGCTGGATGTTGGTGCCGTCGGCGGAGCCGCAGTTGCTCACGTCCAGGACCTTGCCGCTGGCCACGTTGACCAGCCTGCTGGTGTCGTCGGCCTGGTCCTCGATCCGCCAGCGCTGGTTGGTGCCGCCGGTGCAGGTCCACTGCTGGACGTTCGCGCCGTCCGCGCCGGAGGAGCCGGCCACCTCAAGGCACTTGCCACTGTTCCGGTTGACCAGCGTGTACGCGCTGGGGGTGCTGGCCGTCTCCCCGGCCGGAGCCGCCAGGGACACCCCGGTTCCGACCGGTGTGCCGAAGTTCGGGCTCCCGTCGGAGTTCCAGGTGAACCGCTGGGCGCGGGTGGTACGCCCGTTGTCGCAGCCGCCGCTGGAGAAACTGTTGGCGTGGTAGACGATCCAGTTCTCGGCGCCGTTGGGTGAGGTGAAGAAGCCGTTGTGGCCGGGGCCGTACACGCTGCCGGACTGCTGGAACACGGGTGTGGACTTCTTGGCCCACGAGGCGGCGCTGAGCGGGTTTCCGCCGTTGTAGGTGAGCTGTCCCAGCCGGTAGTTGGGCCCCCAGCAGGCGCTGGCCGAGTAGACGACGAACGTCTGCCCGTTCCGTTGCAGCGCCTCCGGCCCTTCGTTGACCGTGCCGCCCTGGGTCTCCCAGCTGTAGGTCGGGCTGGAGATCAGACTGAAGGCGCTCCCGCTGATCGTGTACGGATTGCTCATCGGCGCGATCACCAGACTCTGCGCGCTGCCGTTCACGAAACCGCTGCCGAGCAGGTAGAGCGACCCGTTGAGCTGCATCGGACTGGCGTCGATCAGCCAGCCCCCGGGCGAGAGATTGGACCCGGTCAGCACGTTCCGGTACGTGTACGGCCCGAGCGGATCGCTGCCCGCGCTCTCCAGCACATGCGTGCGCTGGCTGTCACAGCATGCCGCCCCGACCGCTCCCGCCGAGTAGTACAGATACCACCGCCCGTTGAACAGGTGGATCTCCGGCGCCCACATGTTGGTGCCCCGGGACGCCGTCGTGTCCTGCCAGACCTGCACACTCGGCGCAGTCGCAAGTCCCCCCAACGACGGAGATTTCCGCATGACGAGGGTGTTGGTGAACGAGGTGGTGATCAGGTAGTAGCTGCCGTTGTAGTAGCGCAGCCAGGGATCGGCGCCTTTCTGGGATTTGATCGGATTGGTGTACGACGTCGCCGCCGAGGCCGGGAGCCCGGGGGCCAGCCCGAGCAGCAGCACAGCGAGGACGACCAGGGATTTTCGGATCACGACTCCTCCTGATGTTAGCGCAACCATTTGTGCGCCCGAAGGTGCTCCGATGTTTCCTGGGATGGTCGGCCCGCTATGCATGCCTGTCAACAACCTGCTCAACGCGCCAGCGGATTCATCGATGGCGCGTGAAACGTTCACCGGACGAGGCCGGCCCCTTGAGAAGGCTCAGGCTTTGTGAGCGATAACAGTCACTTCTTGCCGTCCGTCGAAGTACTATTCCATGATCATCATGGCCTCGGGAAGACGGGGATCCGGTGGAGGCTGACCTCCAGAACGGTCGCCGTCGCCTTCGGCTCCTCGGTGAAGTAGAACTCGGCGGCCACCTCGCAGCTGTACGGCGCGCCCGCCACCTCCACCCGATACACCCGGGTATGCGGACTGTCCCAATGCACCCGGGGCGGCACGAACCCGGCCCCAAGCAGTGCGTCCAGATCAGCCCGGATCAACGCGGTCGACGACGGCAGCACCCGTACATACCTGAACCGCCCGGCCCGGCTGCTGAGCAGCAACTCGGCCGCCCCGGGCGGCGGCGGCTCCACCGCGATCTCGCCCCGGCGGGGCACCAGCTCCCCGGGCAGCCCGAGCGCCCCGGCCACCAGTGCGGGATCGTCCATGGTCAACCGGCACAGCGTGTGCGCCCACGACAGCAGCACCCCGGCGTCCAGCGGCACCCCCGTCCGGCGCCGTCCCCCCGGCTCCGCCACCTCCAGGGGAACCACGGGCCGGACCCAGGCCGACGGCCACTCCTCCAGGTCGAGATACTCGTGCCCGTTCACGATCAGCGTGTACAGCGGCTCGGCCGGGAAATCGTTCACCCGGATCGTCAGCGCGTCCCCGCCGACCGACGCCCGGTAGGGGAGTTCGCCGTCGCCGGTGTGCGACCACACGATCGCGACCGTGCTGAGGTCACGCGGGGAACGGTCGGCGACCAGTCCGGCCAGCAGGTCCGCCAGCTCGTCCGGCGCGCACCAGTCCTCCTGGTCGTGGCAGCTGACCCGGAGCCGGTTGCCCAGCCGGTCGAAGGAGAGCCGCTCGAAGCCGATGTCGTGCCCCGCGCGCAGGCGGATGATCACGTCGTGCACGTCGGCGGTGTCGAGCCAGCCGTACTCGATGCCGCTGATCACGTGCTCCCAGCAGCCGCGCAACCGGGGATCCGCCGGCCGGACCCGGCGAGCCGCGGCGAGCAGCTGGTGGTCGATGTCTGGCATGGGTGGATCCTTTCGACGACCGGCCGCCCGCTCATCTCAACGGACGGCCAGTCGCCGCGGCTCACGACACCGGATCGGTGATGCGGATGTCGAGAGTGGTGGTCGCGGAGGAAGCGGGGAGGCTGGCTGTGCCGATGATGGTCACGCTAGACGATTTGCCGTGCGATGGGGTGGTTTGGGGGTCGGCGGTGAATGTCACAGTAACCGACTCGCCGACCGATATCAGCTTCGATCCGAAGTTTGCTGTCACGCCCGGCGGGAGGTCGATGCCGGCGGTGTTCAGGGTCACTACCTGGCGTGAGTCGTTGAGGGGGAGTACGGAGATGACGGCGGTCGCCGTACCGCCCGGGGCGAGGTCGAGGGTGTCCTCCCGGGTCTCCAGGCGGAACCTGGGTGCGGTGACCGGGCGGATCGCCAGGGTGTGCGATGAGGTGCTGAAGGCGGGGCGCGGGCCCGCGTCGATCGCGGTCACGCCGGTGAGGCCGGGGACGCGGATCGGCGTCAGGCGGTTGGCCTGGGCGCCGTCGCCGAGCTGGCCCAGTAGTTGAAACCCCACGTCCAGACGGAGCCGTCGGAGCGGCGGGCCGCGCTGAGGCCGTACCCTGCCGTGACCTGGGTGACGCCGGTCAGGCCCGGCACCGGGCCCGGCGTCGACCTGGGGGTGGTGGTGCCGTCGCCGAGCTGGCCGTCGCTGTTGCCGCCCCACGCCCAGACGGTGCCGTCGCCGCGCAGGGCCAGCGTGTGGCGCACCCCCGCCGCGATCTCGGTGACGTCGGTCAGGTTGGGGACCTGGGTGGGTACGAGCGAACCGCCCCACGTGTAGACCGTGCCGTCGGCGGCGATGGCCGCACTGTGCTCACCGCCCGAAGCGACCTGGACGAACCCCAGGCCAGGACCACTCACCCCGACCGGAGTGCCGCGGTTGATCGTGGTTCCGTCGCCCAGTTGACCCGACCCGTTGAAACCCCAGGCGGCGGCGTGCGTCCAGCCGCTCGGCGGGTCGTTCGGCTTGGGAGCCGCGGCGGCCGTGCCCGCGACGGTCACGGCCATCAAGAAGATCATTCCAGCTTTGTACGTACGCCGTTGACGGGACATCGGCTCACCTCCGCTGCCCATTGGACCGGTTCAAAGCCGCGGCGGACAGCGCCACTACCTGGCCAGAATCAGTGCGTAGTGGTCGGGTTGAACCCCGCGACCAGGCACGGCAGGTCGTCCGCCCCGGTCAGGCTCACCTGGGCGATCCCCGACACCGGCACATCGATCATGCGCCCCCACGCGCCGGACCCGGACTGCACCGTGATCGTGCCCAGCGTCTCGTTCCGCCCGTCCCGCGTGCTCAGCCGGACCGTGTACGGCCCGGCGGTCGTCCCGTACTGAACGGTGATGAAAATCCACGAAGGCTTGCCCTGATACGCGAAGATGCGCCCCGCCGTGCTGCCGTCCGGGGCGGCGAACGTCTTGGCCGTCATGTAACGGCCGTTGGCCGCCGCCAGGGTACGGCGGTAGCTGTCGGCCACCCGGCGGTCGTCGGCGGTGAGCTGCCACATCCCGACCCCGCCCAGCGCCATCGCCACGACGAACGCCGCCGCCAGCCGCAACCGGCCGGGCCAGCGCCGCCGCCGCGGCGGGTTCAGCGCGGCCAGCACCTTCAGCTCGAACCCGGGCGGCGGCTCCACCGGGGGGACCAGCGGCAGCAGCTCGTCCACCACGAACGCGGCGGCGTCCAATTCGCGGTGGCACTCCGTGCAGGTGGCCAGATGCCTGAGCGCGCGGGCCCGTTCGTCGCCCGCGGCCACCCCGGCGGCGAGTTCGGGGATCAGCTCCCGTACGGACGCGCACTCCGGTGTCTCATTCATCGGTCACCCCCAGCTCGTGCCGCAGTCTGGCCAGTCCGCGCCTGATCCGGGTCTTGACGGTGCCGAGCGGGATGCCCTCCCGGTCGGCGATCTCTTTGGCGGTGAGTCCGTAAAATACTGACATCACGATGGGGCGGCTCTGTTCCACCGGTAATGCCATTAAACCGGCGCGGAGCTGGTCGGATCCGTACGGACCTGCATCGAACGGATCCTCGGCCGGAGCCGGATGCAGCGCCCGCAGCAGCGGCTCGGGGTCGGCCCGGTGCTTGTGGCGCAGCCGGATGGCGTCCACCGCCAGGTTGCGCGTGATCGTGAGCAGCCAGGTCGCCACCCGCCCCCGCCGCGGATCGTACGTCGCGGCATGCCGCCAGACCCGGACGAACGCCTCCTGCGCCACCTCCTCGGCCACGCCGATGTCGCCGACCACGCTCAAGGCCAGCCCGAAGACCCGCGCCTGAAATCTCCGGACAAAGGCCGCGGCGGCCTCCGCGTCCCCCGAAGCCATCCCCGCGACCAGCGATTCATCCGACAACGCCACACGCCTACGACGAATCCAGACTCCTCCCGGTTCAGTGAATCTTTTGCTGATTTTTCTCCGTATAACCGGGCGTGGAGGCCATCGTGAATGTGCGGGAATTCGAAGCCGCGGCGAAAGCCGTCCTCGATCCCGTGCACTACGACTATTTCGCGTCCGGCGCGCAGGACGAGCTGACCATGCGGGCCAACGAGGAGGCGTTCCGCCGCCTCGCCCTGGTGCCCCGGATCCTGCGCGGCCACCAGCCCCCCGGCCTCGGCCGCACCGTGCTCGGCAGCCAGGCCTCCATGCCGATCATGATCGCGCCCACCGCGTTCCACCGGCTCGCCCACCCCGATGGTGAGCGCGCCAGCGTCCGGGCCGCGGCCGAGGCCGGGGTCATCATGATCGCCGCGATGCTGGCCACCGTCGCGATCGAGGACATGGCCGCAGAGGCGCGCAAGGTCGCCGACGACCCCGCCCTCTGGTTCCAGCTCTACCTCCAGCCCGACCTGGGCTTCACCGAGGCGATCGTGCGCCGCGCCGAAGCCGCGGGCTGCGCGGCCCTGGTCGTCACGGTCGACTCCCCGGCGCTCGGCCGCAACGAGCGCGGCGACCGCAACGACTTCCACGACCTGCCGCCCGGCATCCGCTGCGAGAACCTGCGCGAGACCGGCGGCAGCGTACGCGGCGTGGTGCTCTCCCCGGAGATCTCCTGGCGGCACCTCGACTGGCTGCGCGGCGTCACCACGCTGCCGATCGTGCTCAAAGGCGTCCTGCACCCGGCCGACGCCGAACTGGCGCTCCGGCACGGCATCGACGCGATCATCGTCTCCAACCACGGCGGACGCCAGCTCGACGGCACCCCGCCCGCCATCGACCGCCTCCCGGTGCTCGCCGACGCCGTCGGCGGGGAGCTCCCGCTGCTCGTCGACGGCGGCATCCGGCGCGGCACCGACGTGGTCAAAGCCCTCGCCCTCGGCGCGACCGCCGCCGCGATCGGCCGGCCGGTGCTGTGGGGCCTGGCCGCGGGCGGCCAGGACGGCGTCGCCCGGGTGCTCGCCCTGCTCCGCAACGAACTGCTCAACGCGCTCACACTGTGCGGCTGCGACTCGACCGAGTCGGTGCCGCGCGATCTCGTCCTCCGAGGAGCAATGTGAAGATCATTGGAGTCGGCGTCGGCCGGACCGGGACGCTGTCCCTCAAATCCGCACTGGAAGTGCTCGGCCTCGGCCCGTGCTTCCACGGCCGGCACGTGCTCGACCACCCCGACCGGCTGGCCCTCTGGGAAGCGGCGTCCGCGGGTGAACCGGTGGACTGGCGTGCGGTGTTCCGCGGCTACCGCGCCACCGTCGACTGGCCCGGCGCGGCCTACTGGCGAGAACTGCTCGCCGCTTTCCCCGACGCCAAGGTCATCCTCACCGTCCGGGAACCCCAGGGCTGGTACGACAGCGTCGACCGCACCATCTACCCGATGTTCGGCAGCGGCGCCGACCCGCGCGCCCAGCACGCGATGCGGATCGTGCCCGGCCTGGACGTGTTCACGGCCTTCCACCGGCGGATGATCTGGAACGGCTTCTTCGACGGCCGGTTCGCCGACCGGGACCACGCCATCGCCGTCTACCAGGAGCACAACGCCGCCGTGATCCGGGAGGTCCCCGCCGAGCGGCTGCTGGTGATCCAGCCGGGGGACGGGTGGAAGCCGCTGTGTGACTTCCTCGGGCTGCCGGTGCCGGTGGAATCGTACCCGCATCTGAACGACCCGGGCCGGTTCTGGGGGCGGGTGGCGGCCCGGATGGAGGAAGCACTCCAGGAGGGATGATGGCGGTCCTGGTCATCGGGCTGCTGGCGGTGGCGGGGAGCCTGCCGTACTGGCTGCCGAGGGTGGTCGTCGGCCTGCGGATGTGGATCTTCGCCAGGATCAACGGCGAGGAGGGCATCCCGATCCCCGGCGAACTCGTGCCGATCGAGCGGTTCCGCCAGGTCTACGCCGACCCGGCGACCAACGGCCGAAGCCGCGGCGCCGCGCTGTCCGACCTGTTCTGGTACTGGCTGTCGCCCGGCGCGGAAATCCACCAGGAACACCTCGAACCCGGCGAACGCTACGACCAGGTAGCCCACGCCACCCGGCGCTTCCTCGCCCTGCCCGCCGCCGAGATCACCGCGCTGGCCGTCCGCTGCGCCGCCCAGCTCCCGAACTCCCGGCTGGTACGGCTACGCGACCTGATGATGCCGCTCTGGGCGGAATTCTTCTACGAACTCGTCTTCGCCGAACGCTGCCCACCCCACGCCCGCGACCTGATCGTCGCCAACGCCGACGACGTGGCGACCGCACTCAAATGCTGCGGCCTGCGCCACATGAACCGCCGCCACCGCCTCACCGACTACCTGGCCACCCGCCTCGACGACGTACGGCAGCCGCTCCCGCCCGGCCTCACCCGCCGTGAACAGGCCCTCTACCTGCAGGGCACCTTCTTCAACACCGCCGTCGTCCAGCAGTCGGAGGCGTCCGCGCACATCCTGATGACCCTCGCCCGGCATCCGGAGCTCCCCGCCGCGGACCTTGGGGCCGTCATCGACGAGACGTTCCGGCTCTACCCGCTGTTCGGCATCGCCCACCGGATCACCTCCGCCGACATCACGGTGGACGAAGCCACGGTGCTGCCCGCGGGCTCGGTCCTCTGCTTCAACTACCCCGCCTTCCACCGTGCCGGGTTCGACCGTCCCGACACGTTCGACCCCGGCCGCTGGGAGAGCCTGTCCGTCAGGCGGGCCAACCACATTCCGTACGGGATCGCGGCCAACCGGCCCTGCCCCGCCTGGCGGCTCTCCCCGATCGCCCTCCGCGCGGTGATCGACGAACTGACCCGGCGGTTCACCTTCCACAGCACGGCCGCCCAGACCCGCTCGCTGCCCAACCGGGGCCCTTGCCTGATGCTGCCGCGCGGAACCAGACCCGCCCGGTCCGCGCTGCTGTTCCTGCGGGTCAGGGACCGCTGGGAAGACGTCGGCCGCGGGCTCGTCCAGCTCGTGCTCGGCAGCTACATGGTGTGGGACGCCCGGCGGAAACGCCTGTGCGAACGCCACTTCACCGGCGTCTCCACGTTCGAGCCGTTCCGGTGAACCCCTTGCGGAGCACGGGTGAGACAGACGAGCATGATCAACACGCATTCGGAGCGACTTCGTCGGACGTGGCTTTCCTCGTCGCGACTTGAATCCCGACGCCGTCGTCACCCCCTCAGGAGGAGATCGATGTTCCCCGCCCCCGTCCTGGAAGCGCTGCGGATGACGCCGGGCCGTACCGCCATCGAGCACGGAGGCCGCGAGATCACCTGCGGTGAACTCCTCACCACGGTCGCCAGGATGGCCGCCGGCCTGCGCGCCGCCGGACTGGGCCCCGGCGACGGCGTCGCCCTGCTGACCGGCACCAACCCCGACGCGTACGCCGCCCACCTCGCCGCCCACGCCCTCGGCTGCCGCGTCGCCGCCTTCCGCCCCCGCTGGAGCGCCGCCCAGATCGCCGACGCACTCGGCCACCGCGTCGACGCTCTCATCGTCGAGCCCGGCGCCAGCCCCGGCCCCCTCGACGTCCCCATCCTCGACACCGCCACCCTGCGCAGCCACCCCGCAGAACCGCTGACCTCTAGCGCCCGCCCCGACGACATCGCCCGCGTGACCTTCACCAGCGGCAGCACCGACCGTCCCAAAGGCTGCGCCCAGACCTACCGCGCTTTCAGCACCGCCTACCAGCGCGACGACTGGCCGCCCCAGCTGGCCGCCCTGATGACCGCCTTCCAGCGCTGCCTCGTCTACGAGAGCCTGGCCAGCCCCGTCATGATGACCTACCTCGGCCGCTGCCTCGTCGCCGGCGGCACCGCCATCATGACCGACGAGAACCTCACCCCCGCCCTGCTGGAACGCCACCGCGTCACCGCCACCATGATGCCCGCGCCCCGCCTGCAGGTCCTGCTCGCCACCCAGCACTACCACCCCGCCGACCTGACCGCCCTCCGCGCCGTCGTCCTCAACGGCACCCCCGCCGACCCCGGCCTCCTCGCCGCCGCCATCGACCGCCTCGGCCCGATCATCTGGCAGGGGTACGGCAAAGCCGAAAGCGGCCTCATCGCCATGCTCACCCCCACCGACATCGCCACCTGCCCCGACGCACTCACCACCGTCGGCCGCCCCCTCCCCACCGTCACCCTCAGCATCCGCGACCACTCCGGCCAGATCTGGGTCCGCACCCCGCACATGATGTCCATGTACTGGAACAACCCCAGCCAGACCGCCGAAGCCGTCCAAGACGGCTGGCTCCACACCCGCGACACCGGCTACCTCGGCCCCGACGGCCTCCTCCGCCTAACCAGCGGCGAAACCATCCCCATCACCGCCGAAACCTGCTACCCCACCACCATCGAACGCCTCCTCACCACCCACCCCTCCGTCTCCCAGGCCTACGTCACCACCACCCCCGACTCCACCATCCACGCCTTCGTCGTCCCGACCCCCGGCCACCAAATCGACGACCAAGCCCTCCAATCCCTAATCACGTCCTCCTTAAGCGCTTCCCACACCCCCCAAACCATCACCGTCCTCACCACGGTCCCAACGACCCCCGCCGGCAAGCCCGACACACGCGCCCTCGCGACGCTTCTCCCACTCCTCACCCCTTAACCCGCCGCCGTTGCCCGGCATGACCGCTGATCTCGCTGAATTAGGGGTTCGTCCGTGACGACATACCTGTGCCTTCAGGTGTGACCTTGTCGTACAGAACCCTCGATCTACCTGAGAAAGGTCCATCCCCGCGTGCGCGGGGCCGACCACCGGCGCGCTCATGGGCTCTGCTCCCATACGGGAACATCCCCGCGCGGGGATGGCCCGGCCATGCAAGAGGTCCTCGGCATCGACGCGACATCGGCCCCGCGTACGTGGGGATGGTCTGCGGGCGAGAGTCTTGTCGCAGTACCACTCGAGCGGTGGGCTCATTCGGCGTAGTGGTGCTGGGCGCGGTGGGGTGGCCCGGGAATCATTGAGGTGTGTCAGAGCGTGTCAAGCGAGCGAGTCACCCCCCCGTGAGGCGATCTGCTACTGGCCCTGCGGGTACGTGGCGCTGTTGCCCGAGGGCGGCGCGGGCGGGCTCCTGGGCGAGGCCGTGGATCCGGGGGATGGTCGGGTGGGTGGTACCCGACGCTCGAAGCGCGGGCAGGTCACGGAAGTGCGGGAGGAGAGCGCCAGAGGCGATCGGGACGAGCGTGATGTCGGGCATCGGTCAGGCCATTGTGTTGGGCGTCGGTCAGGCCACTGTTCGGGCCCGGCCGGCGGTTCGGCGGGCCAGGCCCTGTTCGTCGAGGGTGTTGGTGATGATGCGGAGGGCGCGGCGCAGGGTCATCTCGTCGAGGTGGGCGTAGCCGAGGATGATGCCGTTCTTGGGGCGGGCGCGGTGGTGGTAGTAGTCGGCGAGGTCGGCAGTGATGACGCCGCGGTCGCGGAGGGTGCGGGACAGGCGGGCGGCGGGGATGGAGGCGGGCAGGAGCAGGGTCGCCGAGGTGCCGGTGTCGGAGCCGAGGAGGCTGGTTTCCGGGTACGCGCCGAGGGACTGGCGGAGCAGGGTGCGGCGCTGGGCGTACAGGGTGGAGAGGCGGTCGATGCGGCGGGTGGCGCAGCCGGCGCGGAGGAGGTCGGCGACGACCTGCTGGCACATGGCGGAGGGGGGCTCGGGCGCGTACGGCACGCGGGCCTCGATGGTGGCGGCCAGGCGGCGGGGCACGACCAGGAAGGCGAGGCGGAGCGACGGGGTGAGCAGGTCGCGGAACGAGCCGAACATCATGGTGCGCGCGGGGTCGCCGGTGGCGAGGACGCTGGGGCGCGGGTTGACGTTCGGGTTGAAGACGCCGTCGAAGGCGGGTTCGATGACGAGGGCGTTGTTGTCGGCGGCCCACGCGGACAGGGCGTGCCGCCGGTCCACAGACATGCGGGCGCCGAGCGGGTCGTTGCGTTCTGGGGTGACGACGACGGCGTCGCAGCCGGGGGGGATCAGGTCGGCGCGGGCGCCGGCGCCGTCGACGGGGACGGGCAGGATGGTGGCGTGCCGGGCGAGGGCGTTGCGGAATTCGGCGGGGGCGGGGTCTTCCAGGCCGATGGTGACGGCTCGTTCGCCGGCGCCGGGTACGGCCAGCCGGAGCGCCTCGCCGTACCCGGAGACGACGATCACCTCGTGCTGGTCGAGGACCAGGCCGCGGGTGTCGCGGAGCAGGCCGGCGATCGCGTGGCGGAGTTCGGGCAGGCCGGCGGAGGGCGGTTCGTCGATGGGCGGCGCGTGGTGGCTGGCGCGGCGCCAGGCGGCGCGCCAGGCGGCGATCGGGAACGCTTCGGCGGTGAGCTGGCCGGGGGTGAGGTCGACGGGGCCCTGCGCGGGGGCGATGGCGGAGGTGCGGGGGGTGCTGCGGGTTTCGGCGCGGTCGCGGGGGGCCACGTAGGTGCCGGAGCCGTGTTTGCCGGTGACGTAGCCTTCGGCGAACAGGATCTCGTACGCGGCGAGCGCGACCCCCCGGGAGACCTGGAGCACCTCTGCCATGGTCCGGGTGGACGGCATCCGGGTGCCCGCGGCCAGTTGTCCCGATTCGATCGCCTGCCGGAGCTGGTGCGCCACCTGGTCGTGCAGCGGGGTGGGCAGGCTTCGATCCACTCGGATAGGAACGCGTAGTCCCTGCGGGTTGCGCATGAAAAGCCCCCACTTCGCGAAGCGTGGCCGCTCCTCGAAGTGGAACGACGGCACGGATGGCTGCGGTGGGCCGCCCCCTGTTCGGCCGCCCCCGTCAGCGGGAAGGCGTGACATTCCGTTCCATGCCGTGGAACCTCGTTACCGGTCGGCGGGCCGGTAGCAGCAGCGCAGCCCGGTTTGCACCGTGGTGCGAAGTTCTTCGCCGATGATCTGGTCGGCTTCGGTGATCCGGGTGAGTGCTCTCCTGATGGCTTTGCCGACCGCGATCCTGGCGCGTTCCTCGCTGCCGGTGAACCGGCGGACCCGGCCGCTCATGCCAGTGGCGGCGGCCAGTTCGTCGACCAGCCAGTCGCGTTCGGCGCGCAGTGCCTCGGTCCGGCCGAGGTCGTGCTGGGACTCCAGTTCGTCGATTTCGGCTTGCAGCTGGGCGAGGCGCTGCTTGTAGGTGCGCTTGGCCTGCTCGTCCAGGACCGGCTGGCCGGTGTCGGATTCGCCTTCGGCCATGCCGGGGCCTGCGGCCAGGTCGGTGGCGCGGATCTCGCAGCCGGGGTTGGCGATCAGGGTGGCCAGGTGGCGCATGCCGACGCTGTGGTCGACCAGCACGGTCCGCCCGTTCAGGTCGATCTGCCAGTGCCGGCCGTGCCGGCGGCACCGGCCGACCTCCTTGGACTTGATCGTGGCGCGGGACTCGGGCGCGGCCGGCAGCACCATGCCGAGTTCGGCCGCCTCCTCCTGGGCGAGCGCCAGCTCGCGGGTGGCCGCCTCGTCGTGCGGACCGTTCCGCCGGGCCAGCGCCTGCCCGAGCCGCCACCGCGCCAGCACCGCGGCCGGCCAGTGCCCGAGCGCCAGATTGTCCTGTACGGCTCCGCGCAGATGTTCCACCGCCCGGTCCACGTCGCCGACGGTCAGGCAGGCCACGCCGAGCGCGTGCCGGGTGGAGCCGAAGCAGGAGACGCCCAGGCTGACGATCATGGGCAGCCGGGCGAACGGGCTGAGCAGTTGGTAGGCCTGGGCCGCGGTCTCGGTGTCGTCGAGCAGGTAGGCGGCTTCCACGATGCCGTACATGGTGGTCAGCCAGCTGCTGGAGCGGGGCAGGTCGGCCAGGTCGCGGCCGCGCAGGCGGGCCAGCATGCCGGTGGCGAGCCGCTTGTCGCCCTTGGCGGCGGAGGCGACGGCGAGGGCGGCGAAGTAGGAGTTGTCGACGGCGCTGAGCATCGGCGAGTTGACCATCTCCAGCAGCACCGGGACGAGTTCGGCGATCCGGCCCTGGAACCAGCGGATGGTGCCGAGCTGGCCGCCGTACCAGCCGGTGGTGTCGACGTCGCCGGCGATGGAGCCGCGTTCCGCGGCCACGTTGGCGAGGGTCTCGGCCTGCCCGAACTTGCCGGTCCGTACGGCCAGCATGACGTCCATGGCGCTGACCACGAAGCCGACGGCGCGGTGGTCGTGCTGGTCGAGGCGGGAGCGCAGCTCTTCGAGGGCGCGCTCGGCGTGCGGGTCGGCGGCCAGGAAGCGGTCGACGGTCTGCCAGAGCAGGCCCATCAGCAGGTCGCCGCGGCGGCCGGTGCTGCCGGCCTGGGCGACCAGTTCTTCGGCCAGGTCGGCGCGGAGCATGCCGTGCTCGGGCGCGAGCAGGCAGTGGTGGGCGAGGCTGAGCGCCTCGGCCAGGGCCTGCGCGTCGCCGGCCCTGCGGGCCTCCGCGACGATCTTGATGATGGCGGCGTGCTCGCCGTTGCGGTAGTCCTCCTCGCCGGTGAGGCGGGCCCGCAGGCGCAGGGCGAGCGTCGAGCGGGCGTCGATGGCGGCCAGCGCGTGCCGCTGGCGCATCCGGACCAGGCCGGCTTCGACGGTGGTCCGGTGCTCGTGCACCCAGACTCCGCCGAGGCCGAGTGCGGAGCGGGCCATCGCGGTGGCGTTGTTCTCGCCCTGGGCCATCCGGTAGGCGTCGTCGAACCAGCGTCGAGCCGCCTGCAGGTCGCCGTCCACGTAGAGCGCGCGTTCGCCGGCGATGAGTGTGAATTCGATGCCGTCGCCGAAGTCGGCTGAGCAGGTCTCCAGCCCTTGTACCAAGCTCACGGCTTCCTCTCATCCTGCAGGGTCGGTTCGGTTCCTCCAGGCCTTGCCTGTACGACTCAAGTGATAGGTGTACCGCTTGCATGTTCCTTGACGGTCGCTTGCTCTGTCCGAGTTTCGTGACACGGGGTGGAACGGGGTGGAACGCCCTAGCTGGATACGCCTCAGTTCGGCGTAGAGGAACACTCGTTGGTCACAACGGTCCAGAGCGGCGACTGGTTCACCCCGATAGGGCGCTATTTGCGTTTGCCGGGTCGGCGGTGGGCCGCGCGGTGCGAGCCGGTGCCGGTGAGCGACCGGACGGAGAGCTCGTCGTACCGCTCCTGGTCGGCCTTCTCGCTGCTCAGCAGGGTGCCGGCGACCGCGCACAGGAAGCCGAACGGGATCGACACCAGGCCGGGGTTCTCCAGCGGGAACAGGTGGAAGTCGACGCCGGCGGGCAGGAGCGACAGGCTGGCTCCGGTGACCGGGTCGATCTTGCCGGAGACCACGGGGGACAGGGCCATCAGGACCAGCGAGCCGATCAGGCCGCCGTAGATTCCGGCGACCACGCCGGCCGAGTTGAACCGCCGCCAGAACAGCGACAGGACGATGGCGGGCAGGTTGGCGGAGGCGGCCATCGCGAACGCGAGCGCCACCAGGAAGGCCACGTTCAGGTTCCTGACCACCACGGCGAGGACCACGGCGAGCGCGCCGACCAGGAAGGCGGCGAACCGGGCCACCGCGACCTCCTGCGACTCGCGCGGGCGGCCGAGCATCAGCACGTGGCCGAAGTAGTCGTGGGCCAGGGACGTGGAGGAGGCCAGCACCAGGCCGGAGACCACGGCCAGGATGGTGGCGAAGGCGACCGCGCCGATGAAGGCGAGCAGGATGTCGCCGCCGATCGGGCCGCCCGCGAACTCGCCGAGGGCGTGCGCCAGCTGGAGGGCGGCGGTGTTGCCGGCCGGGTCCTGGGCGGCGATGGCCTTCTGGCCGACCACGGCGGTGGCGCCGAAGCCGAGCGCGAGCGTCATCAGGTAGAAGACGCCGACCAGGCCGATCGCCCAGTTGACCGAGGTGCGGGCGGTGCGGGCGTCGGGGACGGTGAAGAACCGGCTGACGATGTGCGGGAGCCCGGCGGTGCCGAGGACGAGGGCGACGGCCAGGCTGATGAAGTCCAGTTTGTTGATCAGGGTGCGCAGCGGGTCGCCCTCGATCTCCCTGCCGTACTTGAGGCCGGGCTGGAGGAAGTCGGCGGAGCGGCCGCTGGCCTCGGCGGCGGCGCCGAGCATGTCGCTCACGTTGAAGCCGAACCGGCCGAGCACCAGGAGGGTGAGCACGACCGTGCCGGTCATCAGCAGCACGGCTTTGATGATCTGCACCCAGGTGGTGCCCTTCATGCCGCCGTAGGTGACGTAGAAGACCATCATCAGGCCGACCACGATGATGGTCAGGACCTTGGCGGCGCCGGCGGACAGGCCCATGAAGGTCTCGCCGGGGTGGATGCCGAGCAGCAGCGAGACCAGCGCGCCGGCGCCGACCATCTGGGCCAGCAGGTAGAAGACCGAGACGGTGACGGTGGAGATGGCGGCGGCGGTGCGCACCATGGGCTGCCGCCTGGCCCGGTAGGAGAGCACGTCGGCCATGGTGAAGCGGCCCGCGTTGCGCATCAGCTCGACCAGCAGCAGGGTGAGCAGCCAGGCGACCAGGAAGCCGATGGAGTAGAGGAAGCCGTCGTAGCCGGACAGGGCGATGATGCCGGCGATGCCGAGGAAGGACGCGGCGGACATGTAGTCGCCGGCCAGGGCCAGGCCGTTCTGCGGGCCGGAGAAGCCGCGGCCGCCGGCGTAGAAGTCGTCGGCGTCGCGGGTGTTGACGCGGGCCCAGACGGTGATGCCCAAGGTGATCAGGATGAACACCAGAAACAGGCCGAACGTCAGGAATCGACCATCTCCCTGCATGTCAGCCTCTCGTCCAGTTCTCGATCCGCCGGCGCTCGGCCATGACCTGCTCGACGTGCTCGCGTTCGACCTGGCGGCGGGCGGCCTCGTCGCGCAGCTGCGCGGACAGCGGGTCGAGCATGCGGCGGGCGTACCGGGTGTAGCGCCAGGCCAGCACGAAGGTGGAGACGAACTGAAGGACGCCGAGGAGCAGGGCCATGTTGATGTGGCCGAACGCGGGGCGGGCCATGAAGTCGCGGGCGAACGCCGACAGCGCGATGTAGAGGAAGTACCAGCCCAGGAAGGAGGCGACGATGGTCACCGCCAGGCGCCGGAACCTGGTGCGCAGCAGGTGGAACCTGCGGTCCTGGGCCAGTGCGGTGAACTCCCCGCCGGGGACGGCCGACATGCGCGGTTCTCCGGCCATCCGGCCCTCCTGTTGTCACCCTGCGTGGCTATGTCACTCCGCAACGAAACCAAACGATAGGGGTGGGTCCAGGTTTTTTCCGGAAAACGCAGGAATAGCTAGTCGGCTTCGGCGCTGCCGCTGACCCGGAGTTTGCGGCGGGCCCGCTCGTAGAAGGTGGTGGTGCCGAGCCGTACGACGTGGGCGGCCGAGCGCTGGGCGCTGACGGTCAGGGATTGGCCCGCATTCAGGTAGCCGGCGATCTGGCCGTCCACTTCGACGGCGAGGCGTCCGCTGGAGGGCAGCACGTCCAGGGTGACCTCCTCGTCGATGGACAGGACCAGGGCCCGGTTGAAGGTGGAGTGCGCGGCGGAGGGCACCACCAGGAAGCCCTCCACGGTCGGTGAGACGATCGGGCCGCCGGCCGAGAAGCTGTAGGCGGTGGAGCCGGTCGAGGTGGCGACGATCACCGCGTCGGCGGCCAGCCGGACGAACGGGCTGCCCTCCACCGAGACCGAGACGGCGGCCAGGCCGTCGCCGGGGATGCGGACCAGGGCGATGTCGTTGAAGGCCAGCAGCGCGCCGACGCCGGGCAGCATGGCCCGGACGGCCATCCGGGGCTCGACCGTGTACTGGCGGTTGTCGATGGCGGAGAGCGCGGGCGGCAGTTCGTGCACGTCGATCTCGGCGAGGAAGCCGAGTTTGCCCAGGTTGACGCCGAGGACGGGGGTGTTGCGGCCGGAGTTGAGGCGCATCGCGCGCAGCATCGTGCCGTCGCCGCCGAGGCTGACCAGCAGGTTGGCGCGGCCGGCCAGCGCGGCCGCGTCGACGGGGACGGCGCTGCAGTCGATGCGGCCGACCTCGTCGTGCAGGCCGAGTACGGTCACCTCGCGGAGCCGGGCCCAGTCGATGATCGTCTCTATGGCTTCCTTGGAATCCCGCCGTGGGTGCAGGATCACGCCGACCGTACTCACCATGCCCATGTCATCACTGTAGGTGATCATGCTGGTGAGCCATTGGCAGCCTCCCCTTTTGGACAGATATCAGACGAAATATTGATCTCCGGAACCCGTATAGCTAGATTTCACGTTCAGCTGCCTGGGGGCATGGTGGCGGCTGGAGGTCTGATGGGCGACTTGGTACGGACGGCGCTGGAATTTCCGGCCGTCCTTTTCACCTTCGCGCTCCTGGTCGTGCTGGTGTTCTGGGTGCTCGTGGTGGCCGGTCTGGTCGGCCTGGACGACGGCGAGCTGCTGAGCGTGCCGATGGCCGCGGCGGTCTCGATGTTCGTGGCCTTCGCCTGGTTCGTCACGCTCGCCGGAACCGCGCTGTTCACCGGCGGCCCGGCCCGGGTCGCCACACTCGCCGTCGCGCTGGCCGGGGGCTGGCTCGGCGGGCGTTTCCTGCTGGCCGTCGTGCGCAGGGCGCTGCCCGCGGACCGGGCGCCGTCCCGTACGGACTTCGTCGGGCGGCTCTGCGTGCTGCGCACCGGCACGGTGACCCGGGATTTCGGCCAAGCCGAAGTGCACGCAGAGGACGGCTCGTCCGCGGTGATCCAGGTCCGCCAGACCGGCACCGACACCTTCCGCGCGGGGGGAACCGCGCTGATCTTCGACTATGACGTGGAAGGCGAATTCTTCTGGGTCATGCCTTACGAGGGGGAACTCTAGATGGATGTCATCTCGGCCGGCGCGGGCATATTAGTCGCCGTCATCCTGCTGATCGTGATCGGCCTGGTGTTCGTCATCAGCCGGCTGTTCCACAAGGTGGAGCAGGGTAAGGCGCTGATCGTCTCCAAGGTGCGCCGGGTGGACGTCACCTTCACCGGCGCGGTGGTGCTGCCGGTGGTGCACAAGGCCGAGGTGATGGACATCTCGGTGAAGACCATCGAGATCGAGCGCTCAGGCAACGAGGGCCTGATCTGCCGGGACAACATCCGGGCCGACATCCGGATCACCTTCTTCGTCCGGGTCAACAAGACCGCCGAGGACGTGGTGAAGGTCGCCCAGGCCATCGGCACCGCGCGGGCCAGCGACGAGGGCACCCTGCAGACGCTGTTCAACGCCAAGTTCTCCGAAGCGCTCAAGACCGTCGGCAAGCACCTGGACTTCGTCGACCTGTACACCAAGCGGGACGAGTTCCGGGACCAGATCCTGCGCGTCATCGGCACCGACCTCAACGGGTACAGCCTGGAGGACGCGGCCATCGACTACCTGGAGCAGACCCCGCTCTCCAAGCTCGACCCGGCCAACATCCTGGACGCCCAGGGCATCCGCAAGATCACCGAGCTGACCGCGATCGAGCACGTGCGCACCAACGAGTTCCAGCGCAACGAGGAGAAGGAGATCACCCGGCAGAACGTGGACGCCCGGGAGGCCATCCTGGAGCTGGAACGGCGGCAGGCCGACGCGGAGACCAAGCAGAAGCGCGAGGTCGAGACCATGCAGGCGCGCGAGGAGGCGGAGACCGCCAAGGTCCGCGCCGAGGAGCGCCTCAAGGCCGAGGCCGCGGCGGTGAAGACCGACGAGCAACTCGGCGTGCAGCGGCAGAACCGGGACCGGGAGATCGCCGTCGCGCAGAAGAACCGCGAGCGGGTCATCGCCATCGAGACCGAGCGGATCGAGAAGGACCGCCTGCTCGAAGTGATCGCGCGGGACCGGGAGACCGAGCTGTCCAAGATCTCCAAGGACAAGGAGCTCGAAGTCGAGAAGCGGGCCATCGCCGAGGTGATGCGGGACCGGATCGCCGTCGACAAGACGGTGGCCGAGCAGGAGGAGAGCATCAAGCGGCTGCGCGTGGTCGAGGAGGCCGAGCGCACCCGCCAGGCCATCGTCATCGGCGCCGAGGCCGAGGCCCAGGAGAACCTGGTCAAGGACATCAAGGCGGCCGAGGCCGCCGAGCAGGCCGCCAGGTTCCGGGCCCGCGAGGAGCTGGTGCTGGCCGAGGCGCGGCAGCAGACCGCCGAACTGGACGCCCGCGCCAAGATCCGGCTGGCCGAGGGCGTGCAGGCGGAGGCGGCCGCCACCGGGCTGGCCGAGGTGCAGGTCAAGGAGCGGGACGCGGCCGCCATCGAGAAGGTCGGCAGGGCGCAGGCCGCCGTCGACCGGGAGAAGGCGCTGGCCGGCGCGGACGGCACCCGGGAGCGGTTGAAGGCGGAGGCGGAGGGCGAGCAGGCCAAGGCCATGTCGGCCGCCGCGATGGTGGGCGAGCGGCTGAAGGCCGAGGCCGAGGGCCTGACCGAGAAGGCGGCCGCGATGGCCGCGATGACCGACGCGAGCCGGGGGCACGAGGAGTACCGGCTGCGGCTGGAGGCGGAGAAGGAGATCCGGCTGGCCGGGGTCAGGGCGCACCGCGAGGTGGCCGAGGCGCAGGCGGCCGTGCTCTCCGCCGGGCTGCAGAAGGCCAACATCGACATCGTCGGCGGGGACTCCATGTTCCTCGACAAGCTGGTCGGGTCGATCGCGATGGGCAAGAGCGTGGACGGGTTCCTGGGCGGGTCCGAGGCGATGCAGGCGATCGCGGCGCCGTACCTGAACGGGTCGGAGAGCATCGCCGACGACCTGGCGAAGATCATCGGCGGGCTGGACAGCGCGGACGTGCGGAACATGACGCTGTCGGCGTTCCTCGTCAAACTCATTCAGTCGGGCGGGGAGGACACCGACAAGCTGCGTGAACTTCTCAGCACCGCGCAGCGGCTCGGCGTGGCCGAGGCTCCGGTGGCCGCGCTCGGGCCCGTCAAGACGAAGTCGTGACCGTCAATCTGGACGCCGGCACGTACGAGATCCTTCGTGCCCGGCTGGCTCAGCAGGCCGATGAGCTGGCGGCCGCGGCGGAGGCGCTCAACCAGCGGCGGCTGGGCGTGTTCGGCAGCTCCGAACTGCGGCTGATCGGGACCGAGCGGATCAGGACCGCGAACAACTGCGTGCCCAGGGACATCGTGTCGGCCGGGGACACCATGGTGTTCGGCTACAACGTGTTCATCGGGCTGAAGCCGCAGACGGCGGTGGCGGACGTGTTCGCGTTCCACCGGTTCTCCCGGGACGGGGACGCGTACCGGTTCGAGGACGCGCCCGGGCTGTTCACCGACCCGCAGTTCGAGCGGGATTTCGGCGAGCTGTACCGGTACTACAAGGAGACGCGGCTGCTGCAGCTGCGCCGGATCGAGGGGCGGCTGCTGGCGGTCTTCCAGACCGGGCCGCAGGACATCCGGGTGCTGCGCTGGGCGGTCGGCAACGACGGGACGCTCACCTATCTGGACAACCGGGGGGAACGCGATCACGTGTTTCCGCCCGCGCACGACTTCGAGTGGGTGGAGACGACTCGGGACGATCATGTGCTGGGGCGGCATCCGCACATCTCGATCGGGGGTGAGCTGTTCGTCGAGACCGTCGGCGGGGATCTCACGATCAAGATCGAGAACAATACGGAGTCGGGGGAGGGCGTCTACCGGGAGCCGGTCGCTGAGCCGTTGCAGAGCCTGGCGGACGCGGATGTGTGGCATGCCCGGGTGGGGCCGCTGGTGCTGCTGAAGATCCGTCCTTACAAGGAGACCGAGTGGCGGTATCTGGTGTTCAACACCAGGACCAAGGAGGTCGTCCGGCTGGACGGGATCGGGCAGGCGTGCCAGCGGCTGCCGGAGGATCAGGGGATCATTTTTCCGGGGGGTTATTACCTGACCACCGGGGTTGTGAAGACGTTCGAGACTGATGTGGCGAGTCTGGAGTATGAGCGGGTTATCCGGGCTGAGGAGGATGTGCTCTACGTCTTTCACGCGCGGGAGGAGGGGCGGTCGCTGCTGCTGCCGTACAACGTGATCCGCAAGGAGGTGGCGACGCCGATCTCCTGTCACGGGTACTCGTTGTTCGACGACGGCACGCTGGTGGTGTTCAAGGCGGTGTCGGATGAGCCGACGCGGGTTCATCCGATGCAGGTGTGGCAGACGCCGTACACGGCTGAGACGGCCGCGCCGACCGGGACCGGGCAGCTGGAGCGGATCGGGAACGGGGAACTGGTCCGGGGGATTTCGGACTGCCTGTCGATCACGCGGATGGTGCGCGAGATGTCGCCGGCCGCGGCCGTGTTCGAGGCGTTGATCGCGGCCTGTGAGCGGGCCTTCGACGCCTACCACTGGCTCGGCGAGCATGACCTGCGGGAACCGCTGACCGCGCTGCGGGGCACCGCCGAGCAGGTGCTCGACGAGTTCGAGAACGTGCAGGAGCTGACCGAGCAGGCCGTGCTCGCGCTGGACGAGGCGGCGGCGCGGATCAAGGCCATCGAAGGCGACGGGGTGACCCGGCTCGCCGAACTGCGGCGCGCGCAGGGGCATCTGGTGACGTTGCGGGAGCGGCGGCACCTCGACCTCGCCCGGCTGGACGCCATGGCGGCGAGCCTCGGGCAGGAGCTGGCCGCGACCGCCGGGCGGGTCGTCGAGCACCTGAAGGGCGACGACGCGTTCACCGGCTTCCACGACGAGGTGAACCGGCTGGCCGCCGACGCGGAGGCGATCACCACCGTGGCCGGCGCGGCGCCGGTCACCGAGCGGCTGGGCCGGCAGTCCGTCGGCTTGGAGACGCTCGTCGAAGTCGTCGGGACGCTCGACGTCGAGGCGACCGCGCGGACCGCGATCCTGGAGCGGGTCGGAGCGGTGCTGGCCGGGATCAACCGGGCGCGGGCCACCCTGGACGCGCGCCGCCGCGAACTGCTCGGCAGCGAAGGGCGCGCCGCCTTCGCGGCCGAGTTCGCGCTCCTCGGACAGGCCGTCGCCGCCGGGCTCGCCGGATCCAGCACCCCCGAACGCTGCGACGAGCAGCTCGGGCGGCTGCTGCTCCAGCTGGAAGGTCTCGAATCCCGTTTCACCGACTTCGACGACTTCCTCGCCCAGCTGGAACAGAAACGCGAAGACGTCTACGAGGCGTTCTCCGCGCGCAAACAGACCCTCCTGGACGAGCGGGCGCGCCGGGCCGACCGTCTCGTCGAGTCCGCGGATCGCATTCTGGGCAGCGTACGGCGTCGCTCGGCCGGACTCACCACCCTCGACGAGGTCAACACCTACTTCGCCACCGACCCGATGGTCGGCAAACTTCGCGCCGTCGCCGCCGAACTCCGCGAACTCGGCGACCGGGTCCGCGCCGAAGAACTCGACGGCCGCGTCCGCGCCGCCCGCCAGGAGGCCGGCCGATCCCTCCGCGACCGCCTCGACCTGTTCGACGGCGACGCGGTACGGCTCGGCCGGCACCGCTTCGCCGTCAACACCCAGCCCGCTGACCTGACTTTGGTGCCCCACGAAGACGGCATGGCCTTCGCGATCACCGGCACCGACTACCGCTCCCCGGTCACCGACGCGGCCTTCCAGGCGACCCGCCCGTTCTGGAACCAGCTCCTGGTCTCCGAGACCACCGAGGTCTACCGCGCAGAACACCTCGCCACCGCCGTCCTTGCCACTACTGGCTTCCCCACCGCTGGTCTCGCCACCGCTGGTCTCGCCACCGCTGGTCTCGCCTCTGCTGGTTTCGCCTCTGCTGGTTTCGCCTCTGCTGGTCTCGCCTCTGCTGTTTCCGCCTCTGCTGTTTCTGGCACCGCTGTTTCTGGCACCGTCAACGACCTGTCCGAACGCGACCTGCTCCCGATCGTCCGCCGCGCCGCGGAAGAACGCTTCGACGAGGGCTACGAGCGCGGCGTCCACGACCACGACGCAGCCGCCATCCTGCGGGTGGTCCTCGACCTGCACACCGGCGCCGGCCTCCTCCGCTACCCCGCGCAGGCCCGCGCCGCCGCCCAGTTCTTCTGGGCCTTCGGTACGGACGACGCGACCCGGAACAGATGGACAACCCGGGCCCGCTCACTGGCCCGCGCCCGCGCCCTGTTCGGCGGCAGCCCCCCGGCCATCGCGGAACTCCAGCGCGAACTGGCTTCAGCCATCGCCAAATTCACCGCGGAACACGGCATCACGGGCTCCGGCGACTCCGGACTTGGTGCTCCCGGGCTGGGCGGCTACGCGTCTGCGACCTCCGGCGTAGGGGTGTCAAATCCTGGGACCTCTGGATTCACAAATTCCGGCTCTGCGAGCTTGGGCCATGGGATTTCCGTTCCTGCGGGTCTCGGTCATGGGACGTCTGGTCCTGCGGCTCTCGGTCATGGGACGTCTGGTCCTGAGACCTTTGGGTTCGTGGGTCGCCGGCATGCGGAGAGAGCGGGCGAATCGGCTCTGGGCGTCGGAGTCGATGCCGCCGATTACCTTTTCGAGGAGCTCGCGGATGCTTCGGAAGGGTTCGTGACGAGTGCTGGGGTTCGAGCGTTTCTGGATAAGTTTCGGGCTTCGCTTGGGCCGGAGCGGGTTGAGGCGCTTTCCGAAGAGTTGGCGGCGGTCGAGTTGCGGGAGCGGCATCAGCTCGCGCTGGCCTGGCTGACGTCATATGCGGCGACTGTCGATGTGGGGGATGTGCTGCAGGAAGCTGTGGCCGTGCTGCTGTGTGAGCTGCCGCGGCAGGAGTCGTCGGCGGTGCTGACCGGGGTGGCCGAAGGGCTGCTGGGGGCGCATCCGCGGATCGAGGGGCGGCGGCTGGAGATTCGGTTGGACGAGATCCTGGCGCGGACCCGGCGGTTCCGGGATGAGCGGATGCCCGCGTATCGGGCCTACCAGCGGCAGCGGGGAGAGCTGGTTGCTGCGGAGCGGCGGCGGTTGCGGCTGGATGAGTTCCGGCCGAACGTGATGAACGCCTTTGTGCGTAATCGGCTGCTGGATGAGGTGTATCTGCCGCTGATCGGGGACAACCTGGCGAAGCAGCTGGGGGATGGGAACAGTACCGACCAGATGGGCATGTTGCTGCTCATCTCGCCGCCCGGGTACGGCAAGACGACGTTGATGGAGTATGTCGCCAGTCGGCTCGGGCTGGTGTTTGTGAAAGTCAACGGGCCCGCGCTTGGGCATGCGGTGACTTCGGTGGATCCCGGTGAGGCGCCCGGCGCGACTGCGCGCCAGGAGATCGAGAAGATCTCGTTTGCCCTGGAATGCGGCAACAACGTGCTGCTGTACCTCGACGACATTCAGCACACCGCGCCGGAGCTGCTGCAGAAGTTCATCTCGCTGTGTGACGCCCAGCGCCGGATGGAAGGTGTGTGGAACGGCCGGACCCGGACCTATGACCTGCGTGGCAAGCGGTTCGCGGTGTGTATGGCGGGCAACCCGTACACCGAGTCTGGCCAGCGTTTCCGCATCCCTGACATGCTGGCCAACCGGGCCGACGTCTGGAACCTCGGTGAGGTCCTGTCCGGCAAGGAGGACCTTTTCGCGCTCAGTTACATCGAGAACGCCCTGACCTCCAACGACATTCTCGCCCCCGGCGCCGACCGCGGCGACATCGTTCAACTGGTCCGGCTGGCCCGCGGCGAAGGCAACGCCGACCAACTCGACCACCCCTACGGCGCCACCGAACTGGAACAGATCCTCGGCGTCCTCCGCAACCTCCTCCGCGTCCAGGAGGTCGTCCTCTCAGTAAACCGCGCCTACATCGCCTCCGCCGCCCAAGCCGACGCCAGCCGCACCGAACCCCCGTTCCAACTCCAGGGCTCCTACCGCAACATGAACAAACTCGCCCAGCGCGTCGTCCCCGTCATGAACGCCACCGAACTCAACGCCATGATCGACGACCATTACCTGGGCGAAGCCCAGACCCTCACCTCCGGCGCCGAATCCAACCTCCTCAAACTCGCCGAACTCCGCGGCACTCTCACCTCCGCCCAGGCCGCCCGCTGGTCCGAGGTCAAATCCGGCTACCTCCGCCAGCGCACCCTTGGCGGCCCTGACGACGACCCCATGACCCGCGCCATCGGCGCGATAGGCCTCCTCGCCGACAACGTCTCCAACATCGAAAAAGCCCTAACCAGAAACGACCCCTGAGTATGGTCGGGGCTGATGCGCACTTTCTCGCCATTTCAACCCGTGCATGCAGTTCTCCCGAACACGGCTTTCCGACGTCCTTCACCGGCGAGTATGCGCCGTCACCGCGCGGCGTGCTGAAAGGCCCTGCCTCCTGCTACTGATCCGCCACGATCGGCGTAGGTCACGGGTCCGGCCGCGATAGTCGACAGCCTCACCACGCGGCCGAGGAACGCGCCACCCGCTCCGGCGTGCCGCGCAACTCGTTCTCCAGCTCCTCGATGATTCGCTGGGCCAGCACCCGCAGCCTCGCTCTGCGCGCGGTCAGCTCCTCGGTGAAAGTCCGCGCCACCGGCCCCACCCAGACCGCTTTGCCGGTGAACTCCACATGCGGCCGGTCCAAGGCCTCCTCCAACTGCGCCACCTGCACACGCACCTTGGCCAGGACCCGCCGCAATTCCTCGCTACGAGGGTTGGGGGCCATGTCCTGTGGGTTGGGGGCCATACTTTTCCCCGCTTTCCTCGGAACGGCTTGCGCGGTCTCCCAGACGATATGAGATGGTGCGCTCAGGCGGCCAGCTCTTTGGAGGATATCCAATGCCCCGTTCCACCCGAAGCCTTGCGCTGCGGATCGGCGCGACGATCCTGGCGGCCGTTCTGGTCGCGGTGATCGCCGTGACCGTGATCGGCAACGAGAAGGAACCGACGGTGGCCGAGGCGGGCGAGACGCTCAAGGCGCACGTCCTCAAGCTTTTCGACGAGTTGAGGGCCCGGAACATCCAGGTCACCGACCCTGGAGGTAAGGACATTTCCTGCGAGGACGGCAAAGCCAAGCGCACCTTCGCCGCCACCGGTCTGGATATCAGTCCGCAGCGGATGCCCGACATCTTGAACAACATCATGATAGGCGCTATGGGCCGAGTCGCCGACTACCAGGTCGCCAACAGCCAGGGCTCGGCCGTCCGCATGGTGAACGAGCCCGCAAGAACCGTCATCCTGCTGAATTCCACAAAGAACGGCCAGTATTCCGTACAGGGTGAGACCCAGTGCCTCAGTCGGTCATGAGCTCCGGTTTCCCATAAATCTTTCCCCGGCTATAGGCGTTCTCATGGCCACCGATATAGTTATCGGCCTGTTGTACGGCCAGTTCTCCCAGAGAAAGCGGATTGCCTTTCCCCAGGCCGTTGTCAACCATCCATTGGTCGAAGGCCTGTATCCCCTCAGTGCCCCGCTGGAAGATTTCGCCGAACGGGCGAAGGTTGCCGTTTGAGTCGGCGATGATGCCGGCTGGGGGCGTCTGAGGAGCGAACCCCTGCTTCATGAGGAGCAGAGCCATCTCATGGCGGCGTCCCAACTTCACCGTTTCGGCCGACTCTCGAAGTTCCTCCGCCTTCTCCTTCGAATCCCGGCCGTAGGTGTAGTAAGCGGAAACCCCGGTGGACAACGCGGTCCACGTCACGGGGATGGCGGTGAATGGACTGACCAGCCCGAGAGCCGCCAGGGTGGCTCCCGCGACGAAGCTCTCAGCCTTCTCGGCGCCCTCGGCCTGCTCGTCCTCGGGCTGGAGCACATGTACGGCAGCCGCCAACTCAGTACCCCGGACATTGCCCAGAGCTTTGAACAGACTGTCCAGCGAGGTGGGATCCCCGCTGTTCTTCACGGTGTTCAACGGCTGGGAAAGCGTCCGCTGGAGAAACTCATCCATGCCCACGCCGAACCGGAGTCGCGCTTCGGCGTTACCGGCGAATGTGGTCATGAAGCGGAAGGTGTCCTCGGGGCTCAGCCGGAAGGAGCCACGAACCTGCGGGAGTGGCGTCCATTCGAACCAGCCGGGGGCGACCTGCTCGGCGCTGTCCTTGGCCAGGTCGGCGTCATTGAGATTGGCGCCCAGGGTGATCTCGGTGGCGTAGGAGGCCGCGATCTCCGCCAGGTGAATCCGGGTCGCGTCGTTCAATCGCCACTCATCGGCCCCGGTCATCACCGCGTAGGCGAACACGGCCGCCTCCCGGCTGTGCTTGCCGTCCTGCTCGTCGTAGACGCCGCTGGCGGCGGCCAGTAACCGCCCGAAGGCCTTGGACTGCTCCGGAAGCCCTCTGATCCGGTCGTTGAGCCCCTTCAAGAAGGCGGTCAGGCTGGGTCGGACGTCCCCAGGCGTGGGGGATTCCCCGAAGGGAGGTGTCTTTAGGGGCGGCAGGGTCGGGCGGGGGCTCAAGCGGATCGCCGGGGTGATCGCCAAGCGGGCCGCGGCCGGATTGTTGGCCAGCGCGTTCAGCAACCCCGCCGATGGCACCCCGTCCACGAGCATGGGCGCGACGCGCTCGGCCAGCCACACATCCGGGTAGTCGCCCTGGCCGAGCAGAGCCGAAAGCATCTGTATGCCCTCAGCGTCCCCGCTCTCCACCTCTTCCACGGCTTTCATCACCGCGGCGAACCCGGGCACCTGCGCGCCGCCGCTGACCGCGCTCGCGAAAGCCAGCCCTGCCACTCGCTCCGCGTCCTGCGACTCCTGCCCGTGCAGTCGCCGCAACGCCGGCACGATCTGGCGCATCCCGTCCCGGCCGAGGGCGGCGAAGAACGCGGCGGTGAAGACTGGATCGTCCTGATGCGCCTCCAGTTCCTGGAACACCGCGGCCAGCCGGTCGGAGGCGTACGGACCGGTGAAATGGAACTCCTCGGGATCGATGGCGGCGAAGCGCTCACCCAACGCCTCACCGAGCTGCTGTGCCTGGGCCGGGGGCAGCAGCGCGTCCTCTCGGTAGGGCCGCAGGCCCGGGCCGAACGCCGCGGTGACCGCCGACACCGCGGCGGCAAGCGCCGTCGCAGGTGTGGCGGCGGCAGACGCGGGGGCGGGAATGTCGGGCACCGGAGCGGTGATGGCCGCCAGCCGCTGCCGCAGCCGGGGAACCTGCTGCTCGGCCCAGCCGCCGATCTCCCGGATCGGCGCCAGGCCCGCCGCCGGCAGATCGACCGAAGCCAGCTCCCGGCGGATGTTCTCCACCTGCTCGGCGATGACCTGACCGGCCCGCTCCAACTCGGTGATGAACCCGTCCATCAACACCGGATCGATCCCGGCGAACTCGGGCGAGAGCGGCCCGGTCCCCGGTGGTACAGAGGGACTCTCTGTCATGCCTCCATCATCGGCGACACCCGCTCACGAGGTGATGGTTCAGCACCAGATTGGCCTGAAACACCGACACTCCACCCCTTGGAGCAGGCAGGCGAGGGCCAGAGCGCCCGGACGATTTGAGGATCACATCGCCGCGGCGCCGCCGTCGGCCGCCTGAGTCGCGCTCTTGGCGCGGGCATGGCGAAAGCAATCGCCGACGGGGTGTGGGTAGCGCCGGTTCCCCGGCTGTCGTGCGGGGTGGGCGGCGGTTCCACGGGCCGGTCGGGGTTCCTTTCGTCAACGGTGCCGGATAACGCCGACTCGCTTGGGCTCACAGTGCGGCGCGGTAGACGTCCTTGGCGAGTTTGGTGATCTTCTTGGTGGAGTCGGACCAGGAGGTGGTCTGGGTGGTCAGGAGGACCATGATGTAGCGGTCGCCGAGGACGCCGGTGGTGTGCAGGACCGGGTGGGCGAAGTCGACGTCGGCGGCGGAGGCCCGGACCCGGACGCACTTGGAGGGGGGCACCGAGCCGTAGCCGGACCAGCCCTGTTTGACGCCCCAGGGTTTGGGGACGGCTCGGGGGATGCCGAAGTACTGGTCGAAGCCGTCGCTGCCGCACTGGTCGGCTTTGCGGAGCTGGGTGAGGACGGCGTTGCGGACCTTGGGGTCGGCCTTCTCCAGCAGGTAGCGGTAGACCTTGGCGATGTCCAGGGCGCTGATCGCGGTATAGCCCCAGAAGCCAGGTTTGTCGGCGGGCGGGGGGCTGGTGTCGGTCAGGCCGAGGCGCTTGGACATGCGGAGGATGATCTTGCCTTGGCCGCCGCGCCGCCAGAGGGTGGTGGCGGCGTTGTCGTCGCTGACCCGGAGCATCGGCTGGAGGAGCGCCAGGTCGGGCTTGTTGACGTCTTCCAGGTGGTCGATGGCGATGAGCAGCTTCACGACCGAGGCGGAGCGGAAACGTTTGTGCACGTTCCGGAAGACGGTCACCTTGCGGAGCTGGCGGTCGTAGACCACGTAACCGGCGGTCACTCCCTTGGGCACGATCACCGGCTTCCGCGCGGTCGGCGAGGGCGACGGCGAGGCCGCGGAGACGAACGACGCCGCCTTCGCGACCGGAACCTCCGCCTCCGACGCGCAGCCGGCGACCGCGGGAGCGGCGAGAAGAAGGACAACGGAGGTCACCATGGTCGAGCGCACGCGCCAAAGTTAGCCGACGATCGGAATTCGTCGCGGCGATATGAACCATTTTCGGCTTCCAGAATCCGACATTCAGTAACAAACAACCCGATAGCGATCATGCTTCCGGGTGGGTGGTGCCCCGCATCGGCCAGAGTAGTGATCACGCCTCCAACTGGGCGTGCCCCGCATCGGGCCGAAGGGTGATCGCGTCCCCGAACGGACGGCGCGCCGCATCGGGCCGAGTGGTGATGATGCCTCGGGGCGGTGGTGTCCCGTATTGGCTTTCGTATTGTTCGCCCGTCGCGGTGACCTATGGCACTAACCTTCTGTGCTCATGGTGCTACTGCGGGTCATCGCATCTTTCGTCCTGTTATTGCCGCCGATTCCCAGTACGGAGATCGGTCAGCTGCTGGGGGTACCTGCCTATTTCGCGCCGGCCACCTGGTCCCGGCTCACCGGCCCCTCGATCGCGGTCGCCAATCCGGTCTCGGGGCCGGGCCGTACCGTCGACGCGGAACTCGCCGCCGCCATGTCCGCCGCGCATGAGCGCGGCGTCACCGTCCTCGGGTACGTCACGACCGGCTACCTGGGCCGCACCGGACGCGTCACCCGCTTCGGCGAGTCCGACGCCGCCGCCTGGCTGACCCAGACCCAGCAGGAGATCGCCGCCTGGTACCGCCTGTACGGCGACCACGGCCTCACCGGCATCTTCCTCGACGAGGTCGCCGACGACTGCCCGTCCGCCGCCGGCTACCGCGACCTGCGCACCTTCACCCGCCGCTACGACCCGGCCGCCCGCCTGGCCGCCAACCCCGGCACCGGCGTCCCCGAATGCTTCTCCGACGCCGCCGACGTGCTCGTCTCCTTCGAAGGCGACCTGGCCGGCTACCGCACCTGGCAGCCCCCGCAGTGGCAGCTCACCCAGGACCCCCGCCGCTTCTGGCACCTCGTCCACGACGCCCCCGACCCCACCCAGGCCATCAACCTGGGCAAACAACGCAACGCTGGCTACATGTACGTCACCCCCGACGTCCTCGCCAACCCCTGGGACACCCTCCCCGACGACACCTACCTCACCACCGAGAAGGCCAAGGCCACCGCCCCCGACACCCTCCCGCCCGCCAGACCCGGCCCCCCGGAGGCGACCACCCGCGAAGCCACCACCCTGTCGCTACGCTGGCCCGCTTCCCCCGACGCCATCGCCTACGAGATCTACGTCGACGGCCAGCACACCGCCGACACCCTGGCCGGCACCCCCACCATCGACCTCACGTCCCTGAAGCCCGGCCGCCTCTACGGCATCCGCACCCGAGCCAGAGACCACGCCGGCAATCTCTCCCCCTTCAGCTACCCCGCCCGCCTGGCCACGATCCCGTGCCCCGGCCTCCGCCCCACCCGCCCAGAAGCCCTGACCGCCTCCCAGGTCCGCCCCTCCGGCCTCCGCCTCACCTGGCGACCGTCCTCCGATGCCCGCGCCTACGACATCTACCGCGACGGCCTCCTGATCTCCTCCACCCCGGGTACGGCTGCCGCCATCGGCGCCCTCACCCCCGCCACGCCGTACACCTTCACCGTCGTCGCCAGAAACGACGCGGGCGGCTCCTCCGGCCCCGACCTGACCGTCACCACCGCCCCCGCCGGACGCGACCCCATCACCGACCCCGATGGCACGATCGGCCCCGACGCGGTCGTCTACCAGGCCAGCTTCGGAGTGCCCTTCGACATCCACCAGGTCCTCCTGGACCTTGACGGCGATGAGACCACCGGCTTGCCCGTCCTCGGACTCGGAGCCGACCACCTGGTCGAGAGCGGCTGGCTGTTCCGCCACCAAGGCCCGGGCTGGACCTGGACCCCCCTCGCCCCCGTCGACCTGGCCGTCTCCGACGACCGCCACGTCTGGCGAGTCCCCCGGACGGCCTACCCCCAGGTATCACCGCACCGAGCCGTCTTCCGCGGCTCCACCCCCGACGCTTACAGCGAAGTCATCACGGTCGAATGACCGACCACCAGGGCCCGGGAAAGTTGCATTCGCCATATATGCACTGCCCCAAATCGACACTAAATATGGCAAATTGCCTAGTCGGACTGGCTGGGACCCAGCTCGGAACCAGAGTTCCGCCAGGCGTTGCCCTATTCAGGTACCAATTGTCCCTACAAAAAGCAAGACGGCCTCTAATTCACTGGAATTCGGTCCCTATTGCAGAGGACGTTGCCTCGGCCAACGGCTGCCTATACAGTGAAAGTGTCTATTTCGGTCACATGCTGAGGGGCCGCTATATGGCTATAAGTCGCCTATGGGATGCGGATATCTCCGCATCCTTTTCGCGTCGCCTGGGTAAGTCGGCTGCCGAGCTTGGTGCCACCGGAGGCCGTGATGATTGCCCGGATATCTGGGAGCTCGACAACGGCGACATCGCTGTGATCGGCCGTGACGTTACCGAGACGTATCGATCCCGCCTTCCCGAAGATGTGCGTATCGCTACCGACGAAAAACTCGTGATCATCCCACGACGGATGCTTGTGGCAGCCAAAGCGGATATCCCCGATGTCTGAATTCCGACAACTCGATCAGTCCATTGGGGCGCGACTCGCGCGCAACGCCTATCGCCAGGAATTCCGGAGTCTGCAATGGGAGATAGCAGGCCAGGAATCGTGGAAACTCGAACGGAAACAACATTTCAAGGAGCCGGGAGTCAGAAGCTGGGAAGCGTTTTCTCGGGGTGCCTGGAGCGAGGCTCTGCGGCTTATCGAGGAGGAACGCGACTATCTTCGCGAGTTTTCCGCTGAGGTGGCAAGGCTCAACATCGGCCTCTACCGAGTGCGGGTGGTGGAGGAGCCGATCGACCTGTACCT
>NZ_BLAD01000104.1 GCF_009687845.1 Acrocarpospora corrugata
GGCTGGTGCGGGTGGGGGAGCCTGATGTCGTTGATCCGATCGGGCGGTCGGGGCGGGTCTACCGGGCGGTCGGGCGGCGGATCGTGGCGGAGCTCTCCGTGCCGCTGCGCCTGCTGGCCGGCGGCACGGAGAGTGTCCGGGGTTAGACCCCCACGGGGGTCTTGATCGGCTCGTACTCGTAGTCGTACCCGTACTGGTGGGTGGACTTGGCGGGCGTGAAGTTGAGGATCGAGCCGATCAGGCGGGCGTTGACCGAGGCGAGCTGGGTCCTGGCCCGGACCAGATGGTCGTGGTGGGTCTTGGCGCTGCGGGCCACCAGCAGGACCCCGTCGCAGACGGCCGCCAGAGTGGCGGCGTCGGTGACGGGAAGCAGCGGCGGCGCGTCGATGATCACCATGTCGTAGGTCTTGCGCAGCCCGGCGAGCAGCTGGCGCATCTGGTGCGAACTGAGCAGCTCGCTCGGGTTGGGCGGGATGGGACCGCTGGGCAGCACCTCGATCCGGTCGTCGCCCCAGGTCTGCACCGCGTCTTCCAGCGCGGCGGTGCCGATCAGGACGTTGGTGAGCCCGACCGCGCCCTCGATGCCGAGGTAGTCCGGCACGCTGGGGCGGCGCAGGTCGGCGTCCATGAGCAGCACCCGCCAGCCGGCCTGGCCCAGCGCGATGGCCAGGTTGACCGAGGTGGAGGACTTGCCCTCGCCGGGCAGGCAGCTGGTGATCACCAGCGACCTGGGCTTCTCGTCGATGCCGACGAACTGCAGGTTGGTACGGATCGCGCGGAACGCCTCCGCCCGGATGGACGTGCCCTGGTCCCGCACGATCAGCGGATGCTGTTTGGCGTCCTTCTCGTAGCCGATGACGCCGAGCACCGCCCCGCCGGTGGCGTCCAGCAGTTCCTCAGGGCTCTTCACGGTGGTGTCGAGCCGGTCGTACAGCACGATCGCCGCCCCGGTGGCGAGCAGGCTGAGCAGCATGCCGATGGACAGGTTGAGCAGCGGGCGCGGGCTGACCGGCTGCTTCGGCGTGGTCGCCCCGTCGATGACGGTGACCTTGATGGTGGACGGGTTGTTCTTCGACGGGCGCTCGATCTCGTCGATCAGCTTGGTCAGCTCGCGGCCGACCGCGTTGGCCAGCCGCCCGGCCCTGGCCGGATCCCCGTCCGTCACGGTGGCCCGCAGCAGCACCGTGTCCGGCACCGCCTCCGCCTTCACGTGCCGGGCCAGCACGTCGGGGGCGATCCCCTCCGGCTCGGCCACGGCCGCCACCACCCGGCGGCTGGTGATCAGGTTCGCGTACGACTTGACCCGCTGCTGCGACAGCAGGTTGGCCTGGTACGCGGTGGCCGTGGTCGACTCGCCGTCGTTGGCGGACACGAGCAGGGACACCGTCGCGGCGTACCGCTCGGGCATCTGGTGGGTCACGAGCATCGCGCCCCCGGCGCCCGTGCCCGCCGCCAGGGCCATCAGCCACCAGCTCCGCCGGGCCAGTCGCAGGTAGGTGAGCAGTTCCAAGGGTTACCGCCTTGAGGGTTGCAGCGCGGGGCGGGCGGCCGGGTAGGCGTCCACGCCCTGTAGCAGGACGACGAGGACGAGACCCGAGCCGACGGCCAGGGCGAGGGCGAGCAGCGGGGGCAGCGCCTGCGCGGCCACCGCGCAGGCCAGAGCGCAGGTCAGGGCCGACGCCGCGGCGAGCGCGAGGGCCGTGTGCGAGACGGACAGGCCGAGCAGGCGCAGCCGGTGGGTGACGTGGTCGGTGCCGCCGGAGAACGGCGAACGGCCCGCCTTGCGGCGGGAGACCAGCACGACGCAGGTGTCCACGGTGGCCACGAAGGTGACCAGCAGCAGCCCGGCCGGGGCCAGGCCGAGATCGCCGGGGCCGTCGAACAGCAGCACGGCCGAGCAGGCGATGGCGAAACCGATGAACAGCGAGCCGCAGTCGCCCATGAAGATCCGCGCCGGCGTCCAGTTGTGGACCAGGAATCCGGCGCAGGCCCCGGCCAGCGCGAGCGGGATGATCGCCGCCTCGTACTCGCCGATGACCGACGCGACGACGGCCAGCATGCCGCCGGTGGCGACGGCGACCGCGCCCAGCACGCCGTCCATGTTGTCGAGCAGGTTGTAGGAGTTGGCGACGACCACGATCCAGACGGTGGTCAGCGGGATGTCCAGCCAGGTGCCGGTGACGGGGGCCCGCACCCCGTTGAGCACCACGGCCAGCGTGGCGAGCGTCTCGGCCAGCAGCCGCGGCACCGGGCCGAGCGGGCGGATGTCGTCGATCAGGCCGACCAGGGCCAGCGCCGTCGCGCCCAGCAGGACGGCCCGCACGGCCGGGTCGTCGGCCAGGAACGCGACCGGCGGCAGCGTGGCGATCAGGATCGCCAGGCCGCCCAGGTAGGGCGTGGGGCGCTGGTGGGCCTTGTGGCCGCCGGGCCGGTCGGTCAGCCGCGACCACAGCGCGAACCGCCGGACCGGAACGGTGGCGGCGGTTCCGATCGCCGCCGCCGACACCACCGTCCCCATGCTGACAGCGAGACTCACCGCGGGTCGGTCCCCGTCTCGTGGGCCTGCCCCCGGGAGGTCTCCCGCATCGTCTCCGTGATCGTGTCCAGCAGGATGTCGTCCAGGTTGTGCCGCGGACTCCAGCCGGTCAGCGCCCGCAGCCGCGAGGTGTCCGGCACCCGCCGGGTCATGTCCTCGAAGCCCTTCTCGTACGCCTCGTGGTAGGGGATCATCTCCACCCCGGAGGTGCTCCGGGTCAGTTCGATCACCGTCTTGGCGAGTTCGAGGATGGTGACCTCGTCGGAGGAGCCGATGTTGAAGGTCTGCCCGACCGCCAGCGGCTCGTCCAGCAGCCGTACCAGCGCGTCGACGACGTCGAGCACGTGCACGAAGCAGCGGGACTGGGTGCCGTCCCCGAAGACGGTCAGCGGCCGGCCGCTGAGCGCCTGGCGGACCAGGCGCGGGACGACCATCCCGTAGGACGGGCTCTGCCGCGGCCCGACCGTGTTGAACAGGCGCGTCACCACGGTCGGCAGGCCGCGCTCCCGGTAGTACGCGTTGGCCATGATCTCGTCCACGGCCTTCGCGGTGCTGTACGACCAGCGGGAGATCGACGTGCTGCCGAGGATCCGGTCGGAGTCCTCGGCCAGCGGCCCGCCGGCGTTCTTGCCGTAGATCTCGCTGGTGCTGGCCACCAGGATCTTCCGGCGATAACGGTGCGCGGCCCCGATGACGATCTCGGAGCCGCGAATGTTGGTGGTCAGTGACCGGAGGGGCTGGTCCACGATCAGCTGCACCCCGACGGCGGCCGCGAGATGCACGACCACATCGCACTGGTGCACCAGTTCGTCCACCACAAGTTCGTCCAGGACCGAGCCGTTGACCACCCGCAGCGCCGGATGCCCGGCCGAGTGACGCAGGTTCTCGGCGCGACCGGTGGAGAGATTGTCTAGGACCGTTACTGAATCGCCCCGATCCAGCAGCGCATCGGTCAAATGAGACCCGATGAATCCGCTACCGCCGGTTACCAGATAGTTCATGCCAATAGCAGTCAAGGTGACTCCTCTGCCGAACACTCGCTCGACGTGTCATATCTGTGCCAGTGAGACGGTAGAGATGCCGGAATGAACGCCACGGGCGCCACGCGCGATCATGCGGCGCCTTTTGCCGTCATTTTCATCGGTGGCGGCGAATGGTTTATCCGGGACGGGTGAGGACGAGATCGGCGCGCCGGGGGACCAGTTCCCGGGGGGCGGTGCTGGACGCCCGGACGAACCAGGTGAGTTCCACCACGGCGATCACCGTGTACGCGGCCGTGGACGCCAGGGCCGCGCCCACGGCGCCCCAGGACGGGATCAGCACGGCGTTGAGCACCAGGTTGACGCCCAGGGCGAGCACCGGAATGGCGGTCATGGTCATCGGGCGCGACAGCCGTACCAGGAACTGCTCGACCGGTTTGAGCAGGGCGAGCATGATCGCCCCCGGCGCGAGCGCGAGCATGGGGGCGACGCTGGGCGCGTACGCCGGGCCGTACACCAGCGGGATGAGGATCGGGGCGGCGGCGGCCAGGACGGCCACCACGGCGGTGGCGGTGAGCAGGTTGAGGCGCAGGGCGCGGGTGGTGGCCTGGCGGGCGCCGTCGCCGTCCGCGTCGGCCTGCCGGGCCAGGCTCAGCTGGCGTACGGCTTCGCCGGGCGCGGCGGCCAGCGAGAGCACGGCCGCCGCGACCGTGTACAGGCCCGCCTCGCGGGCCGAGGCGAGCGCGTTGAGCAGCAGCACGTCCACGGTGAGCAGCAGGTAGAAGGCCGTGCGGCCGAGGTGGTAGCGCCCGGCCAGGCCGAGCTGGCGGCGGGCCAGGGACATCCTGCCGCGCAGCGAGCGCAGCTTGAGCGTGGCGGTGAACAGCATGAACGGCGCGGCCGAGGACAGCGCCCAGCAGACGATCACAGCCGTCACCGAGGCCTGGCCGAGGGCGATCAGGATCAGCAGCGGCACGCACTGGGTCAGGCCGGTCAGCACCCAGGCCCGGTTGACCAGGCGCTGCCGGGCCCGCAGCAGCATGATCCCGTTGAGGTTGGTGGCCGCCACCCCGAACGGCACCGCGAGCAGCGCTATCGCCAGCAGCTCCGGCGGGGCGAGCGGCAGCACCAGGCTGGCGGTGAACGAGACGAGGGCGCAGACCAGCCCGAGCAGCAGCCCGATGAACAGCCCGTTGGCCAGCAGCGCGCGGCGTTTGGCGACGTCCGGCCAGAAGGCGATCTGGGACTGCTGCAGGGACAGGTGGCCGATCTCGATGGTGATCCCCGCCGTGGTGGCGACGACCGCGTACAGACCGCGGCTGCCGGGTTCCAGCGCGCGGGCGAGCAGCACCCCGGTCACCGCGGCGAGCGCCAGCCGGAGCACCTGGCAGGCGACGGTGTCCAGCGCCCGGCGCCTGCTGCTCATACGGGTGTTCTTCATACGGGCACGGCGGGCCGGTCGGCGGAACGATGCCAGAGTTCCAGCTGGAGCAGCGTCCAGAGCCGCACCGCGTGGTCGCGCCCGGACATGTGCTCGGCGAGCATCCGGGACACCTGGTCCGGCTGGAAGATCCCCCGGGAGCGCGCGGTGCGGTCGGTCAGCGTGTCGTGGGCGAGCTCGCGCAGTGAGGTGCGCAGCCAGGTGGCCATCGGCACGCCGAAGCCCTTCTTGGGCCTGGCCAGGGTCTCGGCCGGCAGCCAGGGCGCCACGGCGGTGCGCAGCAGGTGCTTGGTCCTGCCGTTCCTGATCCGGAACTGGTCGGGCAGGCCGGCCGCCCACTCCATCAGGCGGTGATCGAGGAAGGGTGAGCGCGCCTCGATGGAGTGGGCCATGGTGCTGATGTCCGCTTTCACCAGGAGATCCCCGGGGAGATAGGTGGAAATATCCGCATCGACGGCACGGCCCAGTGCGGTTCCCGCGCGGGAGGCCGCGAACGCGTCGTCGAGCAGGGCCGTGCTGTCCAGACCCGCCAGCGCCGCGGCCACCTCCGGCGTGTAGAGCGCGAGCTTGGCCGCGTGGTCGAAGCAGGTCATCAGGCCCGCGTACCGCCGGGCGGGCGGCTCGCCGAGCGTGCGCAGGGCCCACCCCGCCCGGCGCGGCAGCGTGCCCGGCGCGCCCCGGGAGATCAGCGCGGCCCCGGCGGCGGTCAGCCCGCGCCCGAGCGCGCCGGGCGCCCGCAGCCGGTCCAGCCGCTTCATCAGCAGGTGGCGCTGGTAACCGGCGAAGCACTCGTCGCCGCCGTCGCCGTTGAGCACCACGGTCACGTGCTCGCTGCTCATCTGGGCCACGTACAGGCTCGGGATGGCGGAGGCGTCCGCGAACGGCTCGTCGAAGCGCCAGGCCACCTCGGCGATGGACTCGGTGGCCGAGGGCGTGATCACGTAGTCGTGGTGGTCGGTGCCGTAGCGGGCGGCGACCGCCCGCGCGGGGCCGCGCTCGTCGAAGCGGGGATCGGTGAAGCCGACCGTGAACGTGCGCACGGGCGCGCTGCTGACCCGGGCCATGGCGGCGACCACCGCCGCCGAGTCGATCCCGCCGGACAGGAAGGCGCCCACCGGGCGTTCCCCCGCGAGTCGCCGCCTGGTCGCGTCCAGCAGCAGCTCCCGCAGCCGCTCCGCCTCGCTCGCCTCGTCGCCCACCGGCCGGGGCGAGGCGTCCAGCCGCCAGTAGCGGCGGACCTCCGCCCGGCCGCCCTGCCAGCTCAGCACATGTCCGGGCGGGAGTTTCCGCACCCCGGCCACGATCGAGTGCGGCGCGGGCACGTACCGGTAGGTCAGATAGTGATGCAGCGCGATGAGATCCACCGATCTGGGGACGTCCAGCGCCTTCAGCTCGGAGGCGAAGGTCAGGGTCGCCTCGTGCTCGCGGTAGTAGAGCGGCTTCTTGCCGAGCCGGTCCCTGGCCAGCAGCAGCCGCTGCCGCGCGTCGTCCCACAGCGCGAAGGCGAACATCCCGCGCAGCCGGTGCACCAGGTCGTCGCCGTGCTCCTCGTACAGGTGGGTGATCAGCTCCGAGTCCGAGGAGCTGGCCAGCCGGTGCCCCTTCGCCAGGAGCTCGGCGCGCAGCTCGGGAAAGTTGTACAGCTCGCCGTTGAACACGGCGGTGACGTCGCCGCGCTCGTTCCGTACCGGCTGGCCGCCGCCGATCACGTCCATGATCGCCAGACGCCGCATGCCCAGACCGGCGATCCGGCCGTAGTGGTAGCCGTCGCCGTCGGGTCCGCGATGGGTGAGCGCGTCGCACATGCGCCGGACGCGTTCGTGGTCCGCTCCCGTTGGGGAGATGTGTCCTGCTATTCCGCACATAGCCGCTCCAGCTGTTCTCCGTACAGGCGGATGTGCTCGGACACCAGCTGATCGGTGCCGAGCGTGGACAGTGCCCAGGTCCGCGCGGTCTCCCCGAGGCCGGGATGCTCTCCCCCGAGCACCTCGTTGATCGCCTGGGCCAGCGCTTCCGGGGACTTCGGCGGCACCAGCAGCCCGCGCCTGGGCGAGCCGCCGAGCAGTTCTGGCGTGCCGCCGACCGCGGTGGCGATCACCGGCCGGCCGGCTGCCATCGCCTCCATGACGGCGTTGCTCAGCCCTTCCACCAGCGACGGCAGCACCACGGCGTCGGCCCTGGCCAGCAGCGGCCGCACGTCCGCGACCGCGCCCAGGAACCGGGCGTCCACCCGGAGCCGTTCCGCCTCGCGCGCCAGCGCGTGCCGCTCGGGCCCTTCACCGGCGAGCACCACCGTGCCCCCGGTACGGCTCACCGCCGCCAGCAGATCCCGATGCCCCTTCTCCGGCCGCAGGTTGGCGACACACGCCAGCACCGGACCCGGGGCAGCCACCTCCAGCGGCGGCACCGCGTCGAACGCCCTGGCCGGCAGCCCGTTGTAGACCACGGCCAGCTTGCCCAGGCTCAGCGATTCGAGCTGGACCGCCCGGTTCGCCACCGCGTACGCGTTCGCGACCACCAGGTCGGTCATCCGGTTCGCCCCGCGTACGGCGGCCGCCAGCACCCGGCCGCCGGGGGCGGCGACGCTGCGCCGCCCCGACACGACCACCGGCACTCCGGCCAGCCGCCCGGCGGGCACCCCGAGCAGGTAGCCCCGGGTGAGGAAGCAGTGCAGCACGTCCGGCGCCTCGCGGCGCAGCTGCGTCACCAGCCGTGCCATCGCCCAGGCGTTGGCGGCCGCCGCCCATGGGGCCGCGGCCAGGCGTCTCAGGCCGAGCCGTACCACCCGGACGCCGGCGTCGCGCAGTTCCCGTTCCCGCGGCCCGCCCTCGAACAGGACGAGCACGGTGACGTCGACGCCGTCGTCCCGCAGCCCGGTGGCGAGCAGGACCAGCTGTTTCTCGGTTCCGCCACGACCGAGCTGGTCGATGAGCAGGCAGACCCGGCGGACGCGGGCCGGAGCCCTGGTCATGATCGGCATATCGCGCAGGGTAGTGGAACGGCGACGCGCTGCCATGATCGTGTTTGTTATCTGGTGGACAGCAGTTGGCCATAGATGCTCAAATGCCGGTCCACGGTCACCCCCGCGTGCAGGTGCACCCTGCTCCACTCCTGCGCGGCCCCGGCCAGCGCGGCGGCCTGGGCGGGATCGCTGAGCAGCCGCTCCAGCGCGTCGGCCAGCGCTCCGGCGTCGCCGGGCGGGACCAGCAGGCCCCGGCCGGTCAGCAGTTCGGGGATGCCGCCGACGGCGCTCGCCGCCACCGGCACCCCGGCGGCCATGGCCTCCATCACGGCGATCCCGAGCGGCTCCGCCAGGGACGGATGGGCCACCACGTCGGCCCGCGCCAGCCAGCGCCCCACGTCCGGGCGGGACCCGAGCAGCCGCAGGTCGAGGCCGAAGCTGTGCGCCTGCCGGGCCAGCGCGCCCCGCTCCGGGCCCTCGCCCAGCACCACCAGCGTGCACTCCAGGCCGCGCTGCTTCAGCAGCGCCGCCGCGCCGAGCAGCGCGCCGTGCCCCTTCCACCAGTGCAGGTTCCCGATCGCCAGGATGACCGGGCGGTCGGTGGCGAGGGCGGCGGGGGCGTGCCGGGCGAAGGCCGCCTGGGTCAGCCCGTTGTAGGCGACCCCGATCTTGGCGGCCGGCACCTTCATCGCCGCGCCGACCTGCCGGGCCAGGTCCTGGCTGACCGCGATCAGGTAGTCGGCGCGGCGGCTGGCCCGCCGGTCCAGCGCGCGCATCGGCGCGGAGCGCGGGCACTGGTCCGGCGCGGTGTGCCGGCCGGCCACCAGCACCCGGACCCGGGCCAGCCGGGCCAGCGCGGCGGCGGCCACGTAGCACTGGAACAGGTGCGCGTGCAGCACGTCGGGCCGGGTCCTGCGCAGGTAGCGCACCATCCGGGCGCACGCGCGCAGGCCCGCCGGCAGGGCCCGCCAGCCGTGCCCGGAGAACGTGCGGAAGCCCAGATGCACGACCGGGACGCCCGCTTCGTGCAGGTGTGCCTCACGCGGCCCGCCGCCGAACATCACCAGCACCTCGGTCCGTACTCCGCGGGCCTTGAGTTCCCTGGCCAGTAGCACGACCTGGTGTTCCGCACCGCCCAGGCCGAGATGACCGATGAGCTGAACCACCATTTCGGGACGGCGCGAAGTGTCACGGAGCATGACCGTGATAGTACTCAGCGTGATCATTGGTGCAAGGAGGTCGGCGTGGAGTTCGTGGTCGTCGGGATGGTGGCGGTGACGCTCACCTGGCTGGTGCGAGCCGGCCTGCCGAGTCGGATGGCGGCGCGGGTGCTGCCGGTGCTGCTGCTGGCGCTGGCCGTCCGGCTGCTGGTGCACGTCGTGGTGATCCGGGCCGACCTGCTCGGCTACGGCGGCGACAACCTCACCTACGAGTCCTGGGCCGCCGACATCGCCCAGTACTGGTCGATGTCCGGCTTCGGGTTCGTCACCGCGGCCGAGATGAGCAACCTGCACGCGGTGGCCGTGCCGTGCAACCTGTTCGCCCTGGTGATGGTCCTGTGCGGCGGGCCGGCCCCGCTGGCCTGCACGGCCGTGGTCGGCCTGGTGGCGTGCGCGCTGTGCCTGGTGCTCTACCGGGCGGCGCTGCTGGTGGGCGCGGACGAGCGGGCGGCGTTCCGGCTGCTGGTGCTGGCCGCGTACATGCCCTCGTTCCTGTTCCACACCTCGGACACCTTCAAGGACGGCATCAACGCGTTCCTCGTGGTGGTCTGCCTGTACCTGGTCATCTCCCATCTGCACCGGTTCGACGTGCGCAAGCTGGTGCTGCTCGCGATGGCGCTGTGGGCGCTGTGGCATGTGCGGCCGTACATGGTGTTCATGTGCGCGCTGCCGCTGGCGGTCGGGCTGCTGCGCTCGCGCCGGGCGATGGGGATCGGGCTGGTGGCGGCGGCGGCCGCGCTGGTGCTGCTGCCGGGGCTGCCGCTGGAGGTCATGCAGGAGCAACTGGATCGCGGGCAGTCCGCCCTGGTACGGCAGGCCAACGCGAGCGGCGGCTCCGGGGTGGTGTTCGCCGACGGCGGCGATCCGTGGGCGGCGCTCGGGCCGAAGGTGCTCTACACCGTGTTCGCGCCGTTCCCGTGGGCCGACGGCAGCCTGGTGTTCCAGCTGGGCAAGATCGAGACCCTGCTCTGGTACGTGCTGCTGGTGCTGGCCGCCGTGGGGGCGCGGCGGCTGTGGCGGCGGGATCCCCGGCTGCTGCTGGTCCTGGTGCTGTTCCTGCTGCCGGCCACCGTCGCGTACGCGACGACGATGGCAAACGTGGGCCTAATCCTTCGCCAGCGCATGCCAATCGTCATGGTCGCGAGCCTGCTGTCGGCGCTGGCGTGGACCAAACTTCCGGCCGGGCCATCTCCGGCCCGCAAGGAGCACGCGGAGGCCGTACATGGGTAGGCGAATCAGGATCATGAGGGTGATCGCGCGGATGAACGTGGGCGGCCCGGCGCTGCAGGCGGTGACGCTGCTGGACCACCTCGACGCGGCCAGGTTCGAGCAGCGCATCTACACCGGCGCGCTGGCTCCCGGCGAGGGCGACTACGTGGACCTGCGCGGGCAGGGCGCGGCCACCATCCGGGTGCCGGGCCTCGGCCGCTCCATCGGGCCACGCGACGACGCCCGCGCGCTGGCCAGGCTGGTCCGCGAGATGCGCGCGTTCCGCCCGCACATCGTGCACACCCACACCGCCAAGGCGGGCGCGCTCGGGCGGGTCGCCGCCACCATCGCCCGGGTGCCGGCCCGGGTGCACACCTTCCACGGGCACCTGCTGCACGGCTACTTCACCGGTCCGAAGCGGGCGGCGATGATCGCGACCGAGCGCGGCCTGGCCCGGCTCAGCCACCGGCTGGTCGCGGTCGGCGAGCAGGTCCGCGACGACCTGCTGGCGGCCGGCATCGGCAGCCCGGAGAAGTTCGTGGTGCTGCCGCCGGGCACCCGGGTCCCGCCGCTGCCGCCCAGAGCCGAGGCCCGCGCCCGGCTCGGGCTTCCGCAGAACGTGCCCGTGGTCGCCTACATCGGCCGGATCACCCAGGTCAAGCGGCCCGACCGGTTCCTGGAGGTGGCCCGGCTGATCCGGGGTACGGTGCCGGACGCGCAGTTCGCCGTCTGCGGGGACGGCGACCTCGCGCACACCCTGCGCGAGGAGCCGGGCCTGCGCCTGCTCGGCTGGCGGCCCGACCTGGAGACCGTGCACGCGGCCAGCGACCTGGTCCTGCTCACCTCCGACAACGAGGGCACCCCGCTGTCCCTGATCGAGGCCGCGCTGTCCGGGGTGCCGTGCGTGGCGACCCGGGTCGGCAGCGTGCCCGAGGTGGTCGCGGACGGCTCCACCGGGCTGCTCACCGGCTGCGACAGCAAGGAACTCGCGGCGGCGGCGATCCTGCTCCTCACCGACCGCGGCCTGGCCGACCGGCTGGGGCGGGCGGCCGCCGCCAGGGCCGAGTGCCTTTTCGGCATTCCGCGTTTCGTGGACGACGCCCGTGCACTATATGAGGACCTTTATCGGCACAACCCGGTCCTGGCGGATATTTCCGGTGCGCGGTGAATGGCAGTTCAACCGCCAGGCGACACGGAAATCGCGGTGCACGCATTTCCGTGGCCTCAGTCCTAAAGTGATCTCGAATATCGATCACATGCCATTGGGGTGGGATATGCGAGTGCTGATCACCGGTGGCGCGGGATTCATCGGGGCGAATCTCTGCGCTTTTCTGACGGGATTTCCCGGCGTCCGCGGGGTGGTCGCCCTGGACGATCTGAGCACCGGGAGCGCCGACAACCTGGACGGCACCTCGGCCGAACTCGTCACGGGCTCGATCCTGGACCGGCCGCTGCTCGACCGGCTGGTGGCCGCCGCCGACACGGTGGTGCACCTGGCCGCCCGGCCGTCCGTGCCCCGCTCGCTGGCCGATCCGGTGGCCAGCCACGAGGTGAACGCGACCGGCACGGTCAACGTGCTGGAGGCCTGCCGCCGGACCGGCGCGCACCTGATCCTCGCCTCGTCCTCCTCGGTGTACGGCGACACCGAGGTGACGCCCAAGCACGAGGACCTGGCCACCCGCCCGCTCAGCCCGTACGGGGCGGGCAAGCTGGCGGCCGAGGCGTACGCGCTGGCTTACGGCTCCTCATTCGGGCTGCCGGTGCTGCCGCTGCGGTTCTTCAACGTGTACGGCCCGCTGCAGGCCGCCGGGCACGCCTACGCCGCCGTCATCCCCGCCTTCGTGGACGCCGCGCTGTGCGGCGAGCCCGTCACCGTGCACGGCGACGGCGAGCAGACCAGGGACTTCACCTACGTCGGCACGGTGGTCCGGCTGCTGGCCGACGCGGTCCTGCGCCGGGTCACCAGCCCGGCCCCGGTCAACCTCGCCTTCGGCACCCGGGTGACGGTCAACCAGCTGATCACGATGATCGGCGAGATCCTCGGCGCGGCCCCGGCCGTCCGGCACGTGCCCGCCAGGCACGGCGACGTGCGCCACTCGCAGGCCGCCTGCGACCGGCTCGGCCTGCTGTTCCCGAACGTCGATCCGGTCCCGCTGGGCGACGGCCTGAAGCACACGGTGGCCTGGTTCGAACGCAACGTGACGACCGCGGGGACGGTGTGAACATGCGCAAGCTCATGGTCATCGGGCAGGGCTACGTGGGCCTGCCGCTCGCCGTCCAGGCTGCCGAGAACGGCTACGACGTGACCGGCGTGGACGTGGACACCTACCGGGTCAAACTCCTCAACACGGGCGAGTCCTTCGTGGAGGACGTGTCCTCGGCCCGGCTGGAGAACGTCCTGCGGACCGGGTGCTATCGCGCGGTCCTGGACCCGGCCGAGTCGCCCGACTTCGACGTCTGCGTGATCACCGTGCCTACGCCGCTGCGGGACGGCGCGCCCGACCTCAGCCACATCGTCTCGGCCGGCCGGTCCATCGCCCCGCTGCTGCGGCCCGGCCGGACCGTGGTGCTGGAGTCCACCACCTACCCGGGCACCACCGAGGAGCTGCTGCAGGAGATCCTGGAGGACGGCAGCGGGCTGCGCACGCCCGAGGACTTCCATCTGGGCTACAGCCCGGAGCGGATCGACCCGGGTAACCCGCACTGGGGGCTGGCCAACACCCCGAAGATCGTGTCCGGCGTGTCGGACTCCTCGCTGCGGGCCGTGTCGGAGTTCTACGCCTCCATCGTGGAGCAGGTCGTCCCGGTCACAGGGACCCGGGTGGCCGAGCTGTCCAAGCTGCTGGAGAACACCTTCAGGCACGTGAACATCGCCCTGGTCAACGAGCTGGCGGTGTTCGCCGCCGAGCTCGGCATCGACGTGTGGGAGTCGATCGACGCGGCGTCCACCAAGCCGTTCGGCTACCTGCGGTTCGTGCCGGGGCCGGGGGTGGGCGGGCACTGCCTGCCGATCGACCCGTCGTATCTGTCGTGGAAGGTGAAGCGGTCGCTGGGGCACAACTTCCGCTTCGTCGAGCTGGCCAACGACGTCAACGAGCACATGCCCGACTATGTCGCGCACCGGGTGATGCTCGGGCTCAACCAGCGGGGGCTGGCGGTGCGGGGGAGCCGGGTGCTGCTGCTCGGCATGGCGTACAAGAAGAACACCGGCGACGCGCGGGAGTCGCCCGCGGCCGAGGTGGCCAGGCGGCTGCGGCGGCTGGGGGCGGACGTCGCGGCGGTTGATCCGTTCGCGGAGCCGCCGGCCGGGGTGGAGGCGGTGGAGCTGACCGCCGCCGAGCTGGACCGGGCCGATGTGGTGGTGCTGCTCACCGACCACGACAGCTTCGACTACGCCTTGGTCCAGGAGCGCGCGGCCTATGTCTTCGACACCCGCCGCCGCTGTGAGGGGCCGAATGTGGAGCTGCTGTAGCGGTCCTTGGTTCCCTTCAAGTCTTCCCAAAGACAAACGCATATAGTGCGATTTATCCTTTTTGGATGATGTTTCCTTTGGGTCGGAACTGCCGATAAGTGTCGTGAACGCCTGGCCTGCGGTCTGTGCCCGACATCGGCATTCTGGGGAATCTCCGTCGATTCGAGAAAATCCGCACGGCCGGTCGTGCGGATTTACTCAAAATCGGGGGAAACCATGGATATCGGACGCCCGCGTCCGCGGAGAGCGCAGGTGGCAGGCCGGATCGTGGCCGCCACCGCGCTCGCCGGCCTCAGCCTCACCGTCACGACCTCGCCCGCATCGGCGGCGCCGCTCAGCTCCGAGAGCTTCCACGGCGCGAAGATCCCCTCCACCGGCTGGATGATCGGCAGCCCCAAGGGCGCCGACAGCCCGTGCGCCACCGCCGCCACCGCCACCGTGGCCGGGTTCCTCCCGGCCTGCCGGGAGGTCCTGGCCGGAAACGGCAAGGCCGACCCGGACGGCGAGGGCGCGTTCCGGCTCACCGACAACTCCTCGTTCAACGCCGGCTCGCTGCTCTTCGACAAGCCGATCAAGGCCGACCGGGGCGTGAGTCTCGAGTTCGACATGTACCAGTACAAGGGCCGGCCGACCACCGACAAGTTCGGCAAGCGCGGCGCGGACGGCATCGCCTTCTACATCGTCGACGGCGCCACCACCAAGGTCGACCCCGGTGAGGCCGGCGGCGGCCTCGGCTACAAGGGACTGTCCGGCGCCTTCGTCGGCATCGGCTTCGACGAGTTCGGCAACTTCTCCAGCACCCCCGGCGGTCCCGGCGGTCCCGGCCTCACGCCGAACAGCGTCGCCGTCCGCGGCTCGGCCTCGGCCGGCTACAAGTACATCTTCGGCAAGTCGCTGGACCCGGCCGTCCATCCCCTGGCCAACGACGCCGCCACCCAGCGGGCCGACGCCAAGCGACACGTCACGATCGACATCAACTCCAAGAACGTGATGAACGTCGAGGTCGACTTCAACAACGGCAAGGGCCCGCAGCCCGTCGTGGTGGACCTGGACCTGGACAAGCTGCCCGGCCAGGAGCCGCTGCCCAAGACCCTGAAGGTCGGCTGGGCCGCCGCCACCGGCAACGCCTCGGCGGTGCACGAGATCAGCGGCTTCCAGGCCCGTACGCTCGACGCCGACCTGAATCTGAACGTGACCGACAATGGCCCCTGGCAGGCGGGCCAGACCGGCGCGTACAACCTCGACGTCGCCGTGAACGCCAACAACGGCTGGTCCGACGACCAGGTCAAGCTGAACTGGACCATCCCCGCCGGCGTCACCGCGACCGCGGCCAAGGGCGACGGCTGGACCTGCACGATCGCCGGCCAGGTCGTCACCTGCACCAGCGTGACCCACGTCGGGCCCGGTAACCACTACCCGCCCGTCAAGATCGACGTCGCGGTCGGCAAGACCGTCGCCGGCACCGCCGTCGCCACCGGCGGCATCGACATCCCGACCGCCGTGCCCGGCGGCGTGGAGGCCAACCCGGCCGACAACAAGGCCACCAGCACGGTCTCGGTGAAGGCCGGGCCCGCCCTCATCAAGCTCGCCGTCGGCGGCGACAAGGAGATCACCGCGGGCGCCGGCGGCAAGGTCACGCTGACCGCCACCAACGCGCCCGGCGCCGGTCCCAGCAGCGGCCCGGTCACGGTCAACTACGAGGTGGGCCCGGGACTGACCGTCAACAGCGCCCAGGGACCCGGCTGGACCTGCACCATCGCCGGGCAGAAGGTCTCCTGCACGCGCTCCGACCCGCTGCCGCCTGGCGGTTCGTACCCGCCCGTCGCCATCGACGTGACCTCGGCGGTGGACACCGTCGCCGGCAACGTCCCGACCACCGCCCTGCTGGTCGGGGTGCCCGGCGTGACCGTCACCGGCGGCCTGGTCGTGAAACCGGCCGCGGCCCAGGCCGCCGTGAAGGTGACGTCCAACCCGAACCCGTACGTGCCTGGCGGCAAGTTCACCTACACCGCCTCGGCCGCCAACCCGGGCCCGGGAGCGATGAACGGCGCCAGCGTCAAGGTCACCTGGCCGGCCGCGTTCAAGCCGCTCAAGTGGAAGTGCGCCGCGACCGGCGGCGCGGTCTGCCCGGCCGCAGAAGGCACCGGTGACGTCAACGTCACGGTCGACCTGCCCGCGGGCGGCGCGCTCACCTACACCCAGGTGTGCCAGATGCCGGTGGGCGTGACCGCGTCGTTCACCGCCTCGATCGCGGTGGTGGTGCCGGGCACCGGCTGCACCGCCGAGAAGCCGTGCATCGCCACGGACACCAACAAGCCGGCCCTTCCGTAGGGTCTGGTCCAGGCGCGGCCGTCCCGGTCCCGGGGTGGCCGCGCTTCGCCGTCTACCGGAACCGGCGGCCCAGCCGGGTGGAGATCCTGGCGGCCGCGTTCTGCGGGATGAACCGCCCGAGGCCCACGATCGCCTTGTACCGGAGGCTGGGCACGCTGACCACCTTGCCGAGCGCGAGATCGCGCATCGAGGCCCGGACCACGTCGTCCGCGGCCAGCCAGAGGAAGTCCGGGATGCCGGAGGTGTCCATGTGGGCGCGCTGGTGGAACTCGGTCCGTACGAATCCGGGGCACAGCGCCATCACCCGCACCCCCGACCCGGCCAGCTCGGCGGCGACCGACCCGCTGAAGTTGACCACCCACGCCTTGGTCGCGCTGTAGGTCCCCCGGGAGAAGAACGCCGCCACCGAGGCCACGTTGATCACCCCGCCCCGCCCCTTGGCGCTCATGTGCGGCAGCGCCGCGTACGTCAGCCGCAGCACCGCCTCGCAGTGCACCTTGAGCATGGTCAGCTCGGCCTCGACCGGGACTTTCAGGAACTCGCCCGGGTGGCCGAAGCCGGCGTTGTTCACCAGCAGGTCGACGCCTTCGGCGAGCCGCTCCTCGACGGCGGTCAGGCCCTCGTCGGTGGACAGGTCGGCGGGCAGCACCTCGACGGTGACGCCGTACCTGCGGCGGAGGGATTCCGCGTCGGCGGCCAGGCGGTCGCGGTCCCGGGCGACCAGCACCAGCGAGAAACCGTCGCCGCCGAGGCGGCGGGTGTAGGCCGCGCCGATTCCCGCGGTCGCGCCGGTGATGAGTGCGGTAGGCATGCGGGCAGCCTAGGGCTCAGTCCGAGGTCCGCGCGATGATCTCCTCGACCTGGTCGTTCAACTTCGCGCCACGAGTCCACCCGGCGTAGTGGGTGAGGAAGACCACCACCTCGCGCAGCTCCTCGGCGGTCAGCTCGCCGGCCCGGAGGGCGGCGTCGAGCTGGGTGGCGAGCGCGTCGTCCTGGCCCTGGCCGACCAGCAGCCCGGCCAGCAGCAGCCGCCGGTCCCGCATCGACAGCACGTCCCGCCCCCAGACCCGGGCGAACAGGTGCTCGACCGTCATGGCGAAGAAGTCGCCGGGCGCGTCGCCGACGTGCTCCCAGCCGTAAACCCGCTTCATGATCTCCAATCCGCGCGTCCTCGGGTCGTCCACCTCGTGTTCGCTCATGTCAGACTCCCGGTCCGCGCGCTGGTTGTCGTCCTATCCTCAGCCAGTTCTGGGCCGGTGGACAGGCCAGAGAGATGTTTATACTTCAACCAAACCCGGATTACCGCATGCTGTGATCATGTAACAAGTCGAGCTAAGATCTGGGCAAGATTTGGTCAAGTTTTCCAAGATGTAACAACCTCAGCGTGAGATGGATACTTGGAAAACGGGCACTACTACCTCGTAGACCCGCAAAGCGGAGGTATGGCCCAGGTGAAGAGATCGCGGGTGCGTATCGCAGGATTGGCGGCCATTGTGGCGGGTGTCCTCGTCGCAGGGCTGGCCGGATGTGCTGGCTCCCAGTTCACGTATGTCCGTGACAACGATGGCGAAACCTATTTCAAGGTTCCGGCGTCCTGGTCAAAGGTCGATCACAAACCCATCCAGCAGATCCTCTATGGCGAGGATCCCAATTCCGAGAGCGCCCGGATGCGCGCCCAGTTCGTCTGGACGGCGGCTTTCGACGCGGACGCCGCGAGCCCCGGCGCTCAGCACTTCATCCCCCTCGGCGTCAAGGCCGAGGAGCCGTTCGTGTACTCCGTGGTCCAGCCGCTCACCGAGGAGCAGCGGGACACCATGTCGCTGAACACCCTGCGCAACTGGGTGTGGCCGGTGACCAAGACGCTGCGCGACCAGATCACGCAGTCCAACCCGGAGTTCCCGCTGCAGAACTTCGAGCTGCTCGCCGACGACGTGCTCGAACCCGGCGACGGCGCCAGCGGCGTGCACGTGCGCTTCAACTACCAGCTCGGGCCGAAGGGCGAGACGCACACCTTCGACCTCACCGGATATCTCAACGCCGGCAGCACCAAAGTCTCCATCCTGCTCGTCCGCTGTTCGGCGACCTGCTATCGGCAGCGCGCCGCGGAGCTGGACGGGATCACCCAGTCATTCAAGATCAGGAAGATGCTCGGGTAAGGAGCCCACCTTGATCCATAGATCGGAACCCCGGGTGGTGACGCTGCCATGAAGTCGGCCACCCGACTGGAATACGAAGGGCTCCGCCCCCCGGGCTCAGGCCCGGACGACCGGGACCCGAAGACCCGCAAGAAGATGGTCTTCTGGGACCGCGCGAAGATCATCATCTTCCTGGGCGTGGTGTTCCTCGCGCTGAGCATGAAGACCTACGGCGAGTTCGCGGGCATCATGACCTTCCAGGACGCCCTCTACGAGCAGGCCGCCGCGACCCCGTGGATCCTGTACCTGATCGGCATCGACGTGCTCCGCCAGGTGCACTTCCTGATCAGTGAGCGCTCCGCCGCCTACCACGGCTTCTGGACCAAGGGCGTGTTCGGCGGCTTCAACCGGTGGACCCAGCGCAGCCTGACCGACTGGAACAGGTTCCGGATCGCCCGCATCATCAAGTGGGCCTTCTGGATCACGCTCATCGCCTTCGTCCTGGCCGAGGTGCTGCCCAACGATCCGACGCCGATCATGGCGTTGTTCCAGGCGCCGGCGTTGATCTGGTCCTGGCTGCCGATGATCATCCAGTACAGCATGATCCTGGTGTTCGTCGTGCTGCAGTTCGTGGTCATCTTCTGGTTCCTGTCCCGGGGCGGGATGGAGACGTACTTCCCCGACGACATCAAGACCCGGTTCGCCGACGTCTGGGGCCAGGACCACGTGGTCGAGCGGGTCAAGGAGAACATCGTCTTCCTGGAGCGGCCCGACGAGATCGAGCAGCGCGGCGGCTACGTGCCCAGCGGTCTCCTGCTGTGGGGGCCGCCCGGGACCGGCAAGACCCTGATGGCCGAGGCGGTCGCGGGCGAGACCGGCAAGCCGTACGTGTTCGTGGATCCGGGCGCGTTCGTCAACATGTTCATGGGCATCGGCATCCTGAAGGTGAAGTCGCTCTTCCGCAAACTGCGCAAGCTGGCCCTGCGGTACGGCGGCGTGATCGTCTTCTTCGACGAGGCCGACTCACTCGGACGGCGCGGTTCGCTGGCCCAGCAGGGCCCGCAGACCGGGCCAGGCATGTCCGGCCTGTCCGAAGCGTTCGGCAAGGCAGGCTGCCACGGGTACTCCTACCTGTCCGGCGAGACGCTCTCCAGCCTGTCCAACTCCTTCGCGCCCCCCGACGAGCCGAAGTCCCGCCGCAACTTCTTCATGATGGGCGGCATGGGCGGTGGCAGCGGTGGCGACATGGGCACCCTGCAGGCCCTGCTCACCGAGCTGTCCGGCCTGAAGAAGCCGCGCGGCATCATCAACCGGCACGTACGGCGGCTGCTCGGCATGCGCCCCAAGCCCCCGCCCAAGTACCGCATCCTGGTCATGATGGCCACCAACATGCCGAACGCGCTGGACGAGGCGCTGCTGCGTCCCGGCCGGATCGACCGCATCTACAAGGTCGGCTACCCGTCCAAGGCCGGCCGGAAGCGGACCTACGAGGGCTACTTCGGCAAGGTCAACCACGAGCTGACCGACGCGCAGATGGAGAAGCTGGCCACCATCACCCCGTACGGCACCGGCGCGACGATCAAGGACCTGGTCAACGAGTCCCTGATCACCGCCATCCGGGACGGCCGTCAGGTGATCACCTGGCAGGACGTGATCAAGGCCAAGCACCTCAAGAAGCTCGGCCCGCCGGAAGGCGTCGAGTACGTCGAGCGCGAGCGGCACGCCACCGCCGTGCACGAGGCCTGCCACGCGGTCATGGCGGTCCGGGTCCAGCACAACCTGGAGATCGACCTGGCCACCATCGAGAAGGGCTCCTACTACCTGGGCATGGTGTCCCAGATCCCGGTCGAGGACCAGTTCACCGAATGGCGCTCCACCTACGAGGCCGACATCCTGGTCTCGCTCGCCTCGCTGGCGGGGGAGCGGCTCTTCTTCGGCGACGACAACTCCTCCGGCGTCTCCGGCGACCTGGCCAGCGCGACGATGGTGGCCGGGCACATGGAGTCGCACTGGGGCATGGGCGCGGGCGTCTCCTCGCTGCCCGCGCTGCAGCAGATGGGGATCATGCCGGGCGCGCCCGACCAGCGCCGCCGCGGCGGGCCCGCCGAGATCGGCTTCCTGGCCGCGCAGCCGGGGAACAAGGGCGACAGGATCGCCCCCAACGAGCTCGGCATGCGGATCGAGTTCACCCTGACCCGGCTGCTGGAGAAGGCCGAGGACCTGCTCCGGGAGAACCGGGAGGAGGTGCTCGCGGTGGCGCACGCGCTGGAGACCTACAAGACGCTCAGCGGCGACGACGTCAAGGCGGTCATGGAGGGCACCCAGGGCACGGTGCTGAACGGCGCGGTCTACAAGGACCTGCAGTTCATCGAGGAGATCGAGGCATACCACGAGGCCGCGCTGCAGGCCCACCTGGAGCACAGCCCGTCCATGCTGCCGCTGCCGGTGGCCCGGCCGCTGTTCCAGCTGGAGCCGGTCCCGGCCGTGGTCGGCTCCGGCTTCGGGCACACCGGGCTGGGCACGCCGTCACCGCACTTCGCGGCCGGCGCGCTGGCCGGGGAGATGGTGCCGGTCAACGGCAACGGCGGCCAGGTGGCCGACGTGGTCGCGCCGGAGTTCGTGCCGTGGAACGGCGGGGGGCAACCGCAGCCCCCGCCGTCGCCTGGGTACGCGGCGCCGCCGCCCGGGTACGCGCAGCCGTACCAGGCGATGGCGGCCGAGCCGCCGAAGTCGCGCGGCACGCTGTGGGCGCTGCTCGGGGCCTCGCTGGCGCTGGCCGTGTTCGTGATCGTGCTGGTGGTGGCCTTCGGCAGCTCGATGACGCCGGAGTCGGCCGGCATGACCTCGGCCGGTCTCACGCCGGGCACGGCGATCGCGTTCCTGGTCGGGTTCCTCGTGCTGGTCGGGCTCGTGGTCGCCGCGGTCGTGGTGATGCGGGCGCAGCAGGCCACGCGGCGGCGGGCCGAGGAGGCCAGGGACCGGGCCAACGAGCGGGCGCAGCTGCTCGCGGCGGCGATGGAGCCGGACGTGGCCATGCGGCTGCTCGGGTATGACGGCAGGGACAAGCCGGTCTGATGAAGTCCGCGAAGGCCCGGCTTTCCGTCTGGGAGGCCGGGCCTTCGTCATTCCTGAAAAATCACAGTATTGGGTGAGAAGCCCAGCGATTTGACTCTATGGCTTAACTATCTTGACTTACGGCCTCGTGCCGGACTTGTACGAACCACTCCTCCATCTCACTTTGTGGACAAGTCCGCAGATGGAGGTCAAAAAGGGTGAAGCGTGTCTTAACGGGGTTCGTACTGTTCGTTGTCTTCTGCGCCTGGGGATTCGCCGGCGCGACCACGTCCCAATCGGCGGCCGAGCCGCTGCCGAACCGTCAGTACCGGGTCGAGGGGGCGAGCACGCAGCCCCAGCGCAGCGGCATCGCCGCCACCGGCGCGGCCATCGACGAAGTGGCGGCGAGTTCGGTCGTGGTGACCGCCTCGGAGAGCGAGGTCGCGGCGATCCGGGCGCTCGGCTACACCGTCACCGTCATTCCCCCCAAGCTCGCCCCCGGCGTGCCGCAGCCGCTGGACTTCCCGGCGGCCGACAGCGCGTACCACAACTACGCCGAGATGACCGCGGTGGTGAACCAGGTGGTCGCCGACCATCCCACCATCGCCCGGAAGATCAGCTACGGCACCTCGTACCAGGGCCGGGACCTGATGGCCATCAAGATCAGTGACAACGTGGCCACCGACGAGAACGAGCCCGAGGTGCTGTTCACGGCGCACCAGCACGCCCGCGAGCACCTGACCGTGGAGATGTCCCTCTACCTGCTCAACCTGCTGACCGACAGCTACGGCAGCGACTCCCGGATCACCAACCTGGTGAACGGCCGGGAGATCTGGATCATGCCCGACCTCAACCCCGACGGCGGCGAGTACGACATCGCCACCGGCTCCTACCGCTCCTGGCGGAAGAACCGCCAGCCCAACACCGGTTCCACGGCCGTCGGCACCGACCTCAACCGCAACTGGGGCTACCAGTGGGGCTGCTGCGGCGGCTCGTCCGGCACCACCTCCAGCGAGACCTACCGCGGCCCGTCCGCCGAATCCGCCCCCGAGGTCAAGGCCGTGGCCGACTTCGTCAGGGGCCGGGTCGTCGGCGGCGTCCAGCAGATCAAGTCCACCATCGACTGGCACACCTACGGCGAGCTGATCCTCTGGCCGTACGGCTACACGACCGCCAACACCGGCCCAGGACTGACCCAGGACGACAGGGACGCGCACGCCGCGCTCGGCCAGAACATGGCCTCCACCAACGGGTACACGCCGGAACAGGCCAGCGACCTCTACATCACCGACGGCTCGATCGACGACTGGATGTGGGGCGTCTACAAGATCTTCGCCTACACCATCGAGATGTACCCGGTCAGTTCGAGCCCGGGCTTCTACCCGCCGGACGAGCAGATCGTCCCGCAGACCACCCGCCTCCGCGAGGCCGTGCTGCGCTTCCTCGAATACTCCGACTGCGTCTACCGGATCATCGGCAAGGAGGTCCAGTACTGCAACGCCACCCCGCCGACGGTGGTCTACAACGACACCTTCGAGACCGCCACCGGCTGGACGGTGAATCCGCTCGGCACCGACACCGCCACGTCGGGCCAGTGGCAGCGGGCCGATCCCGCGGCCACCACCAGCAGCGGCGCCAAGCAGCTCGGCACCACGGTGAGCGGCACGTTCGACCTGGTCACCGGCGCTTCGGCGGGAGCCGCGGCGGGTGACTTCGACGTGGACGGCGGGTTGACCTCGGTCCGGTCGCCGTCGATCACGCTGCCCGCCTCCGGCACGCTGACGCTGTCGTTCTCCTGGTATCTCGCGCACGGCACCAACTCCTCCAACGCCGACTACCTGCGGGTGCTCGTCAACGGCACCCAGGTCTTCCAGCAGCTCGGGGCGGCCAGCAACCGCAACGGGGCGTGGGGGGTGGCGACCGCCAACCTGGCCGCCTTCGCCGGGCAGTCGGTACAGATCACGATCCAGGCCGCGGACGCCTCGACCGCCTCACTGGTGGAGGCCGGAATAGATGATGTGAAGATCACACAGCAGTGATGGACTCCATCGCAATGCGATGAAACTGTGACATGTGTGGCAGCTGATCGGGTCCGTGGGACAGAGCGGGAACTCGCCGTACTCCTGCGGACCGGTCCGTTCGAAAGGGCGCTCCGGGCCGCGATCGCGGCCCGGGGCCTCTCGCTCGAACGCCTGCACGTACGGCTCGCCGAGCGCGGCGCGCAGGTCAGCCTGGCCAGCCTGAGCAACTGGCAGCGGGGGAGGTCCCGGCCGGAGCGGTCGGCCTCGCTGGCGGCGGTGGGGGAGCTGGAGGCGATCCTCGGGCTGCCCGCGCACTCGCTGGTGACCCTGCTCGGGCCGCGCCGGCCGCGCGGGCGGTGGCTCACCGACGATCCGGGCGGGCAGCGGAAGGAGCTGCGGGAGCTGGTCGAGTCGCTGGCCGACGAGGAACTGCCGACTGTACTCGCGGTGCTGCGGGCGCTCCGCTCGTCAGATCGAAAATGATATACGGCCCAATTTGGCCGGAAATTTCCTGGAAGCTCGGGACTTGCTCTCCAGGAAAGGACTCCGATGCGACCCTCAACGCACCGAGCCGCGGCCGTCCTGCTCGCCGTGCCGCTCGCCGCCGCGCTGGCAGCCGCGTCGCTGCCGGCCGCCGCGTCCACCCCTTCGGTTCTGCCGGCCTCGGTGCTGGGCGCGGGCTCGCCCGGCTCGATCGCCGGAAGCTACATCGTGGTACTCAAGGACCCGCGCGAGGATGACGTCCGGGCGCAGTCCCGCGACCTCGTCGCCGAGAACGGCGGCCAGGTCAGGAACGTGTACCAGCGGGTGCTCAAGGGCTTCTCGCTCCGGGCCACCGCCGCCGAGGCCCGCCGGCTCGCCGCCGACCCCGACGTGGCCTACGTCGAGCAGGACCGGATCGTCACGCTCGACGCCGAGCAGGCCAACCCGCCCTCCTGGGGCCTCGACCGCGTCGACCAGCCGGCCCTCCCGCTGAACAACCGCTACGCGTACGCGACCACCGCCGCGAACGTCACCGCGTACATCATCGACACCGGGATCCTCACCACCCACCAGGACTTCGGCGGCCGGGCCGTCTCCGGCCGCGACCTCGTCGACAACGACGCGAACGCCACCGACTGCAACGGCCACGGCACCCACGTCGCGGGCACCGTCGGCGGCACCACGTACGGCGTGGCCAAGGGCGTCCGCCTGGTCGGGGTCCGGGTGCTGGACTGCAGCGGGCGGGGGAGCACCGCGGGCGTCATCGCCGGGATCGACTGGGTGACCCAGAACGCCGCCAAACCGGCGGTCGCCAACATGAGCCTGGGCGGCTCGGCCAGCCAGGCGCTCGACACGGCGGTCAGCAACTCCATCAATTCCGGCATCGTGTACGGCCTGGCGGCGGGCAACAGCAACGCGAACGCCTGCAACTCCTCGCCGTCCCGGGTGCCCGCCGGGATCACGGTCGGCGCGACGACCCGCACCGACGCCCGCGCGACCTACTCCAACTTCGGGTCCTGCCTGGACGTGTTCGCGCCCGGAAGCGACATCACGTCGGCGTGGTACACCTCGGCCACGGCGAAGAACACGATCAGCGGCACGTCGATGGCGACTCCGCACGTCGTGGGGGCGGCGGCGCTGCTGCTCTCGGCCAGCCCGGGGGCCACCCCCGGGCAGATCCGCGACGCCCTGGTGTCGGCGGCGACCCCGAACAAGGTGACCTCCCCGGGCACCGGCTCCCCGAACGCCCTGCTCCGCACGGCGCCTTCGGCGACCCCGACTGCGACTCCGACGGTTTCCCCGTCACCCTCGTCCTCCGCGACCACGACGGTCACCCCCACCGTCACGCCGACCGTCACCCCGACGGCCACGCCGCCTGCTTCACCGCCCTCTTCACCGACTGCCTCGCCAACGGTTTCGCCGACCGTTTCGCCGACCGTTTCGCCGACGGTGAGCCCGACCGTGCGGCCCTCGCCCAGTCCGTCGCCGCAGCCGTGTTTCCGCGCGAGCAACAGCACGCACGCGTCCGCCGGCCGGGCCACCGTCCGCTTCTTCTTCCTGGCCTACGCCAACGGCTCGGGCCAGTACCTCGGCACCACCGGAACCACCACGTCCCTGCGCCAGACCCGCCCGAACCACTGGGTCCAGGTCAGCGCCTGCTGACACCTCAGAGGCGGTAGCCGAGGTCAGGGATGATCTCGGCTACGTCCATCTGCGCCTTCTGCAGCCGCCCGGAGTAGTCCCAGTTCATCGCCTGCCAGCGGGTGAACTGGTCGAGCACCCACATGCCGGACTGGCGGCTCCCGTTGCCGGACTTGCCGTTCCCCCCGAACGGCAGGTGCGCTTCTGCGCCGGAGGTCGAGTTGTTGACGCTGAGCATCCCGGCCGAGACGGCCTCCCGGAACCGGAACGCCGACTTCGGGTCGGTGGTGTAGATCGAGGACGAGAGGCCGTACCCGGGCTTGTTCGCGAGCTCGATCGCCTCCTCCAGCGTCCGGAAGGTGGTCACGCCGACGATCGGCCCGAAGGTCTCCTCCAGGAACAGCTGGTCGCCGGGGCGGACGCCGTCGACGACGACGGGATGGTAGAAAAGGCCGCCCTCGCCGGTGAATTCGCCCCGGGGATTGGCAGCGGTGATCTGACCGGTGGGGCCGGTGACCACGTGGTGGTGGGGTTCGACCCAGGTCAGGTACTCCTCGAAGCGCTCCGCGAACTTGTGGTCGAGCAGCGGCCCGCAGATCACGTCCCCGGCCGGGTCGCCGATCTCGGCGTTCTGGACGGCGGCGGTGTAGCGGGTCACGAAGTCGTCGTGGATGGATTCGTGCACGATGACCGTGCCGAGCGAGGTGCAGCGCTGCCCGGCCGTACCGAACCCGGCGAAGAGCGCGCCCTCGACGGCGAGGTCGAGATCCGCGTCCGGCATGACCACCATCGGGTTCTTGCCGCCGAGTTCCAGGCAGGGCGACTGCAGGTGCCGCCCGCACAGTTCGCCGATCTTGCGCCCGACCTCGGAGGACCCGGTGAATCCGACCTTCTGCACCGAACCCTCGCCCAGCGCCAGGTCCAGACCGGCGAAGGCGGCCGCGCCGTCCGCGAACACGATGTTGAGCACGCCGTCCGGCAGCCCGGCCGCCGCGAACAGCCGGTAGAGGGCGTGCGCGGAGGCTGCCGCGTACTCGGCGGGCTTCCAGACGACCGCGTTCCCGCACAGCAGCGCCGGAACCAGATACCAGGACGGCACCGCCACCGGGAAGTTCCCCGCCGTCACGATCGCCGCCACCCCGACCGGGACCCGGAAGGTGAACAGGTTCTTGTCCGGCATCTCCGACGGCACCGTCTGCCCGTACAGCCGCCGACCCTCGCCCAGGAAGAAGTCGCAGGTGTCCACGATCTCCCGGACCTCGCCCAGAGCCTCCGCGAACGGCTTGCCGATCTCCTCGGTCACCAGCCGTGCCAGCGTCTCGGCGTTCTCCTCGACCAGCCGCCCGATGGAGGCGATCACCCGCCCCCGCACGGGCGCGGGCACCTTCGCCCACTCCCGCCGGGCTTCGGCCGCGATCCGGCAGGCTCCGGCGAACGTCTCCGCGTCCGCCAGCCCGACCTCGGCCACGACCTGTTCCACCCGGGCCGGATTGATCGACTGATACGCCTTCGCGGCCTGGCTGTCCTTACCACCGATGACGGAAACGATGTGGCGGGTCACCGTTGACCTCCAAAATCCTGCGCGAATAGGGACCTGACTACACAGTATTTCCGTCATCCCGGGGGCGGCGCGAGCCCTTCCTGGTGCGCGATCGCGGCGGCCTGGCCGCGGGTGGCCGCCCCGAGTTTGGCCAGGATGTTCGAGACGTGCACGCTCGCCGTCTTCTGCGAGATGAACAGCCGCTCGCCGATCTCCCGGTTCGAGTTCCCGGCCGTGACCAGCGCGAGCACCTCCCGCTCCCGGCCGGTCAGGGAAGCCAGCACGGTGCCTTGCTCCTCCCGCGCCTCGCCTGGGCCGCCGTCGTGGGGGCCGTCGTGGGCGGCCGAGAACCGCGCCCGGCGGCCCAGTTCGGCGAGCGCGTGCCCGAGCGGCGCCGCGCGCAGCCGGTCGGCGATCTCCACGGCGGTCAGCCACTCGGCCCGCGCCTTCGCCCGGTCGCCGACCTCCAGGAAGGCTTCGGCCAGCCGCCAGCGTGAGCGCGCGTCCTCGTAGCAGAACCCGAACGAGAACGCCTCGGTCGCCGTCTGCCAGACCTCCGGCGTCGCGGTGCCGTACACCCGATGCCATTCGGCTTCGGCGCGCGCCACCCAGGCCCTGCCCTCGGGGCCGAGCTGGGCGCGCTCCCCGGACAGGCCGTGGGTGGCGGCATACCGGGCCCTGGACAGCACGTCGTCGGCCTGCTCCCGGAGGGCCTGGGTCTGCCCGGCGGTCAGGCGGTGATCCTTGGCCAGTTCGGCGAGCGCCCACAGTCCCGTCGCGGCCATCCGGATGGATCCGGCCTCGAACGGTTTGAGGGTGGCCAGCACCGCTTCGACGTGGGTCCAGGCGGTGCCGGGATCGCCGCGCCACAGCGCCTGCTCGGCGGCCAGGCCGCGGGCCATGTAGATGACGAAGTCGTCCTGCGGCCAGAACGGCTCCAGCCAGCGCAGCCGCTCGTCGGCCGCGGGCCGCCCCTGGCCCACCTCGACGAACAGCGCGAACGACGACAGCACGGCCTCGGCGATCGTGCCCACCCGGACGCCGAACCCGTTCGCCAGCGCCTCCGCGGTCGTCCAGTCGCCGTCCACGTAGTGCACCAGATACTGCAGGAAACGCAGGTCGGTGCCGAACATGCTCCAGGTGAGGCCGGTCTCGCGGGCGAGCCTGACCCCCTCCTCGGCGTTCTTGGCGGCGGCCTCCAGATTCCCGCTCTCATACTGCACCCTGGCCCGGTTGAAGCGGGCGCGCAGGTTGATGGACAGATTGCGGGAGTTCTGCGCCGCCGCGTGGGTGAGCAGCTCCTCGGCCCGCTCCGGCGTGCCGGTGGCCTCCTCGAACAGCGCCAGCGAGATCAGCGCGGTGGTCTCCGCGTCGGCGGCCCCGGTCCTGCGGGCCACCTCCAGGGCGCGGGTGGCCGTCGCATACGCCTCCTGCGGATGCGCGTGGTCCCAGAGCACGCGCGCCCGGGTCGCCAGCGCGCGGGCCAGCAGTGGGCTCTCCCCTTCGCCGTCCAGGGCCGCGACGGCGGTGTGGGCCGCCTCCAGCATCCCGGCCGTCTCGTCCATGTCGGCCTGGTAGTACGCCAGCCGCTCGTTGGTCTCGGCCACCAGCTCCGGCGTGTCCACCAGCTGCCGCAGCCGTTTGAGCTGCGAGATCGCCCGATGGTAGTCGCCGCTGTCGGCCGCCGCGGCGGCGCTGTCCAGGGTCAGCCTGACCCGCGTCGTCCCGGTCAGCGCCTCGGCGTCCTCGACATGCGCCCAATCGGCCAGGGCCCGGTCGAAGTGCTGGTGGGCCTCCGCGGGCGCCCCCAGCTCGATGGCCCGGCGGCCCGCCGCCACCGACGCCGCCACCGCCCCGCGCAGCTCATGCGCCGCCGCGTAATGGTGCGCCAGCTCGGCCGCGGCCCCGCCCCGCTCGGTCAGCAGGCCGGCGAAGGCCAGATGCAGCCGGGTACACTCGCCCGGCAGCAGATCGTCGTAGACGGCCTCCTGCAGCAGCGCGTGCCGGAACTCGTAGCCGATCCGCTGCCCCGCGCTCAGCAGCCCCCGGGAGACGATCTCCCGCAGCGCCTCCTCCAGCGGCTCGTCCGCCAGCCCGGCGGCGGCCCGGAGCAGCTCGTGATCCACCCGCCGGCCCGCCACGGCCGCCACCCTGAGCACCTGCTGCGCCGTGTCCGACAGCCCTTCGACCCGGGCCATCAGCACGTCGGACAGCGTGCCCGGCAGCCGGTCCGACTCGGCGCAGGCGGCGAACAGCTCCTCGGCGAAGAACGGGTTCCCGCCCGCCCGCCGGACCACGCCGTCGATCGCGTCAGAGCCCCTGTCGCCGCCCCTGTCGCCGTCCCGGTCGCCGAGCTCCGCCAGATGCTCGGCCATCGCCGCGTCCGCGAGCGGCGGCACCTCCACGCCGGTGACCAGCGGCAGCCGCTGCAACTCGGCGAGCACCGGCCGCAGCGGATGCCGCCGATGCAGATCATCGGTCCGGTACGTCCCGACCAGGCACACCCGCTCCCGCTGCAGCATCCGGGTCAGGAACACGACCAGGTCCCGGGTCGAGCGGTCGGCCCAGTGCAGATCCTCCAGCACGAACAGCACCGGCCGCTGGTCGGCCACCTCCGACAGCAGGCTCAGCGTCGAGCCGAACAGCCGCTGCTGGGCCAGCGCCCCGGTCATCGCGTCGCTCGGCCCCGCGTCGGAATCCGGCAGCAGCCGCCGCAGCACCGGTCGCGCCGCCAGCCCCGCCACCACCGGCCCGCCCGGCTCGGCCGCCGCCCCACGCAACGCGTCCGTCAACGGCAGGTACGGCAGCGCGTCGCCCAGTTCGGCGCACTGGCCCACCAGCACCACGAAATCGCGCCGCCGGGCCAGCTCGATCAACTCCCGGATCAGCCGGGTCTTCCCGATCCCCGCGTCGCCGCCGACCAGCGCGACCCCCGCCAGCCCCCCGGCCGCCGCGTCGAGCACCCGCACCAGCCGCCCGAGCTCGGCGCCACGCCCGATCAGACCCCCTGGTGCCGCCTGCTTATTTGGCGGCACTTGACCGTGTTGCGTATTCCGCGCCATCACTCCGTGAGTATTTCACGCCGCTCCGACAGAACGCGGGGCTGAGCTGGGCGGCGTTGAATTGTCGGCGGACCCGGATATGGTGCGGCGCGTGATCGAACGCTGGAGTCGGGATCAGGTGCTGGCGCTCGCGCCGGACGCCTCGTCGCAGAAGGCGGCGGCGGGTGTGAGCGCGCCCGCGAAGTGGTCGGGCGCCGGAGTGGCGCGCGACGCGCTGTGGGGGGAGTGCAAGGGGAGCGGCTCGAAGCCGTACCGGGCCTGTGTGGATCTGCGGGAGCCCGCGTACCGGTGCAGCTGCCCCAGCCGCAAGTTTCCGTGTAAGCACGCCCTCGGGCTGCTGCTGCTCTGGTCGGCCGACGGGGTGCCCGCCGCCGACGAGCCGGCCGACTGGGTCGAGGAGTGGCTGGCGGACCGCCGCGAGCGCGCCGCCAAACAGGAGGCCAAGGTCGCCGAGAAGGTCGCCGCCATCGTGGCTGCGGAGGCCGCGAGCGCCTCTGACCGTTCCGGCGCCTCTGACGGTTCTGGAGGTTCTGGAGGTTACGGCGCTTCCGGTGGTTCCGGCGGTGACGACCGGCGGGCCCGGCAGCGGGAGGAGCGCGTCGACGCCGGCCTGGCCGACCTGGAACGCTGGCTGAGCGACCAGATCGCGCACGGCATCGCCGGGGCCCGGCAGACCGCGCTGGCCGACTGGGACGATCTGTCCAAACGGCTGATCGACGCGCAGGCGCCCGGCGTCGCAGCCCTGCTGACCGGCCTCAGCCGGGTCTTCCGCCACGAGGACTGGCCGGCCCGCCTGCTGACGGAGTACGCGCTGGTGCACCTGCTCGCCGTCGCCCACCGCCGCTCCGCCGACCTCCCCCGCGACCTGCGCGACACGGTCAGATCCCGCGTCGGCTTCACCACGCCCAAGGAGTACGTGCTGGCCCAGCCTCCCGTCCGGGACCACTGGCAGGTCATCGCCTGCCGCGACGAGGACCGCGACCGCCTGCTCTCCCGCCGCGTCTGGCTACACGGCCGCGCCACCGGCCGGATCGCCCTGATCCTCTCCTTCGCTCCCGTCGGCCAGCCCTTGGACAGCTCCCTGGTCCTCGGCACCACCATCGACGCCAGCCTCTGCTTCTACCCGGGCTCGGCTCCCCTCCGCGCGCTCGTCGCCGCCCGCCACTCGGCCGCCCCGTCCGGTGGGCCACCGTCCCATGGCGTGGGGGAGGCCGACCGCCACTCGTCCCCCGCGTCCGGAGAGGCCCCACCCCGTGGCGAACGAGCGGCCGACCGCCACTCGGCCGCCGCGTCCGGCGAGGCCCCGTTCCATGGGGTACGGGCGGCCGACGGCCATTCGTCCCCTGCGTCCGGTGAGGTCCAACCCGGTGGCGAACGGGCGGCCGACCGCTACTCGCCCCCCGCGTCCGGCGGGGTTCCGCCCCGTGGCGAACGAGCGGCCGACCGCCACTCGGCCGGCGGGGTCCCGCCTCATGGCGTCCGGGCGGTGGACGTGCCCCGGTTGATCGCGGACGTGCTCGCCCGCGATCCCTGGACCGACTCTTGGCCGTTGATTCTCAGCGACGTCGTTCCCGCCCGGGTCGACTCTGGCTGGTACCTGGCCGATCACGATCCCCACGACCCGAAATTGGAGAATGCTCTGCCTCTTCTTCCCGGCACGCTGTGGCAGCTTGCTGCGGTTTCCGGCGGCCATCCGGTTACGGTCGCCGCTGAATGGACTCCCGACGGGCTCCGTCTGCTGACGACCTGGGACGAGCGTGGACAGGTGGTGGTCCTGTGACCGGGTGGGAGCAGCTCGTGACGACGGCGCTGCTGGGGAGCGATCGGGGTACCGGCGCCAGCCCGGTGGGTGTGCTGGAGCAGGCCGCTGTGGAGGCGGTGGCGCGGCGGGCCGGGCAGTCGCCGGTGCGGGCCGAGCCGCTGGCCGTGGCTCCGGTGGAAACGCTGCCGCTCGCGCCGCCGCGTGCTGCCGATCGGCTGGCGCGGATGCTCGCGGGCGAACAGGGCCGCCTGATCGGTGAGTGGCTGGAACTCGCGGTGGCGCACGGGGTCCGGGTGCCGGCGCGGCTGGTTCCGCAGCTGCTCGACCTAGGCGCGCGGGACCGGTCCGTCCGGGCTCACCTCGGGGTGCTGGCCGGGGCGCGGGGGCGCTGGCTCGCCGAGCTCAACCCGGCCTGGTCGTACCTGCAGCAGGAGTCGTCGGGGGAGGGACTGCTGGACCACGGGGTCTGGGAGTTCGGCGCCAGCGGCGATCGTCGCGCCTTCCTGCGGCGGCTCCGGGCCGCTTCGCCGGACGACGCCCGCGAACTGCTGGCCGTCGGCTGGGACAACGAGCCGCCCGTCGAGCGCGCGGCCTTCATCGCCACCTTCGCGGACCGGCTCGGCCCGGCCGACGAGCCGTTCCTGGAAGCCGCGCTCGACGACCGCCGCCGCGAGGTCCGGCGGGAGGCGGCCGACCTGCTGACCCGGCTGCCGGGGTCCCGGCTCGCGCTGCGGATGGCCGGGCGGGCCGCCACACTGCTGGTCCGGGACGTGACCAGGCTGACGGTCGAGCTGCCCGAGCGGTGCGACAGCGCGATGGAGCGGGACGGCATCAGGAGCGAACTTCCGGCCGGTCGCAGCGGTGGCCGCAAGAGCTGGTGGCTGCAACAGCTGATCGCGCACACCCCGCTCGACTTCTGGACCGGGCATTTCGGGCTCACCGCCGGCGAGATCACCCGCCTGCCCGTCGCCGACTGGAGGCGTGAGGTCCTGATGGGCTGGACCAGGGCGGCCATCCTCCAGCAGGACGCCGACTGGGCCCGCGCGCTCTTCGACGCCGAACCGCTCACCGACCTGCTCGCCGTGCTGCCGCCGGCCGAACAGTCCGAGCGGGCCGCCGAACTCGTCCGGGCCAAGGACGTCAACGGCCAGCTGATCATGATGCTGGGCGGCATCGCCCGCCCGTGGAGCGGGCCGCTCGCCGCGGCCGTCCTGGAGCGGGTCGCCGAGGTCGCCGCCAGCCAGCCGTGGAACGCCGGGGAGCTGGCCAAACTCGCCGCAGAACGCCTCGACCCCGCCCTGCACGACCAGCTGGGACACCTCCCCGACGCTCTGAGCGTCCTGCCGACCACGCTGCGTTTCCGATTCGACTTGACCGAGGAGTTCTCGTGACCACCGTATTGCGCCCCCACGCGGAAGATCAGTACGCGGACGAGCTGGTGATCCTGGCCAAGGCCGACGACCGCCCCCGCCCGCCCGGCTGGAAACTCTCGCCGTGGGCGGTCACCACCTACCTGCTCGGCGACCCCGACCACCCGGGCGGCCCGATCACCCCCAAGTACATCGGCCCGCGCCGGATCGTCGAAGTGGCCGTCGCCACCCTGGCCACCGACCGGGCGCTGCTTCTGCTCGGCGTCCCCGGCACGGCCAAGACCTGGCTCTCCGAGCACCTGGCCGCCGCCATCAGCGGTGACTCCACCCTGCTGGTCCAAGGCACCGCGGGCACCGCCGAGGAGGCCATCCGGTATGGCTGGAACTACGCCCGCCTGCTCGCCGAAGGGCCATCCCGGGAGGCGATGACACCCAGTCCCGTGATGCGGGCGATGGCGGAGGGGCGGCTGGCCCGGGTCGAGGAGCTGACCCGGATGCCGTCCGACGTGCAGGACGCCCTGATCACCGTGCTGTCCGAGAAGACGCTGCCGATCCCGGAGCTGAACGAGGAGGTCCAGGCGGCCAAGGGCTTCAACGTGATCGCCACCGCCAACGACCGCGACCGGGGCGTGAACGAGCTGTCCAGCGCGCTGCGGCGGCGGTTCAACACGGTCGTGCTGCCGACGCCCGCCACCGCCGAGGAGGAAGTCGACATCGTCTCCCGGCGGGTCGTCCAGCTGGGCCGCAGCCTGGAGCTGCCGGACACGCCCGCCGGGATGGAGGAGATCCGCCGGGTGGTCACCGTCTTCCGCGAGCTGCGCTCCGGGGTGACCGGCGACGGCCGTACCAAGATCAAGTCGCCGAGCGGGACGCTGAGCACCGCCGAGGCCATCTCAGTCCTCACCAGCGGCATCGCGCTCGCCGCCCATTTCGGCGACGGCGTCCTGCGCCCCGCCGACGTCGCGGCCGGCATCGTCGGGGCCGTCATCCAGGACCCCGTGTCCGACCGGGTCGTCTGGCAGGAGTACCTGGAGACCGTCGTACGGGAACGGAAGGACTGGCGTGACTTCTACCGGGCCTGCCGCGATGCGGGCTGAACCCCGGCTGACCGTCCTCGGCGTCCGCCACCACGGGCCCGGGTCGGCCCGCGCGGTCCGGGCCGAGCTGGCCAGGCTGGACCCCGACATCGTCCTCATCGAAGGCCCGCCCGAAGCCGACGCACTGGTCTCGCTCGCCGCCGACCCCGACATGGAGCCACCGGTCGCGCTGCTGGCCCACGTCCCGGGCGACCCCACCAAGGCGGCCTTCTGGCCGTTCGCCACCTTCTCCCCGGAATGGCAGGCACTCCAGCACGCCGCCGCCACCGGCGTCCCCGCCCGCTTCTGCGACCTGCCCGCGGCCAACTCCCTGGCCGCCCGCCCCGAAGAACCCGCCGGGCTCCGGGAGGACCCGATCGGTGCGCTCGCCGAGGCCGCCGGCTACGACGACCCCGAACGCTGGTGGGAGGACGCCGTCGAGCATCGCGGGGACACCCCGTTCGAGGTGATCGCCGAGGCGATGGCCGCCGTCCGCGACGGCCACATCCCGGACGAGTACGAAGCCCGCCGCGAGGCCCACATGCGTCGGACCATCCGTACGGCGGCCAAGGAAGGCTTCACGAACATCGCCGTCGTGTGCGGCGCCTGGCATGTCCCGGCCCTGACCCAGCCCGGTACGGCCGTCGCCGACGACCGGGTGCTCAAGGGACTGCCCAAGGTCAAGGCCGAGCTGACGTGGGTGCCGTGGACGCACGGACGACTGGCCAGCTGGAGCGGCTACGGCGCCGGCATCACCTCACCCGGCTGGTACCACCACCTGTTCGACAATCCCGTCCAGCCGATCGAACGGTGGCTGACCAGAGCCGCCCGCGTGCTCCGCGAGGAAGGGCTGCCGGTCTCCTCCGCGCACGTCATCGAAGCGGTCCGGCTCGCCCATAGCCTCGCCGTCCTACGCGGCCGTCCTCTCGCCGGCCTGGCCGAAGTCACCGAAGCCGCGCGGGCCGTTCTCTGCGAGGGCGACGAACTCCCGGTCGAACTGATCCAGCGGCAGCTCGTCGTCGGCGAGAGCCTGGGTCACGTTCCCGACGCCACGCCGATGGTCCCGCTGCAGCGCCACCTCCGCGACGAACAGCGCCGCCTCCGCCTCAAGCCGGAAGCGCTCTCCCGCGACCACGACCTCGACCTCCGCAAACCGCTGGACCTGGACCGCAGCAAACTCCTGCACCGCCTCCGCATCCTCGGCGTCCCCTGGGGAGCCCCCCGCGAAAGCCGAGGAAAGGGCACCTTCAAAGAGGCGTGGACGCTCGAATGGCACCCCGAATACGACATCACTCTGATCGAGGCCGCCGCCCTGGGCATCACCGTCCCCACCGCCGCCACCACCAAAATCCGCGAGCTCGCCACCCGCCCATCCCACC
>NZ_BLAD01000105.1 GCF_009687845.1 Acrocarpospora corrugata
TGATCTCCACGTCGTTGGCGGTGATCAGCAGGTTGCCGGGGACGTGCACCCGGTCCAGCCGGGTGCCGCGCTTGGTGATCCGTAGCGTCTCGCCGTCCATGTTCAGCGGCAGCTTCTTCAACTGGGCGCCCTTGGGCACGCCCGTGCACGCGGGGGTCGGGTACTGCCCGCAGCCGCCGGAAGGACTGGGTGACGGCGACGGCGGGGTCGGCTCGGCCGTCGTCGGCGGCGGCGGAGCCGAGGTGCAGGCCGCGACTGCCAGCAAGACGAGGGCGGCCAGCCCGACGGTTCGCCTGAGGCGTCCCCGCATGAAAGTTCCTCTCACCGTCATCGGCTGCTCGCGTCCGTGGCCCACGATATGGCGTCCCGCCGCCGGGCGGTGACGGCGCGGTCCGCGACCAGCACGGCCAGGTAGCAGGCCGCGTCCAGTGGGCTCACCGCCCGCCTGCCCACCAGCGCGGCCAGGGATCGGATCCCGAGCCGGCCCTCGCCGGCGGGCAGGCCCAGCTCGGCGAGCTGCCGGTTGCCGCGCCTGACCCGGACCCGGCGGTTCAGGTGGGCCCGCACGGTGCGGGCCGGGCGGATCAGCGAGCGGGCCTCGGGGACCACCGCCCGTTCGGCCGGGGTGAAGCTGCGGTGCACCAGTTCGTCGTCGGCGACCACGTCAGGGAGCGGGAAGACCCGGTCGTGGCCGGCCTGGCTCAGCGCGTACACGCCGACTCCGGCCAGGGCCCGGCGCGGGCCGATCAGCTGGTCGTGCACCCGGTGCACCCGGCGGGCCAGCCAGCCGGCCCCCGCCAGTTCCCAGACGGGGACGGGGGCGGCGGCCAGCACGCCGGGGCGGGCCAGGGCGGCGGCCAGCGCCCGTACCGAGGCGGTGCTCAGCTCGACGTCGGCGTCCAGGTAGACGCGCGGGAACACCCGGCAGGCCGCGTCGCCCAGGCGCAGCGCGTGCGCCTTGCCGGGGACGGGGGTCCCGATCACCCGGGCTCCCGCGTTCCTGGCGACCTCCGCCGTGCCGTCCTGGCAGGCGTTGGCCACCACCACCACGTCCAGCTCGCCGGGGGCGGCCTCGGCCAGCAGCCGGGCGAGGGTGCGGCCGAGCACAGCCTCCTCGTTGTGCGCCGGGATGACCACACCGGCGACGGGCGTCATTTGATCGCGGCCTGGTACGCGGCGATCAGCGTCCTCCTGGAGTTCTCCCAGGACAGCGGGCCGCGCACCCGGGCCTGGCCGAGTTCGCCCATCCGGCGGCGCTGGTCCGGGTCGTCCAGCAGCAGGGCGACCAGTTTGGCGAATTCGGCCTCGTCGTTGGCGGGGGCGTACAGGGCCGCCTCGCCCGCCGACACCCGGGCCTCGCGCAGCTCGAAGGAGACGATCGGGCGGGCCATCGCCATGTACTCCATGACCTTGTTCATGGTGGACACGTCGTTGAGCGGGTTGTACGGATCCGGCGACAGGCACACATCGGCGGTGGACAGATACCGCAGCAGATCCTCGTCCGGAATGCGCCCGGTGAAGTCCACGCAGTCGGCCAGGCCCAGTTCGGCGCTGAGCCGGACCATCGCGTCGAAGGTGTCCCCGGCGCCGACGAAGACCGCGTGCCAGTCGGAGCGCCCCTGCTCGTACCGGAGTTTGGCCAGCGCGCGCAGCGCGTAGTCCACTCCGTCCTGCGGCCCCATGACACCGAGGTAGCAGAGCAGGTACGGCTTGCCCTTCTTGATTGACTCGTCCGGATCGGCCTGGTGGAACCGCTCCACGGCGGGCGCGCTGCGCACCACGAAGACCTGGTCGGGCGACTTGCCGCCGCGGGTGAGCGCCACCTGGCGGTAGCTCTCGTTGGTGGAGATGACCACGTCGGCGGCCCGGAAGGTGGCGCGCTCCAGCCGGCACACCAGCCGGTAGAGCAGGTCCTGCCCCCGGTTGAACCGGGACAGGTACAGCTCGGGCACCAGGTCGTGCTGGTCGAACACGAACCGCGTGGCGCGTCCCCGCAGCGCCCGCGTGACCAGGAAGAACAGGTCGGGCGGGTTGCACGCGTGCACCACGTCCACCCGGCCCACCCGGCGGGCCAGCCGGTAGGTGTGCCACAGCGCCGTGCCGTACTCACGCAGGTAGCCGAGCGGGCCGCCGGTGGCGGCCCGCAGCGGGTAGCGGTGGATTCTGATGCCGTCGATCTCCGCTTCCGGCTCGGTGTCCCGCTTGGTGCCGCGCGGGCAGATGACGTGCACCTCCCAGCCCGCATCGCGCAGGGCGAGGCTCTCCTGCCACACCCTGCGGTCGAACGGCACGGACAGGTTTTCGACAAGGATGAGCGCTTTACCAGCCAAGTCCCACATACCCAGGTCGTTGCCGACGCTCTTCCGCGTCGGGCAGGCGGACGAGGTCGATGATCGTCCGGTCGCCGCTGCCGTCGAGGGCGGTCAGCACGGCCGGGTCCTTGCAGCCCACCACGCAGACTTCGGCATGGTTCAGCACGTCATCGACGGAATTGCTGAGCAGATCCCCGAGATGGGGCAGCCTGGCCTCAATGTAGTCCCGGTTCGCGCCAATCAGCCGGGAAAGTGCGACATTGGCGTCGTAGATCCGGAGATCGTATCCCTTGCCCAGTAGGCGTTCCGCGAGTTCCACCAGCGGGCTCTCGCGCAGATCGTCCGTGCCCGGCTTGAACGACAGCCCGAACAGGCCGATCTTGCGTTTGCCGGTGGCGGCGACCAGATCGAAGGCCCGGCGCAGGTGCTCGTCGTTGGAGGGCAGCACGTGCGAGAGCAGCGGCACCGACACGTCCGCGCGGCGCGCCGCGTACACCAGGCCGCGCAGGTCCTTGGGCAGGCAGGAGCCGCCGAAGGCGAAGCCGGGGCGCAGGTAGGCGGGGCTGACGTTCAGCTTGGTGTCGGCCAGGAACACGTCCATCACCCGGTGCGAGTCCAGGCCCAGCGCGGCGCAGACGGCGCCCAGTTCGTTGGCGAAGGCGATCTTCAGGCCGTGGTAGGAGTTGTCGGCGTACTTGGTCATCTCGGCCACCGCGATCGGCACCCGGAAGATCTGGCCGGGCAGACCCGTGTACAGGCCGGCCACCATGTCGCCGCTGGCGGGGTCCAGTTCGCCGATGACGGTCTTGGGCGGGTCGAAGAAGTCCTTCACGCTGGTGCCCTCGCGTAAGAACTCCGGGTTCACCGCCACCCCGAAGTCCACGCCGGCGGTCCGGCCCGAGGCCTTCTCCAGGATCGGCACCAGCAGCGATTCGCAGGTGCCCGGCAGCATGGTGCTGCGGAAGACCACGGTGTGCCGGCCGGGCTGGTCCCGCAGCGCCAGGCCGATCTCCTCGGCCACCCGCTCCAGGTACTCGGTGGACAGGCTGCCGTTGGCCGCCGAGGGGGTGCCCACGCAGACCAGCGAGATGTCGGTCTCCCTGATCGCGGTGGCGGTGTCCGTGGTGGCCCGCAGCGCGCCGGAGCCGACCATCTCGGCGGTCAGCTCGCCGATCCGCTCCTCGACGACCGGGGCCTGACCGGACGCGACCAGCTCGACCTTGGCCGGGTTGACGTCCACCCCGATGACCTGGTGGCCGCGGGCGGCGAGGCAGGCCGCGGAGACACAGCCGACGTAGCCCAGGCCGAAGACGCTTATTCTCACTGTGGTAACTCCCGGATGCGGCGTGACGGAAACAGCAGGGCCACCAGCGCGGCTCTGGCCGTACGGCTGCCCATGGCCGCGCGTACCGACTGGCCCAGGACGATGCAGAGGTAGTAGGCGGCCGAGGCGGTCCGGCCCCGGCGTCTTCGGAACAGGCGGACCTTGTTCACCATGAGCAGGGCCGCCAGCATCGGGTTGGTGCCCGATTCGCCGCCGATGTGCTCGACCACCGCCGTCGGCTCGTACCAGAGCATCCAGCCCTGGTCGGCGGCGCGCAGCGCGTACTCGGTCTCCTCGCTGTACAGCAGGAACGACTCGTCCCACGGGCCGAGCTGGCGGATGGCTTCGGTGCCGAGCAGCATGGCGGCGCCGGTCGCCCAGGCGAACGTCCCGGCGCGTTCGTAGTGGCGGGGATCGGTGATCACCTCGCCGAAGCTGCCGATCCGGCCGGACAGCGAGCCGCCGATCACCGCCTCGGCGAACGCGGCGTGCACGGTGGCCTCTCGGCGCAGCGAGGGTTGCAGCGAGCCGTCCGGTTTGGTCAGGCGGGGGACCACGATGCCCCGGTCGGGCTCCTGCAACGCCCCGGCCAGCACGGCCAGCGCGCCCGGATGCACCTTGCAGTCGGGGTTGAGGACCATCACGCCGTCGAGCTGGTCGAGGTCCAGGGTGGCCAGCCCGGCGTTGATGGCGGCGGCGTACCCCGCGTTACGGCCGGTCTGGACGAGCTGCGCGCCGGCGTTCTCAGCGATCTGCGCGGACTCGTCCTGGGAGGCGTTGTCGGCCACCACCACCTGGGTGAGGTTCACCCCCCGGGAGCCCTCGGGCAGCGAGCCCAGGCATTCGGCCAGAACGGCGGCGCTGTTGTACGTGACGATGACGATCGCGATGCGCGCAAGCCCGAGAATGCTGATCTTCACCCGCGCTGAGCCCCCCCATCGTGCCTCAAGGGCAGCGGGGCTTTCCACGCGTAACCCCCGTCTCACCACTTATTGTCGTATGTGGCCCTTGGAACGTTACCAACGGCGAGAGCTAACGGTCGCGGAATCGGTGAGCCAGTCCGCGCAGCGCGGGTCCGGCCGCCGAGGACTTTGCTGTGGCCAGCGCGGACTCCCGGGCGCGGCGCAGCAGAAGCCGGACCCGGCTGCGGGTGACCAGGCCCTGGGCCACCTGGCACTCCCCGGTCTTGGCCCGGCGCTTGTACTCGTCGTCGCCCCGGCCCAGATCGATCCGGGTCAGGCCGAGCGCGGGGGCGGCGGACACCAGCTCGCGCAGCAGCATCCAGCCGGGGGCGAGCCGGCCGAAAGCCGGATCGTAGACCGGGAACCACCAGTGCAGCACGCCGCCGGAACGCATGCCGAAGTGCGCGGCCAGCAGCGTCGGGCCCGCGTGCAGGGTGGACAGCACGCCGGCGAAGTCCGGGTCCCGGGTGCCCATCAGCCGGGTCAGCAGTTCGGCCCGGCCGGGCTCGGCGAAGTAGTCGGCCGCGCCGGTGGCCCGGTACTGGGCCCGCTTCAGCTCCACCACCCGGGCCAGCGCCGCCGCGTCCACCACGTCGGCGGCGAAGCGTATCTCGCCCAGCTCGCGGGCCGCTTTCGCGGCCCGGCGGCGGGCCTGGCCCATGTTGTCCTTGCCGGACTTGGACGCCCGCCCCAGGTATCCGTCCAGGCCGCCGGTCACGTCCAGGAAGGGGGACGGCCGCCGGGAGAGCACCCACGGCTCGGCGTCGGCCAGGCCGTCCAGCAGGTGGTCGAAGGGGAACGCGCGGACGCCGCCGGTGAGCAGCAGCCGGGGGTCGAACGTGGTGCCGGGGGCCAGCACGGGCCCCTGGAAGTCCGCGCCCGGCCAGCCCACCGGCCGCAGCAGCGTGCCGTCGCGGTGCCCGGCCAGCAGCGCGGTCACCTCGCCGCGGGCGTCCCGGTGCACCGCCACCGTGACCGGCGGCCCGCTCGCGTGCACGGCCGCCGCGAATCCCGGATGGAAGTACGGGCTGTCCAATAGCGGGTTCTTCGCCCGCAGCGTGTGCCAGGCGTCCAGTTCCGCGGCGCCGAGCCGGTCGAACGCGATGAAAGTCGTGGTCATCTGGCGCTCACCCGGGCAGGGCGGTCATCCGCCGGGACGGGCGCAGCAGCCAGAGGACCGACTTCTGCGACACTCGGCGACCGGCCAGCGCCCGGACCGACTCACCGGCCAGGACGGCCAGGTAGTAGGCGGTCCCGGCCAGCGGGCCGCGGCGGCGGCGGAACAGCTTCACCTTGTTGACCAGCAGCAGCGCGGCCAGGGTGGGATTGACCCCGGAGTCGCCGCCGATGTGCTCGATCAGCGCGGCCGGCTCGTACCAGAGGCTCCAGCCGAGGTCGGCGGCGCGCAGCGCGTACTCGGTCTCCTCGCTGTACAGCAGGAACGACTCGTCCCACGGGCCGACCGCCCGGATGGCGGGCACCGAGATGAGCATGGCCGCTCCGGTCGCCCAGGCCACCGGGCCCGCCTGCACGTACTCCCGCGGATCGGTGATCAGTTCGCCCAGCCGGCCGATCCGGCCCGCCCGGCCGCCCCCGATGACCGCTTCGATCACGGCCCGGCCGACGGTCGGCATCCGGCGCAGCGACGGTTGCAGCGACCCGTCCGGGTTGATCATCTTGGGTACGGCGATGCCGACCCCCGGGCGGTCCAGCGCCAGGATCAGGGGCGCGATCGACTTGGGCGGCAGCCGGCAGTCGGGGTTCAGCACGTACACCGCGTCGAGCCGGTCCAGGTCGAGAGCGGCGATGCCCGCGTTGACGGCCGCCGCGTAGCCGGCGTTGCGGCCCAGCTGGACCGGCGTGACCGGCACCTCGGCGAGCGCGGCGATGGCCAGCGAATCGTCCGCGGATGCGTTGTCGGCCACCACCACCGCGGCCAGTTCGACGCCGTCGGCCCCGTCGGGGAGCGAGGCCAGGCAGGCGCTCAGCACGTCGGCGCTGTTGTAGGTGACGATGACGACGGCCACTCTCGGTATCTCACGCATGTCAGCCGCGCACCCGCTTCATCACTCGGCCGGTCAGTTTCCTGGCCCGGATCATCGGCGGCGGCGTCTCGTCCAGCACCCGCCTGGTCCAGTCCGCGTCCAGTCCGCAGACCAGGCTGGTGCGCGCCTGTAGCCAGGTGCCGGGTGTGGCCGCGCCCCCGTCGCTGGTGTAGGCCCGGGTCACCCCAGCCCGCCTGAGCCGCCGCAGCACATGCCGGTCGTAGGAGCCGAACGGGATCGCCACCCGGGACACCGGGCGCCCGGTCAGCTCGGTGAGCGTCCGGTGCGACTCGGTCAGCTCCTCTTCGGCCTGCCGGTCGTCGATCCGCCGCCAGTCCCGGTGCGCCCAGCCGTGCGAGCCGACCCGCATGCCCGCCTGGATCAGGGCGCGCACGTCCTGCCGGGTTAATCGGCCCGGCCGTCCGAGCAGGCCAGCCAGCACGAAGAACTCGGCGGTCAGGCCGCGATCGAGCAGTCGGGGAAGCGCGATCACCGTGTCGGAGGCGTTGCTGTCGTCGAAGGTGATCCGCACGTCGTCGCGGCCGACCACGGCGTCCAGCACCCGTTCGAACTGGTCGATGTTCACCCAGGTGCCGTCCTCGCCGGGATCGAGCTCCCGCTCGGTCGGCCCGATCCCGTGTACGGTCAGGTTGATGACCCTTCCCACGCGCGTCATCCCTCTCTATTCAGGTGTCCTCGGGTTCTGTTATGTGGTGATGGAGTAAATCCGCGTGGTGCCGAACACGTCGATCTCGCCGGCCCGGCCGCGGGTGACCGTACGGAGGTGCCGGAACCGGCCGGTGCTCAGCAGGAACGGCTCCTCGACCGGGTTGAAGTAGATGACCCTGACGGGCCGCGGCCGGCGGTCCACCGAGTCGAGCAGGTTGGTGATCGCGGCGGCGAAGATCTCGCCCCGGAACGGGTTGTTCAGGAAGACCACCGAGACGTCGTCCGGAATCCGGTAGTTGAGCACGTCGGACTGGATCAGGTCAACCCGGTCGGCGCGGACCGGCAGCCGGGTGGACTTCAGGTTGGCCCGCGCCACCTCGGTGAGCTCGGCGGAGAGTTCGACGCCGATCACTTGGCGGAACCGGTAGCGGGCCGCCGCCTCCAGGACCATCCTGGCCTTGCCCGAGCCCAGGTCGATGAAGACGTCGTCGGCCCCGACCTCGTGCGCCGGCAGGGTACGGCGGAGCGTGCCCCAGTTGGCCGGCGAGTAGTAGACACGTTCATGATGTGCGAGACCGAACTGGTCCAGGTGGGCGAATTCCGCAGTTTCCACGCCATAGCGGCGATCGAACAGCAGGCGGCTCAGCCGCTGCCGCGCGCGCCGGATATTTCCCGCGAGTAGCCCACCGAATGCCCCGCCGACTTCTTCGGTAGCAAGCTCAAGAAGGGGGACAGTCTCCAGCAGAACGGTCACATCGCCTCCACGGATCAGCTGGAACGGTGCAACGAACCTACCGCCGCCACACCCCGTGCGACAGCGGTAGATCCGTAAATATCACGATCCGTGGCTTCTAGCCGATGCGCCAGGTGTCTCCCCCGTGCAGCAGATCGGTCAGGCTGCCCTGGCCCTTCTGCGTGGTCGCCGCCGCCACCTGCTCGTTCATCAGCTGGTCGTAGGACGGCCGGTCCACCGACCGGAAGATTCCGATCGGCACGTGCGCGAACGCGGGTTCGTCCAACCGGCTGAGCGCGAAGGCGAGCGAAGGATCCGGGTTGTGCACGTCGTGCACCAGGATCTCCTCCTCGCGCACCGACGCCCGCGGCACCACCTCGACGCCGCCGGTGCGGGCCAGCCGGACGGCCTGGTCGGCGAAGACGATCGGCTGCCCGTGCTCCAGCCGGACCGTGATCGCGTCCCGGGTCTCCGGGTCCTTCATCATCTCGAAGGCGCCGTCGTTGAAGATGTTGCAGTTCTGGTAGATCTCCACCAGCGATGTGCCCCGGTGCGCCACCGCCTCGCGCAGCACCGACTGCAGGTGCTTGCGGTCGCTGTCCAGGGTCCGCGCCACGAACCCGGCCTCGGCGCCGAGCGCCAGCGAGATCGGGTTGAACGGCTTGTCCAGCGACCCCATCGGCGTCGACTTGGTGATCTTCCCGATCTCCGAGGTGGGCGAGTACTGCCCCTTCGTCAGGCCGTAGATCCGGTTGTTGAACAGCAGGATGTTCAGGTTGACGTTGCGGCGCAGCGAGTGGATCAGGTGGTTCCCGCCGATGGACAGCGCGTCGCCGTCCCCGGTGATCACCCACACCGACAGGTCGGGCCGGGACGCGGCCAGGCCGGTCGCGATCGCCGGCGCCCGCCCGTGGATGGAGTGGAAGCCGTAGGTGTTCAGGTAGTACGGAAACCGGGACGAGCACCCGATCCCGGACACGAACACGGTGTTCTCACGCTTGATCCCGAGTTCCGGCATGAAGGACTGCACCGCCGCCAGGATCGCGTAGTCCCCGCAGCCGGGGCACCAGCGGACCTCCTGGTCGGACTTGAACTCCTTCATCGTCTGCTTGGCCTCGGCCCTGGGGATGAGGGCCAGGCCCTTGCCGTTCAACGATTCACTCACTGTCGATCACGTCCTGGATCACGCCGGCCAGCTCCTCGGCCTTGAACGGAAGCCCGCGAACACGGTTGTAGCTGATGATGTCCACCAGGAACTTGGCCCGCAGCAGTAAAGCCAGCTGGCCGAGGTTGATCTCCGGCAGCAGCACCTTGTCGTAGGACTTCAGCACCTCGCCGATGTTCTTGGGGAACGGGTTGAGATGCCGCAGGTGGGCCTGGGCGACCTGGCCGCCCGCCTTGCGCACCCGGCGCAGCGCCGCCGCGATCGGGCCGTAGGTGGAGCCCCACCCGAGCACGAGCACCCGAGCGGAACCGGACGGGTCGTCCACCTCCAGATCGGGCACGTCGATGCCGTCGATCTTGGCCTGCCGGAGCCGGACCATCAGGTCGTGGTTGTTCGGGTCGTAGGAGATGTTGCCGGTGCCGTCGGCCTTCTCGATGCCGCCGATCCGGTGCTCCAGGCCGGGCGTGCCCGGGACCGCCCACGGCCGGGCGAGGGTCTCGGCGTCCCGCTTGAACGGCAGGAACGTGCCGTCGTCGCTGTTGCTCTCGGTGGTGAAATCGACGGAAATGTCGGGCAGGTCGTCGATCTCCGGGAGCTTCCACGGCTCCGAGCCGTTGGCCAGGTAGCCGTCGGACAGGAGCATGACCGGGGTGCGGTACTTCAGCGCGATCCTGGCCGCTTCCACCGCGATGGCGAAACAGTCCGACGGGGTCGCGGGGGCGACGACCGGGATGGGGGATTCACCGTTCCGGCCGTACAGGGCCATCAGCAGGTCGGTCTGCTCGGTCTTGGTGGGCATGCCGGTGGACGGTCCGGCCCGCTGCACGTCGACGACGATGAGCGGGAGTTCGGTGGTCACCGCCAGGCCCACGGTCTCGGCCTTCAGGGCCACGCCGGGCCCCGATGTCGTGGTCACCCCGAGCGCGCCGCCGAAGGACGCGCCCAGCGCCGCCCCGACGCCCGCGATCTCGTCCTCGGCCTGGAAGGTCCGGATCCCGAAGCGCTTGTGCTTGGACAGTTCGTGCAGGATGTCGGAGGCCGGAGTGATCGGATAAGACCCCAGGAACAGCGGCAGCTTCGCCTGCACGGACGCGGCGATCAGTCCGTACGCCAGCGCCTGGTTGCCGGAGATGTTCCGGTAGATCCCCGGCGCCAGCTTGGCCGGCTTGATCTCGTACGACACCGAGAACGCCTCGGTGGTCTCCCCGTAGTTCCAGCCCGCGTTGAACGCCGCCACGTTGGACTTGGCGATGTCCGGCTTTTTCGCGAATTTGGACTCGATGAATCTGATGGTGGCCTCGACCGGCCGGTGGTAGAGCCACGACAGCAGGCCGAGCGCGAACATGTTCTTCGCGCGCTCCGCGTCCTTCTTCGAGATGTCGAAGTCTTCCAGCGCCTTGACGGTCAGCGAGGTCAGCGGCACCGAGTGCACCCGCCACTCGCTCAGCGACTCGTCATCGAGCGGGCTCTCCGTGTAGCCGACCTTGGCCAGGTTGCGCTTGGTGAACTCGTCCGAGTTCGCGATGATGTCGGCCCCACGCGGGAGGTCGGACAGGTTCGCCTTGAGCGCGGCCGGGTTCATCGCGACCAGGACGTTGGGCGCGTCCCCTGGGGTCAGGATGTCATGGTCGGCGAAGTGGAGCTGGAAGCTCGACACGCCCGGCAGAGTGCCCGCGGGAGCGCGGATCTCGGCCGGGAAGTTGGGGAGAGTGGAGAGGTCGTTGCCGAACTCTGCGGTCTCCGCGGTGAAGCGGTCTCCGGTCAGCTGCATGCCGTCGCCGGAGTCACCCGCGAACCGGATGATCACGCGGTCGAGTTGCTGAACCTGTTTGGTCACAGCTGCTCAATCCTCCTTGACGCGACCGAGCGCACGAGCTCGTCGCGTTCTTGTTTCCATGCTAGATCCCTGGAGCCACGATGAATTGTCGTGGTTTGCTCTTCGCCGGGGTGTGACTTACGCGGGGCGGTCAAACAGTGATCCTGGGGGGCCATCAGGAGAACGTCACTGTGTCAGGTCGCCCGGCGACACAGCCCCGACGCGAGCCGGCAGAGGTCCACGTGCCGGCGAGCGAAGAGGATGTTTCGGGTCACGCTGTCTAACTATATGTCCCCGCCGCTGTCACGGCAGCGGTTGCCCACGACGCGAGACGGATGCCCTCCCACCTGCGTCGTAGGTCTGGCCGGGGGTCATGCCCGCAGGGGCGTACAACTCGGGCACGGTAACGAGCGTGAACCCGCGCGCGGCGAGCCCGGCCACAATCGCGGGCAGCGCGTCGGCGGTGGCCGGGTTGGTGTCGTGCAGCAGGACGATCGAGTTCCGGCGTGTCTTGCTGAGCGTGGCGGACACGATCGCACTGGGGTTGTCGCTCTGCCAGTCCATCGGGTCGACGTTCCACTGGACCAGGCACAGGCCCAGCTCCTTGGCGACCTCGGTGACGTTCGGGTCGGTCGCGCCGTACGGGGCCCTGGCCAGCGTCGGCGTCTGCCCCGTGGCGTCCTTGATCAGGCTCTGGGTACGGCTCAGCTGGTCGAACACCCGGTTCGCCGCCATCGTGGTGAGATCCCGGTGCGACCAGGTGTGGTTGGCCACCTCGTGCCCTTCGTCGCGCATCCGGTCCAGCAGGTCCGGCCGGGCCGCCGCGTTCGCGCCGACCGTGAAGAAGGTGGCCCGCTCGTGCCGCAGCGCGTCCAGCACCCGCCCGGTGTACGGCCCTGGCCCGTCGTCGAAGGTGAGCGCCACGCAGTTCGCGACCGTGCAGTCCACCCGGCCGGGCCGGTTGTTCGCCGACCCCAGCCGCTGGGCTCCCGAACTGGACCGCTCGGACGAGCTCATCGGGACGATCTGCGGCACCGTCGCCGGTATCGCCCGCTCCACCGCGTGCCTGGCCCGCCGCCCGAACGAGGTGAGCAGCGCGTCGGCGTCCTTGCGCGGGATGGCGGCCGCGATCCGGCCCATCGAGCCGGGGGCCACCTGGTAGTCGTCGAACTCCACCACCAGGTCGCCGCGGGAGTTGAAGTTCAGCGAGTCGAACAGCAGCGGGTCGGGGTGCACCACGTCGGCGTCCACCGCCGGGTCGCGGTCCAGGTGCTGCTTCACCAGGGCGGACAGCAGGTTCAGATTGTTCACCAGCTGGGCGGATTCGAAGACGCGGCCGGCCGTCCGGTCGTACCAGAGGGTCTGGGTGGAGTTCGCCCAGCGCACGCCGCCGAACTCGCCGGTGCGCAGCCGGACCCCGACCACGTCACTGGCCACGGCGCTGAGCTGCCAGTCGACGTTGTACTCCGGGGCCGGAAAGCGGTCGGTCGTCGTGTGCGCGGTGTAGTCGGCGGCCGCCTTGGCCATGTCGCGGTGGAGCCGCTCGTTGAGGGCCTTGGTGAAGGGCAGGGTCGGGTAGTTGAGGTGCAGGTGGGGCTGGCGTGAGTCTCCGGAGATGGTCTGCGGGGCCAGTCCCTCGACGTCGGCGGGGTCGACGTAGGTGAGCATGGTCGGCTCGGAGGCCATGGTGATCTCGTCGTCAGGCTGCCCGTCACTCGCGGGGGAGGTAACGCCGCAGCCCACGCACAGTGCGGCGCACAGCGCAATTCCTCCGGAGAATCGCAGTGAAGGCATGTATGCCACGTTATGGTGGTTTGGCTATCAATCATGCCTCTTTGTCATTGTTTGATGGTTTCTTTGAGGTGTCTGGGGTGTGGTGGACGAAGGGGGATCTGAGGGCTGTTGGCGTACTCTCGTGGGTGGGAGCTGAGGAGGGCAGATGACCGGATATTTCGGGTCATATGTGGTCGTGGCGGTTCTGCTCGGCGTGGGGGTGGCGATCTTCGCGGGTGGGCTGCTGGCCAACCGGCTGCTGCGCCCCGACCGGCCGACCGCCGAGAAGCTCACGACCTACGAGTGCGGCGTCGACCCGGTCGGCGAAGGCTGGGCGCAGTCGCAGATCAGGTACTACGTCTTCACTTACCTCTATGTCGTGTTCGCGGTGGACGCCGTCTTCCTGTTCCCCTGGGCGACCGTCTTCGCCGACCCCGGGTTCGGGCTCACCACGCTGGTCGAGATGTTCGTCTTCCTGGCCTTCATCGCGCTGGGCATCCTGTACGCCTGGCGCAAACGCGTGCTCACCTGGACGTGATTCCCAGGACGTGATTCGAGGAGGACAATGCCACGCATGGCCGATCTTCCGATGCCGACCGTGGGTCCGGTCTCCCGGCTGGCCCCCAAGCCCATGAAGTTCGTCCTCAACTGGGGCCGCAAGTACTCCCTGTGGGTGTTCAACTTCGGCCTGGCGTGCTGCGCGATCGAGTTCATCGCGACCTCGATGAGCCGTCACGATTTCATCAGATTCGGGGTCATCCCGTTCGCGAACGGTCCCCGCCAGGCTGACCTGATGATCGTGTCGGGGACGGTGACCGACAAGATGGCGCCGGCCGTGAAGCGGCTTTATGAGCAGATGCCCGATCCGAAGTATGTGATCTCGTTCGGGGCGTGCTCGAACTCGGGCGGACCGTACTGGGACTCGTACTGCGTGACGAAAGGCGTCGACCAGATCATCCCGGTCGACGTGTACGTCCCCGGCTGCCCGCCCCGCCCGGAGGCATTGCTCCACGGCATCGTGAAACTCCAGGAAATGATCGCCACCGAGAACCTCAGCGACCGCTACGTGTGGGCGAAGGACCAGCCGGGAAACCCGGTGATCACGTGATGGGCGATCGGTTTGTCCCGGCGAGGGATCGAGTGATGGGCAACTGGTTTGTCTGGGTGAGGGGTCGAGTGATCGCACGGGCGATCGGTTCGTCGGGGCGAGGGATCGTATGATGGGCGACCGGTTCGTCCCGGTGAAGGATCGAGTGATCGCATGATCGACCTTCCCGGTGCCACGTTCTCCGAGACCTTCGGTGAGACCACCGCCGACGTCGACCCGGCCGCCTGGGCGGATGCCCTGGGGCATGCCCGCGACCAGGGCTTTACCTTCTTCGACTGGCTGACCGGAGTCGACGATCCGCCGGACGGGTTCGCCGTGGTGGCGCACGTGTTCGATCCGGTGGCCTTCGCGCATCTGCTGATCCGGACTCGGGTGCCGCGCGCCGATCCTCGGCTCGCCTCCGTGGTGGGCGTCTATCGGGGGGCGAACTGGCACGAACGCGAGACGTACGAGATGTTCGGGGTGATTTTCGAAGGTCATCCCGACCTGAAGCCGTTGCTGCTGCCCGACGGGTTCGAGGGCAACCCGCTGCGTAAGGATTTCGTGCTCGCGGCCAGGGTGGCGAAGGTCTGGCCGGGGGCCAAGGAGCCGGGCGAATCTGGTCATGGCGCGCCGAGCCGCCGCAAGATGGCTCCGCCCGGGGTTCCGGCCGATTGGGGCAAGAATGCTTGAGATCGCGCTCCGGCTCGTCGTGATCATCGGTGCGTTTCTGCTGCTGCCGCTGATCGTCGGGCAGTTGGAGCACAAGGCGATGGCGCACATGCAGTCGCGGCTGGGGCCGATGTACGCCGGAGGGTTCCACGGCTGGGCGCAGCTGATCGCGGACGGGGTGAAGTTCGTCCAGAAGGAGGACGTCATCCCGGCCGCCGCCGACCGGGCCGTATTCAAGATCGCCCCGGCCGTGGCGCTGGTGCCGTACCTGATCGTGATGATCGTCATCCCGGTCGGGCCCGGCCTGTACGGCGTGGACCTGGACGCCGGGCTGTTCTTCGTGCTGGCCGTGATGGGCGTCGGAGTGCTCGGGTCGATCATGGCCGGGTGGTCGTCGGGCAACAAGTACTCGGTGCTCGGCGGGATGCGGTCGGCGGCGCAGCTGATGTCCTACGAGCTGCCGCTGGTCCTGGCCGCCTCCAGTGTGGCCATGGCAGCCGGCACCCTCTCGCTCACCGGCATCGTCGAGGCCTGGCAGTGGTGGTGGCTCCCCTGGCAGGCCATCGGCGCGATCGTCTTCTTCGTGGCCGGCCTGGCCGAACTCCGCCGCCCGCCCTTCGACATGCCGATCGCCGAATCCGAGATCATCATGGGCCCTATGACGGAATACACCGGCATCCGCTTCGCCCTGTTCATGCTCGCCGAGTACGTCGGCATCGTGGTCCTCTCCGCACTCACCACCGTCCTGTTCCTGGGCGGCTGGCACGGCCCCTGGCTACCCGGCCCGGTATGGACCCTCATCAAGATCTTCGTGTTGGCGTTCGTGGTGATCTGGGTCCGGGTGAGCTATCCGCGAATGCGCGAGGACCAACTGCAGAAGCTGGCTTGGGTGGGCTTGGTGCCGCTCGCGCTGGTTCAACTGGCACTGACCGGCGTGGTGAAAGTCCTCTGACCCGCAGGGCCATTCGCGGGGCCAACTGACCGGGCAGCTGAACTCGACCGGACGCCCGGAGCCCGACTGGCTGGCGTGGGTGGGTGTGGTGCCGCTCGCGCTGGCTCAGCTGGCGCTGACCGGTGTGGTGAAGGTTCTTGAGGGAGTGGCCGACTGACCCGGCAGCTGAACCCGGTCGGAGGCTCGGGGCCGATTCGGCCGGCCGGTGGACTTGGTCGAACGCCCGGGACCTCGCAGGATCCGCTGGTTAATGGACGATGCGGAGCATTATGTCCGAGGCTGTGGGGCGGTTTTCTGCTCGTTTGTCTAGGCAGGCGCGGGCGAGTTCGCGGAGGGAGGCGGGGAGGGCGCTCAGGTCTGGTTGGTGGTTGATGACCCGGTTGAGGATGGCGGGGATGGTGTCGTCGCCGAAGGCGGTGCGGCCGGTGGCGGCGAAGATCATGGTGGCGGCCCAGCTGAAGACGTCGGTTTTGGGGCCGACGACTTCTCCGGCGAGTTGTTCGGGGGACATGTACGCGGGGGTGCCCATGATCTGGCTGGCGGTGGCGGTCACCTGGTCGAGGGCTTTGGCGATGCCGAAGTCGATCACGCGGGGGCCGTCGGCGCCGATCAGGACGTTGCTCGGCTTGAAGTCGCGGTGCACGATACCGGCTTTGTGGATGGCGGCGAGTGCGCCGGAGGTGGCCAGGGCCAGGCGGATCAGGCCGTCCTCGGGGCGGGGGCCCTTGTCGCGGACCAGCTGGTCCAGGGACTGGCCGTCCACGAATTCGCTCACCACGTAGGCGAGTTCGGCGGTGACGCTCACGTCCAGCACGCGCGCGGTCGAGAACGGCGCGACCCGGCGGGCGGCTTCCACTTCGCGTAGGAACCGAACCTGGGCGGCCTCGTCGCCGGCGATGTGGGCGTGCAGGACCTTGATGGCGACCTTCCGGCCCTGCGGATCCACCCCGAGATAGACCGAACCCTGGCCGCCCTTCCCAAGGCTCCCGATCACCCGGTAATGCCCGAGTTGCTCCGGCCGGTTCGACGGATCGGCGGGGCCGGCCGTTCCGGGTCGCGTGGACGCGTCCCGCCATGGCGAGCGCGGGCCGGTCGCATTCGGCGGCGGGGGGCCCATGCGCGGACCACCCATCGGCATCGGCATCGGCATCGGCATCGGCACCGGCGGGGGCATGGGCGGGGGCATGGGCGGGGGCATGGGCGGACGTGGGTCTGTGGCGTGCCCGCCCGGCCGCGGTGGCGGCGGGGGGAAGCCCGGCCCAGGCGGACGCATTGGCATCGGCGGGTACTGCGGTTGGTTCATCTGGTGTTGGGGCGGGTTCATCTGACGCGGTGGCTGGTTCATCGAGTTCTGGTGCGGCGGGCCGTTGAACACCTTGTTTCGGATGATCAGGGCCTGCACCAGGCCGCCGATCCAGTTGATGAACAACCCTGCCGTCATCGTCGCGTCGAGCCAGACGGGCAGCAGCTCCAGGTCGTCGTACGAGAAGACGCCGATCAGGAAGATGACCACGCTCAGGACATATCCACCGGTCGAGATGACCAGCCACGGGCTGCGGCGGCGGTATGCGGCGTACCCGATGATGAACGGCGTACCGAACCCACAGGTAAACAGCGGGACCAGGGCCCACAATACGGTCAGGCCATCCGGCGTCCTGGGCTGTTGCTGCTGCCAATAGGGGTTCACAGCGCGAGAATACGGATTTCTCAGGAACTAGGGGAGATAGACGGTGTATTCCGCCAGTTCGTCATTGAGGTCCACCGGTAGGTCGAGCATGATCGATAGTTCGTTCGCCGAGGTGAACAGGCCGGTGGAGGTCCTCGCGGCGACAATCCGGGCGGCCAGATCCGGGGTGAGGCCCGGTATGCCCGCGATCGCCAGCGTGGAGGCGTGATTGATGTCGACGAGGCCGCCGTCGTCGTACTCGCGGGGAAGATCAGGACGGCCGATACCGAGCTCCCTGGCCAGCGCCGGATCGTGTTCCGCCAGCTCGCGGGAGTCCCGGCGGAGTTTCCGCCGCGCGGTGGCCAGCTCCAGCGCCTGCTCATTGGCCGACTTCACGACCGGCCGGGTGTTGAAAACAGCGCTACGCACGAAAAGCGCCTGGCCGAAGCCGCCGAACATGTTCAGGAAGAAACCAAGCGAAGTGGCCGTGTCCAGCCAAGCCGGTGCGGCACTGATGGGCTCATATTTGGCCACTTGGACGAGAAAAAGGGCAAAACTCGCCGCGTACACCCCTGCTGAGACGAACAGCAGCGGACTGCGACGGCGAACGGCCGCGTGCGCGATCACGATCGGCGTGCCCGAACCCAGTGTGATCAGCGGAACCAGCGCCCAGACCACGCTCAGCGCGACCCGGGTGCCGAGTTTCAGGGGCTGGCGAGTGGGGTGCACATAGCGAGGATACGGTCACGGAAGGTAGACGCTGTACTCCCCAAGCTCATCATTGAGGTCGACCGGCAGGTCGAGGGTGATCGACAACTCCTCGGCCGAGGTGAAAAGTCCAGATTCGCGCCGCGCGCTGAGCACCCGATCCACCAGATCGGGCGTCATCCCGGGAACGGTCCCGATCACACGCGCAGGCGCGTGATTGAAGTCGATCAACCCGCCATCGTCGTACTGGCGAGGCAGATCAGGCCGCCCGACGCGAAGCTCCTTGGCCAACGCCGGATCACGTATGACCAGTTCACGCGCCTCTTTCCGGAGCTGCCGCCGATACCGAGCTCGCTCAAGCGCTTGCTCGTTCGGCGTCTGCTCCACCACCCGGGCTTCGAAGACCGTCGCCCGGATCAAAAGCGAGTGGATCGTTCCCCCAATCCAGCTACCGAACAACCCCACCACCATGATCGCCGCCGGCACGCCCGGCACCGGGTGCTCATAAGAGTTGGCGATGGCCAGCCACGCCACCATCCCCGCCCCGTAAACCCCCCGCCGCCACTCCCAAGCCCCAACTACGCCTCTTCCGCGCCGCATACCCAATCGTCACAGGAGTGGCGAACCCGCAGGTCACCAAGGGCGCAAACGCCCAGAGAAAGCTGCCCGCGGCCGACCGCGGCGGGTGGTTCATATGCGAACAATACTGCGCTTACTCCCACACCTCCGGGCAACCTGAGGAGCGAGATCGAGGGAAGAACGCCGCCCACAGCGAAGCCGAGACCATCGCCAGGGGGTGGAGGCCCGCAACGATCCAAAGGGCGGGTGGGTGAGAGATCCACGCCTGCCCGGCGGAGCCGTCTTCGTCGCCAGGGCGACCATCGGGGGCGGGCGGAGGCCCGCAATCAGACAAACGGGTGGGTGGGTGGGTGATCCACGTCTGTCCGGCGGAGCCGACATCGCCGACATGGCGACCGACGCGCGGGCGGAGCCCGTACCGAACCAAAGGGTAGGAGAACCCCCGCAATCCCGACCAAACCATCCACTCACCGACCACGGCAGGTAACAACCGCCCCATCCACACCCTGTGGACGATGGGAAAAGCGATTCGCTCGGGTCGTCACATTCCCGGCGGGGCGATCGTGCGTCATGATGTTGAATCGTGGCGCGCATACCAGGTACCGGGCTGGCGAAAGGGCTGGCTGTCACCCTGCGGCACATGCTGCGCAGATCAGTGACGCAGCAGTATCCAGAGGTGCAACCCGAACTGCCACCGCGCAGTCGCGGGGTAATCGCCCTGGTCGAAGAGAACTGCACCTCCTGCATGCTGTGCGCCCGCGAATGCCCGGACTGGTGCATCTACATCGACTCCCACAAGGAGACGATCCCCGCTCCCGAGGGCGGCCGCCCCCGCCAGCGCAACGTCCTCGACCGCTTCGCGATCGACTTCTCCCTCTGCATGTACTGCGGCATCTGCATCGAGGCCTGCCCCTTCGACGCACTCTTCTGGGCCCCCGACTTCGAGTACGCAGAACACGACATCCGCGACCTCCTCCACGAGAAGGACCGCCTCGCCACCTGGGCGACAAAAGTCCCACCCCCACCCGCCCACGAACTCGGCGCGGAACCCCCCAAAGAACTCGCCGCAGAATCCGCCCCCCGCCCGTCCGCGAGAAGCATCCGCCCCCCCGGCGCCCTCCCGAAACGCCCCGAATCCGAGGGGGATGCGTGACCCCCGCCCTCTGGCCACCCACGGCACAGGAGATCGTCTTCCTGCTGCTCAGCGTGGTCGCGGTCGGCTCCGCTCTGCTGGTGGTCACCACCCGCCAACTCGTCCACGCCGCCCTCTGGCTGGTCGCCTGCTTCGGCGCCCTGGCCGGCTGCTACCTGGTCCTGACCGCCGAATTCGTGGCCTGGGTCCAAGTCCTGATCTACGTCGGCGCGGTGGTCGTCCTCATGCTGTTCGGCATCATGCTCACCCGCGCCCCCATCGGCCGCACCGCCGACCTCGACTCCGGCAACCGCGTCGTGGCCGCGCTCGTCGCCCTGGCCACCGCCGCCGTCCTGGTCACGGTCGTCATCGACGGCTTCCGCTCGGCGTACACCCCGCTGGACCCCGGCACCGGCTCGGCCAAATCCCTCGGCGGCAGCATCTTCCGCACCTGGGTCCTCCCGTTCGAGGCCCTCTCGATTCTGCTCCTGGCCGCCCTGATCGGCGCCATCGTCATCTCCCGTACCGACATCAAGGGCCGCGAATGACCTCCGCACCCGGCCTCCAGGCGGTGGGCTGATCATGCATGTCGTCTATCCCGCCGTAGTCGCCGCCCTCCTCTTCTCCATCGGCGTGTACGGCGTGCTCGCCCGCCGCAACACCATCCTGGTCCTGATGTCGGTCGAGCTGATGCTCAACGCGGTCAACCTCAACCTGGTCACCTTCGACGTCTGGCTCCGCGACCAGCTGCACGGCGGCCAGGTGCTCACCCTCTTCGTCATCGTGATCGCCGCCGCCGAGGTGGGCATCGGCCTGGCGATCGTGCTCGCCGTCTTCCGCAACCGCCAGTCCATCGACCTGGACCGCCTGCGCGACCTGTTCGAACCGCCCAACTCGTCCGACCCGGACGGCTCCCAACCGGCTGCGACGAAGGTCACGACCGGAGTTGGTCCGGAGTGATCGTCGCCGCCGCGCTCATCGTGCTGCTGCCGTTCGCCGCGGCGGTGGCCGGGTTGCTGGGGTCGCGGTGGCCGGGGGGCGTCAGCCGTACCGAGGAGAACAATCTCCGCGCCAATCGCCGGGCCGCCTGGTTCGCGGTCTCGGCGGCGGTCGCGGCGCTGGCGTTGACGCTGTGGCTGGCCTGGCAGACGTCAGGATCGGGTGGTTCTGGCGACTTGTTCTGGGCGGAATTCCTGCCCGGCTCCGCCGAGGGCACCCTTACGGTGATAGGCACCGGAGCCATCCCCATCTCGGTGGGACTCCAGGTCAACGGATTGTCGGTGCTGACTGCCATCCTCGTGACCGTGGTCGCGCTGGCGGTGCAGGTCTACTCGGTGGGGTATCTCCGAGGCGATTCCCGCTTCCCTTCGTACAGTGCGTTCATCAGCCTGTTCACCAGCGCGATGCTGCTCGTCGTCTTCGCCGCCGACCTCCTGGTGCTGTATGTCGGCTGGGAGATCATGGGCCTCTGTTCGTATCTGCTGATCGGCCACTGGTGGGAGGACCGCGCGAACTCCCGCGCCGCCGTGAAGGCGTTCCTGGTCACCCGCCTGGGCGACGTGGCCTTCCTTTTCGGGATATTCACCCTCGGCTTCGCGGCGGGCAGCTTCCGGATCGACGACATCATCGCCGCGAACCTCCCCACCGGGACCCTCATACTGGCGACGATGCTGCTGCTCGGCGGCGTCGCAGGCAAGAGCGCCCAGGTCCCGCTGCACACCTGGCTGCCCGACGCGATGGCCGGCCCGACCCCGATCAGCGCGCTCATCCACGCCGCCACCATGGTCGCCGCCGGCATCTTCATCGTCGCCCGGCTGTTCCCCCTCTTCCCGCAGCCCACGCTCGACGTCCTCGGCGTGCTCGCCGCCATCGGCATGCTCGGCGCCGCCCTGGCCGCCTTCGCGCAGGACGACCTCAAACGAATCCTGGCGTATTCCACGATCAGCCAGCTGGCCTACATGGCCGCCGCCCTCGCCGCGGGCTCACCGAACGCCGCCATCTTCCACCTGACCAGCCACGGCGCCTTCAAAGCCCTGCTGTTCCTGTGCGCCGGAGCCGTCATCCACCACGTCGGCTCCAACCTGCTGAGCCACATGGGCGGCCTGCGCCGCGCTATGCCGATCACGTTCTGGACCATGACGATCGGCTTCGCCGCCCTGATGGGCCTCCCGCCCACCAGCGGTTTCTTCAGCAAGGACGCCGTCGTCCTGGCGATCGAACACTCCACGAGCCCAATCCGCCTCCTGCTGTACGGCTCCGCGTTGATCACCGTCGGCGTCACCGGGGCGTACGCGATCAGGGCCTGGCTGCGCACCTTCTTCGGCGAAGAACATGTGCAGGCCCTGGCCGAGCCCGCGCCCGGCACCGCACACGTCTTCGACGGCCGCGAAGCGCCCCGCACGATGGTGTGGCCGATCAGCCTGCTCGCGATCCCCGCCCTCCTGTTCGGCTTCATCGGCGTCGCCGACATGGACTGGCCATCGGCCGCGATCAGCCTGCTCGTCGCCCTGCTCGGCGCCGGAATCGTCTACACGGCCTGGCGCAGCGCCCCCCATGCTGACCCCGCCCGCCTCCTCGGCCCGTTCCGAGCCCCCTGCGAACAGGCCTTCTACCTCGACCGCGCCTACGCCGCCCTGATCGCCCGGCCGATCCTGTCCCTGGCCCGCGGCGTCGTTCGAACAGACACCCACGTCGTCGACGGCGCGGTCCGTGGCTCCGCCCGCCTGACAATCGGCCTCTCCTCGTTCGCGAAACTCGCCCAGAACGGCAACGCCCAGCTGTACGTGACCGGATTGCTGGCCGGGGTTCTCCTGATCGCTGTGGGGGCGGTGATGTGGGGATGAAACTGGTTCCTGGGCGGGCCCGCGGAGCTGAGGGCTCCCGCTTTCGCTGGGCATGTTCCCCTGATCGACTGGGGGCGGTGATGCGGGGATGAGCTGGCTTCTGGTCATGTTGGTGGCGTTGCCGCTGGTCGGGGCTGCGGGGTTGATGGCTCCCGCTTTCGCTGGGCGTGTTCCTCGTGGTTATGGCCTGGCTGTGTCCGGGGCCACGATGGCCTTGGCCGTTGCCGTGCTGGCGGCGTTCGATTATTCCGCGCCGGAACGCATGCAGTTCGAGACTGATCTGTCGTGGATTCCGGGCCTGAACCTACGCTTCCACCTTGGGCTTGACGGCATTTCGCTGCCTCTGGTGGTGCTGACCGCGCTGCTCAGCTTCCTCTGTTTCGGCTACCTCGCGGGTCGGCCTTCCGGTCCGTCGCAGGACGCGACCAGGCTCGGAGTGCTTCGCCCCAGAGCGCTGGTGTTCACCCTGCTGGTGCTGGAATTCGGCATGCTGGGCACTTTCGTCGCGCTCGATCTGCTGCTGTTCTTCGTGTTCTTCGAGGTCGTGCTGATCCCGATGTATTTCGTGATCGCCATTTGGGGAGGCACGCACCGGCGCGCGGCGGCGATCAAGTTCATCCTGTACACGCTGCTCGGGTCGGCCGTCCTACTGCTGGGCCTGCTCCTCATCTGGTCCCAGACCGGCACACTGGACATGGTCGCCCTGGCGAAATCTCACCCGATGTCACGATCGGTGCAGATCATTGCGTTCGTCGCCATCGGTATCGGTCTCGCGGTCAAAACTCCGATGTGGCCGCTTCACACCTGGCTACCGGACGCGCACACCGAAGCCCCCACCGTGGGTTCGGTGCTCCTGGCGGGCGTACTCCTCAAAATGGGCACCTACGGCTTCGCCCGGATCGCCATCCCGATCCTCCCCGAGGGCGCCGAAGCCGTCGCGCCCTGGCTGGGCGCTTTCGCCGTCATCGGCATCGTGTACGGCTCGCTCGCCTGCCTGGCCCAGAACGACCTGAAACGCATGATCGCCTACTCGTCGGTCGGCCACATGGGCTTCGTCCTCCTCGGCTTCGCGACCCTCACCCCCGTCGGCATCAACGCCGCCCTTTTCGGGAATGTCGCCCACGGCCTCATCACCGGCCTGCTCTTCTTCATCGCCGGAGCCATCAAGGAACGCTACGGAACCGCCGACATGACCCGCCTCGGCGGCGGCATGCTCACCCGCCTCCCCTACGTCGGCTCCCTCCTCACCTTCGCCTGCATCGCCTCCCTCGGCCTCCCCGGCCTGGCCGGCTTCTGGGGCGAAATGCTCGCCCTCCAAGGCGCCTTCCAACCCGCCACCGCCCTACCCCGCCCCCTCTTCCTCACCTTCATGACCATCGGCGGCCTGGGCGCGGTCCTCACCGCCGCCTACTTCCTCCTCATGCTCTCCCGCATAACCCACGGCCACCCCGGCGAACCCACCACCACACCTCCCGGCCCTCCCGTCGACACCGCCGAAGGCATCCCGGACCTAACGGAACCCGTAGCCGCAGCGACAGAGTCCACCGGAGATTCCGCCATCCCCGCTCCCGGGACGGACAGAGGCCTCATCGCACACGGAAGCGACGAGGCCGAAGGCCCCGCCGTGCCCGTTGGCGGGGGCGATGAATTCGCCGCTTCGGCTGGCGGGATGCACCGGGCTGAGGAGTCCGGTGTCCCTGTCGGCCCCCAAGCCATGGTGGATCCGGGCGCGGCCGTTGAGATGCCCCGGGTTGAGGAGTCCGCCGTCCCTGTCGGCGGGGGCGATAGGAGCGAAGGATCCAGCGTTCGAGTCCGCGGCACAGACAGAACCGAAGAGTCCGTGGTCCTGGTTCGCGGTGATGACGTAGTCGAGGTGATCTCCGGTGGCGGCGGGCAGCCGGGTCCCGGCTCGAAACTCGCTGATGTCATGCCTTCCGAACTGGCGGCCTGGGTTCCACTGGTCGCACTGACCGTGTTCTTCGGCCTCTGGCCGTCGGCGTTGCTCGCGCTCACCGACCCTGCCGTGCAGTCCCTCCTGGGGGCCCCATGATCCGCATCGGCTCAGTGGATGCTTGGCTCAATGCCAAAGATGTTCGGTGCGGGGGGCTGCTGCCTGGCGGGGTGGAGTGGTGGGCCGATGATTCAGTCGATTGATTACTGGGCGATTGCCGCGCCGCTGATTCTTGCGTTGACTGCTGGGCTGGTGCTTGTTCTTGATGCCTTTCTGCCCGCTCGGGTGGGTGGGGCGCGGAACGTGCTCGGGTTGATTTCGCTGGTGGGTGTGCTGGCGGCGCTGGGTGTCGTGGCGGCGCAGGCCGTGCGCGGGGATGAGTTGCGGACGTTCTGTGTGCCGGGGGCGGGTGCGTCGTGCTCGTTTGTGATGGATTCGTTTACGGAGGTGTTCGCGGGGCTGACGCTGGTGGCGGGTGCCGTCGTCATTCTGCTGTCGTTGGCGGAGTTGGCCGGTGGGCGGATTCCGGTGGGGGAGTGGTATTTCCTGCTGCTGGCGACGCTGACCGGGGCGGTGCTGCTGCCGGCCGCGCGGGATCTGGTCATGCTGGTCGTCGCGCTGGAGTTGGTGTCACTTCCGGTGTTCGCGCTGACGGCGTTGCGGCGGTACGACGGGCGGGCCTCTGAAGCGGCGTTGAAGCTGTTCGTGGTGTCTGTCGTGTCGACCGCGGTGATGTTGTTCGGGGTTTCGCTGCTCTATGGCATGACCGGTGCCGTGCATCTGGACCGGGTGGCGGCGGCGCTCCAACCGACCTACGCGGACGGCTCCGCGAGCTCTTCGGCGCAGCAACTGGAAATAACCGGCGCCGTGCTGCACAACGGATCCGCAGTCGTGACCGTGGGCGTGGTGCTGGTGCTCGCCGGGTTCGCGTTCAAGGTCGCCGCGGTGCCGTTCCACTTCTGGGCGGGCGACGTCTACGAAGGCGCGCCGGTACCTGTAGCCGCATTGCTGTCGGTGATCTCGAAAGCGGCCGGTTTCGCCGGGTTGATCCTCGTGCTCAGCCGCGCCCTGGTCAGCGAGGCGGCCGCCTGGACCCCCCTCCTCGCGATCATCGCCGCGCTCACCATGACAGTCGGCAACGTCCTCGCACTCCGGCAACGCCACGCGGTACGCATGCTCGCCTGGTCGTCGGTCGCCCAATCGGGCTACATCCTGGCGCCGCTCGCCGTCCACCTGGACATCGTGTCCACGATGAACCAATGGGTGGAGCGGGGCGTCGTCGACGTCTCCAGCCCAGACCAGGCCGCGCGAGCCGGGCTGGAGCTCAGCTCGATATCGCAGGTCGTCGAGCTGTCCAACCAGGCGGGCGTACTGGGGGCGGTGAACGCGTCGATCGCCTACCTGGTGTTCTACGCGGCGATGAACCTGCTGGCGTTCGCCGTGGTCATGCTGGTCTCCCGCCGGCACCCGGGCAACCAGCTCGACGACTACCGGGGGCTCGCCTTCCGAAGCCCCGGCGCCGCGCTCTCCCTCGCCTTCGCCCTGATCTGCCTGGCCGGACTTCCGCCGGGCCTCGCGGGCCTGTTCGCCAAGGTCGTCGTGTTCCGTGAGATCGTCGCGGGCGGCCTCGGCTGGCTGGCAATCGTCATGGCGATCAACACCGTGATCGGGCTCTACTACTACCTGGCGTGGACGGCCCGGCTGTTCACCCCGGCTCCGGCGGGCGACAGCCGTACCGTGCCAGCACAGCAGGGGCGGACCCCTGTCGTCATCGCCATCGGCGCCGCGCTGCTGGTCACGGTCGCCTTCTCGGTGGTGCCCCAACTGGTGCTCGGCACCCTCGGCTGAACCCGGATCCGGGAACGTTCGACCTGGCCGCGCGCGTTGGACGGTCGGTGGACGCGGGTCGCTCCGCCGTCTCGGGCTGAGCGGGAGGAGGAGGCATGCGTCACAACTGTGTGCGTAGTGCGGTGCTTCTGGGGGCTCTGTCCGGTTTTCTGCTGGGGATCGGCGCCTGGTTCGGCGGCGGCACGGGAGTTCGGATCGCTGTTCTGGTCGCACTCGGAGCCTGCGGCGTCGCCTTCTTCTTCGCCGACCGCATCGCCCTGGCCGCCATCCGCGCCCGCCCCGTCGGCGAGGTCGAACAGCCTGATCTGTACGGAATCGTCCGCGAACTCTCCTACGACGCCCGCCGACCGATGCCCCGCCTCTACCTGGCCCCCGCCGGCCAGCCGAACGCCTTCGCCACCGGCCGCAACCCCCGCAATGCCGCCATCTGCGTCACCCGCGGCCTGATCACCCTCCTGGACGAACGAGAACTCCGCGGAGTCATCGCCCACGAGCTCTCCCACGTCTACAACCGCGACATCCTGCTCAACTCCATCGCAGGCGCCCTCGCCACGATGATCACCTACTTCGGCTACATCGGCGCATTCTTCGGCGCCACCGATGAAGGCGACGAACCTCCCGGCTTCTTCGGCGCCCTCATCCTGCTGACCCTCGGCCCGGTCGCCGCCACCATGATCCGCATCTCCATCGCGCGCTCCCGCGAATTCGCCGCCGACGAGGCCGCGGCCCGCCTCACCGGCGACCCCGCCTCCCTGGCCAACGCTCTCCGCAAGATCGACGCTGGCACCCACCACCTCCCCCTCCGCAAGAACGCGCAAATCACCTCAGCCGGCCACATGATGATCGCCAGCCCGTTCGGCACCAACTTCTGGTTCGCCACCCATCCACCAACCACCGAACGCATCGCCCGCCTGGAACGCATGGCGGGCCGCCCAGTCTGACGGCAGCGTTGGCAGCTCGCGCCTACGCCCGGCAGCCGATGACAGGCACCAGTACCAGCGCTGGGAGCTTCCACGCGGAAACCGCGCGGAGCCCCGGTCCTACGAGTGCTGGTGGATCGGCTCAGTTTCGTCGGCGCGGAGTCCGGGCAGGCCGTCGATGCTCTCGCGGTTGTTCTTGGCCTTGTAGGCGCGTTGACCCTGCGCGTCTTTGCGGCCCTTCTGTTCGTCGAGGAGCATACGATCCTTCTGGAACGTCATGAACGGGACCGCGAAGCCGCACGAGTCGGTGATTCGATCGCAGGTGATCACGATGATTGAGCGGACACCCGGATGTGGGCCGAACTTGGTGATCAATTCGGCGAATTCCGGCTCTTCCGGGGTGATGATGGTGCCAGTGCCGTACAGGCGGACGATGTTGGGTTTGCCGGAGAACGCGCAGAACATGATGGTGATGCGGCCGTTGTCGCGGATGTGGGCGATGGTCTCCACGCCGCTGCCGTCAAGATCGAGATAGGCGACCGTGGTGTTGTCGAGAACGGCGAAGGTATCCGGGTACCCCTTCGGCGAGACATTGACATGTCCGCCGGACTCAGGGGCCGTTGCAACGAAATAGACGGGTTGCTCGGCAATGAAGCTCCGCAACCGGTCTGTCAGCTCCTCATAGACCTTGCCCATATTTCGACGATAACCCGGTTCATCCGCCCGGAACCCGGTAGTCCCATATCTTAGACTTGATCTTGAACGTGTCCGTCTTCGTCGCCGCGCCGGTGCCGGCGTTCACCTGCCACGAGGTGGTCCAGATGGCCGCGTAGTTGTCGGCGTCACGGTACGACCAGAGGACGATTTGATCGCTGGTGTCCCACAGCAGCCGCTGCGCCCCCTCCTGCTTCGGGATCGCGATCGTGACCTTGGGCCCGACCGTGTCACTCGCCAGGTCATAGGTCCGCAGCGATTTCGCGCCCGCGTTGCTGCTCACGACCACCGCCACCGTGCTGCCGTCGTCGGCCAGCGCGACCGGCCCGTTGTTCGTCACGACCTGCGGCACGATCTGGCTGTTGACCTCATTCCCTTCCTTGTCGTACGAGGTGTACTCGAAGGTGTTCTCGTCCGTGTACCGGGTGGTCAGGACGTAATCCCCGCCAGGGCTGACGGTTTCCACCGTCGCGGTGCCCTTGATCGTGTGGACCTCACCGGTGTCCACCTCGACGATCAGGGACGGCCGCTGGACGGTGTCATCGAGGTAGTCGACGACCAGCACCGTCCCGTCCTTCGACAAGAACGTTCCAACATCGATTATGTGGAGGCCCTTCGGCACCCGCGCGGCCTCGGCCGGCAGCGTGATCACCTTCTTCGCCACCACATCCCGGACCACCAGCCGCCTGTCGGCCTTCCGGAAGTAGGCGACCCGCCGCCCATCGGCACTGACGCGGACCGGCAGCGCCATGTCCTCCACCACTTTGCCATTCGCCCCGGCCGGAAAAATCAGCGCGTCCGTCAGCGCGACCTGCTTTCCGCCGCGCAGCGTCAACGTCCAGGACCCGCACGGCACCCGGTAATCCTCTTTCGGGCAGCTTTTCAGCGTCGCATAGCGCGCGGTGCCCGTATCCGCGTGCGCAACCGCCGGCGGCAAAACGACGGCTGCCGTCGCGATCGCCAGAATCGCCAGTCTTTTCATCGTCATTTCCTTTCGTCACTGAAGTAGATGTGACTCCGCGACCAAAAGTTGCATAACGAATAGATAACAGCCCTGTGAGTGCGTGCGACGAACGCGATCCGACAGGCTCGTGAAACCGGCATCGACCAGGCTCGTCCCGTGAACACCTCACTCGATTCGACCAGGCCCGATCCGAACCGCTCGTCCTACTGCCGACGCGGCATGCTGGAGCGTTTCCGCGCAGGCGACGAGGCCGCGTTCGCCGAGATCGGGGCCCGCTACCGGCCCGCGCTTTTCCGCACCGCACTGACCCTGCTCGGCGACACGCACCTGGCCGACGAGGCCGTCCAGGACGCACTCCTGCGCGCCTGGCGGAACGCCGCCACCTTCGACACCTCCCGTGAAATCACGCCCTGGCTGTACCAGATCGTCCGCCGCTGCGCCTTCAGCGTGCACCGCCGCGCCAGCCGCCACCCCACCACCACCGAACTCCCCGACACCTTCCCCACACCAACCACCGACATTTCCGATTCGGTACGGCACGCCGTACAAAACCTCGAACCAGATCACCGGCGCGTGGTCGAACTCATGTATTTCGAGGGCCTGACCCAGCAAGAAGTCGCCGAACAACTCCGAATCCCGATCGGCACGGTGAAATCCCGCGCCTCCCGCGCCCACAACCGCCTCGGCGAACTCCTCACAAAACAATGAGCCGGAAAACACGAAACCGGGCCGGGAAATGAATCCCGGCCCGGTGTTCCAGTCATCTGCCAGAGAGGACGACGCTATTCTGGCCGCCCAGTCCATGACGCTGATCGTTTCTTAGCTGACGGACTCGCAGTTGATCGCCGCTGGGTCCGCCCGGTCCACCAGCGCGGTGTCATTGTCGCTGTCCCCGCCCTCGCCGCAGTCGATCTCCGTGTCGCTGCCGCCGTCCCGCGAAACGAGCGCGTCCGACCCGCCGTACCCGCGCAACGTGTCCCGCCCGAGCCCGCCGTCGAAAGCGTTGTTCTTCTCGTCGCCGAACATCAGGTCGTCGAACCTGCTGCCGACCACTTTCTCGATGTCGTCGGCGACGTTGTCCTTGTCGCTGAACCGCCCGTCGTTGTTCGAACTGTCCATGTTCACGTCAACGGCATTGGTGCTGTTGAGGAAGCTGACGATGTCCGAACCGGCGCCACCGATGTAGGTGATGGTGCTGACACCCGACGCGGTCCCGCCGAAGAAGGTGTCATCGCCGGCCTCCCCGGCCGCGCCGCCGACAAGCGCCGCATTGATTCTGATGGTGTCATTCCCAGCGCCCAGATTGGCGGAAAGACCACCCAGGATGCCGTTGCACGACACCTGCTTGGCGGTCACGCTCTGGCAGCCGACCCCCGGCGCGATCGCGACCGAGTCGGTCACGTTGATCTTGCCACTGGAGACGAAGACGTTGACATTGTTGGCGCCAGCCGTGCCGATGTAGACAACGGCGCCCTGAACGACCCGGACCGACGAAGTCGCGGCCGCGTGGCCGGCTGTGGCGACCCCGCCCAGCATCGCGGCCGAAAGGCCGGCGAGAACGGACAGTCGCCTGAGTGTACGAGTGATTTTCACGGTGCTCTCCATGAGTGAAACGAACCCGGATGACCTCCATCCGGTCAGTCGCTCCGCACTACGCGACCACTCGCGCCCACCGTTCTCCAACGTGCCGAACGGCACACAAAATGGGTCTTCGAATTTAAGCGGGATGGCTCGGTTCCGGCTCGCGCGGGTGGTTGCGCAGCGTGATCGGAGTCGTTGGTTGACGGCGTTGCGGAAGCCGTACGCGCAGCGGGCTTCGAGTTTGATCACCCGGTTGGTCCCTTCGCTCTTGGCATTGGTGATGCCGGTGCCGATGAACGCCTCGATCTGCGGCCACCACGCGGTGATGGTCTCGGCCAGGGTGCGGAGTTCGGGCAGGTAGGCGTGGTCGGCGCACCAGGCGTAGAAGGCCTGCAGGCGATGGCTGATCTGCGAGCGGACCGGGCCGGTGCGGGCCAGGGCGAGCAGATGGCGCAGTTTCTCCTTGGCGTGCCAGCCGGCCAGGATGTGCCTGCCGTAGGTTCCCGTCCTGGTCAGATCGCGTTCCAGAACGGCACGCTGTTCGATGGCCAGATCCTCGGCGTTGGAGCGCAGAAACCTGCGGTGGTCGAACTCGGGGTCGCCTTTGCGGCCCCGGCGCCCGCGCATCTTCCAGGTCAGCCGCCGTCGCAGCTCGGCGAGCTTGGCGTTGGCCAACTGCACCAGGTGGAAGTGATCGACGACGATGACCGCGTGCGGCAGCGCGGTGCGGATCGCCGACCGGAACACCTGGCACATGTCGATCGCCACGTGGGTGACGGCGGTCTTCCACTCGGCGCTCCGCGCCGACAGCCAGGCGGCGACGACGCTGGAGAGGCGGCCCTCGACCTGGCCCAGTAGCCCCTGATCGCCCGAAAGATCGGTGAAGCCGACGTGCCAGCGGTCGGCGACCAGCCGATACTTGCCGGTGGCCGGGTCGACTTCCCAGCGGGGAGCGCCCCGGCGGATCTCATCGATCCCGATCGTCGTGGTCGGTTCCGGCTGGTCGGGCAGGACCTGGGCGGCATGGGCGCGGACCTCGCGCATCGCCACCGGCCAGGACAGGCGATGGTCACGGGCGGCCTGCATCACCGTGCGCCCGCCGTCGACCACGGCCCGCCCGCAGGCCCTCCGCAACCGGCCGGTCGTCCGCATCCCGGCGCTGACCTGGCCGATCTGCTCGGTGAACGAGCCGCGGGAACACCGGCGCTCCCGGCACACCCAGCGACGTTTATGCCACAGCGGCGTGATCGGCTCGCCGCCCGCGCACAGATCGCGTGGCGAGGTGAGCGCGCATTCCTTGACCCGGGTGGCGAGCACCCCGCACGCCGGGCACCCCCGCGCCGTCTCATCATCGGTGATCACGTGGACCACCCGGTGGCCGTCCTCGCGGCGCTCCACCCTGGTGACCGCCAGACCCTCCAGGCCCAGCAGCAGCGTCGCGTCCGAACAGGTCTCTATAGTGTTGTGCACGCCCGTGGTTTCTTGAAGATCGACTGCGTAGACAACAGTCATGATCTACGAGAGCCGCGGGCATCTCATTTCCGGGGTGATCTCCAGTCCTCTGTCGTCACTCATCGTGACTGGACGCAGGAACCCCTTTCACCACTCCCCGATCAAGCTCGAAGAGCCCACAAAATGGGGCCGGGGCACACGCGTGAACCGTGTGCCCCGGATATCGCCCGTGGAACGAGAAAGAACCCGTTCCGTCAGCGGTAGTTCTTGAACTGAAGGGCGATGTCGAGGTCCTTGCCCTTGAGCAGCGAGATGACCTCCTGCAACTCGTCCTTCTTCTTCGAACTGACCCGGAGCTCCTCGCCCTGGATCTGCGCCTTGACGCCTTTCGGCCCCTCATCCCGGATGAGCTTGGAGATCTTCTTGGCGTTCTCCTGATCGATGCCCTCCTTGAGCGCCACCGCCATCCGGTACTCCTTACCGGACAACTTCGGCTCCTCGGCATCGAGCACCTTGAGCGAAAGCCCACGCTTCACGAGCTTGTCCTTGAACACATCGAGAACCGCGTTGGCGCGCTCCTCGCTGTTCGCCTTGATCTCGATCCCCTTCTGCCCCGACCACGAGATAGTCGCCCCGGTCCCCTTGAAGTCGAACCGATGCCCGACCTCCTTGACCGTCTGGTTCAGAGCGTTGTCGACCTCCTGCCGGTCGATCTCCGAGACCACATCAAAACTGCTGTCGGCCATCGCTGTCCGTATCCTCTCCTCGTTCGTTTCCGACCTTAGTTGCCACGGGCTCACACGTCCCTGCGCATGACCACACGCGGCGCGACCTCAATCCCCAACTCCCGCTCATGCGCCACCAGCGCCGCCAATTCCGGCCCCCACCGCTCCTCCCCGAGTACGGCGAAGCCCCGCCGCGCATACCACGGCGCATTCCACGGCACATCCCGAAACGTCGTCAACGTCACCGCCTCCGACACGGCCGCCGCATGGTCACACAACGCCGCAACGAGCGCACTCCCGATCCCCTGCTTCCCGCACTCCGGAAGCACCGCCAACTGATCGAGATGAACCACCCCATCAACCCACCCGAACAGCGCGAACCCCACCGCTGGCCGCCCCGCGACGATCACCCGCTCCGGCTCCGCACAATCCTCGATCATGGTGGTCCCCGCCGGAAACGCGATCCCCACATCCGCGAACATCCCATCCGCGGCCAACTCCACACCCACGAGCCCCGCCAGATCCCCCACCTCGGCCCACCTGATCACACCCCCCATCCTCCCTCATATCCCCTCACCACCCGCCCGCGTCCACCCCCGCAAACCGGTGTGCACGAGCACCCACGAAGTCCGCTATTCTCTTACCTGTCACCGCGCAAGCGGGCGACAAGGCAGGTTGCCCGAGCGGCCAAAGGGAGCGGACTGTAAATCCGTCGGCTCAGCCTACCCAGGTTCGAATCCTGGACCTGCCACCAGCAGTAGAAACGGTCCTTGACCAGCGCTAATGCGCGTCAAGGGCCGTTTCTATTTGTCCGGCTGAGTTCCACCGTCCACGGGACTGTGTCAACGCATCCTCTCGGTCAGCAAGGTCCGAACACGGACCTCAAGAGCGTGGAGCCGGAAAGTCCAGCACGGCCCGGCCGGAGTCGGTGAGCAGCAGGCGGCGGCCATCGACGGGGCGGTCCTCGCCGTCCATGATCCATCCTTGTGTGCGCAGGACGGCGAGAGTGGCTCGCGGGATGCCCGATCGGCGCGGCGAAAGAGGATTGTGGTGGACTTCTTCGTCGCGGATGCGTTCGAGGACGGCGCGTTGGGCGGGGGTGGGTTTGCGGGGCTGCGAGCTCGTCATTCGGTCTACCTCGCCGGAGTTGTGGCGGATGTCCCGATTGTGGCACCTCTGGGTGGCGAATGCCCGGGTGGGTGAGTCTGCTGCCGGAGGCAGGGGCCTGGCAGGCGGGTGGTGGCCGAGGCCGTTGGCGCGGGGGGCAGGGCGGGGGCAGGGC
>NZ_BLAD01000106.1 GCF_009687845.1 Acrocarpospora corrugata
CGTCGGACACAAGACAGCATGATCGAGGATCACGTCCCGGCGATCAAACCGAGGTCGCGCCGCAGGTCACGAGATCCCGTGAATGGACACCCTGTCGGAGGTCGCGAAGACCATCGTCCTTGCCCAAAACTGGGGCTGCTGACGCGGCAGCGCATTCGTGCCGCGAACCCCTTGGGGCAAGGCTTTCCAGGTGGCAGCGGGGTATCCCCAGGTCGCTTCCATGAGAGCCAGTGCGGTCGATTTTCCTGTTCGAGATTCACGGAATCCTAAGCGCAGGTATTCCGGATGAGCATTTCGGAAGCGTACGGAAATGAATGAATATAGCTTGTGCCCCTCTCCGCCAAATCTGTACCGGCTCCCTGGACGCCTCACGACGCCCATGTAAACGATGGTTCCTATCGCAAGTGTCAGGCGAATCCAGGAGGAGACGTTCATGGACCGTAAGCGACTGTCACAGCTGAGCGCAGCACTGCTCGGAGCCGCGACCCTGGTGATGGGCCAGGTAGCCGAGGCGTCAGCCAGCCAGAGTCCGGTGAACACGACATCCATCAACACCTCAACGGTTTCTGCAAGGAACGCGGTGTCCCCGCTGGACCCCCCTCCTCATCGCGACGGCCACGGGCATGGACACGGGCATGGACACGGGCACGGCCATGGGCACGGACACGGACACGGACACGGACACGGACACGGACACGGACACGGACACGGACACGGACACGGACACGGCCGCTAGGCATCGGAAGGCATGAGGCGGGCTGCCGCAGGATCGTGACCTTGTGTTTGCAGCCCACCTCGGCGGCCAATCGAACGGGCCGAGGACTGAAAGGCATGGGACCGAACCGGCCATTGATATTTGGTCCGCGCTGGCTTTCCGAATGAGGCATTCAACCTCCTCCGGCAGGGCTGGCATATACGTGACGGTCACGACAGTTTCACTCGCGCGGATCGGTGGTGGCGTTGCCCAGGGCGACGCCACCACCTGAATTCGGGGCTATTGTGCACCGCATGCGCGTCCCCGATTGGCTCGACGACACCCGGACCTCCTACGACACGGTGGCGGTCAGCTACGCCGACCTGCTGCGCGATGCTCTCGCTGGCGCTCCGTTCCAACGGGGCATCCTGGCGCTCTTCGCCGAACTAATCCACGCCCAGGGGAACGGACCGGTCGCCGATGTCGGCTGCGGTCCAGGCCGGATCACCGCCCACCTACACGGCATCGGCCTGGACGCGTTCGGCATCGACCTGTCACCCGCGATGATCGAGGTGGCCAGGCGGGACCATCCCGGCCTGCGCTTCGAGGTCGGCTCCATGACGGACCTCGAACTGGCCGACGGTTCTCTGACCGGCCTGCTGGCCTGGTTCTCCCTGATTCACGTCCCCGACGACCAGGTACCCACAGTCTTCGCCGAGTTCCACCGGGTACTGCGGCCCGGCGGGGTCATATTGCTCGGCTTCCACACTGGCGACGACAGCCGACTCAAGACCGAAGGCTACGGCGGCCACCCGATGAACGTCTACGTGCACCGTCGCCCACCGGGCCGGGTCACGGACTGGCTGAACGCCGCCGGCTTCACCGTCGAAGCCGAGATGCTGCACCGCCCAGACCAGAACACCGAGGGCGCCTTCCTCTTCGCCCATCGATGAGAAGCATCGATGATTGCGGCGGGCCGGACGGCTTGCTCGCCACCTTTACCTATCAGGACACTGGCGGAAGGAATGCAGGCCGGTGGGCCAATCAAGGTCCTCGTACTGACGCTTCGGGTCGTCCTCGAAGAGCCTCGTACTGGGGCGATGACACCGGGATGATCCGGCTTCGACCCCAACACCTACGGTGCTTCTGCCCGCGCCGCGATCATCCCGGAGTCGGAGCACCCTCGTCGGGGAGGCGAAAAGGGTTGGCCCGGCCAGCGCTCTGGCGTGGAGTATCGGCGCTTGTGGGGATGTTCAGCGTTGTGAGGATGCCCGAACCGCTTGTCTGTCCGAAGTGCGGGGAGACGGGTACATGGCGAGCGCAGTTCAAGTTCGGTGCTCTCGACCTGGATGAGTACGAGGTCGGCCAGAGGCTGAATTGGGACTACACGTGAGATGTGGAAGGCGAACGCGGACATCACCGCGTGCTGGCCCAGGGTGCTCTGCCTGGGCGCGGCCGAACTGCCGGCGGCCAAGACCGGCCCCCAGGCCGCCTGCCCGGGTGCCTAGCGTAGGACCGCGAGGCGGCGCGGAGCGCCGCCTCGATGGCGGCGGAACCGTACATGCGGACGCGTTGAACGCGGCGAAGCCTGACAGCAACTGCAACCTTCGCCGTCCCTGAAGATCAAAATGGCCCTCTTCCCGGTCTGGGGAGAGGGCCATTGAACTGCGGAGGTTCGGGGATTTGAACCCCGGATGGACTTGAGACCCAAACCGCATTAGCAGCTACAAGCTCGATCGTGCAGACTCGTTCGACACGGACCAACGAGCGTCCCCGGTCCTCCTGGAACGACCTGGCATCGCGGTGAACTGCAACCCGAACCGCCACCCGTCGACGGGTCCCAACCCACGGCCGCCCTTCACTCGCAGGACTTGAGGACCATTGTGGCGAGGTGGCGAGCAATGTCGTTGGTGTTGGTGTCTTGCACGTTGCTGAGCACGACTACCGCGATGTCATCATCGGGCAGGTACATGTTGCTCGCCGCGTAGCCCTGGAGAAGACCTGGGTGGTACCGGAGCCGGTGTCCGTGGAGCTGGTCGACGAGCCAGCCGAAGGCGTACGCGCTCGAAGGTAGGTTGAGGCAGCCATTGGAGGGGCATTTTGCCTGGGGCGTGAACGCCTGTTTGACGGTGGCGGGTGGCGCGACCAGGTGCGCGCCGAATGACCGGTCCCAGCGGACGATGTCGTCGGCGTTGGCGTAGATACCGGTCGCGGAGAACGCCTGGGAGCCGTTGATGGGCAGGGCCGGTGATCCGACCGTGAAATAGCCCCTCGCGTACCCGGCGGGCGGATTTCTCCTGCTGTAGCCGGTGTGCCGAAGGCGGAGCGGGCCGGTGATCTCGTCGTGCAATACGGTGCCGTACGGTTCGCGCGTCACCGCCTGGATGATCGCCCCGGCCAGGATGTAGCCGCTGCTGCTGTACTTCCAGCTGGTGCCGGGCTTGAAGTCCAGCGGCTTGTTCACGAACCGCTGGATGAGCTTCCTGGTCGTGGTCGGTTGCGAAAGCTTGGCATAGAAGTCGGGAAGCTCCTGGATGTCTGGGATGCCGGAAGTGTGCGTCACGATCTCGCGGATCGTGATGGGCTTCCACGCTTGCGGGCAGGTCTTGATGTACGCCGGGGAAAGATACGGGCAGACCGGGTCGTCCAGGCCAAGCAGCCCACGGTCGCGCAGCTTCAGCACGAGCATTGAGGTGAATTGCTTGGTGACCGAGGCGATCCGGAAGACCGTATCCGGCCGGTTGGGGATGCGCTTCTCTTCGTCGGCCGCGCCGGCAGCGGCACGCACCAGCACCTTGCCGTGCCGTACTACCAGGGCCGTGCCGGTGAACTTCTTCTCCTCGGCCAGATCCTGCAGGTATTCCCGCATCTCCTCAGCGGTCTCACTCAGCGGGTCCGATTTCTTGGTGGGATGGCTCGAGACGGCGGATACGGCGACGGCGGGGGTGCCCATGGGCATGGCTCCACCAGCCAGTGCGGCACCGATCGCAAGAAACCAGGCAATATTAGGACGCTTATGCATTCTCTCCCCCTGGAACGTGCCGCAGTCCCGAAATTAGGACATTTCCCGAATCGGGCGAGTGTCGTTCGGGAACGTCGGCGGGCCATTCTTCTGGGGTTGCTTACCGTTCACTAGAGCCAGAAACGGCGATAGACGCCTTTTTCCTTCTGCATATCCCTTTGTTGGAGCTACTCGATGGCAGCTGGCCATCTCACCCAAATATCAACTATTACCGAATCGACCTCCAGCCACCTCGCGCTGGCCATCGCCACAACCTCCTGGCCGATCATCTTTGCGCTGACGGTCGGCGTGGCCAGGGTTGTCCTAGTCCGCCAGATGCTGATCAGATTCCGCCGGTGCCTGGCGAGCGCTGGATCAAACTCAGGGCGGATCTTCACTGACGGGCGGGCCGCTGCGCGAGAAGTACCCGAACGAGCGCTTCGCTGTGGTGGTGAGAGCGGCGAGTCTGCCGCCGATCCGGTTCCATGATCCGGGGCGGCTTCAAATGATCTTGTCAGCCGGGGTGAACATAAAGGTCGTCTTGGCGACCCTCGGCCATGCGAAGTACAGCTTCACTGCTGTCACCTACGCCCATACCCTGCCTGATCTCGCGCAGTCGGCGGCCAAGCCCTGAACCCCGGGCGCGGCGCGGCGTGCTCAGGTCATGATCTGAAAAGTTTGATGGGGCTTCTCCCGAAGGTCTGCCTTCGGGAGAAGCCCCATCTTTGGGCGGAGGTTCGGGGATTTGAACCCCGGATGGGCTTGAGACCCAAACCGCATTAGCAGTGCGGCGCCATAGACCGGACTAGGCGAAACCTCCCGGTAGCCGATGCGGCTCAGGACAGAGTACCGGCGATCGCGCGAGGCAGCAAAGTGAATTGGGGCGTGGCGCAGTGATCATGGAAAGCGAGGCCGAGTAGCAGGTACTTACAAAGCGCACAGCCCTTATCCACAGGCTGTGGATAAGGGCTGTGCGCAAGGAGTGGACGGACCCGGAGGTCATTCCACCTGAGGTCAGAGCGGCTACCGGCCTTGATCGGACGGAACCGTGATAGGCGAGCTCGCCTCGATGGCAGACCGGCGGTCAGTGTGGGCGGGTTTGGGAGAACGAAGGCCCGGCTGCACGCGCCTGTCCTGATGGCTCAGCCCTGCTGCCGTACCGCTTCGCCTTCGATCTCGATCTTAACCTTCTTGCCGACGAGGACGCCGCCGGCCTCCAGGGCCTGGTTCCAGGTCAGGCCGAAGGCCTCGCGGTCGATCTCGGTGACGGCGGTGAAGCCGAAGATCTCCTGGCCCCACGGGTTGGTGGCGGCGCCGCCGAACTCGGCCTTGAAAGCGACCTGCTTGGTGACGTCGCGGACGGTGAGGTCACCAACCAGGGTGAACTCGTCGCCGCTGAAGTTCTGGACGGCCGTGCTGCGGAAGGTGATCTCGGGGAACTTGTCGACCGACAGGAAGTCGTCGCCGCGGAGGTGACCGTCGCGGTCGTTGACGCCGGTGTTGATGCTCTCGGCCTTGAGGGTGACTTCGACGGCGGACTCGAGCGGGTTCTCAGCGACGACGATCTTGCCGCTAAACTCGGCGAAGTTGCCGCGGACCTTGCTCACCATCATGTGCTTGGCGACGAAGCCGACCCGCGTGTGCGCCACATCGAGGGCGAACTCGCCGGCGACCGGAATGTTCAAGCCCTGCCACTCACGAATGCTCATAGCTGATCTCCAGAGATTGTTGCCTTGCGGATGTTTGCAGCAACAAAGGTCTACAGGAGGAATATTCCCCGCGTCAACTACTGTCGCGTAGACTCGTGGACATGGATGCTTTCGAAGATCCTCGGCTGACAGCGATGGGCCTGTTCGCTGAGGTTTATACCGGCATAGCGGACAAGGCCAACGCCGGGTTCGCCAAGGCGGGGCTGTCGGACGTCGACTTCGAGACGTTGATCCGACTGGCCCGGTCTCCTCGACAGAGCCTGCGGATGAGCGATCTCGCGGCACAGACGTCGCTGTCGACGAGCGGAATCACCCGCGTCGTGGACCGGCTGGAGCGGGAAGGCTTAGTGGTACGCGAAGCGTGCGCGACCGACCGGCGCGCGTCGTACGCGGTGATCACCGATGCGGGCAACGCACGGCTTCAGCAGGTGCTCCCCCAGCACCTGGAGGACATCGAACTCTGGTTCACCGGCCTGCTGTCCTCCGAGCAGCTCACGGCATTTCTGGACACGCTCCGGCTTATCCGTGATGTTGTACGCCCCTGCGCGACCGCCGGAGTGATCAACCCAAGGATCGACGCTGCTCAGGGATGAGCAGGTCCCCCCGGAGTTTCGCCATCGCCCGGGACACCGTGCTCTTCACGGTCCCCACGCTGATCCCGAGCGCTTTGGCGATCTCGGGTTCCGTCATGTCCTCGTAGTACCGCAGAACGATCGCCGTACGCTGCCGGACCGGTAGCCGGCTCAGCGCGTGTTCCAACTCGTCGTACCGATGACCGGGGTCCTGATAGACGGGAATGTCAGGAATTTCGTCGGATGGATACTCTTCCAGCTTTCGCCGGCGCCACCACGAGATGTTGATATTGACCATCGCCCGCCGTACGTATCCGTCGAGTGCGGCGCGATCCTGAATCCGGTCCCACGCCACGAAGGTCTTGGTGAGCGCGGCCTGCAAAAGATCTTCGGCGTCCGCCGGGTTGCCCGTCAGCTGGTTCGCCGCGCGCAGCAGCGCCGCCCCGCGAGTCACCACATACTCGCGGAACTCCTCGTGGCTTGCGATCATGCGAATCAGAATCTCAGCCGGAGCCGTTCGCCCGGCCGAACCGGAATCTAGGTTTCGTTCACCTGACCGCAAAGATCACGCAAGCCCGCTGACACCTTGAACCCGGTTCTTTTCGGGTACGGCGCAGCCGGTTGGGGTCGGGTTTGCCCTGAGTCGGGGTCGCCGGATTCCACCAGGAGTGGGAATTCTGCTACCACACAGGACCCAGCGCCAGAATTATGCCTCTATCAGGAGAGACATCATGTGAGGCTGGTGGGCGTGGCGATGCATGTTGAGCGTAGGCGCGCGCTGGCGGCAGCCGTACTGGGTCGGGATCCTGATCCGCCGCGGCTGACGGCCGACGACGGCGTGATGCTGGACGCGGTCAGTGGCGTGATTCTGGACGTCAGTCCGCACCTGATCATCGTGGAGACCGATGACGGTGACGAGGAGCGGCTCGTGATCGCGCCGTGGGCGACCGCGTGGCGGGGTGGGGCGACGGCTCCGGCGGATCTTCCTATCGGGTCCCGTGTGATCATCAGGGCGCTGCGGTCGGGCAAGGTGGTGGATCGGATCTGGGCGGACATCACCCGGATGACGGGCATCATCCGGTCGGTCAGCGGCCGGACCGACCTCGCTGTCGAGCTCGACTGCGGGCCACATCGCGGCCGGCGGTCGATCGTCATCCCTTACCGATCGTCTGGGCGGGTTCGGGTGCGGTATCCCAAGCTGGAGCCGGGCTATCTTTTCGACGCTATCGGCGTGATCCGCGATGGTGCTCCCCTCGTTCAGCTCCCGGCCACGTCGCAGCCCGCCTATCGGGCCGGATCGGTGCCGCCACCGCCCCCGGCCTACGGCGGCGCCCAGTCGAAGATCTCCGGGACGGCGGTGTGGTCGGACTTCACCGATCGGGGTGCGGCCTATGCGATGTTGGAGCGCTCCGACAGTGGCTGCGAGGATGCGGGCGTCTCCTGCGCGGGGCTGCCCTATCTGGCGCTCGGGTCGATGTTGTATGTGCGCAATGTCTGCGCGGGGCGGGCGACGGCGCTGCCGATCGTGGCGTGTGGCTGCATGGCGGGGCGGTTCTGCGATCGATGTGTGGAGTGTGGGACCTCGCCACGCGGCCGGATCGTGGAACTCTCGGCCACGTCCTACGTCGAGCTCGGCGGGGACCTGATCAAGGGGTGCTTCAACGCGCGGGTGGGGTTGACGTGACGCGCGACGGCTCGGGGCTGAAGGAGGATGTTCGGTGAGCGAGACGATCGCGGCGGCGGCACAGCCGATTGTGGTGTTCATGTTCGTGCTGGGCGGCGCGGCCAAACTGGCCAGCGTCGGCAGCGAAACCGAGCCAGGCGCGCTCGGTCGGCTCGGGCCGGCGGTGCTGGTGCCCGAACGGTTCCGCGGGCCAGCGATGATCTTCTGCGGGGTGGCGGAGTTCGGCCTCGCGATCGGGTTGGTCTTCTTCGACCATCCCATTCCGCGCTGGATGACGGTCGCGTTCTTCGCCGTGTCCACATACGTGCTGTGGGACCTGCGACGACGTCGCCCCGATGTCGGTTGCGGCTGTTTCGGCGAGGTCAGCGGGAGGCCGGTCGGCTTGCGATCCATCGGCCGCACGGTCGTGCTGACCGCGATGGCGATCATGATCGCGCTCCACCAGACCAGCGGCCTGCCGGGGCTGTCGTGGACGTTCGCGGCCTGGTTCGGCGGCGGCATCATGCTGCTGTTGATCCTTTCGCCCGAGATCGAAGAATCCTGGGCCCGGCTGCGCTACCGAGCCCCCTGCGAGCAGCGGCCGTTCCCTGCCGACCGAGCCCTCTCCCGGCTGCGGTCGAGCACGGCCTGGCGCACGCATTACCCGATGCTGAGATCGGAGGAGCCCTCCGACAGCTGGCGTGAACTCTGCTGGCGTTTCTACGCGTTCGACAGTGTCAACGGATCGGATGTCGTCTTCGCGGTCTACCTCAGTGGCCGTCGCCCGCCCGTCCGCGCGGCGATAGTGGGCGCGGACGGGCGGCAAGCGCCTCTGCAGGAATCTATCCCTGTATCAGCCTGACGCTAGAGAGCCGTAGATTCCTGAATCGAGGCACGGGCAATCAAGCTCTCTACGGCTCTCTAGCTTCCCCGCTAGAAAGCCGTAGAGAGATCAATGAGCCCTGCCGTCAGAGCGGCTGGGCACGTAAGAACCTCCCGAAGTGAGGGACGGTGAAGGCGATCTGCCCCCGTTCGGCGCTGTAGATCAGGCCCTTTTTGATAAGGCTGTCGCGCGCCGGGGAAAGGCTGGACGGTTTGCGGCCGAGGGCGTCGGCCACGTCGGCGGTGGGCACGGGGTCGTCCCCGAGTTGCGCCATCGCGTGCATGTAGTCGCGTTCGGCCGGGGTGGCTCGCTCATACCGGCTGCCGAAGAAGCCGACCGCGAGTTCCTCCTCGGCCTCCGGGGCGGACACCTTGATGTCTTCGGCGGTGATCGGGCTGCGCGGGGCGAGATCCCAGGCGACCTTGCCATACGCCTGGACGAAGTAGGGATAGCCGTCGGCCGCCTCGTAGAGCGCGTCGAGCGCTTCCGCGGTGAAGGCGACGCCTTCCTCCTCGGCGGGGGCGATCAGTGCCAGGTCGGCGGCTTCTCGGTCGAGCCGGTCGATTCTCGCGTACCTGAACAGTCGTTCGGAGTAGCTCTTGCTGGCGGACAGGACCGAGGGAAGGTGCGGGAGACCCGCGCCGACCACGATCAACCGGCCGCCGGTCTGGGACAGTTCGTGGCAGGCGGCGCAGAGGGCGGAGACGTCGGCGGGCTGCACGTCCTGCATCTCGTCGATGAACAGGGCGATGCCGACGCCGAGGTCGGTGGCCACACTCGCCGCGTCCACAAACAGCTCGGTCAGGTCGATTTCCAGGTCGCCGGAGTCGGCGCGGCCTCGGCTGGCGGGGACGTCGATGGCGGGCGACCAGTGTGAGGTGCCCTTGGCCGCCGCCGGGTCGCGCATCGCGAACGCCTTGAGGACGCCGAGGAACTCGTCGATGCGCTCGGGGCCGCGATGCCGGGGGGCGAGTTCGCGGATCGCCATGTGCAGGGCGGCGGCGACCGGGCGGCGGATCGACTGATCCGGCCGGGCCTCGATCTTGCCGGTGCCCCAGAGCCGCTGGATGGCCATCGACTTGAAGGTGTTGAGCAGCACGGTCTTGCCGACGCCGCGCAGACCGGTCACGACCATGCTCCGCTCCGGGCGGCCGCGGGCGACCCGTTCGAGGACGACCTCGAACTGCTGGAGTTCACGATCGCGGCCCGCGAGTTCCGGGGGACGCTGGCCGGCGCCGGGGGCGTAGGGGTTGCGCACAGGGTCCACGCTGTCGGACTTTATGACCGGATATAGCGGCCGTCGTAGATTTCCGTAGAAAGCGCTACGGCGTGTCGCGGAACGGCGGACGCCGGGGTATCGGGGGGGCGGGATCGGAGCCGCGAGCAGAGCCATGCGTTACTCCTCACCTGCGCGTTCGGGCGACCGGCTCTCGCGGGAGGCTGGTACGAACCCATGTTCGATCCGATGTCGATGACTGTAGCGCGGGTCGAACATGTGCGCGAGCTTTTCCCGAGAAAAGCTCGCGCAAAGATCGTTTAGACCCGGCTATGTCGGGATATATGGCGACACGGAACCCGGCCCTCGCCGCGAGCACAGCCAGCCCCGAGTCATCCACCAGGACACCAACGGTCTGGCAACCCAAGGGATTCCGATATCTACCCAAAAAGCTAGGCAAGAGCCGGTGCGGGGTTCGTGTCCCATCCGGCGGCTCGTGGGCCCGGATATCCCGCCTGACCAGGCATTACAGCCATCTTTTCGTTCCCCGGACCTGCACGAACGACGTAGGTACCCTCAAACCCATGTCCACCCGCAGGTCAGCCATCGTGATCGCCCTGGCGCTCCTCGGCGCGTCCGCGTGCGGAGCCGAGACCGCCTCCCAGGCGACCCCCACTCCGGAACCGACCCAGGCGACCTCGGAATCCTCGTCACCAGCCGCCACCCCGACCCCGGCGGCTCCCCCCGAATTCATCGCCAAGATCACTAAAGTCACTCGCGACCAGGTCAAATACTCCTGGCGCGAAGGCTGCCCCGTCACTCTGAACGACCTGCGGCTGGTCACCATGACCTACTGGGGCTTCGACAAGAAGCCCCACACCGGCGAAATGGTCCTCAACGCCTCAGTCGCCAAGGACGTCGTCTCGGTCTTCCACAAGCTGTACGACGACCGCTACCCGATCCGTCGCATGGAACTCGTCGACGTCTACAAGGGCGACGACTACGACTCGATCGACGCCGACAACACCTCCGCCTTCAACTGCCGCGCGGCCACCGGTTCAACCCACTGGTCCCAGCACGCGTACGGCTTCGCCGTCGACCTCAACCCCCTCGAGAACCCGTACCTCAACGCGGACGGCTCCAATGCCCACAAGAACGCCGACGCCTACGTCAAGCGCCCCCTCAAGAAGCCCGGCGTGATCAATCCGGGCGACGAGGTCGTGCGCGCCTTCGCGGCCATCGGCTGGGGCTGGGGCGGCGACTGGTCCGGCATCAAGGACTATCAGCACTTCTCCATGAGCGGCCGGTAGCTCGACGAGAACTGTCGGTGCCGCCTGACAGGATCAGGCCATGGCTTTCCCGCTCGATCTCCTCCCGTGCCCGGCCTCCGGCGACGTCATCCTCGTCCCCCGGGGTCTCGTCCACGCCCGGCTCACGCCCGCCGACCGGCGGGAGCTCATCGAGCAACTCCAAGCCCTCGACTTGCGCGAACCGGTTGGCTGCTTAGCCGGCTGACCCGCCGCGGCCCGCCCATTCCGTTCCGATGGACAAGCCGGATCATCACGCAGCGGGAACTCATGTCATCCAAGGGCCTCTGCGACCCCACCGCCGAGACTCGAAGAGTCCGCGGGCTCAAGCGTCACTCAGGGGTGCACCACATGCTGACCGCGACCACGAAGGTCTCCGCCTTCGGCAGGTCCAATGCCAGCTGGTCGGCCGCGAACTGGGAGAACGTCATGGGGTCGTCGGGCGAGGCGAGGATCTTCTCGCACACCTGGGTGCCGACCGAAATGGCCTGGGCCTCGTCGGCGGCCAGCCCGGCGTCGACGTCCTTCAGCGCCGTGAAGAACTCCTGCTTCTGCGCGTCCGACATCTCGGGCGCGGCGGCGATCGTGACGGCCGACTCCGACGGGTTCGCGACCGCCGGGTTGGAGGTGCCGGAGTCACCGGTGGCCGCGGTGCCCGCCGGGTCCGTCCCGGAGCACCCAGCCAGAGCAAAGATGGCAACAGCAAAGATTGGAACGAGTCGATTCATGAAAAATCACCCTAACGCCCACCCCACCACAAGGTGGGGCGGGCGAGGAATGTCGTGCTATCGACAGCCCACTACTGCTTGAAGTGGCAGATCGCAGGTGAGGGACCATACGTTAACCCTCGGACGCGGACAGATCGGGAAGGATGGCTTACCACTCCATAACGATCAGCCATCGGCCGCGTCACAAGCTAGCGGTATCGGCTCTGGCACGGTCAACTGCTTGCGGCGACCGTGGTCAAGGATGACGCGGCGCGACAGGAGACGACGATGCAACAGTGGCTCCGTTCGAGCCCCCTACCGACGATCTGGCCCGCGGATCGGTACGAGGTGCGCTGCACCCGTCCGGCCCCGGACTTCACCACCGTGGATCGCTACCATTTCGCCGAGCTTGCTCATGAAGCGGCGGAAGGGGTCCAGGCTGCCGGCCTGGCCTCCCAGATCGTGGTGGTCCGCCTGGAGGACGGCATCGTCCTGTTCGAGCAAGGGATGACGGTTCCGTTAGAAGCCTGGTAAGCGAAACTGGACTCATGGCGGAAAAGGACGGTGACGGCTGGGCCCGATGTGATCGGGGGCACCAACATTGGGGCGTGCACGGCGCGGCCGGCCTGCTCGCTGTCCACCACACCCCCGAAGGTCCGTTCGTGCTGATGCAGAAGCGCTCCTGGTGGAGCCACCACGGCGGGACGTGGGGGCTGCCCGGTGGAGCGCGCGACAGCCACGAGGACGCGATCAGCAGCGCCCTGCGCGAGGCCCACGAGGAAGCCGCGCTCGTCGGTGATCTACTCCGCGTGCAGGGCGTCTACCTCGACGATCATGGCGGCTGGTCGTTCCATACCGTGATCGCCGAGGCGGCCGAACTGCTCCAGGCCGCGCCCGCCAACAGCGAAAGCGTCGCTCTGTCGTGGGTGTCCGCCGACCGGCTCAACGAGAAGAAGCTCCACCCCGGCTTCGCCGAGACCTGGCCCCTGGTCCGGCCCACGATCGACCCGGTCGTCCTCGTTCTGGACATGGCCAACATCATCGGGGCCCGCGCCGAGCACGGCTGGTGGCGGGACCGGGCGGGCGCGGCCACCCGACTGCTCGTCGAGGTGAGCTCCCTCGCGGACCGGGGCCTGCAACGCCAAATCGAGGGTCTGCCCGACATCACCTGGCGATATCCCCGCATCGTGGCCGTCGTCGAGGGCGCGGCCCGAGCCGCGACCCCGCCGCCGCTCAATCCCGCTCTGTCCGTTCTGCCCGCGCCGGGCAGCGGCGACGACGCGATCGTCGAGGTCGTCCGCGCGGTACGCCCCTGGGAACGCGCCCTGGTCATCACCGCCGACCGCGGCCTGCGCGACCGGGTCACCGGGTTGGGCGCCCTCGTCGTCGGACCGAGCTGGCTGCTGGCACAGCTCTGAACGGCACGGCCTCCGGGCTCAACCGTTCGGGTCAAGCTGGGTGCTCACACAAACCTGGACCACTGCCGATGACCTGGTGGTATTCGGGCAAAAGCCAGGTCAGTGGAGCACCAACTCTTGGTCTTGACCGCGTGGATGATCTGCCACGATGGGACGCATGGCTGACCGGGCGGCGATGACGAACTCGGCGGAGATTCCTCCGGCCGAGTGGGGGCGGCGTGCTCCCGTTGCCCCGGTCGCGCCATGGATGTTCGTGGTCGTCATCGGTTTGCTGGTGGTCGGGCGCTTCGTGCTCTCGCCGTACCTGACGGCACCGGCCCTGCAGACGTGGGCGACCATCTTCGTGGCGATCTGTGTGCAGGCGTTGCCGTTTCTTGTCTTCGGTGTGCTGCTCTCCGCCGCGATCACGGCATTCGTCCCGCCGTCGTTCTGGACCCGGGCTCTGCCCAAGCGCCCGATCATGGCGGTTCCCGTCGCCGGGGCGGCCGGCGCCGTGCTGCCCGGCTGTGAGTGCGCCTCGGTTCCGGTGGCGTCGGGGCTGATGGCCCGGGGTGTGGCCCCGGCCGCGGCGCTGGCGTTCCTGCTGGCCTCGCCCGCGATCAATCCGGTGGTCGTGGTGGCCACCGTGGTCGCGTTTCCCGGCCAGCCGATGATGGCCGTCGCCCGGTTCGGTGCGTCCTTGCTGGTCGCGGTCCTGGCCGGATGGCTGTGGCTGAGGTTCGGCAAATCCGACTGGCTCAGAATCCCGTCGCGTCCGGCTGACGCCGGGTCGAAGTGGGCGAACTTCCGGGACGCCATGCAGCACGACTTCCTGCACGCCGGCGGGTTCCTCGTGGTCGGTGGGATGACCGCGGCGACCATGAACGTGATCGTGCCGCGTTCCTGGCTGGACGCGGTCGCGGGCGTGCCCTGGCTGTCGGTGCTGGCCCTCGCGCTGCTGGCCGTGATCCTGTCGATCTGCTCCGAGGCGGACGCGTTCGTGGCGGCTTCGCTCACCGCGTTCTCGCCGACCGCCCGGCTGGCGTTCCTGGTGGTCGGCCCGATGGTCGACCTCAAACTGATCGCTCTGCAGGCTGGCACGTTCGGTCGCCGGTTCGCGATTCGATTCATTCCGGTCACGTTCGCGTTGGCCGTACTCGTCAGCGTGGCGGTCGGTGGGGTGTTGCTGTGAGCAGATTGGCGCAGAGTCTCCTGCTTGTCCTGCTCGGGGGTGCGGTCCTTCGGATCAGCCTGCTCTCGACGACCTACCTGAACTATGTGAAGCCCGGCTTTCGGCCGTTCCTGGTGGCGGCCGGGCTTGTCGTGTTCGTTCTCGGCGCGGTCGGGCTCTTTCAGGAGTGGCGTGGGAAGGCGTCAGCGGGTCACTCGCACGGGCCTGGTGTTGCCTGGCTGCTCGGGTTGCCTGTTTTCGCGATCTTCTTGATCGCGCCGCCGGCGCTGGGGGCGTTCGCCGCCCGCTCGGAGGAGGCGCCCGCGCGACCTCCGGCGGTCGCGCTGGACGCCTATGGTCCGCTGGCCTCCGGCCAGGTGACGGACATGCCGCTGAGCGAGTTCATCGGCCGCGCCTGGGGTGATTCCGGCCGTTCTCTGGCCGGGAGACCGGTCCGGCTCACCGGATTCGTGGTGCCTTCGAAGAAGAAGGACCGTTGGTATGTGGCCCGCATCCAGATCGCCTGCTGTGCCGCGGACGGGATTCCGTTGAAGGTCGCCGTGCTCGACGCGGACAGGCCGCCGGAGAACACCTGGGTCGAGGTGACCGGCACCTGGATCGACCCAGAACTTGAGGAGCTCCCCCAGGGGACGGTCGCTCCTGAGCTGACGGCCACCTCCGTGACCGTGATTCCGGCGCCGGTGGAACCGTACGAATAGTAAATACCGGGGCAGACGTCGAGCAGAGGGATCTCGGCGTCCACCCCGGTTCCGGGTCTCCTAGCGCCTGACGCGCGGGACCAGCGGGGAGAGAATCTTGCTCAGGTGGCCGTGCTTCTTGGCGTACGCGAAGATCAGCGCGACGGGGAGGAGCAGGGTGCCGGCGGCCACGGGGTCGGGGCCTGCGGCGTCGCCCGGCAGGGAAGGAACGGGCTTGGAGTGGGCGGTGACCGCGACGGTCTGCGTCTGCTGGTTGTCGCGGACCTTGTCCGGGTATCCGTAGCCAACGATCGTGCTGTGGTCGCGGATCTTGCTCACCACCGCGTCGGAGATGTTGCCCTCGATCGTGCGGACCGTGGTGCTGTTGATAACGGACTTCACCAGGCCGACATGGTCGATCGCGTTGATGTTCTTCGAGTGGCCCCAGTCGAAGAAGACGACCGCGCCGGGCTTGGGCATGCTGCCCCAGGCGCCATGCTGCTGGAACCACTTGGCATGGTCCGGGGTCCAGGCGAACTGACCGACGTGCGCGGCCATACCGGCCTGGTGGGCAGCCCAGGAGACGAACATGTCGCACCAGGCGGCGTCTTTGTAGCCGGGCTTCTTGGCCACGGTCTTGCCGAACCACTCACCGAACTTCGATGCACCATTCACTTCGGCGTACCCCAGCTGGGAGTTGGCCATCTTGAGCAGGGCGTCGCTGTAACTCGTCATGGGTTCCAATGCGATACTCCGGCTTTACGTGACCGCGCCGCAGGGCGGTAAGCCTGGAGCTGCTTTTTGTAGACAGTGGGGCTGCGTCCGCTTTGCCAAATGGGGCTGGTCGGAGGGCGGACCTTGCGGCTTCTTGGGTCGAGGATTAACCGCGACAGCTCCAACATATCCACGCTCAAGCCCAGGTCAACCCAGGTACGCAGAACTTTGCCTTCGCGGCCGTATTCCTGTGATCGAGTAAAACGCTGAAGTCTGGGCGATTGTTTACCTGCCGCAGTCCGCGGAATCACACGCGTCCGCACACGGGTGAGTGCGTATTTTTGCGCAGTACAAGGGGATGCCGGGCTTCTATCCTCGTCCCAATCTCACCGTCCCGGCGATCCCGGTCCGGCCTCTGGTAAAGGACGAGCACCATCATGTGGCCACCTCAACCGCCCCAGGGGCAGCAGCGACCAATCGAAAACCCCTGGCAACAGCCGGCGCCGCCACCGGCGTGGGGATATCAGCAGGACGGCTTTCCGCCGCCGATGCCGCCCAGGCCGAAGACCTCAATCGCCGCGTGGATCGTGGGCGTGGCCGCCCTGGTCGGCGTGGCGGCGATCCTGGTCGCGTCCATTGTGGCGGCGGGCAATAGGGCCACCACCGGCAAACCCTCGGCGACAGCCTCAACCCAGGCGGCCGAAACCAGTACTCCCGAAACCCGTGCCCCCGAAACCAGCGCCGCTGAATCCGCGACCGCGGCGCCCACCCGCAAAGTCGTCGTGGCCGATGACCAGTCCAGCCAGGTGACCGTCCCCAACGGCTGGAAGACCTACGAACTCAATCCGATCGGCAAGATCGAGCTAGTGGATCCGACGGTCACGCAATATCTCCTGGTGTTGTCCCAGCCCAGGGAGGACTTCGAGGTCGATCTGCAGGGCTTCGCGGACCTCAGCATCAAGGAGTTGTCGGCCGCGGCGGAAGTGACCGATCTGGCCACCCCCAAGAACCTCAGCATCAACGGCGCCCCCGCGCTGGAATACGAGTTCAGTCTCACCCTGAACGGCTTGCGATTCGCGTACTGGCTCACCGTGATCGAAGGGCCGACGAACTACCACCGAGTGATGACCTGGACCTTCGCCTCCGACGCGGACCGATACCGCCCCGCCCTCCGCCGAATCACCCAGTCCTTCAAAGGCATCTGACCAAACCATGACTCGGCAACCTGTTACTCAGCGCTGCCACAGGGGAGAAGGTGACTACTCAAAGTAATTGTTCCCGTGGAGAGTGCCCATGTTCCATCGCCTGGTAATCACCTCCCTCCTCACCACGCTCGCCATCATGGGCTCGGCCACCACCTCATCCGCCGCCGCCCGAGACCCGCAGCCCAACTTCGGTCTCCCCGGCGTGGATATCGCCGCCAAGGCAGTGGACCAGACCGCCGCTTTCCTGCACAGCCTTTCCGCGATCCCCGGCGTCTCCATCGGCGCGACCGCCACCTGCGGCGCGGCCAACCTTCTTTGGGCCCTGGCCGGTAAGCCGGCATCTACCTGCGGTAAGGAACCCGCCGTCTTCGAGGGAATCGCCGACATCATCGTCGAGGTGGAAGAACCCTGAGAGGTCTGTGGCGCGCCGTATTATCTGAGCTCGCGGACAATCCTGTCTGCCGTCATTGACGCTCAGCGGCTGGCACACTGCACGCCATGAGTGATCACAATGTCCTGACAGGATTGGACGAGATCCGCTGGGCAGAACTGGAGCACGCCTACGGTCCTGCGGAGGACGTTCCGAGGCTGCTGCGGGCCCTGCGCTCCGAATCACCGAAGGAGCATGAAGCCGCCCTTTACGAGTTGTACGGCAACATCTTTCATCAGGGCAGCCGCTATCAGGCGACCGCGCACGCCGTCCCATTTCTGGCACGTCTGGCCATCGATCCGGCGACCCCTCAACGGGACCAGCTCGTGCAACTGCTGGTCGCGGTGGCGATCGGATACGACGAGGAGTACCTGCCGAACGGCGTCAACATCGCAGGCTGGCGGGCCGAGATCGAGCGGATGCGTGCACCGACCCCGCCGAAGAGCAGCGCAAGATCGACGAGTGGGTCGAGGCGGCCCAGAACGAAGGTGAACGACAGGTCAGGAACATGCGGCGTGCGATGTTCGAGCACCCCCAAGCCCTGCAATCCGCACAGCACGTGCTGGACGCCTACGAAGCCGTGCAAGCCGAGCTTCCCGCCCTGCGCCGACTGCTGGGTGACGATGATCCGCGGATCCGGGCCGCCACCGCGTACCTTCTGGGCTGGTTTCCGGAGGAAGCGGAAGGTTCCGTCGCCGCACTCCGTACATTGCTCGAATCCGAGGCCGTCATCGGCGTCTTGGCCAACGCGGTCGTCTCCGCCGGGCTGCTGTCAGACGCGGAGCTGGTTCCGCGTCTGCGTGAACTCCTTCGCGGCTCTGAGCCGCTGCTGCGCTGGGCCGCCGGGATAGCCCTCGCGCAGTTGAATGTCATTGAGCCCGAAGTGATCGGCGTATTGGCCGCGGCGAGCGCCGACCCTCCGAAGGCGGACGTGGAACCTGCGGTGCACTTCCTGGATGGCGACCTACGCGGCTACGCGTCGCAGACGTTGGCGATGCTCGACGACCGCATACCACCAGAAACCGTCGGTGCCGTGGTCGAGGGATTGTCACGAACCTCAGAAATCGCCGCGTTCACGACGACCGCCGCGGCGCTTCGGCTGACATTCCCGGGCGGCGCGCCCCGTCCCCTGCCATCGTTCGCGGAACTGACGGAACCGCAGCAGCGGGTCGTACGGGTCCTGGCGGAGCTAAGCCCGGAGACCTGGCGATGGGCCAATTTCACGTCGATCATGCAGAACTGGCATCTGCCGAACAGGCATGCGGAGTGCCGGGCCTACGCGGGCCTTGACGTACTGGGATGAGGCCGAATTCGTGCGGATGGGTACCGAGAAATGGGCCGACGTGGATCACGCTCTACTAATTACATACAGGTGTGGCTGATCGTATTGGCGAGCTGGCGTGTCCGCTCCGGTCCGCGGAAATGAAACTTTCAGCGGTCACGCCAGATTTCCCAGAACCGCAATTCCCCAGGTCGCCACAAGAACAGTATGACCAATGATGCGTGAGGTGCCTTTGAGATTGGAGCCTCAAATCGCCATACTGGACTGTTCAAGATCCTATATATAACCTCCGGGCGTTCCCTCACTCCTGAATTGATGAGGTGTGAATTGACCGAACGCTCGTGGGGACGTCGCCTGACGACGTCGATCGCACTCGCCGTAACGGCCTTGGCCGTCACCTTCCTGCCCGCCACTCCCGCCCACGCCGCGTACAGCGCGGACCAGCAGGTATACGTGCAGGTGCTCGCCAACGACGGCTCCGGGATGCAGTTGGCCCGCCTGGAAGGGACCGTCGCGTTCGATGATTCCAACACGAAGTACCGCTACACGCTGAGCCTGTGCTGGCAGAACGCCTACCCCCAGCCGTCCTTCCTCATCAAGGTCAACGGCACGACCACGAACTACCCGGCCTGGACCGGTTCCACCTCGGCTAGCGGGTGCCAGCAGGTCGCCCTGTACGGCGGCGAAAACAACTTCGGCGGCACCGTCTACAACCTCCGCTTCGACGTGACCGCCGGCTGGTTCAGCGCCAGCAACGGATATCAGTACATGACACGCACCAAGAGCAGCGGCACCTTCGACAACCCCTTCAACTGAGCCGACACCAGCTGACCAACAACACAACCGCCCTGTTCCTTGATCGGGAACAGGGCGGATTGGACCCACCTCAGGCGCGATTGAGCTTTGAGCAGATGGTCACGATCGCCGAGCACGCCGGCGCAGGATGGCGCCTACGGTGAGAAGCGCGACGACGGCAACAATCTGACCACCCAGGACGATCCTGTTGTAGTCGATCGCGGGATGCCAGTGGACGGTGTCGTCCTTGATGACGAATACACCGGTCGGCGAGACTGCCACCCCGAAGCCGCCGCCCGAGCCCTCGCCGGGCTGATCACCGTCCCGGCTGCCGCCGCCACCTCCGCCACCCCCACCGACACGGGCCGCGGGAATGACCGTCACACCATTCGAGGTGATCGGTTCGCCGAAAGCGCGCCGGACTGTGGCGGCATCTCGTACTTTTTCGAGCAATTCAGCGACGTCCATTTGGTCCTCCTGGTGCAGCGTCTGCCGACATCGTCCTGGTCTCAGGTTCCGGCATCGTCAGGTGATCGACAAGGTTGAAGCCGCGCCTCCGATCACTCTTGGCTTCACCCGGGCGACGGTCACGACGTACAGCAGCAGACCAGCGGACGTGAGGACGAAGCCAGCCCAGACGGTAGAAAGCGTCCCCCAGCCCGCTTCCAGGGTGATCGCCCCACCGATCGCGCCGAGCGAGTTGGCCAGATTGAGCGCGGCCAGATTGAGCGCGCCCATCAGGGTCGGGGCGTCCGGCGCGAAACCGGTCAGCCGCACCTGAATGGTGGGGATCGCCAGCATCATGGTCGCGCCGACGCCGAACAGACAGGGCAGCAGTATCAGCAAGTTACTCCCGGCCACGCCGATCAGCACCAGGAGTGCCAGCACGCCGCCGTACCCCCAAATCAGACCCCCGTGCTCGTATCGGTCGGCGACACGTCCACCGAGCTGGTTGCCGACCGCCATGCCGAGGCCGAACACGGCGAGTGCGACCGGAATGAGCGCGGCGTCCCGCAGCGCCGCGTCAGTGACGAAAGGACCGATGAACGTATAAACGGCGAAGATGCTGGAGATGCCGAGCGAGGCGACGGTGACCATCACCCAGACGTTGAGCCGGCGCAGGCCGTTCAGCTCGTTCCTGATGGAACCACCGCGCAAATCGTCGGTACGGGGCAACCAGGCCACCAGGGCGGCACCGGCGAGCAGGCCAACGGCGACCACGGTCCAGTACATGACGCGCCAGCCGGCGTGCTGCCCGATGAAGGTGCCGAGCGGCGCCCCGGCGATGGTGGCGACGGTGAGTCCCCCCATCACCGTGGCGAACGCCTTGCCTCCCTGGCCCGGGCCGTACACGTACGCCGCGACCACCGCCCCAGCGCCGAAGAACGCCCCTTGAACGCTGCCCGCCACGAACCGGAAGACGACGAGCAGCGCGATATTCGGCGCCAGCGCGGACAGCCCGTTGCCGGCCAGGAAGAGCACGACCAGGCCGAGCAGCAGCGTGCGCCGGTTGACCCGGGCGGCGAGCAGAGTGATCGCCGGAGAGCCGATCACCACCCCGAAGGCGTAGGCGGTGATCGCGTACGTGGCAACCGGGATCGACACGTCCAGGTCGGACGCGAAAAGCTGGATGATTCCGTTGCTGCCGAACTCGCCGGTGCCGATCGCGAAGGTGCCCAGCGCCAGCGCGAACAGCGTCAGCTTCGGATTCCTGATGAGCGATCTGGCAGCGGTGTGCCGCGTCTCCTCAGCGGTGCACTGGCCTTCGTACGCACGTACATGCATGGTGATCTCAGCGCGCGGCGCGCTTGATGAGGTCGGCGGTCGCGGCCGGCTCCGAGATCATCGCGACGTGCGAGGCGCCGATCTCGCGGACCTGTGACCCGGCCCGCTTCGCCATGAACCGCTGGGCCGCGGCGGGGAGCACCTGGTCGTTGCGGGCGACGAGGTAGTAGGAGGGAATGGTCTTCCACGCCGGGGCGCCGGACGGCTCCCCGAGCGTGCGCGCGTCGGCGGGCCGCTGACCTGCGTGCATCAGGTCGGTGGTCGCCTTCGGCACGTCACCGGCGAAGACGCTGCGGAAGAACTCCTTCTTGATGTAGCCGTCGACGAGGCCCTCGGCGTAAGGACGAAAGTCCAGCGCCGCCTCGTTGAGCTTGCTTCCCGGGAACTGCGTCTGCAGTTGCAGCAGCGACTCACCCTCGTCGGGAGCGAACGCGGCCACGTACACCAGTGCCTTCACGTTCGGGTTGCCGGCCGCGGCGTTCGTGACGACGATCCCGCCGTAGGAGTGGGCGGCCAGGACGATCGGGCCACTGAGGGTGGCGAGGACGGAGGCCAGGTAAGCGGAGTCGGTGGCCACGCTGCGCAGCGGGTTCGCCGGGGCGATGACCGGATAATTCTCGCGGATGAGCTTGGCGGCGACGTCGTTCCAACCGGAGGCGTCGGCGAACGCGCCGTGCACGAGCACCACGGTGGGTTTGGTTTCCGGTCGGGGACGGGCCTGCGCCTCGGACGTTCCCAGCAGGGCTCCGGTCGCGACCGCGGCGGATCCGGCCAGCACCGCTCGGCGAGTCGTCGTCATAATGTGGACCTCTCTACGTGTTCGCACCTCGATTGCTGGGTCAATGTAGAGCGCGGGCAGTTGACGACCACTGAACGAGCGATTCACTCGTCATCCAGTACGCCGATCTAGCCTGCGGGCATGAATTACAAGAAGAGCGAGGCCGCCAAAATATGGGGTCTGCGGATCCACCTGGTTTCCTATGTCGTGGCCAATCTGGCCCAGGTCGTGGTGTGGCTCGTCTACGACCCGGAGCACTTCTTCTGGCCGCTGTGGTCGATCGTCTTCTGGGGCATCGGACTGGTCTTCCACATCTGGGCCGTCTACTCGCCACCCAAATCGAATATCGAGCGCTGAACTATTACTCGGTCAGGTCGGCGATCAGTCGCTTGGCGCGGTGGGCGAACAGGTGCGCTTCACGTTCGACGGACAGTGTTCGCGCCCGTTCGGCGGCGGCCCGGACGGCGGCGGAAGGCGCACCGCGCGCCTGCGTCAGCCGCGCTTTCAGCAGGAGCAGCAGCCCCTCGGAGTCGCGCTCGCCGTATGCGTCGAGTAGCAGGTCGGCCCGGTCGAGGGCGTCGGCGGCCTCGTCCAGCTTCCCGGCCGCCAGCCACATCTCACCGAGCAGTGTGCACCAGGTGGCCAGCACAGAACGCGGCGGATCGGACAGCGCTACGGCGATGATTCCCTGCGCCTCCGCCGCGGCGCCGGCCGGATCGTCGCCGGTCACGGCGCGCGCCCAGCACCGCGCCAATCGCTGGTAACTGCCGAAGAAGACGAAGGAGAACTCGGGATCCAGCGCTATCCCCCGCTCCGCCGCGCGCAACGCCCAGGCCGGGTCGCCCGCCTGCGCCGCCAACGTGACGGCGAAGGCGGCCCAGACCGTGACGACATAGGGGTCATCGCCCGCTGCGGCCTCCAGCCGGTCCAGCAGAGCGCGCGCTCCATCGACGTCACCGTGCAGTCCGGTCATCAGCGCGAGCATCACGGGTGAGAGGAACTGCAGGTCGTGCCTGAGAAGATCTTCATCGCGCCGGGCCATGTCGTCGCGCATGGTCGAGGTCGACTGGCTGAGGTACCGGAACGCCTCGCCGATGTTGCCGATGCCCCACTGGTGCATGCCCCAGGCGTGCTGGCCATAGGCGCGTACGATCGGATCGGTGGACATCTCGCCCTGCGCGAGCAGCCGGCCCGCCAACTGGCCGGCGTGGTCCAGCTGAATGCCCTGGGCGTACGCGGCCCAGCGGGAGAAGAGGAAGTCGGTGGCCTCCCGTTCCCTGCCGAGGTCACGGGCCAGGTGCTCGGCGCGTTCCAGCATCTCCAGCGCCGAGCCGACATACCCCGCCCGCATCCCGCCGACCGCGGTGAGCAGCGCGAGGGCCGACAGTTCCAGCTCCACCAGGCCCGCTGCCCGCGCCACCTGCGCGGCCGCCCGCAGATGCCGGGAGGCGGCCTCGATCGCGGACTTTTTGCCCGCGGAGCGGCCTGCGCGGACCAGCGCACCCGCGGTCCGGGCCGGATCCGCCAGCGGACCGGCGGCCCACAGGTGGTGGGCGAGGCGCTCGTCCTCGGCGGCCATGCGCTCCAGCGCGTCCGCCACCCGCAGGTGCAATTGAGTCAGCCGCGGCGTGCTCCCGGCGACCGACTCGCGGACCAGGTCGTGCGCGAAGCGGAACGTGTACGGGTCCCCGGGCGAAGGTTCGAGCAGGCCGAGCGCCTCCAACGGTTCCAGACCGTCGAGACACGCCTGCAGGTCAAGACGGGCAGCGCGGGCGAGCAGCGCGAGGTCGACGTCCCGGCCGATGAGCGCGGCGAGCTGCAACAGCTCGCCGGCGTCGTCGTCCAGACCGGCGATGCGGTCACGGACGACGTCCCGCACGGTGGCGGGCACCCCGGTCCGCGCCACGGCGTCCTCGCTGAGCTCACCGTTGTCGGCGAGAAACCGGGACAGCTCCCGGACGAAGAACGGGTTGCCGGCCGTACGAGCGTGGATGCTGCGAGCGGCGCCGGGACCGGGATTGTGGCCGGTCTCGCGGCGGACCAGCTCGGCCACCTCGTCCGGGCCGAGCTGACCGAGCCTGATCCGGCGGTGACCGGGCAGCCGGCTCGCCGCGGCCAGCATCCGCGCCAGCTCGGAGCCGGGTACGGGCGCCCGGTCGCGGAGCGCGCCGACGATCACGGTGCCGCCCGGCAGCCGGGCCGCCAGGTGACTGAACAGCTCCAGCGAGGCCACGTCGGCCCACTGGAGGTCGTCGACCACGAGCACCACCGGCCGCCGTACCGACACGTGGCCGACGAGGGCCACCGCCCGCTCGAACAGGCGGAACCGGGCGCCGTTGTCGGGCAACAACGGCGTACCGGAGTCCGGTTCCACGAGGCGGCTCAGCTCACTGGCCTGCCAGTCCGCCCGCGCCGGGACCGGCAGGCTGTCGAGGACCGCGCCGACAACCTGCAACCACGGCCACATCGACGGCGTGCCGTCCCCCGCCAGGCAGCGGCCCCAGACCACGAGGGCGCCGCGCCGTTCCGCCTCGGCGCCGGCCTCCTCCAGCAGGCGGGTCTTGCCCACCCCGGGCTCTCCCTCGACGATGACGAGCCCCGAGCCTCCGGCGAGCGCCTGCCGCAACACCGCCAGTTCGTCGTCCCGGCCGACCAGGCGAGCGGCGGGCGGCGGCGCGTGGTCCGGCGAGGGCTCGGTTTCCACGGCCGGTACGGGTTCCAGCACGCGCCGGTGCGCGGCCACCAGCACCGGCCCGGGATCGATGCCGAGTTCCTCGGCGAGCCGGATACGGACCGTCCCGAACATCGAAAGGGCCTCTGCCTGCTGACCGGCGGCCGCCAGGGCGGAGATGAGACTCGCCTGCACGTTCTCGTGCAACGGCGCCATCCGGGCGGCAAGGTGCAGCGAACGGAGCACGCGTGCGGGCTGGCCCTGTGCCATCGCGAGCTCGGCCGCCGCCACGCACGCGCCGAAGAACTCGTTGTCCAGCGCGGCGAAAATCGTCATCGCCGTCGATCCGTGGGCCAGCCCCTCACCTGCGGAACCGTGCCAGATCCCGAGCGCCTCCACGTATCGGTCGAGCGCCGCATCGGGCCGCCGCTCCGCGATGCCGGCCTTGGCCGCTGCGACCAGCTCACGGAACGTGACGACGTCGAGCATGCCGGGCGCGGACGCGAAGAAGTACCCGTTGCCGCGGCGCTGCAGGTAGGAGCCGGTTCCACGGAGGGGCAGCGCAGGCTCAAGCAGGCGCCGGAGCGCGCCGACGTACTTCTGGAGAATGTTGACGGCCGAGGCCGGGACGTCGTGATCCCAGATCAGATCGATCAGTTCGCTCGTGCTGATCGGCTTGCCCGCCCGGGCGAGCAGCAGGGCGAGCAGGTACGCCTGCTGCCGAGGCCCGGCGTCCAACTCGACACCGTCTCGCCAGAGCCGCAACGGACCCAGAATCTGCAGACGCAGATGTCCCCCGCTGGAAGCCATCCCAGTTCCCATTCCTCATGTTGCGGCTTCGGTCAACTTTGATCGTCGCGTGCCTGCCGTCAACGGGTCCGCTGCCTTCGATCAATCCGACTCGTCACCACCGGCCGCTGGTGCCATGCTGCACCGCGGCCTCACGTCGCGCCAGATCGGGATGCTCACGATCGGCGGCATCAGGGCTGTTCCTCGGCTCAGGCCTCGCCGTGTCCATGGCCGGCTCACGGCTGCACGGTGTCGGTGGCGTTCGGTTTTGGGAAGGGGTCGGTCGCGTCTGCCCGGTCATAGACGCCGACCGCCCATGCCCCTGGCTGCGACTCGGTCTCCTCGGCCAGTTTCTCCAGAACACCAGGCATCTTTACCAGGAGATTCATCAGGTACTTGCCGTCGCACCAGCCCACGTCCTTCCTAGCCACCGTGCATCCGGCGTACGGGTCGGGACCGGTGGGTCGCATCGGCTCGTGGACCGGGAGGTCTGCGGGCAGCACCCAGACCTCGAACTCCTGTGTGCGCTCCAACCACCCCGGCGACGCCGACCGCTTGCTCTCGCTGACGATAAACGAGCCCTGCTGGCCGCACCGGCTCACGGCGCCGCCCCTCGACCGCGTGATCACCCACGCATCCGGGTCGGCGCAGACGATCATGTACGAGGTGAAGAAGCTCAACGGCTGGAACTCCACCGTCTTGCCGGCGAGTACGGTGTCGGATGACCGGCTCGCGATCAACGGAGCGGGGGGCGCAGCTCGGGTGTTCTCGGGCGGCAGACTGGGCGCCACCGAGGCCGTCGCCGTCGTCGTCGGCGGTCGTTGCGCCACCTGGACCGGACCTACCCAGACGTGCTGAACCCCCAAGGAAGCGGCGGCGGCCGCGGCGAGGCCCGCGAGCGCGAGACCCGCCCTCCTACGCCGTTTGATGCGGCGACCCCGCCGGACGATCTGCTGCACGTCAGGAGACCCCGGGATGACGCATTCGGCCAGCGCCTCGCGCAGCTGCTCTTCGGTGTAGTTCACAGTTCCACCTCCGCTGGCTGGATTTCCGGATCGACGCGGAGCCGTTTCAGTGCGCGGCCGAGCTGCGTCTTGACTGTCCCGAGCGAGCATCCGAGCACTTCGGCGCACTGGATGAGCGTCAACTGCTCGAAGTAGTGCAGCACGACGATTACCCGCTGTTTCCTCGGCAGGCCGCCGACCGCCGCCAGGAGCGCCTGCCGCTGTACCACCTCGGTGGTGAAGTCGTAAGGGTCGGGATGCTCGGGCAGTTCCAGGGAGGGCAGCTCATTGCGCCATTTCCTGCGCCACCAGGAGATATGGGTGTTCACCACGATCCGGTACACATAGGAATCGGGGTTGGTATTGATCCGCCCCCACGCAGCCCATGCCTTCGCCAGCGCCGTCTGCACTATGTCTTCAGCGGTCGCGAGGTCTCCCGTAAGCAGAAAGGCCGAACCTCGTAACCGGTCGTAGCGTTGCACTACGAAGCTGTCGAAATCATCGTCCATCCACGAACTCCGTCCTCAGGTGTCATAGGTATCGACGCTGTGGAGGACCGGTTCCGGATGACAACGAGACCCGTGTTTCGTGAGGGACGTCGTCGCCCTACTCGGCTACGAGAACCTCCGACGCCACACCGTGCGACAGCCGCGATCCTGCGAGCCTCCCTGATTCGCCGGGATCGACTGGATTACCCAGTGAACGTCCTGGTGCGAGCTTTGGTGCGGGGAGTCCCGTACTGGCTCGCGCCTAGCAGAACGCGCTCTGGAACCGCCGGCAACTGACCATCCGGCTACAGCTGGATGATGTTGTAGTAGTCGAGGCGGTCGACGGTCAGCTTCAGCTTGCCGTGCCGGCAGGAGAATGCCGGCGACTTCGGCTGCGGGAAATCTGGCGAGATCAACGAGACGCGGCGCGGGCAGGAGTCCAGGTCAGCCTTCACCGTGAACCCTGCCTGGGGTGTGACGCCCTGGCCGTAGTTGTGGTTGACGAGGTGGATGGAGCGCTTGCCGGTGCCGCGCTGCACGAGCACACTCGCCGCGACATTGGCCGCACCGACCTGTACCGCCTGGGTGCCGATCTCATTGTCCTTGAAAATCGCGCGATGGTCCTTGTAGAAGCGGGTGTACGTCTTGAAGAAGTCCATCATTCCGAGGTCCGTCGCGGTGGGGCTGCCCACGGTGTCCTTCAGATGGAAGGCAGGGAAGATGCCGTTCGCGTACGCCTCGGCGCCGAAGATCCGCCAGTAGTCCTTCTTCTCCTGCAGCGGCAGGTTGAGGTAGTTGGTCATCATGTCGTTCGGCCAGTCGATGAACACGACGACCGGAACGTGACCTGCGATCCGGACACTCTGCGTCTTCAGGTAGCGGTACTGCGACTGGAGTGACTTGGCGCCGTTGAGGTGACCGTCGACCACCGGCACGTAGTCGGCGCCGCGGAAGTCGGGCGTCTGCTCGTCCGGGTTCCACGGGTACATGCCGACGCTGTTGAAGTCCACATAGGGCCATAGCCCGTTCGAGGAGATGAGAATGCTGCGGTGCCGGGTGCGCCAGGCGTACGCCCGCATTTTGTCGACAATCTCTTTCCAGTACCGGCGGATGTACGTTGCGGTGAACGATGTGTCCTCGGCGTACATGCGGTTGGCGACCACCCGGCCCCACTCGGGAGCGAGCGGATTCGCCGCGTTCAGGGGGTCGAGATTCCAGCCGCCGGCCCGCAGGTAATCGCGGTAGTTGAAATTGGCCGCCAGGTCGCCGGCCGGCACGTCGCGACGGAGGATGTTGTCGCCGGTCATACCGAAGCGCGACGACCAGTCCGCAGCGGTGAAGGTCGGATACTTCGCCAGGAGGTACCGGTTGAAGTCGGCGATCGCGTAGTCGTCGAAGCCCTCGTTGCCGTTGAAGCCGTACTTCAAACCGCCGCTGAATCCGGCGTTGATCTCGTCGAAGTTGAGCCCGTCGACTCCGCCGTCGACCTGGATGCGCGCCCAGGAAAGGAGATACTCGCGGTACTTGGGGTTGAAGATGTTGCCCCGCCGTGCCGGCTCCGGAAAACCGAATTCGTCATGGGGCACCGGACTGCCGTCCGCGTCGCGCGTCGACATGTCGTCGAAGATCTGGGCGGTGGCGAAGTCCTTCGGGAAGATTATGCTCGCCGTGCCGCTTCCCATGAAGTTGATGCCCTTGGCGTGGTAGCGGCCGATCTGCGTGAAGTTGTAGTCAGCTGCCTCATCGCCCGCCGTGGACCACTTCCCGATCGCGCGGATAGTGGTGTCCGGGTCGAGTTCGTAGACCTGCGGGTCCTCCTCGTGCACGTCCGACTGGCTGAACCCGTACACGACGAAGTCCCCCGCCCCGGACGGGCTTCCGGTGGCGCCTACGGCCGCCGACTGTCCCGACGCGACGAACGCGACCGCCACGATGCCCGCAGACCAGCGCAGTACCCCAGATCGCCGTGGCATCATGTCCCCCTGGGAGCTTCGGCGGTGATCATCGGCAGATTTTCGCCAGCATATGCCCGGGTTTTCGATACTGGAAGCGCTCGATCCGGCTCGGGCCGTAAGGCTCCCGCGCCGCGACTAGAGACTGTTTCTCGGGTCAGGTACGGAGCCAGTAGGCCGACGCGGCAAGGGTGATAGTCCCGAGGTAGAGGCACGTTTTGTCGTAGCGGGTGGCTATCGCCCGAAAGTTCTTCAGTCGGTTGACGCCCGCTCAACGACGTTGCGCTTCTTTGTAACGTTCAGCGTCGAACCCGGTCAGACGGCTTCCGACCGAGCCGCGCCTAAGGCGGCTGGCTCTCATCCCGGAGCGGAAAGCCTCTCGGAAAGCGAGATCATGACAGGGTGTTCCCATTTTGCTCCCATCGGGAGCGCCTCGCCGATGGTCACGAAGACTTGCTCTCAACGTCTTCCCTGTTCACCGGAGAGCGTGGGATTCGAACCCACGAGACCGGTCACCCGGCCTAGCGGTTTTTCAAGACCAGTATGAAATCTACGCCGATATGACCTCTCACCTGCGGCTAGACCGCACCCAGATACCTATCCAGTGAAGATCATCCCGCAGATATCCCGTGTCGCCGGACTACCCAATCCAGCGAATGACCCACCGTCCAGTAACAACCGACATGAGCTTCGGGCCGCCAGGCCCGAGCGCTGGCCTAGTGCCATGGGTGCCTATTGATCTTTGGTTGTGATGCCGTATGGCTCTCGCTTGTCAGGTGGTTGTGTCGTTCTTCGGCGGTGGTGCGATTTCCGATGGGGTTCCCCAGGAGGAGAAGCGGATGTCGCTCTTCTTCTCCAGGGGGCCGAGAGTGTATTCGGGGTCGGAATAGCTCGTGAGCAGTCGTGTCGGTAGCCCGTCCTGGCCCAGTGACATTCGCCAGGACATCACCAGTGCAGCCTCTCGGGTGTCAGTCAGGTCCTCGGTCTGGAATGACGGCGATACCGCGTGGAGAGCGCCCAGAGTGATCGTTCCCTCGTACAGGCCGCCGGACTGCTTCGCCGTCGTCGCCAGTACGGCTTTGAGGGTGGCGGGTTCGAGGATCAGCATTGGGCTGAAGAACGGGGTTCGCTTCTCCGGTTCGCTCTTCGACTGCAGCCACGTCTTGCCGTCGGGCAGCGCGTCCGCGATCGCTCCGCCGGACTGGTAGGAGTAGGAGCCGATGGCGAGCGTCCGGATGGGGGTGTCCATCAGCTCGGTTTTCATCGTGTACTCGTATCCGGCGACGCCGGTGCCGCTGAACTCCACGATGCCGTCGCGGTTCCCGCTGTTGAAGAGTTCGCCGTCGACGTGGGTCTCCTGAATTTCGCTGACCTTCACCCCACGCTTGGCCACGAGTTGCGTCTCCAGCGCCGCCATCGGGCTGACCGTTGGGCTGGCCGCCGCGTCGGCAGGTGCGTCGGCTGGGGACCCACATCCGGCGGTGAGCACAACCAGGGCCATACCGGCATACGTGATTAATCGTCGCAAGGGTGCTCCAGTGATTAAATGATCATTAGCTGGCGCATACTATCGTTATTCGTGTTGCTGCGGCTCTCGCGGCCCTCTGGTTGATCAGGGCTGGCGGACATGGCGCGCACCCAACGGCAGCCCTGCTCGGAGGGGCCTTTCCTCGTGAAGTCTCAGCAAGTCAGACGCGCTGCGGAACCCGTGGGACGATGCGGACGCCTCGATCCTCGCGTGATGGCTTCGGAGTTCTTGTCGACCGGCTGCGGTTTGTTATTCGGGCCAGGATGAATTCTGGATGGTTTCGACGAAGTCGCCGCGGGTGAAACCGGGAACGAAATGCTGGAGGACGTCTGCATTCACGTTTCCGAACGTGGTCTCCAGCTTGGAGGCAGGGCCGAAGCGTGTTCACATCGTGGACCCGAACCATTGAAGAGCATGGGCGGGATTGGCCCGGTAGTGCTCGGTGGCCTCGGCGACGTTGCTCCAGCCGATGGCGCCGATCAGGCCGATCGCCAGGTTGCGGAAGGGTGGCCATGGCGCGGGGTGCGGTTCCGCTGCGCGTGCGGCGTCCTCGGCGTAGGTGACGTCGCGGATGTGATGGAGGGTTTCCACCTGCCAGTGGCCGAGCATGAGTTCGCCGGTCCGGGCGGGGGTGGCGCGGCCGGGTTTGATGCTGGTGATGGCGTAGACCGTTTTGATCGTGACCTTCATGGCTTGGCGGGTGCGGCGGCGTTGACCTGGACGGCCTGGACGGCTCTGGGGAAGGGCAGGCCGGGGTGAACGCCGCACATTTTGATCCGGCGGATCTCGCCGCGGCCGTGGCCGGTCCCGGTGGTGCGTGCGCCGAGCGGGATCTGGTTCCAAGGCAGGTCTTTGAGCTGCCGCAGCAGGGAGGGCCGGTTGGCCTTGACCATGAGGATGTAGTCGCCGCCTTGGGCGAGGATCTGCTTGGCGTGGCCGGTCTGGGTGTGCATCGCGTCGGCTGTTATGACGATGTTGGTCAGGTCGAGGCCGGCCAGGAGCGGTCCGAAGGAGGGGATCGCCGCTATAACTGTGACGGATACGCCGTTCACCACCTCCCCGGTTCTGATGTGGTGGGGGCCGCGATTGTCGACGGCATCGCGCGCTTCGCCCAGATCGCGGCCGAGGTCGCCTCCCGAGTCGGCCCGCGCAAGACGCCGACGCTCGGCATTCTCGCCGCGGCCGAGCTCGCGGCCTTACCCGGGACGGTCCCGATCACGCCCGATGGGGTCGCCGTGCTCGCGGTTGCCCAGCCGGGTGAGGAGACGGGCATCGCCTGGACCGGCGATTCGCGGGTCTATGGATGGGATGGCGAGCAGTTGGTGCAGCGGTCGACGGATCACACGGTGGGCCAGTACCTGCGTGTCAACGGTATCCCGGTCGAGCTAGCCAAGGAGCATGACAACTGGATTCGGTGCTCGCTCGGCCGCGCGTCGGTGGCGACGGTGCATTTCGCGCGGATCGCCGATCCGCTGGTGCTGCTGACGAGCGACGGCGTGCCTGACGGCATCCCGCATGCCGAGCTGGAAAGGCTCGTCCGCGAGCACCGGGGCGAGCCGCAGGCGCTCGCCGACGCCATCGTGGCCGCCACCCGGGGGAACGAGGAGGGGTATCGGGACGACGCGACCGTGGTTGTCCTCGCCCAGCCCCGGATGGATGGAACGCCAGGTTGTTGACCGCTCTCCGATATGAGCATGCCCCCGTCGGCACAAGGCCGACGGGGGCGCGCGCCGTCCCGTTGTTCGGGTAACCAGCCCGAAGGGGCGGCGCGATTGCGTCCCAACCGGACAAAGGTTGAAAGGACGTCTACAGCCTATTGGGCGGTACGGGGGCCAGCTGGGAGATTCGCTGGTGGGACAAGCGCAGGGCTCCACCGGCGTCACGGGTACTCCATCCCGCGTCCGCGATGAGGTCGTACGGCACAACGCGCTCTCGCCCCGCCGCTCCGGGATCCCCGCCGCGACCTTGGCCGTCCTCTTCGCCGCCGGGTGGATCACCCACGACGAGACAGACGCGGACAGGATGAACGGGTACCGACTGGTTCTCACCGACGTCGGCCGGGCCGCTCTGGGAGCGGGATGACCTTGAACAGATCGGCCAGCGCCACGTACTAGGCCGCCTCCGGGGGGCGGCGGATCTTAGATAGGCGCCATGGTGTGTTCTGCCAGCTCATATACCTCACCTATACCGACGTCTCCGATGCTTGCCCGAACCGGTTTCCCGGCTTCATGTTCGCCTCGCGCCGGTGAAAACTCAGGCATTGAGGGAGCCGACACGAAGGGAGGGTGATCATGAAGCGTAGTAGGAAGTGGATCATATGACTGTAGCAGGCCTGGTCCTACGTATGCCAGGTAACGCGAAAACGCCCCGCCACCGGAAGGTGGCGGGGCGTACTCATGTCGTGCATGTTACTCGTGATGATCACGAATTCGGTGGGTCCTCCTCACGCCGCTGCCTGACCTCGATCTGCCACCGCTTCCGAAGCTGCGTCACGATGCACCAGTACGTCAGGGCACCGCTGACCACGAACGTGATCGCCGCACCTACACCGGTGTCCCATGCCGTCTCCACCCCGCCCTAGAGCAGCTGCCACGAGACGAGCCCCCAGGTCCGGACCTCCGACTTCAGGACCCAGCACGCAAGCCGATGCGACCTGAAGAACCGCGACCGGTCTGGTGCTTTGAGCGCCGCGCGAAGCTGCCACACGCGGCGCAACTGCTCGACCGCGTACACGATCTGCATAGCTTTGCTGGCCTTCGCTTGGGCAAGGTCGCTCAGTTCTGCTCGCAATTCCTCCTGGTATCTCGGACGGTGACTGTGGGGTAGCAGGACAATCGTCAAGTGGATCAGGCTTATCGCCGAATTGGCGACACGGCTAGGTCTCGCACTAAGACCGGCCGAGGGTTCATGGCGTGAGCGAGGTCGAGGACGACTTCCTGAGATAGAAGGCGCGCTCGGTGGAGACCTCCGAGAACAGCGTGGTGGGACTCAGATGTGGCGTCGAGCTCAGCGACACAGCGGAAGGCTTCGTCGGCGTCATGCATGAGCAGCCCCGCATGGCGATGGGCCACCCCGAGCGCCCTACGGTAGTCGTCATTGGCGGCGGTTGACCTGGTGACGTTCCGGCCGACTTTGCGAGCATGTTCAACGGCGGCCCCCAACTCAACGGTCCGGCCGAAAACAGAGTCGATTGCGCTGTCGAGCTCAGCAGGAAGGCGGACTTCGTTACGACTTACAACGCGAAAGCGCTCACTGCCGAGGCTGTTTCCCTCGACAACCACCTCACGACCGAGGACCCGA
>NZ_BLAD01000107.1 GCF_009687845.1 Acrocarpospora corrugata
GCTGGAGGGGGTGCCGTGGTCGCGGATGGCTGTGTTGGTGAGGAGTGCCACTCGGCAGGTGCCGACTTTGCGGCGGGCGTTGCTGACGGTGGGTGTGCCGGTGGTGGTGGCCGGGGATGAGGTTCCGCTGATTCAGGAGCCGGGGGTTCGGCCGCTGGTGACTCTGCTTCGGGCGGCGGTTCGGCCGTCGGCGTTGGATGTGGCCACGGCGGAGGAACTGCTGACCGGGCCGGTGGGGGCCACGGACATGATCGGGGTGCGGCGGCTTCGGCGTGCGCTTCGGATCGCCGAGCTTGAGGCTCTGGAGTCCGCCGCGCAGGGGGAGGCGGTCGTGGTCGGCGACCCGGTAGACGGACCGCCAGATGAGGACGCCGGCGAAGCGGTGAAAAGCGAGTCGGCAGAGGCGGAAGCCGGAGAAACCGCGGGTGGCGGACCGTCTGGGGAGGGTGAGCCGACGGAAGAGGGTGTCGCCGGGGATGAGGCCAGGCAGCCGATGTTGCCGTTTGGGGTGCGGTCGTCGGATGAGATGTTGGTTGCGGCGTTGCGGGATGAGCGGGAGCTCACGCTGTTGGAGGGGCATGTGGCCGCGCCGGCTGAGCGGGTGGCGCGGTTGTTGAAGGTGGCGCGGGAGGCGGTGAAGAAGGCGGGGACGGCTGAAGAGGTGCTTTGGGAGGTTTGGCAGGCTTCGGGGCTTTCGGAGAAGTGGACGTCGGTCAGTTTGAGCGGGGGGGCGCGGGGGGCGCAGGCCGATCGGGATCTGGATGGGGTCGTGTCGTTGTTCGATTACGCGGCCAAGTTCGTCGATCGGCTGCCGAAGGCGGGGATCGAGGTCTTTCTGGACGATCTGGTCGCGCAGGAGATTCCGGCGGACTCGCTGGCCGAGCAGGCGCCTGACGGGGAGGCGGTGCGGATTCTGACGGCGCACCGGTCTAAGGGGCTCGAATGGGACGTGGTCGTCGTCGCCGGCGTACAGGAAGGGGTTTGGCCGGATTTGCGGTTGCGCGGGTCTCTGCTGGGCACTGAGACGCTTGTCGAGGTCGCTGAGGGTTCCGGGTTGGACGGGACGGACGCGGTCAAGGCGGCGCTGGGGTCGAAGATGCTGGCCGAGGAGCGGCGGCTGTTCTATGTGGCCGCGACCCGGGCCAGGCGCAAGCTGGTCGTCACGGCGGTCGGCGGCGAGGACGCCGAGGAGCGGCCGTCGCGGTTCCTGGCCGAGCTGCTGCCGGGTGAGCTGGAGACGGCCACCGTCGACGATCGGGCCCGCTGGCTGAGCATGCCCGCCCTGGTCGCCGACCTCCGGGCCACCGTCTGCGACCAGTCCCGCCCGGAACCGCTGCGCCGCGCCGCCGCCCGCCACCTGGCCCGCCTCGCCGAAGCCAGGATCCCCGGCGCCGACCCCAAAACCTGGTACGCCCTCACCGAACTCTCCGACGACCGCCCCCTCGCCTGGCCGGACGACATCGTCCGCATCTCCCCGTCCGCCGTCGAGAATTTCACCAAATGCAACCTCCGCTGGGTCCTGGAGACCGCCGTCGGCGCGAGCAGCGCCAGCGTCTCGCAGAGCCTCGGCACCGTCATCCACGCCATCGCCGTCCTCGCCGCCGAGAACAACCCGGTCGAGGCGCTCAGCGGCCGGCTCGACGAGATCTGGGACGAACTCGACTTCGGCGGCCTCTGGTTCAACCGCAAACAGCGCCACGTCGCCGAGCAGATGGTCGAACGGTTCCTGCGCTGGCACGCCGAGAACCCCCGCGAACTGGTCGCCCCGGAAGAGGCGTTCACCGCCGTCGTCTCCGAGGGCGTCATCATCAAGGGCCGCGTCGACCGGGTCGAACGCGACGGCGAAGGCCGCGCGGTGATCATCGACATCAAGACCGGCGCCAGCAAGCCCAAGGACGACGAACTCGACCGCCACCCCCAGCTCGGCGTCTACCAGCTGGCCACCCTGCTCGGCGCGTTCAAACGCCACGGCCTGGTCGAGCCCGGCGGCGCCGCCCTCGTGCAACTCGGCAAGGCCGCGGGCAAGGACGCCAAGGAGCAGCAGCAGGGCGCGCTCCGCGACGATTCCGAGCCCGGCTGGGCCGAGGAACTGGTCACCACCGTGGCCGCCGGAATGTCGTCGAACCTGTTCGTCGCCAAGGTCAACGACGGCTGCCGCACCTGCGCCGCCAGAATCTCCTGCCCGGTGAACGACAGCGGAGGCCAGGTGTGCTGACCCCGGACGAGCTGGCCGTCAAGCTCGGGGTGCTGCCGCCCACACCCGAGCAGGCGGTCGTGATCGAAGCCGACCGTGAGCCGATGGTGGTCGTCGCCGGCGCCGGGTCCGGCAAGAGCGAGACCATGGCGGGGCGGGTGGTCTGGCTGGTCGCCAACGGGTACGCGCGCCCGGAGCAGATTCTCGGGCTCACCTTCACCCGCAAGGCGGCGGGCGAGCTCGCGGAACGGGTGCGCAAGCGTCTCACCGGCCTCGTCTCGGCCGGCCTGATCGCCGAACTGGAGACCGAACCCACGGTTTCGACCTATCACGCGTACGCCGCCCGGCTGGTCACCGACCACGCCCTGCGGGAGGCGATGGAGCCGACCATGCGGCTGGTCACGCCCGCCGTGGCCTGGCAGCTGGCGTCCCGGGTGGTCGGCCAGTACGACGGGCCGATGGACCACGTCGATCTGGGCCCGGCCAGTGTGACCGCCGCCGTGCTGGAGCTGGCGGGGGAGCTGTCGGAGCATCTGCGCGAACCGGACGACGTGTATCGGACCGGTGACTGGCTGCGGGAGCGCCTGGCCGCGTTATCGGGGCGGATCACGCTGCCGCAGCAGAAACCGGTGAAGGTGCAGCTCGTCCGGGAGCAGCTGCTGCCGATGGTCGAGGCGTATCAGCGGGTGAAGCGGAGCCGGGAGGTCATCGACTACGGCGATCAGATGGCGCTGGCGGCCCGGATCGCGGCGAATCATCCGGAAGTGGGGGAGCTGGAGCGGGAGCGGTTCACCATCGTCCTGCTGGACGAGTACCAGGACACCAGCCACGCCCAGCTGGTGCTGCTGCGGGCGCTGTTCGGGGGCGGGCATCCGGTGACCGCCGTCGGCGACCCCTGCCAGTCGATCTACGGCTGGCGCGGCGCGTCGGCGGGCAACCTCACCCGTTTTCCTGAGGACTTCCGCACCACTCGCGGCGAACTCGCCCCGATCCGGCAGCTGTCGGTGAGTTTCCGCAACGGCGAACGTGTCCTGGACGTGGCCGCCAAGATCCAGGTCGAGCTGCGCCGGGAGGCCACCGAGGTGCCCGTCCTGGTCCCCGGCGAGAACCGGGTGGACCGGGGCCGCGTGGTCGCCGCCTTCCACGAGACCGCCGAGGAGGAGGCCGCCTGGATCGCCGAGGGCATCGCCGGCACGCTCGGCCAGGAGACCGCCCCCGACGGCCTCCCGTGGGGCGAGGGCGAACGCGGCAAGGCCAAATCCAGCGTGTACGGCGGCGCGAACGCCGTACAACCTCAGGACGTGGCCATCCTGGCGCGCAAACGATCGCAGTTCCCGGCCCTCAGGCGAGCCCTGGAAGCGCGCGACATCCCGGTTGAAGTCGTCGGCCTGGGTGGTCTGCTGACCGTGCCGGAAGTGGCCGACATCGTGGCCACGCTCCGCGTCATGTACGACCCCAGCGCCGGTGACGCGCTGGTCCGCCTGCTGGCGGGGCCGCGCTGGCGGATCGGGCCTGCCGACCTGAAGGTGCTCGGCGAGCTGGCCCGCGACCTCAACCGCGAGCTCGGCCACCGGCCGGGCCAGGACCCGCTGGAGCAGGTCGTCGCCGATCTGGAGGCCGAGCGGGGCAGCCTGATCGACGCGCTGGACGAGCTGCCCGACCAGGAGGAGTGGCGCGCCAGGTTCTCCGACCTCGCCCGGGAGCGCCTGCCCGCCCTGGCCCTGGAGCTTCGGGTGCTGCGCGCCCACGCCGGGCAGTCGCTCCCCGATCTGATCGGCGAGGTGGAACGCCGGCTCGGCCTGGACGTGGAGGTGGCCGCCAGGGGCGGCAGCCCGCTGGCCGCCCGCGCCGACCTGGACGCCTTCCAGGACGCGGCCGGCCGTTTCGCCGGCGACGCCGAGGACCCGACCCTGGGCGCCTTCCTCGCCTACATCAAAGCCGCGGAAAGCGAAGAATTCGGCCTGGAGCAGGGCCGCGTCGGCGAGACCAACAGCGTCAAACTGATGACCGTGCACGCCGCCAAGGGCCTGGAATGGCCGGTCGTCGTGGTGCCGGGACTGTCCCAGCTGACCACGCAGCGCGGCGGCCTGGCCAAGGGCAGCATCTTCCCCGCGACCCCCGTCACCAACTCCCGATGGACGGAGAATCCCCGCAAACTGCCGTACGTGCTGCGGGGGGACAGCGCCGACCTGCCCGAACTGGCCGGCTTGGACAAGGACGAGCTCGCCGACTTCGACGAACGGTGCCGGGAACGCGACCTGCGGGAGGAACGGCGGCTGGCCTACGTCGCCGTCACCCGCGCCCATTACCTGCTGATCGCCTCCGGCTACCGCTGGGGGAGCTCCACCAAGCCACTCGAACCCTCCGATTTCCTCACCGAGATCAAGGAGTACGCGACCGCGATCCCACGCTGGACCGAGGGCGAGGTCGACGAGAACCCGCTGCTGGCCGAGCCGCCGGAGGCCACCTGGCCGAACGTGGTCGTCCGCGACGCCATCCGGGAGGGCGCTGACCTGGTCACCGCCGCCATGGACGGCCTGTCCGACGAGGGCGAAGGCGAGGTGAAGGAGTGGGAACGCGAACGCATGCGCTCCTGGACCAGGGACACCGAACTGCTCCTGCGCGAACGTGACCGCCGCCGCGAGTCCGGCATCGTCGAACTGCCGATCCGGCTGTCGGTGTCGTCCCTGGTCACGCTCGCCCAGGATCCAGCTGGTTTCGCCAAGCAGATCCGCCGCCCGCTGCCGCGCAAACCCACCCCGCTGGCGCGCCGGGGCACCTCGTTCCACCGCTGGCTGGAGTCCCGCTGGGGCCAGCAGCGCCTGCTCGACGACTTCGAGTTGCCGGGCGCGACCGACCAGATCTCCGAAGCCGACCTGCGCCTCACCGAGCTCAGGGCCAGATTCGAGGAGAGCCGCTGGGCCGACCAGACACCGGTCGACCTGGAGGTCCCGTTCGAAACCGTGATCGCGGACCGCCTGGTTCGCGGCCGCATGGACGCGGTGTTCCGCGAACGCGACGGCTATGTCGTGGTCGACTGGAAGACCGGCGAACGCCCCCGTGGCGGAGCCGCCCGGACGGCCGCGATCCAGCTGGCCGCTTATCGGCTGGCGTGGGCGCAGCTCTCCCGCACTCCGCTGGCCAAGGTCAGCGCGGCTTTCCACTATGTACGGGCGAACCAGACGGTCCGCCCGGTGGACCTGATGGAATCCGACGACCTGACCGCCCTGATCTACGAAATCCCCGAAACGTAGTGGAACTCCGGCTTGGGGTGCATCAGGAAATCGTGGTGGGAGATGTTCCACGCGTACGCGCCCGCCATCGCGAAGGCCACCACATCGCCGACCCGCAACGTCGCGCGCACCCGCCGGGCGAAGACGTCCTTCGGGGTGCACAGCTGCCCGACCAGCGTGACGGTCTCCTCCGGCGACTCGGCGGAGCCGAACACCGTGAACGGCTGGTTGTGGCCCTTGGTGACCGGTGTGCGCAGATGGTGGGTTCCGCCGGTGAGGACGGCGAAGAGTTCGCCGTGGACTCGTTTGAGGTCGAGGACCTTGGTGAGATACCAGCCGCAGTAGGCGGTCATCGCTCGTCCCGGCTCGATTCGTAGTTTTTCCGGGATGCCGGTCAGGCCCTGGCCGTAGGCCGTCCAGTCGAAGCGCTGGTCCGGGTGCTGGTAGCGCACGGCCATTCCGCCGCCGAGGTTGATTTCGGGGGCGCCGAGCTCCCGGGCGTAGCCGATCACGGCGGTGGCCAGTTTGAGCAAGTCGGGTGCGTCGAGTCCGCTGGCCAGGTGCGCGTGCAGGCCGCGGAAGCGGACCGGGCCGCCGAGGAGGGCCAGGCATTCCTGGATTCCGGCGGGATCCATGCCGAAGGGTGTCGCGCCGCCGCCCATCGCGAGCGCGGCCCCGGCGACGGGGACGTCCAGGTTGGCGCGCAGCAGGATGTCCACCGGCTCGGATCGGTTGAGTAGTCGCCGCAGTTCGCCTGGGCTCTCTACGTGCATGCGGTGCGGGGTGAGACTTAGGTCGGCGTCCGTTTTGCCGGGGCCGCCGAATGCGAGCCGGGCGTTCGGGAGCACTGATCGGACGTGCGCGTACTCGCCTCCCGATGAGACCTCGAATCCGTTCACATGCGGCGCGATCACTCGCAGCAGCATCGGATCCGGGTTCGCTTTGACCGCGTAGTAGATCTCGATGTCCGGCAGCGCTCGTCGGATGGCCGCCGCGTGGGTGTGCAGGCCCGGCAGGTCGTACACATACGCAGGGATGTCGCCCAGGCGGTCGGCGTGGTCGCGGAGGTTCACGCGGGCCTCGACAGCGGGTTGGCCACCTGGACATACGTCGCGGTCTTGTCGGGGGACCGGGACCAGCGGACGGCCAGGTTGGCTTTGGCGGGGAGGGGGACGCCGGCCAGGAGCTCTGCCAGCGGGGGAGGCCAGCCGCGGGTGTCGGCGTAGCAGGCGAGGAGTTCGCCGGCGGCGGCCCACAGGTCGCGGAGCGTGCGCGGGCCTTCCAGGGTGGCGGCGATCTCGGCGAGGTGGTTGACGAACAGGCAGTACACGACCCGGTTCCAGCCGCGTTCCGCGTCGTACTCCAGCGCTGCCGCCACCTCCGGAACCAGTCCCGACAAATCATGACCGACAAGCTTAGTCCCCTCCAGGTCGCGGAACACCGCCTCCACCGGCATGCCCTGGCTGTCGAGCCCCACGAGCACGTTCTGCAGGTGCGCCTCCAACACCACCCCATGCCGGAAATATGCGTCCAGAACAGGCAGCGCCACCCGCTCGACGTACGCCACCCACCACGCCATCGCATCCGCCCGCCGCAAGTCCCGTACGGCCAGCGCCCCCGCCAGCACCGGCGTCACCCCACGCCCGGCCCGCCCCCACGGGCTGCACCGCACCAGCACCCCGAGCCCCTCCAGCAGCGACGTCCCGAGATCCGCCGACCGATACCCCGGCTCCGGCAGCCACCGCGTCCCCGGGAACGTCTCCGCCAGATCCGCGAACACCGGCGCCAGCCGCCGCGACAACTCCACCGACCCGGACAGCTCATACCAGGCGTTCTTCCGTACGCAATTGGTGATGCGCACGTCCAGGCTGAACTTCAGGCACTTGTCCAGATCCGGCTCGTACACCGTCCGCACCGACGAGGTCGGCGTGGACAGCCCGGACGTGAACCCGAGATCGATCAGCCGCCCGTCCATCGGGAGATCCAGCAGCTCGTACTGCCACGGATGCACCGGAAGCAGCCGGTACCCGGCCGGAGCCGCCCCCAGCCGGTCCAGCGCGCTCGGATCCCCCTCCTCGACCACCAGATCCTCCCGAACCCCCAGCAACCGCAGCGGAAACCGCGCGTACGCCTCCGGCGCGTAACTCAGCCAGTCGCCCTTCGCCGCGATCCGCGCCTTCGGCGTGGGATGAAACGGATGCCCGAACACCAGCGCCTGCTCGGAGGCGAGCCACGGATCCTGCGGCGGCGCGACCTCCTCCCGGACCGAGGCCAGCACCTCCATCACCGACCTACTGGACGCCACCTGCTCGGCGAACTCCGGATTCCCGCCCCCCAGCTCGGCCGTGATCAGCTCAACCAGCAACGCGGAACTCAACGGCTCCCAGACCCCGTCCCGCAGCCACTCGCCCCGGGTCAGCCGCAACGCGATCCCCCCGCCGGCCCGCGCCCGCAGCCACCTGCCGCCGACCTCCAGCAGCACCTGCTCATCCGACTGCCAGACCCGCCCTCGCGGCCCGGCCACTTCCCGCACGCAGCACCGCAACAGGGCTGCCACCGTGGCCGCCTCCGCCACCGATACCGCCGACTCGGTGCCCACCGCCGATTCCGCCATGATCCGCCCCGCCGAGTCTGACGCGACCCGATCCGCCGTTCCGGGTGCCGAGTCCGCGGCCGACCCCGGGCTCGGGTTCGTGGAGTCGATGGCAAGGCGGTCCATGGTCAGATGCTCCTCTGCGTGATCACGAGATAGTTGGGGCCGCTGGTGCCGTAGAACTTGTTGATGTCCCTGGCGCCGGTACGGCGTTTGTCGACGAGGGTGCCCGCGGTGACCATGGACTTGCCGACCAGGCGGGCCGCGTCCAGGGTCCTGGCTCTGAGGAGCCGGGCGGTGGGGTCGTCGCCGAAGGCGTCCAGGGCGTCGGCGAGGGTGGCGCGCACGAGGTCGGCTTCGCCGAGCGCGCCCACGGTGATGGCCGCCGCCGCCAGATGCAGGGTGATCGTGATGAAGACGTCCGCCAGCGCGTGGGGGTCGTCGGTGAACATGCGCTGATCCCCGAAGACGGGCACGTCGAGCCCGGACGCCGCCAGCCGGTCCGGGGCCGCGAGCAGGCCGTCGTTGTCCTTGACCAGGAGCCGCATCGGGCCGTCGCCGAAGACGAGGGCGAGGTTCTGCTGGTGGGCCTCCAACGCGATGCCGTACCGGACGAAGAGGGTTGTGTTCCAGGTGAACAGCACGGTCAGGTAGTCACGCAGGAGCGCTTCGACGTCGCCCCGGTAGTAACGGTCGGCGAGATCCGGCAGCACCCCGGGCGCCGCCAGCGCCGCGACCGAGACGATCTCGCCGTCCGGAAGGCGGCGGATCATCCAGGCCAGGTACTCCTGGCCCGCGTGCGCGTAGGTCTGCTCGTCGGCCAGCGACACCCGCAGACCGGGCTCCCGATCGAGCACCCCCCGCAGCAGCCGCTCCGCCTCGGCGCCGTCCCTGAGCGTCCCCGGCCGGATCGACCTCCGGTTCCGCGCCCCCAGCGTGCTGGTGGCCAACGGCAACTTCAGATGGGTACGCGGATCGACCTCCACCGTCCGCATCGACAACGTCGGCCGCACCCGCAGATACGGCACCGCCCCCACGATCACCTCCGGCAGGCTCCCCACCGACAGCGGATGAACGGGAAACAGCACATGCCCATCGAGTTCCGGCAACCCGACCTGCGCGAAGCCCGGCCAGAACCCCCCGGACCCCCGCGAGACCACACTCTCCTGCGGAACCGCCGCCCACCGAAGCTCGAACGCCGGCGAGAACTCCGGCGCGTAGGCCAGTAATTCCGCCGAACTCAGTCCCGAACGGCACCGGGCGGTCGGATAAATCGGATGATCGATACAAGCGGCCAGTGCCTCATACCCGATCGTCGTCCGATCGATCCTGATCTGGGGGTTCTCCGGGCCAGGCAGAGTCTGTTTATCCCGATCGTTCCTAATCTGTCCACGGCGAGGGTTCTTTCGAGTCCGCTCTCGCTGGCGGTCATACAAATCGAGCGCGAGCAGGGTCTCCCGGCATTCCTCGGCGAACGCCGTCACCCCGGCCGCGTCGGCGGCTTCGGCGACGTCGGCCAGGGTTTCGAGCACTTCGTCGAGCCCGAGTTCCTCAGCCGGAGCCACCACGAAATCCTGAAACAGACCAGCGAAACCACCCGAAGTCAGGCGGACCCTCCGGCCAGAGGCCAGCGTCAGAGCGACCCCGGCCTTGTCCCGGGTGACCCGCGCGGCCAGCCCGCCGTAGTCCTCCCGCAGCAGCGCGTTCAGCACCCGCGCCGACAGGTACGCCTCCCGCGTCGAAACCGCCCGCACGACCCGCCGGGCCCGCCGCCGCCGAAGCGAGATCACGAGATCACCCATCTGTGCTCCTCACGGAACCGGCGGACGGCGTCGTCGACGGCCGCCGGATTGGGCGCGATCACCCGGAGTAAGCCCAGGTAGTCGCGGTTGGTGTGGGTGAGCTGTACATAATCGCCCAGTGCCCGGATGGGGTGATGCCAGACCCGCGCCGAACCGATGACCAACTCCTGCTCGGGCGGCGCAGCGATGATCGTCCCCGTCTGATCAGCCAGCAGACTGACCGTCGCCCCATGCATCCCGCCGCTCGCCGCGAGCCCCCGCGCGGATTCGCGGTGCATCCCTCTGCCCGCCGCAATCTCCCGCGCGGATTCGCTGTCCTCGGCGGACAGCCCGCTCCCACCCCGAATGCGCTCGGGCGATATTTCGCTTAAATCCCCCAATGGTTCCCCGGCGTGGGCTCGCAGGATCCACTCGAACAGCGGGATTTCCAGGAGATCGGCGAGTAGGAAGTCGCAGTTGTCGCCGATGACGCGATAGTTGACCTCAATGATTCGGGGGCCGGTAGCGGTGAGGACGTATTCGGTGTGGCAGGCGCCGAGGTTGACGCCCAGGGCGTTCAGCGCGGCCAGGACATGGTCCCGTCCCGGGCCGTCAGGCTCCCAATCCAGGCGTTCTTCCACAAAATGCGGCAGCGGCCCCAACGTAGTGCGATATCCGCCAAGAACACGAATTTCCCGGCCATCGCCAAGCGTTTCCAGCGTGAACAGCGGACCTTCCAGGTACTCCTCGATCACCAGCGTCTCGCCGGGGCGGCGGGCCTTGACCGTCGTTGCGGCGGTCCAGAGTTCGCGGGCGTTCCTGGCCAGGATCACGTCCTCGCTGGCCACACCCTCACGCGGCTTGATCACCACCGGACCCTGCCAATCGGTCGGCGGCGGATCGCCGGGCGCGAGCCGTACCGACCGGACCGACTCAACCCCCGCCAGCGCCAGCCTGCGCCGCGTCAGCGACTTGTTCTTGGTCGTCAGGCAGGCCCGCCAGTCCTTACCGGGCAGGTCGAAATAGGACGCGGCCAGGGCGGTCTCCGCCTGGATATGGTCGGAATTGGTGAACACGACATCCGGTGGATGGTGCCGGGCGATGGTGTCGATCAGCGCCCGGGTGTCCCGGACGTCGGTCCCGATCGTCTCGCGCCCGGGGTATCGTTCGGGCCGGTCGGTCAGGATCGCCACGTCCCAGCCGAGCCGGTCCGCCGCCGGCAGGAATCCGGACCCGACCGAATCGGTGGGATTGAGCGTGGCAAGGTACAGCCGCAACGAAGTCCCCTGAGGTAAGGCTCACCTAACTCCGTCATGCTAGTCGATCACTTCGTGGTGTGACCGGCTAATCACCTGCCCGGGGGATCCAGCCTGGGCCATTGTGGGAGCCGAGATGAGGAAGGATAAAGCCTGTGGAGATCTCTGAGGGCCTACTCGGGCCGCTACTCCTGGCGCGCAGCACGATCGACCGGTCCGCGTTGCTGCGCCAGGACGCCGCCTGGCTGGAACGTGCCTGGGCTGAGGAAGCGACCAGGGTGGTGCTGGTCAACAACGGAGAAACCCTGGTCAGGAGGGATGCGGAGGGCGCCGGGCTGGTGCTGCTCCCGCCCGGCGAGGCCCCGGAGGGGCGGCGTTACCTGCTCGGCCTGGACACCCGGAACATCGCCTATTTCGCCGTCAACACCGAACTTCCGGAACTGCCCGGCACGGAGATCACCGGTCTGCGGCAGGCGGGCGCGCTGCTCGACGACCGGGATTCCGGCCTGCTGGTCTACGCCGTCGCGCTGGAGGCCTGGCACAGCACCCACGAGTTCTGCCCGCGCTGCGGCAGCCGTACCGAGGTGACGGCCGGCGGTCACGTCCGCACCTGCCCGCGGGACGCCAGCCAGCACTTCCCCCGGGTCGACCCCGCCGTGATCATGGCCGTCTACGACGATGACGACCGGATCCTGCTGGCCCGCGGCCCGCAGTGGCCAGAAGGCCGCATGTCGGTCCTGGCCGGCTTCGTGGAACCCGGCGAATCCCTCGAACAGGCCGTCATCCGGGAAGTCCTCGAAGAGGTCGGCGTCACTGTCAAAGCCCCCCGCTACCTGGGCAGCCAGCCCTGGCCGTTCCCGCGCAGCCTCATGCTCGGCTTCTTCGCCCGCGCCGCCACCACCGAACTCACCCGTGACCCCGAAGAGATCGCCGAAGCCCGCTGGTTCACCCGCGCCGAACTCGTGGCCGCCCTCGACAGCGGCGACCTGCGCCTGCCGCCGCCGGTCTCGATCGCCAGGCGGCTGATCGAGACCTGGTATGGCGACACCCTCGCCGGCGACTGGTGACTACAGCCCGAGCCGCCGCTTCACCTCGATGACCGATGGATTGGTGAACGCCGTCCCGTCCGGGAACAGCACGGTCGGGACGGTCCTGTTGCCGTTGTTGACGCTCTCCACGAACTCGGCCGCGTCCGCCTCCCGCTCGATGTCCACCTCCCGGTAGGCGATCCCCTCACGGGTCAGCTGGCTCTTGAGCCGCTTGCAGGGGCCACACCAGGTGGTGGTGTACACCGTGAGCGCCATGTTCGTCCCTTTCCTTAGGCCGATCATTGGCAACACGGCGAGGATCGTCCATGTTCCCGGGTGATCGTCAGTGCGCCAGCCGCGCGATGATCCACGACTGCACCGACTCCGCCACGCCCGGCTCCCGGTAGAGCGGGCTGCTGTGCACGAAACCCGGCACGGCCCGGATGTTCATCGCCACGCCGACCGAGTTCAGCGCCTGCTTCAGCATCTCGCTCTGGTACGGCGGCACGAACTCGTCGGCGCTGTGCACGCTCAGCATCGGCGCGTCCCCCTGCGTGGCGTGCAGCGGCACCTCCATGCTCGACCAGATCCGCGGGCACTCGATCGGCTCGCAGCCGCCCGCCAGCGCGATGGTCGCCTTGCGTAACTTGCGCTGCTCGTGGTCCGCGCCCTCGTCGCCGTCCTCGTACGCGGTGCGCGGCGACACCACCGGCGAGATCCCGACCACGCCACGCAGCCCGGGAACCCCGTCCCCATACGTCCCGACCGCCGCCGCGATGTGCCCGCCGGCCGAGAAGCCGAGCAGCGCGTAACGATCCGGGTCCAGGTTGAACTGGGCGAAGTGCCGCCGGACGGTGGCGATCGCGTCCAGCGTGTCGGTCCGCTGGGCCGGCCACGGCGCGTCCTGCGCCAGCCGGTAGTTGATGTTGACGACCACGTAACCGAGCTGGAAGTAGCTCCGGGTCACCTCGGTCATGTACTTCTTGTCGCCGCCGGACCACCAGCCCCCGTGGATCACGAAGACGGCCGGGCGGGTGACGCCGTCCTTGCGCCACCAGATGTCCATCCGCTGGCGGTAGTGCTTGCCGTACGCGAAAGTGGCGCGCTCCTCGACCGGGACGGTCGCGGTCGCGGTGGGCGTCGGGGCGGGATCACCGCCGCCGGGTGACGCGGTGGCGGTGGCCGCCGCGGGGGAGGAGAGGAAGACCGCTGCCAGGGCGAGCGCACCGACACCAACGGCTAATCTCAAGGTCCTCGTTCCTCCCGCGAGCGGTTCCTGTTTGCCTGTGGCTGACCCGGTCATGAGACACACTTGGTCGGCTGCTGAAAGGATGATGCCAGCAGATCCGGTCATCCGCACGTTGGGGAGCCCTATTTGGACGTTCTGGAGGGTCTCGATCCGGAACAGCGTGAGGTCGCCCAGGCGGTTCGCGGGCCGGTGTGCGTACTCGCGGGGGCTGGAACTGGGAAAACTCGGGCCATCACCCATCGGATCGCTCACGCGGTGCATTTCGGCGGAGTTGACCCGCAGTCCGTGCTCGCGGTCACCTTCACCACCCGCGCGGCGGGCGAGCTGAAGCAGCGGCTGCGCGGCCTCGGCGTGCCCGGCGTGCAGGCCCGCACCTTCCACGCCGCCGCGCTCCGCCAGCTCACCTACTTCTGGCCGCGCGTCATCGGTGGCGACCCGCCCCAGGTGGTGGAGTCCAAACTGCCGCTGCTGATCGAGGCCGCCCGGCTGCTCCGCCGCACCCCCGACCGGGCCGAACTGCGCGACGTGGCCAGCGAGATCGAGTGGGCCAAGGTCACCCAGGTCGGCCCTGAGGACTACCCGGCCGCCGCCGCCAAGGCCCGCCGCAGCCCGCCCATCCCGCCCGACCAGGTCGCCCGCCTCTACGAGGGCTACGAGAATCTGCGCCGCACCCGCCACCTGGTCGACTTCGAGACCATCCTCGAACTCACCGCCGCCGTGATGACGGAACACCGCGAGGTGGCCGCCCAGATCCGGTCGCAGTACCGGTTCTTCGTGGTGGACGAGTACCAGGACGTGAACCCGCTGCAGAAGCTGCTGCTCGACACCTGGCTGGGCGGCCGGGACGACCTGTGCGTGGTCGGCGACCCGAACCAGACCATTTACTCCTTCACCGGCGCCACTCCGCACTATCTGACCAACTTCGCCGTCGAGCATCCCGGCGCGCGGGTGGTCCGCCTGGTCCGCGACTACCGCTCCACTCCCGAGGTCGTCACCCTGGCCAACCGGATCATGAGCAAGTCGGTGCACCGGCTGGACCTCGTCGCGCAGCGCCCGCCCGGCCCGCAGCCGGTCTTCGCGGAGTACGACGACGAGGCCGCCGAGGCGCTCGGGGTGGCGCTGACGGTCAAGAAGCTGATGGCCGACGGGGTGCCGACCCGCGAGATCGCGGTGCTGTTCCGGATCAACGCCCAGTCGGAGGCGTACGAGCAGGCGTTCACCGACGCCGGGGTGCCCTACCTGCTGCGCGGCGCGGAACGTTTCTTCGAGCGGCCGGAGGTCCGGCAGGCCGTCGTGCTGCTGCGCGGCGCGGCCCGCTCGGCCAACGACGAGGAGCCGCTGGCGCCCGCCGTACACGCCATTCTGGCCGGGGTGGGCCTAAGTCATGAACCGCCCGCCGGGGGGACCGCCAGAGCCAAATGGGAGTCGCTCAACGCGCTCGCGGAACTCGCCGAGGACATGGCCACCACGGGGACCGATCTGCCCAGGTTCGTCGCCGAACTCGAACGCCGCGCCACCGAGCAGCACGCGCCCCCGCTGGAGGGCGTCACCCTCGCGTCGCTGCACGCCGCGAAGGGCCTCGAATGGGACGCCGTCTTCCTGGTCGGCGCCACCGACGGCATGCTCCCGATCATCTACGCCGAGACCCCCGAGCAGATCGAGGAGGAGCGGCGGCTGCTCTACGTCGGCGTCACCCGGGCCCGCGAGCACCTGCACCTGTCCTGGGCGCTGGCCCGCACCCCCGGCGCCCGCCGCGTCCGCCGCCCGTCCCGCTTCTTCGAGGGCCTCAACGGGCGTACGACTCCCGCCCCCCGCGCCGAACAGCCCGCCGCCGTACGGCGTTCGGTGGCCGCGCCCGTCGGCTGCCGGGTCTGCGGCCGGACCCTCGCGCTGGCCCAGGAACAGAAGCTGGGACGCTGCGCGACCTGCCCCGCCTACTACGACGAAGCCCTGCTGGAGAGCCTCAAGTCGTGGCGGGTCACCGTGGCCAAGGAGACCAAGGTCCCCACCTTCGTGGTCTTCACCGACGTCACGTTGCAGGCCATCGCCGAGCGGGTGCCGACCTCCGAGGAGGCTCTGCAGTCGATAGCAGGTATCGGCAAGGTGAAACTGGACCGGTACGGTCAGGCCGTACTAGAACTCTGCCGGAAGGTCGGGGAGGACCCGTGAACTCGGCGCTCAAGGAACTGCTCGACCTGCTCGACCTGGAGCAGATCGAGCTGGACATCTTCCGCGGGAGATCCCCCGAGGAGCGCATCCAGCGGGTCTTCGGCGGCCAGGTCGCCGCCCAGGCGCTGGTGGCCGCGGGCCGCACCGTCCCGGACGACCGCGACGTGCACTCGCTGCACGCCTACTTCATCCGCCCGGGCGACCCCGCCATCCCGATCGTCTACAACGTCGAACGCGTCCGCGACGGCCGCTCCTTCACCACCCGCAGGGTCCAGGCCATCCAGCACGGCAAGGCCATCTTCACCATGTCGGTCTCCTTCCACATCCTGGAGGAGGGCGTGCACCACCAGGCCGCCGTCATGCCCGCCGCCCCCGACCCCGAGACGCTGCAGCCCTTCCAGGACCGGCTGCGCGCCGTCGTCGGCGACCATCCCGACTGGCGCGACTGGCTGAGCAAGCCCCGCCCGGTCGACGCCCGCTACGTCAACGCGCTCACCTGGGAAGCCCAGCGCGACCCCAGCCTGATCAGCCCAGAGACCAACGTCTGGATCCGGTACGACACCGAGCTCCCCGACGACCCGCTGCTGCACGTCGTGCTCGCCGCGTACGCCTCCGACTTCACCCTCGTCGACACCGTGCTGCTCGCCCACGGCCTGGCCTGGGGGGCCTCCAACGTGGTCGGTGCCTCCCTCGACCACGCCATGTGGTTCCACCAGCGGTTCCGGGTCGACGACTGGGTGCTCTACGCCCAGGAGTCCCCCTGGTCGGGCCACGCCCGCGGCCTGGCCCGCGGCCAGATGTTCACGCCCGACGGCCGGCTCGCGGTGTCCGTCGTGCAGGAGTGCATGATCCGCGTGAGTTAGTCGGTTAACAGCTGGAAGTCGTCGAAGTGGAACTCGGGGGAGACCACACAGGTGACCAGGGTGGAGCCGCGCTCGGGCCGCGCGGTCTGCCAGGTCCCGGCGGGGACGAGGATCTGCGGCCGCTGGCCGGCGGCCAGGTCGGCGCCGAGCAGGTGCGGCGGCGCGTGGTCGTCGGGCCGGTCCGCGGCGCCGCCCAGACGCAGGGTGAGCGGAGCGCCGTGATGGTAGAGCCACAGCTCGTCGGAGGCGACCCGGTGCCAGGCCGACTCCTCACCCTCGCTGAGCAGGTAGTAGACGGCCGAGGCGCTCTGGCGGGGCGCGGCGGTGTCGGCGCGCTGCCCACTGGTCCAGGTCCTGCGATACCAGCCCCCCTCCGGGTGGGGTTGCAGGTCCAGGAGTTCGGCCAGGTGGGGGCGGGCGGGGATGGTCATCTGGGGCCTCGCTGAGGGTGGGCGTCGGGTTCATGGTGCAGAAGTGCATGATCGGGGACAAGTAGCCCGGAAAATTCCGCAAAATCGCAGGTGGAAAATAGGTTGCCCGGTTGCCGGGTTCCCGTTTAGGGTCATGCTCAAGCCAGTCGGACACTCCTGTCCGACACATCGCACTCGAGTGGAGGTGAGCCAAGTGGAGAACATCAGCATGTCAACGCCGTCGTGGCTCGCCGCCACGCGTACGGCCGCGCAAGTGAAACTGCGCCAGCAGAAGGCTTTCCGTCCGGAAGCGTTCATCGGCAGCACCCTTGTGCCCACCTACGCCCCCGCGCTGTCCTACCGCCCGGTCCTGATGGACCGGCCCCTGGGCGCCGCACCGACCAGCCACACCGCCAATGGCGGAGTGCAGGGTCCGCAATATGCCTGGAGAGAACCAGTCACAACCTGACCGGTCTCCACTCTCCAGGCCGCGGATCCGCACACCGGATCCGCGGCCTTCTTGTTTGTCCGGCCACGTATCCCCGCATCGAAGAGGACATCCGACCAAACCAATCTCAAAGAAGGTGACGCAGATGGCGGCCCCGGTCATGGACCTGATCGAAGCCGAGATCCCCTGTCGTACCGAGCCCGACCTGTGGTTCGCCGAGTCTCCGGAGGACGTGGAGTTCGCCAAGGCGCTCTGCGGAGGCTGCCCGATCCGAGAGGCCTGCCTGGCTCGCGCGCTGGAGCGCGAGGAGCCGTGGGGCGTCTGGGGTGGCGAACTCATCCTGCGGGGAACGATCGTTCCCCGGAAGCGGCCGCGCGGGCGTCCCCGCAAGACTCCCGTCGCCGCCTGACCACCGACGTTCTTCCATTCAGAGAGCAGAAATCGAAATGAGCATCCAGACCATCTCCGCCTCGTCCCTCTACAAAGAACTGGTAGACGAACGAATACGAGGTCTCCACCAGGAGGCCGCTGAGCACAGCGTCGCCAGCCGAGTAAGGAGCGTGCAGAAGGCACGCCGGCAGGCCGAACGTGCGACCGCCCGCCTCCGCGCCGCCCTGGCGCGCGCATAACGAGCCTTCCTCCGGCCCGGGCCACCACGGCCCGGGCCACTTTTTTGCCCTCGAAGCCGCCCCTGAGAAGCCGCCCTCGAAACGCCCCATGCCCTCGAGAAACGCCCATGGGAGTCGCCCTCGGACGGTGCCCGACAACGAGAAGAGGCCACGACCGTTATGGTCGTGGCCTCTTCTATTGGTAGCGGGGACAGGATTTGAACCTGCGACCTCTGGGTTATGAGCCCAGCGAGCTACCGAACTGCTCCACCCCGCGTCGTTGCGTAGCTCAACTCTATCCGCACCCGGGAGGTGAGGCAAACCGAATAGGAAAACCCCCGCACCTGATAGCGATGCGGGGGTCCCGTCGAGCTTCGATCCCGGTGCTACGGCCCTGAGGCCGCGGCCACCGGTGACCCGGATGGCGACGCGGACGGAGAGGCCGAGGGCGACGGGGAGGGTGACGCCGCCGGCGCCGCGCCCTGGATCGCGGCCAGCTCCGCCAGAGCCGCCTTCAGGGCGGTCTGTGCGGTGCCGTAGGCGGTCCAGTCGGGCGGGTTGGCGGTCAAGGCCTTCTGCGCGTCGTCATAGGCCTTCTGCGCCTTGCCGACCGCTTGGGCCAGGGTGGCCGTCTGCGGCGTGTTGTTCTCGGTCTGCTCGGGCGTGGTGGTCTCGGGCTGGTTGGTGGTCGGTGGTGTCACCGTTCCGCCGAAGACCTGTTTCAGCGCCTCGTCCAGGTTGTTACCGAAGCCCACCTTCTCGCCGTACAGCACGAGGACCTTCTGGAGCGTCGGGAAGCGGCCCGAGGTCTCCTCCTTCGGCTGGACGTAGACCGGCTCGACGTAGAGCAGGCCACCGCCGAAGGGGAGGGTGAGCAGGTTGCCGTACAGAACCTCGGTGGCGCCGCCGGTGCCGCGCAGCAGGTTCAGCTGCTGCGAGACCGTCGTGTTGGACAGGAACGTGTTCTGCGCCTGTGGCGGGCCCTGGATGGCGGTGTTGCTCGGCAGTTGCAGGATCTGCAACTTCGCGTCGGCGCCCGCGGTCGCGTCGACGGCCATGAAGGCGGCCATGTTCTGCCGGCCGTTGGGCACGAACGTCGTCGTCAGCGAGAAACGTTCGGTGCTGCCCGGCATCTTCATGGTCACGTAGTACGGCGGCTGCTTGCTCTTCTTGGTCGCGGGGTCCTCGGGGACCTTCCAGAAGTCCTGGCCGCTGAAGAAGGCGTTGGCGTTGGTGACGTGATACTGGGTGAGGATCTCGCGCTGGGCCTTGAACAGGTCGGCCGGGTAGCGCAGGTGGTCGCGGAGCTCGGCGGAGATCTCGGTGCTCGGCTTGATGATGTTGCCGAACGCCTTCTGCCAGGTCCGCAGGACCGGGTCGTTGGCGTCCCACTCGTAGAGCGTGACCGTGCCGTCGAACGCGTCGACGGTGGCCTTCACCGAGTTGCGCATGTAGTTGACGATGTCCCGCGGCAGCGGCGCGGCCAGGCGCGAGGTGGAGATGTCGGTGGTCAGCTCCTGGAGACTCTTGGGCTCGCTGTACGGATACGCGTCCGAGGTCGTGTAAGCGTCCACGATCCACACGACCCGCCCGCCGACGACCGCCGGGTACGGATCCCGGTCCAGCGTCAGGAACGGCGCGACCTGCTGGATGCGCTCGATCGGCTTGCGGATGTACATGATCCGCGAGTCCTCGTTGATGTTCGAGTTGAGCAGCAGGTTGGTCTCGCCGTACTTCAACGCGTACAGGAAGCGGGTGAACACCCCGCCGATGGAGACGCCGCCCCTACCGGTGTAGGTGTTGTTCTTCTGCCCGCTGCCACCCTGCTCCGGGTAGTCCAGCTCGACCGGGTTGGTGCTGTTCGGGCCGCCGACGATCGAGTACTCGGGCGAGCTCTCGCCGAAGTAGACCCGCGGCTCGTACTTGCCCAGGTTGCCGGTCGGCGGGATGTCCTTCTCGCTGAAGTTGGGCACGCCGCTGTTGTCGACCTGGTTGCCCGGCGCGGCGACGACGCCGAAGCCGTGCGTGTAGACCAAGTGGTCGTTGATCCAGTTGCGCTGCTCGTTCGGCGGCAGGCCCATCTCCCGGACCGCCACGACCGTGTCGCGGAACTTGCCGTCCGGCGTCGGGTAGCGGTCGATGTCGAGCTGCTCGGGGAACTGGTAGTAACCCCTGATCTGCTGCTTCTGCTGGTAGGTCGGCGACAGCAGGCTGGGGTCGAGCAGACGCATGCCGGGGATGGCCGCAGACTCGCTCTGCAGCACCTCCTCGGAGGCGTCCGTCTTCGCGCTGTACTGCGTCACCACGGCGGTATCGACCCCATACGCCTTACGCGTCGCGTCGATGTTCCGCTTGATGTACTCCTGCTCCTTGGCCTGCTGGTTCGGCTTGACCTGGAACTGCTCGACCAGCGCCGGATAGACGCCGCCGATCAGCACGGCCGACAGCACGAGCAGGCCCAGCGCCACCCCGGGCAGCATGCCGCCCGGCCGGACGACCCCGGCGAAGAACAGCGCGGCGCAGATCAGCGAGATGATCGCCAGAATGCCCTTGGCCGGCAGCACCGCGTTGATGTCGGTGAAGGAGGCCCCGAACACCTTGCCCCGGTCGGAGAAGACCAGCCCATACCGGTCCAGCCAGTACGCCCCCGCCTTCAGCAGCACGAACACGCCGAGCAGCACGGACAGGTGGGAGCGGGCCGCCCGGGAGGCGTGCACGCCGCCGGGGGTCTGGATCCGGAACCCGCCGTACAGATAGTGCACCAGCGCAGCCGCGATGATCGACAGGATCACCGCGGTGAACAGGAAGTTCAGCACCATCCGCAGGAACGGATAGGTGAACATGAAGAACGACAGGTCCAGCTTGAACTCGGCGTCGACCTGGTTGAACGGGGTGCCGTTCTGGAACAGCAGCCAGGTCCGCCACTGCCCGGCCGTGGACGACCCGGCGAACAGGCCGAGGATGGCCATGCCGATCAGGAAGACCAGCTTGCGGTGCGGATCCACGGCCAGCCGGTATCGGTCGGCGCCCTGGGCGTTGCCGAACATGCCGGGGCCGAACATCGGCCGCATCCGGTGCCCGAGCACCATGTTCCCGCCCACGATGCCGACCATCAGCACAGCCCCTGCCAGGAACAGCAGGATCTGGGTGAGCAGCATGGTGGAGAACACGGGAGTGAAGTCGACCGAGTCGAACCACAGATAGTCCGTGTAGATCCCGGCGAAGATGAACAAGGCCACCACGAGCACCACCAGGGTGATCGCGACGGGAATGAGCAGTCGCGGCCGGCGGGGCAAGCGCATCGCCCGACCGGCTCCGGGGCTCCGGAAGCTCAACGCCAACCCCTTAATGTCACAGATAAGTCTCAGAGAGCACGAGCACAACGGTCCGTGTCTGGCAACCTACACCGCGAAAAGCGCTCCTGTGATTTCTGGACCGCGCCTGTGGATAAAGCCCTCGCTGTGGACGGCGATCCCGGCGGGTAAAGCTTTCAGGAGCAGGCGGGGACGGCCCCTGATCCGGTCCGCAGCGCGTCCAGCGCCTTGATCGCCCCGTCCAGCGTCTGGACCTTGACCAGCCGCAGCCCGTCCGGGACCGCGCCCACCGCCGCCGCGCAGTTCTGCTCCGGGGTCAGGAAGATCGTGGCGCCGGCCTTGCGGGCGCCCACCATCTTCTGCTCGATGCCGCCGATCGGCCCGACCTCGCCGTCCGGCTTCATGGTCCCGGTGCCCGCGATGGCCTTGCCGCCGGTGAGCGGCCCGGGGGTGAGCTTGTCGTAGATCCCGAGCGAGAACATCAGCCCGGCGCTCGGCCCGCCGACGTCGCCGACGCTGAAGTCCACCTTGAAGGGGAACTTGTAGCTCATCCCCATCCGCACGCCCACCACGGCCTTGCCGTCCTTGGCCGCGGCGGCGACCACGGGGACGTCGGTCTTGGCAGACCGCCCGTCGACGGTGAACACGATCTTGTCGCCCGGCTTGTGCTTCTGCACGGCGGTCACCACCGAGTCCGGGTCGGCGGTCGGCGTCCCGTCCACCGCGACGATCATGTCGCCGGGCAGCAGCTTGCCGTCGGCCGGAGTGCCCTTGTCGACGCTGGAGACCTTGACCACGTCCTCGATCGAGACCTTCAGCTGGTTCAGCGCCGCGGCGGTCGCGGTGTCCTGCGACCCGGCCATCTCGGCCGTGTTCTGCTCCTCGACCTCCTTGACCGACTGCTCCCTGGGGAAGATCGTCTCCTCCGGCACCACCGCGATGGTGGAGTCGAACCAGCCGCGCAGCGCGGTCAGCAGCCCGATCCGGTTGCCGGGCCCGCCCTGGTAGGCGACGGTGACCAGGCTCAACGTCCCGGTGGTGGCGAACGTCTCCCGCCCCTGCACATTGATAACCGGTTTGCCCTTGATGTCACCCAGGGTGTTCTCGGTCGGCCCCGGGCTCAGCACCACGTAGGGAACCGGCAGCATGGCACCGCCGACGGCGAGCGTGAGGGTCAGAAAACCCGCCACGATCAGGGTGAGAGCACGTCGCGACATGCGGAGACTCTATTCGTTCAGGACTCCGCGCAGGCCCCGACCCACTCGGCGGAGCCGTCGGTGAACAGCTGGTTCTTCCAGATCGGCACCTCGCGCTTGAGGTCGTCGATCAGGCGCCGGGACGCGGCGAACGCCTCGGCCCGGTGCGGGCAGGCGACCGCCACGACCACCGCGACGTCGCCCAGGTCCAGGTCACCGACCCGGTGCACCGCAGCCAGCGCGGTCACGGGGAAGTCGGCCGCCACCTTCTCGGCGACGCGGCGCAGCTCGGCGACGGCGGAGGGGTGCGCGGAGTAGGACAGCCGGGTGACCGGCCTGCCCTCGTCCTGCTCCCGCACCGTGCCGACGAACAGCGACGTGCCCCCGGCGGCGTGATCGGCGACGGCGCGCAGCACCTCGTCGACCGACAGCGGGGTGTCACGGATCTCCAGCAACCGGATGACGTCCACGGGCCGAGTCTAAATCCTCTTCTTGCGGCGGGCCGCGCGCACGATCGCCGCCGTGCCGATGACGGCCACGGTCGCGCCGGCGGCGGTGATGGTGGCGTCCTTGCCGGACAGCCGGCGGCCGACCACGGCGTGCTTGCCCTCGCGGTGCGACAGCAGCTCCTGCAGCGCGGCCTCGTTGGTCCAGGCCGGTTTCCAGCCCGCCTGCTGCAGCGCGGCCGGCGTCACCACCCACGGGTACACGACGTAGTGCAGGTCGGCGGCGGGGACGGGCGTGACGCCGAGCCGGTGCAGTCGCTGGGCGGTGCTGAAGGTCAGCCCGGCCGGCAGCTCGAACCGCCGCAACCCGGACACCTCCTCGACCTGCTCCATCTCCAGCCAGCCGTCGGAGCCGACCGCGACCACGCCGGTGACCTGGCCGAGCGCGGCCAGTTCCAGCGCTGAGACCAGATCGTCCAGATGGCAGAACTGCCAGCGCGGCAGGCAGCCCTTCACCACCAGCAGCCTGGGGGCCTCGAAGTGCCGGGTGACCACGGTGTCCACGTCCGGCCCGACCAGGGCGGCCGGGCGGAGCACGGTCACCTCCAGGCCCGGATGGGCCCGCAGCGCCCGGCGGGCCAGCGATTCGATCTCCAGGTAGTCGCCGACCACGCCGGTGTCCGGCTCGGCCGCCACCGGGGCGTCCTCGGTCAGCGGGACCGGGTTGTCGGCGGCGGCGCCGTACACCATCGCGCTGGTGACCAGCACGACCCGGCGCACCCGCGCCGCCGCCGAGGCGGTCAGCACGGTCTGGGCGGCTCTGATGTTGTACGCCCGGCGCTCGACCGGTTCGGCGTCCAGCCGGTAGTCACCGGCCAGATGCACCAGGACGTCCACATCGGAGATGCGGTTCGCCAAGAGCGGATCCCGGATGTCCAGGACCCGCCAGGTGACGTCGGGGACGTCACCTCGGGAGTCGTCGATGGCCACGACGCGGCGGAAATCCGCAGACGAGGCGACCTTCGCGAGGAACACCCTGCCTATCCCGGCGGCCGCGCCGGTGACGGCGACGACGGGCGGACGATGGCGTTTCGAGGTCGGCACGAGGTCCTCACTTTGCACTGATCCGCCCCACGACGGATAACGTGGCGGATGTGGACTCCTCCATCCTGCACGAGGTGGCGCGGTGACTGACCTGCCAGGTCGCGAAAACGACCCCAACGAAAATCCGTTCGCCATGTTCGGCAACCCGGAGCAGATCGCCGCGGCGATGCGGCAGTTCGCCGACATGCTGTCGGCGCCGCAGAGTTCCGGGCCGGTCAACTGGGACATGGCCAAGAACATCGCCAGGCACGCGGTGCTCGCCGAGGGTGGCGACCCCAGTGTGATGGAAGGCGAGCGGCGGCAGATCGTCGACGCCCTCAATCTGGCCGATCTGTGGCTGAACGAGGCCACCACTTTGCCGAGCGGCGTGTCGAACCCGCAGGCGTGGAGCCGATCGGAGTGGATCGAGAAGACCACCCCGGTCTGGCAGAAACTGTGTGACCCGGTCGCCGCCCGGATGGTGGAGACCATGAGCGGCACGCTCGGCGCGACCGGGCTGCCCGCCGAGGCCCAGGCCATGGCCGGGCCGCTGATGGGCATGATGAAGCAGATGGGCGGCATGATGGTCGGCCAGCAGATCGGCCAGGCCCTCGGCACGCTCGCCCGCGAGGTGATCGGCTCCACCGACATCGGCCTGCCGCTGTCGGACACGGCCGCGCTGCTGCCCGGCGGGATCGCCGCCTTCAGCGAGGGCCTGGAGACGCCCGCCGAGGAGATCAGGCTCTACCTGGCCCTGCGCGAGGCGGCCCACCACCGCCTGTTCCAGCATGTGCCCTGGCTGCGCGGCCACCTGCTCGGCGCGGTCGAGGAGTATGCCCGCGGCATCACCGTGGACGTCGCCGCGCTGGAGGACAAGCTGCGCGGCGTGGACGTGAACAACCCCGAGCAGCTGCAGGAACTCCTGGGCGGCGGCGACCTGCTCAAGCCCGAGGAGACCGAGCGGCAGAAGGCCGCCCTGGCCCGCCTGGAGACCGCGCTCGCGCTGGTGGAGGGCTGGGTGTCGACCGTGGTGGACGCCGCAGCCGAAGGCAAGCTGCCCTCCGCCGCCGCGCTGGGCGAGACCGTCCGCCGCCGCCGCGCCACCGGCGGCCCCGCGGAACTGACCTTCGCCACCCTGGTCGGCCTGGAACTGCGCCCCCGGCGGCTGCGCGAGGCGGCCACCCTGTGGCGCGCCCTGGGCGCCGGGCGCGGCCTGGACGGGCGGGACGCGGTGTGGCGGCACCCGGACCTGATGCCGACCTCCGGCGACCTGGACGATCCGACCGGATTCGTGAAGGGCGAGGCGGAGTTCGACCTGAGCATGCTCGACGAGAAACCCGGAGAGAAGCCGGACGGCGACGCAGAGTAGGCTTTCTGGGTGACTTTGCACACAGACGCGGTAGCCGTACTGGACGGGTGGGTTGCGCCCACCGAGGCGGAAGAACTGCTCCGCAAGGAGTTCCTGACCCATCTGGCCGACCACGACGACGCGATGTGGCGGGAGTGCGTGCCCGGCCATCTGACCGCGACCACCGCGGTGCTGTCCCACGACGGCGAGAAGATCCTGCTCACCCTGCACCCGAAGGCCGGGATGTGGCTGCCCATGGGCGGCCACTGCGAGCCCGGCGACGCCACGCTGGCCGCGGTGGCGCTGCGGGAGGCGGTGGAGGAGTCCGGCATCGAGGGGCTCAGACTGCTGCCCGGCCCGCTCGCCCTGGACCGGCACGAGGTGTGGTGCCATCCGCCGCGCTGCTGGCACCTGGACGTCGAGTACGGCGCGATCGCCCCGCCCGAGGCCGAGGCCGTGATCAGCGCCGAGTCGCTGGCGCTGCGCTGGTACCCGCTGGCCCGGATCCCCGAGCCCACCGACGACGCCACCCGGCGGCTGGCCCGGCGGGCCCGCGCGGTCCTGCTGGGCGAGCCGCTGGAACCGCTGGCATAGCTGCACCGTATCCACACATGTTCCTGGGGGAATGGCGCGTTCGCGCTGGTTATGGTCAGAGGCAGAGCGTGAGGAGAGTGGACGAGTCGGACGTCATCGAGGTCGGGGGCGTCATCGCGACCCCGAGTCGCGAGCACCGGCGGGGGTGGCGGCGGCTGGCCTGGTTCCTGGTCGTGCCGTGCGCGGCCTGGGCGCTGTTCCAGCTGGCCGGGCTGCGCTTCGGGGTGCTGGGTGTGGTGGTGAGCACCGCCACGCCGTACGCGGCGGCCGGGGCGCTGGTGGCGGTGCTGATCGCGGCGCTGGCCCGGGCGCGGGCCGCGGCCGTGGTCGGGCTGCTCGCGGTCGCCGGCCTGCTGTTCCAGGTGACGCCGCGCGCGGTGGCCACGGAGCAGCCCGCGGCCGGCGGCCCGACATTGCGGGTGCTGACGATCAACATCATGATGGGCGAGGCCGACTCCGACGTCCTGCTCGATCTGGTACGGCGGCTGCGCCCCGACGTGGTCAGCGTGCAGGAACTCGAACCGTGGGCGGTGATCGCGCTGTCCCGGAAGGGCCTGCCGGACATCCTGCCGTACACCCATCTGCTGCCCCGGCGCGGCGGCGCCGGCGGCGGGCTCTACTCCCGCTTCCCGCTGACCGCCCTCCCCGAGTTCGCACCCCGCCGGGGCCACGAGATGCCCTACGCGCGCCTGCTCATTCCGGGCGCGCCACCCGTGGACATCGCCGCCGTGCACCCGGTCAACCCGGTGAAACAGGGCACCCGGACCTGGCGGGCCGGGCTGGCCTCGATGCCCGCCTCCGGCGGCGACGCCATCCGGATCATGGCGGGCGACTTCAACGCCACCCTCGACCACCCGGAGTTCCGCCAGGTGCTCGCCAGGGGCTACCGGGACGCCGCCGAGGTCATCGGCGCCGGACTGACGCCCACCTGGCCGGCCAACTGGCGCACCCCACCGATGATCACGATCGACCACGTCCTGGCAGACCCGAGGGTCCAGGTGCTCTCGGTGGCGGCGCACACCATCCCCGGCACCGACCACCGGGCCGTCTTCGCCGAACTCCGGCTGCCCGCCACGCTCAGCTGAGCAGGCCCCGGGTGTTGTCCCAGCCCTCCAGGCCCGGATCCAGGCGCGCGATGTCGGCGGGCACCCGGAGGCGGTGCCAGCCGGGCCCGGTCGCGACCCGGCGCGGCCCCGGCGCTTGACCGCGCAGATGCGCGACCACGTCGGGACGGTCGAACTCGGGTACGGCCCAGCCGGGGAACGGCAGCCGGGCGGCGATCGCCACCGCGCCGCCGTTCTCGGCCGGGCAGACCGCGATCTCGGCCCGGCCCAGCTCCCGGAACAGCTTGCCGATCAGCAGCGGCGGCAGGTCGGGCGCGTCCGCGCTCACCACGACGGCCTCGTCGGCCGGGGGCAGCGCGGCGAACGCCTTCTCCGGCGACCCGATCGAGATCACCGGCGTTCCCGGCCAGGCGATCTCCTCAAGCCCCGCCACGCCCGCCGACAGGATCACCGGCCGGACCAGCTCAAGCCCGGCCACGATCTCGTAGGTGTCCTCGGCCAGCGCCAGCAGGAACGCGGCACGGTCCACTCCCGGCGGCGCCGCGTACCCCTGTTCGGGGGTGACCAGCACGGCCGCGATACGATCGGTCAACATTCCTCCGCTGATCCACTGGCGGCCATGGAGAATCCCTCAAGGAACCCGCGCGCCCGCTCGGCCTTGGGGTACCGTTCCACCAGCGCCCAGAACCTGGGGCCGTGGCTGGGCACCAGCAGGTGCGTCAGCTCATGCATGATCACATAGTCGACCACCCAGGCGGGCATACCCCGCAACCGGGCCGACAGGCGGATCGTGCCATGGTCTGGCGTGCAGGAGCCCCAGCGGTGCAGCTGGTTCTCCACCCAGCGCACGCTTATCGGCTCGGCCCTGCCGTCCAGGTACCGGGCCGACAGCTCTCTGGCGCGATCCAGAAGGTCGTCGTCGCTGGGGCGTTTTCGCTGTTCCTTCGCCGCGAGGCGATCGAGCATGCGCCGGACCCACTGCTCTTCGTCGGTCGAGCTGAGCCCAGCGGGTAGCAGCACGATGGTCTTGTCACCATCGCGATATGCGGAAACGGTTCGCCGCCGTCGTGCGCTCCGACGAACCTCGACTGTCTCGGGGGGCACATATGCAAGGTATCCGACACGCGCGGAATTCCACAGGGGGTGCAACACGTTCTCCCTGGTCAATCAGCGTTTCCCTGATGTTAAACAGCCCCGCTGACCTCTAGGGTTATCCACAGAGCGGAAAATCGGCGCTCGTCAGAGGCAAGAAGTATGGCAGGGTCACCCGGCTATGGGACTGCGTGACGCACCTCCGGGGTGGCCTGCCCGCCCGCGACTGAAGCCGATCCTGCGGATGCTGGCGCGCGATTCGCGCACCCTCCAGTTCGGCTCCCACCCGGCCCGCGCGGTCGTCCTCGCCGACGTGGAACCCCCGGTCCGCCGCCTGATCGAGGGCCTGGACGGCACCAGAACCCTGGCCCAGGTCATCGCCACCAGCGAGCTCGACCCCGCCGCCACCCGGGAGACCATCAAGCTCCTGACGGCCCGCGGCCTCCTCGACGACGCCGCCACCCCACCGCCCCCGACGCCGAGCCAAGCCGACCGCGAACGCCTCCGCCCCGACCTCGCCACCCTCTCTTATTCCGGTACGGACGGGGGGTCCCACACCATGACCCGCCGCCGCGACACCCAGGTCCGGATCTACGGCGCGGGCCGAGTCGGCACCCAGATCACCCTGCTGCTGGCCGCCGCCGGCATCGGACACCTCTGCGTCGTCGACCCCGGCACCGCCCGCAACGACGACGTCGTCCCCGGCGGACTCAGCTGGACCGAGGTCGGTTCTCCGCGCGAGGACGGCGCGGTCGCCCTGGCCCGCGCCATGACCCCCGGCGTCAACGCCTGGCCCGGCCGGACCGCCTCGGCGATCGGCGACGGAGCCCCCGGCCCCGACCTGGTCGTGCTGGCCCCCATGGAACCCCTCGATCCCGTCCTGATCCGGGACCTGACCCGCCGCGGCCTGCCGCACCTGCTGGTCACCAGCGCGGAGGGCTGCGGCGGCGTCGGCCCGCTCGTCCTCCCCGGCGAGACCGCCTGCCTGGACTGCCTGGACCTCACCCGCGGCGACCTGGACCCCGGCTGGCCCGCGCTCAGAACCCGCCCCGGTGGCGAAACCGCCTGCGACACGGTGCTGTCCGCCCTGGTGGCGGCTCTGGCCGCCGGTCATGCGCTTGCTTTTCTCGACGGCGGGAGGCCCGCTGTGAGTAACGGCACAGTAGATATTTTGCCTGATCGACGCTGGCGGCAACGGTCCTGGCGGCGTCATCCGCGCTGCCCTTGTAGTCGAAAGGTCCAGGCTGCGCTAACAATGGTCGCGTGACTGACCTACCGCGCAACGCCGTGACGCGCTCGGCGAAACTGGCGGCTCTGCCGCTCGGATTCGCCGGGCGTACCGCGCTTGGGCTGGGCAAGCGGCTCGGTGGCAAGTCCGCCGAGATCGTCGCCCAGGAGATCCAGCAGCGGACCGCCGAGCAGATATTCAAGATCCTCGGTGAGCTCAAGGGCGGCGCGATGAAGCTCGGCCAGGCGCTGTCGATCTTCGAGGCGGCGCTGCCACCGGAGATCGCCGGGCCGTACCGGGCGACGCTCACCCGGTTGCAGGACGCGGCGCCGCCGCTGCCGGTGGCGACGGTGCACAAGGTGCTGACCGAGCAGCTCGGCGAGGACTGGCGGGAGAACTTCCTGGAATTCCAGGACCGGCCGACTGCGGCGGCGTCGATCGGGCAGGTGCACCGGGCGGTCTGGCACGACAGCCGTACGGTCGCGGTGAAGATCCAATATCCCGGCGCCGGCAAGGCGCTGATGTCGGATTTCAATCAGCTTGCCCGGTTGGGCAAGCTTTTTGGGGTGCTGCTGCCCGGCCTCGACATCAAGTCGGTGCTCGGTGAGCTCAAGGAGCGGGTGGGCGAGGAGCTCGACTACTTCAAGGAGGCGGAGGCGCAGCACGCGTTCGCCCTGGAGTTCAAGGACGACCCGGATTTCTGCGTGCCCGACGTGATCGCGGCCAACGAGCAGATCCTGGTGACCGAGTGGATGGACGGCACCCCGCTCTCGAAGATCATCACCGACGGGACCAAGGAGCAGCGCGACCGGGCCGGGCTGCTGCTGGTCCGATTCCTGTTCTCCTCACCCGCCCGGGTGGGCATGCTGCACGCGGACCCGCATCCGGGCAACTTCCGGGTCCTCGACGACGGGCGCCTCGGCGTGCTCGACTACGGCGCGGTCAACCGGCTGCCGGACGGCTACCCGCCGGTGTTCGGGCGGCTCACCCGGCTCTTCAACCAGGGGGACATGGCCACCGTGGTCCAGGGCCTGCGCGACGAGGGGTTCATCCTGCCCCACATCACCATCGACGGTGAGGCGCTGCGCGGCTTCCTCGCGCCGTACGTGGAAGCCACCCAGGTGGAGGAGTTCACCTTCAGCCGGGCCTGGTTGCAGGCCCAGGCGGCCGGCGTGACGGATCTGCGGCCGGGCAACGTGGTGCGTCAGCTCAACCTGCCGGCGTCGTACGTGCTGATTCACCGGGTGCACGCGGCCGGAATCGGCGTCCTCTGCCAACTGGGCACCACCGCCCGATTCAAGGACGAAGTCATCCGCTGGGTCCCGGGTTTCGCGGCGTAAATCGGCCCCGGCGAAAAGGGCGCGCCGCGCGCTGATTTGCCTTGGCGTGATGACCCGGATAGTCTTCAGACACAACGACGCGGGGTGGAGCAGTTCGGTAGCTCGCTGGGCTCATAACCCAGAGGTCGTAGGTTCAAATCCTGCCCCCGCTACCAATGAGAAAGGCCCGGAGAAACTTCCGGGCCTTTTCGCATTTCCGGGCATCCGTTAGAAGGTCTTCGCCACTTCGCGCGCCGCCTCTTCCGCCTTCTTCAACTCGACCGGGTAGTCCCCCCAAAGCGCCGGGTGGAAGCGGATGCCCTGAATGTCGTCGATTCCGGCCCACCGAAGCCAGCCTTCGAAGAACGGCGACTGCGCGTTCTCCCCCCATTCGGCGCCGAGCCCGGGAGCCCACACCGCACTGGTGTAGACGACGGCCGCCCGCTTCCCCGACAGCAGCGGAAGATACCCGCGTTCTCCATCGATACCGAAGACCAGCCCCGGCTGACTGACGACGTCGATGAACTGCTTGAGGATGTACGGCACGCCCCCGTTCCACATCGGCACACTGAACAGGTATTTGTCGTACGCGTCGAAGCGCCGGAAGGTCGCGACCGCGTCCTCCCAGGCCGACTTCTGCTCGCCCGCGAGCTCCCCGCCGGTCATGACGGTCATCTTTGCCCCCGCCGCGGCCGGGCCGAACTCGGGCAGCGTCCCGTCCCAGAGATCGAAGTGGTCGACCTCGCCTCCCGGATGCCCGTCCCGATACTCGGCCAGGAACGCCTCGGCGATCCCGCGCGAGAGCGAGGCGGAACCCCGCGGGGACGCGGAGATGTGCAGCAACCTGCTCATGAAATTCCCTCCCAATCGGACTTCGGTCCGTTTCTGAGGCGAGACGATACGGACCGCAGTCCGTTTCGTCAAGCGCCAGATAACCCGCAACAGCCGCCTATCCGCTATGACGGCCGAATGACCGTCACAGCGACAGGCGTGGGAGGAAGAGCGAAACGGGGCGGAACGCGATCAGTGCGGCAGCGATCGGCTCATCCCCACGCAGCGCCGCAACCGGCTGCTGCTCGGGCCCGTCCGCCGGGGCGGTGCCGGAGTCTCGCCCATCGAGGCGAGCAAGGCCTGCGCCGCCGTCGCGTCGGCCAGAATCCGCGACACCTCTTCGCCGGTCGGCAACTGACCATGCTTGGCCAGCTCGTGCATCACAAAGAGCAGCGGCTCATCCGAGCCCGCCGCCTGCGCCGCCACACTCGCCCGGCTGGCGGTGAGCAGCGCTAGATAGTAGGTACGCAAGGTCGCCTCCCGCATGCGAACCTGCTCAAGGTCGTCCAGCAGCTCGCGCGCTATCCGAAGCAGGTCGCCCGAGTGCGTGCCCTCGGCCGTGATGTGTGCGCGGATGTCGTCGAACTCCGACCGCTGCGTCATGATGGCCACCTCCACGACAGGAGTCCGGGCGTCAGGTTGGCGCCGGCGGTGCTCCCGCATCTTGATTCGTATCCCGGGACGATTGCGGATGGCTTGACATCGGGTTGTTCAGACCGTCGTCCTGCGCCAGCCGATCGTTCGGTGCTATGTAGATGCGCGAGTGACCTCGATGGTTGTCAGGCTCGCGCCTGCGGTTTGCGACGTGAGCACTCGACGGAACTGTTAGTCTTCTGGAGTCGGTACGGCCCGGCGCAATCCACCTCCTCGCTTCAGCGGGTGAGTCATGGCTTGCCGCGGTCGGCCCTGATACCCCTGCTGACAAGCCCGATCAGGCAGTCGTTGCCAAGCGGATGTTGATCTGGTAAGTTAGAGGGGTTGCCCCGGAAACGGGGTGGTCCGAATTCCCGCAGGGAGGCCGGGTCGGCGTCAAGGATCCTCTAGTAGGACGATTTGACAGCAGGCAGGCTGATCGC
>NZ_BLAD01000108.1 GCF_009687845.1 Acrocarpospora corrugata
GGTGGATCCTGAGCTCGCGCGGCTCGCCCAGATTCACGATCGGCACCCCGAGGCCAGGCCCGCGCTCTCGGTGGCCTGGGCGGCCTGCCGTACCGCGACGGACTGGTGTAAGGCCGCCGAGTTGCGGGCCGGTTATGGCGACGACGTTCCCGTTTTCACCTATCCGCGTGGTCCCGTCCCGCCCGCCACGGGTATCCGGCCCTGGATCTCCCGCCTGCTGTGATTACTGTGAGTGAGCAATATGTGTGCACAGGGTGATCAGTGGGAACGGTGTGATCAGAGGGACGGAAGGGGACTGTAATGCCACTCCGCAGGTCGATGTTGATCGCTTTGATCGGCGTTCTCGGCTTCGCCGTGGGCGGTTCGCCGGTCGCCGCCGAGCCCGATAAGTCGGACATCGCGGAGGCCAAGGACGAGGTCGCGAAGCGTTCGCGTGAGCTCAACCGCGCCCAGCTCGACCTGGCCACGGCCGAATCCCGGCTCCAGGAACTCGCCGGCCACGCGGAACGCCTCGTCGAGGCGTACAACGGCGAACTGGTCCGGCTGCGCGCCGCGAACACCCGCCACGAGGCGCTCACCGCGAACCTTCAGGGCGCGCAGGCGCAGGTCGAGATGGCCAGACGCCAGGTGGCGGCGATGGCGGCCGACACCTACGGCCGGCTGGACGTGAACCAGCCGGTCGTCGCGGTGGTCGGCGAGGGGGCCTCGTTCCTGCGCCGGGCCAGCCTGCTCAGCCAGCTCAGCGACGAGCAGTCGGCGATCATGAAGAAGCTCCATGACGCGCAGCAGGTCCAGGCCATCCTGCAGGCCCAGGCGGCGCACGCGCTGGCGGAACGCCAGGCCTCCGCCGACGAGGCCGAACGCCTGAAGGAGGCCGCGGCCGAGGCGGTCGAAGACCAGCTCGACGAGACCAAGTCGATCAAAGCCGAGAAGAGCGACCTGGTCGAGCAGCTGGACGCCGCCCGCTCCAAGGTCGAGCGCATGAAACGGGCCCGCGAGGCCAAACGCCAGGCGAGCCTCCGGGTGGGCTCGACGTCGGCCCCCAAATGGGCGCGCACCGCGTCGGCCGCCTCAGCCGGAATGGGCGGGGTCGCGGCCCAGTGGGCGCTCGGCCAGCTCGGCAAACCCTACGTGTGGGCGGCCGACGGTCCGGGCAGCTTCGACTGCTCCGGCCTGAGCATGCGCGCCTGGGAACGCGCCGGAATAGGCCTGGACCACTGGACCGGCACCCAGTGGACCTCGGGCCCGCACGTCCCCCTGGGCGACCTCCGCCCCGGCGACCTGCTCTTCTTCGGCCGCGTCTCCGGCGACCCCGGCACCATCCACCACGTCGGCATCTTCATCGGCCGAGGCCAGATGGTCCACGCCCCCCAAACGGGAGACGTGGTGCGCATCGCGTCCATCTGGCGCCGCGACCTCGTCGGCGCCACCCGCCCCGCCTGACCTTCGATGTCCGCGGGCCCGCCAATGACATCCCAGAGTCACCTCTCGGATGCCCGCAGGCTAGCCCGCGGAGTCCTGGAGCCGTTCGGGCCCCAGGTTCGCCCGTGAATGTCAGAGCCGTCAGGTTGTGGCCGTCCTCCTCCGAAGGCCACTCCGACGAACCCGAGCGATGGACGATCGGTCAGTGCTTCAGTTCGGTCTGGGCGCGCTTGATGGAGCGTTCGACTTCGAGTTCGGCCTCCACCCGTCCGACCCAGTTCGCGCCTTCGACTGACTTGCCGGGCTCCAGGTCCTTGTACACCTCGAAGAAGTGCTTGATCTCCAGGCGGTCGAACTCGGGGACGTGGTGAATGTCGCGGATGTGCTCCATCCGGGGGTCGGTGGAGGGGACGCAGAGGACCTTGTCGTCGCCGCCCTTCTCGTCGGTCATCCGGAACATGCCGACGGCGCGGCAGCGGATCAGGCAGCCGGGGAAGGTGGGTTCCTGGAGGAGGACGAGGGCGTCGAGGGGGTCGCCGTCCTCGCCGAGGGTGTTCTCGATGAAGCCATAGTCTGCGGGGTATTGGGTGGAGGTGAACAGCATGCGGTCCAGGCGGATGCGCCCGGTCGCGTGGTCCACTTCGTACTTGTTCCGCTGCCCCTTGGGAATCTCAACGAGGACGTCGAATTCCACTGCGGTTCCTCCGCTCAGCACTCCGGGCGGCCCCGGGGTGGCATTAGTGTCTCGTTTAATAAGAAACGCGTGACCTGGGCCATCATGGGTGGCCCAGGGGTCATGGATCCTATTTGGTGGGCGTATATCAGGAAGAGGTCACGTGGTGCGACGCGAGCGCTGGGTGGTGTTGATCACCCTTGCCCTGCTGCAGGTGTTCGCCATCGCCGTGGGCGTCTACGTGATCGCACACGGCACCGAACAGCTGCCAGTCTCGATTGCGGCACCGAAACCGACTCCCACCCCGATCGTCACCGCGGGCCCCGTGCTGGACGCCGCGGCGGACGGACCTCTCCCGGCCAAGGGTACTTTGGCCGGGCTCCTCGGCGATGCCCTGGGTGACTCCTCGATGGGCGGCAAGGTGGCGGGCGCGGTGCTCGACACCAAGACCGGCGAAACCCTGTTCGACTCCGACGCCTCGACCGCGCTCACCCCGGCCTCCACCACCAAGGTCGTCACCGGCACTGCCGCGCTGGCCTCGCTGGGCCCGGACGCCCGGCTGGTGACGAAGGTGATCCGCGCGGGCGGCACCACGATCGCGTTGGTCGGCGGCGGCGACCCGACGCTCGCGGGGCCCAAGGCGGACCCCAAGGAGCGCGTCTATCCGCGCCCGGCGTCGCTGGCCACCCTCGCGCTGCGGACCTCGAAGGCCCTCAAGGAAGCGAAGATCACCTCGGTTTCGCTGCGCTACGACGCCTCCCTGTTCGAAGGTTCGAAGATCGCGCCCGGGTGGAAGCCGACGTACGTGCCGGAGGGAAGCGCGGCCCCGGTCACGGCGCTGGCCATGGACGAGGGCCGGGTCACGCCGGGGAACGACGCCCGCTCCGCGGACCCGCCGCAGGCGACCGCCGCCGCGTTCGCCGAGCTGCTGGAGAAGAACGGCATCAAGGTCAACGACAACATCCGGCCGGGCGTGGTCAGGCCGACCTCCCCAGAACTGGCCAGGGTCGAGTCCGCCCCGCTCTACCAGCTGGTCGAACGCATGCTCACGCTCAGCGACAACGACCTGGCCGAGGCGCTCGCCCGGCAGGTCGCGATCAAGGAGAACCAGCCGCACACCTTCGTCGGCCAGGCCCAGGCCGTGCACCAGGTGCTGGCCAGGCTCGGCGCCGACCAGGGCATCGAGGTGCACGACGGCAGCGGCCTGTCCACCCGCAACCGGATCACCCCGGCCGCGCTGGCCAAACTGATCTCGCTGGCCGCCTCGCCGGCCCACCCGGAGCTGCACACCCTGGTCAGCGGCCTGCCGGTGGCCGGATACACCGGCACCCTCCACGACAGATACGACCAGTCCGACTCGCGGGCCGGGGCCGGATTGGTCCGCGCCAAGACGGGCACGCTCAACGGAGTGAACACGCTGACCGGCCTCGTCTACACCGTCGACGGCCGGCTGCTGAGTTTCGCCTTCATGGCCAACGACGTCGCCAACCCGGCGCAGGCGGTGGCGGCTCTTGACAAGCTCGCCACCATCGTGTCGCGCGCGGCGTAACGGCAGGACATACGGTGGGGGAAATGCGCAACGCAGCTAACGAGGAGCGGTGAGCGACCAATGGCCGCAGTAATCGATTGGGACCTCGCCGTCGCCACCGGGGTGCGTCTGGTCCGCCCGGGGCCGCAGGTCAGCCGGGACGAGGCCAAGCACGCGGTGACCGAACTCCGGCGGCTGTCCCGCGAGGCCGAGGGCCACGTGAAGGAGTTCACCGGCATCGACTCGGCCCCGCCGGAGGAGGCCACGGTAGTCGACCGTCCCGGCTGGATCCGGGCGAACGTGGAGGGCTTCAAGGTCGTCCTGGAGCCGCTGACCGACAAGGTCGGCAGCAACATGCCCGGCATCGTGAGCGCGGTCGGCTCCCGGATCACCGGCGTCGAGGTCGGCGCCGTGCTGGCCTTCCTGGCCTCCCGGGTGCTGGGGCAGTATGAGCTGTTCCTGCCGCCGGACCCGGACGGCAACGCGCCCACCGGCCGGCTGACCCTGGTCGCCCCGAACATCGTGCACGCCGAGCGCGAACTCGGCGTGGACCCGCGCGACTTCCGGCTCTGGGTCTGCCTGCACGAGGAGACCCACCGGGTGCAGTTCACCGGCGTGCCGTGGCTGCGGGAGTATCTCCAGTCCCAGATGACCGAGTTCCTCACCATCGCCGACCTGGACCTCTCCACCCTGCTCAACCGGCTGCGGGACGTGACGGACGCGGTCGCCGACGCTTTCAAGGGCGGCGACGGCAACATCATCGAAGCCATCCAGACGCCCGAGCAGAAGGAGATCCTGGACCGGGTCACCGCCGTGATGACCCTGGTCGAGGGCCACGGCGACTATGTCATGGACGCGGTCGGCCCCTCGGTGGTCCCGTCCGTCGCCGACATCCGGGCCAAGTTCCAGCGCCGTCGCGGCAGCGGCTCCCGGATGGACCAGATCATCCGACGCCTGCTCGGCATCGAACTCAAGATGAAGCAGTATGCGGAGGGTTCCGTCTTCGTGAAGGCGGTCGTCGCCGAGGCCGGCATGGATGGCTTCAACCGGGTCTGGACCTCGCCGAACACCCTGCCCACCCGCCAGGAGATCGCCGACCCCGACGCCTGGATGCGCCGGGTGCTGGGCTCCGGCGCGCTGCCCCCGTCGAACGGCCAGCACCCCAACGGGCACCCGCAGGACTGACCGAGTGGCCAAGATAGCGGTATGGGGCCGCATCCTGCCGTAGCCGACGTGCGCCGGGCCATCCGTGGCTCGCTCGCCGACCTGGAGTCCGGCGCGCTCGTGCTGGTCGCCTGCAGCGGCGGCGCCGACTCGCTGGCGCTCGCCGCCTGCCTGGGCTTCGCCGCGCCCCGGCTCGGGCTGCGCGCCGGGCTGCTCACCGTCGATCACGGCCTGCAGCCCGGCTCGGCGGAGCGCGCCCACCGGCTGGTACGGCTCGCGCCCGGCCTCGGCCTCACCCCCGCCGCACAGCTGACCGTCACGGTCGGCCGGGACGGGGGCCTGGAGGCTGCCGCCAGGCAGGCCCGCTACCAGGCCCTGGACCAGGCCGCCGACGACCTGGGCGCGACCGCCGTCCTGCTCGGCCACACCCTCAACGACCAGGCCGAAACCGTGCTGATGCGGCTGGCCCGAGGCAGCGGCAGCCGGTCGCTGGCGGGCATGCCGGACCGGTTCGGCCGATATCGGCGCCCGCTGCTTGGCCTCAGCCGTACCAGGACAGAGCAGGCCTGCGCCGCGCTGGGCCTGGAGCCGTGGCAGGACCCGCACAACGCCGATCAGGCGTTCACCAGGGCCCGGGTGCGGGCGGATGCCCTGCCGGCCCTGGAGCAGGCGCTGGGGCCGGGCATCGTGGCCGCGCTGGCCAGGACCGCCAGGCTGTGCCGGGACGACGCGGACGCGCTGGACGACTGGGCGGACGCTGCCTACGCGGAGGCACGCGGGCTCGGCGCGGGGCTGGAGGTGGCCGTGCTGGCGCGGCTGCCCGGCGCGGTGCGGCGGCGGGTGATCCAGCGGGCGGCCGTGGCCGCGGGGGCGACCGCGAGCGCGCTGGCGGCCGTGCACATCGAGGAGGTGGAACGCCTGGTCACCGAGTGGCGCGGCCAGCGGGCCGTTGATCTACCCGGCGGGGTCGGGGCGGTGCGGCGGTATGGCACCCTGATATTCGCCAGCAACCTCTCGTAAGGAATCCGCAGGTGGATGCAGCCGACATGGGCAGAGATCTGTCCAACGTCCTCATTTCCGAAGACGAGCTCCAGACCAAGATCAAGGAACTTGCCGGCCAGATCGACGCGGACTACGCCGGGAAGGACCTGCTGATCATCGGGGTCCTCAAAGGCGCCGTGATGATCATGGCAGACCTGGCCAGGGCGCTGCACGTGCCCGTCCAGATGGACTGGATGGCCGTGTCGTCATACGGTGCCGGCACCAAGTCCTCCGGCGTCGTCCGCGTCCTCAAGGACCTGGACACCGACATCGCCGACCGCCACATCCTGGTGGTCGAGGACATCATCGACTCCGGCCTGACCCTGTCGTGGCTGATGAACAACCTCCAGTCGCGTGATCCGGCCTCCGCCGAGATCTGCGCGCTGCTTCGTAAACCGGATGCGGTCAAAGTGCCGATCGATGTGAAATATGTTGGTTTCGATATCCCGAACGAGTTCGTCATCGGATACGGGCTCGACTACGCGGAGCAGTACCGGAACCTGCCGTTCATAGGCACGCTCGCCCCGCATGTCTACGGTGGCGAGTAAGCCCTGAGCGAAGTGTCCCGCCTCACAAGCGTTATTTGCTCCCAGGTCGGGGAACACGGCGATCCCTGACGTACGTTGGAAGGCAATACCGGGCCTGGCCGGGCGGTGACCCTGTGCGGCCAGGTCGGTGTACCTTCTGATAGCGCAGGGACAGCTCTGGGTAGTCAGTTGAAGCGGCTGAAGATGTCGCGACCCCCTTCTCGCGAGGGGGGACAGGCCTTAGTCAGGGAAGGGACGGGCCCGCCAGGGTTCCGCAACGGATGGATCTCAAGCGATTTACACGTGGGCCACTGCTGTGGATCCTGGGCATCGTCGTGCTCCTCTTGCTGGTCGCCACGCTGTTCAATAGTGAAGGCAACTACACGGCGGCTGACACGTCCCAGGCGATGGAGCAGATCCAGGCCGGTAATGTCCAGAACGCAAAGGTCATCGACAAGGAACAGCGAATCGAGCTGACCCTCGTCAACGACGTCAAGGCGGGTAAGGACGCCAAGCTGACCAAGCGCATCCAGGCCCCCTGGGTGACCGGTCAGGGCGTGGAGCTGGTCAACCAGCTTGCCGCGCAGAAGAAGGCGGGCAGTGTCAAGGACGGGTTCACCGTCGACGTGCCGAGGGAGAACTTCCTCGTCAGCCTGCTGGTGAGCTTCCTCCCGATCGTGATCATCGTCCTCATCTTCCTGTTCATCATGAACCAGATGCAGGGCGGCGGCTCCCGGGTGATGAACTTCGGGAAGTCCAAGGCCAAGCTGATCACCAAGGACACCCCCAAGACCACTTTCGCCGACGTGGCGGGCGCGGACGAGGCCATCGAGGAACTCCAGGAGATCAAGGAGTTCTTGCAGGCCCCGGCCAAGTTCCAGGCCATCGGCGCCAAGATCCCCAAGGGCGTGCTGCTCTACGGTCCACCCGGCACCGGCAAGACCCTGCTCGCCAGGGCGGTCGCCGGTGAGGCCGGAGTGCCGTTCTACTCCATCTCGGGTTCCGACTTCGTGGAGATGTTCGTCGGCGTCGGCGCCTCCCGGGTCCGCGACCTGTTCGAGCAGGCCAAGGCGAACGCTCCGGCGATCATCTTCATCGACGAGATCGACGCGGTGGGCCGCCACCGTGGCGCCGGTCTCGGCGGCGGGCACGACGAGCGCGAGCAGACGCTGAACCAGCTGCTGGTCGAGATGGACGGCTTCGACGTCAAGGGCGGCGTGATCCTGATCGCCGCCACCAACCGCCCCGACATCCTGGACCCGGCGCTGCTGCGTCCCGGCCGGTTCGACCGTCAGGTCACCGTGGACCGTCCGGACCTGGAGGGCCGCAAGGGCATCCTCAACGTGCACGGCCGCGGCAAGCCGTTCGCCGAGGGCGTCGACCTGGACATCATCGCCCGGCGCACGCCCGGATTCACCGGTGCCGACCTGGCCAACGTCATCAACGAGGCGGCGCTGCTGACCGCCCGTAACGACCAGAAGCTGATCACGATGGAGATCCTGGAGGAGTCCATCGACCGGGTGATGGCCGGGCCGGAGCGCAAGTCCCGGGTCATGTCCGACCAGGAGAAGAAGATCATCGCGTACCACGAGGGCGGCCACGCCCTGGTGGCCCACGCGCTGCCCAACTCCGACCCGGTTCACAAGATCACGATCCTGTCCCGCGGCCGCGCCCTCGGTTACACGATGACGCTGCCCATGGAGGACAAGTTCCTGGCCACCCGCTCGGAGATGAACGACCAACTGGCCATGTTGCTGGGCGGCAGGACCGCGGAGGAGCTCGTCTTCCACGAGCCCACCACCGGCGCCTCCAACGACATCGAGAAGGCGACCACCATCGCCCGCCGCATGGTCACCGAATACGGGATGAGCGAGAAGCTCGGCGCGCGCAAGTTCGGCTCCGGCAACGCCGAGGTCTTCCTCGGCCGCGAGATGGGCCACGAGCGCGACTACTCCGAGCAGATCGCCTCCACGATCGACGACGAGGTCCGCCGCCTGATCGAGGCGGGCCACGACACGGCCTGGGAGATCCTGGTCGAGTACCGGGACGTGCTGGACAACCTGGTGCTGGAGCTGATGGAGAAGGAGACCCTCTCCCGCGCCCAGGTGCTGGAGATCTTCGCCCCGATCGTGACCAAGGAGAAGCGCCCGTCGTACGCGGGGTACGGCAAGCGTCTCCCCTCCGACCGTCCGCCGGTCATCACCCCCAAGGAACTGGCCAACGGCAGCAACGGCTCCCCCGCCGCGCTGCCGGCCGCGACCATGTCTCAGCAGCCTTCGACTCCGACGAAGGACGAGGCGTAGCAAGTGCCGCTGCGGGTCGACCACCCCCGGATCGAGCGGGCCGTCCGTGAGATCCTCCTCGCCATCGGGGAGGATCCCAACCGAGACGGCCTGCTCGACACCCCGGCCCGGGTGGCCCGAGCTTTCGCGGAGCAGTTCGCGGGGCTCGGCCAGACTCCCGAGGACGTGCTCACCACGGTGTTCGACGCGGGCCACGACGAGATGGTGCTGGTCCGCGACATCGAGGTCTACAGCACCTGTGAACATCACCTGGTCCCTTTCCACGGGGTCGCCCACGTGGGCTACATCCCGAACGAGAAGGGCCAGGTGACCGGCCTGAGCAAGCTGGCCAGGCTGGTCGACGTGTTCGCCCGCCGCCCCCAGGTCCAGGAGCGCATGACCTCCCAGATCGCCGACGCGCTGATGGACGTGCTCCAGCCGCGCGGCACGATCGTCGTGGTGGAGGCCGAGCACATGTGCATGGCCATGCGCGGCGTGCGCAAGCCGGGCGCCAAGACGATCACTTCGGCCGTGCGCGGGATCTTCCGCGACGACGACAAGACGCGCGCCGAGGCGATGTCCCTGATCATCGCCCGCTGACGGCCTTCGGAATCGGGATCGTTATCCGGAGGCCGTACCCGCGCGACTGACGGCGGCGGGGGAGCGCCTAGGCTTGGGGTTCACGACCAGGTGAGGAGCGACACATGACCACGGGGACCGTGCCGGGTCTGCCCGATCCCGGGCGCTGCCTGGTCATGGGCGTGGTCAATGTCACCCCCGATTCCTTCTCCGACGGCGGCCGCTGGTTCGACGTGGACGCCGCCGTCGCGCACGGGCTCGACCTGGTGGCCGAGGGCGCCGACATCGTGGACGTCGGCGGCGAATCCACCCGGCCGGGCGCGGCCAGGGTCCCGCTGGCGGAGGAGCTGCGCCGGATCGAACCGGTGATCAGGGTCCTCAGCCAGGAGGGCGTCCCGGTCAGCGTGGACACCATGCGGGCCGAGGTGGCCGAGATGGCCGTCCAGGCGGGGGCCCGGCTGGTCAACGACGTCAGCGGCGGCCTGGCCGATCCGGTGATGCCGCGGGTGGTGGCCGCGGCGGGCGTGCCGTATGTGGTGATGCACTGGCGCGGGCACAGCCGGGACATGGAGAGCCGGGCCATCTACGCCGACGTGGTCACCGAGGTGGCCGAGGAGCTGCGCAAGCGGATCGACTCGGTGCTGGCCGAGGGCGTCCGGGAAGATCAGCTCATTCTTGACCCCGGCCTGGGGTTCTCCAAACATCCCGAACACAACTGGGAGTTGCTGGCCGGGATGGCACGCCTGCGTGACCTGGGACACCCGTTGATCATCGGGGCGTCCCGCAAGCGGTTCCTCGGACGGCTGCTCGCCGATCGGGACGGTGAACCGAGACCCTTCGACCGGAGCGACGACGCGACCCTGGCGGTCACCGCGCTCGCCGCCCGGGACGGCGCCTGGTGCGTCCGGGTGCATGACGTCAGGCCCAACGCGGACGCGGTGCGGGTCGCCGCGGCGTGGAAGGGCGGCCAGAGATCCGCGACCGGCGAGGGGCGCAGATGAAGGACGTTGAGGATGTCAATCAGGCGTTTTACGCCGCGATTGAGAGCGCCGACCTGGATCGGATGTCCGAGATCTGGGTGGAGGACGCCGGGAACCGGGTGGCGATGTGCGTGCATCCGGGCTGGCCGCTGCTGAGCGGGCGTTCCGAGGTGCTCAGGTCGTGGGCGCTGATCATGGCGAACACGCCGTACATCCAGTTCGTGCTGACCGATGTGAACACCACCGTGCTGGGGGACGTGGCCGTGCTCACCTGCGCGGAGAACATCCTGACCGCGGCCGACTCGGACGACACGGGGTTCGCGGCCGGCCGGGTGGTGGCGACCAACACCTACGTCAGAACGCCGACAGGCTGGCGGCTGTGGCATCACCACGGCTCGCCGGTGCTGCAGACCGACGACGAGGAGGAGAACGATGGATAGCGTGGCCCTGCGGGGGGTCCGGGCGCGCGGGCGGCACGGCTGCCTGCCGGCTGAGCGGGAGCTCGGCCAGGAGTTCGTCGTGGACGCCACCCTCTTTCTGGACACCGCCCCTGCGGCGGCGACCGACGACCTGACCAGGACGGTCGACTACGGCGCGCTGGCGGGGGAGCTGGCCGCGATCGTGTCGGGCGAGCCGGTCAATCTGATCGAGACGCTCGCGGACCGGCTGGCCCAGGCGTGCCTGAAGCATGACGTGGTGGCGGAAGCCGAGATCCGGGTGCACAAGCCGGCCGCGCCGATTCCGGTGCCGTTCGCGGACGTGGTGGTGACCGTGCGGAGGTCCCGCACGTGAGGGTCGTGCTCTCCCTCGGCAGCAACCTGGGCCGCCGGCTGGAGAATCTGCAGGGCGCGGTGGACGCGCTGTTCGACGCCCCGGGCCTGACCTTCGTGGCGGTCTCGCCGGTGTACGAGACCGACCCGGTGGGCGGCCCGGCCCAGGGGGCGTTCCTGAACGCGGTGGTGATCGCCGAGGGCATGCCGGAGCCGCTCTCGATCCTGGAACGGGCGCACAGCATCGAGGACGCTTTCGGCCGGCGGCGGGCCGAACACTGGGGCCCGCGCACTCTGGACGTGGATCTGATCATGGTGGGCGAGCTGACCAGCGACGACCCGGAGCTGACCCTGCCGCATCCGCGCGCGCACGAGCGCGCGTTCGTGCTGGTCCCGTGGGCGCAGGCCGACCGGGGCGCGATCCTGCCCGGCCACGGCCTGGTGGTGGCCCTGCTCGCCGACCTCGACCAGAGCGGGGTACGGCTCCGCGCCGACCTCTCGCTACAGCCCCCCGCGTAGGAGCGCCCCCGTGAAGCCCAGCAATCCCGGCGTCCTGGTCGGCCTGGTAGTCGTCTTCGCCATCCTCACCTGGGGGATGTTGAAGCAGGTCTACCACACGCTGCCGGCGCTGCCGTGGACAGCGATCCCGACCCTGCTCATCCTGGCGATCGGCGAGGGCTACACGGGCGTGCTGACCCGGGCCAGGATCGCCAGGAAGGAGGGCACCCGGCCGGTCGAACCGCTGGCGGTGGCCCGCCTGGCCGCCCTGGCGAAGGCGACCGCCAACGCGGGCGCGGTCTTCGCCGGCATCTTCGGCGGCTTCGTCATCCACACCCTGGCCATGATCGACGTCCCGGACCCCCGCCAGGACGCGTTCATCGCGGGCGGCTCTTTCGTCGCCTGCGTGCTGCTGATCTGCGCGGCCCTGTTCCTGGAATTCGCCTGCCGGGTGCCCGACAAGACCAAGCGGGACGAAGAATAGCTCGGCCGCGCCTGTGTCTGGACTGAGGAACGCAGGTCGCGAAGCGGCCGGAGAGACGAGGGAAGACACAGGCGCGGCCGAGCCGTCGATCCGGAGGATCGACCATAAACACTGCTACTTGTCGATGTCGCCGACTACAAAGAACATCGAGCCCAGGATGGCGACCATGTCGGCGAGCAGGTTGCCGGGCAGCATCTCGCGCAGCACCTGGACGTTGTTGAACGAGGCGCTGCGCAGTTTGAGCCGCCAGGGTGTCTTCTCGCCGCGGGAGACCAGGTAGTAGCCGTTGAGCCCGAGGGGGCTCTCGGTCCACGCGTACGTGTGGCCCTCCGGGGCTTTGAGGATCTTGGGCAGGCGCTGGTTGATCGGGCCGGGGGGCAGCTGGCGGAGGCGTTCCAGGCAGGCGTCGGCCAGGTCCAGGGAGACCTTCAGCTGGTCGTGCAGGACTTCGAAGCGGGCGTGGCAGTCGCCGGCCGAGCGGGTGACGACCTTCACCGGCAGCTCGCCGTAGGCCAGGTAGGGCTCGTCCCGCCGCAGGTCCAGGTCCACGCCGGAGGCGCGGGCGATGGGGCCGCTCACGCCGTACTGCAGGATGGTTTCGCGGTCGAGCACGCCGACGCCGGTGGTGCGGGCCAGGAAGATCTCGTTGCCCATGATCAGGTTCTCGATGTCGGGCAGCCGGCGGCGCACGTCGGCGACGGCCCGGCCGGTGCGCTCCAGCCAGCCGAGCGGCAGGTCCTCCTTGAGGCCGCCGACCCGGTTGAACATGTAGTGCATGCGCCCGCCGGAGATCTCCTCCATCACGGCCTGGATGGTCTCCCGTTCCCGGAACGCGTAGAAGACGGGGGTGATCGCGCCGAGTTCGAGCGGGTAGGAGCCGAGGAACATCAGGTGGTTGAGCACCCGGTTCAGCTCGGCCAGCAGGGTGCGCGCCCAGACCGCCCGGACCGGGACCTCCATGCCGAGCATGCGCTCGACCGCGATGACCACGCCCAGCTCGTTGGCGAACGCGGACAGCCAGTCGTGCCGGTTGGCCAGCACGATGATCTGCCGGTAGTCGCGCACCTCGAACAGCTTCTCGGCGCCCCGGTGCATGTACCCGATGATCGGTTCCGCGGTCGCGATCCGCTCGCCGTCCAGGGCCAGCCGCAGCCGCAGCACGCCGTGCGTGGACGGATGCTGCGGCCCGATGTTGAGCACCATGTCCTCGGTGGCGAGCTCCTTGCCCGGCACGGCCGAGGCCCCCGCGCCGACCCCGACGACGATCTCCTTAGGCTCGCTCACGCTTTCATGCTCCCACGCGCGGTCGATCACGAACAGGCGCGCAGGGCGGCCAGCAGCCGATCGATGTGCTCGTCGGTGCTGCCGATCCCGATGGAGGCGCGGACCGCGCCGCCGGAGTCGTCGCAGCCGCCGTGGCCGACGCCGAGCAGGTGCCGGACGAACGGGTGCGCGCAGAACTTGCCGTCCCGCACCCCGATGCCGTGCTCGGCGGAGAGCGTCTCGGCCACCTCCCTGGCGGTCCTGCCGTCCACGACGAAGGAGACGATCCCGACCCGGGGATGATCGGCCGGCCACAGCGCCAGCTCGTGCACGCCGTCAATGGCGGCGATGCCGGCCCGCAGTCGGCCGAGCAGGCGTTCCTCCTCGTGGATCAGCGCGGGCCAGCCGGTCTCGGTCAGGTGGTCGCAGGCGGCGGCCAGCGCGATCGCGCCCAGCACGTTGGGCGTCCCGGCCTCGTGCCGCGCCTCCGCGTCGGTGCTCCATTCGGCCTCGTCGCCGACCGCGCGCACCGCGCCGCCGCCCTTCAGGTACGGCTCCGCCGCCGCCAGCCAGTCCCGCCGCCCGACCAGCACCCCGGCCCCGAAGGGCGCGTACAGCTTGTGGCCGGAGAAGGCGACGTAGTCGAGATCGAGGGCGGCGATGTTCAGCTGCCGGTGCGGCACCAGCTGGGCGGCGTCCACGGCGATCCTGGCGCCGTGCCGGTGCGCGATGTGGGCCAGCCCGGCGATCGGCCACAGCTCGCCGGTGACGTTGGAGGCCGCGGTGACGACCAGCAGCGCGGGGCCCTCGATCGCGGCCAGCGCCTCGTCGGCGGCCCGGACCGCCTCGCCGGGCAGGGCGGGGGGCGACAGCCGTACGGGGGAGGGCCAGGGCAGCAGGGTGGCGTGGTGCTCGGTGGCGAAGACGACGACCGTGGTGCCCGCCGGCAGGCTCCGGGCGAGCAGGTTCATCGAGTCGGTGGTGTTGCGGGTGAACACCAGCGCGTCGTCCGGGCGGGCACCGGTGAACGCCTTGACGGTGAGCCGGGCCTGCTCGTAGCGGGCGGTGGTGACCTGGGAGGCGTATCCCGCGCCGCGGTGCACGCTGGAGTAGGCGGGGAGCGCCGCCGCGACCGCGTCCCGCACCGACTCCAGGCAGGGCGCGCTGGCGGCGTAGTCGAGGTTGGCGTAGGGGACCAGCGCGCCGTCGCGCACCGGGACGTCAAGAGAGAGCAGGGCGGACATAACGCCTCCAGAGGCCACGCGCTTGCCCGCCGCACCCCGCGACGGACCTGGTCCTCACCCGGGGCACCCCGCCGCGGACGCGAGGGTTGCCGGCCAGCAAGCCGGGGCTGTGCGCTGGCACTCATGACCTAATGCGGAACTATAACCCACCGAGCCGCGCCGGACGACCACCCACCTACCATGTGATTTGTGAGGTTTGATCCCTGGAATCCGGCATTCGTGGCCCATCCCTACGACGCGTACGCCGAGCTGCGCACCAGCAGCCCGGTGAGCTTCTTCGAACCCACCGGGCAGTGGCTGGTCGCCCGGCACGCCGACGTGAACGCCCTGCTCCGGGACCGGCGGCTGGGCCGCTCGTACCTGCACACGGCCACCCACGAGGCGTTCGGCCAGCAGCCCGAGCCGGAGTTCCAGGAGCCGTTCTGGCGGGTGATCCGGGCCGGCATGCTCGACGTCGAACCCCCGGTGCACACCCGGCTGCGCCGCCTGGTCTCCAAGGCGTTCACCCCCCGGATGGTCGAGTCGCTGCGCCCCCGGATCCGGCGGATCGCCCGCGAACTCGCCGACGGCCTGGTCGAACGCGGCGGCGGCGACCTGATCGCCGAGGTGGCCGAGCCGCTCCCGGTGACCGTGATCGCCGAGATGCTCGGCGTGCCCGAGGAGGACCGCCCGCTGCTGCGGCCCTGGTCGGCCGACATCTGCGGCATGTACGAGCTCAGCCCCAGCCTGGAGGTCCAGCACACGGCCGTCCGCGCCGCCCGCGAGTTCGGCGAGTACCTGCGCGAACTCAGCAGGGCCCGCCGGGACGAGCCGGGCGACGACCTGATCAGCGCGCTCGCCCAGGTCGTCGACGCGGGCGACCGGCTCACCGAGGACGAGCTGATCGGCACCTGCGTGCTGCTGCTCAACGCCGGCCACGAGGCCACCGTGAACGTCACCGGCAACGGCTGGTGGTCGCTGTTCCGCAACCCGGCCGAGCTGGCCCGGCTGCGCGAGGACCGGTCGCTGCTGCCGACCGCCGTCGAGGAGCTGATGCGCTGGGACACCCCGCTGCAGATGTTCGAGCGCTGGGTGCTGGAGGACGTCGAGGTCGGCGGCGTGCCCATCCCGCGCGGCGTGGAGGTCGCGCTGCTGTTCGGCTCCGCCAACCGTGACCCGGAGGTGTTCAGGGACCCGGACCTGCTGGACGTCGGCCGGGTGGACAACCCGCACATCTCGTTCGGCGCGGGCATTCACTTCTGCCTGGGCGCGCCGCTGGCCAGGATCGAGCTGATCGAGTCGTTCGGCGCGCTCCTCGACGCGAAACCGGAGCTCGTCGAGGAGCCCGCCTGGAAGCCGGGCTATGTGATCCGCGGCCTCCAGGCGTTGCGGGTGACGGTCTAGGCGCGGTTGGCGATGGCGGTGACGAGCGGCTGGATCGCCCGCGCCGCCAGCGGCCCGAAGGCGGCCAGGATCAGCACGTAGGCGGCGGCCAGCGGGCCCAGATCGGGATGGGCGCCGGCCGCCACCGCCAGCCCGGCGATGACGATGTTGAACTCGCCGCGCGGGATCAGCGCGATCCCGGCCCGGACCCGGCCGGCCCGGCCGATTCCGGCCCGGCGGGCCGCGTACACGCCGGTGAACAGTTTGGTGATCATGCTGACCAGGGCCAGCGCCAGCGCCAGCCCGGCCACCGGCCAGATCTTCGCCGGATCGGTCTGCAATCCGAAGAAGACGAAGAACACGGCGGCGAACAGGTCCCGGATGGGCATCAGCAGGGCCCGCGCCTCGTGCGCCAGCTCGCCGGACAGGGCGATGCCCACCAGGAACGCGCCGACCGCCGCCGACACCTGGAGCTGCTGGGCGATCCCGGCCACCAGCAGCGCCAGGCCGATCACCTTCAGCAGCAGCACCTCGGAGTTGGGGCTGGCCACGAACTTCTCGATCAGGTTGCCGAACCTGAGGGCGATCACCAGCACCACGGTGACCGTGCCCAGCGCGATGGCCACCGTGAGCGAACCGGTCAGCAGCCCGGCCCCGGCCAGCAGCGCGGTCAGAATGGGCAGGTAGAGGGCCATGGTCAGGTCCTCGAAGACCAGCAGCGAGAGCACCACGGGGGTCTCCCGGTTACCGATCCAGCCCAGGTCGGACAGGACCTTGGCGGTGATGCCGGAGGAGGTGGCGTACGTCACGCCGGCCATGGCCACGGCCGCCACCGGGCCCCAGCCGAGCAGCAGCGCGGCGATCGCGCCGGGGGCGGCGTTCAGGATCAGGTCCACCAGGCCGCCGCGGGCGTTGCTCTTGAGGCTGGTGACCAGTTCGTCGGCGTTGTACTCCAGGCCGAGCGTGAGCAGCAGCAGGATGACGCCCAGTTCGGCGCCGACGGCGATGAAGTCCTCGCTGGTGGCCAGGGGCAGCACGCCGCCGTGGCCGAACGCGAGCCCGGCGACCAGGTAGAACGGGATGGGGGAGATGCCGACCCGCAGCGCGAACGCGCCGAGCAGGCCGAGGGCGAGAATGACCCCGCCGAGTTCGAGGAAGAGAATCGCGACCGATTCGGTAGAGGTGATGAGTGCGGGCACGCGGCGGCCTATCCGTCGGTGAGAATGTCGGCGACGGCGGCGGTGTTGTCCTCGTCGCCCACCACGACGACCACGTCCCCGGCCAGGAACTGGAAGTCGGGCGTCGGGCTGGCGTTGACCTGGCCGCTGCGGACCACGGCGACCACCGAGGCGCCCGTCCTGGTCCTGATCCTGGCGTCGCCCAGTGACCGCCCGTCGTAGGGAGAGCCGGGGCTGATCGGGAGCTGCACGCTCATCAGGCCCTCTACTTCGCGATGCAGGTCGTTGAGGCGCTGCACGATCCTCGGCGCGCCGAGCAGCTCGACCAGCGCGTCGGCTTCGTCGTCGTTGAGCTGCACGTTCTCGCACGCGCGGTCAGGATCGGATTTGTCGTAGATGATGAGGTCACGGCGGCCGGTGCGGTGCGAGACGACACCGATCCTTCGGCCGCTGTGGGTGGTGAACTCGTGTTTGAGCCCAATACCTGGCAGCGCAGTCTGTTCGATCTCCACACTGTTTACCGTATCCGGGTGAGCCAGCCGAAGGCGCCCAGCCCTTCCCTGTCAATCAGCTCGGCCGCCCCGGTGGCCGCCGAGAGCGCTCTCAGGTATCCGGCGGGATCCTGTTTCGCCAGGTCGAGCGGTGGCCGCCCGCCGCTCACGCCCAGGCGGCGGAGGGCTTCCCGCTGCGTCGTCAGCTCGCCCCCGCAGGCGTCCAGCGCCACATGCGCGGTGAGGTCACACGACCCGTCCGGCACCGGCGGCACCCACGATCCGTCCCGATACCCGATCAACGTCCCCATCGGCGGCCGGGCCGCCCGCAGATGCGAGTAGTCCACGGCCACCGCCATCCCCGCGGCCAGCCGGTCCACCAGCCCGGCCCACGCCTCGTCCCTGGTCCACCCGATCTCGGCCCGCTCCCCGTCCGGCCACCACCGCTCCAGCCAGTCCCGATCCTTCCGGTCCAGTTCGGCCAGCCGCTCCTCCCCGGTCTCCGGATCGACCAGCACCAGCCGGGGCCCGTCCGGCGTCCACTCGGCGACGTCCACCGGCACGTTGTCCAGCCACTCGTTGGCGAAGATCAACCCCGTCACCCCGGCCGGTACGGCGGCCGCCCACCGAACCCGCTCGTCCAGCCCCTCCGGCCGTGGCGCCACCTCCACCGCCGTCACCCGCAACCGCCCGGCCAGCTCCGGCGGCGCCCCCGCCAGCACCTGCGCGGCCAGCCGGCCGTCACCGGCGCCCATGTCCACGAACTCGACCACCGGCGGCCCGCCGAGCCGCCCGTCCACCTCGGCCAGCAGCCGGGTCACGGCCGCCCCGAACGCGGGCGAGGCGTGCACCGAGGTCCGGAAGTGCCGATGCGGGCGCTCGCGCCGGTAGAAACCGTCCGCCCCGTACAGCGCCTGGCGCATCGCCTCTCGCCATCTGACCCACACAACGGTTGACCATATCGCGACACGCGGAGTGGTTGGCTGGCCACAATCTGTGCATTCTTTGCGGTAGCGTTGCCAACGTCGGCGGCTGTCCCGGCCCGCTCCCCCAGCGGGCGCGGTCCGGCTGTTCACGACGAAGGAGATTCTTGCCGAAGGGGCCGGTCAGTCGGCGGATGACCGGTTCTGGCGGGGGTGCGGGCGCCGGTGATCGAACGGACACCAGGGCCCGCGCCCACTCCCCTTGCCGTGGTTATTCACCCCTCCCCGTTACGCTGGCGACCGGGAGGACGGCATGGACACAAGCGATCGCCCCGCACGATTGGCCGTCGGGGTGCTCGGAGCCGGTCGAGTGGGTTCCGTTCTCGGGGCCGCGCTGATGCAGGCCGGCCATCGAGTGGTGGCCGCCAGCGGGGTCTCCGACGCGTCCCAGCGGCGCGCGAGCGAAACGCTGGGCGTGGCGCTGACCAGGCCAGAGAAGGTGATCGAGCGGGCCGAGCTGGTCCTGCTGACCGTGCCGGACGACGTGCTGCCCGGCCTGGTCTCCGGGCTGGCCGCGACCGGCGCCGATCTGCGCGGCAAGCTGCTCGTGCACGCCAGCGGGGCGTTCGGCCTCGGGGTGCTCGGGCCCGCGGTCGAGGCGGGCGCGGTGCCGCTGGCGCTGCACCCGGTGATGACCTTCACCGGCCGGGGGGACGACCTGAACCGGCTGACCGGCTGCTCGTTCGGGGTGACCGCGCCGGAGCCGCTGCGGCCGGTGGCCGAGGCGCTGGTGATCGAGATGGGCGGCGAGCCGGTCTGGATCGCCGACGCCGACCGCGCGCTCTACCACGCGGCCATCGCCGGGGCGGCCAACCACATGGTCACCCTGGTCGCCGAGTCGCAGGACCTGCTCGCCAGGATCGGGGTGGAACATCCGGGGCGCATGCTCGGGCCGCTGCTCGGCGCGGCCCTGGACAACGTGCTCCGGCTCGGCATCAACGGCCTGACAGGACCGGTGGTGCGCGGCGACGCAGGAACCGTGCGCAAGCACGTGGACGCGCTCATCCTGGCCGCGCCGGAGGCCGCCGACGCCTACATCGTGCTCGCCCGGCTCACCGCGGACCGGGCGCTCGCCGCCGGGCTGCTGAAGCCCGAGGCCGCCGAGCTGCTGCTGGACGCTCTGGGAGGCAACATATGGACGTGATCGTCGCGGGGAACCGGCCCGAGCTGGGCAAGGCCAGGGAGGCGATCGGGCCGGGGCGCTACGCGCTGGTCCCCACCATGGGGGCGCTGCACGAGGGCCACCGGTCGCTGATCCGGCTGGCCGCCGAGCAGGCCGACCAGGTGGTGGTCAGCGTCTTCGTGAACCCGCTGCAGTTCGGGCCGAATGAAGATTTCTCCCGCTATCCGCGGACCTTCGAGGCGGACCTGGAGGTCTGCGCGGCGGAGGGCGTGCGGGTGGTGTTCGCGCCGGCGGTGGCCGACATGTACCTGCCCGACCGGCAGGTCGCGGTGTCCGCCGGGGCGATGGGCACGGTGGTCGAAGGGGCGTTTCGGCCAGGCCATTTCGACGGCGTGCTGACCGTGGTGCTGAAGCTGCTCAACCTGGTGCAGCCGGACGTCGCGGTGTTCGGGCAGAAGGACGCGCAGCAGCTGGCGCTGATCCGGCGGATGGTCGCCGATCTGGACCTGCCGATCGAGATCGTGGGCGGGCCCACCGTGCGGGAGGCCGACGGACTGGCGCTGTCCAGCCGGAACCGGTACCTGTCGCCGGACGATCGGGTCACCGCGTTGCAGCTGTCGAAGGCGTTGCGGGCGGGAGCCGTACAGCGGGAGCCGGACCGGATCAAGGAGGCGGCGCGGGCCGTGCTGGAGACGGCGGCGCGGCTGGATCCGCCGCTGCTGCTGGACTACCTGGCGCTGGTCGACCCGGCCACCTTCACGGAGGTGACCGAGAAGCACCGGGGTGAGGCGATCCTGGCGGTCGCCGCGAAGGTGGGCGCCACCCGGCTGATCGACAACGTGCTGCTCGATCTGGGCTGACCTGGAGTTATGCGGGGGCGGGTGCCCCGGGAAGTATCAGGGCCGCGCGAGGCGTTATCGTCATATTGACGAAAGGGGCTCGCGATGACCACCATGCCGAGAAAGCTGACCGCACCCGCACCCGGTTGGACGGTGACGGCGGACGTGGTCGTGGTCGGGTCGGGGATCGCGGGGCTGACCGTCGCGCTTCGATATACCGAGCTCTCGCCGGTCGGCCGGGTGCTCGTCGTCACCAAGGACGTGCTCTCCGCCGGTTCCACCCAGTGGGCGCAGGGCGGCATCGCCGCGGTGCTCGACCCGGAGGACACCCCGGCCGAGCATCTGCGGGACACGCTGCTGGCGGGGGCCGGGCTGTGCGACGAGGAGGCCGTCCGGGTGCTGGTCACCGAGGGCCCCGACGCGCTCAAGCGGCTGATGGAGCACGGCGCGCGGTTCGACCGGGACGCCGACGGGGAGCTCCAGCTGACCCGGGAGGGCGGCCACCGCCGCAACCGGATCGTGCACGCGGGCGGCGACGCCACCGGGGCCGAGGTGCAGCGGGCCCTGATCGAGGCGGCCGCGCACGAGCCCAGGATCGAGGTGATCGAGCATGCGCTGGTGCTCGACCTGCTCAAGGACGCCCGCGGCGACGCCTGCGGGGTGACCCTGCACGTGATGGGCGAGGGCGCCAGGGACGGCGTCGGCGCGATTCGGGCCGGGTCCGTGGTTCTGGCCAGCGGCGGCATGGGGCAGGTCTTCGCGGCCACCACCAACCCGGTCGTCTCCACCGGCGACGGGGTGGCGCTCGCGCTGCGGGCCGGGGCAACGGTCAGGGACCTGGAGTTCGTCCAGTTCCATCCCACCGTGCTCTGGCTGGGCGAGGACTCGACCGGGCAGCAGCCGCTCGTCTCCGAAGCCGTGCGCGGCGAGGGCGCGGTGCTGGTCGACGCGGCCGGGGAGCGCTTCATGGCGGGCGTGCACGAGCTCGCCGATCTGGCGCCGCGGGACGTGGTGGCCAAGGCCATCATGCGGCGGATGGCCGAAACCCGGACAGAGCATGTGTACCTGGACGCTCGGCAGTTCGGGCCGGAGAAGTGGCAGGCCCGGTTTCCCACCATTCTGGCGGTCTGCCGCGAGCACGGCATCGACCCCGTCACCGAGCTCATCCCGGTCGCGCCGGCGGCGCACTACGCCAGCGGCGGGGTCCGTACCGACCTGCGGGGCCGGACCTCCGTGCCCGGCCTGTACGCCTGCGGCGAGGTGGCCTGCACCGGCGTGCACGGCGCCAACCGCCTGGCCTCCAACTCGCTGCTGGAGGGCCTGGTCTTCGCCGAACGCATCGCCTCCGACCTGATCGCGGTACGGCGCACGCCCGGGGACCCCGCCGACGACCGCCCCGTCGGTCGCGCCTGTGTCTGGACTGAGGAACGCAGGGGAGCGAAGCGACCCGGAGAGACGAGGGAAGACACAGGCCGCAAAGCGGCCGACGCGCCGATCCGGAGGATCGGCCATGACAACGGCCTGGTCGACCCGCGTGCCCGGGGCCGGATCCAGGCGTTCATGAGCCAGGGCGCAGGGGTGCTGCGCAGCCGCGAGTCACTGGCCACGGTCGGTCGCGCGCTGGCCGACGCCCGCTGGACCCCGGTCGCGGTCGAGCCCTGCACCGAGTCCTGGGAGGCCACCAACCTGCACCTGGTCGCCACCGCGATGACCCTCGCCGCCGGGCTGCGCGAGGAGACCCGCGGCTCGCACTGGCGGGAGGACCACCCCGACCGCCGCGACGACCGGTGGCTCCGCCACCTCGACCTGATCCTCGACGAGAAGGGCGAACTCGCCATGGAAGCCCCGGACGGCCTGGACCCCCGTGACGTACAGAGCCTGGTGGCGGTCGCGCTGCGCGAGGACCTCGCCGACGGCGAGGACGTCACCTCGGCCGCGACCATCCCGGCAGGACAGGAGTCGGTCGGCGACGTGGTCGCCCGCCGCGACGGCGTGGTGGCCGGCCTCCCGGTCGCCGAGACCGTGTTCAAACTGGCCGGGCTCACGGTCGAGCGCCTGGTCCAGGACGGCGACGAGGTCCACCGGGGCGACGTGCTGCTGGTCGTGCGGGGCCGGACCCGGGCCCTGCTCACGATGGAGCGCACCGCGCTCAACTTCCTCACCCACCTGTCCGGCATCGCCACCCAGACCCGCCACTGGGTCCGCGCCATCGACGGCACCGGCGCCAGGGTCAGGGACAGCCGCAAGACCCTCCCCGGCCTGCGCGCCCTGGAGAAGTACGCGGTCCGCTGCGGCGGCGGCGTCAACCACCGGATGGGCCTGTACGACGCCGCCCTGATCAAGGACAACCACGTGGTGGCCGCCGGCGGCGTGGCCGAGGCCTTCCGGGCGGTCCGCAGCAGCTACCCCGACATCACCATCGAGGTGGAGGTGGACCGGATCGACCAGATCGAGCCGGTGCTGGCCGAGGGCGCCGACGAGATCCTGCTCGACAACTTCACCGTCCCGGAGCTGGCGGAGGCGGTCCGGCTGGTCGGCGGGCGGGCCCGGCTGGAGTCCAGCGGCGGCCTCACCCTGGACGTGGCCAGGGCGGTCGCCGAGACCGGCGTGGATTACCTGGCCGTGGGCGCGCTCACACATTCCGCGCCCGCTCTCGATATTGCTTTGGATCTTCGTGGTGCATAATCAGGGGATGCTGCTCACCATCGACGTCAGCAACACCCACACGGTGCTTGGCCTGTTCGAGGGTGACGAGGTCCTTGAGCACTGGCGGATCGCCACCGACCCGCGCCGGACCGCCGACGAGATCGCGGTGGTCCTGCAGGGCCTGCTGTCCCAATCCCCGATCCTGAAAAATGCGGACATCGGTGGGCTGGCTATCTGTTCGACCGTTCCATCGGTTCTGAACGAGATGCGGGAAATGTCGCGCCGGTACTACGGCGACGTCACCACCGTCGTGGTCGAACCCGGCGTGCGCACCGGCGTCCCCGTCCGGATGGACAACCCCAAAGAGGTCGGCAGCGACCGCATCGTCAACGCCCTGGCCGCCACCACCCTGTACGGCGGCCCCTGCGTCATCGTCGACTTCGGCACCGCCACCTCCTTCGACGCCGTCTCCGCCCGCGGTGAGTACGTCGGCGCGGTGACCGCCCCCGGCCTGGAGATCTCGGTGGACGCGCTGGCCACGGCCGGCGCCCAGCTGCACAAGGTGGAACTGATCCGCCCCCGCCAGGTGATCGCCAAGAACACCGTCGAGGCCCTCCAGTCCGGCATCATCTACGGCTTCGCCGGCCTGGTGGACGGCATCGTCAACCGGATGACCGCCGAACTGGCCGACGACCCCGAGGACGTGACCGTCGTCGCGACCGGCCCAGGCGCGCCGCTGGTGGTCAGCGAGGCCAGAACCATCGACGAGCACGAGCCCTGGCTGACCCTGATCGGCCTGCGCCTCATCTACGCCCGCAACACGGCGTGAAAGCCCGCCCTCGCGAGAAGGGCGGGCTCTCGATCTATATGGATCACTCGTTCTCGGCGGTGTACAGGTAGTTCCAGTCGCCGCAGTCCGAGACGTGCTTGGTCTTGTGGTGGATCTGGCACACCTTGAACCGCAGGCTGCTGACGTGCTTCTTGCCGAAGGCGAAGTGCTTGGCGGTGTCGAAGCCGCAGTGCTGGTACTTCTTGATCGTGTACCAGTGGTGGCTGTACAGGTTGGTGACCTGGAACTTCACGTACGCGCACTTGCCGCCGTGCTTGTAGTAGCGGCTGTCGTCGTCCCACAGCTGGCCGGTCACCCGGACGTTGTTGCTGGTCTGCTGGTGGTTCCAGGAGATGTCGATGGTGCCCTTCACGCGGGCCAGGTCGTTCTGCGAGTAGTAGGGGCCCCACTCGTTGGCGGGGTTGGCGTTCGCGGAGGTGGCGGGGAGGGCAAGAACCGCAGCGGCGGCACCTGCGGCCAGAGCTACCATCGCTCGGGTCATGCGCTTCATCTCAGTACTCCTTCTCGGGTTGGTATATGAATAAGCCCGAGCTCTTTCACCCGCCCTGTCACCCGCTAGCACTCCGCTTGCAATTCCGGTGGCGGCAACTCGGTAATCTTTGTGTCCGTGAGCGAAGAGCAGAGCGAACTGCCTGAGCAGATGCGGGTCCGCCGCGAGAAGCTGGACCGGCTGCGGGCCGAGGGCGTCGACCCCTACCCCGTGACGTTTCCACGGACGGCGACCAACGCCGAGATCCGGGAGAAATACGCCGAACTGGAGCCCGGTGCGGCCACCGGCGACCACGTCGGCGTCGTCGGGCGGGTGATGCTGTCCCGGGTGGGCGGCAAACTCTGCTTCGCCACCATCAGGGACGGCTCGGGCGACCTGCAGATCATGCTCTCGCTGGACCGGCTGGGCGAGGAGTCGCTGGCCGCCTGGAAGCGTGACGTCGACCTGGGCGACCACGTCGGCATCGAGGGCGAGGTCATCACCTCCCGCCGCGGCGAGCTGTCCATCATGGCCGACAGCTGGCAGATCACCTCCAAGTGCCTGCGCCCGCTGCCGGAGAAGCACGCCGGCCTCAGCGACCCCGAGGCCCGGGTCCGGCTCCGCTACGTCGACCTGATCGTCAACGACGAGGCCCGCCGGATGGCGCACATCCGCAGCGCCACCGTGCGCGCGGTCCGCGACTTCTGGCACGAGGAGGGTTACCTGGAGGTCGAGACGCCGATGCTCCAGCCCATCCACGGCGGCGCCAGCGCCCGGCCGTTCAAGACCCAGATCAACGCGTACGGCGGCATGGAGCTCTACCTGCGCATCGCGATCGAGCTCTACCTCAAGCGGCTGGTGGTCGGCGGCATCGAGAAGGTCTTCGAGATGAACCGCAACTTCCGCAACGAGGGCGCGGACGCGACGCACAACCCCGAGTTCACGATGCTGGAGGCCTACGGCACGTATCTCGACTACAACGGCATGGCCGACCTGACCCAGCGGATGTACCAGCGGGCCGTGGTGGCCGCGCTGGGCACCTCCGTGGTCGTGCACGGCGAGCACGAGGTCGACCTGGGGCTGACCCAGTGGCCCAGGATCACGCTGTACGGCTCGGTCTCCGAGGCGCTCGGCGAGGAGATCACCACCGAGACCTCACTGGAGCAACTGCGCAAGTACGCCGACCAGCGCGAGATCCACTGGGACCCCAAGTGGGGCCCGGGGAAGCTCGTCCAGGAGTTCTTCGAGGAACTGATCGAGCACACGCTCATCCAGCCCACCTTCGTGATGGACTACCCGCTGGAGACCTCGCCGCTGACCCGCCAGCACCGGGACAACCCGCTGCTGACCGAGAAGTGGGACCTGATCGGCTTCGGCACCGAACTCGGCACCGCCTACTCCGAGCTCGTCGACCCGGTCGAGCAGCGCCGCCGTCTCACCGAGCAGTCCCTGCTGGCCGCCGGCGGCGACGCCGAGGCCATGCAGCTGGACGAGGACTTTTTGCAGGCGCTGGAGTACGCGATGCCGCCCACCGGTGGCATGGGCGCCGGCATCGACCGGATGATCATGGCGTTCACCGGTAAGAACATCCGGGAGACAATCTTGTTCCCGCTGGTGAGGCCCAACTAGCCGGGCCGGGTATCAATGAGAAAGTCGTGATCTGGTCAGCCGCAGCATCGAGTCGCCTGGTCGGCGGTTGTGCGGCTGGCTATGGGATGGCTTTCTCGTTGACCAGTCCGCGGGCCAGCCAGCGCAGAGCATCGGAGAACAGGGTCGCCGGGACGGCGGCCCTGTCGATCCTGCGCTGGACCACCAGGCCCTCGAACAGCGCGATGATCACCGTCGCCACCGCCTGCGGATCCCCGCTCGCCCCGAACAGCCCGCCTTCGACCAGTTCGGTGATCGCGTCCCTGGGCACCCGCCAGTGGTCGGCCAGCCGGGCCAGCAGCTCAGGGCGGGGCAGCGCGTAACGCAGGAACTCCAGCTCCAGCATGCTCCAGGCCACGTGCTCGTCCGCCACCTCGGTCAGATACGCGCCGAAGGTGGAAAAGACGTCCGCGCCCCCGGCAATTCGCCCGGCGTTCTCCAGATGGTGGGACACATGTTCCTCGAACAGGGTGAGAAACAGGTCGTCCTTTCCCGGGAAATGCGCGTAGAGCGCACCGATCGTGTAACCGGCCCGGCGGGCTATCTCGTCCACGGAAGCACCGGAAAAGCCCTGCTCAGCGAAGACTTCGGCGGCGGCGGCCAGCAGTCTGGCCCGGGTCCTGGCCTTGGCCTCGCCGCGGGTGAGCCGCACCGCGCCGGGGGAGTCGGCGGGCCGGCCTTTCCGGGTCGGCGGCATGCCCCAAGTACTTCACGTAGTGATTGCTATGTCAATGCGGCTGCTTGACGACCTTTCACGACGGCGTTTACCTTCCCCAAGGGTGGCGAAAATCATTCGTCGTGGGAGAGGGGCTCACGATGTCGTTTTCTGAGGTGGTAGCCCGGAGCGAGTTGGAGCTGGAGCGTGCCGGTCTCACCGATGACGAGCTGTTGCTTCTCGCCGAGTTGGCGAAGGGCGTCACGGTGGACCGGGTGGGCCGGCGGCTGGATGTGAGCGGCCGCACGGTCCGGCGCCGGCTTCGGGGCATCTGCGATCGGATCGGTGTCGCGACCGCGATTGAGGCGGTCGCCTGGGCGGCTCGCCGCCGCCTGATCTGACCCCGCTTCTGCGGGGTCAGATCAGGCAAGACTCAGTCGGCGATTCTTACGGCGCCCGCGAACGGGCGTTTGCCGATCGCGGCCACCCGGACCACGTCGCCGGTCCGCGGCGCGTGCACCATGTAGCCGCCGCCGATGTACATGCCGACGTGGTGCAGGTCGCTGTAGAAGAACACCAGGTCGCCGGGGCGCAGATCCTCCCGGCTGACGTGGGTGCCGGCCGTCCACTGGTCGCCGGTGTAGTGCGGCAGGCTGATCCCCACCTGCTGGTACGCGGCCATGATCAGGCCGGAGCAGTCGTAGGAGCTCGGACCCTCCGCGCCCCACACGTACGGCTTGAGCTGCTGGCTGAGCGCCCAGCGGACCGCCTGGGCGGCCTTGCCGTCGCCGACCACCGGCAGCGAGAGCCGGGCCGGCCGGCTGACCTTGCCCGCGACCTGGCGGTAGAGCGAGCTCTCGGTCTTCTTGATCAGTTTGCGGATCTTGTCCTGGCGGGCGTCGATGCTCTTGAGCAGCTTCGCCACCTCGTCCTGCCGGGCCTTGGCGCCCGCCCTGGCCCGCTTGGCGGTCTCCATCGCCTTCTCGACCTGGAGCACCTCCTCGCCGGTCTGGAGCTGCAGCGCGTAGGTGGTGGAGGCGACGTCCAGGTAGGCGTCCGGGTCGGCGGCGCCCATCAGGCCGAAGGCGGTCGCGGCGCCGCCCGTCATGTAGGAGTTCTGGGCGAACAGGCTGGCCTTGCGGCGGCGCTCCTCCAGGTCGGACTCGCTCTTGGCCAGCGTGGTCTTGGCCAGCTGGGCGGAGCGTTCTGCCTCCTTGAGCCGGATCCTCTCCCCGTTGTGGTCCTCGGTGAGGGTCTCGATCTCGACGTAGAGGTCTTCCACCTCTTGGGTCAGCTCTTTGAGGGTGGGCTCCGGGTCGGCGGTGGCCGAAACCAGCGGGGCGCCGACGGTGATGACGGCGAGCGCGGCGCCGACGACGGCGAGTCGCCCAAGGATTCGAGTGCGCAAGCAGTCTCCTCTTCCAGGGCCGTGGTCCCGCTGGACACTAGTGCACGCCTTGTTCGTCCTCAACCGAAACTCAAGTTTCCGTCTAGTTTTCGCAACTGAACGATCACGAGCAGATCACGTGACGAGGTGGGCGCACGGTGAGTGCCCGGATACCCAGCGTTGCCGAATGAGGTTTCGGTGCGGCCGATACCCGTCGGCCACGATCTCCGGGCTATTACCCTTCAATGCATGGTGGCGGAGTCGGTGGAACAGACAGTCCCTCGGTCGGTGGTCGTCCGCCGGGCCCGTACGGCCGACGTACGGATGATCCGGCGATTCGTCGACACCCATTCCGGCCTGGAACGGCGACTGCTGAAGAAGACCACGGTCACGTTGTACGAGGACGTGCAGGAGTTCTGGGTCGCCGAGGTGGACGGCGCGGTGGTCGGCTGCGGCGCGCTGCACGTGCTCTGGGAGGACCTGGCCGAGATCCGGACGGTCGCGGTCGACCCGGCGTCCCGGGGCATGGGCCTGGGCCACCGGATCGTGGCCGCGCTCATCGACACCGCCCGCGAACTCGGCGTGGGCCGGGTGTTCTGCCTCACCTTCGAGGTCGACTTCTTCGCCCGGCACGGATTCGTGCCCATCAACGGGACGCCGGTCTCGCCCGAGGTGTACGCGGAACTGCTCGCCTCCTACGACGAAGGCGTCGCCGAGTTCCTCGATCTGGAGCACGTCAAGCCGAACACGCTGGGGAATACCCGCATGCTGCTGTACCTGAGGGCGGTGCCCTGACATACCGCGTGACCCGGGGGGAAGAATGACAGTGGAAATGGTGCCGACTACTTTGGGAATGTCACGCTCGATCGAGAAGTGAGGTGACACGGTGAGTACCCAGCCGCCGTACCCGCAGGATGACTCGGAACGCGGGGAGCAAGGCGCGGAACAGCCCGCGCAGGAATTCGATCCCGACGTCACCGTCATGAGCCGCAATCCGGCGCCGGGTTCGCGGCCGGTGTACGGCCCGCCGGCGTCGGGGGCGTACGGACAGGCGGGTGGCACCGGGGCGTACGGCCAGGGCTATCCACAGCAGCAGCAACAGCAGCCCGCGCCGCCACCTCCGCCGCCACCGCCCAACGGTTACGGCCAGGGCTACGGCCAGTCCCAGCCCCAGTACAGTCAGGGCCCCGGTCAGGGCTACGGCCAGGGATACGGCCAGCAGGCGCACAGCCGCGAGCAGCAGTACGGCCAGCAGCAGCCCGACTACGGCCAGCAGGGCCACACCCAGCCCGTCCAGGCGCAGCCCGGCTACGCCCAGCAGCCGGGCTATCCGCCGCAGCCGGGATACGGCCAGGGCTATCAACAGCAGCCGCCCCCCGGCTACGGGCAGCCGCAGCAATACGGCTACGGCCCGGGCGGCTACGGGCAACCGCAGGGCGGCTACGGATACGGGCAGGCGCCCCTTCCTGCGGGCGTGCCCGCGCCGTTCGCCGAATGGTGGCAGCGGCTCGTCGCGCGGATCATCGACGGCGCGTTGTACGGCATCGTGCTGCTCGCACTCGGAATCATCGCCGCCGGTATATGGGTGGCCGGCGACCGCTTCGACATCGAGACGCAATCGGTCCAGTACGCGTCGCCGCTCGTCTGGCTGCTGCCCGCGATCCTGGCCACACTCGCGTTCTTCGGCTACGAATTCCTGATGCTGAAGCAGCGCGGCCAAACGCTCGGTAAGATCGTTATGGGAATCAAGGTGGTGCGCCTGGGGCGTGGCCTTGATGGCGGTCTCGACAATGACGCCGCCTTGCGCCGCGCGGGCGCGCTCGCCGGGCCCTTGGTGTTGACCTGGATTCCGGGAATCCGCGTCATTGGCGCGTGGCTCGTGTACCTGTACTGGCTCGTGGGGTTGCTCTGGCCCCTCTGGGATAAGCCGTTGCAGCAGTCCCTTCTGGACAAGGCCGCGAACACGGTGGTCGTCAAGGTCAAATAGTGACATAGAACCACGCAAACAACGAGGCGGGGCCGATGGAACGAACCATTGGCCCCGCTTTCGTGCACGCAGCGTGTTCGCTCCGTTCGATCCGAAATAACACCGCAAACGCCGTAACGGGTTACTGCTACCGTGCGATGGGACCTAGAACACCCAGTCCCCATAGATGTCACGAGAGGTAACCAAATGAACCCGGAACCTCCCCCCGGCCAGAACCCTTATGGCTCGGCCCCCCCTCCGGGTGGATACCCGCCGCCTCAAGGCGGATACCCCCCGCCCCAAGGTGGATACCCGCCGCCTGGTGGATATCAGCAGCAGCCTCCTGGTTATCAGCAGCCTGGTTATCAGCAGCCCGGTGCTTACCAGCAGCCCGGCGCTTACCAGCAACCGGGATACCCGCCGGCCGGCGCGTACAACGCGCCTGGCGGGATGCCGCTTCCGCCGGGAGTCCCGGCGCCACTTGCTGAGTGGTGGCAGCGTTTGGTGGCCCGACTGGTCGATGGCCTTATCCTCGGCGTGGTCGGCTACCTCATTATCGGCGGGATCATCCGAAGCGCGTTCTCCACGGAAGAGACCTTGTTCGGCGTGACGATCTCCACGCCCACGTTCGCCGGTATGCTCATCTCGGCGATCGTCACCTTCCTCCTGTACGCGGCTTACGAGTTCTTCCTGGTCTCGCGGGACGGTCAGACAATCGGCAAGAAGGTCATGAAGATCCGCGTCGTGAAGCTCGGCGGAAGCGTTCACGGTGGCCTGGACACCGAGACTCTGGCCAAGCGGATCGGCGTACTGTGGGGGCCGCAGTTGCTCGCCTTCAATGTCTTCCTGAACGCCCTGGGCGGGCTGTTCAGCCTGGTGAACGTCCTCTGGCCGCTGTGGGACAAGCCGCTCCAGCAGGCGATTCACGACAAGGTCGCCGGAACCGTCGTGGTGAAGCTGTAGTCCCGGCGTCGCGTTCCAATGAGTGGGGTGGCCGCCCGGCGGTCACCCCACTGCCATTCCTGGGTACGATTTTGTTCTATCGGGTAAGCATTCTGACCACCGCGGAGGATACTTCCCGCGCGGCTGCGGCTATGGACAGCAGCCGTACAGCACGGTCATCCGGCGTCGGTTCCCCCTATTTCACAGGGCTTCCGGTGTAATCCGGCTCACCCGGACCCCAAGGGAGTGATGAGGAATGACGGAGACAATCTCCGCTCTGATACCGCCGCTGTTGGTCGGCGCGGCAGTCGTCTACGGCGTGGTTAAGTTGGTACGTTCGGACGCCTCCGGGTTGCGCGGAAGGCGCGAACCGGGAGAAGAGCCATCGGACAAGACCCTCCCCTGA
>NZ_BLAD01000109.1 GCF_009687845.1 Acrocarpospora corrugata
GCTCTGGAGTAGGTGGGGGGGCCGGCCCATTCGCCTCCGCCGCCCCCACCGCCGCCGTACCAGCCGCCTCCGCCGCCGCCTCCGCCGGCACCGGTGGACCCACCGGGCGCCTCCGCGCCGCCCGCGCCGCCCGTACCGGCCGTGCCGTCGGCTCCGGCGTCGGCTCCGTAGCTGCCCGCGCCGCCGCTCCCACCGGCCGAGGATGTCGCTCCGCCGCCCGGGCTGGCTCCGAGGCTCGAGCTGCCGCCGGCGGCACCGGCGGCACCGCCTCCGCCCCCGCCGCCGCCCGCGTAGCCGTTGTCGAAGTTGCCGCCTCCGCCGCCGCCGCCGGCCACTAGCACCCGGTCGTCCAGGCCGTAGCCGGGGCCGGTGCGCACGTCTGAGGCGCCGCCGCCCGCGCCGCCGTCGAGCCACCAAACCCCGCCCTTGCCGCCAGCGCCTCCGCCGCCGTAGCCGTCGGTCCCTCCGACGTTGATCTGGAGCTCCTGCCCGGGGGTGACGGCCAGGGTGGCCTTGGCCTCTCCGCCCCGGCCGCCCGCGCCACCCGGGACTGGGCCGGGCCCGGCCTGGCCCTGGGCGCCGAACGCGTCCACCACGATCGAGGTCACACCGGCCGGCACGGTGAACGTCTGCGGGCCACCGGTATAGGAAAATGTCACCGTCGTGGCGGCGGCCTGAGCCGCCGGGCCGGTCGCGATCAGGCCGCCAGCGGCCAGGGCCAGGGCCAGCGCGCCCCGTAAGGCCAGCCCGCGCAGACGCCTGCGCGGGCCGCGCCGGCGCAGGGAGGTACTCGTGGTCGAGGACATAGGAAGACTCCCCTTCGGCTTCGCCGCCTCGGCCGCCCGGTCCCCATCGGACCGTGCCGCACAGCCGGGCGCCCAGACGCGGCGGCGCGCACCCACCCGGTGTCCCCCAACCCCGACTTTCATCACCTAAAGGAATCGCTCGCCCGCACTACGTCAGAGTGAGACTCTCATCGATCATGCAGGCGCAACAGCCACCCGGTGTGTACTAACAGCTATCTACGCGGGCTAATGATCACTTACCCCCGCATCTCTGGCGTTCGTTCCTTCTCCTGCGATAGAGGGCGCCCCATCACGAACAGAGGTGAGTGTGGAGGATGCACGATCTTGGCCGCGCGTTCCTGTCCGAGTTCGCCGAGGGTCGCCGGCCAGGCAGCACCGCGGCGACTCCAGCGGTCGCGGATCCCTGGCCCAGACGCAGGAGAACTGCGGCCACTTGAGGCGTAGTCATCTGGGTGCCTGCTTAGCGAAGAAGACAGCTGCGTGATTGGGCGCCAGGCGAACAGCCGCAAGATCAGTCCTGAGGTGACCAACGTGCCTGACAACCCCAGATAACTTGTCAGGCACGTTCCGCGAAACCCACGTGCCTGACATGTTTGACGCCTTCGCGGCACCCCAGATAACCGACGCAGCCGCTCCGGACAGAGCAGCAGGTCGAGCTCGCGCGGGGAGGATTCGCCCCAAGCGTTCGTAGGCGTCGAGGACCGCGAGCCGGGCCATCGCGGACACCGGTCTCCGGCGTTCATCTAACGAACGTCTGATGAACGTGCCCCGGAGCACCCCCGGACAGGCCGCCGCGTCCGGCCCAGGCGTTCATTTCGCCGTTCATTTTCCGATACTGTTCATCTACTCCGAGCTGTGCGTTTGACGAACGGAAGGCGCTCCCTCGATGGCGCTCATCGGTCTGGTGCGGGTCAGCACCGACAAGCAGAACACCCAACGGCAGCACGACGCCCTCGACCCCATCTGCCTGAAGGTCTTCGAGGAGAAGATCAGCGGCAAGCTCGCCACCGACGACCGGCCCGCGCTGCTGGACGCCCTCGCCCACATCCGCGACGGCGACCTGCTCACCGTCCAGGAGGTCGACCGCCTTGGCCGCAACCTCCTGGAAGGGCTCATCGTCCTCAACGACCTGTTCCACCGCGGCGTCGGCGTCAAGGTGCTGGAGGGCATCGCGGCCGGCGAGCACACCGAACGCTCCCTCATCCTCGATCTCGCGCTCGCCCTGGCCGAAGACCGCCGCCGCGACATCGTCCGCAAGACCAAGAACGGCCTCGAAGCCGCCCGCAGCCGCGGCCGCGTCGGCGGCCGGCGCCCCGTCGTCGACGACGACAAACGCGCCGCCATCCTCGCCCGCCGCGAGCGCGGCGAATCCATCCGCACCATCGCCACCGGCGTAAAGGTCTCCATCGGCGTCGTCCACAAGACCCTCACCGACGCCAAGACCACCTTGTAATCCGGCCTCCAGACAACGGGAGCTGACGATGACCGCCCGGCCCTTGCACGAACAGACGAAGTCGGAGGCGACGGTAGAGGAGGTCCGGCGGCAGATCGCCGCGGGAGTAGCGGCCTTGAAGCTGTACGTGGACGATCGGGTCGCCCGGGGCCACACCACAGCGGAGCGGGCGGCCGCCCGCACGGGACAAGCCCATGGCCACGGCGCCGAAATCCTGGGGCTGACCAAACTCGCCGCCGGGACCCGTCCCGACGAAACCGCGCGGCGAGCCCCGAACTCCTAACCCATAGCGGCAAGCCAGACCGATAGAGCAGTCGTGGCACACCGCGGCGGCCGCTGGCGCGCGACCAATCGCCGGCAACGCCGCCAACGCCAAGGGCCCGCACGTGCCCTTTTGGTCGTCCCCCCGCCGCCGGAAGACTGCCGCGCCCGACATCGAAAATCTATGCTCGCCGAAGTAGACATGCGCAGCCGCCGAGGCTAATGTTTCTCACATCGCAAGGACGGATCGACCGGGCAGCGGAAGTACGAGCACCACGATGAACTGCCCGGAGCAACACGAAGTGGAAGTTGACGGCAGAAGGTCGGACGTGACGGGCCCAGCGCAGTAAGGGGCCCGGCCGTGGACGCGCTGCCAGAGGTGAAGTCGCAGTAGCAGTCATGGCAGAAGGTCGGACGTGAGGGGCCAGTGCAGTGCTGGGGTCCTGATCGTGGACGCGCTGCCGCAGGTGAAATCAAACAAGTAGGTCGCGAAGATAGAGACGAAGGGAGTGTTGAACGCCATCAGGATCGCCCGTTGCCGGCTGTGTCTCGCCGCTCGGGTACCGCAGTTCCACAGATAGGCAGGTGGTCTCCGGTCACGCATTTGCGATCCCCGTATCTCCGCTGCACAGCAGGGCGGACGCGGAAACAGTGAACCGGCCAGATGGCCGGTAGATGGTGTTGAACTCTTCGGGGCCCCGGCGCGACAGGCGTCGGGGCCCCCTGTGCGCGCATAGGAAAGGAATGTATGGGTCAACCTCGCTCGGCTGCCGGTGGAGACATGCTCACTCCCGGCAGGATCGCGGACACGGCCGAACCCAAGACCGGATCGGCGGCCGAAGACCGGTTCAAGGACCGGTTCGATGATGAGGACTACCCCGCCTACAGCATGGGCTCGGCCGCTGAAATGCTCGGTGTCACCCCGACATTCCTGCGGGCTCTGGGCGCCGCCAAACTGATCGAGCCGCTGCGCTCCAGCGGCGGCCATCGCCGCTACTCCCGCTACCAGTTGCGCCTGGCCGCGCGCGCCCGCGAACTCGTCGACCAGGGCACCCCGGTGGAAGCCGCCTGCCGCATCATCATCCTGGAAGACCAACTCGCCGAGGCGCTGCGCATCAACCAGGCACGCGAGCGCCCGGCCGCACCCTAACCCCGGCGGCATGATGGCGACGGCCGGCGGTGCGGGTTGACCTTCTCGGCATGAGGTCGAACTTCTCCTGGGTGGGCTCGTGCAGCCCGATCCACAGGAAGCATCCGCCGCCATCATTGGCGAGCAGCTGGTCTACGCCATCGTACTGGCCGGTCTGGCCCTGTCCAACGTCGGCCGGCTGGGTCCACCTACGTTTGTGGGGGCAGCGCTCTACCCGTTCCACATCACCGCGTCCGGCGGGATGAGCGCGGGGACGGTCCTGGGCAAGCTGGCCGAGACCGCCGAACACGTCGGCGAGTTCTCCCGCGAGTTCGCCGCCCAGAACCGGGTCGGACACGGACGAGGACGAACCGCCGACTGGATCAAGGCCTAATCGAACCTGAAGTCCGCCGCCGCAATCTTCGCTACCGCGAACCTCCTCGGCTGACCGAGGCTCTGTAGGCCGCCCCGGAGGCCACCCGCATCAGAACGACCAGTCACAGTAGGACGATCGGTTGCTGCTCATGCCCCGCCTCGCCGCGTCCGCGCGGGTGAGCTGCGCAACGACGACGCGATCCCGCTGATCGTGCGATGGCCGGCTTCGGTCACTCCGCGCTGGGGGCGGAAGGCGTGCCGCAACCCTCCCGGAGGGATACTTCGGTCAGCGCGTCAGACCCGAGTAATCAAGAACGCGGGGGCGCCGTACTCTGGCGGACGATCAGGGAGGTGGCGAGTTCGATCCGGTGCTGATCGGGGCGGCGGCCTGCGGCGATGGACATGATGAGGGTGGCCGCGGTGCTGCCCATCTTGACCAGGGGCTGGCTGATGGTGGTCAACGGCGGGTCGGACCACTGGGCCAGCGGGAGGTCGTCGAAACCGACCACGCTCAGGTCCTCGGGCACGCGCAGGCCGGCGCGGCGGGCGGCCTGGCAGGCGCCGAGTGCCTGGAGGTCGTTGGCGGTCACGATCGCGGTGGGCGGCTCGGGGAGCGCCAGGAGTTCCTGGGCTTCGGCCAGGCCGCCGTGCACGTAGAGCGGGCCATGGCGAACCAGAGCGGGATCCACGGGCACGCCGGCGCCGTCCATCGCCGCGCGATGACCGTCCAGGCGGGCTCGACAGCAGAGCAGCGCGGGTGGTCCGCCGATCACGGCGATCCGGCGGTGGCCGAGTTCCAGCAGGTGGCGGGTGGCGGTCAGGCCGCCGTTCCAGTTCGTCGCCCCGACCGAGGGGATCCGGTGGCTCGGCTCGCCGTTGGGATCGAGCGCGACAAGCGGGATCGCCCGGCTGGCCAGCTGGGCGCGCTGCCGTTCGCTGAGGTTGGCCGAAACGGCGATCACTCCGACCGGGCGGCGGGCGAGAACCTGGTCGGTCCAGGCGGGCGGGGGGGTATGCAGGCCCCGCATGTCGGTCATGGCGACCGCGAGGCCGTGGGTGCGGGCCACCTGGTCGACGCCGCGGATGATCTCCAGGGCCCACAGGCTGTCCAGCGCCTGGAAGAGGATCTCCAGGATGGCCGCGGGGCCGGTGACCTCCGGGCGGCGTTGCCAGCCGTGCTGTCTGATGAGCTCCTCGACCCGCCGCCGGGTGCTGGCCGAAACGCCTGGATGGCCGTTGATGACCTTGGACACGGTGGGCGCGGACACTCCGGCGAGTTCCGCGATGCGGGCAACCGTGATCTCCCGGCGGGGACGCGCTCCAGATTGATCGCGGGGAGTGATAGCGGTCACGTCAGAAGTCTATGGGCCTGCGGCCAAGGGCCCTATGGAACGAGTGTTTCGTGAAGATTTCAGATGCATTCGTTCTATTTCCGCCAGTGACCTGGGCGAACGAACCTTCAGAGGACCGATCGGTGTCCGCCATAGGCGCGCTGCCTCACCATTTGGGCACACAACGCGCGCAGAACGCTCTTAAGGGGTTCAACGGTGAACAGATCACTGAGAACAGGACGCTTACGAATGGCCTTAGCCGTGGCGCTGGCCGTCGCCGTGGCCTCGATCGCGGTGACGGCGCCCGCCGCCCGGGCCGCCGTCCGGCCGCCGCTCGGCCAGAACATCAAGGTCAACCAGGTCGAGTACGCCCCTGGAGCGGCCAAGCAAGCGACCCTCATCAGCGGTTCCACGGCGCCGGTGACCTGGTCGCTCCTCAACGGAGCCGACCAGGTGGTGGCGAGCGGGACCACCAGCGTCTTCGGCCAGGACTCGGCCTCCGGGGACACCGTCCACAAGATCGATTTCTCGTCGTATCAGGGCTCGGGCGCCAACTTCGTGCTCGCCGTGGGGAACGAGTCCAGCCAGCCGTTCGACCTGGGGACCACGGCCTGGCGGCGACTGCCGTCCGACGCGCTCGCGTTCTTCTATCACCAGCGCAGCGGCATCGCGATCAACGCGCAGTTCGCGGGCAGCCAGTACGCGCGTGCCGCCGGGCACCTCAACGCCTCGCCCAACCGGGGAGACAACGCGGTGGCGTGCCGGGTGAGCTGCGGATACACGCTGGATGTGCGGGGCGGCTGGTACGACGCCGGCGACCACGGCAAGTACGTGATCAACGGCGGCATGTCGGCCTGGCAGCTGGTCAACCTCTACGAGCGGGCCAGGAACGTGCCCGGCGCGAACCAGGCCCTGCTCGCCGACGGCACCCTGGCCATCCCGGAACGGGGCAACGGCGTGCCCGACATTTTGGACGAGGCCCGCTGGGAGATCGACTTCCTGCTGAAGATGCAGGTCCCCGATGGGCGCACCCGGGCGGGCATGGCCCACCACAAGATCCATGACCAGAACTGGACCGGGCTTCCGCTGCTGCCCGCCCAGGATCCCGAAGTCCGGCTGCTGTCGCCGCCGAGCACCGCCGCCACCTTGAACCTGGCCGCCGCGGGCGCCCAGTGCGCCCGCGTCTGGGCTGCCATCGACGCGTCGTTCTCCGGCCGGTGCCTGACTGCGGCCGAAAAGGCCTACACGGCGGCCAAGGCCAATCCGTCGGTGTTCGCGCCGGAGAGCGACGGAGTCGGGGGCGGATCCTACGTCGACGGGAAGGTGAGCGACGAGTTCTACTGGGCGGCGGCCGAGCTGTTCGTGACCACGGGCAAGCAGATCTACCGCAATGACCTGACGGCCTCCAGCCTGTACTTCGGGCGGAGTTTCACCAACGAGGGGGCTCAGTGGTCGGAGGTGGGAACCCTTGGTGACATCACCCTCGCGCTGGTGCCCAACGGGCTGACCGCCACCACCGGCCAGACGTTGCGCGGCCAGTTCGTCAGCAGGGGGGACGCGCTGCTGAACATCATGCGGAATCAGGGTTACCCGGTGCCGTTCCAGCCAAATGGCGGGGGCTACATCTGGGGATCCAACAATCTGATCCTGAACAACGCGGTGCTGCTGGCGCTGGCGTATGACTTCAGCCAGCAGGACAGGTTCCGCGACGGGGTGTTCGAGACGATGTCCTACGTTCTGGGGCGCAACCCGCTCGGTCAATCGTATGTGACCGGGTATGGCGACAAGCCCTCGCGGAATGTCCACCATCGGCACTGGGCCAACCAGCTCAACTCCTCGCTGCCGATCGCGCCGCCCGGGTCGCTGGCCGGAGGGCCGAACAGCGGGCTCCAGGATCCGGTGGCCCAGCAGCGGCTGGCCGGGTGCCGGCCGCAGAAGTGCTACCTGGACGACATTGAGGCGTGGTCGGTCAACGAGGTGGCGATCAACTGGAACGCGGTACTGGCCTGGGTGAGCACCTGGACCGCCGAGAAGTCCCAATCCGGCCCGTCACCGTCCCCGTCTCCCTCGCCCAGTCCGTCCCCGTCGCCATCTCCCTCGCCCAGCCCGTCCCCGAGCCCGTCGCCCAGTCCGTCCCCGTCGCCATCTCCCTCGCCCAGCCCGTCCCCGAGCCCGTCGCCCAGCCCGTCTCCGTCTCCGTCTCCGGGTAAGGCCTGTACCGCGACGTATCGGATCGTCAACCAGTGGACGCCCGGCTTCCAGGCGGAGGTGACAGTACGGAATTCGGGTTCGGCCGCCATCACCGGCTGGACCGTGCGCTGGGCCTTCCCCAACGGGCAGACGATCACCCAGCTCTGGAGCGCCGCACATACGGTCAGCGGCGCCAACGTGACCGCCACGAACCTGTCGTGGAACGGCAACCTGGCCACCAACGCCTCGACCGCGTTCGGGTTCAACGGTTCTTGGTCCGGGACCAACGGCGTGCCGGCCTCGATGACCTGCACCGCGGTCTAGCGTCCAAGATCGTGCCGCCCGAGGAGGAGTCTCGGGCGGCACGAGCCATGCCACGACACGGCTGCCTGTGCGCTCCTGACGAGCCAACGACCGGCCGCACACCCCAGCCCACGATCATGATCAATCCCGTCCATAACCGCTTTACCGATGTTCCCCCAAGGCCACCACACGCCGGTCCCGCTGATCAGCGGCTATCCCCGCGCGATCCCTTTCTGCGTATTCCGGCCGTCTCTCTGAGAGGGAGGCGAGGGCTACCGCTCAGGTGCGGTTCTGCTGCGTGACGCGGTCTTCGACCTGCCGCTTGAGGCCGGCGTTGAAGGCGGTGTAGCCGTTGTCGCCGCCCTGCTTCATGAAGCGTTGCATCAGGGTCGTCAGGCCGCCGGAGAACTCTTCGTGGTTGGTGAGGTGGGTGGTGCCGTCCGGATTGGCCCGGAGGATGAACGAATGCCGGCCGAGGAACAGCCGCTCGGAGATGAGCGTGCCGGACCACTGCAACTGCTCACCCGGTTCCGCGACCGTGACGGTGGGCCTGAAGGAGAAGCCGGACATCTTCATCGAGAGCCTGTTTCCCACCTGGGCCGTTCCTTGGACACGGGAGAAGTTGCTCCACTCGCCGTAGCGGGGGAAGTCGACCAGGACGTCCCAGACCGCTTCCCTGCTGGCGTTGATGTCGACGCCGGTCTTGATGACGTAGCTCATGATTACACTCCACAATGGTCCAACAGAACTCAGGTCAGTGGGCTGAAATCAGGTCGGGCCATTTCGCTTTCAGGCCCTGGTCGATGAAACCGAGCATCCAGGTGAAGCTGTCATCGATGTCCGTGTTGATCTGGAAACTGCCGATCGTTTCGAGGGCTGAGAATCCGTGCAGGATGCTGCGCAGCATCCGCAGCGCGTGGATCTCCTGGTCGCGGTCCAGCCGGTACCCGTGCAGCATGGCCGTCCAGGAGGCGAGGACGCGACCGATGGCCGGGACCAGGGGGTCGTCGGGCCCGGTGATGATGGCGGCGTTGCCGGCGGCATACCGGCCGGGGTGCTCGGCCACGTACGTCCGCATCGCGTGCGCCCCGGCGACAAGGGCCTCTTTGCCGGAACGTCCCTGGGTGGCGTCGCGGATGGCGTCGGCGAGTTCGGTCATGGCCAGGACGGCGATCCGGTGGGCGAGGTCGGCCTGGCTCGCGACGTGCTTGTAGAGCGAGGGGGTCTTGACCCCCAGACGCTCGGCCAGCAGGCCCATGCTGAGGTTCTCGAACCCGATCTCGTCGACCAGGGCGGCCCCGGCCCCGGTGACCGACGCCGGGCCCAGCCCGGCCCTAGGCATTGGTCAGGGTCTTGGCCAGGAACGGTAGGGCCAGTGCGAGGACCTTGTCGGGTGTCTGGGCGTGCGGGTAGTGACCGGCGCCCTGGATGACGACCAGTTCCCCGAGGCCGGCGGGCAGGTCAGCGATGATCTTTTCGCCCTCGGCTCGCGGATCGGCCCAGTCGGGGTCGAGGCTGCCCTGGATGATCAGGACCGGGCAGGTGACGTTGGGTAGCTGGGCGCCGGCGTCGGTCGGTGCACTCTTGCACATGGCCTGCAGGACCTTCATCCGGCCGGGCTCGCTCATTTTGGTGTCGATGCGGCCCAGCTCGCCGTCCCAGTCGGCGGGCTTGGTGGGGTAGGCCAGGTCGAGGTACTTCTTCCAGGCCGACAAGCTTCCCAGGAGCATGGTCATCCCGAGCTGGGTGGAGCCGGCCCGGTAGCGCTTGACCCGCAGCAGACCACCCAGAGGGACCGACTGCTTGCGGGTGAAGGGGGCCAGTTCGATGATGCCGGTGATCACGTCGGGTGCCGTGGCGGCCGCGATGGTCGCCGCACCGCCGCTGATCGATTGCCCAATGATCACTGCCGGCCCCCCGAGGTGGCGCACGACGGCGACCAGGTCACCGGCGATGTCGGTGCGGCTGTAGCCGTCCCAGCCGAGGCCGGAGTCACCACAGCCGCGGATGTCCACGTTCGCCACCCGGTACCCGGCCGCCACCAGGGCCGGAACGACGGAACGGTAAGAGTGCCGGCTGTCGCCCATCCCATGCGCGAGGACGACCAAGGGCCCTTCTCCGGTCACGTCGTAGGCAATGGTGTTGCCGTCGATGCTCAGGTACTCGGGCACGATGTCCTCCATGGTTTGCTAACTTGAGTAGCTAAAAGCTAGTGGAATTAGCCAACCGAGTCAATGTGATGGCCTTCACCTCTCAGGTGATGGGGTGCATGGGTCAACGCAAGCGAGAGATTTCCAGAGAACCGCGCCGGGACAAGACAGCCAGGCCGTGTGCAGAAACGAAGAGCACGCCCTGATGTCAAGAGCCGACGATGGACGGACTGGAGGCCGCCCGCGCCCGGGGTCGCACCGGCGGCCAAAAACCCATGCTCGGCCCCCGCCAGGTCCGCCTAGCCCGAGAGATGTATGACTCCGGCGACTACACCGTCCAGCAGCGCCCAGAACTGGGTCGACACGGACGAGGACGAAACCGCCGACTGGCTGACCGAGGCTCAGTCAATTGGCGCTGGCCGCGCTCGTGGGGTCGGCTCCGCGGCACATCTCGTTTCTGGAGACGGGCCGATCCAGGCCCAGCCGGGGGATGGTGCTGCGGCTGGGCGAGGCACTCGGGGTATCGCTACGAGAACGTAACCGGCTGTTGCAGGCCGCCGGGCTGCCCGCCGCATATCCGGAGGCGGACATGGACGGCCCGGGCCTGGCACCGTTCCGCGCCGCGATCGACCGGATGCTCCGCGCCCATCTGCCATACCCGGCGATGGTGGTCGACGGGCACTGGAACGTGATCTCCGCTAACCGGGCGTGCACGGCGCTGTTCGGCGAGCTGGTTGGCACCAACATCGCCCGCCGCTATTTCGCCGACCCAGCGGCCGCCGCGGCGATGATCGTGAACTGGCCGGAGGTCGCCTGGGCCGGGCTGGCCCGGCTCCATCACCAGCTCGCCCAGGCACCCTTCGATGAAGAACTGCGCGAACTCGTTGACCTCGCTGAATCGGCGGTCTCCGGTCTTGCCCGCCCGGCGGAACCACTATCCGCGCTGGTGGTGTGCCCCTGGTTCCGGGCGGGCGGGCAGGTGGTGCGCACGATCGGGATGGTCGCCCGCTTCGACGCGGCCGCCGAGGTCACCCTGGAGGAGCTGCGCATCGAGCTGACCTATCCGCAGGACGCGTCCGCGGAGTGCTTCTTCCGCGACCTGGATCGGCGATCAGGTGGCGGGGATCGAGCTGACCTCTAAACGACCCGAGCACTGGGCAGGGCTGGCGGTCGTGTCGCCTTGTTGTCAGCGGGCCGGCACGAGACGTCGCCGCTTGGTGCTGGGCCGCGGTCGAGCGGGCGGTCGCAGCCGCACGGACATCGCGGTCCAGGTGAGCAGCGGTGATAGCGCCATCGCACAGCTGCACCAGGGCCGCGATCAGGGCGTCGTCGGCGGACGACCGCTCCAGCGGAGATTCTCGAGACACGGCGGAACTGCAGGCGTTCTCGCTGACGAGGACAGCCCTGAGCCCCGGCGGGGCGGCTCTTGATTTCACCAGCGACACCTGGGATCTGGCCCACATTCCGGGGAGGTCCCCTCCATGGCGCTCGCGGCCATCAGGAGGACTGCCGTCAGGATGATGGGCGGCCAGGTCGTGGCTCCTGCAGCGAGGACGGCCCCAGCCGTCCAGATGTCGTGCTTGGGGGAAGTCAGCAGCATCACACTTCAATGCCGGGCGACCGGCTTCCCGCGTTTGGTCCCCGGAGGCAGCGCAGTCGGCGGTCAGGGCACCATCTGCCCGATCGCTCCGGCGGCGCGGCGCAGCGTTGAGGCCAAGGGGGAAGTCTGGTTCATCTGGTCGCCGAGATCGACACCCGAGACGCTGATCGCCGCGACCGGGGTCTGGCGGCGGGACAGGATGACGGCCGCGATGGCCTCGACGCCGGGCACCGCCTCGCCTTTCGAAAGGCCGACTCCGCCGGCGGAGCGAACGCTTTCGAGGACGACCGCCAGTTCGCGGGCCCGGTCGGCGCCGACGACCTCGATGAGTTTGTCCGGGTCGTAATAGGCAAGCATGCTCCGCCCGGTCGCGGTGCTGTGGATGGGAAAGGTGTCCCCCACCGCGAGGACGAGGTCAAGCGGTGTGCGCGGCGTCCAGATTCGCTCGATGACCGCGGACACATTGCCGACGGCGATGGAGAGGGTGGCCGTCCACGGTTTGTCGGCGATGTCGCCGGCCTGCAGCTCCACCATGTACGGCAACGCCAGCCGCCGTACCAGCAGATCATCGTGGTAGCGGTTGGCGAGCAGCACCGAAGCGGGTCCGACCCGGAACAGCCCCCGCTCCTCGACCACCATCGCCTGCTGCAGCAGCGACCGCAGCAACCGGTGGACCACCGTCCGGTCCAAGCCGGTGCTGCGGGCGATCTCCTGGACCGACATGGGCGAGGTCGAGTCACGCAGCAGGTTCAGCACGTCGAAGGCCCGGGTCACCGACTGCACCACCGACCGCCGGGACACCTGATCGTCGGCGCCCGCCTGAGCCCTGTCCGCTGCCACTGCCCCTCCTGATGCCTGGTCCACCCTGTCCAGAGTAGGGCACTCCCGAGTGCGTAATGCGCATACTATGTGCGCTTACGTCCGGGTAGGCGGTTTCCACCCCAGCGCCGCGACGGCCTCGTCGGCGAACCGCATGTCCACCACGTCACCGAACGGGAACCCGGCGGCGGTCGCCCCCGCGACGAGCCCGTTGTCGAACCAGGCGGCGAGCGAGTCCTGGGTGACGTACGGCGAGCCCCACGAGCTTTGCAGCAGTTTCCAGGCGTAGTTCCAGATCGGCTCCTCGAACTGGCCGAACCTCGTCTTGCGCAGCAGAGCCGCCGCCTTGTCGGGGTCATCCACGAGCGCCTTCGTCGCCCGGATATCGGCCCGGACGAAGGCCTTGTACAGGTCCGGGCGCGCGTCCACATCCTGGGCCCGCGCTTGGACCGTCATGCCCTGAAGGCGGTCGCCGCCGCTGATGTCCCCTTCCTGGTTGACCAGCAGCGGCACGGCACCGAACTGGAACACCGCCTTCTCCGCCGAGGGCGGCACCCCGATGAATCCGTCGATCTGGTCGTTGGCCAGGGCGGCCAGCGAGTTGGCGGCGGTCTGCAACGGGACGATCGAGGCGTCCTTGCCGGGATCGAGACCGGCCTGTTTCAAGGCCAGCCTGGTGAAGCCGTCGGTCTGGCTGCCGGGCGCGGTGATGCCGAACCGGCCGCCCTTGACCTTGCCGATGGCCGTACGACGCTCCTCGAGCGGGCTCTCGGCGGTGACCCCGACCCGCTCCGCGAACTTCTTACTGAGCACGAAGATGGACGGCATGCTGTTGGTGTGCGCGAGCAGCACCTTGAGCCGCTGGCCCTTGGTCGCCGCGGCGAGCAGTTCGCCGGGCGCGGACAGGTTGGCGTCGCCCGCGCCGGACAGCAGCCCCGTCAGCGCGGCCGGCCCGCCGGCGAGCAGCACCCGTTCGACGGTCAGCCCCTCCTCCTGGTAGAACCCCATGTCCTCGGCCAGGTAGGTCACCGACCAGAGCACGAGCGGGTCCTTGGACGCGTGGATGAGTTTGACGGTGCGGTGCTTCGGTCCGGCTCCGGTGGTGCCGGTGTCGTCCGCACAGGCGGACAGCAGAGGTACGGCGGCGGCAGCCGCGGACCAGCGGAGGAACTGGCGGCGGGACGAGGTCATGGTGGATCGTTCCTTCCTGCGGTGATGTGTTTCGATCCCCGATGTGGAGCCCCGTGCGGTGCGGACGGTCAGGCGCGCCAGCGCAGCACACGCCGTTCCGACTGGCTCACGCCCCAGGTGAGCAGGAGGCCGAGCGCGGTCGTGACGAACAGGCTGGCGAACGAGCCCGCGGTGTCGTACTGGTTGGCGGTGACCGCGATCAGGTAGCCGAGACCTTCGTTGGAGGTGAACATCTCGGCGATCACCGCCCCGATGAGGGCGAACGGGATGGACATCCGCAGCCCGGCGAAAACCCAGACCAGCGCGGAAGGGATGAGCACCCGCCGAACCGCGTCCACCCGCGAGGCCCCCATCACCCTGATCACGTCGATCAGGTCGCGATCGACGTCCCGGGCACCGGAGAAGGTGTTCAGGAAGACCGGAAAGAACACCAGGGTCGCCGCGAAGAGGATCTTCGTCTGGAACCCGATGCCGAACCAGAGGATGAACAGCGGAATGAGCGCGACCCGGGGAATCGAGTTCAACGCGACGAGGAAGGGATCGAGGATGCGGGCGATCAGCGGACTGACCCCGAAGATCACCCCGACCAGAATGCCGGCGACCGCCCCCGCCACGAAGCCGACCGCCGTCTCCGCCAGGGTCACCCAGACGGCGGGCAGCAGCTGACCATTGGTCGCGAACCGCAGCAAGGCCGACCAGATCTCACTCGGGCTGCTGATCCAGAAGGCGGAGACCAGCCGGTCACTGGCCAACTCCCAGCCCAGCAGGCCCACGACGACCAGGACGAGACGGGAGATGATCACAATGACCGTCTGCCGCCGGCGCGCCTTGATACTGGGGTCGACCAGGAAGACCTCGTCAACGACCGGCCGGGTTTCGACGCTGGTCATCGCTCAGACCCCCTGTCCGTGGTCGATGGTCTCGCGCAGTGCGGACCAGAGGCGTTCGAAGTAGTCGCCGAAGCCGGGGGCGAAGCGCACGGTGAAGACGTCGCGGGGCCGGGGCAGTTCGATGTGCTCGACGGCCCGGATCCGCCCGGGGCGGGAGGACATGACGATCACGCGGTCGGCGAGTGCGATGGCCTCGACGAGGTCGTGGGTGACGAATACGAGGGTGCGGCCGGTGCCCTCCCACATCCGCAGCAGCTGGGCCTGGAGGACGAGCTTGAGCTGCGCGTCGAGTGCGCCGAATGGCTCGTCCATGAGCAGCACCTCGGGTTCGTACACGAGCGAGCGGGCCAGCTGCGCGCGTTTGCGCATGCCACCGGAGAGCTCGCTCGGGTAGTGCTTCTCGAAGCCGCCGAGGCCGACCAGTTCGATGTAGCGGGTGACCCGCGCCCGGCGTTCGTCCTTCGGCAGCCGCGCGCGGTCGCCGAGCTCCAGCGGCAGGGCGATGTTGTCCTCAACGGTGCGCCACGGCAGCAGGTTGTCCTTCTGCGTGACGTAGCTGACCTGGGTGTTGACGTCGGTGAGGGGGCGGCCCCGGTAGAGCACCTCCCCGGTGCCGGGCACCATCAGCCCGGCGCTGAGGTTGAGCAGCGTCGACTTCCCGCAGCCACTCGGGCCGACGATGGCGAGCAGCTCGCCGTCCCGCACTTCGGCCTGTACGTGGGCCAGCGCGTAAATCTGCTGATTGCCTTTGAAGAAGACCTTGGACAGGTCCCGATATTCCAAGATCGGAGTCATACGCACCATCCGGGGTTCTTGAATCGGCACAAGAGGACGGGGTCCCCCTCCCCGAGTTGTGCGCATTGCGCTTAGTTTGTGCGCTCTAGTATGGTTAGGCGTTCACAGTGCTGTCAACGGCCCGTGAGGCGATTACGCCCAGGAGCTCATGGAGATTGACGGCCGCCCGAAAATCGGGCAACGGCACGCGGGCAGGCTCGTCACGGATGGCGGCGACCATGGCGGCATAGGCCAGGGCCACGTTGTGCCCGGGATGCTCCCCAGGCAGCGCGGCAGCCGACAGCGGCTCCACGACCTCGGAGGTCCGGGATCCGAACGGGGTGATGTCGAGCGTCAGCCTTCCGAACTGGGGCTGCCCGGTTCCGGCTAGGCGCAGCTTGCCGTCCGTACCGAGGATTTCCAGCTCGAAGGATTCGTTGGGGGCAGTCTGGGAGAACTGGGTGACGGCGACGACGCCGTCGTAGTCGAGGACGGCGACGAGGTTGTCCGGCGCGTCGCGGGGCAGCCGCTCCCCCGTGTCGGTCAGGAACTCCGGGACGGCCGACCACATCCGCGCGGCGTCCACCCTGGGCACGCCCAGCACGGTGCCGAGCATGTCGAGCGTGTGCCCGCCCTGGATGCTGAGCACGTTCGCGGCGGCCCCGCGATGGCGCAGGTGGGCGCGGTGCGCCGGTCGGGCCATCAGCCCGTGCGGCAGGAACAGCCGCAGGCCGGCCGTCAGCGGGCGGCCGATTCCGCCCCCGGCCAGCAGCCGCCCGGCGGCGCGCAGCCACGGGGAGAACCGTCCTTGCAGGCCGGTCAGGTGCACGCGGTCGGGCCTGCCGTCCGAGAGCGCCGCGAGCTCCTCGGCCTGGGCCGGGTCCAGCGCGAGCGGCCACTCGCAGTAGACGTGTTTGCCCGCCGCGATCGCCGCCGCGACGATCTCGGCGTGGTGTGCCACCCGGACGGTCACCACGACGATGTCCACGGTGTCGTCGTCCAGCACCGGGTCCAGTTCGTGGGTCGCGTCGACCTCCCAGCGCCGGGCGGCGGCGAGGGCCGACGCCGGACTGGAGGTCACCAGCCGGCGCAGGCGCAGGTCGCCGGAGGCGGTGATGGCGGGGATGTGCGCGAGGCCACTCCAGTGGTCGGCGCCGGCGCCGACCACCGCGACGCCCAGCGGGGGCGCGTTCATGGTTACTCCTGGGGGTCACGTGTAGTGGTCCAGCAGCTTCGACTGCTGGTCGAGGTCGTGCTGCACCCAGAGGACGGCGTTCTCCTCGGCGAGCAGCCGTTCGGCCGCGGCGAGGCTGCGCAGGGTCTCCGCCGGGTCGGAGTTGTGGGCCGGTACGACGCGTCCCGTCCAGTTGTCCAGGCTGTGCGTCAGGTCTCCGGAGATGAGTACGGCGCCGGTGTGCGGCAGCCGTACCAGCAGGGACTGGCCGCCCGGGGTGTGACCGGGCAGGCGTTTGATCACCACGGCGCCGTCGCCGAAGACGTCGTGGTCGCCGCGGAGCAGGGTCGCATCGCCCGCGCGGAGCGTCGGGTAGGTGTCGGGGTCGAATCCGTGGTCGCCGGGTGCGGGGCCGAAGGCGGCGGCGTACTCGTCGTCCTGGACGAGCAGGGTGGCGGCCTCGAACAGGCCCACGTTGCCGACGTGGTCCGGGTGGAAGTGGGACAGGGCGAGGTAGTCGATCGTGTTGGGGGGATGACCGAGGGCGGTCAGCTGGTCAGCCAGCGGGTTTTCGACGTGGAAGACCGCTATGTCGGGGATCGTGAGCCCGGCCGGCACACCGGCCAGCCGGTCGCCCAAGCCGGTGTCCCAGATGAGGGTGCCCCGGGGGTGGACGATCAGGTAGCAGGAGTCGGCGAGCCGGCGGCGGACGCCCGGTCCGACGCCGGGCTGGAAAACGTCCCAGTTCAGGATGTCGATCTGGCCACCGTCGAGTACGTGGAGCTGCATCGTTCCTCCTACCGGTATCCGGCGACGTCGTCGTGCGCCTGTTTGGCGAGGGTTTCCCGGTCCTCCGGGTGGGCGATGGCGATCATGCGGCGGACCCGTTCGGGGATGGCTCTGCCGCACAGTTCGGCCACGCCGTACTCCGTGACGATCGTGTCCGCGTCGGCGCGGGCCGTGGTGACGACGCCGGAGGCGATGCGGGACACGATCCGCGGACGGCCCGACGTGGTGCGGGACGGCAGCGCGATGATCGACCTGCCCCCGTCGGAGGCGAGCGCGGCGCGGGCGAAATCCCCCTGTCCTCCTATCGTGCCCACGTAGGAGCGTCCGGCCACCTCGGCGGCCACCTGGCCGGTCAGGTCCACCTCCAGCGCCGAGTTGATCGCGGTGAAACGCGGCAGCTGGCGGAGAACGCCGGGATCGTGGGTGTACGTCACGGGTTCCACGCGTATTCGGTCGTTGCCGTGCGCGAAGTCGAAGAGTCTTCGGGTGCCGATCAGGGCGCCGGTCACGCTCACCCCGCTGACCGCGCCGGCCGAGATGAGGTCCACGGCGGCGTCACCGATCACGCCGCTGTGCAGCCCGAGCTCCCGCCGGTGCGTCAGCCGCGCGGCGACGGCGTCCGGCACCGCACCGATTCCGATCTGTACGGTCGACCGGTCGCCCACCAGATCCACCACGTACCCGGCGATCGCCTCGGCGGTCGGCGAAGGCGGCCTGGACGCCACTTCGACCAGCGGCCGGGACGTCCGGACGGCGATGTCGACCCGCCCCACGGGGTGGCGGGAGTGGGTCCAGGGCGCCTGATCGTTGATCTCGGCGACCACGGTGCGCGCGGAGTGCATGGCGGTCCCGACATAGCCGCTGACCGGCCCGAAACTGAGCGCGCCCTGATCGTTCTCGCTGAGTTGCGCGATGACGACGTCCACGTGGAGCACGCCGGATGCGATCAGCCGGGGCAGGTCGGAGAGGTGGCAGGGCAGGACGGCCGCGACCCCGGCCGCGCACAGCACCCGGTTGCCGCCGACCGCGCCGAGCGTGCGGAAGGAGATCACGTCGGCGTGCTCGGGGCGGACCAGGTCGGCGTAGCCCGCGCCGCCGTACAGAACGGAGAACCCGCCGATGTCGTGGCGCTGTGCCAGCAGGCGTTCCAGGAGGGGCAGTGGTTCGCCGACTCCCGGGGTCCACAGCACGGTATCGCCGGGCCGGACGATCGAGGTGAAGTCGAGATTCATCCCGTACCCCCCACGCGTCCGTGCGGCGGCGGGTTCGCGGCCAGCGCATGCCGGATGTTGTCGAACATCAGGGCCACCTCGTCGAGCACGTCCAGCCGGGAGCCGCCGGCGATGTGCGGGGTCAGCACGACGTTGTCCAGGGCACAGAACCTGTCCCCGGGAGGACGCGGCTCCACCTGGTGCACGTCGAGGCCCGCTCCGCCGAGCCTGCCGGTGACCAGCGCGTCGTACAGCGCGTCCTCGTCGATCAGCCGGCCGCGACTGGTGTTGACGAGCAGCGCTCCCGGCCGCATCGCGGCGATCTCCGCCCGGCCGATGACCGGGGTGGCACTTTTCGCGTGCAAGCTCACCACGTCGGCTTCGGCGAGCAGGTCCGGCAGCGAGCGATACGCACCCGACAGCCCTGTCCTGTTGTGATAGATCACCCGCATCCCGAACGCGCGGGCCCGTTCGGCGACCAGCCCACCCACCTCACCAAGCCCGACGATTCCCAGCGTCCGCCCCGAAAGTCCGCCGAGCCCGGTGAGACCCGCCCAGTTGTAGCCCGCACCGGGACGGCTCACGCCCGAGCGAACCTCTCGATCGGCCACGATCAACCGCTTGGTCAATGCGAGCATCAGCAGGATGGTGTGTTCAGCGGTTCGGACCAAGGACGGCCGCGGCAGACACGACACCTCGACGCCGTGCTCCCTCGACGCCTCAAGATCGATCCCGTCCTGACGACGCCCGAGCCGCTGCACCAGCCGCAGCCCCGGACTCGACTCGATCAACTCCCGGGTCACCCGGCCACGCCGCAGCACCAGCACAGCCGTCTCACCCGGACCCGCCTCCAGCCCGGCACGCAGGCGGCGCAAACCCGCCACATCCACCACGTCGGGCGCGAAAAATGCCGTCACCCGCGCCCAGTCCTCGCTGGTACGGGCGGTGAGCAGCCCCTGGATCATTCGGAGCACGTGGTCGTCGTCAAGGAAGGCGATCACGTCATCGCCCCCCGAAAGTCCGGGTTGCGCTTGGCGCGGAGGGCGGTGCCGCCCTCCTTCGATTCCTCGGTGCCGAAGTAGAGGGCGAGGGCCTGGAAACCGAGGAGTCCGGCGCCGCGGATGCTCTCGCTGTCGGCGTTGAACGAGCGTTTGGCGATGGCGAGAGCGGTCGGGCTGAGGTCGTTGATCTCGCGGCACCAGCGGTCGACCTCGTCGTCGAGGTCGGCGTCCGGGACGACGTGGTTGATCAGCCCCATCGCCAGCGCCTCCTGCGCCGGATATTTCCGGCAAAGGAACCACATCTCGCGGGCCTTTTTCTCTCCGACGATCCGGGCCAGCAGCGCGGTCCCGAAACCGGGATCGACCGACCCCATCTTCGGCCCGGCCTGCCCGAAGATCGCGGTCTCGCTCGCGATGGCCAGGTCGCACAGGGTGACGATCACGTTGCCGCTGCCGATCGCGTACCCACGCACCTTCGCGATGACCGGTTTCGGCACGTCGCGGATGGCGGTCTGCATCTCCTCGACGGGAATGCCCACCGTGCCCCGGCCATGCCCGACCCGGTCTGACTTCTTCTCCGTCGAATCGCCGCCCACCGCGAACGCCCGGTCCCCGGCTCCGGTGAGCACGATCACGCCGATGTCCCGGTTCCAGCCCGCCCGGTGCACCGCGTCGGTGACCTCGGCATAGGTGTGCCCGCGGAAGGCGTTCAACTTCTCCGGCCGGTTGAACGTGATCGTCGCGACGTGGTCCTTCTCCTCATAGCGGATGTCCTCGTATTCGGTCATGGCTTCTCCAGCAGTTCGGTTTTGAGGACCTTGCCGTACGCGTTCTTCGGCAGATCCGGCACGACGTGGTAGCGGCGGGGGCGCTTGAACCGGGCGATCCGGTCCCGGCAGTGCTCGTCCAGCTCGTCCAAAGAGCCTTCGCTGAACTCGGCGCCCGGGGCGGGCACGACGAAGGCGACGACCGTCTCCCCCCACTCCGGGTCCGGCACTCCGACGACCGCCGCCTCCGCGACGGCGGGATGGCCGACCAGCACGTCCTCGACCTCGCGCGGATAGATGTTGGACCCCCCGGAGACGATCAGCTCCTTGGACCGGCCGGCCAGGGTGAGGTAGCCGTCCTCGTCGAACCGCCCCAGGTCTCCGGTGCGCAGCCAGCCGTCGCGTACGGCATCCGCGGTGGCCACCGGGTCGTTCCAGTAGCCGGCCATGACGGTCGCACCCTTGACCTCGATCTCTCCGGTGCTCCCCGGGGGCAGCGGGCGACCGTCCGCGTCGCACACCCGGACCCGCACGACGCTCTGGGCGGTGCCCACACTCGCCAGCCGCCCGGGATCGCGATGGTCCTCCCTGGACAGGGCGGTGATGGTCATCGGCGACTCGCCCTGGCCGTAGATCTGGACGAATCGCTCCCCCAGCACGGCGATGGCGTCCTGGATGTCGGCCAGGTACATCGGGCCGCCACCGTAGATCACCGTCTTGATGCCGTCCGCACCTTTCGACCGGGCGGCGTCGACCAGCCGCCGGACCATGGTGGGAGCGGCGAACAGCGATACCGCTCCGACCTTCCGCGCGAGGACCAGCACGTTGTCCGGGTCGAATCTGCCGCTTGGGGGGAAAATGTGCCGGGAGCCCATCCGTACATGGATCAGGCCGTACAGACCCGCGCCGTGGGAGATCGGAGCGGCGTAGAGCACCGCTTCGCCCGGTCCGATCGGATCGACGTCGGCGAGGTGACACAGCGACATCGCGATCAGGTTGGCGTGGGTGAGCATGACGCCCTTGGGCCGCCCGGTGGTGCCTGAGGTGTAGAACAGCCAGGCCAGGTCGCCGGGCTCCCGCTCGACCGGCGCCGCCGGCCCTCGCGTGTCGGGCACGGCCACGTCGCCGGTGAACACGACCGAAGCCCCCGAATCGGCGACGATCGTCGCCACCTCCGCGGGCGCGAGCTTCCGGTTGATGGGCACGGCGATCGCGCCCGCCCACCAGATCCCGTAGAGAAGTTCCAGATACCGGGGCGTATTGGCGAGGTAGACGCCAACGCGGTCCCCAGGAACGACACCCTGCTCCGCGAGGTACCCGGCGACCGACGACGCGGCGTCCGCGAAGCCCGCGTAGTCGGACACCACCCGGTCGCCGTCGAGCAGCGCGGGCGCGTGCGGGCGGCGGCGTGCGATCGCGGCGAGCCACTCTGCGATGTTCATGCGACGGCCCTACCGGAGCAGAATCTGGACGGTTTTGAGTTCCTGGAACTCCTCCAGCCCGGCGTGGCCGAACTCCCGCCCGGTGCCGCTCTCCTTGTAGCCCCCGTGCGGCATGTCGTCCAGACCGGCGGTGTTGTAGCAGTTGACGAACATCTTTCCGGTCCGTACGCCCCTGACCACCCGGAACGCGGTGTCCATCGATCCCGTCCACACCCCGCCCGCCAGACCGTACGCGCTGTCGTTGGCCAGCGCGACGGCCTCCTGCTCGGTCGTGAACGGGATCACCGAGAGCACCGGCCCGAAGATCTCCTCCTGCGCCAGCCGGGACGAGTTGTCCACCCCGTCGAACACCGTCGGCTCGACGAAGTTGCCGTGGCTGCCCCCGCCGGTGACCAGCTTCGCCTCGGCCCGCCCGAGGTCGAGGTAGCCGAGCACCCGCTCGTGCTGCCGCCGGCTGATCAGCGGACCCATCGTGGTCGCCGCCTCGGCGGGATCGCCCAGCACCTGCTTGCCCGCGTGCTCGACCAGCAGGGCCAGGAACTCGTCGTGGATGTCGCGATGCAGCAGTAGCCGGCTCCCGGCCGAGCACTGCTGGCCGCTGTTGAAGGTGAACGCGGAGATCGCGGTACGGGCGGCGTCCGCCAGCGGCGCGTCCGGGAAGACGATGTTGGCCGACTTTCCGCCGAGTTCGAGCGCCACCCGCTTGGCGTTCCCGGCGGCGGCCCGCATGACGGCCTGCCCGGTGGCGGTGGACCCGGTGAAGGCGATCTTGTCGACCGCCCGGGACGAGGCGAAGTGCTGGCCGACGACCGCGCCCTGCTCCCGCTGGGAGGTCACCACGTTGAAGACGCCGCCGGGCAGCCCGGCCGTACCGAGGAGCTGGGCGAGCAGCATGGTCGGACCCGGGCAGAGATGCGATGGTTTGGCCACGACGGTGCAGCCGGCGGCCAGCGCCGGGGCGAGCTTGCACACCACGCCGAGCAGCGGGAAGTTCCAGGCCGTGATGAGCGCGGCGACTCCGACGGGTTCGCGCAGGATGAGGCCGAGCGCGCCGGGATTGCGCTCGCTGACCGCCGACCCTTCGACGGCCAGGGCGAGCCCGGCGTAGTACTCCAGGCAGCGGGCCGAGGCCGCCACCTCGCCGAGGGCGAGGGTGACCGGCTTGCCCGATTCGCGCACCATCCGCTCGGCGAGCAGGTCGGCGTTGGCGGTCAGCAGCCTGGCCGTCTCGGTCAGGATCTCGAAGCGGCGCCGGGCCGGGCTCGACGGCCACGGCCCGTCGTCGAACGCCCGGCGGGCGGAGCCGACCGCCGCCGCGGCGTCCTGCTCGCCGCCGTCGGCGAAGGTTCCGGCCAGGGTTCCGTCAAAGGGACTGTGCCGCTCGAAGCGGACGGCCGCCGGCGTGTTCGCGCCGTCCAGCCACAGGTCGAACTGGGGTGTGGTCACGGGATTCTCCAGATCAGGAGTGGGTGAGGCCGCCGTCGCAGGCGATGGTCTGGCCGGTGATGAATCCGGCGGCCGCAGTGCACAGGAACAGCACCAGGCCGACCAGGTCCATCGGCACCTCCTCGCGCGGAATGCACTGGTCGGCGATGAGCCGGGCCTTGCCCTCGGCCGTCACCGTCTGGCGCGGCACCTCGGTGAACGTGCCGCCCGGCTGTACGGCGTTGACGGTGATCCCGTCCGCGCCCAGCTCCCTGGCCAGCGAGTTCGTCATGCCGACCAGCGCCGCCTTGGACGTCACGTAGTGCAGGTAGTTGCGGACGCCCAGCGGCACCGCGCCCGACATGATGTTGACGACGCGCCCCCAGCCGGCCGCGCGCATGTGCGGGGCGACCGCCCGGGCGCACAGGAACGCGCCGGTGACGTTGACCCGGAGCACGGCGTCCCACTCGTCGAGCGGGATCTCGTCGAACGGCCGCATGGTGAGGCTGGAGAAGATCGCCGCGTTGTTGACCAGCGCGTCCACCCGGCCGAACTCGCCCAGCACGGTCGCGGCCATGGCGTCCACGGACGCCGGATCGGCGACATCGGTCTCCACCGCGAGGGCCCGGCCGCCGACCTCCTCGATCTCCTTGACCACCCGCCGGGCGGCGTCCCCGTTGATCTCCGCGATCACCGGTACGGCTCCCGCGGCCGCGAACTCGCGAGCGTACTCACGGCCGATGCCCTGCCCCGCTCCGGTGATGACGATGACGCGTCCACGTACGTCGAAATCCCGCCCGCGTGACACTTCTGTGCTGACCACGTTCATGTTCGATGCTCCAGAGATGATCGGCTCGTCCACTGGCAGAGGCGCCGCGAGCCGGTGGATGGGGGGAACACGGCGCTCATCGGCATGCCGTGCGTGAGATCGGCGGCGGGCAGCCCGACGATGTTGCCGATGAGGATCGGGCCTTCCGCGGTGACGACCGCGCCGACGAGATAGGGCACGGGGATGTCCGGGAAGTACTGGCGGTGGAAGACCGTCCAGGCGAGGAGGGATCCCTGGCCGGACAGGGCCGCCCAGTCGTGTTCCTCGGTCAGGCATTCCGGGCAAATCGGGGCGGGTGGGTAGCGGAAGCTCGCGCATGCGACGCACTGCTGTAGCCGCAGTTCCCCGGCCTCCGCGTACTGCCAGTAGGGCTCGTCGAAGAGGTTCACGGGCGCACCCCGTAGATCAGCGAGGTCACTTTGCCTGCGACGTCGGATATGTACTGGGCTGTCCTGGCGCCGGGGATCTGGCGGTCGCCCGCTTCTTCGCGGAGCTGGCGTACGCATTCGACCTGGTGGCCCCAGCCCTGCATGTAACTCCCGGAGAGATGGCCGCCGGAGGTGTTCACCGGCAGGCGACCGCCCGGCCCGAGATCGCCGGAGTTGAGCAGCTTGGCGGCGTCGGCGCAGAAGCCGAAGCCCTCCAGGGCGAGCGGGACGTGGATGCTGAAACTGTCGTAGACCTGCAGGACGTCCACGTCGGACGGGCCCAGGCCCGCCATCGCGTAGACCTGCTCCGCGGCCTGCCGCTGGGCCGGCCGGTAGAACTGCTCCAGGCGGGGGCGCAGGCTCGTCGCCTCCCGGTTGTGGTCGCTGCGGCCGATCCCCCGCAGCAGGACGGCCGGGCGGTTCAGCGCGCGGGCGCGTTCGACGGTGGTGACGATCAGAGCGACGCCGCCGTCGTTGACCAGGCAGTAGTCGTAGAGGCGGAGGGGCTCGCAGATGTACCGTCCGGCCAGGTAGTCGTCCATGGTCAGCGGCTCGCGCATGACGGCGTTCGGGTTCAGGCCCGCGAAAGCGCGCTGCGCGAGGGCTACCTGGCCGAGATCGCGCTCGGTCAGGCCGGTGATCGCCAGGTAGCGGTTGGCGAGCAGGGCGTACAGGGCTCCCTGGGACGTGAGCCCCCAGGGGGCGTAGTAGGTGTAGGCCAGGTGGCGGTCGCCGCCCATCGCGTTGGGGCCGCCGTACGCGGTGCCGCCGGTGCGCTGGTCGTTGCCGTAGACCAGGGCCACGCATTCGGCGACCCCGGTGTGGATCGCCATCGCCGCCTTCAGCATCGCCTGGACGGCATCGGCCTGGTCAGCCCACCGGACGTCCATGCCCAGCACTTCACCGAGGCGTTCCCCGGCGAGGGACGGGCCGGCGATGAGGCCGTCTATCTGGTTTCTGCTCAGGCCGCAGTCGTTCAGGGCCCGGCGGAAGGCAATCGCCGCGTAGCCGTACGCGTCCTGGTAGCGCTCACCCCGGCGGGCGCGGGCGTAGTCGGCCGGGTAGTCGGTCTCGCCGACGCCCACGATGGCGACGGTGTCCCGCAACGCCGCCAGACGGTCAGGATCGGGCATCGTCCGGGCTCCTCACCAGGTCGAACTCGGCGGCGAGAGCGGGGTCCAGCACCCCGAGCCGGGGCATCGCGGCCCGCACGACAGCAGGCGTGGACAGCAGCCGCAGCGGAGAGCCGAGAACCGTCCAGGAATCGCCCTCGGCGGTTGGGCGGTCAAGAATCAACCCGCGCACAGCCGTCTGAACATGAGCGAGAACGTCGTCCACCGTCGCGACCGGGGTGAGGGTTCCGCCCTCGTCGAGCACCGGACCGTCCTCAGTCGTGACAATCCGCGCGGACGTATAGATGGCCGCGCCCGCGTTCCACAGCCGATGGGTGGCCCACGCCGATCCGTCCTGCATGGCGAGGTCGAAGGCCGCCCCGGCCCCCCCGCGCGTCTCGCGACGCTCGATCCCCGCCAGCACCGCCAGCAGGCCAACCAGCCCACCGATTTGATCGGACACCGAGATACCGGCCTTTGTCGGTATACCGTCCACGGTCGTCGCGCTCATCAACCCGGACATCGCCTGCACGACGGTGTCCAGAGCCGGCCGCCCCGGATACACCGCGTCATGCCCGAACCCATTGATCGAGCAGTAGATGAGCCCCGGCAACACCGCCTGAACCTCCGCGGGCCCGAACCCCAACCGCCGCAACGACCCCGGCTTCAAGTTCTCGATGACCACGTCAGCCGTCCCGAGCACATCCCACAGCACCCGCCGGTCCGCTTCCTCCCGCAGATCCAGCACCAGCCCGCGCTTGTCGGTGTTGAGCAGGGCGAAAATGTACGACTCCCCGTCACCACGCAGCGGCGCGTTATGCCGGTTCACATCCCCCCTCGGCGGCTCCACCTTGATCACATCCGCCCCGAGCGCACCCAGCTGACGCCCCGCCAGCGGCCCGACGGTGTTCATCCCGATCTCCACCACCCGAACCCCCTCCAAGGGCCGCACCCGCGAAACCGGATCGCCGGTCACCGTCCCCCGGACCTGCGGCAGAACCGCGACCAGCGCACTGATCGGGGCCCTGTCCGCGTCGCGGGCCGGAATGTCGCGGGCCGGAATCACGGCGGCGAATCCGGTCCCGCTCGATCGGATCGGGCAGCCCGGCAGCCAGACTTGGCGACCGGACTCGGGGTCGATCGCGGAGCGGACCACGCCGCGGTGGCGCAGGTTGGGTTCAATGGCGAGATCGTCGAGGGCGGTCACCGGTCCGCTGGGGATCACGTGGGGGGCGAGCGCGTCGAGACAGGCCGCGACCGACTGCAGGGAGGTCCATGCGCCGACCGCTTCGTCGATCGCGTCGGCGTGGTCCATTCGAGCGCTCGGCGACCGGAATCGCTTGTCCAGCAGTAGTTCGGGGCGGTTCATCGCCGTGCACAGGCGGGCCCATTGCTCGTCGGTCGGTGCGCAGATCACCACCCAGCCGTCCAGCGCCCGGTAGGAGTTCCAAGGCGACAGGGTCGGATGCCGGTTGCCGTTCCTGGTCGCGGTCCGGCCGGTGAATGCCAGCGGGAAGAAGGTGGCCAGGGCGTTCACGGCGACGTCGTACAGCGCGATGTCGATCCGCTGACCGAATCCGTGCCGCCGCCGGACTCGGCGCGCGGCGACGATCGCCGACACGGCGTACAGCGCGGACTCCATCTCCAGAAGTGGTTCGCCGAGCAGCACCGGAGGTCCGTCCCGCCGCCCGGTGGTCTCGGCGACACCCGAAACGGCCTCGACGAACGCCTCCGACCCCGGCACGCCGGCGAACGGGCCACTGTGGCCGAACGCCGTGATGTCGCAGAGGATCTGCCCAGCGGGCCGGGCCGATTCCCACAACGCACGATCCGCCCCGGACAGGTCACTGGACAGCAGGACCACATCGGCCCCCGCGACCAGCCCCTCGAACAGTTCCCGGTCTCCCGTTGAGATCACGACGCTGCGCTTACCGGCGGCGGTCACCGGACGATCACGCCACTTGTGACCCCCACCCGGCCGCTCCGGTTCGACGAGAACGACGTCGGCGCCAAGCTGCGCGAGCAACCCGCCGCAGGCGGCCACGGCAACACGATCACCGACCTCCACCACCAGCCACCCATCCAGCATTCCCACTCCTTGTGCGCAATACGCACATTACGTGCGCGTTGCGTTGAGATTACTGCGATTGAGCCCAACAGTCCAGATATCCGGACATAGAGAAAACCGCCCCCGCGATGCGGGGACGGCTCGGGGGTTCCTGCTACCGAGACTGGTTGCCGATGAGTTCCAACAAAGCCGCGTGCGTCTCCTGGTCGGCCGCCACGACGAGTCCACCCGCGCCGGTGTGCAGCGGCTGACCGTGGATACCGGTCACCACGCATCCAGCGGCCTGGCACAAGGCGATCCCGCCGGCGAAGTGCACGCTGTCCCGCAGCTGGCCGTCAGTGACGTACGCGGCCCGGCGACCGGCGGCGACCCAGGCCACCGCCAGGGTGGTGGAGACGACGCGCGGGCGGAAGCGCTCGGCGAAGCCCGGGTCGGCGAGCAGCTTGGCCGCCTGGAAGTCCGGTCCGTTCGGGAACGGCGGATCGAGAGCGACGTCCACCAGGCGCGAATCGGGCGACGGCGTGAGCCGCTCGTCCACGCCGTCGCGGCGGAGGTGGGCCTACGTGCCGTCCGTCCAGAACACCTCGTCGCCGAACGGATCGGCTGAGGCGGCCCACCGTGATGTCGGAACGCACCCGCAGGGCGACGTTCACCGCGACCAGCATGCTCCGCGCGGCGTAGTTCAGCGTGCCGCACAGCGGATCGACCAGCCACCGGCGTTCCGCGCCGTCCGGGCCCGTGCGCCCGCTCTCGCTTCGATGTCCGCAGCCGTGGCGAAGTCACCCGCGGATTTCTCGACGCGCGCCAGCGACGCACCGTACCTGGCGCGCACGACAGCAGCTCCCGCTCGCGCCGCCGCCAGCGCCAATTCCTCGTCCGTGATCAACATGTTGGCAGGATAAACCGGATATCGAGATATATAAGAGGCACAGACCACGCTGCCCTTCCGCGAATTCGAAGGACCCTCAGCTCATCCGGCCGGTGCCGGCCGCGAGGACCTCACGGGCGATGGCCTCCCGCTCCGCGGCCTCCCGTTCCGTGGCCTCCCGTTCCGTGGCCACCTGCTCGGCCGCCGCACGGGCGTCGTACGCCGCGCGGGCGTAAGCGATCTCGTTCTGATGTTCCTCGGTCCAGGTGACCAGCGCCCGGATGGTGTGATGCAGGGTCACCCCCAGGGGCCGTGAGCGCGTAGTCCACCCGCGGCGGCACCGCCGCATACACGGTACGGCTCACCAGGCCGTCGCGTTCCAGCTGCCGGAGAGTCCGGATGAGCATCCACTGACTGACCCCGTCGATCTTGCGACGCAGTTCGGTGAAACGCAGGCTGCGCTGATCGAGCAGGGCGATGACCAGCAGGGACCATTTGTCGGCGATCCGATCGAGGATCTGCCGGACCTCACAGTCCTCCCGCGTGTCCCACTGGAGAACGTCGTAGTCGGTATCCCCGCAGTGACTGAGGGACATTGAAGTGCCGTCTTCCATGGTCACCGATGGTGTCCGAAGATGCTGCTGGTTACAAGAGAGAACCAACGGTCATTTGGAGAACCACAGTTCCTGGGGGATTTCACTCATGTCCATATCAAGCGGACGTGCA
>NZ_BLAD01000110.1:0-25812 GCF_009687845.1 Acrocarpospora corrugata
GGCCCCACACCCGACTCACCACCCGGCCCGTCGCCCGAGCTCACGCCCGACCCACCACCCAACTCGCCGACCGGCCCCACACCCGATCCACCGCCCGGCCCGTCGCCCGAGCTCACGCCCGACCCAGCACCCAGCCCCACACCCGACCCACCACCCGATCTCACGCCCAACCCGTCGCCCGGCCCCACACCCGACGCGTCGCTCGACCCACTGCTCGGCCCCACACCCGACCCACCGCCCGGCCGGTTGCCCGACCTGCCTCCCGACCCTTCGCCCTTCCCACCGCCCGGAGCATCCCGAAGCTCAATCCGCACGACCTGCGCCTCAGCCACCACGCTCACCCGCAACCCCCCGGAGCCCGATCGAACGCGCGGATCACCAGAAAGCACCAACTCCACCCAGACAACCGCATTCCGCCCAGCCAACTCAGCAACCGGCCCAGTGGTTACCGCGTGCACCTTGATCGCGACTACGCCCGCCACAATCCCCGCGCAACAAAAGCTCCCAACCACAACGTTCCGCCACCGCCCAGCCACCCACAACCGCCGCCCACACCAAGCCACCCCAACCCCGACCGCCAGACAAACGCCACCCGTAACGGCCCCAACCAAAGGCGAACACCCCAACAAAACCAAAGCAACAATCCACACAGCCACCGCAGGCCCTACCAAGACCAACGAGTGACCGGCTGGAATACCATCCTCCTCGGCCTCCGGCACGGCCACTGGAATCCATCCTCCCGCCACCCGAATTAAATAGCCGCCGACAGGCGGAACGAAGACCAGACGTGTGACGGCCGCATCAGCCCACACCCTGAACCCAGCCAAGTAGCCCGAAACCCCAGCCAGGAAGCCCGATAAATCCGGCCAGTCATCCTGACAGAGCTCAATTGAAAGTCACCGTGAGCTATTCGGACTCGGCAACGCACCCTCGGGGGACGCGCTCTCATACCTCCCATTGCGTCCTCCGCACCATACTTCGATTGGTGTTGGACTAGGGAGATACTTTGTCTTTTATCTCGGCATACTTTCTTTCGCCGATGCCTGAGACTTCGCGTAATTGTTCGATGTTCTGGAAGCCGCCGTGGGTGTCGCGGTATTCGATGATGCGCTGGGCCAGGACCTCTCCGACGCCGGGGAGTTGTTCAAGTTGGTCGGCGGTCGCTGAGTTGAGGCTGAGGATGGTGGCGGATCCGGCGTCGGGTACGAAGTTGGAGCCGGGAGGGGCGGATTGGCCGACGATGATCTGTTCGCCGTCTACGAGGCGGCGGGCGAGGTTGAGTGAGCCGGGTTTGGCGCCCTTCTTTACTCCTCCCGCTGCGGTGATGGCGTCGACGACCCTTGAACCGGCGGGTAAGGCGAGTACGCCTGGCTCGCGGATCTTGCCCGTGATGTAAATGGTGACGCTGGACGTGGGTGAAGGGGTTGCTGGGGACATTCCGCCAGCGGGTGTGGGTGGGGACAATGGCTCGGGAACGGGTTGCGATCGCCAGGCGTAGATTCCGGCCACCACTGCGGCCACCACACCCAGCAGGATCAGTACACGCACGCCCGGACGCCCGGGGTCGAATCGTTCGCCGTCGCCGAACGCCCCTCGAAGGTGACTGCCAATCGTCCCGCTCGCGTTCTCTCGACGACCCACAAAATCCGCTCTTCTCGATCCATCCAGACGGTCTTCTTCGTCCTCCAGCGCGCTTCTGATACCGCCGGGATGGCCTATTTCTCCCCGAGTCGGAGGTGAAGCTCGGACGAATCCGTCGTAGGGTCGAATGCGATTCATAGGGTCAAATTCTCGCGAAGGTTCCTCACTATCGGATTGGGCTGGAACACCGAATGACGGAGGTGGCCCTGATGAAAGGAGTGAGGGGAGAGCAGGGGAATACGATGCAGCAGACGACACCCCAGGCGACATCACCGGCTGCCCTCCGGACGGCATCCCAGAGGAGATCGCAGAGGGCGGGGAGGCCGTGGGACTTGCTGAGGAAATCGTGAGCCTTGCTACTGGGTGTTCCGGTCGTTCTCGGTTACCCAAAGACGGAACAGCCAGGATGGGAGATGACATTGCGGGCAAAGGCAGGGCGTGAGCACGAGGATCGCGGGATGCGGCAGTCGCTACGGGCGATCTATGTATGGTGTGAGAGGTGAGTCGCTGAAGGCGAAATTCCACCGCGGCTTGTTCGGCTAGTTGCTGCTCCCTGGTTCCCACGGCAGAGAACTTAGAGCGCCGGACACACAGTCCGTGCGGCCGAGCGGCGTTCTGTGGATAGAGCGGCGCCATCCCCGGACGATTCTCCGGGAATCGGGCGTTATTTCACCTTTTCGACGAGAGCACGGGTCAGAAAGACCAGCACGGCCGCCGTGACCGCGTCCGAGGCGGGCCGGCGACTGGTCAGAAAGACCTGCGCAACAGGCTCACGGTTGGGGGGAGATGGTTACTGCCAGCATTCCGGGGCCGGTGTGGGCGGCTATTGCGGCGCCTACCTCGACTGTCAGCATGCGGTTGAGTTTGGGGATGCGGGCGGTGAGGTGGGTGGCCAGGGTGTCGGCCTGGGTGGGGGTGGCGAGGTGTTGGATCGCGACGTTCACCAAGGTGTCGCCGGCGGCGGAGGTGGCCAGGTCTTCGAGGCGGGCTAGGGCGCGGGTGGTCGTCCGTACCTTTTCGAGGAGGGTGATGGAGCCGTCGGTGAGTTGGAGGAGGGGTTTGATGGCGAGGGCGGCGCCGAGCAGGGTGGCGGCGGGGCCGATGCGGCCGCCTCGGCGGAGGTAGTCGAGGGTGTTCACGTAGAAGAAGCTTTGGGTGGTGGCGGCGGTGGTTCGGGCGGTGGCGGCCACCTCGGCGAGGGTGGCGCCCTGGGCGGCGGCGGACGCGGCGGCGAGGACGGGGAAGCCGAGGCCCATCGCGATGGATCGGCTGTCGATCACTTCGACGGGGATGAGGGCGTCGTTGGCGGCGATCCTGGCGGCGTCGAGAGTGCCGGACATTTCGCCGGAAAGGTGAACTGAGGCGATTCCGGTTGCCCCGTGGGCGGCGGCGGCCTCGTAGGCGTCCGCGAAACGCTGTGGGGCGGGACGGGAGGTTGTGACGGGTTGCCACTCCTGTAGCGCCGTCGCGACGCCCTCAGCGTCGATCTGAGGGCCGTCGTCGAACTCGCGGCCACCGATGATCACTTGCAGGGGGACGACCGTTATGCCCCACCTGGCGGCCTCAGCGGGCTCCAGGTAGGCCGAGGAGTCCGTAACCACGACGACCGACATGCCGAGAGATTACCCAGCCCGTGAGCCCTACTCGCGAAAGCGACACGGGCGATCATGACCGGACGCACGGCTGACCGGTAGCCCAGGCAAGCGAGGAGTTACTGGACCGGTGTGCCGCCGCGCCACACTCGGCGGGGCTTGAGGCCGAAGGCCCAGGCGAAGGCGCCTTCGTGGTCGGCGTCCCACTGGACGATGTCGGCCAGGCGGCCGGGGGCGAGGACGCCTCGGTCGGGTGCGCCGAGGACCTGGGCGCCGCCCAGGGTGGCGGCGCGGAGGGCGTCGCCGACGCTCATGCCGAAGGCGGCCACGGCCAGGCTGATGACCAGGGCCATCGAGGTGATGCCGCAGTGGCCGGGGTTGTGGTCGCTGCCGAGCGCGATCGGCACGCCCTGCCCGATCAGGCGGCGGACCGGCGGGAGCGTGCCGTGCGCGAGGGCGGTGCCGGGGCAGACCACGGCGGGAACGCCGTAGCGGGCCATCAGCGCGATGTCCTCGTCGGTCATGTGGTGCAGCAGGTCAGCGGAGGCGCAGCCCATCTCGGCGGCCAGCTGCACGGCACCGCGCTTGCTGTACGCACCGGCGTGAACGCGAGGCAACAGGCCGACATTGCGGCCGGAAGCCAGCACCCAGCGGGCCTCGTCCGTACTGAAATGACCGTCGTCGCAGTACACGTCCACGCTGTCGGCGCCAGCGGCGGCGGCATCGGCGCACCACGCGGCGACGGCCTCGACGTAGTCGCGCTGGCGGCCGAAGTACTCCGGCGGCACGACGTGCGCGGCCAGGAACGTGACGTGTACCCGGGGCATCATCGGCTCCTTCTCCAGCTCACGGAGAAGGCGCACATCGGCCAGTTCGCCATCACGGGTCAGGTGATAGCCGGTCTTGGCCTCGACCGTCGTGGTGCCGCTGAGCAGCCATTCGCGCAGGCGTTCGCGGACGCCGTTGCAGAGCGTCCACGGGTCGGTGCCGCGGGTCACGGTGACGGTGGAGCCGATGCCGCCGCCCGCCGCGGTGATCGCCGAGGCGGAGGAGCCGCCGGAGCGCATCGCCATCTCGGCGTAGCGGTTGCCCGCGTACACCGGGTGGGTGTGGGCGTCGATCAGGCCGGGCGTGACGAGCGCGCCGCCGAGGTTCTCGACGTGGTCGACATCGGTGATGTCGTCGACGACGCCCGGGACCGATTGCGGCAGGTCGGCGGCACGGCCGACCCAGGCGATGCGGTCGTTGTGGACCAGGATCGACGCGTTGCTGCACACGTCGTGGCCGGTCCAGAGGCGGCCGATATTGGTGAGAAGGCGAACGGTCATCCGACCACCATCCGTGACGACGTCCCTGAGGACGCCACGGAAGCCCAGCTCGTGGGCGCCGCGCCCGCTGGGTCCGCTCCGTGTCCGGACGTCATTGGGGGGTCTCCTGCTCTCATCGCGCACCGGGTTGTGCGATGACCGGATCACCGAGAGGGTTACCTCGGCGATTTCAGTTCAGTTACGTTATTTCACAGGTCGGCTCGCTGTACAGGGTTATTGAGAAGAACGCCGGTTCGCCTCCTTGGCATCCGGTTGACCCGTCCTTCTCCCCCGTCACGTCCGAGTCCGTCATTCCAGCTCAGACTCGGCAAACGCACCCGCACCCCAGGTGTAACAGCACTCACAGGTGTCATCGTGTGTACCCGCGCAAGATTGTCGCGTAAGGCTTGGCTTATCCTAGCAACGCCGACCCCCGTGAGCCAGTGTCGTTTTCCTTCCGCTTTAGGGCTGGCTTCCCCAAATTCTCCGATTTGTCACCTTTACGTCGTCCATTGAAACCTGTTCTAGGTGGGCTTCAGGCTCGCGGTCATGATCCTGGATCGGTTCGATCCTGTCGCTGCGGCGACCCCCGCGATTTCGGCGGACGCGCAGCTCAGCGGGTTGTGGCGGGCGTCACACCGGGTCGGGTACGGAGTATCCGCGCGACGGGGCCGAGTCAGGTGAAACGGGACGCCTGGCCGGACATCCCGCCGTGATCGTCAACCGCGCCGCGTCCGTTTTTGGACACCGGCCGTTCCTGCCTGGAGAACGCGTTTCAGTCCCACGCTAGGAGGCGCATGTACCGAGTGGTGCAGTGGACCACCGGAAACGTCGGCCGAAACACCCTGGCCGGGATCACCGCCCGGCCCGATCTCGAACTGGTCGGCTGCTACGTCTCCGACCCGGCCAAGATCGGCCGCGACGCGGGCGAGCTCGCCGGGCTCCCGCCGACCGGGATCAAGGCCACCAACAACGCCAAAGCCCTGCTCGCGCTACGTCCCGACTGCGTCGTCTATACCGCCATGGCCGACACGAGAATCTTCGAAGCCCTCGACGACCTGACCACAATCCTCCGGTCGGGCACCAACGTCGTCTCCAGCGGCCCCGTGTTCCTGCAGTTCCCCGACGGCTCCCTGGACGCCTCGATCCGCCTGGCCGCCCACGAGGGCAACGTCTCCATCTGGGTCAACGGCATCGACCCCGGCTTCGCCAACGACTGGCTCCCGCTCTCCGGCATCAGCGAACGCATCGACGAGATCCGCTGCCTGGAAATCCTGAACTACGGCACCTACGACCAGCGCACTGTCCTGTTCGACCTGATGGGCTTCGGCAACCCCCTCGACGAAACGCCCTTCCTACTCCAACCAGGCATCCTCACCATGGCCTGGGGCAGCGTCGTCCGCCAGATCGCCACCGGCCTGGACCTCACCCTGGACACCATCGAGGAACACCACACCCGCCTCCCGGCCCCCGAAGACTTCGACATCACCGCCGGAAAAATCCAGAAAGGTACGGCTGCCGCCCTCCGCTTCCAGCTCCACGGCATGCACCGGGGCCGCCCCGCCGTCGTCCTGGAACACGTCACCCGCCTCCGCGACGACCTCGCCCCCGACTGGCCGCAACCCGCCGGCCAGGGCTGCTACCGGGTGATCGTCACCGGCGAGCCCAACTACACCCTCGACCTCCAGCTCCTCGGCGCCGACGGCGACCACAACACGGCCGGCCTGAAGGCCACCGCCATGCGCCTGGTCAACGCCATCCCCACCGTGATCAACTCACCCCCGGGCCTGCTGACCGCCCTCGACCTCCCCTTGATCACCGGCCGGGGCCTCGTCTCCTGAAGCCCAACCGCTCCTCACCGTTATCCGGCGCCGTTTACCTCCACCCCACTTCTCGCCGCACCGGCGCCAAGAGCGCCCGAGTGGCTTCGGAAAGCCCTCATGGGCAAGCGTGTGCCTCCGCTTGCCAGGTAGGGCAGGCGGAGGCACACACTGTGGGAGGGGCTATACGGTTTCTACCGGTTTGGCGATGCGGTCGAGTTCGAAGAAGAGGCTCGGGAGGACCCGGGCGTGCAGGATCGTTCCGTCGCCGGTGTGTTCGATGGAGAGCACCTCGCCCTCCTTGTGCGCGCGGGCCACCAGGTCACCACGGTCATACGGGACCAGGATATGGACCTCGTGGGCGAGGTGCGGGAGCTCGCGTTCGATCAGCTCCATCAACTCGGGGATGCCCGCGCCGGTACGGGCCGACACCACGATGCTGTGCCGTTCCCGCATGGTGAGGCGGGCCAGCACCACCGGATCGGCGGCGTCCGCCTTGTTGATCACCACGATCTCCGGAATGTCCCCCGCGCCGGAGATCTCGGAGAAGACCTCCCGTACCGCCGCGAGCTGGGATTCCGGGTCGGGGTGGGAACCGTCCACGACGTGCAGGATCAGGTCGGCGTCGCCGACCTCCTCCAGGGTGGACCGGAACGCCTCCACCAGCTGATGCGGAAGATGCCGGACGAATCCCACGGTGTCGGCCAGCGTGAACAGGCGGCCCTCGGGCGTGCGCGCCCGCCGTACCGTCGGATCGAGCGTGGCGAACAGGGAGTCCTCCACCAGGACGCCGGCGCCGGTCAGCCGGTTCAGCAGCGAGGACTTGCCCGCGTTGGTGTAGCCGGCGATGGCCACCGCGGGGACCTCGCGCTGCTGCCGCCGGTGCCGCTTGGTGTCGCGGGCCGTCGACATCTCCTTGATCTGCCGCCGCAGTTTGGCCATCCGCTCGCGGATCCGCCGCCGGTCCAGCTCGATCTTCGTCTCACCGGGGCCACGGCCGCCGATGCCGACGCCGCCCGCGGCCCGGCCGCCGACCTGGCGGGACAGGTTGCCACCCCAGCCGCGCAGGCGGGGCAGCAGGTACTGCAGCTGGGCGAGCTCGACCTGGGCCTTGCCCTCCCGGCTCTTCGCGTGCTGGGCGAAGATGTCGAGGATCAGCGCGGTCCGGTCGATGACCTTGACCTTGGTGACCTCCTCCAGCTGGCGCAGCTGGCTGGGTGTGAGCTCGCCATCGCAGATCACGGTGTCGGCGCCGGTGGTGGAGACGATGTCGCGGAGTTCGGTGGCCTTGCCCGACCCGATGTAGGTGGCCGAGTCCGGCGTGTCGCGGCGCTGGATCAGGCCTTCCAGGACTTCGGATCCGGCGGTTTCGGCCAGGAGCCTGAGCTCCTGCAGCGAGTTCTCCGCGTCGAAGGCCGAGCCGCTGGTCCACACTCCCACCAGGACGACCCGCTCCAGCCGGAGCTGGCGGTATTCGACCTCGGTGATATCCGTGAGCTCCGTCGAGAGACCCGCGACGCGTCTGAGCGCCTGACGCTCCTCAAGTTCGTAGTCGCCGATGTCCTCTGGCTCTTTGCGCATATATGTCATCTCTACTAGACCAACAGTCCGACACCGTGGTGTCTTCCCTTCGATGGTGGCATGACACCCAAAGATCGCGCACCCCATAATCGGGCCGGGTGATCGGCCCAAGTCGATACCCAGTCAGCTCCAGCTCAGCGGCAATCGGGCCGGACCACGATGCTCGGCATGGATGACTTCAGCAAATCGATCAGGGGGCGGGTCCTCCGTCCGGGGGATGACGACTTCGCGGCGGCGCTCCAGCCGTGGAACAGGGCCGTGGACCAGAGTGGAGTCAGGGCCGTGGTGACGCCGGAGGATGCCGACGACGCGGCGGCGGTGGTCCGGCACGCGCGGCTGGCCGGATTGTCGGTCGCGGCCCAGGCCGGCGGGCACGGCGCGAGCGCCGGATTGAACGGTGAGATCCTGCTGCGCACCAGCCGCCTGCGCGAGGTGCGAGTACGGCCCGACGAGCGGATCGCCCGGGTCGAAGCCGGCGCGCTCTGGGGCGAGGTCTTGCAGGCCGCCGCCAAACACGGCCTGACCGGCCTGGCGGGCAGCTCCCCGGTGGTCAGCGCCACCGGATTCCTGCTCGGCGGCGGCCTGAGCTGGTACAGCCGCAAGCACGGTTTCGGGGCCGGCAGCGTGCGCGCCCTCGACGTGGTGGACGCGGACGGCGTGCGGGCCAGGGTCACGGCCGACTCCGATCCCGAACTGTTCTGGGCCCTGCGCGGCGGTGGCGGTGACTTCGCCCTGGTCACCGCGGTCGAGATCGACCTGTTCCCGGCCCCGGCCCTGTACGGCGGCCGCCAGCTCTGGCCCGCCACCCAGGCCCCCGCCGTCCTGGACGCGTTCCGCCAGGTCACCGCGTCCGCCCCCGAGGAACTGACCGTCTGGTTCACCCAGATCCAGTTCCCGCCCTTCCCCGAACTCCCCGCCCCGCTCCGCGGTCTGGCCGCCGTCGCCGTGGACCTGACCTTCCTCGGCGGCGAGGCCGACGGCCGGGCCCTGTCGGCCGTGTTCGACGCGATCCCCGGCCGGATCCTGGACACCAGGGGCATGCTCAAGCCCGACGAGATCGGCACGATCTGCAACGAGCCGACCGAGCCTGGCGCGGCGCTGATGCGCGGCCACCTGCTCACCTCGCTCGACGACGAGGTGGCGGCCGCGGTCCTGGGCGCGGCCGGTCCGCCGCTGGTGAGCGTTCAGGTCCGCCATCTGGGCGGCGCGCTCAGTCGTCCTTCCGCGGCGCCCGGCGCGTTTGGGCACCTGGCGGAGCCGTACCTCATGGGGATGCTGGGTGTGGTCCCGGTGCCCGAGGTCGCGGACGCCGTCCGGGCCCGGCACGCGGAGCTGGAGCGGCTGTTCGCGCCGCACACGACCGGCCGCAAGCCCTTCACTTACCTGAGTTACGGCGAGAAGGCCGGCGCGGCCTTCCCGGCGGACGCGCTGGCCCGGCTGCGCGACATCAAGCGCGGCCGTGACCCGCACGGGGTGTTCCGGAGCAACCACTCGGTGCTCGACTGACGTCAGACCAGGACCTTGGCGTCGCCGGAACCGGTCTTGATGAAGATCTTCCTGGCGGCGGCGGGGTCCTGGGTGACCTGCACGGTCTGCTCGCCCGAGCCGGTTTCCATGGTGACGTGGTAGGGGCCCTTGGGGACGTGCACGATGCCTTCGCCGGAGCCGGTGGAGACCTCGGTCTGGTCGGGGGCGCTGGTGAACTTGAGCTGGACGTCGCCTGAGCCGGTCTTGGCGACGGCGGTCCTGGCGGTCAGGCCGGTGGCCTCGATGTCGCCGGAGCCGGTGGAGACGTCGAGCGGGCCGGTCAGCGAGCGCAGGGTGATCGTGCCGGAACCGGTGTCGACCGTCACGTTGAGGCCGCGGGGGACCTCCACCCGGTAGTCGATGGCGCAGTCGGAGCAGTCGTAGGACAGTTCCAGGGTGTCCCCGGAGACCCGGTGCCCGTCGGTGGGCTTGTCGCCCCGGTAGTGCAAAGTTTCGGTGACCTTGACGCCGCTCCGGTCGGACTCGCTCACGACGACGTCGCCGGAACCCGCGTCCACGACGAGGGAACTCACCTTGTCGCTGACGTCGTAGTCCTCCACGCTCTGCGTCCTGCCGAAGTTCAGGTCCATGCCACAGCTGGTGAGAACCAGGGTCGATCCGATGACCGCGCCCGCGAGGGTCAGGTTCCTTTTCATTCTCATGACTTGATTCTGCGGATTTCCCGAGGCTGAGCCCATCGGGGATACCCCCGAGCACCCCCTGAGGCGACCCTCACGTTGACCCTTGAAAACCGATGAAGTAGCGTCGATTCCACGTAATAGAAGTGGTTTTCCATATTATGGAAAGGGATGCCGTTTATGGAGATCAAAGGTCCGATGCTGGAGCGGTTCGACGAGGTCCTCACTCCGGCGGCCCTCGAATTCGTCGCTACCCTGCAGCGCGAGTTCGACGCCCGCCGGCGGGAACTGCTGGACGCCCGGCAGGTGAGGCAGGCCGATCTGTCGGCCGGGGGGACGCTGGACTTCCTGCCGGAGACGGCGGAGATCCGGGCCGGGCAGTGGCGGGTGGCGCCGCCCGCGCCGGGGCTGGCGGACCGCCGGGTGGAGATCACCGGGCCGGTGGACCGGAAGATGACCATCAACGCGCTGAACTCGGGCGCCAAGGTGTGGCTGGCGGACTTCGAGGACGCCAACTCCCCCACCTGGGACAACACCGTCAACGGCCAGCTCAACCTGCGGGACGCGCTCGATCGGACCATCGATTTCGAGAGCGGCGGCAAGGCGTACCGGCTGAAGGACGACGCGGAGCTGGCGACGGTGGTGGTCCGGCCGCGCGGGTGGCATCTGACCGAGAAGCACGTCACTTTGGACGGCGAGCCGCTCGCGGCGGCGCTGTTCGACTTCGGGCTGTACTTCTTCCACTGCGCGCGGCGGCAGATCGACAAGGGTAAGGGGCCGTACTTCTACCTGCCGAAGATGGAATCCCATCTGGAGGCGCGGCTGTGGAACGACGTGTTCGTCCGGGCCCAGGAGCTGCTCGGCATCCCGCAGGGGACGATCCGGGCGACCGTGCTGATCGAGACCTACCCGGCCGCGTTCGAGATGGAAGAGATCCTGTACGAGCTGCGCGACCACTCCGCCGGCCTCAACGCGGGACGCTGGGACTACCTGTTCAGCGTGATCAAGAAGTTCCGCACCCGGGGCCGGGAGTTCCTGCTGCCCGAGCGGAACGCGGTCACGATGACCGCGCCGTTCATGCGCGCCTACACCGAACTGCTGGTGCGCACCTGCCACAAGCGCGGCGCGCACGCCATCGGGGGAATGGCGGCGTTCATCCCGTCCCGCCGGGACCCCGAGGTGAACAAGGTCGCCCTGGAGAAGGTCCGCGCCGACAAGACGCGCGAATCCGGCGACGGCTTCGACGGATCCTGGGTCGCCCACCCGGACCTGGTGCCGATCTGCCGGGAGGTGTTCGACTCGGTCCTGGGCGCGCGCCCGAACCAGCTGGACCGGACGCGGGAGGACATCAGCGTCAGCGCCGCCGAGCTGCTGGCGGTCTCCAAGACGCCGGGCGAGATCACCGAGACCGGGCTGCGGAACAACGTCGAGGTGGCGCTGCGGTATCTGGCGGCGTGGATGGGCGGCAGCGGCGCGGTGGCGATCCACAACCTGATGGAGGACGCGGCGACGGCCGAGATCTCGCGCTCCCAGATCTGGCAGTGGATCAGGAGCGAGATCCGGCTCGCCGACAGCGGCGCGATCGTCACCAAGGAGCTGGTGGAGCGGATCATCGCCGAGGAGCTGGCCGGCATCGCGGCCGAGCCGGGCTACGACGAGGAGCGGTTCGCCCAGGCCACCGCCCTGTTCAAGGAGGTCGCGCTGGACGATGACTTCGCCGAGTTCCTCACCCTCCCCGCGTATGCCCGTATGCCGTGAAGTGAGCGAAGATGGCGGTATGAGGGAGTGCGATGGTTGACCAGCTCACGGGCCGGTTGCGGGAGGTGCTGCCGGACGAGGCGGTGATCACCGACCCGGTCCGGCTGCGCACCTACGAGTGCGACGGCCTCACCTACCATCGGGCCACGCCCGGCGTGGTGGTGCTGCCGGAGACCGCCGAGCAGATCGCCGCCGTGGTACGGCTGTGCCAGGAGTTCCAGGTCCCGTTCGTGGCCCGGGGCTCCGGCACCGGCCTGTCCGGCGGCGCGCTCCCCCGCTCGGACGGCGTGCTGATCGTGACCTCGCGGATGCGGCGCGTGCTCTCCGTCGACCTGGACGCCCGCCTCGCCGTGGTCGAGCCGGGGGTGACCAACCTGGCGATCACCGAGGCGGTCAGGGACGCCGGGTACTACTACGCGCCCGACCCCTCCAGCCAGCAGATCTGCTCGATCGGCGGCAACGTCGCGGAGAACTCCGGCGGCGCGCACTGCCTCAAATACGGCTTCACGGTCAACCACGTGCTGGCGGTGGAGCTGGTCACCCCGGACGGGGACATCGTGGACCTGTCCGCCATGGACGCCGGATACGACCTGCTGGGCGCGTTCATCGGCTCCGAAGGCACGCTCGGCATCGCCACCAAGATCACGGTACGGCTGTCGCGGACTCCGGAGGCCGTCACGACCATGCTGGCCGCCTTCACCACGATCGAAGGCGGCGGCCGGGCCGTGTCGGCGATCATCGGGGCCGGGATCGTGCCCGCCGCCATCGAGATGATGGACGCGCTGGCCATCGAGGCGGCCGAGGCCGCGGTGAAGTGCGAGTATCCGGCCGGCGCGGGCGCCGTGCTGGTGGTGGAGCTGGACGGGCCGGAGACCGAGGTCGAGACGCAGTTCGCGCAGGTCGAGCGGATCTGCCGGGAGGCGGACGCGTTCGAGATCCGGGTGGCCGCGTCGGCGGAGGAGCGGGCGGCGATCTGGAAGGGGCGCAAGTCGGCGTTCGCGGCGGTGGGGCGGATCAGTCCGGCGTACATCGTGCAGGACGGGGTCGTGCCGCGGACCGCGCTGGGTGAGGTGCTGGCCGGGATCGACCGGTTGCAGGAGGAGTTCGGCATCCGGGTGGCGAACGTGTTCCACGCGGGCGACGGGAACCTGCATCCGCTGGTGCTGTTCGACGACGGCGTGGCCGGGGAGGGCGAGCGGGCCGAGATCGTGAGCGGGCGCATCCTCGACCTGTGCATCGAGCACGGCGGTTCGATCACCGGCGAACACGGCGTCGGCGTCGACAAGTCCCGATATATGCCGAGAATGTTCACGGACGAGGATTTGGACACGATGCAGCTGGTGCGGTGTGCCTTCGATCCGGGGAATCTGTCCAATCCGGGCAAGGTGTTCCCGACGCCGCGGCTGTGCGGTGAGGTGCCCGTGGTGCGCAAGGGTCCGCATCCGTTCGAGGCGGAGCTGCTCTGATGCCGCAGGACGCGCTGGCCAAGACCGGGGTGACCATCCGGCCAGCCGACGCCGGCGACGCGGTCGCCGGGGTTCAGCCGACCTGGGTGGCGCTGCCGGAGTCCACGGAGGAGGTGGCCGCGCTGCTCCGGGTCGCCGCGGAGCACGATCTCGCGGTCACGCCGGTGGGCGGGGGCACCAAGCTCGACTGGGGGCCGCCGCCGGAGCGCTGCGACCTGCTCGTCGACCTGTGCTGCCTGAACGAGGTCCTGGAATACGCCGCCGGTGACCTGGTCGTCCGCGTACAGGCCGGAATCACCCTCGAAGCGCTCAACCGGCATCTCGCCCCGCAGAACCAGGAACTCGCCCTGGACATCCCCGTTCCCGGCACCACCGTCGGCGGCCTGCTCGCCACCGCCCTCTGCGGCCCGCGCCGGTTCCGGTACGGCGCACCCCGCGACCTCATCATCGGCATCACCGTGGTCCTGGCCGACGGCACGATCGCCCGCTCCGGCGGCAAGGTCGTCAAGAACGTGGCCGGCTACGACCTGGGTAAACTCTTCACCGGCTCGTACGGCACGCTCGGCGTCATCACCGAAGCGACCTTCCGCCTCCACCCCCTCCCACCCCACCGCCGCTGGGTGACCACCAAGACCGGCCCGGATCTGGGCGCCCTGGCCGTCCAGCTGGCCCGCTCCCAGACCGAACCTTCCGCCATCGAACTCGACTGGTCCTCCGGCTCCCCCGACTGCACCCTCGCCCTCCTCTTCGAAGGCGCCTCGGCGGCCTCCCGGGCTGCGGCCATCCCGATCACCCCCCAACCCGAGACCTCCGACGACCCGCCCACCTGGTGGAACAGACTCCCCGACGGACCCACCCTGCTGGAGCTCCGCGTCCCCCCGGGCAGCGTGGGCACCCTCGTCCGTGAAGTAACCTCGGCCCCGATGACCGGCCACGCGCTGCGCGGCTCGGTCGCGAGCGGCGTCTTCCACCTCGCCGTCCCGGACACGCGCCGATTGCCCGCGCTCCGGGACCGGGTGGAAGCCCTCGGCGGACGGCTGATCGTGCTCTCCGGCCCGGACGGCGGAGCCGGCCGATGGGGGACGATCAGCGCGCTCGATCTCATGCGGCGGGTCAAAGCGCGGTTCGATCCGGACCGGCGGATGTCTCCCGGACGTTTCGTAGGAGGGATCTGATGGACCCCGAGCTGATCAAGGACTGTGTGCACTGCGGGTTCTGCCTGCCGACCTGCCCCACCTACGTGCTGTGGGGCGAGGAGATGGACTCCCCTCGCGGCCGGATCAACCTCATGCAGCAGCACGTCGAAGGCACCCCGCTCACCCCCGAGATGGCCGGGCACTTCGACGCCTGCCTGGGCTGCATGGCCTGCGTGACCGCATGCCCGTCTGGCGTGCAGTACGACCGCCTGATCGAGCAGACCCGCGCCGAGGTCGAGCGCGTCCACGTCCGCACCCCCCACGAACGCGCCATCCGCGGCATGGTGTTCGCCCTGTTCCCGTACCCGCGCCGGTTGCGCCTGCTCAAACTCCCGATGCGCCTGGCCGGCCGGCTCCAGCCCTTCCTGGCCCGGGTGAACCCGTCGCTCGGCGCGATGGCCGAACTCGCTCCCCCGCCCACCCGCCGTGTCCGCCTGCCCAGACGAGTCCACGCCCGCGGCCCTTGGCGGGCCACCGTCGGCCTGCTCACCGGCTGCGTCCAGGGCGAGTTCTTCCCCGGCGTCAACGCCGCCACCGCCCGCGTCCTGGCCATGGAGGGCTGCGACGTCGTCATCCCCGCGGGCCAGGGCTGCTGCGGCGCGCTCTCCCTGCATTCCGGCTACGACGCCAGGAAGTTCGCCAAACGCACCATCGCCACCTTCGAACGCGCCGGCGTCGACACGATCGTGGTGAACGCGGCCGGCTGCGGCTCCACCATGAAGGACTACGCCGAGATCCTCGCCGACGAACCCGAGTGGGCCGCCAGAGCCGCCGCGCTCAAGGTCCGTGACCTGGCCGAATACCTGGTCGAGCTGGGCCCGGTCGCGAAACGGCACCCGCTGGACCTGACGGTGGCCTACCACGACGCCTGCCATCTCGCCCATGCGCAGAACATCCGCAAACAGCCCCGCGAGCTGCTCAACGCCATTCCCGGTCTCACGTTGCGGGAGGTCGCGGAGTCGTCGATCTGCTGTGGTTCCGCCGGGACCTACAACCTGTTCCAGCCCGAGGCAGCCCGCGAGCTCGGCGACCGCAAGGCCGAGCGGGTCAGGGCGACGGGCGCCGACCTGCTGGTCTCCGCGAACCCCGGCTGCACGATGCAGATCACGGCCTCGATGCGGCGCGGCGGCGAGGAACCGATCCCGGTCGCGCACACCGCCCAGGTCCTGGACGCCTCGCTGCGCGGCACGGCGGTCACCGGATGAGTGTGCAGAGTGTAGACCGGGCTCTGGACATCCTGGAGGCACTGGCCGATCAGGGCGGTGAGGCCGGCCTGTCGGAGATCGCCGCCAGGACTGGCCTTCCTTACGGGACGATTCACCGCTTACTGCAAACCCTGCTGAATCGCGGGTACGTGCGGCAGGAGTCCGATCGGCGATACGCGCTGGGCGGTTCGCTGGTGCGCGTCGGCGGGGTGGCCGAGGGCATGGTGGGCGGGTGGGCGGAGCCGTACCTGACGAAGATGGTGGAACTGTCCGGTGAGACGGCCAACATGGCGGTGCTTGAGGGCGATTTCGTGGTGTACGTCGCGCAGGTGCCCTCGCCCCGGCGGCTGCGGATGTTCGCCGAAGTGGGGCGGCGGGTGCTGCCGCACAGCACGGCCGTCGGGAAGGTGCTGCTCGCGGATCGGGCGGACGCGGCGGCCGTGTTCGGGCGGACCGGGCTGCCCCGGCGGACCGAGCACACGATCACCAGCGTGGAGCGGATGCTGGCCGAACTGGCCGCGGTCCGGGAGTGCGGGTACGCGATGGATCTCGGCGAGGAGGAGCTGGGCGTGCACTGCCTGGCCGTGCCCGTCTCGGACGGAGACCGGGTGGTGGCCGGGATGTCGGTGTCAGGGCCCGCCGAGCGCATCGACGCCCTGGACCGCGACGAACTGGCCCGAGGGTTGCGAAAGATCGCCGACGATTTCGGCGCGGAAGCCTTCGGGTCCGGTAGGTAGGCTGCAAACCATGTGCAGAAGCATCAAAACCCTTCGCCCGCCCTTCACCGACGAGGTCACGGACGACGACGTCCGCGCGGCGGCCCTCCAGTACGTCCGGAAGATCTCCGGCTTCCGCGCCCCGGCGGCCCACAACGCCGCCGCCTTCGACGAAGCCGTGGCCGCCATCACCGCGGCCAGCGCCGCCCTGCTGGCCTCGCTGGAAGTCCGCGGCGCGCGGTCAGCCTAGGCGCACTGGTCGAGCATCGTCGTTTTGTCGGGCTCGGTGACCGGGAGGTCGTATTTCAGGGCCACCTGGGCGAAGCGGACGGCGTACGAGCAGCGGATCTTGCGGGTGGGCGGGAGCCAGGAGGCGGGGCCCGAGTCGCCCTTGGAGGCGTTCATGGAACCGTCGACGGCGAGCAGGTTGAGCGGGTCGTTGCTGATCTGCTTGCGTTTGGCGTCGGTCCAGCGGGACGCGCCCATCTGCCAGTCGTAGGAGAGCGGCATGATGTGGTCGATCTGGATCTCGGAGGCGTCGGCCTTCAGCCAGTCGACCGTCTGCTCGGTGTACGGATCGTAGATCGTCATCTCCACGACCACGCAGTCCGACCCATCGCGATATTTCAGCTTTTTGCCGTCGCGCTGGAGGATGTCGTTGCGGGTGTCGCAGCCGTTGCGCGCGAACGGGATGTCGTCCGCGTTGTCCGCCCAGGCGTACCCGAACTCGTCGCGGTCGTAGCCGGTCTTCGGGCCCCTGCCCTTCGTGGCGACCTTCTCGATCAGCTCCCGGGCGGCTTCGCGGTCCTTGTCTGAGCTGATCGGAGCCAGCCCCGGCTTGGTGCCGTCCGGATTGTCCAGTGGGTTGGTGCCGAGCGCTTTGCCGGTCGCCTCGCGCTCACCGCTCGATTCCGCGGGCGGATCGAGCCCGAGGTCCTGCGCGTCCAGCTGCCCGCACCCGCCTAACAGGACAACCGCCATGATCGTCCCGACGATCGCCTTCCGCACCGCTACCCCCAGGTCATGAAATTACCAACCTAGGTATAGCAAATGCCCATAAATCCAGCCGTTATCGCTAACTCGGGCAAATGGGGCGGAGATGTGATCAGGATGCCGCCGTCGACCGGCGGGACGGCTGCCCGCCCGCGCCGGGGCGAACGAAAAGAAGCCCCGGACAATACCCGTCCGGGGCCTCCTTCGTGACTTCTACAGGCCGTACTCCTTGACGATGCGCTCGTGCCGTTCGGCTTCGACGCCGACCTCACGGGACAGGTCCAGCCAGGCCAGCGGGTGCACCCACTGCTCGGTCGCGTCGTCCAGCACCGCGTCCAGCTCGGCGGGCTCCACCGACGGCGGGATCGCGATCCAGCCGAACACGCCCTGCATCGGCTCGCCCGTGCCCGGGTGGGTGACCTTGTAGCCGTCGTCGCTGTAGACCCACATCGGCCAGCCCCGCTCGGCCAGCAGCTCGTTGAACTCGGTCCACTCCGCCTCGCCGGGCGCGGCGCCGTCGAAGAACCAGCTGGTGTAGCCGCCGGGACGGAGGATGGAGATGCCGGCGAACGGGATCACGAAGTTCTCGCGCTCCTCCTCGGTGTCCGGGATCGGCTCCAGCGGGCGCGGGTCCACCACGACGATGTCGCCGGCGTTGTACTCCATGCCACGCGGCTGCGGAATGGCCAGCCGCGCGGTCGCCGGGCCGGTGCGGACCGCCAGCACCTCGCGCTGGCTGCCGTCGGGCGCGGGCAGGATGGCGCGGATCAGGTGCCACTCCTCCTCGATCGGCCCCTCGGTGGTCTGCAGCGGCATGCCCAGCTTGGCCGCGCCCTCGCGGACCAGCGCCCAGTCCTCGGTGGCGGTGGCCAGCACGATGACGCGCCAGATGTCCTCTTCCTCGCCCTCGGCGCCCTCCGCCAGCACCGGCTTGAGGATGTCGGCGGCGGTCGCGTTGTCCCCCTGGTGCTGCACGGCGGCCGACCACAGGCGGCGGCCCTCCAGCCCGGCCCCGCCCAGCACGGCCTGCTCGGCCTCGACCGAGGTCTCCTCCCAGCGCTCCCTGGCCCGGTAGAGGCGGGCCAGCGCCAGGTGCGACTCCGGCGAGGTGAGCCGGGCGGCCAGCTCCACCACCCGGTCGTCCTGCTCGGCCTCGATCAGCAGCCCGGTCAGGTAGGCGATGTCCTCCTCGTCCGCCTGCCCAGGATCGGCGTCCTCGACGATCATCTTCCAGTAGATCTCGGCGCCCACCGGCGCATACCCCAGGAAGCCCAGGGTCGTGGTGTGCCGCCGGGTCGTCTCCAGATCCGTGCCGGAGCGCCGCCACAGCCACCCCACCCATCGCTCCGGATCCGCGGTACGGCCGTCGGCCGCGTCGAAGTAGGCGACCAGCTCGTCGGGCGGACCGGGTAGCGGCACGACCGGTGCCGCGTCGGCGGCGGCGCGCAGTTCGGCGATCCGCTCCGGCAGCCCCTCGCTGGAGGCCAGCTCCGGCAGCACCGCCTCGGCCAGCTTGGCCAGCTCGCGGGCCTGCCAGGTGCCCTGCCGGGCCAGCGCCAGATGCCCGGCGGTCAGCGCCAGCTCCACCTGGGCCCGATGGCCGCCCATCGTCTCGAAGTAGCTCATCCACTGCCGGATGACGCGGCCCAGCTGCCAGCTGTTGGCGATCGAGGCGCCCGCCGCCAGCTTCCTGACGACCTGCGACCACTCCACCCACTCGCGCGGGTGCTCGCCGACCACGTCGAGATCGGGCAGCGACTCGACCGCCGGCTCGATCCGGCCCAGCTCGGCCAGGATGCCGGCGTGCAGCAGGCCCTCCCGGCGCGACTTGGCGACCGGGTCGTCCGGCTTGAAGCCGGTCGCGGCGTGCAGCGCGGCCAGCGCGTCCTCACCCCGGCCCACCGCCAGCAGCGCCCGCGCGGACACCGCGGCCAGTTCCCAGGAGGCCTCCCTGCCCACGCCACGCAGCCGCTCCACGGCCGCCTCGGCGTAGGTGACGGCCTCGGCCGGCTTGCCGTTGTCCAGCAGCGCCGCCACATACTGCGTGGTCAGCCCGGAGAAGGCGAGCGAGTCCGGGCCGACCGTGCCGAGGGCGCGGCCGAGGATGGCCAGGCGCTCATCCGCGTAACCGGGCCCGTCCGTGTTGGCCAGCGTGATCGCCAGCGCCTCCGCCGCGGCCGAGGCGGCCGGGCAGTCGCTGACGTCGGAGCGCTGGGCGAACTCCGCGAGTTCCCGCGCGTCCGCCAGGGCGACCGCGCCGTTGGCCCGGTCACCGACCCGGCCGATCACATGCCAGTATCGAGCGAAGAGCTCCAGCCACGGCTGCTCCAGCTCCTCCGCCTGCTGAGCGACGGCCGGGGCCACGACGTCGAGCTGGCCGTATCGCCCCTCCAGCGCCTGCGCGGGCACGTCGCCCAGCGCCATCGCCAAACCGGCGTTTCCGGCTTCATGCAGTTGCCGCTGGGTGCCACCGACCCATGACCAGATGTCCACGTCCATGGGCAGCCAGTCTGCCAGGTCGCCGACCATGCCCCAAACGCGTACACGCCTGTGCCGAACCCATCCGTCCCAAGAGACGGATACGCCCCCAAATGCCGTGTTTCTCGACGCTTTTCGGACTAAATCGGGATGTCGTGGTAGTCGCCGGTGGCGACCAGCGTGGCGGGGCCGGTGAGGTAGCTGGTGTCCCGGTCGAGAGTGATCTTGAGGCTGCCGCCCAGGACGCGGACCTTCCAGACGCCCGTCGTCTCTCCGGCGGCGTGCGCGGCCGCCACGGCGGTGGCCACCGCGCCGGTGCCGCAGGAGCGGGTCTCGCCGGAGCCGCGCTCGTAGACGCGCATCGAGACGGCGTGGTCGCCGACCGGGTTGATCAGCTCGATGTTGACGCCCTCGGGGTAGACCGCGCGGTCATAGCGCGGCTGGGCGGCCAGGTCCAGTTCGGTGACCGGGTCGTCGATCACGCAGGCCAGGTGCGGGTTGCCCATGTTCACGTGGAGCCCGCGATACTCCCGCCCGTTCAGCCAGGCGCGGCTCTCGCCGAACACCTTGGGGCTGCCCATGTCGACGGTGACGTCCCCGGCCGTGCCGAGCCTGACCCGCTTCACCCCGTTCCTGGTGGCGACGCCGAACTCCCCCGCCTCGGCCAGGCCCGTGTCGACGAGGTAGCGGGCGAAGACGCGGGTGCCGTTCCCGCACATCTCGGCCAGGCTGCCGTCCGCGTTGCGGTAGTCCATGAACCATTCGGCCTGGGCGGCTTGTTCCTCCGCCTCGGGCACGAATTTGGTCGGCACGACACGCAGCACGCCGTCGCCGCCGATCCCGGCGCGCCGGTCGCACAACCTGGCCACCAGCGCCGCGGGCAGGTCCAGCCGCCCTTCGAGATCGGGCAGGAGGACGAAGTCGTTCTCCGTCCCATGACCCTTCACAAACCGCATGTCACCAGCCTAGCGGCCTGATCGACAAGGTCTGCTGCGCCGGCGGTGAGCCAGCGCACCCGCGGATCGCGGCGGAACCAGGACTCCTGCCTGCGCGCGAATCTCCGGGTCGCTCTGACGGTCTCAGCGCGCGCTTCCTCCTCCGACCACTCGCCGTCGAGAAGGCGCAGCACCTGCGCGTAGCCGAGCGCCCGGCTGGCCGTCAGCCCGCCCGCCAGGCCCGCTTCCCGGAGGGAACGGACTTCGTCCACGAACCCGGCCGCCCACATGCGGTCGACGCGGAGCTCAATGCGGCGGTCGAGTTCCGGGCGCGGGATTTCGACGCCGATCTGGACGCTGGGGTAGACCGAGTCATAGGACGGCATCGTGGCGGAGAAGGGGCGGCCGGAGAACTCGATGACCTCCAGGGCGCGGACGATGCGGCGGCCGTTGGTGGGCAGGATCGCGGCGGCGGCGACCGGGTCAGCCTCGGTCAGCCGGGCGTAGAGGACGGCGGGGCCCGCGTCGGCGAGTTCGCCCTCCAGGCGGGCTCGGATCTCGGGGTCGGTGCCCGGGAATTCCAGGTCGTCGAGGGCGGCCCGGATGTAGAGGCCAGAGCCGCCGACCAGGATCGGGACCACGTCCCGCTTGCGCAGGTCGTCGATGAGCGGGCGGACGAGTTCCTGGTACTCGGCGACGCTTGCCGTCCGAGTAATGTCCCATACGTCTAGTAAATGGTGCGGTATACCTTTTCGTTCGGGGATGGTCAGCTTCGCCGTACCGATATCCATTCCTCGGTAAAGCTGCATCGAGTCGGCGTTGATGGCCTCGCCGCCCAGCCGTAGCGCCAAATCCACGGCCAGATCGGACTTTCCGGCCGCCGTGGGCCCCACGACGGCGATCACTGGTAGTTGCCCCACCAGGTAAGTGTCCCAAGCTCCCGGGTAACAATTAGTCGTACGGTGCCACGTCGCGCCGTGAAACGGGGGAATTCAAGATGTCGATCTTCGACAAGGCCAAGAGCGTGCTCAGGGGCCACTCCGACAAGGCGGAGGACGCCGCCAACAAGGGTGTCGACAAGGCGGCCGAGGTCGCCAAGGAGAAGACCGGCGGCAAGTACGACGAGCACATCGACACCGCCGGCACGAAAGCCAAGGAGATGACCGACCGGATCGACGGCCAGTCCGGCTGACCGCCCGCTCACGGCGCCAGCCACAACATACGGGGGGCACAATGTCGTTCTTTGACAAGGTACGGGAGATGTTCGGCGGCGCCGAAGGCAAGGTGCGGAACGTCCCCACGCAGACGAAGAGCACCGGCGAGAACGCCATGGGCCAGATGCGCCAGGGCGCGGACAACGCCAGGGACCGGGCCGGCAGCATGAAGCAGGACGCCCAGGCCAAGTCCAGCGGCATGCGCGACAAGGTCGAGGACAAGGTCATGGACGGCATCGACAGCGCCGCCGCGGCGGCCGACCGCGCCACCGGCGGCAAGTACACCGAACAGATCAACAGAAGCGCCGACGCCGCCCGCAGAGCCGCCGACAAGATCGACGGCGAACCCGGCTAACCCACCCACCACCGGAGCCGCCTCCCACCGGGGCGGCTCCCGCTGTGCGTCCAACCAGCCCGATCACCACCAACGGTCCCGCAGAACGCGCCCAACCAGCCCAGCCGCTCCTCGCGCGATATGGGTCTCAGAGCCGCCGATCCCGCGCGATGCGAGTCTCAGAGCCACCAACAGGATGGCCGAGCTCCTTTGGCGCCGGTGCGGTGAGAACCATCATCTGCGTGAACGGCGCCGGATAACGGCGAGCAGCCCGGCGACTCTCTCATTCCCCAGGAATACGACGGCTGGAGAGACATCAGTGCTGGCGTTACCGGCGATCACCGTCATGACTGCGAGGACTCGGAGACGGACGATAACGTCACCGATGGATCTTCTCTAGAAGAGCGCCAGCGGCAGATGGCCCTCGTGGGTGAGCAGCCATCGTTTCGATTCCACCCCGTCGCCGCCGCTGAACCCGCCGAGTCCATCGCCCGCGACGACGCGATGGCACGGCACGATGATCGGAATCGGATTGCTTCCCATGATCGATCCGATTCCCCTGGCCGGGACGCCCGTTTCGTTGGCCAGGTCGCCATAGGTGACCACTTTTCCGAACGGCACGGACTCGTGGAGTAACCCGAGAACCCGGCGCTGGCTTCTTGACGTCAGCCGCCAGTCCACCGGTGACGCGAACTCCCGCAGGTCTCCCGCGAAGTAGGCCTCCAGTTCCGCCCGCACCGCGCTCACCCGAGCCTCATCCGCCGCGACCGGCAGCCCCAGCCGCGCGGCGAACCGTTCCCGAACCCGCTCGGAGTCCTGGAAGCTCATCCCCGCGACACCCACCGGAGTGACCGCGACGAGCACGTCCCACAACTCGGTGGCAACACTCGCAAAGGCAACCGTCTCAGCCATGCCCCCATTCTCCGCCCCGCCACCGACAGTTTCGCCGCCCGAGACGCAGAGAGACCCGTGCGGAATACCGCACCGCACGGGCCTGTCTGAGGCTGGCCTTTCCCGATCCCGCCCTCACGAAACATCCCCGGCCGGCGTCGTCGGATTCGATATCAGTGGAACAGGCTTGTAGTGATTACATCCTTGTTCTACGAGGCTGCGTCGATTGGAGGGCATCATGGGGACCGCTTCGACCAGGGCCGATACGCGAATGATGGGGATCGTGCACGGCGCGCTGTGCCGCGATCTTGAGCGGGCTCGGGCGGCGCTGACTGCCGAGCCGTACCCGCGAGATCGGCGGAGGCGGGCGGTCGGCGAGCACGTGGTGTGGATGATGGAGTTCCTTCACGCCCACCACACCGGTGAGGATGAGGGCCTCTGGCCGATCGTGCGGGAGCGCAACCCCGCGGCGGGTCCGTTGCTCGACTCGCTGGACGCCGACCATCGTCAGATCGAGCCCGGGATCGCGAGGCTGAAGGCCGCCGGACTGCGGTATGCGGCCACCGACACCGACGAGCCCCGGGTCGAGGTCATCGCGGCTCTGGACGCGCTGACGAGCGGGCTCCTGCCGCATCTGGAACGCGTGGTCGAGCTGGCGATGCCGGTCGTGTCGGCGAGTATCACGCAGGCGGAGTGGAAGGCGTGGGGGCAGAAGTACTACGTGAGAACGAAGTCGTTCGCCGAGCTCGGGATCGAAGGGCACTGGCTGCTCGACGGCCTGGACAGTGAGGGCCGCCGGCTCGTCGTGCGGCAGGTCCCGGCCGTCCCGAGGTTCATCCTGCTGCGTGGATTCGCCGGCAAATACCGGCGTCAAGCCGCCGCGCGATGGGGCGCGGACATTCCCGGGACCAATGGATGACCTCGGAGCCCGGACCGCGTCGTCCCTATCGATCGCCCCGCCGTGCCCAGCAGGCTGCGGAGACCCGGGCTGCCGTGCTCACCGCGGCCGCGCAGACGTTCGGTGCGCGCGGCTGGACCGGGACCGGGATGCGCGACGTCGCCCGTGCGGCGGGCGTGTCGGTCGAGACCATGTACGCCCACTTCCGGTCCAAGAGCGACCTGCTGATGGCGGTGCTCGACGTCACCATCGTCGGCGACGCGGAGCCGGAGCCGCCGCGCGAACGCCCGGAGTTCGCCCCGCTCGCGGCCGGGACGCGACAGGAGCGGATCGACGGCGGAGCGCGCCTGCTCGCGGCGATCCACGAACGCACCGCCCGGGTGTACCTCGCGCTCCGGGAGGCCGCGGCGGCCGACGCCGAGCTTGCCCGGCGACTGCGCGGAAGCGAGGAACGCCGGCGGAACGACCTGGCGCAGACCATCACGATCGCCATCGGTCGCGCGCCGACCATCGAGGAACGCGACGGGCTGTGGGCCGTCCTGTCCCTTGAGGTGTACCAGATGCTCACCAGCGGGTCCGGCTGGACGCCGCAGCAGTACCAGACCTGGCTGGCCAGTGCCATCGACCGGCTGCTCGGCGAGTGACAGTACGGCATTTCCGTCAGCTTCAATCAGCGAAAGAGGTCCGCCATGGCGGCGAATCGGAGCATCGCCCGGTCAGGCCGAACGGAGGTGACCGTCGACGCGCCGGTTGACGCGGTCTGGCGAGTCGTCTCCGACGTCACCCGGGCCAGCGAGTGGAGTCACGAATGCCATCGGGTCACCTGGCTACCCGGAACGACCAAGGCCGCACCGGGCGCGCGGTTCCGCGGAAGCAACCGATCGGGCCGGCTCCAGTGGAGTCGAGTATGCGAGATCTTCGCCTTCGACGCACCCCGCGAGATCGCCTGGCGCACCGTCCCCACCACCCTTCAGCCGGACAGCACCGACTGGCGTATCACCCTTGAGCCGACCGGCGACCAGACCCGCATCGTGCAGACCTTCCAGGTGACCAGCATGCCCCGCTGGCTCGACTGGATCCTGACGAGGATGAACCCACTGCACATCGACCGTGCCGAAGCACTCACCGACGACCTGGCCCGAATCGCAACGATCGCAGCCGCCAGCCCACACCGCACCGACCCGAAGCCGTCGACCACGACCAGCTGAACCCGAGTCGAAGTTCGGCCACGACACACGCTTTCTTGGCGTCGGCGCGGTGAGGACGATCGCGGGCGTGAACGGCGCCGGAGGACGGCGATCAGCGCGGCGGCTCGCTCATTCCGTGAGAAGTTCTTACCCGAGTCGGGTCCGCCAGTGGGGCCCGAGATGGGCGTCCCTATGGGCGGAATGCTTCAGGGCGGGTGCGTTGGTGCGCCCGCCCTGAAGTGGGTGTTCGTGAGCTTGCCGTGTGAAGCCTGGACAGCAATGGCCTTTCCCGACCGGGTGTCACACGACGAGGTGGGGGTTAGTAGCCGCCGACCGGGCCTGCGGGGTCTACCGCGCCGGCGCCGTTGCCTCGGTCGATTTCGTCGATGTTCTCGTTGGGGGCGGTGGTGGGGCGGGGTTTGGTGGTTGAGGGGG
>NZ_BLAD01000110.1:25822-27642 GCF_009687845.1 Acrocarpospora corrugata
GTTCTGGGGGTGGTGGCTGAGGGTTTGTCGTTCTTGGTGGTGGGGTTCTGGGCGGGGGGATCTTCTTGGCCGCCTTGGGCGGTGTTGCCCGGGTTGTCGCCGGCGGGGGCGTCGCCGTCGGTGGGCTCGCCGGAGTCGGCCGGGGCTTCGGCTTCGGTGGCCGGGTCGTCGGCGAGGGGGGCGGTGGCGTCCTCCGGGGCGCCGGGGTTTGTGGCAGGTTGGGTGACGGGGGTGTCGTTGCCGGAGACGGCATAGACGATGCCGCCGCCCGCCAGAGCGGCGGTCAGGATGGCGGCGCCGATCAGCATGTTGCGGGGGTTTCCGCGCGAACGCGGACGTCTGGAACGGATCCTGTCGCTTGACGTGATTTCATCCATCTGGGGGGAACTCCCTGCGGGTGGGCTGCTGCTCGGGAAGCTCAACGGCTTCCGAAGGGTCCCGCCAGACTAGCCAAAAATGCGATAGAGACGCACAAAAATGTCCTTTTAGGCATCTACTGGGGCAAATCAGCGGGATCCGAAGTTCTGGGTCCACCATGGGCCGCCGGGGCCGAGCCGTACGCCGACGCCGATGGCTTTGAGGTCGCAGTTCATGATGTTGGCGCGGTGTCCCGGGCTGTGGAGCCAGGCGTCCACGACCTCGGCGGGGCTGTTCTGACCTCGGGCGATGTTCTCGGCGGCGGGGTAGGCGTAGCCGGTTGCCCTGATCCTGTCCCAGGGCGAGCGGCCGTCGAGGGAGTCGTGACTGAAATAGTGGCGCGCGGCCATGTCGGCGGAGTGTCCCCGCGCGGCAGCGCGTAACCGTTCTTCGGTACGCAACGGGCGGCAACCTTCCCGCCGACGCGCGGCATTGGTCAGCCGGACGGCCTCGTTCTCCATGTCACGCACGACGGCGTCGGCACGGCGTTGCACTTGAGCCGGAGACATGACACGCCGCTCGGAGACACTGCCACCCTCGATCGACCCCCGCGCATCCCCGGATTCGCGCACGTCCGCGACCGCAGACTCATCATCCGAACCCGAAGATCCACGCGCCCCGCCGGCAGAACCACCGGATCCAGTAGAAGCACCGGAACCATCCGCCCCGCCGTTAGAACCGCCGGAACCATCCGCCGCACCGGTAGAGCTGCCGGAATCAGGTGCCTTGCCGTTCGGATTCGCAGAGCCGCGTGCTTCGCCAGTAGGGCTGACCGACTTGAGTGGCTTTGGGGTGCTGGTGGGTGTCTTCTGCGGCACCACATATGAGTCGACGGGAACCGGTGATTCCTCCGTCAGATCCCCGGCCAGCCGCCTGCTGCTTGATCCACAAGAAGCCGTTCCGACGGTGAGCGCGACCAGACCGACGGTCAACCAGGCAGTGCGCCGCCCATACCGGGGCATCCGGAAACCCTCCCTGCGGACGTCTTGGGGAATTCCGCGCCGCCTGCGCGGATGAGCGACCACACTAACCCCAGTAACGAATTCGCCGCGCAGGAATCACGAAAGAATCACGACATTGCCGGACTACTCCCCACCACGCCTCAATTGGCCGCGAACCCTATTAGCGATCACCGGCGCCACCGCCGTCCTCGCCACCGCCGGCCTCGGCGTCTACCTCGCCATCACCACCGACGAGACCTCCGGCTCCTTCACCCCACACCAAACCCCTCTCGCCGAACAACCCCCCAACGAAAACTGGGCCCCCCAATCCGGCGGTCCAGTCCCCCTAACCGACCCCCCAACCCAAACTTCACCAATTCCGACCCCCCAGCCAGAACTCCCCCAAGCACTCACCAACCTCGGCGCCCTCGCCGGCAGCCTCCTCGGCTCCCAAGACACCCC
>NZ_BLAD01000111.1 GCF_009687845.1 Acrocarpospora corrugata
CAAACTCGTCCACAACAGTTCTCCTTTGAATCGTCGATACACGTTCGGATACGCGGTACGCGGGCGGTCAGGTACGGCCCTCCATGCTCAGGACCAGACTCCGGGGCCGCGTCTCGGTCCAATTGGCCTCGACATAGTCCAGGCATTCCTGACGAGTGCCTTCGAATACCACGCTCCAGCCTTCGGGAACATCAGCGATCGTCGGCCACAGGGAGTACTGCACCTCGTGGTTCACCAGCACCAGATGGCGGATGTCATCTCTTTCGAAGGGGTTGGTCATCGGCTGCCACTTCCTCCTTCCGCGGTAGAGTCCGGCCCGATGACATACTCGGGCCGGCTGTTATCGATCGGGTATTGATCAGCGCGTCCGACGGCGTCTTCAGCAGCCGCATAACCGGACTGGTCACCCCGGTCGTGATCAATGCGATCAGGACGAGAATGGTCAATCCCAGTTCGTTGATCAGGTGGTACTGCCAGCCGATCGTCGCCACGACCAGCTCGGTGACGCCGCGGCAATTCATCAGCGTGCCCAAGCGCAGTGCGTCCGTCGCGGGCAGGCCCGCGAGCCGCGCGCCCGCGCCGGCTCCGACGAACTTCGTACCGACCGCGGCCACGAGCACCACGGCGAACAGCAGCCAGTTCTGCGGCGACGTGCCCAGCAGGCCGACGGACGTGCGCATACCGACTCCCGCGAAGAACAGCGGGAGCAGCACCGCGAGCGTGAAACCCTGGAGCTGACGGCAGACACGTTCCACCAGCGCGGAGCCGCGGGGCACGATCGTGCCGAACAGGAAGGCGCCGATCACCGGATGCAGTCCCAGCAACTGGGTGATGGCGGCGGCGCCCAGCGCGCCGGCGACGAGGACGGACAGGATGAGACGCCCTTCTGAGTGAGGACGTTCTTCGGCCGTCCGCACGATCTTCGCCAGTGCCGGTTTCACCAGCAGGACGGTGACCAGCACCAGGATCAGCCCCAGCCCGGCGGTCTCCAGCAGATGATTGGCATCGGCCAGGGTGAGCAGACCGAGCGTCACAGTCAGCGCGCCCCAGGTGATGCCGTCTCCGATGGCGGCGCAGGCCAGCGCGAGCGCGCCCATCTGACTGTTGTCCAGCCCCAGGTCCACCAGAATCCTGGCGAGCACCGGCAGCGCCGTAATCGAGATGGCGAGTCCGAAGAAGAACATGTAAGCGGTCGGGTGCGAGGTGGACGCGGCCATCAGGTCCCGAGCGGCGTACGCGATGACCATGCCGACCACCAGGGGCAGCCCCACGGAGCCGACGACCACCGACGCGACGACCTTGCGCTGTCTGCGTACGGTCGTGAGCTGGAGCTCGCAACCAAGCAGGAACATGAAAGTGACAAGCCCCAACTGGGCGGCCAGATCGAGGTTCCGCAGCAGATCCGGAGGGAAGATCCAGTCCCGTCCTGACGGCCACAGCGCACCGAACAGCGACGGTCCCAGCAGCAGACCTCCGATGATCTCGCCAATGATCGGGGGCTGGCCCAGCCGCCCGAGCAGCGCGCCCAGAACGTGACTGACCAGAACGATGACCGCCACGGCGAAGAGGAAATGCGCGACCGGATCCATCCCGGCTCCCTGGCTCACCGGTACGTCACGGACTCGGACATCCAGGCGGAGAACTGTTTCAGCCCGTAAAGAAGAGGAACGTCCGTCGACTGGTCGACGTTCACGACCTTCCCGAGGAGCACGACGTGGTCACCCGTCGGCATCGTCTCCTCGATGACGCACTCCGCGACCGCGAACGCGTCCGCCACCAGCCAGGGCGCGCGGACAACCTTCGAGGGCTGCCAGACCGTACGGCAGAAACGGTCCGAGGCGGGCGAGGAGAAGAGCTCTGCCGCGTACTGCCCGCGCGAGTGCAGCAGATTCACCGCGAAACCGCCACTGGAAAGGGCCGCCCCCAGTGTTCCGCTGCGAACATTCAGACAGACCAGGAGCACCGGGGGTGTCACGGTGACGCTGGTCAGTGAAGTGCAGGTCATCCCATGCGGGTTGCCTGTGCCGTCCATCGCGGTGACGACCGACACTCCGGTGGGGAACCCACTCATCAGTGCGCGGTATTCAACCGGTGTCACGTGGTCCGGCCGGACTACATCCACCACTACCTCCCCCATTCCTGGGCGACATTCCTGGGCGACGCGGACTCCGGTCGCCGAACGCCACACGATGCGCGTGACACCGCCACGGTCAGAATCAGCGGGCGCGCCATTGATCGGGTATTGATGTCAGTCGCTCAGCCGGCGGTTTCGACCCGGTCCGGTTCGGTGTCGTCCGCCCTGGCCGGCATCCGATCCCGCCCCAGCAACGTGACGGCCGCGTAGATGGCGCTGGACAGCATGACGGCGGAGCTGCCGAAGAAGACCAAGTCGATCCGGCCGAATTCAACTCCAGCCATCGAGATGCGGAACTCGGGCGGAAGCGCGCTGACGAGAGCGCCGGCCACTCCGATCGAGATGACCGTCGCGACCTGGGCTATCGGACTGAAGACCGAAAGCACCCGGCCGAGATGGCTACGGGGAACCGCCCTCATGACCAGAGGTGTGCTGACCGTGTGCAGGCTGCCGAGCCCGATGCTGAACAGCGTCACCATGATGAGCGCCGGCCCGATACTGGTCATCCGCGAGTAGAGCAGGAAGAGCCCCGACGCCAGCAGCAGACTGGCGCAGTAGGTTCTGGCGAGCCCGAACCTGTCTCCCAGGATCCCCGCGGCGGCGGAGCCGATCAGCGCGCCCACGCCGATCGCCGCCCCGATGAGCCCGAACCACTCGGGCGCGGCGTGCAGGTTCTCCTGAACGAAATAGACATCGAGCGCGTTGATCGCCCCCGCGCCCAGCATGACGAAGGTGGTCGTCACGAGGAGGGTCACCAGGACCCGGTTGCCGCGGAAGAGCCTGAGCCCGTCCACGAATTCCCGCATCATCCCTGGTCGTCCGGCTTCAGCCTGGTGCGAGTCGGGCGTGACTGACCGCACGTCGGCTGGGGCCGGTCGCACCGAACGAATCAGCGCGGAGGAGAGCAGGTACGACATGGCGCTGAGCGCGAGTGTCCACTGCGCTCCCACGGTGACGAGCAGCGGAGCGGCCAGTGGCGGGCCGAGGATCGCCGCCAACGCCATTGTCGACTGGATGAGGCCGGACGCCTTGCCGATCTGGTTCTCCGGCACTATGTCGCCGACCAGAACGATCCTGGCGGGATTGAAGAATCCCGCCGCCGCGGTGGCGAAAGTGACAACGACTCCGGCCAGGATGAGTATCACCGGGATCGGCACGGTCCCCGCGGGTAACGATGCGACGAGAGCAAGCAAGCCGATGAGGACGAATCGAACGAGATTGGCCCGCAACATTGTCCTGCGTTTGTCCCAGCGATCCACCAGTACCCCGGCGAACGGCGCGACGGCGATGGCCGCCACCGCGACCAGGATCAACACCGTGCTACTGACGATGGGAGCGTAGGGTTTCCCGTAAAGCAACACGGTCGCCACCCAAAGCAACAGTGTCGTATCGAATACGAAGTCACCGAGGAGCGAGACCAGCTGCCCGATCCATAGCCTGGAGAAATTTCGGTTGATCAGCATAAGGACCGGACCCATTCCCGTGAGGTATTTCGTATGGATACCTTCGCTCAGTCGGCGGCGACGCCGACGAGCGTGGCGAGTTCGGCGTCCTGCCGACCGGCAAGAATCGCTTCCCTTAATCGCCGTAATTCCTCGCCGGGCTCAAGACCGAGTTCCGCCGCAAAGGTACGGCGAGCAGTGTTGTAAGCCTCGATGGCCTCGACCGGTCGTCCGGCCTGGGCGAGCGCGCGCATGAGGCGGCTGTGCAGGGTTTCGCGAAGCGGGTGGCTGGCCGTGAGCAGCCGTAGGTCCTCGATCAGGTCCGGGCGGACACCCAGCCTCATGCGTACGTCGGCGTAGGTCTCCGCGACGGAGAGCCAGCGTTCGCTCAGTGCGACGGCCGCTCCGTGGAGCAGGTGACTCGTCGTGCCTGCGAGAGGCTCGCCCCGCCACAGCTCCAACGCCTGCCGGAACGCCTCCATCGCGTCACCCGGCCGATCCTCCCGCAGGGCCGCACTGCCGGCCACCGAGAGCGCCTCGAAATCCTGGAGGTCGAGACGGTCCCGGCTGCCGAGCTGGAGCCGGTAACCGGGCGGACGCGATCCGATTTCACCGGCGAAACCCACGTTGGCCAGCAGCCTTCTGAGGACGGAGACGCAGATCAGAATCTGTTTCCTGGCCGTCGTCGGCGGAAGATCATCCCAGACCGCGTCCACGAGTTGGTCAACTGATACAGTGCGCTCTGGCCGGAGCAGGAGCATGCCCAGCACCACCCGCTCACGTGGTGGAATTTTTGCGACCTGGCCTGAGGCGCCGACGGCTTCGAGTGGTCCGAGAATACGAAAATCCACTAGTCCCCCATCACTTTGAGTCTCCGGCGTGGATGAACGCGACAGAACTTGTACAGCGCGCCGATGACCGGTTCGTCTCGGAATTCGCGTCATGGCTCCGCGTGATCAAGATCTCGACGGCGACGTTCGCGCGCAGTCAGGTTCGACAGTCACCACTCGCAGGGCCCTACGGATCGGTAACCGCTGCGCCCCCAACCGCACTCGGTGTTTCTGTCACAAATCATGTGATATTAGGATTCAGCGCTAGTATGGTCGAGATATATTGCTGACCGTAAGCACCTCTTCACGCGAAAGTGTCCGCCGTGGACCGCGATCGGTACCGCTCTCAGAGATGAGGCGTCGTCATTGATGGAGTTTCGGGTGCTGGGGCCACTCGACGTAACCCACGATGGTCAGAACGTATTCATCGGTGCGGCGCACAAACCTCGACTCGTACTGGCCGTTCTGTTGTCACGCTCTGGCCAGACGGTGTCGATCGACCGCCTGATCAACGCCGTCTGGGGGGATTCTCCGCCGACCTCCGCACGTCAGAACATCCACCTCTACGTGCACCAATTGCGGCGTGCCATCGGAGCCAGGTGGATCACCAGGCAGACGAGCGGATATACGATCACCGCGGGTGATCACCTGGACGCCGTGCGCTTCCGTGACCTCACTTCGGAGGGAAGCCGCGCACTTGCCGACGGGGATCCCGAATTGGCTGACGGCATCCTGAGCACCGCGTTGAACCTGTGGCGAGGACCCGCGTTCGCCGAATTCGGCGACTGCGAGCTGATCGCCGAGGAGGCCCTGCAGCTCGATCAGCTGCGGCTCATCACCTATGAGCAGTGGGCGGAGGCGGAGCTCCTGCTGGGGAGGAACCGGGACCTGATCGTTCCGCTGGCCGAGCTGGCGCAGGCCCACCCGTATCGCGAGGGCCTCCAGGCTCACCTCATGGTCGCGTTGAATCGGAGCGGTCGCCAGGCCGAGGCACTTGAGGTCTTCCGGCAGACCCGCGCCCTACTGAGCGAGCAGCTCGGCATCGAGCCCGGTCCCACGCTCCAGCGGCTGCACCAGGACATTCTGCGGGGCGACGCACGCCTCGTGACACCTGAGCCCGCGGTACCGGTGACCATAAGGGACGCGGATCCGGTCCGTGCGTACAGCCCGCTGCCCGTACCCAGAGAACTGCCCGCGAACATTCCCGGATTCATCGGACGTGAGGACGCGCTCGAAGCGCTGGACGCGATGGCACCCGACGGCGCGGAGGACGGCGCCGACCCGGTGGCGATCTCCGTCATCACCGGGACGGCGGGAGTCGGCAAGACGGGGCTCGTGCTGCGGTGGGCGCACCGGATGGCCGACCGGTTCCCGGATGGGCAGCTCTACCTCAATCTGCAGGGCTATTCGCCCGGAACGCCGGTACGCCCGAGGGAAGCACTCGCCGGTTTCCTGCGCGCGCTGGGCATGAGTCCCGACCAGGTGCCCGTCGAGGCGACGGAGGCCGCCGCGCGCTACCGCTCGCTGATGGCGGGGCGGCGGTTTCTCGTGGTACTGGACAATGCGAGCTCGGCCGACCAGGTCCGGCCGCTGCTTCCGGGCAATCCCGGCTGCGCGGTACTGGTCACCAGCCGCGAACGGCTCACGGGGCTGGTCGCCCGCGAAGGCGCTCAGCGCATCACCCTTGACGTGCTCATCCCCGCTGAGGCCGAGGCCCTGCTCGCCCATCTCATCGGCGCGGAACGGGCCCGGGCCGAACCCGCGGCCCTCACGGAACTGGCCGTGGTCTGCGCCTACCTGCCCTTGGCGCTGCGCATAGCCGCCGCGCACCTGCTGGACCGTCCGGACTATTCGATCGCGAAGTACGCGGAGGATCTGAGGGCGGGCAACCCGCTCACCGCGCTCAGGATCGAGGGCGACGAGGAGACCGCCGTATCCGCGGCTTTCGACCTGTCGTACCGGACCTTGCCCGCCTCCGTCCAACGGGTGTTCCGCCGGCTCGGGGTGGTGGCGTGTCATGATTTCACCCCGAATTCGGCAGCCGCGCTGGCCGACCTGTCCGTGCCGGAAGCGGCGTCCGCGCTGGACCGGCTCTCTCGCGTCCATCTGGTCGACCAGCACCGGCCGGGGCGCTTCAACTTGCACGATCTGCTCCGCCGGTACGCCAGCGACCGATCCGATACCGAGGACGGGGAAGAGGATCGGACCCAGGCGAGGGACAAACTGTTCGACTGGTACTTATCCATGGTCACCACCGCCGCCAAGGTGCTCTACCCGGGCATGCTCCAGCTTCAGGTGCCCTCCCAAGCCCCGCAGCACGTGGACATCGACACCCCGGCCGCGGCCAGAGCGTGGCTGGACGACGAGCATCACAACCTCATCGCGGCGATCGGCCACGCCGTCCGCCACGGGCCGAGGCCCATGGCCTGGCTCCTGGCCGACCGACTCCGCGGCCACCACAACTTCTCCAGGAACATGGTCGACTGGCTGACCGCGGCGCGTGCCGCCCTGGCCGCGGCGTACGCGGAGAAGGACGAGCGGGCGCTGGCGGCCTCGCTCCTCAACCTCGCGCACGCGTACTACTGCCTCGCCCGTTACGACCGCGCCATCAACTACCTGATCCGGGCCATCACGCTCAGCGGCCGGTCCGGATGGACGGAGGGCGAGGTGAGCGCGCTGCACAACCTGAGCACGACGCTCATGGTCGTCGGACGTCCGGAGGAGGCCAGCCGCCATCTGTCCAGAGCGCTGGAGCTCTACAGCCTGCTGGGATCGCAGCAGGGGCGGGCCAAACTTCTGAACAACCTGGCGAACGCGTGCAGGCAGTCCGGCCGGCTTCGGGAGGGGCTCACCTACGCCATCCAAGCGCTGACGCTGACCCGCGAGACCTCGGCGCCGCGGGACGAGGCTGTCGCGATAACCACGATGGGGGAGCTTTACCACCAGCTCGGCCGCCTTGACGATTCCGCTGACACCCTGACCATCGCGCTTGCCCGGCACCAGGAACTGGGCGATCGATATCTTGAGGCCGACACGCTGGCCTGGCTGGCCATGGTGCATTGCGACGCCGGCCGCCTGGACCAGGCGCGAAGCAGCGCGCAGACCGCGCTGGAGATAGCACGCGACATCGGTGACCGTTTCACCGAGGCCCAGGCGCTGAATACGCTGGCGTCCATAAAGATCTACACCGGGCACTTCGATGACAGCGTCCACCTTCACAGCACCGCACTGCGGATCGCGGAAGAAATAAACGCCCATACCCCGTGGGGAGAAGCGCTTCTCGGATTAGGCGTGGCCCATCAACATACCGGCGAGCTCACGGCGGCCATGGGCTATGCCGAGCAAGCCCTCAAACTGGCCAACCACCCCCATTTCAGCGTTATAGAAGGGCGAGCTCTCACGTTGTTCGCCTACATCCACCACGGACAGGGTCTCTTCACGGAAGCCAGCAGGTACGGCGTACTCGCCCTCGAGAACCACCGGGAGACCGGTTACCGGATCGGCGAAGCCCACACGGAGGCGATACTCGCCAGGATCTCGCGGGACCCCACCGAGGCGGAGCCGCACAGACAGCTGGCCATCCGCCTTTACCGCGAGATCGGCGCGCCCGTACCGAAAGAGCTGAGACGAGCATGATCCGGCGGCGGGGCCCGGCAGCGAGTGCCGGGCCCGCCGGACTACCGACGTGACCTAGACCCAGTCATAAGGACCCAAATACTGAATGGGCAGATCGATCGCGCCCCCATAAACTAACCAGGCGAAGGACACGGCCGCGACGGCCGCCCCGATCAGACGCAACAGCCTACGGTCAGGCAGCATTGGCGAGTTCCCCTTCCGAGATACCCCCTGCACACGGTTTTGATTATTCGGTCGTCGATATAGCGCGCATATAACGCCTGGTAGAAGCGCTACCGGGAGATTTCATAGTCGGCCAACGGTGACGCTATGTGATCGCTTGCCCACCCCGGACAGCGCGATCAGGGACCCGTAAGCGGAGGTCAACCCTTTTGTAAGCAGGGTTGTCCACAATCGGCACCATGACGAACTCTCCCACCGTCTCCCGCCTGGCGAAGACGGCCGTCGCCCTCACCGTGATCGGCCTGGCTCTGATGGGCTGCGGTGCGCTCCCCGACTCCTCCGGCGCCGACGCGCCCGAAGTGGTCAGCACCGCCACCCAGGAAGCAGCTCCGGAAGAATCCACCACAGAAGACACCGAACCCGCAGCAGACGAACCCACCGAGGAGGCCGCAGCGGGGACCGCCGTCCAGCCCGGCGGCACCCTCGTCGACGGCAGCACCGTCTCCGGCGAGCTCACCCGAGCCGGCCAGAAAGACGTGTACGTCATAGATCTCGGCGAAGCCCGCGAATTCTACGTAGCCGACATGCAGGGCACCACCAACATGCAGTTCCAGGCGTTCTCCGACGTCGACGACGAAGCGGTGGGCCTGCCCAACCTGAGCCTGTCCTTCGGCACCTGGGTCTTCAAGCTCACCAAATCCGGCACCCACCGCCTGGAGATCTGGGCCACCGACAACACCATCGGCCCGTACGGCTTCCGCATCGCGACCGTGAAGCCGCGCACGTTCCCGGTCACCATCGGCATGAAGATCGGGGAAGGCAGCCCGGCCGGAGCGGGCCGCCTGGACGTGTCCGGACGGATCGACCGTTTCGAGTTCGACTCGGACGGCGCGACGGCCATCAAGGTGGTCGGCGGCAAGGGCGCGTGCACGGCGATCGAACTGGAACTGGTGGACGCCGCGTACACCGACATCGCCAACGCCCGGCAGCCGGTCCCGCTCTGCGGCGACTTCGACGTGGCGCTGTCGAACGGCGACGGCAAGTACGCGATCATCGTCCGATCGAACACCGCCAAAACCGGACCGTACGAGTTCCAGCTGGTTCGCGGCGGTTAGGAGAGGCGGCTGAGCTCCCCCCGGTACGCCAGGGAGCCGCCGCCCTCCTGCCCTTCGTAGGTCAGTGTGTCCCCGGCGGGGGTGAGCGTGATGTCCCCGCCGACGCACTGACCCTGCTGAACTATCGTCAGGTCGAGTGCCTTGCCCCGATTCCGAGTGATCCGCAGCGCCTGCTCGCATCCGTTCCGAACAGCGAGCCCCTCACGATCGCCCTCCGCCAGGGTGATCGTGAGGCGGTAGGTGGCCTTCCGGGCATCTTGGGAGGTGACCTCCCCTCCCCAAGTCCCCGCGAAAGCCGCGGACACCACCGTCCCCGACGCGGCCTCAGGTTCGGCCGACGTTTCCGGCACGGTCCCCGGTCCTTCCGAGGCTGCCGCCTCCGCGCTGGCGACCGGCTCCCCCGGCCCACCGGAGGGCTCAAGCGTGACCGCTCCTCCCGGCACCAGGAAGGCGGCGAGCGCGGCGACCACCGCCACTCCGGCCACGATCGAGCCGACCACCTTCCACGAGATCCGCCGCGCGGGCCGCCGCACTGCCGACCCGGGAACAGTCTCCGGAACGAACCCGCCCCCTGGCTGGAATCCCGCCGTCGCCCCAAAATCAGGCGCCCCAACAGAAGTCGCCCCGAAAGCAGGCGTCTCAAGCACCGCCGTCCGGTTGGCTCGCGGCGACCCCGCCCCGGGATCGACCAGCCGGATCATCAGCTCCTTCGCCGTCGGCCGCCGCTCCGGGTCCTTCGCCAGGCACGCCTGCACCGCCGGCAGGAGGCTCTCCGGCACCCCCGCCAGATCCGGAGGCGCGCTCAGAATGCGATGGAACACCGAAGCGACCGTGTCGTGCCCGAACGGCGCCCGCCCGGTCGCGGCGTACACCATCGTCGCCGCCCACGCGAACACGTCCGCCGCCGCCGACGCCTGCACCCCGCGCAACTGCTCGGGCGCCATGTACGGCGGCGTCCCCGCCAGCACCGACGGCGCGGTCTCCGCGTCCAGCGGCCGGGCGATCCCGAAATCCACCACCCTCGGCCCGTCCGGCCCCAGCAGCACGTTTCCCGGCTTGAAGTCCCGATGCACGATCCCGGCGGCGTGGATGGCGGCGAGTGCGGAAGCCGTACCGACCGCGAGCCGGTCCAGTTCGCCGTCCCGCAGCGGCCCGCCGGTTCTGACCCGATCGTGCAGCGATGGTCCGGCGACGAACTCGCTCACCACATACGGTTCAGGGCGATCCAGTTCGGCGGCCAGCACCCGGGCCGTACAGAACGGGGCGACGCTGCGGGCGGACGCGAGTTCCCGGGCGAGGCGGCGCCGGGTCTCCGAATCGGTGCCGCCTTTGAGGACCTTTATCGCGACTCGTTCCCCCGCGGCCGACCAGCCTTCGTACACGATGCCCTGCCCGCCCTCCCCCAGCCGGGCGACGATCTCGTATTCGCCCAGCGTGCGGGGGTCGGTGCGGTCCAGCGGGCCTGCGGCCATCAGTCCTCCTGCGCGTGCGGGCAGGTCCAACGGTAGCGAGGGTCTTCCCCCCGAAACCAGACCGGGCTAGGCTTCCCAAGCGAGCGCTTGGTTCAAGCCAACAGGCAGGTGTCCATGAAGTTCTCGACCTTCCACCTCTTCCACCGGTTCGACGGTCAGAACTTCAAAGACGTCTACGACTACCACCTCGAACTGATCGAACTCGCCGAGGAACTGGGCTTTCACGGGGTACGGCTGGCCGAGCACCACTTCCGCGACTACGGAGTGGCCCCCAACCTGTTCACGATGCTGGCCCACGCGGCCGCCAGAACGGAAAGGATCCGGCTCGGCACCGGCATCGTCGTGCTCCCGCTGCACAACCCGATCCACGTCGCCGAGGAAGCCGCCCTGGTGGACGTGCTCTCCGGCGGCCGGCTGGATCTGGGCATCGGCCGCGGCTACCAGAGCTTCGAATTCGAGGGCTTCGGCGTCGACCTGGCAGAGGCCCGGGATCGTTTCAACGAATCCCTTGAGGTCATCCTCGGCCTGTGGGGCAACGAGACCTTCCAGCACGAGGGCAAGTTCTACAAGACCGGCACGGAGATCGCGCTGGTCCCCAGACCGACGCAGACGCCGCACCCGCCGATTCACGTGGCCGCCGTCTCCCCAGAAACCGTCACCATGTACGCGGAACGCGGCCTGCCCATCCTCGCCGACCCGGCCGCCCCCTTCCGGAAGGTCGTCCAGGCCGCCGCGACCTGGCGGGAGATCTCCCCCGTCCCGGGCGAACTGGTCGTGGCGCGCAGCGTGTACGTCGCGCCGACGCTGGAGCGCGCCCGCGAGGACCAGGCCAGGTTCGAGGCGATGTTCGACCGCGCCAGGATCTTCAATGCGCAGAGCGCCCCCATCGACCCCAAGACCGGCAAAGCCGCCCAGGGCTTCGAGTACTACCAGGACCGCTACCTCAAGGGCGGTTCGGTCAGCAACGAGTTTCGCTGGGAGCAGCTGGAGGTCATCGGCGACCCTGCCCGGGTGATCAGCCAGATCGAACTACTCAAAGACGCCGGATTCGACAACCTGCTCTGCGACTTCGGCAGCACCCGGCCGATCCCCTTGACCGAGATGAAGCAGGTCCTGCGCTTCTTCGCCGCCGAGGTCATGCCCGCCTTCGCCGGAGGCCACTGATGCACCAGCTGACCCTCTCTGACGTACTCGCCGACCACGCGCGCAGCCACCCGCAGTCGACGGCTGCGGTCGACGGCGCGGTACGGCTCAGCTATCCAGAACTGGACCTGCGGGTGAACCGGCTGGCCAACGCGATGACCGCGCGCGGGATCGGCCGGGGCGACCGGGTGGTGTGGCTGGGCCAGAACTCCTTCCGGGTGCTGGAACTCCTGCTCGCCGCTTCCCGGATCGGCGCGATCTGCTGCCCCGTGAACTGGCGGCAGTCCGCCGACGAGCTGCGTTTCGTGCTGGAGGATCTGACGCCGAGTCTGGTCGTGTACGAGGACGGGGTCACTCCGGGCGACGGCTGGATCGAGTCCGGCGATGCGTACGAGGCGTTTCTCGGCGCCCCCGACCCGGTCGAAGGACCCGGCGACGACGGCCTGCCGGTGCTCGCGCTCTACACGGCCGCCTTCGACGGGCGGCCGAACGCGGCGTTGCTGAGCAGCGCGGCGCTGGTCGCGCACGCCTCGTCGCTGCTGCACGTCCGGCGGATGGAACCCGAGTTCGTGTTCCTCAACAACGGGCCGCTGTTTCACGTCGGCACCATGATGTTCACCCTGGCCACACTGCTGGTCGGCGGCACGAACGTGTTCATCCCGGCGTTCGACGCGATAGAGGTCTGCCGGGTGGTCGACGCGGAGAAGGTCACCCAGGCGTTCCTGTTCGGCCAGATGATCGACGCGGTGGCCGCCGCCAACGCCTCCGGAAAATATGACCTTAAATCACTGCATTTCGTGTCGCATTCGCCGGAGTGGGACGCGATGACGACGGTCGACGATTCGCCGTGGTGCCGGACGAAGATGGGCGGTTACGGGCAGACGGAGGTGGGCGGGATGCTCACCTTCCTCGGGCTGGCCGCCGGCGGGGCGGGGTTCGCCGGACGGCCGTCGCCGCTGGTCCAGGCCCGGCTGCTCGACGCCGAACTGCGTGAGGTCCCGCCCGGCGAAGTCGGCGAAATCTGCGCCCGGGGCAAATCGCTTTTTTCCGGATATTTCAATAGGCCGGAGCTCAACGCGTACAAGTCCAGAGGCGGCTGGCACCACACCGGCGACCTCGGCCGCCGCGAGCCCGACGGCACCCTGACCTTCATCGGCCCCAGCCTCCGGATGATCAAATCGGGCAACGAGAACATCTACCCGGCCGAAGTCGAACGTGCCCTGAAGACCCACCCCGCCGTCGCGGACGCCGCAGTGATCGGCGTCCCGGACGAGCGCTGGCACCAGGCCGTCCGGGCCATCGTGGCCCTGCGCCCCGACTCGACCGCCACCCCAGCCGAACTCATCGACCACGTCCGCGACCAGCTCGCCTCCTACAAGAAGCCGCGCGACGTCGTCGTCGTGGAATCGATCCCCAAGAAGGGCTTCACTCCCGACTACGACGCCCTCGACAGCGCTCACGGCGGCGGCAACTACCCGGGTCAGTCGTAGATCTTGGCCCGCGGATCGAGCCGCGCGTAGGTCAGATCGACCAGCAGGTTCACCGCGATCACCATGATCGCGACCACGAACACACACGCCTCGATCATGGGCAGGTCCCGGCGTTCGATCGCGCCGATGAACAAGGTCCCGATCCCCGGCCAGGCGAAGATCGTCTCGATCACCACGGCGCCGTTGAGGAACGTCGCGATCTCATCACCGGCCACCGTGACGATGGGAATCGCCGAGTTCTTCAACGCATGCTTGCGAACGATCTGCCCTTCGGTCAGCCCCTTGGCGCGCAACGTCCGGATATACGGCTTCTGCATCTCCTCCACCAGCGCCGACCGGACGATCTGAGCGATCCGCCCGATCGGCCGCAACGTCAGCGTGGCCGCGGGCAGGATCAGGTACTCCAGCCCGCCGAACCCCGACGTCGGCAGGATGGCGAACTGCACGCTGAAAATGAGGATCAGCATCAGCCCGAGCCAGAAATCCGCGATCGACACCGCCGTCAGCGACACCGTGGTCAGGAACCGGTCGGCCAGCGACCCCGGCTTGATCGCCGACCGGGTGCCGAGCAGCAGCGCCAGCGGGATCGCGACCACCAGCGACGCGAAGGTGAGGGAGAGCGTCACGGGCACCCGGGACAGCGCCAGACCCAGCGCGGGCACCCCCTGCCACAGCGAATCGCCGAAGTCGCCGACGAACCAGCCGCTCACCGTGGACCAGAACCGGTCGAAGAAGGGCTCGTCCAGGCCCAGCTTGGCCCGCAGATCCAGATAGACCTGGATCGGCGCGTCGGCGGGCAGCATCAGCCGGGCGGGGTCGCCGATCCGGTCCACCACCAGGAAGACCAGGACGAGCACACCGACCAGCACGATCAGCGAGTGCAGGGTCCGGCGCAGCGAGTAGCGCAGCATCGTGACGCACCTCCCGGGGGGAGTTAGTAGTTTCCGGTCGGCCGCGCGCCACCGGCGGGACCGCCCTTGGCGGTGGCCAGGTTGGCCCGCACGGCGCTGGCCAGCAGCGGCGCGTCCGACGCGATCGTGATCATGGTGAAGCCCTGCTCGGTGTACTTGGCCGCGTCCTCGCCGTTGGCGCACTGGATGCCGGCGGCGATGCCGTGGTCCAGGCAGGCGGCCCTGATCTCGTCGATCACCTCGACGAAGCGCGGGTCCGGCGGGGTGTGGTTGGGCAGCAGGCCGAGCGAGAGAGCGAGATCGCTCGGGCCGATGTACAGCGCGTCCACGCCGGGCACGGCGGCGATCTCGCGGACGTTCCTGATGCCGTCCACGGTTTCGATCATGATGATGCAGGCCTGGTCGGCCAGCTCTTCCGGGTTGGTGGTGCCGAGCACCTCGCGGGCGCGTACCGGACCGTAGGAGCGCCCGCCGTGCGGCGGGAAACGGAACCCGCTGACGGCGCGGGCCGCCTCCTCGGCGTTGTTGACCATGGGCACCACCACGCCCCTGGCCCCCGCGTCCAGGACCTGCATGATGCGGTTGGTCTCGTTCCAGTTGACCCGGGCGATCGGCACCGAGCCGCCCGCCTCGATCGCCTGCATCATCGGCACGCCAGTGGAGTGCTCGATCAGCCCGTGCTGGTAGTCGACGCAGCAGTAGTCGACGCCCTGGCGGGCGATCATCTCGGCGGGCACCGAGCCGGGCATGGTGCACCAGACGCCGTACGTGACCTGGCCGGCCTGCCAGCGGGTGATCAGCGGGTTGTTGCTCATCGTTCTCCTCAGTAAGGGTGGACGGGGGCGGGGCCGCGAAGCCCCGCCCCCGAGACGGGTACGGCCTAGCCGGCCGCGCCCAGCTTGATCTCCTTGACCAGCAGGAAGCCGTCCAGGCGGGGCTTCCAGTCGATGTTGGCGGCCATCGCGAAGTAGAAGCTCGGCTGTCCGACCGGGACCACCACGAACCGGTCGTAGACGTACTGCGCGATCTCCTTCAGCGCGGTGTCGCGCTCGGCGCCGGCCAGCTGGTTCGCCGCCGCGATCTTCTTCTCCAGCTCCGGGTCGCAGTACGCCGAGGTGGCGCCCTTGCAGGCGTAGTACCCCTCGATGCTGGAGCTGTAGTCCATCAACTCGTTGCCGTGCTGCTGCAGGCCGATCAGCCCGCGCTCCGGCGTGATCGCCGGGTAACCGGCCGTCCACGCCTCCTCGAACTTGGCCGTCTCCCGCATCTCGCTCTTCACGTTGGTCAGCCCGATCGAGGTGAGCGCCTGCGCGATGAGCTGGATGCTCTCGTCGGCCCGCAGGATGAAGCCCTCCCGCGCCGACACGGTCAGCGGCGCGTCCACCGGAACGCCGTCGGCCTTGGCCGCCGCGAGATGGTGATCTTGGAGGTGGCATAAAAGCCGTAGGGCGGTGGGAGGCGGTGCTGGCTGTGCTGCCCGAGGGGTGCACGCTCGCCGTGGACGCCAATGGGCGGTTCACCGGCGAGGAGGCGATCGCCTATGGTGACGCGCTCGCCGCGTACCCGCTGCACTGGTATGAGGAGCCGACCGATCCGCTGGACTATGCCGCGATCGCCAAACTGGCCGCGCGCTACCCGGGAGCGCTGGCGACCGGGGAGAACCTGATGTCCTTTCAGGATGCCCGGAATCTGGCGCGTTACGGCGGTCTGCGTGAAGATCGGGACGTGCTGCAGATGGACCCCGCGCTCAGCTACGGCTTCACCGAGTTCCGGCACACGCTGGCCGCGCTGCACGAAGCCGGGTGGAGCGCGACGCGGTGTGTTCCGCACGGCGGCCACCAGTTCAACCTCGCCATCGCGGCCGCGACGCCGCTGGGCGGGTGCGAGTCGTATCCGGGGATTTTCGCGCCGTTCGGCGGGTTCGCCGATGGTTACGGGATCGAGGATGGTTACGTCCGGCTGCCGGACGCGCCTGGGATCGGGCTTGAGCTGAAGGCCGGCCTGGGCAAGGTGTTGCACGAGCTCGCGGCTTAGGCCGGTGACCCGCTCCCCCTGGTTCCGGCATCTGCCCGCCGCCCTGCTCGCCATCGCGATCATGCTCACGATCGCGGGGCTGGTCTGGCGTCCCGCCATGCTCGCGGCCGGGGTGGCCTCGTGGGCGGCCGGGATTCTGCTGCTCGGACGGCTGAGCCGGCGATATCGGGCGATCGTGATCCTGCTGGCCGCGCTGGGCGCGATCGGGATCGGGATCGGGCTGGCGCACGGGGTGACCCCGGACTGGCGGCTGGCGCTGGCGGCCAACCAGCCGATGATCAGCATGCTGGCCGCCATCTCGTTCGTCCGGCTGGTGGCGCCGCGGGGGCGTACCGGCGATCATCGGGCGCCGACCGGGCGGTCAGCGGTGTGGCAGACGACGATGGCGGTGCACGTGCTGGGTTCGGTCATCAACCTGACCGCGCTGGACATCATCGCCAACCGGATTTTTCGTAAGATTCCGCTGCCGCGGGCCGAGTTGCTGGTGCTGTCGCGCGGGTATTCGGCGGGGGCGTTCTGGTCTCCGTTCTGGGGGGCCTCGGCGGCGGCGCTCACCTACGCTCCGGCGGCCCGGCTGCCGATCCTGATGACGGTCGGCGGCGCGCTCGCCCTGGCCGCCCTGACGATCAGCTGTTTGCAGATCACCCGGGCGTTCGGCCCGGCGGTGAAGGACTTCCGCGGCTATCCGCTGACGCTCGGGGCGCTGCGGCTGCCGATGGCGCTGGTGATCCTGGTGGTCCTGGCGCACGTGCTGCTCCCGGGCGTACCGGTCACCGGGGTCATCATGGTCTGCGCCCCGGCACTCACGATCACTCTGCTGCTGGTACGGACTCCGCGCCGGGCCACCAGACGCCTGGTCGCGCACGCTCGCCGCAGCCTGCCGGCGATGAGCGGGGAACTGTCCATGTTCCTGTCCGCCGGCCTGCTCACCGCGGGGTTCGCGGCCATGCTCGACGTGGTGCCACTGGACCCGCCGGTGACGAGGTTCGGCGTGCCGGAGGCGTGGGCGCTGGTGCTGGTGATGGTCATCTTCTCCGCGATCGGGGTGCATCCGGTCATCTCGCTGGCGGTGGCGGCCAGCATGCTGGCCCCGCTCCATCCCGACCCGACGCTGTTCGCGATGACCGGGCTGATCGCCTGGGGCATCCAGGCGGCGGGCGGGCCGCTCTCCGGGTTGAACGTGGTGCTGCAATCCCGGTTCCGGGTGGACACGTTCCGGATCGCGCGCTGGAACGCCAGCTATGTGCTGGCGATCCTCCTGCTGGCGTATCCGACCTTGTGGATGGTGGCCCGCTGGAGTTGCGGCTGCTAGAGGATCGCCAGCGGGTTGATCGGGCTGCCGGTGCCTCCTTCGATTCTCAGGGGTGCCGCGACGAAGACGAACGGGTGGTCGGGGGCGGCGTCGGCCAGGTCTTCCAGCCAGAGCATTTCGGCGAGGTGGATGCCGTGCCGCCAGAGCAGGATGAGGTGGAGGTCGTCGGCCAGGGTCTCGTCGGCCAGTTGGCGGGGGTTGAGGCCGCCGATCGCGGCGTTGTCGGAGGCGACCAGGGCGAGATCGTGTTCGGCGAGCCAGCGGCCGGCGTCGGCGGCGAGGCCGGGCTGGCCGGACCAGTACTCGTCGGGGGAACGTGCCCAGGTGAGCGGCCAGCCGGTTCTGATCACGGCGACGTCGCCGGGGCGGAGGTCGTCAGTGATCTCTTTCAGCAGGTCGGCGGATATCCGAAAATCGGCGGGCAGGTGGGTCAGGCCGAGATGGCGGGGGACGTCGAAGAGGATGCCCCGCGCGACCACGCCGCCGACTGTTTCGATGCCGCAGCGGGTCGCGCCGTATGAGCGGACCCGCGACGCGGGGTGGCCGTTGTAGAGGGATTCGCCGGACCACATGTGGCAGAGCGCGTCCATGTGGGTGGTCGTGCCGTGCGGGGAGACGAGCAGCGCGTCGTCGGCCACCCGCAGTCCCGCGCCGATCGGGCGCACGCCCGCCGCGTAGTCGCCACCGTCCACGGACATGAAATGTTGCGGCAGCGGGCGTCCGCGCAGGTGCGGGATCGTGGTGGGGGCGGGGGACGAGGTCGCGCCCCTGATCGGCATGGACAGGCTGATGACCTGGCCGGTCGTGGCGGCGGCCAGGGCGTTCAGGACGACTTCGCCGGAAAGAAGATTCAATGTTCCGCGCTGATCGTCTGGGCCGAAACGACCCCAGTTGTTAGGCTCCGAAACCAAGCAAGCGCTCACTTTCATGGGGGTGGACATGGCGATCGGCGGGCACTGCGATCCCCGCTTCTTCCGGGTACGTGAGGTGTTCGAGCGGCACTTCGCGGAAGGCGCGGAGCTGGGCGCCGCGTTCACCGTCTTTCTGGACGGCGAGCGGGTGGTGGACCTGTGGGGCGGCGTCGCCGACCGGACGACCGGCCGTGCGTGGGGGGCGCATACCCCTGTTCTCGCCTATTCCTGCACGAAGGCGGTCACGGCGACCGCGCTGTTGCTGCTGGCCGAGCGCGGCCTGATCGACGTGGCCGCGCCCATACGGGAGTACTGGCCGGAGTTCGGCACCGCGAGCGTGACCGTCGAGCATGTGCTCACCCACCAGGCCGGGCTGCCCGCCATCGAGGAGCAGGTTCCGGTCGCGGAGTTCGAGGACCAACCGGCGATCGCGGCCAGGATCGCGGCGCAGACACCCGTGTGGGAGCCCGGCACTGCGCATGGTTACCACGCGGTGACCTATGGCTTCCTGGTCGGGGAGATCATCCGGCGGGTGACCGGGAAGTCGGCCGGGGACGTGGTGTCCGCGGAGATCGCGGGCCCGCGCGGGCTGGAACTGTGGCTGGGCGCGCCCCCCGACGTGATCGAGCGGACCGCGCGACTGTCGGCGGGCGAACGAACCCAGGCCGAGCCCGTGATCGAAGTCGAGGACGGGGATCCCGCCAACCCGATGACCGCGATAGCTGCCGCCGCACGGGATCGCGACAGCCTGATGAATCGGGCGTTGGGCAACCCATCGGTGCATCTGCTCCCCGGCGGCGCGAACAATCCGGTCATTCTGCGCGCAGGCTGGCCCGCCATGGGCATGGTCGCGACCGCACGCGGCCTCGCCGCCTTCTACGCCGACCTCATCGCCGGTCGCATCCTGCGCCCGGAAACCCTCTCCGACGCGGTACGGCGTCGCGTGCGAGGACCCGACCGCGTCCTGTACATCGACAGCTCTTTCGGGCTCGGCTACATGCGTCCCGCCCTCACCTTCCTGACCCCCGCCGCGGGCGAGGAGACCGCATTCGGGCATACCGGGCTCGGCGGGTCGATCGGGCTGGGGGATGTCGAGAACGGGCTCGGCGTCGCGTACACGATGAACAAGCTGGCGGACGCGGTGGGCGGGAGCCTTCGGGCGTATCACCTGGTGGCGGCCACCTACGACAGCCTCTGAGCCGGTCATTGCATCGTGATTCCGCCGCTGACCGAGAGGGTCTGGCCGGTGATGTAGGCGGCGCGGTCGGTGCAGAGGTACGCGACGAGTCCGGCGACGTCCTCTGGGGTGCCGAGTCGGCGCAATGGGATGCCTTTGGTGAGCTTGTCGATCAGGCCGGGGTTGTCGGTGGCGACGTGGCGGAGCATGGGGGTGTCGGTGGGGCCGGGGCAGACGACGTTCGAGGTGATGCCGTCGCGAGCGGCCTCGCGGGCCAGTGTTCTGGCGAGTCCGAAGAGGCCGGCTTTGGTGGCAGCGTAGGCGCCTTCGCCGCCGGAGCCGGCTTTCGCGCCGTCGGAGGAGATGAAGATCAGGCGGCCCCAGCCTCGTGCCGACATTCCGGGGAGGAGCAGTTTCGTGAGGAGCATGGGGGCGCGGAGGTTGACCGCCCACATGAGGTCCCAGTCGGCAGGATCGCTCTGGACGAACGAGTCGAGGATGGATACGCCCGCGTTGTGGATGAGGATGTCGACCGGGCCGGCATTCGTACAGAACGCGGCGATGTCATCGGGATCGCGTAGATCCACCAGTGCTGATACCGCCGGAGAGAGTGGTTCCTTCAGGTCTGCGGCGATTACTTGGGCGCCGAGGGAGAGGAGATCGGCGCAGATGGCGGAGCCGATGGCGCCGGCGCCGCCGGTTACGACGGCCAGGCGGCCGGTGAGGGCTAGGCCGGGCATCATGGGAGCACGGTAGATGACCTAGCACTTGCTTGCCTAGGCCCAGGCGGCGAGAAGGTCTGCCGTGGTGACGCGGGCGGCGAGGAGGGCGATGGTGTGGCGGAGGACGGCCTGGGCGTAGTCGTCGGGAACGCCGGCGACGGCGTCGGTCACGACGGCGACGCGGTAGCCGAGGTTGACGGCTTCGAGGGCGAGGCCGGGGATGCCGAGGTTGAGGGAGACGCCGAGGGCGACGATCGTGGTGATGCGGAGCGCGCGGAGGGTGACGTCCAGGGAGGTGCCGGTGAAGGGGGAGAAACCGTGATAGCGGCGGGACTCCAGATCTTCGGGAGCACGGAGGGCGGGAACGATCTCGATTGCGGGTGTGCCGTCGAGCATGTGCGTGGGATCCTTCAGCAGCCCGACCACAAAGGGGCAATTGTCGGTGAACGAACCCGCCCAATCTGGCCGAAAAGCGGCAGTGCATTGAATGACCGGCATTCCGGACATCCGAGCAGCGGATAACACCCTGGCCGAATTCCCGAGAACGCCATACCGATCACACGCCTTCACCAGGTCAGGAAATTTCGCCATATCTCCGACAACGCCCCGCTGCATCTCCATCACCAGCACAGCAGTATGTCCGGGAGCGGCGAATTTCCGCAGGTCCAGCGGCATCCAGCCTCCTCATAACCAACCAAGCGCTCGGCCAACTTACCGTCTCACCCTGATCTATACCCATTCGGTTTGCAGCGAATAGGTGACATTTCTGCTCCGGTGACAAGCTGACGGCTAGGTGAGACCTTCGTATGAGTACACGGCGTTAGATGGCTGTTCGCGCCGAGTGCCGTAGGAGGGGGCTATTTCGGTGAGCGAGTGGACGGTTCCGGGATACAAGGAAGTAAGAGAGCTCGGCGTCGGGGGCAGTGGCAGGGTCGTACTGGCGACCTACGAGTCCACCGGCGCGTTCGTGGCGATCAAGTACCTGAGCGAGCGACTCCGTACCGACCCGGAATTCCTGGCCGGCTTCCAGCGCGAAGCCCGGCTGATGGTCGAACTCCAGGACGCCAACGTCGTCAAACTCTACGAATACGTCCAGTCCCCGTACGGCGACGCCGCCATCGTGATGGAACTCGTCGACGGCGTCCCGCTCCGGCGCATCCTCGCCGAGCACGGCACCACCAGCCCGGAAGCGGCGCTGGTCGTGCTCAAGGGTTCCCTGCTCGGCCTGTCCAGCGCGCACGCCCAGGGCATCGTGCACCGTGACTACAAACCGGAGAACGTGCTCATCCAGGCCGACGGCGCCAGCAAACTGGCCGACTTCGGCATCGCGGCGCATCGCGGGGAGGCGGGGGTTCCGGCGGGGACGCCGTCGTACATGGCGCCGGAGCAGTGGGCCACGAATCCGGCCAGCCCGGCCACCGACGTGTACGCGGCGACCTGCGTGTTCTTCGAGTGCCTGACCGGGCGCAAGCCGTACCGGGCTGATCATCTGGCGGGGTTGCGGCACCAGCACCAGCATGCGCCGATTCCGACCATGGAGGTGCCGTCCTCGGTGCGGGCCCTGGTCGGGCGGGGGATGGCGAAGAATCCGATCGATCGTCCGGCGACCGCGCGCGCGTTCGTGGCCGATCTCGAAGCGGCGGCGGTCGCGGCGTACGGGTCCGACTGGGAGGAGCGTGGGCGGCGGCATCTGGCCGAGCTGGCGACGCTGCTGGCGCTGCTGTTCCCGCTGGCGCGGCCGGCGTCGGTGCCGGAGGTGGGGACGTCGCTGGCGCGGACCGTGCTGTCGGACCGGCTCGGGCATTTCGCGCCGAGGTTCGCGATCGGCGGGTCGCTGGTGGCGGCGATCGTGATCGCGGTGCTGGTCGCGTCGAACGGGGCCACACCGGTGTCGGAGGGGACGACGCTGCGCACCCCGCCGCAGGTCCAGACGAGTGAGCCGGTCGAGCCGACGGTGGAGGCGACCGAGGCGACCGCGGAGCCGACCGAACCGGACGAGGCCGCCGTGACCGAGCCGCCGGGGGAGGTGACCGGCACTCCGGTCGCGCAGCCGCCGGTGGTCAATCCGCCCGTATCCCCCACAGTCACGGCGACGGCCACGGTCACGCCCGCGCCATTGCGGGTGACGGGGCTGTCGATCGCGTCGTTCGACGGGCAGTCGGCCGCGTTGCGGATCCGGACGTCGGCGGCCCGGCCGGTCTCGTTACGGGTGATCTTCGCGGAAGGGCCGGACACCGCTCATCTGGTCGCGCGTCCGCCGCAGACGATTCCGCTGGCGGGGGCGACCGCGTACACGCCGGTGGTGCAGGACGCGTTCACCGCGCCGGCCTGCGGAACGACCGTGCACAGGAGGATCACCATCGCGACCGCGCCGAAGGGCGGCCCGGTGAGCAAGACGACGCGGATCAAGGGTCCGGTCTGTCCTCCGCCCGCCGTGCAGAGCGTGCTCATCGCCAGTTGGGACGGTAAGGCCGCGGGGCTGGAGGTCAAGACCGACGGTCCCGGTCCGGCGAAGGTGATGGCGACGTTCTCCCGGGACGGCAAGGCGGTCCGGACGAAGTCGACGACGATCTCAGGCAAGACGGCGTACCCGTTGAGTGTCGCCGGGGGGCTTGGGGAGGTGGACTGCGACAAGGTGGCGGAATTCGGGGTCACCGTCACCACCGATCCGGCTGCCGCGAACGGAGCGCAGACGAAGACGGTGCGGGTGTCCGGGCCGAAGTGCGCACCGCCGGCGGTCTCGATCGGGAGCTGGAACGGGACGACGGGCGTGGTGAACGTGACGTCGGGGTCGACGTCCGCGATCCAGCTGGCGGTGGTGATCACTTCGACGATCACCTACAACGAGCGCACGCTGCCGCCGTTCACGTCCAACCAGGACGCGTCGCTTTCCGGGGCGAAGGAGTACTCCCGGTCGTTCTCTGCGCAGTTCCGGCAGCCCGCGTGTGATTTCACGGACGTGCGGAAGATCCAGGTCTCGGCTTCGCCGGGGGGCGACAGCGCGTCTGACACCTTCACCATTGTGGGTCCGAAATGTCCAGAGCCGGAGCCGGAGGATTCGCCCACCCTGGGGAGCGACGGGCCGGTCATCAGCTGACCCTTGTCGGCCAACCAAGCGTGCGCTAGCTTGGCGATCGATGAGCCCCTACGCGCCTTACTGGGAGGCCTGCCGCCGCGGCGAGCTGGTCATTCAGACCTGTACGGCGTGCGCGCACCGGATCCACCTGCCCGCCGCTGACTGTCCGCGCTGCGGGTCGACCGCGCTGACCTGGGCTTCCGTGCTCGGCCACGGAACCGTGCACACGTTCACCGTGGTGCACCGGAGTTTCGTGGCGTCGCATCGGGGGCGGGAGCCGTACACGCTGGCCTGGGTCGATCTGCCGGAGGGGGTGCGGGTCTTCGGTTCGGTGGTGGGGTGCGCGCCGGAGGACGTACGGATCGGGCTGCCGGTGACGCTGACCTTCGAGGACGACCTCCCCGTTTGGAGACCAGCATGACCAGAGTGGGAAATTTCCTGATTCCGGTGGATGACTTGGGGAGGGCGGTCGCTTTCTATTCGGGCGCGCTGGGGCTTGGGGTGAAATTTCGGGATGGGGATAGGTTCGCGGCGCTTGATGGGGGTGGGGTGACGGTTGCCCTGGTCGGGGCGGAAGAGCAGGTTGCCGGGCGGGTGGGAGCGCCCTCGTACCAGGTTGATGATCTGACGGCCGCGGTGGCGGCGCTGCTTGACGCGGGCGCCGCCCTGGTCCGGGCGGCCGAGGCCGGGCCGCACGAGACGCGTGCCGTGCTGCGTGATCCGTCCGGAAACGTGTTCGTCGTCTACTCGTCGCTCTGAACCCCCGTTAAATCCCGGAAAGGCATGCCATGTCTCCGTCGCCCTATGGCAACTACGCCTACGCCGTACTCACCGCGAACGCCCTGCGCACGCCGGAACGGGTGGCGCTGACCTACTGCGGCACGCGGAGTTTCACCTACGCGGAGCTCAACCGCGTCGTCAACCGGCGGGCGCACGCGCTCGCCGAGGCCGGGATCGAGGCGGGGCAGCGGGTGGCCGCGCTGCTCAACGAGACGCTCAAAGTGGCCGAGGTCTACCTGGCGAACGCCAAACTGGGCGTGGTGACGGCGGCGCTCAACCCGTACTGGCCGGTGGCGACGCTGCAGGCGGTGGTCGAACACTCCGAAGCCACGGCATTCGTGTACGACGGCACGGTCGAAGAGGTCATCGCCCAGATCAGGCCGCAACTCCCGCAGGTCACGACCTGGATCAAAGTCGGCGGCCCCGGCGACGACGCGGTCGACCTGGACGCGCTCACCGCCACCGCGAGCCCCGCCGAACCCGAACTGTCCGGTTTCGGCGACGACCCGCTCGCCCTCTACTACACCTCGGGCACCACCGGCCTGCCCAAAGCCGTCATCCACACCCACGCCTCCTCGCTGGCCACCGCCCAGATCTGGCTCGACGTCCCCCGCTCCCCCGACTCGGTCTTCGGCACCGGCGCCATCATCTGGGGCATCGGCTTCCCCGCCATCGTCGGCCCCGCCCTGTACGCCGGCATGCGCCTCGTCCTCGAACAGGACTGGGGCCCCGCGAACTTCCTCAAAGTCGTCCCCCGCGAACGAGTCACCCATGTCTCCCAGATCCCCTCCTTCTACGCCGCCCTTCTCGGCTCCGACGACCACCTCGCCGCCGACCTCTCCTCCTTGCGAGCGATCATGCTCGGCGGCGAGCCCCTCACCGCCACCCTGCTCGGCCGGATCAAATCCCGCCTCCCCGACACGGGCGTCTTCTCCTACTACGGCCAGACCGAAGCCCCTTACACCTGCTTCGGCCGCGTCGACGACGGTTCCACCCCCCTCGGCTCCTCCGGCCGCGCCCGTACGGGCTGCGCCGTCCAGGTCACCGACCCCGCCGGAACCCGCATCACCGACCAGGTCGGCGAAATCCACCTCACCGGCCCTCATCGCATGACCGGCTACGACAAACTCCCCGACAAAACCGCCGAAGTCCTCCACGACGGCTGGTACACCGGCGGCGACCTCGGCACCCTCTCCCCCACCGGCGTCCTCACCGTCCACGGCCGCCGCGAAGACGCCATCCTCAAATCCGGCACCTGGTCCCAGCCCGCCGCCATCGAAGAAGCCGCCACCACCCTCGACAACGTCACCGAAGCCGGCGCCGTCGGCCTCCCCGCCCACCCCGACGGCCAGGAAGCCACCGACCAGAAAATCCTCCTCGCCGTAATCCCCCGCGCCGGCCACACCCTCGACCCCGAAAAGCTCATCGCAACTCTCACCGAGAAACTCCCCGCCCACCAACGCCCCGACATCATCGTCATCGCCGAATCCCTCCCCCACTCCCAAGACGCCTCCGGCGGCCCGGGCAAACTCCTCCGCCGCGAAATCCGCACCCAGTACGAGCACCTGGCCTAACCGCCATGCGAACCCCCAACGGGCCGGCTGACCGCGCCGAACCACCCGGCCCCGAACACGCAATCAAAGCCCACCTCCCCGAACACGAAATAAAATCCCTCCTCCGCGCCAACCACATCCCCGTCCCCCACGGCATCACCACCACAACCCCCGCCGAAATCCCCACCGCCGCCGCTTCCCTCACCCCACCCTTGGTCGTCAAAGCCCACGGCCCTCACCTCCTCCACAAATCCGACCAAGGCGCAGTGCGCCTCAACCTCCACTCCCCTCAAGAAGCCGCCCAAGCCGCCCAAGAAATCCTCACCCGAGTCCCCTCCATCAACGGCTTCCTCATCGAAGAACAAGCACCCCCCGGCCTGGAACTAATAATCGGCCTGACCCAAGACCCCCACTTCGGCCCCCTCCTCCTAACCGGCCTGGGCGGCATCTGGACCGAAACCCTGAACGACACCTCCCTCCGCCTCTGCCCAATCACCCCTTACGACGCCCGCACCCTCCTCAATTCCCTCAAGGCCGCTCCGCTGCTGTACGGCTATCGCGGACGACCGGCGGTTGATGTTGATGCGGTGGTCGACATCCTGCTCAAACTCGGCGGCGAGGACGGGCTCTGGCGTGATCTGTCGCTGGGCGAATTCGAGCTCAATCCGGTAATCGCTACTCCGGAGGGCGCGATCGCGGTGGACGCCCGTTACCTTCCGGCGAGGCCAATCGGGTCGAGAGCGCGGCGGCACGTGCTGAACCAGGCAGGTGCCGGACTCGGGGAGGTCCGACGCAGCATCGCGTCAGATGACCATGGCCCCGCGCGCCGGCATGAAAGCGCCCGAGAGAGCGACGAGGCAATGGCGGGCGCGAGCCAGTCCCCCGCAACGACGGGGGCAGGGCGGAGCCCTGAAGGGAAACAAAGGGTCGGTGAGTGGGAGAACCAGGCCCAACATGAAAACGACCGGGCGCAAGACCAAATAGCCGCCGGCCAGCGCGAAAGCGGCAAGGCCGATGCAGGACTGAGTGAGGATGCGAATCCCACAACGATTGGAGCCGAGCAAGGCCCCGAGCGCGATCAGCGGATGAGTGAACGCGAGAACTCCGCAACGACGGGAGCGGGGCGGAGCCCCGAGGGAGAACAGAGAGTCGGTGGGTGGGAGAACCACGGCAAGGCGGAAACGCCTGATGCCCGGCTAGCGCAACGACGGGGGCGGGCGGAGCCCGAAGGTGAACAAAGGGCGGGTGAGTGGGAAGACCACGGCAAGGCGGAAACGCCTGATGCCCGGTTAGCGCAACGACGGGGGCGGGCGGAGCCCGAAGGTGAACAGAGGGTGGGTGAGTGGGAGAAGCACGTTACTGATTTTTCGCGGTTGTTTAGGCCGCGGAAGGTGGGGGTGGTGGGGGCTTCGGCGAAGGGGAAGAAGGGGTTTGGGAGTATGTTTTTGGGGTTTTATAAGGGGGTTGGGATGGAGGTTGTTGTGGTTCATCCCAGTGCTGAGGAGATAGATGGGGTGGAGTGTGTGCGGTCACTTGAGGGGG
>NZ_BLAD01000112.1 GCF_009687845.1 Acrocarpospora corrugata
GTGTTGAATTTGCTGCTTCAGGTGGGGGCGGTGGCGCAGATGGGGGCACAGGTGGGGGCTGTGGTGCTGGGGGTGGCTTGTGTTGCCGGGCGGTTGGCGGTGACGTGGGGGTGTCGTGAGGGAGTGCCGTCGGCGCGGGAGGAGGGGCTCGGAGCGCTGGTGGCGGGGACGGTAGGGTGGGTTAGGGCGGTGACCGCAACTGCCATTACCGTCGCGCTGACTTTTCTCGCCATGTCACGAGATGGCTGGATCTACCTCGTTTCCGCAGTCGGTTTGGGGCTGCTGGTGGCGTGGGGAGTGCGACGCCGGGCGGTGCGCAGGCTCGGGGGCGTCACGGGTGACGTGCTCGGATCCCTGGTCGAGGTCACCACCACGACGGTCCTGGTGACCGCCGCCGCACTACTTACCTGATCTTTGACAGGCCGCCGACAATTGGTAGGACGAACCCTCGTTTATGCGTACCGTGAAAGCCCAGCTAGCATCGGCCCGGTGACCACAGTGCGCGTCAATGCATCTGACACGGTCTCCATCGAGACCGGTGCTCTCGTTATCGGCATCCATGCTTCCCCGGAGGGTCCACAGACCGCTCCCGGTGCCGACGGCCTCGATCAGGCGCTCGGCGGAAAGCTATCCGCCACCCTGATCGCGATGGGATTCACCGGCAAGCCCGAGGAGATCGCCAAATTCCCGACCTTCGGCGCCCTGCCCGCGCCCATCGTCGTCGCGGTCGGCCTGGGTGAGGCTCCCTCGGCCGACTACAACGCGGAGACTCTCCGCCGGGCCGCGGGCGTCGCCGTGCGCTCCCTGGCCGGGACCGCCGAGGCGACCCTGGCCCTGCCGGCCCCGACCGCCACCGAGGTGGAGGCGATCGCCCTGGGCGCGCTGCTCGGCGCGTACGGGTTCAGCAAGTATCAGACGGGCGGCCAGAAGAAGGCCCCGGTCGGCGAGATCACGGTGCTGACCGGCGCCGAGGGCGCCGAGGCCGCCGCGCGGCGGGCCACCGCCCTGGCCGAGTCGGTGAACCTGGTCCGCGACCTGGTGAACACGCCGCCGTCGGACCTGTGGCCGGCCCGGCTGGCCGAGATCGCCGAGGAGACCGCGAGCAAGGCGGGCCTGACGGTCGAGATCCTGGACGAGGTCGCGCTCAAGGAGGCCGGCTACGGCGGCATCGTGGGCGTCGGCCAGGGTTCGGTCAACCCGCCCCGGCTGGTCCGCGTCGCCTACCGGCATCCGGAGGCCGACAAGCTGATCGCGTTCGTGGGCAAGGGCATCACGTTCGACTCCGGCGGCCTGTCGCTCAAGCCGGCCGCCAGCATGGACTGGATGAAGTCCGACATGGGCGGCGCGGCCGCGGTGCTCGGCGCGCTGCTGGCGGTGGCCCGGCTCGGGCTGAAGGTGAACACCGTCGGCTACCTGTGCCTGGCCGAGAACATGCCGTCAGGGACCGCGCAGCGCCCCTCCGACGTGCTGCACACCTACAGCGGCAAGACCGTCGAGGTGCTGGACACCGACGCCGAGGGGCGGCTGGTGCTGATCGACGGGATCGCCCGCGCGGCCGAGGACAACCCGGACCTGATCGTCGACGTGGCCACCCTGACCGGCGCGCAGATCATCGCGCTCGGCTGGCGGACCTGCGGCGTCATGTCCAACGACGACGAGTTGCGGGCCGAGATCGTCGGCATCGCGCAGGCCCAGGGCGAGAACGCCTGGGGCATGCCGCTCCCCGACGAGCTGCGCAAGGGCCTGGACTCGCCGGTCGCCGACATCGCCAACCTGCACCCCGAGCGCTGGGGCGGCATGCTCGCGGCCGGAATTTTCCTGCGCGAGTTCGTTCCCGACGGCGTCCGCTGGGCACACGTGGATATGGCGGGTCCGGCCTTCAACAAGGGCGAACCGCACGGTTACACCCCCAAGGGCGGAACAGGGGCGCTCACCCGTACGTTGTTCGGGGTCGCGGAGCGATACGCGCGGTAGCGCCCGCGTCTGAACCACGATCTTCAGTGACAAGTGAAAAGATGCCGTCACAACGGCACGTGAAAATCATTAGGGAGCTTTCCAGTGGCTGATGGCAGCGGCCCCTTCGACATCGTCGTCCTAGGTGGCGGTAGCGGCGGTTACGCCTGTGCCCTGCGGGCGGCCGAGCTCGGCAAGAGCGTGGTGCTGATCGAGAAGGGGAAGGTCGGCGGCACCTGTCTGCACAACGGGTGCATTCCCACGAAGGCGCTGCTGCACGCGGCGGAGCTGGCCGACCAGGCGCGCGAGGGCGAGGCGTTCGGGGTCAAGACCCGCTTCGACGGGATCGACGTGCCGGGCGTGCTCGCGTACAAGGACAAAGTGGTCAGCGGGCTCTGGAAGGGCCTGACCGGGCTGATCAAGAGCAAGAAGATCACCGTGATCGAGGGCGAGGGCCGGGTCACCGGGCCGAACCAGGTCACCGTGGACGGGCAGGTCTACCAGGGCCGGAGCCTGGTGCTGGCCACCGGCTCGGTGTCCAAGTCGCTGCCCGGCCTGGACGTCGACGGCACCAAGGTGATCACCAGTGACCACGCCCTGGTGCTCGACCGGGTGCCGACCTCCGTGGTGGTGCTGGGCGGCGGCGTGATCGGCGTGGAGTTCGCCAGCGTGTGGCGCTCGTTCGGCGCCGAGGTGACGATCGTGGAGGCGCTCCCCCACCTGCTGCCGCTGGAGGACGAGTCCAACAGCAAGCTGTTGGAGCGTGCCTTCCGCCGGCGGGGCATCAAGTACGAGCTGGGCGCGCGCTTCGAGAGCGTCAAGACGACCGACACCGGCGTGGTGGTCTCGCTGGAGAACGGCAAGACGCTCGACGCCGAGCTCATGCTGGTCGCCGTCGGCCGCGGCCCGGTCTCGGCGGGCCTGGGCTTCGAGGAGGCCGGGGTGACCGTGGACCGCGGCTACGTCCTGGTCGACGAGTACTGCCGGACCAACGTCCCCGGCATCTACGCGGTGGGCGACCTGATCCCGACCCCGCAGCTCGCGCACGTCGGCTTCGCCGAGGGCATCATGGTGGCCGAGGTGATCGCGGGGCTGAGCCCGGTGCCGATCGACTACGACGGCGTGCCCAGGATCACCTACTCCGACCCCGAGGTCGCCGCGGTGGGCATCAGCAGCGCCCAGGCCCGCGAGCGCGGCCACGACGTGGTGGAGCTGACGTACAACCTGGCCGGGAACGGGCGGAGCAAGATCCTGCAGACCCAGGGCGAGGTCAAGGTGGTGGCCGAGCGTGACGGCCGGATCCTCGGCGTGCACATGGTCGGCGGCCGGGTCGGCGAGCTCATCGCGGAGGCCCAGCTGATCTACAACTGGGAGGCGACGGCGGGTGACGTGGCTCAGCTGATCCACCCGCATCCGACCCAGTCCGAGGCCCTCGGCGAGGCCATGCTGGCTCTGGCCGGCAAGCCGCTGCACGTCCACAACTGACCCAGCCCTCATAGGAAAGACACATCATGCCTGTCTCCGTAACCATGCCCCAGCTCGGCGAGAGCGTTACCGAGGGCACCGTCACCCGCTGGCTGAAGAAGGAGGGCGACCACGTCGAGGCCGACGAGCCGCTGCTCGAAGTCTCGACGGACAAGGTCGACACCGAGATTCCCTCGCCGTCCGCGGGCTACCTGACGAAGATCGTCGTGGCTGAGGACGAGACGGTGGAGGTCGGCGCCGAGCTGGCGGTCATCGACTCCGCCGCCGGCGCCGCGCCCGCCGAGGCCGCCCCGGCGGCCGAGCCGCAGCCCGAGCCGGAGCCCGAGCCGGAGCCGCAGCCCGTCCCGCAGGCGGCGGTGCCCGCGCAGGCGCCGCCTCCGCAGCCGGCCCCGCAGCCGGTCTCGTCGATCCCGCAGCCCGCGCCGGCTCCCCAGCCGGCCCCGCAGCAGTTCCCGACGCCGCCGCGGCCCGCTCCGCAGGCGTACACGCCGATCGCGACGACGCCGGCCAGCGAGCCGACGCCGCTGCCCTCCGGCGACAGCCCGTACGTGACGCCGCTGGTCCGCAAGCTGGCCAACGAGCACGGCGTGAACCTGGAGGCGCTGTCCGGCACCGGGGTGGGGGGCAGGATCCGCAAGCAGGACGTCATCGAGGCGGCCCGGGTGCAGCGCGAGCAGGCCGCCGCCGCGGCCCAGGCGCAGCAGGCTCCCGCGCCCACGGCGGTGGCGGCTCCGGCCGCGCCGGCGCAGGCCGCTCCGGTGGCCGCGCCCGAGCCGGTCCAGGTGGACACCACGCTGCGCGGCACGACCGAGAAGATGTCCCGGCTGCGCAAGGTCATCGCCGACCGCATGATGGACTCGCTGCACACCACCGCGCAGCTCACCACCGTGGTCGAGGTGGACGTGACCAGGATCGCCAAGCTGCGCCAGCGGGCCAAGGGCGCGTTCGAGACGCGGGAGGGCGTGAAGCTGTCGTTCATGCCGTTCTTCGCGCTGGCGGCGGTCGAGGCGCTGAAGGTGCATCCGAAGCTGAACGCGGTCATCAACGACGAGACCAGCGAGGTCACCTACCACGACGTCGAGAATCTCGGCATCGCGGTGGACACCGAGAAGGGTCTCATCGTGCCGGTGGTCAAGGGCGCGGGCGACCTCAACATCGCCGGGCTGGCCCGGAAGATCGCCGACGTGGCGGAGCGCACCCGGACCAACAAGATCAGCCCCGACGACCTGGCCGGGGGCACGTTCACGCTGACCAACACCGGCAGCCGCGGCGCCCTGTTCGACACGCCGATCCTCAACAAGCCGCAGGTCGGCATGCTGGGCACCGGCGCGGTCGTGAAGCGCCCCGTGGTCGTGGACACGCCGGAGGGCGAGGTCATCGCGGTCCGCTCGACGGTGTTCCTGGCGCTCACCTACGACCACCGCCTGGTGGACGGCGCGGACGCCGCCCGCTTCCTGACGACGATCAAGCGCCGCCTGGAGGAGGGCCGGTTCGAGGGGCAGCTCGGCCTGGCCTGACCGTCGCTTGGGACGAGCCCTCCGCCGATCACGGCGGGGGGCTCGTTCGTGTCATGAGCATCCGGACGGGGTTCCGCCGCCGAAGGAACTAGCGTGGGTGACATGACGATCGTGGTAACGGGTTCCTCCGGTCTGCTCGGCTCGGCTCTCATCCGCGCGCTGACCGCCGAAGGCCGCCAGGTCCGCCGCCTTGTACGGCACGAGCCCGCAGCCCCTGACGAGGCGTTCTGGAACCCCGGGAAAGGCATCCTCGACCCCGCCGCCCTGGAGCACGCGGACGCGGTCGTGCATCTGGCCGGGGCCGGGATCGGCGACCGGCGCTGGACGGCGTCCTACAAGCGCACGGTCCTGGAGAGCCGCACCCGCGGCACGGCCACGCTGGCCGCGGCGCTGGCCGGGATGGGCGCCCCGCCGCGCGTCCTGCTGTCCGGCTCCGCGGTGGGCTTCTACGGCGACACCAAGGACCGTTCGGTGGACGAGCACGACCGTCAGGGCGCCGGCTTCCTGGCCGACGTGGTCGCCCAGTGGGAGGGCGCGACGGCCCGCGCCGCCGACGCGGGCGTCCGCGTGGTCCGCCTCCGCTCGGGCGTCGTGCTCAGCAGGAAGGGCGGCGCGCTGGCCAAGGTCCTGCCCATCTTCAGAATGGGGATGGGCGCCCCGTTGGGCTCCGGCCGCCAATACTTCTCCTGGATCTCCCTGAACGACTGGGTAGCCGCCGTCCTTTTTCTCCTCCAAAACGAGGAAATTTCGGGACCTGTGAATGTGACTTCTCCGGAACCGGTCACCAACGCGGAGTACACCAAAGCCATCGGCCGCGCCATGAGGCGCCCGACCCTCCCCATCCCCACCCCCGGTTTCGCCCTCCGGCTGGCCCTGGGCGAGTTCGCCGACGAGGGCCTGCTCGTCGGCCAGCGGGTCCTGCCCCGCGTGCTCCAGGACGCCGGTTACCACTTCATCGAACCCGACCTCCCCACCGCCCTGAAGTCCGCACTCAACGACTGACCGCGCATTCTTCGATCTCGCCGAAGAAAGATTTCCCGATAAATCCGGCTAACGCTTCGGCGCATATCAGTAATACCCCGCCGAACCGGTCGCGTTCCGGGATACCAGCGCGGGCACGCGCGGACGGGTCGTAGGCTTGTGCACTCTTCTTTCTTTCTGACATGGGAGTGAACAATGGGACGGCTTGGGCAGTCGCACATCGTGGCAATCGGGGGCGGTTCGTTCCGCCTGACCGACCGGTACGGGATCTTTGAGGCGACCCCGCTGCTCCGCTACGTCCTGGACCTGACGGGACAGGACCGGCCGAAGGTGGGCCTGCTCGCGACCGCGTCCGGCGACGCCGACGAGTGGCTGCTGAAGATGTACGGCGCGTTCCGCGACTGGGACGTCGAGCTCAGCCACCTGAGCGTCTTCCCGATGCCCAACATCCCGGACCCGCGCGGCTGGATCCTGGAACAGGACGCGATCTACGTGAGCGGCGGCAGCGTGGCCAACCTGATGGCGCTGTGGCGGCTGCACGGGCTGGACGAGGCGCTGGAGGAGGCGTGGCGGGCCGGCGTGGTGCTGGCCGGGCAGAGCGCGGGCGCGCTGTGCTGGCACGTGGGCGGGAACACCGACTCCTTCGGGCCGGCGTTGCGGCCGTGGGCGGAGGGGATGGGGCTGCTGCCGTACTCGTGCGGGGTGCACTACGACTCCGACGAGCAGCGGCGGACGCTGCTGCACCGGTCGGTCGCCTCGGGCGAGCTTCCGGACGGGTACGCGGCCGACGAAGGGGTCGCCCTGCACTACGTGGGAACCGAGTTCATTCAGGCGGTCAGCATCGAGCCGGAAGGCTCCGCGTACCGGATTGAGAGAGATGGTGCGGGTGGGGTGAAGGAGTTTCGTATCGAACCCCGGCAACTCGCGTCTACCCTGGACACGTGAGTGGGCTGGCTATCGTCCGACTTGGTGTCGATGTTCCGTACGAGCAGGTGTGGGCCCTGCAGCGGCTCGCGCACGACCGGCGGGTGAGCGGCGAGCTGAATGATCTGTGCCTGCTGCTGGAACACGCGCCCGTCTACACGGCGGGCAAGCGGACCCGGCAGGAGGACCGGCCGAGTGACGGCACGCCGGTCATCGACGTGGACCGGGGCGGCCAGGTCACCTGGCACGGGCCCGGCCAGCTGGTCGGCTATCCGATCATCCGGATCGACGCGGTAATCCCGTATGTCCGGATGCTCGAAGAGGTGCTGATCCAGGTGTGCGCCGATCTGGGGGTGGTGGCCGGGCGGGTCGACGGCCGCGCCGGGGTGTGGGCCCGCGGCGACTCCTTCCACGGGGTGCCGGACCGCCGGCTCGGCGCGATCGGGATCCGGGTCGCCAAGGGCGTCACGATGCACGGCTTCGCGCTGAACTGCGCGAACGATCTGAGCTGGTACAACCGGATCGTCCCGTGCGGCATCCCGGACGCGGGGGTGACCTCGCTGTCGGCGGAGACCGGCCGCAGGATCACCGTCGACGAGGTCATTCCGTACGCGGAGAAGCGGCTCGGCGAGGCGCTGGGCGCGGAGATCTATGACATGTACGAGGAAGACCTGCACGGCTAGTGTCACGGTATGTCCACCAGGTTCGCGGCCTATGTCGTCGCGATCGCGGTGCACGCGTTCACGCTCGCGTTCGCGGCGCTCGGCTTTTGGGTGATCGTCGGTAATCCCGGCTTCCTGCTGTCGTGGCTGCTCGGCGGGGTCCTCCTCGGGATCGGCTTCATGCTCAGGCCCCGCGCCGCCCGCCTCTCCCCCGCCGTCGAGCTGATCCCCCGGGAGACGGCTCCCGCCCTGTACGCCCTCGCCGAACGGGTGGCCGCCTCGACGGGGGCGCCGAAGCCGTGGGCGCTGGCCGTACACGATCAGGGTCTGGGCGCGGAGCTGACCAGGGCCGGGGTCAGGCGGCGGGCGGTGCTGACCGTCGGGCTGCCGATCTGGCTGGCGCTCGCGCCCGCGCAGCGGGTGGCGCTGCTGGCGCTGGCCTGCGCGAACGCGCGCACCGAGGACGGAGTGATCATCGGCGGGGCGCGGACGACGCTGGCCGAGCTGCGGGGGGCGCTGTTCGGCGGCGGCGTGAATTCGAGCCGCAGGCGGGCGCACGAGGACATGGCGCTGGCGCTGGGAGCGTGGGCGCCGAGGACGTCGTACGAGACGGCGGGGCTGCTCGGGCGGGTGCTGGGGTGGCTGGTCGGGTGGCCCGCGATCGTGGCGGACGTCCTGCTCGACCGGCTGACCCGGGGGCGGCGGGCCGCGGAGCGCGCGCGGGCGCGGGAGATCGCGGCTCGGGTGGCCGGTCCTGAGGCGCTGGCCGAACTGACCGAACTCGCCGCCTCCCGGCGATATCTGGCGCCCCTGCAGGCCGCGGCGCTGCGCGGCGAGGACGTGACGGAGATCAGGCGCGGCGCGCTCGACCGGGCCGCGCCACGCGAACTGGAGCGGCCCGCGCCGCCCGTGACGACGATCGAGGCGGGCGAGTCTGAGCGGGTCGACGAGGAGCTGCGGACCAGATACGCCCGCATGCTCAGGGGCCTCGGTCTGCTCAGCTGAGGTCTGGCATAAGCTGGCGGAGTGAGCGTCGTACCTGAAGGCCGTAAACTCCTCCGCCTTGAAGTTCGCAACAGCCAGACCCCGATCGAGCGCAAACCCCCGTGGATCAAGACCCGCCTCAAAACCGGGCCGGAATACACCGAGCTCAAGTCGCTGGTCCGGCGGGAGGGCCTGCACACGGTCTGTGAGGAGGCCGGGTGCCCCAACATCTACGAATGCTGGGAGGACCGCGAGGCGACCTTCCTCATCGGCGGCGACCAGTGCACCCGGCGCTGTGACTTCTGCCAGATCGACACCGGCAAGCCGGCGGCGTACGACACGGACGAGCCGCGCCGGGTCGCCGAGTCGGTCCAGCAGATGGGCCTGCGCTACGCGACCGTCACCGGCGTCGCCCGCGACGACCTGCCCGACGGCGGCGCCTGGCTGTACGCGGAGACCGCCCGCCAGATCCACGCGCTGCTGCCCGGCTGCGGCGTGGAACTCCTGGTCCCCGACTTCAACGGCGACCGCGCCCAGCTCGAAGAGGTCTTCTCGGCCCGCCCCGAGGTGTTCGCGCACAACATCGAGACCGTGCCGAGGATCTTCAAGCGGATCCGGCCCGCGTTCCGGTACGAGCGCTCCCTCGGCGTGCTGACCACCGCCCGCGAGGCCGGCCTGGTCACCAAGTCCAACCTGATCCTGGGCATGGGCGAGGAGCGCGAGGAGGTCGTGCAGGCGATGCGCGACCTGCACGAGGCCGGCTGCGACCTGCTGACCATCACCCAGTATCTGCGGCCGACGCCGCGGCACCACCCGGTCGAGCGCTGGGTGAAGCCGGAGGAGTTCGTGGAGCTCCAGGCGGAGGCGGAGGCGATCGGCTTCGCCGGGGTGCTCTCCGGCCCGCTGGTCCGCTCTTCCTACCGCGCCGGCAAGCTCTACCAGCAGGCGATCGAGCGCAGGTCCGCGGTTCGAAGCTGATTCGTTTTCACGAATCGACCCCGGGATTTGTATCCTTCACGTCATGGCGAAAGACCCGGCTAGCCCAGGCCGCATCAAGCAACTCCGGATGGTCGCGCAGATCATCAAGAAGGCCAACCCCAAGGGGATGCCGATCGTCTACGCGACCGCCGTCGGCGTGCTCGCGCTCGCCGTCGTGATCGGCCTGCTGACGAACAGTCTCATCTACGCGCTGATCCTCGGCATCCCGGTGGCGCTGCTGGCCGGCATGGTCGTCTTCGGCCAGCTGGCCCAGCGGGCGCAGTACTCGATGCTGCACGGCCAGCCCGGCGCGTCGTACGCGGTGCTGCAGGGCATGCGCGGCAACTGGTATGTCGAGGAGAAGCCGGTCGCGGTCAACCGCGAACAGGACCTGGTGTTCCGGGTGGTCGGCTACCCGGGCGTGATCCTGGTCTCCGAAGGCCCCGGCAACCGGGTGCAGCGCATGCTGCTGGCCGAGAAGAAGCGGGTCCAGCGGGTCGCGATCGACGTGCCCGTCTACGACATCCAGTGCGGCGACGCCGAAGGGCAGGTGCCGATCGCGAAGCTGCAGCGGCACCTGATGAAGCTGCCCCGCAACCTCAAGAAGCCGGCCATCTCCGAGGTCAACAACCGGATGCGCGCGCTGACCCCGTCGATTCCGCTGCCGAAAGGCCCGATGCCCAAGGGCGCGCGGATGCCGAAGACGCCCAAGGCGCCCAAGGCGCGCTGACCCGTGTCCAGGAAGCGGGTCTCCAGGACCGAGACCTCGCGGGCGAACCGCAGCTGGTGGGACGGCGTCGCCGACGGCTACCAGGCCGAGCACGGCGAGTTCCTGCGCGACGACGGCTTCGTCTGGTGCCCAGAAGGGCTGGACGAGGCGGACGCCGGGCTGCTCGGCGAGGTGCGCGGGCGGCGGATCCTCGAAGTCGGCGGCGGCGCCGGGCAGTGCGGGCGGTGGCTGGCCAGGCAGGGCGCCGAGGTTGTGTCACTCGACCTGTCCTACCGGCAGCTTCAGCACGCGCGCCGGATCGACCAGGATGCGCCGGCGCCGCTGCCGCTCGTCCAGGCCGACGCGGAATATCTGCCTTTTCTGGACTCGTCCTTCGAGCTGGCCTGCTCCGCCTTCGGCGCGCTGCCGTTCGTCGCGGACGCAGGGGCGGTGCTGGCCGAGACCCGGCGGGTGCTCCGGCCGGGCGGCCGGTTCGTCTTCGCGGTCAGCCATCCGATCCGGTGGGCCTTCCCCGACGACCCCGGCCCGCGCGGGCTGACCGCCGACCGGTCCTATTTCGACCGGGTTCCGTACGTGGAGTTCGAGGACGGCCGGGTCTCCTACGTGGAGCACCACCGCACGCTGGGCGACTGGGTCGGCCTGATCTCCGGGGCCGGGCTGATCCTCACCGCGCTGACCGAGCCGGAATGGCCGGAGGGCCACGACCGCGACTGGGGCGGCTGGAGCCCGCTGCGCGGCCGCCACTTCCCCGGCACGGCCATCTTCACCTGCGTCAGAGCCTGACGGCTGCGTCAGAGCCTGACGGCCACGGTCCCGGCCGCGCGGTCGTGCAGCCCCCGCTGATCCCGATCCCAGATCAGCGCCGGTACGGCCAGGCACAGCAGGAACGTCCGGACCAGCACAGAGAGCAGATTCGGCTGGGAGCCGTCCAGGGCGGCGATCCTGATCCGGAACAGGCGCATGCCGAGGGTCATCCCGAGCGTGCCGACCAGCAGCACGTACGCGCCCGCGAACACCGCCATGCCGACCCATGAGGCGTCCTGGGTGCTGACCTGGAAGACGCCCTGGGCGATCGCCCAGGTGCTGATCAGCCAGTCGACCAGGATCGCGCCGATCCTGCGGCCGAATCCGGCGACCGCGCCTGAGCCCTCCCGGGGGAGGCCGAGGCGTTCGCCCGGGTAGCCCAAGTCGACGCCCGCGGACCTGGTTCCGCCCAGCCAGGTCTGTGTCCAGCGCGGCTCGCGGGGTTGCGGCTCGCTTTGTTGCGGCTCACGGGGGCCGCTGCTCTGAGGCTTCCGCTGGTTCTTGGGCGGCTGCTGACCGGCGGGCCGCCGCTTCGAGGGCTGCCGTTGTTTCATATGCTCAACGGTATCCGGCGGGGGTGGCGGGCCTGTCCTTGGCGTACGTATGCGGGAAAATCTGGGTCAAGGTGCGGCCTGGGGCGTCGTGTCACTTCCCCGTCACGGTTAGCGTTGAACCGCGGCTCCATTAACACGTGCGAAACAAACGAGACATGGGGTGGAAACGCCCCGGGCCTACTTTCAGTCTGCTAAGCCCATGCCCCTGGGAGGTTCGAGAGAGTGTTTAACTCCGCCGACGACGTCCTGAATTTCATCCGGGACGAAGGGGTGCAGTTCGTCGACGTCAGGTTCACCGACCTGCCGGGTACGACGCACCACTTCACATTCCCCGTCGAGAACTTCGGCCCCAATGTCTTCACCGACGGCCTGATGTTCGACGGTTCTTCCATCCGCGGCTTCCAGGCCATCCACGAGTCGGACATGCTGCTGCTGCCCGACCCGTCGACGGCCGTGATCGATCCGTTCCGCAAGCACAAGACGCTGAACATCAACTTCTTCGTGCACGACCCGCTGACCGGCGAGGCGTACAGCCGCGACCCGCGCAACGTCGCCCGCAAGGCCGAGGAGTTCCTCAAGGGAACCGGGATCGCCGACACGGTGTACTTCGGCCCTGAGGCCGAGTTCTACATCTTCGACGACGTGCGCTTCCAGACGAACCAGCATTCGAGTTTCTACTACATCGACTCGATCGAAGGCGCCTGGAACACCGGCACCGCGACGCAGGGCGGCAACCTCGGGTACAAGCCCCGCTACAAGGGCGGCTACTTCCCGGTCCCGCCGATGGACCACTTCACCGACCTCAGGTCGGAGATGGTCCGCCGTCTCATCGACGCCGGCATCGAGACCGAGATGCAGCACCACGAGGTGGGCACCGCCGGCCAGGCCGAGATCGACTTCAAGTTCGGCACGCTGCTGGCGACCGCCGACAAGCTGATGCTCTACAAGTACATCATCAAGAGCACGGCGCTGGAGTTCGGCCACACGGTCACCTTCATGCCGAAGCCGATCTTCGGTGACAACGGCTCGGGCATGCACTGCCACCAGTCGCTCTGGAAGGACGGCGAGCCGCTCTTCTACGACGAGGTCGGCTACGCGGGCCTGTCCGACATCGCCCGCTACTACATCGGCGGCCTGCTCAAGCACGCGCCCTCGCTGCTGGCCTTCACCAACCCGACGGTGAACTCCTACCACCGCCTGGTGCCCGGCTACGAGGCCCCGGTCAACCTGGTGTACTCCCAGCGCAACCGGTCGGCCTGCGTGCGCATCCCGATCACGGGCTCCAACCCGAAGGCCAAGCGCCTGGAGTTCCGGGTTCCGGACCCGTCGTGCAACCCGTACTTCGCGTTCGCGGCCCAGCTCATGGCCGGCATCGACGGCATCCGCAACAAGATCGAGCCGCCGGAGCCGGTCGACAAGGACCTCTACGAGCTTCCCCCCGAGGAGGCCCGCCAGGTCCCGCAGGTCCCCGGCTCCCTCTCGGACGTCCTGGACGCCCTTGAGGCCGACCACGACTACCTCCTCGAAGGCGGCGTCTTCACGCCCGACCTGATCGAGACGTGGATCGAATACAAGCGCACCCAGGAGATCGACCCGATCCGGCTCCGGCCGCATCCGCACGAGTTCGAGCTCTACTACGACGTGTGATCTTGTCGTTGATCGTCGTTGTTTGTAGTCGCTGAACAACGCCAGAAGTAACAGAACGGCCCGGCATCGAGATCGATGCCGGGCCGTTCTGCGCTGGCGGGACCGGTGATAGCGCTTCCGCCGGACTGGCCTGGTGATCCGCCGTATCGACCGCCTGATCCGAGTCTTCGGCCGACGCCGATTGACATGGGCACGTGCTCACCGCTGGCCTGGGTGAGCAGCGCCGCTATGCGCTCATGCACCGCTTCGGATTCCAGGTGTGGGAGGCCGAACACCCGCATGTCAGGGGTGCGCACGGCCGAGCCCTTCATGGCCATGACGTGAGCACGGACGAACAGTGCGGCCAGCCGCGTCCATCGCATAGATGGCCCACAGCGGCTCGGCACCTACTGGCTTTCCTGTTGCCATGGCCATGGTGGCTTATCAGATCGGTTACGGCCGGAGGCCGACTGCGTTTCGGTGCCCGACGATGGCTGGGGGCCTGAAGGGCAACTTGGAGAGCCGATCAAGGATGTCTCGATATTCGAGCGCGCGGCGACATCAGGGGTTTGGTGTCCGGCCGAATCGAGCCAACTACCTGGCCGGAACCCGAAGCAGCCCGGATCCAATCGAGTACATATAGGCACCGACCTGCGGACTTGTAGCTTCGATCTTTCAGAGAGCTCGACACCGCTGCCAAATGCATAAAGATCTTGTAAATTCTCTACCCCTTTCTACCACTAACAGATATGACTACTCCAGAGCCACATCGACCCGATCGGCGGCGCAACAGGAGCAGATTGGAGGGGGGCTCCAAAGCGGCGATCTACCTTCAGGTGGCGATTGCATGACGGCTTCATGCTCATCTCCTGTTCGCGCGAAGCAATCGCAAAAATCTTCCGCATCACAGGATTGAGCAAGGCATTTAACATGTTCGGGTCGGTCCCTGAGGCTCTTGCATTTGCCGTGGGGGACTAACCGGAGGACGCAGGCCGTCAGTGGCGCTATTGCAGTCGGATCCACGAGTGCAGGACCAACCCGTCTGAACGACTCCCGCAGTCCTGGGAAACCAGTCGATCTCGTCGGGCGAGAGCACGGACCGCCTGGCGGTGCTGGCCGCGTGGGCAGAGACCGGTTACTTCTCCGAGACCGACGCGCGGCCCTGCGCCTGGCCGAGGCGATCGCGTGGATGTCGGATGACCATGTGAGCGATGCGGACTACGCGGCGGCCGCCGCGGTGCTCTCCGCGGATCAGGTCTCGGCGGTCGCCTGGCTGGCGACAGTGATGAACGCCTTCAACCGCGTGGCGATCACGAGCCGATACACCGTCGCCGACAGTTGAGCCACCCTGTCTCAAAAGCCGAGCTAGGACGTGTCCCTCGCCGAGTGTGGACGGTCAACGCGGCGGCCCGGAACCGACGCGGTTCCGGGCCGCCGTGTTTTCCGATCTAGGAGGTACGGGTGGTTCCCGTCTTTGGGTACGAGTTCGACGGGAGGTGGACGATTCTGAGGAATTCCGCGAGGCGCCAGAGGCGGGGGCCGCGGGCCGTTACCTTGCCGGACAGGGCTGCCCGGGCTTTGCTCATCCGGCCGAACAACATCAGGTTGAGGGTCGCCGGGTCGAAGGAGAGGCGGGCGTCGGCGCCGCGGCCGGTCTCTTCGAGGGTTACCTGGCGGTCTCGGAGTACGAGGGTGACCGGTGTCGTGTGGGGGGAATGGAACTCGACGGCGATGCGGCGGCCGGGGACCGGGGGGCCGAGTAGGCTGCCCGCGTCGTGGCGCAGCATTCCGATGAGGAACAGTTCGAAGAAGAGTGCGGCGTCCTCGGACGGGAAATCCCAGTGGGTTCTGGCCGCGCGGGAGATGTCCCAGCCGTGGACGAGCAGTTCGTTGACGAGATGGGCGACCACTCCGGCGACCGGGACACGGGAATCGCCCAGCCATGGGACCGGGGCTGCGGGGTCGGCGTCCTTCGTGCCGTTCAGGATGTCCTCGATGTCGCTGGCGAGGAGGTCCTGGAGGACGCGGGGGTCGCGCTCGGTGAAATTGCGCAGGACGACGTCGTTCATCTCGGCGACGGTGTCGACGGTGGCTGTCGTGATCTGCCGTTCTGCGTACGGGAACGGGTGCGGGACTTTGCCCGGTTGCAGGATCGCGGTGTAGAGGGCGGCGATGGTCCGTACATGGGCGACGGTGTCGGCCACCGTCCACTCCGCGGTGGCCATCGCCTCCGAATCGGGTAAGGACCCGACCAGGGCCAGAAACCGGTCGCCGGTCCGCCGCAGCGCATCTCTGCTGGCCTGCCACTGCCCGAGCGTGATCGTCCCCACCACGACGCACCTCCAGAACTCGGCTGGAACACAAGCAGATTAACAATCACGGCCCCTCCCGGCTTTACTCAGAATTGCGCAATGATCACGACATCTGCCTATTGCCGTGATCGGCGTGAAGCTTTGAAGTTGGAGAGGGGGCTGTGGATAACGTGGGCTATCCACAGAACGCCGTTCGCATGTTCGGGGGCGGGCGGCGAAGTGGCACCTTGCCTGGGTGATCCTGCTGCCCCTGCCGAAGTCTCTGACCGCCGCCTTCCTGGTCGTCGCCCCGACCGCGACTCGCCAGGATTCGCCCACCGCCGCGCTGTCCGACCTCGCGATCGAGGAGGTGACCGCAGCGGACCCACGCGTCATGGCCGTCACCGAGCTGCTCTGCTGCGCCGACTGCTCCCCCGGGTTCGGCTCCCTGCTATCGCGCCTTGAAGGCGCACCCCACCTTCTGGTGACCTGCACGTCCACACCGGGCTGGCCGCTCTCCCACCTCTGGGCCGGCGCCTCAGCCGCCAGAGCCCTCGCCACCACGCTCGGCGGCGTCCCCATCGACGCCGACACCGCCCGCCCGCTCCCTGCTTCCCTACTCCCGGCAACTCCCCCGGTGACGATCCATCCCGAACTCACCCCGAGCCCTTCGGTTCCATCGCCACCCTTCGACAACTTCGCCGTCGCACCCTGGCTGCGCGTCACCTCCGGATTCGACTCCACCGGCCTGCAACTCGCCACCCACGGAATGACCCGCCTGGGCCTCCCGGAACTCCGCGTGTTCGGCGTCCCCGAACCCCACGTCCCCCGCTGGACGACCACCCTCCACGGCCTCGCCCACGCCCTCCTCACCCGCCAGTTCGCCGGCCTCGCCACCTACCCCGGCCGAAGCAGCCAGGTACTTCCCACCGAACTCACCCTCACCGCCAACGACATCAGCAAGGCAGAAGGCCACAAGCCCTCGGTGAGGCCCAAACCTTCGCTGGTTAGCGAGGAACCGGTAGGTGGCGAGCCTTCGGTGGATCGCGAGGGATCGAGAGGTGTCGGGACCTCAGGTGGTCGCGGGGGAGCAGGAAGTGCCAGGCCCGTGATGGATGGCGGGGGCGCGGGGGATCTCGAGGGATCGAGAGGTGCCAGGCCCTCGGGAGGTCCCGGGGGATCGAGAGGTGCCGGGTCCTCGATGGATGGCCGGGGCGCGGGGGGTCCCGAGGGATTGAGAGGTGCCAGGCCCGTGATGGATGGCCGGGGCGCGGGAGGTCTCGAGGAATCGGGCGGTTGGGTTCGTGGTGGGGAGTGGTGGCGGGAGGTGGGGCTTCGTTATGAGGTTTTGCGGGGTGGGGCGCAGTTCCTCAATGTGTGGGCGTTGGATGAGGTGGATTAGAGCGGTCTGGTTGGTTTGGGTAGTTGGTTTGTAGAAATTGTTGCGGGTGGGTGGTGGAACGGTGTATTAACGACGCGGGTGATCACTTTGGTTTCGTATTATGTCGACCTTGCCATAGGTCTCATTCTTGCGTTTCTGCTGCTGTCGCTTCTGGTCAGCGGGCTGAACGAGGGTGTCGTCAGGCTGCTCGGGATCCGTAGCAAATTCCTGTGGGCCTACCTGCGTGACACGCTCGACGGCGGCGAGGTCGTGGAGAAAGTGCCGGGTGTGCTGCGGTGGCTGGATGCCCGGCTCAAAGGGTTCAGCCGGTTGAGCAGACGGCTGCGCAGTGCTCTCGCGGATCTTCTGCCGCCGCCGAAAATGATCCGCTCGCGCCTGCCCGCGACGCTTCTCGGGGTTTTCGCGAAGCTGCCCTTCGGCACGGATCCGCGCCCCGCCTTCAGCCCATCTCCGGCTCCGCTCTCCAGCCCGCCGCTGGCCGCCGCCGCCGATTCCCTCGTCGCCGCCGAAGCAAAATCGGCGGGACCGGCCGCCGGGACCGAGGCGGCGCCGTCCACGGTCTCCCCGTCCGAGATCCTGATCGCCAGTACGCCCGCGGAACAGGCGGCCGCCTTAATCGAATCGCCGGGTCCCGAACAGGCGGCCGGCGGCGATACTGCGGCATCGACTGACGGGACATCGACTGACGGGACATCGATCGCAGCCGCGGCCGTCGATTCGGCCCATGGCGCGGAGCAGGCCGACCCGCGCGAGCACGGCGAGTCCCTCACCGACCTCCTGCATGAGCGCCTCCAGGAAATCGACGAGGCCAAACTCGGCAAAACAACCATCGCGGAAATCCCGCCGTCACGCTTCTCCGTCGCGCTCCTGGAAATCGCCTCCGACCGGGGTGGCGTCGAACCTCTGTTAAGCCAACTCCAAACCCTCAAGAGCCCGCTCTATCGCCCATTGGCCGCTATCTGGGAGAAATCAGGCGGCGTTCTTTCGGTCCCCGCTCTCACCGCTCGAACTCCCCCGCACCTGTCCGCCCAGACGCCTTTCGCCGACACGGGCCAGCCCACCTCCGCCAACACAGGGACGGCGCCCGCAGAGACTCCCGCACCCAGCGCGGTCAACATGGAGGCGTTCCGCAAGGGCGTCGAAGACTGGTTCGACGGCGAGATGACCCGCCTCACGCTGCTCTACCGGCGATATGTGCGCTGGGCGGTCGGCATCCTCAGCCTGCTGGTCACCCTGCTGTTCAGCATGGACGCCCTGGAATACGGCAAGACCCTGCTCAACGACAACGCCTACCGAAGCGCGGTGGCCGCCTTCGCCGACCAGGGCGAGGAAGCCCTCGGCCCCATCAAGGACCAGTGCGCACCCGACACCGACACCTACACCTGCGTAACCGAAGTCCTCAGCACCCCCGCCTTCGTCAAGATCTTCGCCCACGCCCCCGTGAGCGCCACCATCCCCACCTCCGGCAGCCCCGCCTGGTCCTGGCGCGGCGGCGACTGGTGGGACCGCCTCAGAACCCCCAGCCACTGGCCCGGCTTCCTCCTCACCCTCGTCGCCCTCCTCTTCGGCGGCCCCTTCTGGTGGGACATGCTCCGCCGCGTAACCGGCCTCAAATCCCGCACCACCACATCAACCACCAAATAGCCGAACCCCCGCACCTCCCCTATTTACCCTCCTCGTCCTCCTGCTCGATCGCTCATCCGCGCGCGAACCTGGGAGTGCCTGATCTGGAGCGACTCTGAGCTATCGGAGGGGCACCGTCCGGGTGGGGTGGCGGCCATGCGGGGACGGCGAGGGGCTGAGAGCAAGCTGGAGTCCGCAAAGAACGGACAAAAGTGGGTGCGATCGTTGGAGCGGCTGGTTGTTGGTAGGGCCGTCGAAGGTGAAACTTGGGGCTTGTGATCCTTCGCGCGCATACTTGTGGGGTTCTGTGTCAAGTAGGCCGGTATGGACGCTAACGCCGTGTTGCTGGTGGTTGTGGTCATTACCGCGTTGTCCTTTGACTTCACCAACGGGTTTCATGACACGGCGAACGCGATGGCGACCTCGATCGCGACGGGGGCGCTGCGGCCGAAGATAGCGGTCGGGCTGTCGGCGGCGTTGAATTTCGTGGGGGCGTTCCTGTCGTTGAAGGTGGCGGCGACGATCGCGACGGGGATCGTCGAGACGAAGGCGATCACGCTCACGGTGGTGTTCGCGGGGTTGATCGGCGGGCTCGCCTGGAACCTTTTGACGTGGTATTTCGGGATTCCGTCGAGTTCGTCGCATGCGCTGATCGGCGGGGTCGTGGGGGCGACGCTGATCGCGGCGGGGACGTCCGCCGTCAAGGGGCAGGAGCTGGTCTCGCACGTGCTGATCCCGGCGGTGCTGGCTCCGCTGGCGGCGATCGTGGTGGCCACCCTCGGGACCTACCTCGTCTATGTGATCACCCGGAAGGTCCCGGACGACGTCCGTGGGCGCGGTTTCAAGCTGGGGCAGATCGGGTCGGCGTCGCTGGTCTCGCTGGCCCACGGGACCAACGACGCGCAGAAGACCATGGGGATCATCACGCTCGCGCTGATCGCCAGCAATGTGATCACGCAGGATGCGGGCGTGCCGACCTGGGTGATCATCGCCAGTGCGACGTCGATCTCGCTGGGCACCTATCTGGGGGGCTGGCGAGTGATCCGTACCCTCGGAAAGGGGCTGACGGAGATCGAGACGCCGCAGGGGTTCGCGGCCGAGAGTTCGTCGGCGGCGGTGATCTTCTCCTCGTCGCACTTCGGGTTTCCGCTGTCCACCACCCAGGTCTGCGCGGGTTCGGTGATCGGGGCGGGGCTGGGCAAACGGCTGGCGGAGGTGCGCTGGAGCGTCGCGGCCAGGATGGGGGTGGCCTGGCTGGTGACGCTGCCCGCGGCCGCGTTCGTCGGCGCGCTCGCCTGGGCGGGCGCCGATCGCATCGGCGGCGATCTGGGGGTTCTGACGGTGTTCGGCGTCGCCGCCCTGCTGTCCGGCGCCCTCTACCTGGTCTCCCGGCGTGCCCCGGTCAACGCGGGCAACGTCAACGACGAGTGGACCGGGCCCGTCGGCATGGCCAGGGAGCGGTCGGCATGAGCGACTGGCTCGACCTGGCCGCCCTGTGGCGGGTCCTGGTCGCCTCACTCGTGGCCGGCGCGGGCCTGGCCGCCGCGTTCTCGCTGGCCCTCGTCGGCTTCTCCTCCGGCAGAGTCATCGGCCGGGTCGGCGCGGGCCTGTGCCTCGTGGTGGTCGCGGCGGGCGTCGTGCTCGGCCTTTACGTCATGCTCCGGAAGTAGGTCAGTCCTCGTAGAACACCCGCTCGACGACGAGGCGGGCGCGGCGGGTGGCGCGGCGGTAGTCGTCGATGAAGTCCTCCGAGCCGTCCGGGGGGTAGCCCAGCGTACGGGAGATCAGCGCGCGTTCCTTGACCAGGCCGGGGATGCTGTCGGCGGCCCGGCCGCGGACCAGCATGATGGCGTCGCGGACGCGGGAGGCGAAGCGCCAGGCGTCGGCCAGGGTGGTCTCGTCACCGGGGTCGAGCAGGTCGGCCTCGACGGCGGCGCGCAGGGTGTTCAGCGTGGTCGTGGTACGGAGGGCGGGGACCCGGCCCGCGTGCCGCAACTGAAGGAGCTGGGCCACCCATTCCACGTCGGAGAGCCCGCCCCGCCCGAGTTTGGTGTGCAGCGCGGGGTCGGCGCCGCGGGGCAGGCGTTCGGCCTCCATCCGGGCCTTGAGCTTGCGGATCTGGAGCACGGCTTCGGCGGAGATGCCGTCCGCGGGGTACCGGATCGGGTCGATGAGGTCGACGAACTCCAGGCCGAGGGCCAGGTCTCCGGCGCAGAAGCGGGCGCGCAGCAGCGCCTGGGCCTCCCAGTGGGAGGACCAGCGGTCGTAGTAGGCGCGGTAGGAGGACAGCGTCCGTACCAGCGGGCCCTGGCGGCCTTCGGGGCGCAGGCCGGCGTCGATGCCGAGGGGCGGGTCGGGGGCGGGCAGGGAGAGCAGGCGGCGGAGTTCCTCGGCGACGGCGTGGGCGGCGTCGGTGGCGTCCTTCTCCTCGGCGCCGGGCAGCGGGGAGTGCACGAACATGACGTCGGCGTCGCTGCTGTAGGAGCTTTCGAAGCCGCCGAGGCGGCCCATCGCGATGACGGCGATCCTGGTCGGGAACTCGCCCCGGCGCTCCACCGCGATCTTGTTGGTGGCGGCGTCGAGCGCGCCCTGGATGGTGACGTCGTTGAGCGCGGACAGCGACTGGCCGACGGCTTCGATGTCGATGTATCCGGCCAGGTCGGCGCAGGCCGTACGGAACAGTTCGCGGCGGCGGAGGGCGCGGACGCCGGCGACGGCGGTTTCGGCGTCGGAGCCGTGGCGGGCGACGGCGGTGGCCGTCTCGGCCAGGAGCGCCTCGACGGGGCGGACCGCCAGGTCGCTGGCGGAGCCGAGCATGGCGACCGCGTCGGGGGCGTGCAGCAGCAGGCCGGTGATGTAGCGGCTGGTGCCGAGCAGGCGGGCGAGCTGTTCCGCGACGGCGGTCTCGTCCCTGAGCAGGCGCAGGTACCAGGGGGTGGCGCCGAGTTTGTCGCTGATCTGGCGGAAGCCGAGCAGGCCGGCGTCGGGGTCGGGGGCGTCGGCGAACCAGCCGAGCATGACCGGGAGCAGGGTCCGCTGGATCGCGGCGCGACGGGAGACGCCGCTGGTCAGCGCGCTGATGTGGCGCAGCGCCCCGGACGGGTCGGCGTAGCCGAGGGCTTCCAGGCGGGCGTGGGCGGCGGTGGTGGACAGGCGGGTCTCCTCGGACGGAAGCCGGGCTGCGGCCTGGAGCAGCGGGCGGTAGAAGAGTTTCTCGTGCAGCCGCCGGACTTCGAGCGCGTGCCGCTTCCAGGTGGTGGTGAACTGGCCGACCGGGTCGGTGGCCATGCCGAGGCCGCGCCCGATCCGGCGCAGGTCGGCGACATCGGACGGGACGACGTGGGTGCGGCGGAGCCGGTGCAGCTGGATGAGGTGCTCGACCTGGCGGAGGAACGTGTACGCCTCGGCCAGCGCTTTCGCGTCGTCGCGCCCGACATATCCGCCTCGGGAGAGCGCGGCCAGGGCCGACAGGGTGGCCCGGCGGTGCAGCAGCGGGTCGGAGCGGCCGTGCACGAGCTGGAGCAGCTGGACCGCGAACTCGATGTCGCGGAGCCCGCCGGGCCCGAGCTTGATCTGCCGTTCCGCCTCGTTCACCCGGACGTGCGCCTCGACGCGGCGGCGCATCGCCTGCACGTCCTCGACGAAGTTGTCGCGGGCGGCGGCCTGCCACACCATGGCGTTGACGGCCTCGACGTACGCGCCGCCGAGTTCCAGGTCGCCGGCGACCGGCCGGGCCTTCAGCAGGGCCTGGAACTCCCAGGTCTTGGCCCAGCGGCGGTAGTAGGCGAGGTGGCTGTCGAGGGTCCGGATCAGCGGGCCCAGCTTGCCCTCGGGGCGCAGGTTGGCGTCCACCTCCCAGAGCGAACCCTCGGGCGTCGTGCTGGAGCAGGCCCGCATCAGGGCCTGGGCGAGCCGGGTGGCGATCTGGAGTGCCCGGGTCTCGTCGACGTCGTCCTTCGGCTCGGCCACGAAGATGACGTCCACGTCGGAGATGTAGTTGAGCTCGCGCGCGCCGCACTTGCCCATGCCGATCACCGCGAGGCGCACGTCGCCGGAGTCTGGCACCTCGGCTCTGGCGATGGCCAGCCCGGCCTCCAGCGCGGATCCGGCCAGTTCGGCCAGTTCCGCGGCGGTCTCGGCGAAGGTGATCTCGCCGGTCACGTCCCGTCCGGCGAGCTGGAGCAGGTGGCCGCGGTAGACGGCGCGGAGCGCGTCCATGGCGGCGGGGACGGGCAGGCCGGCGACGGGTTCCGGCAGTTCGGCGTCCGCGCCGACGGCGTACAGCAGCTCCTCGCGGGCGCTCAGGCGCTCCTCGGGCAGGTGTAGCTGTTCGGGGTGGCGGACCGCGTGGTCGCCGAGGGCGGCGCTGAGGCCGAAGACGGCGATCATGCGGTGCCGCAGGCCGGGGTCGGTCCGGAACGTGCCGAGCACGCTCGGGTCACGTTCGACCAGCCGGTTCAGTGAGGTCAGCGCCAGATCGGGATCGGCGGCGGCGATCAGATCCGCGAGCAGGTCGAGATCGCCGACCGCCTCGGGTCCGAGTTCGTCCAGCAGCCTTTCGGCCCTGGCCCCGTCGGCGAAGCCGAGACGGGCCAGGCGCCCGGCCGTGGTCTGCATCCGGGACGCGGCGTTCACCGCCCCTTCTTCTGCCTCGATGTCCGCGACGTCAACTCGCAACTAATCTTCCTTCTCGGAGAGAAACCACTCCAACATGGCGCGCCCCGTTTAGGCCATGTCGTTGACTTCGCACACGGTAACTCGCCGCCTTGTGCGCGTCGTTAGCGGTTTCTGTCCGTAATCAGACCATCACGCGGTTTGGCCACGCACCCGTGTGGCGTGCTCGGTCACGACGGCGGCGAACGCCTCCGCGAGCGGGCGCCAATGCGCCTCCAGCCGGGGCCTGGCCGCATTGACCTGGGCATTCAACTCGCCGACTGGATGGCCGGTCAAGCCGGTCGTCCATTCGCGGAAAATGTCCGGCGAGGCCTCGGGGTGGAACTGCACCGCCCACGCGTTGCCGCCGAGCCGATAGGCCTGGTTCGGGTACGGACTGCCGGTCACCAGCGGCACCGCCTCCCGCGGCAGGGTGGTCATCGCGTCGAAGTGATACTGCACGGCCGTGGGGTCGGGCACCGGCACGCCCGCGAAGAGCCGATCCGTCCGGGCTGCCGGGAGCAGCCGGAGCGAGCCCGCGCCGATCTCCAGGTCGTGGTCGCCGCGCCGCACCTCACCGCCGCAGGCGAGGGTCATCAGCTGGGCGCCCAGGCAGATGCCGAGCACGGGCGCGCCGTCGTCGACAGTGGTCTTGATCAGGTCGCGGGTGGCGGGCAGCCACGGGTAGCCGTCGTCGTCCCACGCGGCGGCCGCGCCGCCGAGCACCAGCAGCCCGTCCGAGACCCGGTCAGGTACGGGTTCCCCCAGGTAGGGCCGGACGACCACGGTCTCCACGCCGGCCAGCCAGTCTTCGAAGTAGCCGAGACCGGCCTCCGCCTCATGCTCGATCACCACAACACGCGCGTTCATGGTCAGAGCATAAGGAAAGGCCCGCTGGAATCCCGCGTGAGGGTCCTTCAGGTTGTCCGGGAACGCCCAGTATCGTCGGACGGACGATCGTGAGGGAGACGGCCATGGAGTTGGATCACGTTCCGGTGCCCGGCGGCGAGCTGCGGATCGCGCGGTTCGGGACGGGGCCCCGGCTGATCATCGCGGTGCACGGGATCACCGCGTCGCTGATGGCCTGGCAGCGGGTGGGCACGTCGCTGCCCGCGGGGTGGTCCATGATCGCCATGGATCTGCGCGGGCGCGGGCACAGTGCGGGGGTTCCCGGTCCGTACGGGCTGCGCCGGCACGCCGAGGATGTCGAGCGGGTGGCGGCGCATGTGGGGGCGGACGAGACGACCGTGCTCACCGGGCATTCGATGGGGGCGTTCGTCGCGGTGTTCCACGCGGTCGAGCGGCAGTATGCCCGGACTGTTCTGGTCGATGGCGGTCTGCCGTTGCCGGTTCCGGCGGGTATATCGGCGGATGAGCTGCTGGAGCTCAGCCTGGGCCCGGCGATCGATCGGCTGAGCCAGACATATGCCGATGTCGAGGCGTATGTCGGCTTCTTCAAGCAGCATCCCGCGATGCAGGACTGGTTGCCGGCCATGGAGGACTACGTTCGCTACGACGCGCTCGAAATCGAGGGCGGGGTCCGGTCCCGGGCCCGGGAGGACGCGGTGCGCGCCGACGGCCGCGAGCTGCTGACCGAGGCGGACGCGATCGGGGCGGCGCTGCGGGGCGTCAAGTCGCCGCTGCGCCTGCTGCGGGCTCCGCGCGGGCTGCTGAACCAGCCGACCGGCCTGCTCCCCGACGACCTGGCCGCGTCGTGGTCCGCGCGGCTGCCGGGGCTGCGCGATGAGGTCGTCCCGGACTGCAATCACTACACGATCGCGTTCGATGACCGATGTGTCCGGGTGGTCGTCGATCGGCTGACAGTTGACTCAGCTACATAAATCAGCGGATGATATTGTTCATCTGATATAAGTCCGGGTGTGGCGAGTGATCCGGAACTCATCAACCTGTTGCTCGATCACCTGGACGATGTCCGCGCCCGGCTGAGCACCGCCCGGCGGGCCCGGCTCGACGGGCTGATCAACGACCTTCGGGACGCGGGTGGCGATGTCGCCGCCATCGGCGATCTCGCGGTCGAGCTGCGGATCGAGCTTCAGCTGGCCGGTCTGCCGGAAGATCATCCGGTCCGGCGTGCGCTTCCCGCCGGGACCCGGCTGAATCCGGGGCTCCCCGTCATCGACTGGGGCAGCGTGATCGCGCGGCTTCAGCCCGAGGATCTGCGCCGGGTCATCCGGAGGCGGCTGCTGGCCGCTCCGGCGTTCCGGGTGGATCAGGTGGACGATCCGGAGGATCCCGATCTGATCCGGCTGGAACGCGCGGACGGCGACGTGCAGTTGCCCGCCTTCCAGTTCCAGGAGTCCGGGCGGCCCCGGCCGCTGGTGCTGCGGATCAACCGGCTGCTGGAGGCCGACGAGGATCCATGGGGGGTCGCGGGGTGGTGGCTGGGGCCGAACGCCTGGCTGGGGACCGTACCGGCGCAGTTGCTGGACCGGCCGAGGGAGCCGGAGCTGTTGATGGCTGCCCGCGCGCTTTTCGAGGGGAACTGATGCCCGTCCCGATGCCGCCGCCGAGTTGCCCGAACTCGGCGCGATCCGACGTGATTCCGGCCGGTACGCAGCTCTGGCGGGTCCATGACGCCGAATTCCTGCCGGAGTCCTTCAATCCCGTCCAGAGCGATCCGCACTGGGGTGGCGGGCGTTTCGACAGCACGAAGCTGTGCGAGCCGCCTTATTCCTATCTGTACGCGGCGCATGACGCCGGTACCGCGCTGGCGGAGACGGTGATGCGGGACATTCCGTTCTCGGCTCGCGGTGAATGCGCGGTGCCGCGGCGCGCGATCAAGGGGCGGGCGCTGTCGCGGATCGAGCTGGTCCGGGATGTCCGGGTGCTCAACCTGGTCAAGCCCGAAGACTTCACCGGGGTGTGCGCGAAGATCTCGGTGATCCGGGCCGAGGCCGACGAGTACGGGCTGACCCGCCGCTGGGCGGACTGGCTGCGCCGCAAGCAGACCTGGGCGGAGGGGCTGCGCTGGCAGTCCAATCCCAGCATGACCCACCTTGTCCTGATCTTCTTCGGCGACCGCTGCGACAACGGGGACGCCGTCCGGCAGGTTCCCGGCAGCAGCGTCCCCCTGGACGATCCCGGCTACTTGCCCGAACTCAACCAAGCCCTCCGCCCGTACGGCGGCTACGTGCACCCGGTCAGGAAACGCCCTGATGCGTGAACGCGGCCCAGATGGCGGGATCCGCGAAGTCGAGCCTGGCCAGAACGTCCACGAGTTCGTCCGCGAGTTCCACCGGCACCTGACGCGCCGGATCCAGCATCCACCGCTGCGCCCGAGCCAGCGCCACCCCCGGCTCCGACTCCCCCAAGAAACGATGAAATATCACCATCAGCACGGCGGTACGGACGTCGTCCTCGATGGCCCACCTTGACCCGACAACACCCCGAGCCCCAGCCGCCAGGAATGCCGTCGCGATGGTCAGCGCCTCATCATGATCCCCGTCCGACAGATCACTCATACAAGCGGACAACACCACAAGCCCACCCCCCACCCCCGCACCCCGGCCAAGCACCCGCCGAACCGGCAACTTCTCCCCCTCCGCGATCTCCAACGCGGAATCCGCCGAAACCACCGAAGACCGCGCATGCCCGGCATAGTGCAACACCGAATACCCACCCGCGATCACCCCCAGCAC
>NZ_BLAD01000113.1 GCF_009687845.1 Acrocarpospora corrugata
GTCGAACGTGAAGAAACGACCTTCATTAACTCCGATATCAAAATAGAACTTGAGAAACAACTCGCCAAACATTTGGGCTTCCCCGAATGGGATCCACGCCAAAGTCCCTACTATCAGCCTTCGAACTAATAGAAGCGGTGATCGTATATACGGTTATGGCGGCCGATCTCCCTCCAGGTTCGGCCGCCCGCCAGCGAACACGAGCAGCCACAGATCACCTGCGAATCGCCCCCGCAAGACCCTCATCGCGCTCGCAGTGGACGCCGGCGACTTCAGCGACCACGTCATGAAAGCCTGACCTTCTAAACCTGTGCTGCTTCGACCCCGTCATCTTCCTCCTCGATACGTTCGAAGATGTCGGCGTCAGTCTCCTTCTGCCATTCGGGCAGATCGTCCCAGTCAGCCACATACGAGGGCTTCGGGTCGTCGATGTGCTTGTAGATCTGGGCGATCCAGCACAGCGCGACGAAACGACCTTTTTGAGCGCGGGTGAGTTTTGTGGTCGTTCCACCGCTGACTGCGATGAATTCGCGTACCTGACCGTACACAGCCGCAGCAGCCTGACGCTCCCAGCCGGGCGTGTCCTGCCAGGGAGTGACATACCCGGCCTTGGGCTCTCCCGGAAAGTGCTTCCGCACTCCGGCGATCCACGCCTCCCGGAAGATCCGGCCGTGCTCATCGGTCTCAGTCTGCATTATCGCTCCTTCACAACACCTAGGCACCGAACACGACTACGTCGATGCGATCAATGAATTCTCTGACGCGTTTGTCGGCGGCGAACGGGGTAATCCGGTCCCGCAGCGACAGGAGTTTACGGCCGACATAGCCTGCGGACTTGGTGTGCTCGCCGACTTCGGCCGCCGCGCAACCGTGTTGTAGCGCGTGATCCAGGTCGCCATGCCGGAGGCCAAGCAGAGCCAGGTCGGTCAGGACCGCGCTGCGGCGGCGTGGGGAGTTGGCCTGGTCCAAGGCTTGATACAAAGCGGCCTCTGCGGGGCCGGTCCGGCCGAGTTGCAGATAGCAGGCACCCCGTTCCTCTGCAAGGCGTGAGCCGTCGAAACGGAGCCAGCCACTGCGGGTGACTGGCCCGCTCAGCCCGAGGACACGTTCGGCGGTGTCCAGTTGGCGGGCGCAGGGGTCCAACTCGCCGAGCCCGGCGAAAGCGTTGGCTCGCACTGCAGCCACCCAGTGCCGGGTCGACAAGTGGGGATCTCCGCGGTCGGCGGCCCGGGCGGCTACCGTCAGCAGGGTTTCGGCTTCGTGATGCCGGTGTTCGTACAGGCAGATGAAGGCGTGCCGGGTGAGCGCGCTGGCCATCAGGTCGTACGCGCCGACCTCCCGGGCGGCGCTGACGGCCAGGCTGTAGCAGGAGGCCGCGTCGGCGTACCGGTTGGCGTCGAAGAAGATCTCTCCGGCCAGTTGGAAGAGGTCGGCGGTCGCCGTACACAGTCGCCGGTGACTTGCCGCGGTTCGCGCATGCTCCAGATCAGCGGCCACCACGCCGAGCTGCCGGCGAACCATCGGGTAGACCAGCTGCTTGGCCGACGCCAGCGCGAAGAGCTGCCACAGGTGGTCATTGAGCTGCTCGTACTGGACCGGATCGGGTTGGGTCGCCATGGCCGAGTCTGGAGGTCGGCCCTGAGCGGATTCGGCGTGCGGCAAGGCCACGAGGGCGCCGGTGATGCTCAGCATGCGGAGAAGATCACGGCGGTTCATATCGTCATCCTCATCCGATTCGCGATCCGGCACGACATGCTCGGCCATCGGATTTGCGCGTCCCGAGCCGGAGCCGGGGCCGACCTGGCGCTCGTTAACGGCGGGCGAGAAGAGGTTGTCCAGATCGGCGAGGCTCACCTGCAGGAGCCGGGCGAGTTTGGGGCGGATGTAGGGCTGCGGCTCGCACTGCCCGCGTTCCCATCGCGCGACGGTCGACCGGTCGGTTCCCAGCGCATCGGCTAAAGACTCCTGGCTGTGGCCAAGCGCCCGTCGACGCTGGGCAAGGTCTTGCCGTCTGGTCATCAGATCTCCTGGGCGCCGTCAGCCAACGTCAGCGTAAGCGATGCGTCGGCGATGACCGGTGGATGCGAGGCAGATGCCACATGGATGCCTCATCCACGCCCTGGCTGGGCGGTATCGATCGGGATTGGCTAGAGCGCAGCAGACCTGACAAGACGGGAACCGATGGATGGCCTCCACCCCGCACCAGACAGCAAGGCCGACACCCGCGATGGCGAGATCCTGCTCGCCGCGGGCCTTCGAGGCAGCCGGATTCTTCGCCGACCTAATGATCGGCTTCGCTCCCAGTGATGCGGCATCGGTGGTGATCACTCATGTGCTCCCGGGTCAGATGGACTTCCTGACCGCGCTGAACCGGGTCACTCCCGTGGCCGCCGTGCTGCCCAAGCCCAAATCCGCCGACCAGCCCACCCTGGAGGAAGCGGCCAGACGCTACCGATGTGACGCCCTGGCTCGGAGCCGCTTCGCCGACCCTGGCTGGCTGGCCACCTATCTGGCCGATCGAGCCGCCGGAAGACCGCTGGTGTTGGCGGACATCGGCGGCTACTACGCGCCGGCACTGGCCGCGGTCTGCTCGGCCTTACCGGGGAAGATCGCCGGAGTGGTGGAGGACACCGAGAACGGGCTGCGTCGCTATCTCGCGCTCGGGGTGCTGCCCTGCCCGGTATACAGCGTGGCCCGCAGTCCGCTCAAGGAACCCGAGGACCGGCTTGTCGGCGACGCAATCGTGTTCTCGATCGAATCGCTGCTACGCAGGCTCGGCCAGGTCCTGGCAGGCCGACGAGCGTGTGTACTGGGCTTTGGGAAGATCGGCGCGGGTATCGCCGCCGCGCTCCACGCCCGCCATGCCCAGGTGAGCGTGGTGGAAACCGACCCGATCCGCCAGGCCCAGGCCATCTCGATCGGGTACGGATCCGCGCCGCTGCCCTGCGCGCTGGGAGCCGCGGATCTGGTGGTCTCCGCCACCGGTAGCCGCGCCATCGGCGTCGAGCATCTGGAGATGCTGCGTGATGACGCGGTGCTGGCCGGAGCGACCTCCGCTGACGACGAGTTCGACCTGGCCGACCTGCATAACCCCGAGACCGGATTCACCCGCGAGGCGCTCGCCGACGGCGCTGTGCGCTATCGCCGCACCGACCGTTCGTTCGTCCTGCTCGGCAACGGCAACGCGGTGAACTTTCTGCATACCTCGGCGGTTGGCCCAGCGATCCATCTCATCAAGGCCGAGATCATCGCCGCGATGGCGCGGCTGGTCGCCGAGCGGCATGAGCCGGGTTTGTACGAGGTGCCCGACGTCGTCCGTACCCGCATCGCCGCTACCTGGGTAGACGCCTTCAGCCCGCATGCGGCGGCGGCGATAAGAGTTCCAGCCGGGCGGGCGGCCAAGCGATGATCATCGCAATAGAGGGTGTGAGCTGCACCGGCAAATCCACCTTGGCGGCGAGCCTGGCGGGCCAGTTCGCCTGGCAGGTGGTCCCGTGCTACTACCACGTCGCCGCCGACCCTGCGGTTCTTGGCAAGCCGCTGGCCAGCAGCGAGGGCGAACAACTCGCGGCGCTCACCGCACATTTACGCATCGAAGCTGAACGACGCCACCAGGCCGACGCCGCGCTGGCCCGCGACGGTGCCGTTATCCTCGACCGCAGCATCGACACCCTGCTCGCACACCTGACCGCCGTCGGGCAACTCCAAGGGCTCGACGTTCCGACCACCGTGGCCCGCGCACGGACCCTGATCGACGAAGCCGTGACGGCGAGCGCTGCTGTGCTACCCGACCTGACCCTGCTGTTGCTCGCAACGCCTGCCGTCTTGGCCAGGCGCGGCGCAACCCGCCCGGACGTGTCACGCCTCTACTATGACCCGGCCTTCGCTTCGCATTTCAACGAGTACTTCGCTCGCCCGCTCTCGCCCCACTGCGTGCAATTGGACGCCAACGCCGACCCCGCCGCAGTGCTTTCCACGGCCCTCACCGCGATCAGCAGTGCCACTAGCACGCAGATCGGGGGTGCCTGAGCGTGTACGCCTTCGGATTCTGTATTGATGAGCAGTATCTGCTGCCCGCGCTGGTGACCCTGGAGTCGCTGGCCCAGACACTCCCAGCCGCGGCACGGCACGAAGCCGCAATCCGTGTGCTGACCCTAGACCTGACCCGCCAGCACGCCGCCACCATGGCCGACCTCGCCGCCCGGTTCGGGTTCGGCTCATTCGACCTGCGATGGGCTCGTCCGGCTCCCATGGCGGTGATGGCGGACACCGCCTACATCACCGTGACCGCATGGCTGCGATTCCAGTTCACTCCCGCCTTCGTCGGCCGCCCCTACTTCATCTACATCGACGCCGACACCTTGGCGGTCGACGACATCTCCATTCCTCTGGAAATGCTGTCCGGCGATCGGCTGGGGCTGGTCGCCGACGAATTCGCTCCCACCGTCGGAAGAGGACAGGCTCTGCCAGGGCTGGCAGATGCTCGGCCCGAGCTGGCAGGCAGCCCCTACTTCAACGGCGGCATGTGGTGGACCTCCACCGCGATGCTCACCACGATCCATCGCGGCGTACACAACGCCTTGACGACCGGGCGCCGCTACATCTTCCACAACGATCAAGACGCGCTGAACCTGTGGCTACTGGCCAGCGGCTCCGTTCAGGCAGTGCCCCGCCGATTCAACACCTTCGAACTGGCACGATTCCTGGAGCGCAGCGACTGGCCCCACCGCTACACACCGCGCGCCCGGACCCCGAACGCCACCGATGCGGCCCTGCTGCACTTCGTGGGAAGCGCCAAGCCCTGGCTCCCATCGACCCCGGTCACCCAGCACGTGCGGTTGTACCGCGACCACCTGAACGCCACCCTGCGACAAATCCAGCAGCTCGGTGACCTCAGTTTCGACGCCCCTGATTGGAGACGCCGGTGATCGCGCCTACTGGTGTGTCTGCCGTCGACACTGCCTGCCGGGCTCTTCTCGGTACGCCGGTAGTCCGAGCAAACCAGCTTTCCGCGTCGGCGAGCACGGCCGTTTACCGCGTCATCCTCACCGACCGGCAGATCCACGAGAGCGTGATCGTCAAGGTGTACGCCGGACACACTCGATGGAAAGCCAGCAAGGAACATCTCACCCTGGCCGAGCGGTCCGGCTGCCCCGCGTTCGGTGTACCGGACGTCGTGGCCAGCGGCCAGATACCAGGTCACGACCTGACCGCGCTTGTCCTAACCGACCTCGGCCCGCACACCCTCCACCAGACCATCAGCGACGGGATCTGGCCGCGTCGAGACGCATTACGGCTGCTCGGGCGACTCCTCAACGCGTTCCATCATGATCCCGGCTGTAGAGACCGTACCCGAACCCAGGTCGTGAGTCAGCTCGTCCTAGACGTGCGCACATTGCGCGACCGATTGCCTGAAGAAGTGCGTTGGCGAGTGCAACCAAGTCTTGATCGGCTCAGTCGCCCCGCCCAGCACAATGCCGTGAGCTGCCACGGTGACTTGCACTTTCGCAACGTGGTCTTCCGGGCTGGTGACCCACTCCCTTACCTGATCGACTTCGAGCAGGCCACCGACGCGCCCGCCGAGTACGACCTCGCCCAAACCGCGGTCACTACCGACGCGCTCGCGTCTGACGACCTTGCCAGCCTGATGACCGGCTACCTGGGCCCGACATCGCGTGTCCTGCTCACCGACCTAATCATCTTCCACACGCTGCGCGGGTGGTGGTGGGCGGCTCGGCAGGAAGGCCGCGATGTCGTCCTGTGGCAGGCCCGCCTCACCCAGGTACTCGACCAGTACGCCTGACCCTGACCAAGGCCACCGTCGTGAAAGGGAGAACGGCATGAACGAGCCGGCACCCGAGGTGTCCATCGTGATCCCGGCCTACAACGAGGAAAGCTACCTGCCCCAGTACCTGCCCACCGTGGTTGCCGCGCTGCGCTACTGGGAACAGGCGACCGGCGGCCGTGGCGAGATCATCGTTGTCGACAACGCCAGCACCGACGCCACTGCTGCGATGGGCTCCGACCACGGGGCTCGCGTCGTCTCCGAACCCTTGCGAGGTATCGGCCGGGCCCGTAACACGGGTGCCGCCGCAGCGCGCGGTGACCACCTGGTCTTCATCGACGCGGACGTGGACTTCCCGGCTGAGGGCATCGACGCCGCGATGCGGCACCTGACCTCTGGGTCATGCGTCGGCGGGACGATCCCCGCCCTGTACGAGCCGACCAAAATCGGCGCCCGGCTGCTGGTAGCGGCCTGGGCCCTATACAGGCGGTACTTCGGCGGCGCTCAGGGTGTGACCCAGTTCTGCACCCGGGAGGCGTTCTTCACGCTGGGCGGGTATCGAAGCGAGTTGTACATGAGCGAAGACGTCGACTTCTTCGCCCGCCTGATCCGCCTCGGCCGCCGGCGACAGGCCCCGGTCGTCTACCTCACACACCTGCGGGTCCGGCCGTCGCTGCGCCGGTTCGAGCAATGGTCCAGCTGGCGCATGATCTGGCGGGCCAACCCGATCACCGCCCGCCTGTTCCTGACTTCTCAGCGATTCTGGCGGCCCTGGTACGACACCACCGTCCGCTGAACGACATCTCACATTGGAGAAACTCCCGCTGTGGACCGGTCGCTTCCGATTCCCGACGCCGTCGGCGTCTACACCTTCCCCGATGACCTCGCCGCCGCCCATCGCACCCATCAGGAGCAACTCGCCAGGCGTCGCAACAGCGGCGAGACGATTATCGAGGTCACAGCCCCGTACGACGGGCAGCCGTACCTGATTGAGCAGCGTCACCGGGCCGGACGTCCGGTCGTGGTGATCGAGCCCCACCACGACGACCTGGCACTCTCGGCGAGCGGCCTGTTCCTCACCCAGGCGCGTCCGCTCACCGTGGTGACCGTGTTCAGCCGCTCGGCATCCGCACACGCTTCTGTTCGCGCCCGGCGTCCGGGAGAAGAGGAGATCTCCCGGCTTCGCGCGGCCGAATCCACCCAGGCACTCCGCCCGCTGGACGGCAATCAGCGGCTACTCGGGTACCACGACGCCTGTGCCCCCTACCAGCCGTACGAATCTGACCTCCTGGACCGCGTTACCGCCGACCTGGAACTGGCCCTTGCGGAACTGGGTGACTGGCGCGAAGCCGAACTCCTCGCCCCGGCCGCGGTCACCCGCCACCCCGATCACCTCCTGGTCCACGACGCCGCGCGACGGCTCGGCTGCCGATGGTTCTGGGAAGATTCAGCGTTTTGGCAGACCTACAGCCTGTCCACCGACGACCATCACCTGTTCGCCGCATGCGTCGGCGACACGCTGGTCGCCGAAGTCGTCGACATCACTGACGTACTTCTCGACAAGCTCACGCTGCTGTATCTGTACGCCTCCCAATTGCAGCCGCTCTCAGCCATGTATCGGCCGATACGTCATGCCTGGACCGTCGCGCAATCCGTCCCCTGCGCCCGCCGAGACCGCTTCGCTGAACGTTTCTACCGAACGGCCCCGCGATGAGATCTCTTCCGGCGAGAGCTGAATCCGGAACAGTGCTGTTCGTCTGGCGACGCATTCCGCCACCGTTCCTGATCGGCGGCGCCGAGGTCTCCCAGCAACTGCTCGCCGAGCAGTTCGCCGCCGCGGGCTGGCGAACGCTCTACCTGGCCTCACACGAACCCCCGTGGGCAACAACCTCGATGCTGCCGTCGATGCTGGACCATCTAGATCGCTCCGCCCTCGCTTACGACTACCGAGCTGGCAGCAGAGAGTTGCGCTACGTCAGCAACGGCGTTCACATCCGCGTGGTCGCCCAGGACGTGTTACTAAAAGCGCTCACCACGACGCTGCGGGAGGACAAGCCCGACCTCGTCATCACCTCCCAGGAGGGATCGGCCGAACTCGCCGCCCACGCCCGAACCAAGACGAAGGTCGCGGGCTGGCTGCACTCGGTGTCGTCCACCGGTCTGCACGTTCTGGACGGCAAGCCCCACTACGCGCTGGCCACCTCCCGGTTCGTCCTGTCCCAGACACCGTCCATGTACGCGGCTGTGCTGTTCTACCCACCGTTCCGACCGGTCAGCGCGCCCGCCGGTCAACGCGACGGTGACCTGCTCATGATCAATCCGGTTCCGGCCAAGGGCGCCGCGCTAATGCACCGGCTCGCCGACCTGCTCCCAGAGCGGCGCTTCACCTTGGTGGAAGGCTGGTGGGACACCGCGGCCGAATTCGCCTGCCACCCCAACGTCACCTACCTGCCCCGCACCTACGACCCCAACGAAATGACCGCCCTCTATCGCCGCCACCAGTTGCTCCTGGTCCCCAGCATGGTCAACGACGCCTATCCCAGGGTCATCATCGAAGCCGCCCTAACCCGACTGCCCTCCATCGGTTCCGCCCGGGGCGGCATCGGCGAGGCCATCGGCGACCCCACACTCCTCGCCCCACCCGACCAGCACGCTGCCTGGATCACGTTGATCCGGACCCTCACCCGGGATCAGCTCACAGAACTGGCCGACCAGGCATACCGCCGGGCCATCCCGCTGACTCGCTCCTGCCTCCCGGAACTGGCCGCAGCCGGCATCATCGGGACGTGAAGACGGCTCTGACCAGGTCACGGCGGGCGGTCCACCAGTGCAGCAGCCGCTCTCCAGACTCCCACAACCGATCGGGCCCGTGATCACCCTTGTCGTAGTGCCACTGCAACTGCCAGAAATCGGTCAGCCTCTTCCACCACAAGCGTTCGACCGCATCCACCAGATCCTCATCGGCGATCCTCACCTGGGACCGATATCCAGCGGCGAAGGTCACCACCCTCTCCAGATCCAGGCGGCCATCGTCGGTGGTGAACTGCACCTGCGCGGTACGGACGACTTCCTCCCCGTACGCGCGGACCCCCAGCCGATCCCAATCCAGCACGGCTACGACCGCCCCGTCGCGCCACAGCAGATTGAGCGGCTGCAAGTCCCCATGGGTCCAGCCGACCGGACCCGAAGCGAGATCATCAGGTGGAGCTTCACCTGCCCACTCGGTGAGCAGTTCCTTGCGCTGCCGCAGCGCCTTGAGCGTGGCGGCGTCGAACGCGTCCAGCTCCTCCCGGGTAGCGATGATCTGGAGAAAGCGATCGGCCTCCGCCAGCGCCGCGTTGGCGGGCGTTACCTTTGCCCGCAGCCGATTCGCGACGGGATCCAACCCGATTCCAGGGGCGGCCAATGCCTGGTGGAATCGCCCGACGAGCGCCCCGAGGTCGGTGCTTTCATTAACGGTCAGCTCCGTCCCTGGGAGATGGCTTCCCTCGGCCCAGGGCAGAACACAAAAACCACGACCATCGATCTCGGCCACCACGTCTCCGGAGGCAGCGACACGCGGGGCACACACCGGTAGCCCAGCATCCGCCAGCTGGCGCACAACAGTCAGACTGCGCCGAGCCTTCGGCACCGGAACGTCAATGATCTCCTTGATGGCCATAACACCGGCGCCAGTGCTCACCCGCCAGTTGCGGTTCATCATCCCCGAAGGCAGAAACGTGGCACCGCCTACAGATCCAAGGCTGAACACTTTAGCGACCTGTATCAGGTCGTGCTCAGCTAGTTCGAACGCAGGCAGTTCAGGATGCTCCAGGGCCACCTTGGGAAGGTTACGCAATCCTGAGACTCGGCATCCTGCCAATCCACATCATGGTTGGTGTGGCCCGCGCCGATCAGCGAGATGAACTGTACTCCGCCCGGCGAGTGTCGCCTGGGAGGTAGTTGGAGGGGAGCCTCCACCAGACCCGGGGTTCAGGTTCGGGCTCCACTGGAAGACCCGGACCCTGGTGAACTGGGCGGCCGGACGCCCGTTCGCCTGGGTCGACGACGAGATCACCGACGCCGATCGAGACTGGGACTTTACGCACCATAGCGGCCGAGCACTCCTCCACCACGTGGAGTCATTCCGAGGACTCGCCGGCGAAGACTTCGCAGCCCTCGATCAATGGCTTCGAGCTCTATGAATCACCCGCAATCCACAGAATTTGACAATTGCTCAACGAAAAAGGTCCTTGCCCACCTTTAGGCCATACACGGCGGGAACCGCCGCAACGTGCCGTCTTAGGTCCTCCTTCGCTCAGCGTGCAGTGCCACAACAGCGGGTTGGCCGACATTGGAAACCGTGTAGGCCCAGTCCGGCACGACTATAGCGATGCGTCGAGTGTGTCGGGGGCGCCCATTCTGAGCGCCCCCGGGATTCGAGCCGTCTGCTTACAGTCGGCGATCATCACTGGAACGTCTGCGTTGCCGAAGGTGGCACCGCCATTCCGGTCGTTGAGTTCCGGGAGATGGAGACGATCTCCAGGCGTGCGCCCATGCCCTCCAGAGCCGTGGCCGTGTGCAGGAGCGAGACCTTGGCGAAGGCGAACAGGGACTTCGGGGTCAGCGGTACCCCGTCCTTGAGGAGAATGCCGTAAATGAGGGTCGGAGACCTGAACGACGTGTCCAGCGCATGGCCGGGGTGGAGCTTGGCGAGCTTGGCGAGGAACTTCTCGCGGGCCTCGGTGTCGTATCGCATGGTCTCGATGGCGACACGACCCTGCGCGAAGAGGTGGTTCAGTTCGGCAGTCCCGTCGGCCTTCTTGACGCAGATGAGCTGCCCGGCCGGCCCGAGGGCGTCGCAGATCTCGAGGCCGCCCCCGCGCAGACGCTTGGTGCGCACGGTGTTCCGGTCGAGCAGGACGTACCCTGGCTGGGCGGCGACCTGCTCGTTGTACCACTTCTCGCCGTGTTCGTCGTCCGAGTACTTGGGCCAAGGCGGCATCGTGACGCTGGCGGGGCGGGCCAGGAGTTCAGCGATCCTGTCTTCGATGACGGTCAGGTACTCCTCCCCGATCTCGTACCACCGCCCCTGCCAGTAGAAGTAGTGGACAGCCCCATCAGCCACCTCGGCGGTCAGCCAATGGTCGGCCGGGACTGCGGGGCTGATCGTCTCAGTGCCTTCGGAACCCGCGAACATCTGGACACGGCCCTTGCGCAGTGTGGACAGGCGGCTCCCCTGAGGCTGGTTTCGGACGGCTGCGACGAACTGCTCGACGTCGAGTTCCTCGTAGTACTGCGAGCGCCGCGCGAGCTTCACCTCGAAGGACTCGGCGAACTCGAACCGATCCCGGCACACGCTGGGCACCGCCAACGCCATCCGGTCCACCTCGTCTTCGCCGAGCATCGCGTCGAGGCACGTGTCGAGCACCCGTACTTGCTCGGACTGCCGGTCGAGCTGCCGGACCTGGGCGATGAACTCGAACCCCGGCAGCGGGTTGGGGCGGGCGCACGCCTCCTCGATCTGCCGCAGGTCGTGCAGCAGGGCGGCGGGCGTGCGGCCGAGGTGCAGCTTGATCGAGCGGTCGTTGCCAGTCACATGCGCGGGCCGGGTGCGGTCCTTGGTGAAGGTGAGCGGGACGCCAGTGATCTGACCCGCGATCTGGCTAACGATCTCGCCGTACTGCTCGATGCCGAAGCCGCGGATGTGCTCCCCACTGGTGGCGGAGTTCTCGTCGGTCCGGCCTCGGGCGTCCATGATCTGGCGGCGGACCTTGGTGATGCGCTTCTCGTCCAGGCATCGGATGGCGAACTCGATGCCGAATCCGGGGTCAATCCTGGTCGGATCGATCATCATGTGGCCCATGCCGTACGTGAGGCCGTAGATCGCCTGCTCGGTACGGACCACGACGACGGCCAGCGCCGTCCGGTTCTCCTCCGCCACGAGCTGCCCGGTCAGCGCGCTCAGCACCTCGCACCAGTCGGCCTGGCCAGGGGCGATGGTGCCGGAGAGAAGCAGGCCCACGACGCCGTCCTGGTCGAACTCGCAGGCCTGGAAGCCTTCGCGGTCCAAGTAGCGCGGCAGGACGAACGAGCGCAGGTCCTCACGCTCAATCGGCCCGCCGGCGCGCAACCGGTAGACCGATGTCTTGCGGGTGGTCGGAGGCTTCTTGACCCTCTTGGGAGCGAGCGGCGGGTCGAGGTCGATGCTCACGTAGTTCCTCGTCTGGATGTCAGGTCTGGCTGGTCAGGACGGCGGGATGTGAATTCGGTGCGGTTTCGTTACGGGAGCGGTCGACAGCAGATGTTCACAGCCGCGGACCCCTTGACGTCGCAGCCCCGATTCCCGTGTGGCTGGTTGGTAGCCACAAGCATCATCGTGACTCAAAGAGATCAAGTAGGGACGATGCTAACCCGTATCAGCCGAGCATAGAACATCTTGTGAACATAGGCAACTATGTTTACAAGTTGGTTGTACATAGCGAGATCGCCGTATAGGGTGACCGCCATGGGTCCAGACGAGCACGACGAGTTGACGGCGGCCGCGATTGCGCGGCTGGCGGGTGTCGGGCGTGCCGCCGTTGCGAACTGGCGCCGTCGCTATCCGGAGTTCCCGGATCCGGTCGGCGGAAGTCCGCACAGCCCGACGTTCTCCCGGGCCGAGGTCGAGGCGTGGCTGACGGAGACGGGGAAGGGCGACCAGCTGGCGACGGCCGGTCGTACCGACACTGGGACGCAGCGTGTCGGCGACCTGTCATCGTTCCAGGGTGGTCGCCTCGACAATGAAATACGGCGCGCTCTAGCGCAGACGCCGGAGTCAAGCATCGCCGACCTGACCCCGGACCAGTTGCTGGCCAAGGTCATCGTGTCGCTGCTGCCACAATCCACGACCGTCGCGCACGCGGCGGGCGCGGACGACGGGGTTTCCGTCGTGCTCGATCCGGCGTGCTTCAACGCCACCCTGTTGATGGCCGTCGCCGACCGCTTCGGCGACAGCGTCAAGCTTGCCGGGCAGGAAATCAAGGAATCGGCCGCCGCTGTCGCCGCGTTCAACCTGCGCAGTAACTACCTCGGTGTGCCGTACGAGATCCATACCGGCGACTCCCTGCTGGACAACCAGCTGGACGAATATCGGGGTACGGCGGCGGCCGTAGTCTGCGAGCCGCCCTTCGACATACCGCAGTGGCCCTCCAGCGAGCTGGTCACCGATCCGCGCTGGGAGTTCGGCATTCCGGCCCCCCGCGAGAGCGAGCTGGTCTGGGTCCAGCACTGTTACGCGCACCTGAGGCCTCGCGGCGTGGCGGTCGTCGCCGTGACGTCACGCACGTGCGTTCAGGCGTCCGGTCAGCATGTCCGCGCGGCGCTGGTGCGCTCCGGCGTGCTGCGCGACGTGATAGCCCTGCCGAAGGGAATGGGCTCAGTGCCCGCGACCGATATCTGCCTCTGGGTTCTGCAACGGCCCTACGGTACTCCCGACCACCAGGCAGTGCGGATGGTGGATCTGTCCGAGCTGGGTGACGCGGCCGACGTCCCACAGGAGTTCGCCGTCTGGCAGCGGCTACTCGCGGACGCCGATCCGACGATCTCCCGTGCCGTCCCCCGCCTGGAACTCCTCGACAACGACGTCAACCTCCTGCCCTCCCGCTACATCACCCCCCGCAGCACGGCGAGCCCCGACGACTTCGCCCAGGTCACCCGTCGGCTGGAAGCCCTCTACACACGCGTCGGCCAGGGCTTGCCATGTTTCGCCACCCCGACGGCACCGCCCCGCTACTCGTACGTCGCCATCGGCGAATTGGAGCGTGCGGGCGCCCTGACGATTCGCTCACGCGACGACACCCCACGCGCCGGCGACCTGCTGGTACGGACGCTCGGCCGCCCACCAGCCATTGCCACCGGAACCAACGAGGACGATACGGGCATCGCGCAGGTCGTCGAAATCGACGCCACCCGCCTGGACGCAAACTTCCTCGCCGCCTTTCTCCGGGCCGACGCCAGCACGCTGCCGGTGGCCAACACCCTCGGCGCACTCAGCCGCGACGACCTCCGCCGCTGCCGCGTTCCCCGTCTGCCCCTGGCCGAGCAGCGGCGGTACGGCGACGCCTTCCGCCATCTGCGCCAGCTGAAAGACCTGCTCGCCGGGCTGGCCAAAACGAGCGCGCACGTGATCGACCAGACCATGTACGGCCTGACTACCGGCGTTCTGGCCCCGGACTTCACCGTGATGAAGAACACTGATCAAGCCCGTGCTGCCGACGAGGAGACGAGAGAACTGTGACCTCTGGACCCACGCATGCCAAAATGGCAAGCGACATTTGGTCGGTCGCCGACCTCCTGCGCGGCGACTACAAGCGCCACGAGTACGGCCAGGTAATCCTGCCGTTCACGCTTCTGCGGCGCCTCGACGCGGTCATGTTCCCGACCCGGGAAGCAGTGCGCGCCCGCGACGCCTCGCTTGATATCCAGAACAAGGGGCGTCTGTTGGAGATCGCGGCGAAGCTGCCGTTCTACAACACCTCAGGTCAGGACTTCACGACGATCGGCGGCGACCCGCAGAGCGTCGCCAAGAACCTCCGCGACTACATCAACGGCTTCTCCGCGAACGTACGGGAGATCCTGACCCGCTTCGACCTGGACAACCAGATCACCCGGCTCGCGGGCGCGAAGATCCTCTACCAGGTGGTCGGCAGGTTCGCCACGATGCGCGACCTCGACAAGCTGTCCAACCATGACATGGGTTACGTCTTCGAGCACCTGATCCGCAAGTTCGCCGAAGACTCCAACGAGACCGCCGGTGAGCACTTCACCCCGCGTGAAGTCATCAAGCTCATGGTCAACCTGCTGATAGCTCCGGACGCCGACACCATCGCGGGCGTGGGTCAGGTCATCAACATCCTCGACCCGGCCTGCGGCACCGGCGGCATGCTGACCGCAGCCGAGGACCACATCAAGTCGATCAACCCACAGGCCGAAGTCTACCTCTTCGGCCAGGAGATCAACGCGGAGTCGTGGGCAATCTGCCAGTCGGACATGCTGATGCTCAACCAGCGCGGTGACATCCACTTCGGCAACTCCTTCAGCGACGACGGCTACCCCCGCAGGAAGTTCGACTACATGCTGGCCAACCCGCCCTTCGGGGTGGAGTGGAAAAAGGTGAAAGACACGGTTGAGGCCGAGGCTGAACTCGGCCACGGCGGCCGCTTCGGCGCCGGTACACCTCGTATCAACGACGGCTCGTTCCTGTTCCTTCAGCACATGATCTCGAAGATGGAGCCGGTTGAGGGTAAGGGAGCCCGCCTGGCGATCGTCTTCAACGGCTCCCCGCTGTTCACCGGCGCGGCCGAGTCCGGCGAATCGAAGATCCGCCAGTGGATCCTAGAGAACGACTTGTTGGAAGGCATCATTGCCCTGCCTGACCAACTTTTCTACAACACCGGCATCTCCACATACTTCTGGATCCTGTCCAACCGCAAGGCCCAGGAACTGCGCGACAAGGTGATCCTTCTCGACGCCCGCGACCAGTGGGAGAAGATGCGCAAGTCCCTCGGCGACAAACGCAAGCAGATCAGTGACGACCAGGTCAAGTACATCACCGACCTGTACGTCAACGCGGTTGCGGTCGCGGCAGACACCGCACACCCGGACCACAAGAAGGTGAAGATCTTCCGCACCCGCGACTTCGGCTACCACCGCATCACCGTCGAACGCCCACTCAAACTGCGTTTCGAGATCACCGATGACACCTTGGCAGCATTGGAGAACTCGAAGGCACTGGCCAAGTGGGCCGGACGTGAGGCGCTGATTGTGGCGCTGCGCGCGTCAGTCGGCTCGGTGTGGTGGACCAAGAAAGAAGCGACCTCAGCGGTGCATGTGGCCATTGTCGAAGGCGGTGCGCCGTGGCCAGGCACGGCGGCGCTACTCAAGGGCTTCTGGGGTGCGCTGTCGGTCCCCGACCCCGAAGGCGAGGTCCAGAAGGACAAGAGCGGGACGGTGTTGCCGGACCCGGATCTGCGCGACTTCGAGAATGTTCCGCTGGACGAGGACATCGACGCCTACTTCGCCCGCGAGGTCACCCCGCACGTCCCGGACGCTTGGATCGACTACGACAAGACAAAGGTCGGCTACGAGATCCCATTCACGCGCCATTTCTATGTGTATACGCCGCCGAGACCCTTGGCCGAGATCGATGCGGAACTGCGTGAGTTGGAGACGCAAATTCAGAAGCTGCTAGGTGAGGTCACGGGATGAAGACACGCCTCCGTTATGTAGCCCAAGTCAACCCGTTGAGCCGCCGGTTCGATCGGCTCGCTGAAGACGCCCTTGTGCCGTTCCTGCCGATGGAGAATGTCTGGCCCGGAGACAATTTTGATTTGAGCCAGACACGACCAAAATCTGCTGTCGCCGTCGGCTACACACGGTTCCAGTCCGGCGACATCATCGTGCCGAAGATTACGCCGACCTTCGAAGCCAGCCGATCAGTGTTGATTCCGGATCTTCCTGATTCTGTTGGGACAGGGACAACTGAACTTCATGTCGTTCGACCTGGTTCGAGGATCGAGCCGCGCTATCTCCTCTATATCTTCCATTCGCATGACTTTCTCAAGCTAGGCGAAGCGGAGATGTATGGTGTCGCCGGTCAGAAGCGTGTTCCTGATGACCTGATCAGGGACTGGACAATCGACCTCCCGTCCCTCGATGAGCAGCGCCGCATCGCCGACTTCCTCGACGCCGAAACAGCTCGGATGGATACGCTGATGGCTAAGCGCCGTATGCAGGCCACAACTCTTGGTGAACTCGAGCTAGCCAGCATTGGAGACCAGCTACGTGGAACCGACCTGGGCATGGGGCGTACCGAAACAAGCTGGCGTTGGCTCCCAACGATTCCTGACGGATGGCGTATTGGACCCGTGTACGCCTACTTCGACGTTCAACTCGGCAAGATGCTCAATGCGGAGCGGGCATCGGGCGATGGCCAGCAGCCATACCTTCGAAATGCGAATATCCATTGGTACGAAATCGATACTGGGGACTTGGCAACCATGACGTTCGAGCCGAGTGAACGGCTTCGCTATGGCGTCAAGGCAGGTGACCTCTTGGTCTGTGAAGGTGGTGCTGGTGTCGCTGAAGCAGCTGTTTGGGATGGCCGGACCCTAACATGCTTCTATCAGAAGTCGCTCCACCGCGTTCGAGCCACCAGCCATGTACCAGTCGAATGGCTCATGTATTGGTTGCGCTTTGCGAAGGCGGCTGGGGTTTTCGATGCCGATGGTAATCTAGCGACAATTCCCCACCTGACGGGTGAACAGCTGGCGGCATATAGAATTCCAATTCCCGACGATGGTCATCGACGCGTAGGCGAGCTGAGATCGATGATCGCGGCCATTCGCAAGACGCAAGCAGAGATGGCATCTGCTGATGCCTTCCTGGCTGAACGCCGCAGAGCCCTCATCACATCTGCCGTCACCGGCCAGATCGACGTCACCACCGCCCAAGGTCTTTCTCCGTCTGGAGGTATCGCCACATGACCCCTGGAGCTCACGGCGAATACGCCTTCGAGTCGCGTTTAGAGGCCGAGCTACTCACGCGCGGCTGGTCGCGCACGCAAGGGACCTTCAACGTCGAGTTGGGTCTCGACATCGCTGAGATGTACCGATTCATCGGTGCGACGCAGCAGAAGAGCTGGGACCGACTCATCGGCCTGTACGGGGGCGACCAAGCGACCGCGCAACGTCAGTTCGCGCAGCGCGTCGCCGCCGAGATTGACGCGCGCGGAATACTGGACATCCTGCGCCAAGGCGTGCGTGACCGGGGTGTGCAGATCGACTTGGCCTACTTCCGGCCCGGTCATACGCTGGCCGCCAACGCCCTCGCCGAATACGACGCGAACATTTTGACGGTCGCAAGGCAGTTGCACTACAGCGCGCGGCACCGGGGCCGGGCGCTCGATATGGCGTTCTTCATCAACGGGCTGCCGGTCGCGACCGTCGAACTGAAGAACCCGAACACCGCGCAGAACGCCCATCACGCGATCGTGCAGTACCGGCTCAACCGGGACCCGAACGACGTGTTCTTCGCCAAGCGCACGCTCGTGCACTTCGCCGTCGACCCGGACCGCGCCTTCATCGCCACGCGGCTGCGCGGCCCCGACACAGAGTTCCTGCCATTCAACATCGGCTCCAACGGACCCGGCCAGGCAGGCGGGGCCGGTAACCCGTCCGCCGCCCTCGGCTCCTACAGCGCCGCCTACCTCTGGGAGCAGATCTGGCAGCGGGACAACTGGCTGGAGATCCTGCACCGGTTCGTGCACATTCAGGTGCCGGACCGGAAGGGCGTGAAGGAGAACCCGCACACCTCGCCGCGTATCTTCCCCCGCTACCACCAATGGGATGCAGTACAGAAGATGGTAGCCCACGCCCAGGTGCACGGCGCCGGGCACAGCTACCTGATCCAGCACTCGGCGGGCTCGGGCAAGTCGAACACGATCGCCTGGCTGACCCACCGCCTCTCGAACCTGTTCGACGACGGCAACCAGCCGGTCTTCCACAAGATCATCGTGATCACCGACCGGGTCGTACTCGATCGGCAGTTGCAGAAGACCATCTTCCAGTTCGACCACACTCCCGGCGTGGTCAAGAAGATCGACGAGGACTCGACCCAACTCGCCGCGGCCCTCGACGACGCCACCTCGAAGATCGTCATCAGCACGGGCCAGATGTACCCGTTTGTGCTGAAGAAGACCGCCGACATGGAGTTGGCCGGCAAGCGGTACGCGGTCGTCATCGACGAGGCGCACTCCTCGCAGGGCGGCGAGGTCGCGGCCCGGATCAAGCAGGCCATCGGCGCAAACGCCGTACCCCGCGAGGAGGACGAGGACGACGTCGAATACATGACGCGGGTGCGCGGCAAGCAGCCGAACCTGTCGTACTTCGCGTTCACCGCCACCCCGACATCATCGACGCTGAAGCTGTTCGGCCGCTTCGACCCGGACCGGGTGAACCCGCGCACTGGCGAGCAGGGCGTGTACGTGCCGTTCCACGTCTACTCGATGCGGCAGGCGATCGATGAGGGCTACATCCTCGATGTGCTGGCCAACTACATCACGTACGTGACCAAGTGGCGTTTGCGTAACGCCGCCGTGGAGCAGGCCGAGTCGCGTATCTCCAATCCTGAGGTCGACGAGGCCAAAGCGAAGGCGAAATTGGTCCGCCTCGCCGAACTCCATCCGAAGTCGATGGAGCAGAAGGCGAAGCTGATCGTTGACGACTTTCGGGAGAACATCGCTGGGCGCCTCGGCGGTCGGGCCAAGGCGATGGTCGTCACCAGTGGCCGCCAGCACGCGCTCGACCTGTACCAGGCGATCCGCAACTACGTGGCGCTACGCGGATACTCCGACTGCGGCGCGCTCGTGGCGTTCTCCGGCCAACTGAAGGACGGCAACGACCTGGAGTTCACCGAGGCGCAGCTCAACGGTTTCCCCGAGAGTCAATTGCCGGATCGGTTCGCGTACACCAAGGCCGACGACCCGCAGGCGGTCGCGCGTAACCAGGACGAGTACCGGCTGCTCGTCGCTGCGGAGAAGTACCAGACCGGCTTCGACCAGCCGCTGCTCTGCGCCATGTACGTCGACAAGCCGCTGACCGGGGTCGCGGCCGTGCAGACGTTGTCGCGGCTCAACCGGATCCATCCGCTCAAGTCGCAGGAAGACGTCCACGTCCTCGACTTCGCCAACCAGGCCGCCGACATCCAGGCCGCGTTCTCGAACTGGTTCGAGACCACGATCACCGAACCGAGCGACCCGAACCTGCTCTACACCAAGCAGCGCGAGGTGATGGAGTACGGACTATTGGTCGCCTCTGAGATGGAGGCGTTCATCCGGGTCCTGGCCGCAGCCGGGCCGGCACGAATGCCCGACGCGGCCGAAAGAAAGCTCCACGCCGAGCTGCACGGATACCTCCATCCTGCCCTGGACCGGTTCGCCGCGCTCGAAACCGACGACGAGCGAGAAGGTTTCCGGGGTGCGTTGCAGGACTACGTTCGCGCCTACAGCCTCATCGCGCAGATCGTCGACTGGGGCGACCGAGATCTCGAACGCCTCTACCAGTACGGGAGGATCCTGCTCATCCGCCTGCCAGGCAGGCCTGCGACCTCCATCGACATCGGGGATGCGGACCTGAGCCACTTCCGCTTGGAGTTCACCGGACGGCACAACGTCTCGTTGTCGGCGGCGGGCGACCGCGATGTGCGAGGCCACGCCGCCGACGGCGCCCGCCACCGGGAACCGGAGGTGAAACCGCTCTCGGAAGTGATCGAGGAACTGAACGACCGTTTCGGGCTGGGCCTGGGCACGTCCGACCAGATCCTCGTCTACCAGCAGGTCGTCGGCCTCGTCGAGGACACGGCAATGCAGCAGATCGCGCTTATGAACGACGAGGCCCGGTTCGGGCAGGTCGCCGACGACCGGCTCGACGACATCGTCGCGGAGAACGCAGAGCGCAACAGCGAGTTCATGAAACTGTACTTCGACAACAACGAGTTCCAGAAGGCGATCAAGGAGGCGGCGCGCAAGCGCGCGTACCGGATCATCACCGAGCCAGCCCGGGACGAGGCGCTGGCGAGGTTGCGCGCGGAAATGCTGAAGGAGACCTGCGGGTAGGCCGAACCGTGACCGTCAAACGGCCGCCTTGGCAAGCGGGCGAATCACGGAGTTCTATCTCCGGATAGAGGTGGTGGAGCGTGACGAACGGGACCGGTGAGCCGGTCAGGAGACGCCTCCTGGCGGGACGATATCGCATCGACGGATCGCTCGGCCGTGGCGGCATGAGCGAGGTCTTTCACGGCTACGACGAGCGTCTGGACCGGAGGGTCGCAATCAAACTGCTCCGACCGTCGTCGCCAGGGGCGATCCCAGCCGCACCGGACAGCCCGGAAGCAGTGGAGATCCTCGACAATCTGGACCGCGACCGCAAGCGGTTCCTGCGCGAGATCCGCACCACCGCCCAACTGGAACATCCCGGCACCCCGGCGGTCTATGACACGGGCGTCGACACGAGCCCCGACGGCAGCGCCCAACTGTGGCTCGTCATGCAGCTGCTACGTGGCTCAACGCTGGAATCCCTGCTCGACCGCGCGGACTACCTCACCGCACCGCCGAGCGTGTCATGGGCGGCGTCGATCGCCGCGCAGATCGCGGCAGTCCTGGCCGATGTGCACCGGGTCGACATCGTCCACCGCGACATCAAACCGGCCAACATGATGGTCGTCGACGGCGGCCTGGTGAAGGTGCTGGACTTTGGCATCGCGGTCCTGCGCGGCGCGGGGGCGCTGCCGCGGCTGACCCAGGTCGACAGAACGGTCGGGACGCCGCCCTACATGTCTCCCGAGCAGTGTGTCGGCCAGGTGGTGAACTCCGCATCGGACATCTACTCACTCGGCTGCCTGTTGTGCGAACTGTTGACCGGCGACGTGCCATTCCACGGGACTACAGACACACCTTTACGCGCCCATCACCTCCAGTCGCCCCCGCCGTCCGTGCGGCGGCGGCGCCAGGACGTACCCGCGGAACTTGACGCCCTGGTCATCTCGATGCTTGCGAAAGACGCACCGGCGCGTCCGTCGGCGGAGGCGGTATACGAGGCTCTGCTACCTCATGTGACGACGCCGGGTGAGCCGTTCACAGGTGACGAAAACCGCGACCCGACGCGCCCCTTCCGCCAGCCTCTGCTGGCCCCGGCTAAGCGCAGGGAACAGAGCACCCGCCGGAGCGCGCTCACCGAAGCCGAAGCCGAAGCACTGCAGCTCAACGTCCGGAAGCTCCTGGATGACGACCGGCCGTCCGAGGCGATCATTCTCCTCGAGGACGGCGTCACACGCGCGGCCCATGACTCGTTTCTTGAGCTGCGCCTGCGCCACTTCCTGGCCGCAGCGCAGTTCTACGCCGGTGAGTACACACGCGCCTCCGCACTATTCGAGGTCGTCGGACGCGACTACCGCCTCCATCTTCCTCCCGACGATTCGTACGTACTCGACTGCTCCTACCACGCGGGCCACGCATACGCCGAGATCGGCAAGCCGGACAAGGCCCTGCCGCATCTGCGGTTTTTTGTACAAAACGCCGAGCCCTCGGCGGACGACGACAAAGCAGACCAGATCCGTGATTCGCGCTTCGTCATCGCCCAAATGCTCGCAAACGCCGGACGTCCCGACGAGGCATTGACCGAACTCAAGACGGTTCGCGAACTCCTCGTGGAGTCATTCGGAGCCGACTCAATTCAGGTGAGAAATCTCGACAAGCAAATCGCCCGGATCAGATCCCTCCTCGGTGACGACCTGTCCTGGGAGTAACGAGGCCCATCGACGTCCTAGATCCAAACGAAGGAGAGCGAGTGACTAGCCTGAACCTGGACAAGCTCCGGAAGGAGTGGATCGCGACCCAAATTCGCGACCTTCCGGGTAGTCCCCTGTTGCCGCGCATACGCCTTGATCTGGGTGAAGAGGATCTGGTCCGGGCACTGCTCGTCGCGAAGATCGCGATGTTGGACACGACTGGGTATCAGCTCTCATACATCAGCACGCACTTGACGGAGAGTGACCTGTTCGCTGACCACTACCCCGAGCAGTACGAACTCGAAGCACTGATCAAAGCTGTGCGGCAACAGACCCAGTTCAGCGGCCGATTCTCTCTCTTGAACGGTTCGCTCCTGCCGTTGGTCCCCGATGACGTCTACCTGCTCCTCCTGGAGCACTGGGCGGCCGGGCGGAGCAGGACCCTTACGCCCCCGCAGCTCCAGCGAGAACTTACCCACCTCTGGGGTGTTAAGGACGCCCGCGTGCTTGAGGCCATGAGCTCCCTGTCTGCCGAGCCTTTAGCCGACTACCTGCGCTTCCTGGATCGGGTAGATACCGAACCGGACGTACGTATTCGGAAGTCCTGTGAGCGGGCATGCGAATAGCCGGCGTGGCCTCTTCGCGAGACCGCGCAGTCCGGTGGCGTGATCGTGCGGGGATATCAGCCCGATGGTGGCGGCTGCGCCCAGATGCGGAGGTCTTCGGGGTTGGCGTTCCACGGCAGGAAGCGCTCCAGATCCGGGCCGGACGGGTGCTTCCCGCCGTTGCGGCCGCATTCATCGAGGTAGGCGGTGAGCCAGGTCAGGATGTTCAGTCCTGCCACTTGGACGGTGGCGGTGACGGTCCAGATCGCGGCGGCAAGCCGGGCGGAGTCCTCGTTGCGGGAGCCGCCGGCGTTCTTCCTGGTCACGACAGGGCCGCGGATCATTCTCTCCGCGGCGTTGTTGTCCAGCGATACCATCGGGTAGTCGCGGTGGGCGATGACGCCGTCCCATTGGCGGTCCAGGGTGGCAAGCGCCTTCTTCGCGGGCTCTTGCAGGCCCGGGGCACGCATCTGCTTCCGCCTGGCCTCCTCGATCACGGTGATCGCCTCATCCCAGGCGGCGTATGCCTTCTCCATCCGGGCCGCGGCCGCCTCTTTCTCCCGCGAGGCGGGCGCCGTGTCCTCCCGCCAGGCGGCCATCAGCTCATCGTGGGCGGCATAAAGGTCCCGGATCCTGCCCAGCCACGCGTCCGTCCAGTACCTCAGCTGCGCGGGATTGGCATCGCCTGCCCGGACGAAGTGCCGCCGCACGTGAGCCAGGCAGTAGAGATTGACCAGGCCGTCCGCCTTCTTCCCGGCGGAAGAATAGACGGCGTAGAAGTCGCTGGAGACCACCAGCCGGCGCGGCCCGCCATCCTCATCCGCCGCAAGCTGCCCGGTCTGTTCATCGATCCCGGCATGCCGGGCCAGGACCGCGCCGGACCTGCTGGGGTCCATCACGAAGCAGACGCTGTCCGGGCCGATGAACACCCACAGCCACCACTTCGCCGGGCCGTCGCCGTCCCGGGGGGCGAACACCCGCCACGTCGTCTCGTCCGCGTGCAGGTGCCAGGAGCCCCGCGACCGTTCCGCGATGGCGTCCGCGAGCGGGACCAGCAGCGCCCCTGCCTGCGCGCACGTCCCGGCCAGCGTCGCCGCGGAGATGTCGGCACCCTGCCGGGACAGGCCGGTGACCAGCGAATTCATACTCCGGCCCGCCGTGAACCGCTCCGCCAGGAGCATCGCGATGAACCCGTTGGTGAACAGGCCCTTCCCGATCGCCTTCGGCGGCCCCGGCGCCATCACCGTCGCCGGCACCCGGCATGAGCAGGCACGCCGGTACCGGCGCCGGCAGTGCGCCGCCACCCTGACGATCACCTGCCAGTCCAGCTGCTCCCCGGACCAATGATCCCCCAGCGGCGCGAACCGCTCCCCGCACTCCGGGCAGCAGTACCCGCCATCAGGGAAATCCCAGATCACCTCGAACCGGGGCAGATGCGAGTAATCCCGCCGACCGGCCCGCGCTCCCGGGCCCCGCTTCTTCCCCGTGCCGCTCCCACGATCCCGGCCGGCATCCCCGCCGCCGGCATCCCCGCCATCCGGCCCCGCGGGCGATCTCTCCGACGACCGGCCGAACACCATCCGCTGCAGCACCGCCAGGCCGGCCCGCAACTCCTCCAGCTCAGCCGCCTGCGCCACGTTCTCCTCACGCAGCCGCGCGTTCTCCTCCCGCAGCTCCGCAGCCAGCCGCGCCATCTCCTGATTCGCAGCCAGCGCGGCAGCCAGCGCATCCCGCAGGGACGCCTCAGCACCCTCCACAACCCGGGCAAAGCCAGCCTCAACCGCCACGCGGCACAGCAAACACTCTCAGCAGCCGCAAATCACGCACCACACGCAGCGTGTCGCGCCATCCGCAGCACGCCCGCCGGTCACACGACTTCCGAATACTTACAACCGGACAGCCCTAGCCGGAACCTCGCGATCGGCTCGTACACACATCAGACAGCAACAAGAGCCGCCAATGCGTGGTTCGACCGGCTGTGCTGGGATCCTAACCTGGAACTTTCGTGATCTTCCCGTGGTCGGGTGAATGGTTCGGCTGAGCGTTGATTTCGCGGTCTGGTCAGCGTCATGGCCCGGCTGTCGTGCCGGGTGACGGGGTTCCACAGGCCCGCGGTTGTCCTTTCTGGTCGTTGAGGCGTCCTGGTGCTGGTCAGGTCGGCGCCGGTAAGGCTTGTAGCCGGGCTATGGCGGTGATGATCTGCTGGGCCCAGGGCCATCGGGCGGCGATGCGCAGCCGTAATCGGCGACCGCCACGTGTCAGGCGTGCGGCGACGGCGAACAGGCGCAGCCGCAGCCGTTTGGGTTCATAGAGGCGGGCCGGGCTGCCCTCCAGCGCGAGTAGCTGCATCCAGGCCAGCAGGTCGCAGGCCAGGGCGACGATCTCGCACCAGATCTGGTTGCGGGCGAAGTGGTGCAGGGGCAGGTTGCGTAGTCCGGTGTCCTTGGCGGTGCGGATGCGGTCCTCGCAGCGGGCGCGGCGGCGGTGACGCAGTTCCAGGTCGGCGAGTTGGCCGCGCCCGCCACCTGGGCGGGTGCCGGTGACGAAGCAGGTGAAGCGGTGGCCGTCGATGTCGGTGAAGCGGAGCTGTGCGCCGGGGTGCGGGCGTTCCCTGCGGGCGATGACCCGCATGCCCTTGGGCCAGGAGGAAAGGTCGAGCATCCCGGTCAGCTCGGCCACCCAGGCTCCGGGCCGGGGTTGCCGGTCGGCGTCGTAGGCGATCTCCCACATGTCCTTGGGGAGGGCCAGGATCGCCGCCTGGATGTCCTCGGTGAGGGTGAACCCGATGGAGTACTTGAGCCGTCTGCGGGTCACCCAGTCCAGGAAGGCGTGGGTGCCGCCCCCTGCGTCGGTCCGGATCATGACTTGTTTGTGCAGGCGGGCGGGGATCTGGGTGAGGGCGATCCGTCCGGCGGTGATGTGGTCCTCAGCGGTGTTGGAGCCGGCGTTGCCCGCCCTGAGCAGCAGGGCGGCGGCCTCGCCGGTCCCGCCCGCGCCGTGGTCGATGAACGCGGTCATCGGGTGGTATCCGAAGGTGTGTTTCCAGGTCGGCGCGGCCTGCTCCTTCTCGGAATGCGCGAGGACGATGGTGGCGTCCAGGTCCACCGGGATCAGGGCGCCGCCGGAACCGGGAGCTCGGTCACCGGCCAGCCTCCAGGCCCGCGACCGGGCCGCCGCACGCGCAGCTCGGATCGCCCGCAACGCTTTCGGCCCGGCGTCGGCGAGGGTCTTGACCAGCCGCGACACCGTCGGATCGGAGGCGATCGGGCCGAACAGCTCGGGCGAGTCCCGCAGTATCGAGATGTCGGCCAGGCAGTCACCGCCCAGCGCGAGTGCCACCGCCAGGTCGGTCACGATCTTTCCGGGATCGTGCACCGCTCGGGGAGGTCGCCACCGTTGCAGTGCCTGTGACATGCCCTGATCCAGGCCCGTCACTCTCAGTGTCTGGACCAGGAGCAGGCCACCGGCCTGACAGACCAATCCCTTGCCGCCTGCAGACGCGACGATCTTGGGGCGGCGAGCGATAGAGTGCACTGGAAAAGTGCCTTTCGAGTTGGTGTGGACAGGACCCTCAGCAAGTCCAATCCTTCCAGTTCAAGGCACTTTTCACGTTTAAACGATCAGTTTCGGCCGCTTCCCAGGCGAAAGCCCCAGGCTAACGCTATCCATCATCTGTACGAGATCGGGGATGACCTTGTACGAAGTCGGGCAGCCGAGCGACAGCTGAAAAGCACCCTGGCCAGCGCGTCTCCGGATGCCTCTCTTGTGAAGACGACTTCGCATGCGCTCTTGCTCATCCAGGACCACCTGGAGGTAATCGCGAGGACGCTCCTGGGACTCACCAGCCTTGAGTGCGAACTGATCCGCGAACGGACCGCCGATGAGCACTTCCAAGACAGCTGTCTGAAGGCGTACCTCGACTGGGCTGATCCCCCATTCAGCGGCTTCAGCGAGAACATCACGTCCCGCGGAGTATGGGGGGCGCTGCCATGGTGGACTCTGGCCACCAAAGATGAACGTCAACAAGAAGCCGCCATGGGCCTTTTGATCCGGCGAGGCGCGAACCTATTGGTTGATACGAGTGTCTACAAGGTGCTCGACCTCCGAATCACCGAGCCGGGGCTCGGACCCACAAGCATCGAGGGTGTCTACTCGTACACGCTGAGTCACCTTCCTGATGTTTGTGAACTCCTTCTGCTCGCAAGACGCGGACGAGTCAACATCGACGTTCT
>NZ_BLAD01000114.1:0-1053 GCF_009687845.1 Acrocarpospora corrugata
GCGTGGCTGTCCGACGATCTCGTCTTCGGCGGGGACGTGGTTCTCCCACCCACCTGCCCTTTGCTTCGATGCGGGCCTCCGCCCGCCCCGTCGGTCGCCCTGGCGGCGATGTCGGCTTCGCCAGGAGACGCGGTTCTCCCACCCGTTAAGACAAGTTTGTTTAGGGCTGGTCTGAGGGCTCTTGACCAGAGGCGTAATTACGTTTCCGTGACCTGCGGATATGCCGTCTTGGCGGTGACACCGGGCTCAGGCTAGAGCCGCCGCTCGATGACCTTCGCGTGCAGGAGCTTTCCGACGAGTTCGATGCGGAGACGGGGATCGGCGGCGGAGTTCTTGGAGCGGAGTTTGAGCTTGGAGTAGGTGAGGTTGAGCCCGTCGGTGTCGAACACGATGCCCGACGTACCGGCGAAGAACAGCTTGCCGTGCACCATGTCCATCTCGATTCGCAGGACGCCTGAGGTGATCACCGAGTGGGTGAAGTCGAAGGTGACTCGGCATATTTGCGTGCGAAGCTCGATGCGCGCGGGTACCGACCAGCGCCCTTCCCGTACGTAGCTGCCGCCGTGTTGCTCAACCACGAGTACTTCTTTGCCTTGGGCCGCGGGCGCGATCGGCAGGTCGGCGGTGAGCTCGGCCAACTCGCCGAACGTCCGGGCTGAAAGCGCGCTCTCCAGCCGCATGTCGAGTTCCTCGGCGTCGAGTCGGCCGTCACCGGCGGCGACCCGCAGCGCATCCACGACGCGGTCGCGATCCTCGTGCGATGCCCGCAGGTCGGGCAGGTCATTCGACATGGCAGCCACGGTAGCCGCACCACGCGGTGGCCACCAGGTACGACAAACTCGCCGTCCGCTACGAGGCCACCGTGCAGATCACCGCCGACCAACGACTGGCGACGACGCCATTTCGAAGACACGGCCTAGTCCATCGGAACCCCGTAGATGTGAACCTGCCATCGAGGGTGATGCGGTGGCGAACCAGCCCGGCGGAGCCGTCATCGTCGCCAGGGCGACCGACGGGGCGGGCGGAGGCCCGCATCGAAACAAAGGGCGGGTG
>NZ_BLAD01000114.1:1599-26530 GCF_009687845.1 Acrocarpospora corrugata
GTGGGAGAACCACGTCTCACCGATGGAGCAACGACGTGGAACCGGGTTTCGGGTTTCTGTGGGGAAAATCTGTTATCCCCCATCCGTACCCCCCGTCTCCTAACCGTGCGGGTTTGTGCCCGCCGCGTTCTTATCCCCTACGAAGGACCTCATCGACCATGAGTGAGACTGTTCCGCGGGTGCGTCGGGCTTTGCTGGGATCCATGCTGGCGGTGGTGCTGGGGGCCGGGCTGGCGGCTGTCGCGGTGCCGGCGGGGGCGGCAGAGGTGCCGTTGTCGCAGGGTAAGGCGGTTGCCGCGTCCTCGTCCGAGCGGGCGGATCTGTCCCCTGCGGCGGCGGTGGACGGGAAGCCGGGGACCCGCTGGTCCAGCAAGTTCAGCGATCCGCAGTGGTTGCAGGTGGACCTCGGGCGGGCGACGGCGATCAAGCGGATCGTGCTCAACTGGGAGCGCGCGTACGCCACGCAGTTCCAGCTGCAGGCTTCCAACGGGGGCGGCACCTGGACGACGCTGCACACCACGACGGCGGGCAAGGGCGGTGTGCAGACGGTCAACGTCTCCGCCACGGCCCGATATGTCCGGCTACACGCCACCAAGCGGTCGACCGTGTACGGCGTCTCGCTCTGGGAGTTCCAGGTCTTCGGGACGGCTGCGCAGGCCACGCCCACCACCAAGCCGACCCCCACGGCCACGGCGACGCCGTCCAGCACCCCGACTTCCAGCCCGTCGACCCCGCCGAGCACAGTGGGCAAGAAGGGCGTCGGCGTCTGGCAGATGGCGAACGTCAGCAGCGCCCTCGCCAGCTCCGGCGCGAGCTGGTACTACACCTGGGCGGTCAACCACAACGGCATCACGACCCCGGCGAACACCCAGTTCGTGCCCATGATCTGGGGCGCGGCCAGTGTCACCGACCAGAACCTCGCCCAGGCCAAGGCCGCCGGGCCGTACCTGCTCGGATTCAACGAACCGGACATGAAGGAGCAGTCCAACATGTCCGTGGACACGGCGCTCTCGCTCTGGCCGAAGCTGATGGCCACCGGCCAGAAGCTGGGCAGCCCGGCGGTGGCGTGGGGCGGCAGCACCCCCGGTGGGTGGCTTGACTGCTTCATGTCGGGGGCGGCTTCGCGCGGTTACCGGGTCGATTTCATCACGCTGCACTGGTACGGCGGCGACTTCCGCGCCGAAGCCGCGACCGGCCAGCTCAAGTCCTACATTCAGGCGGTTTACGACCGCTACAAGAAGCCGATCTGGCTGACCGAGTTCGCGCTGATCGACTTCTCCAACGGCGTGCGCTATCCGACCGAAGCGCAGCAGGGGGCGTTCCTCGCCTCCGCCACTCAGATGCTGGGCTCGCTGCCCTACGTCCAGCGTTACGCCTGGTTCGGCCTCCCGGCCTCGGACAACGGCGTCAGCACGGGACTCATCCACAGCAACGGCACGACGACTCCGGCTGGTCGCGCGTTCCAGGCGGCGCCCCGCTAGGTTGTGCTGACATGAGCGACATTCCGGCCGCGGCGGCCACTGCGGCCGGAATGTTCATCGGCACCAACGTGGACGATCTACTCGTCCTGACCGTCCTGTTCCTGTCCGCACGGGCCCAGGGCTCACCCAAGCCCTGGCAGATCTGGGCCGGACAGTACCTGGGCATCGCCGTCCTGCTGATCGTTTCCGGCCTGGCCGCGCTCGGCCTGTCGATCATCCCGGACGAGTGGATCCGCCTGCTCGGCCTGCTCCCCATCCTGCTCGGCGTCCGCGGCCTGATCATCGCCGTACGCGACCGGGACTCGCACGACCCACCCCCGGTCGCGACCGGCATGATCTCGGTAGCCGCGGTCACCATCGACAACGAGCCGACAACGTCTCGGTCTACACCCCGGTGTTCCGGACGATCGGCGCGGACGCCTTCGCGGTCACCGTCGCCGTGTTCGCCGCCGGAGTGGCGCTCTGGTGCCTGGCCGGATCATGGCTCGGCTCCCACCGGAAGATCATCGAATTCGTCGAACGTTACGGCCGCTGGCTCGTCCCAGCCGTGTTCATCCTGATCGGCCTGGCCATCCTGATCTAATCCCAGACGAGCGGAAGCGTGTCCAGCCCGAGCACCAGATCCGCGTGTTCGAGCGCCTGCGCCCCTTCCGGGATGCGATAACTGGGAATGCGCTTATGCCACTCCTCCAGCGCGATGCTCATCTCCGCCCGCGCCAGATGCGACCCGAGGCACCGATGCACCCCCACCCCGAACGCGATATGCCGGTTATGCGGCCGATCAAGATCGACCTGCGTCGGATCGGTGAACACGCCAGGATCCCGGTTCGCCTGATTGAGCGGCAGCAGCACCATCTCCCCGGCCTTCATCGGACAGCCATGGAACTCGGTGTCCCGGGTGAGCTTCCGGGCCGGCATCACGATCGAATACGCCCGCAGCAACTCCTCGATCGCGTCCGTGACGACCGCGGAATTCTCCACGATCCTGGCTCGATCCTTCTCCGCCCCCGCCAGATGCCAGAACGCATACGACAACTGCGCCGTGACCGTGTCCAACCCCGCCATGAACAGCAGCAGACACAGATCCAGCAGATCCCGATCCGGTACGGGTTCCCCGTCGATCTCCCACCCGAGCGCCGTACTGATCAGATCGTCCCGGGGCTCCACCCGGCGCTCCGCGATGACCCCACGGAAATACCCGATGACCTGCCCCATCGCCTCAATCCGCCCGGCCCGCTCGGTCGGCGGCGCGTGCAGGATCGCATCCTCCCAGGCCAGGAAGGTGGCCAGGTCCTCGACCGGCAGCCCCATCAGCTCCAGGAACACCGTCGTCGGATACACCCGGGCGAAATCGGTGACGAAGTCGCACGAACCACGCGCCGCCAGCGAGTCGACCAGCGCGGCGCACTGCCGCCGGATGGTCTCCGTCCGGGCCGCGACCGCCGCCGGGGAGAAGAGCGGCCCGAGCAGCCGCCGCCACACGGTGTGCTCCGGCGGGTCGAGCATCTCCGGAATCCAGCGATACGCCGGATCCGGATCCAGGACGGACACGGCGGAACTGGAGAACGTCCCCGGGTCCTGGCAGATCTCGACGATCCGGTCGTATCTGCTCACCACCCAGAACCCCCGCCCGAAGGTGCTCCGGAAGGCGGCGTGCTGGTCGCGCAGGGCGTCGAAGCGGGCGAAGACCGTGCCGGCCGGCTGCACGCCGCCGAGCGGGTTGAAGTCGATGTCGGGCATGACGGATGGGCTCCTCGATTGGAGGGTCTCTACCGGATGCGGCCGACGCCGCAGAAGAACCAGGTCGGCAACTCGCGGCCGCGGTACGTGGCGAACGCGGAGTCCTCGTCCGGTCGCCAGTCGTGCAGTTTCACCATGCCGGGCGGGATGAGCTCGAACCCTTCGAACAGGTCCATGATCTGCTGGCGGTTGCGGAGCGTGATGCTGGAACTCGCCTTGCGATATACGGCAGCGCCCTGTTGGGCGGCGTGCGCCCGTTCGTCGGCGGTCACGTGGGAGAGGATCAGGTGGCTGCCCGGCGCGAGCGAATCGCGCAGCCGGGCGATGACCTCGCCGGGTTTGTCGTCCTCGGTGAGGAAGTGCAGCACCGCGACCAGCAGGACCGCCACCGGCTTGGAGAAGTCGATCAGGTCGCGCAGCGCGGGGGTGCTGAGGATGTCGAGCGGCTGGCGCAGGTCACCGCGGAGCGTGGCGGTATGCGGGGTGCGGGAGAGGATCGCACGTGAATGGGCGAGGACGACCGGATCGTTGTCCACATACACGATCGTGGCGTCCGGGTCGTGGGCGTGGACGATCTCGTGCACGTTGCCCTCGGTGGGCAGACCGGTGCCGATGTCGATGAACTGGCGGATCCCCGCGTCGGCCATGACATGGCGGATCGCCCGCCGCATGAACGCGCGGTTCTGCCGGGCCAGTTCGCGCGCCTCAGGGGCGACCTTGAGCACCTGCTCGGCCGCCGCCCGGTCGGCGGCGAAATTGTCCTTGCCGCCGAGGTAGTAGTTGTACATGCGCGCGGCATTGGGCGTGGTCGCGTCGATACCAAGTGGCGCTGGCGCTTCCTCAGGCACGCCCGTCTCCTTCATCTGCTGCCGAAGCTAACGCGAGCCTATTTGGTATCCGCGCAGATATGAATAAAACATCCCCGATGCACAACGGTGAATTCTCCCTTGTTGTGATCTACGCCGTAAGGCGGCACCGCTGGCGACATCTTGTCAGATCCTGGCCGATGTTGAGCTCAGATGCGAGACCTTGTCATGGTTCGTGTCGTCGCAAAGGTCGGAGGGGTGGCGATTGCCCAGCGTGATGGCCCTTTCCGGCGCGCGGCACCCCCGATCCGGTGAACGCCGGTCCGCCGGAGGGTGAGGGATCCGTGCCGAGTTTCTGGTGGTTTTGTGGTCCGCCCGTAGTGATCTCCGGGTGTTTCGGGTTGGTTTGTGGTGGTATGGGCATGGTGCGAAGTCCTTTCGTCTGCTCCGCAGGTTAGCTCGGGGGTCCGACAGAAAATCGTGCCCCGGCGGTTCGGCCGGGATCGACGATGTCCCCTGGTCGGACGGGGTACGAGAGGGCAGGATGTGGCAGGGTTAGTGAGTAGACGTCGGATCTGCGTGAGGTGCCCGGATGAACTCTTGGTGATCACACGGATTCGTGAGGTTGAGTCAGGATGAATAGAACATTCGCGTCTGTTACACGAATCGATCAGGACGATCATCATGGAAATGAAACTGGAACTTGTGCCGATTCCGGTTCTCGATGTGGACCGGGCCAAGGAGTTCTATTCGGAGAAGCTCGGGTTCACGGTTGACCTCGACCAACGCTTCGGCGAAAGTTTTCGGGTCGTGCAGTTGACCCCGCCGGGGTCGGCCTGCTCGATCTGCATCGGCGTCGGGGTCGTGGACACCAAGCCCGGGTCGGTTCAAGGGCTGCATCTGGTGGTATCCGATATTCACGCGGCGCGGGCGGAACTGCTCGGGCGCGGAGTGGACATCGCGGAGGTCGAGGATATGGGCGCGCCGGGGAAACCCACCGTTCCTACGCGCACTCCAAGGATCCCGACGGCAACGGGTGGACACTGCAGAAACTGCCGTACTGACGACGGGGGTCGGGGGACCCTGAGGTCGGGAAAGTCGTGAGGTTGTGGATCCTTCTGGGGGTTTTGCACAGTTTGTACGGGGGCTCGGGGGCGAGGATCGGGTCCTGCTCGAAGCGCTCGGTCTGGCGCGGGGACGGGGACTGCCGAAGGGCGACGGCGTCTGGACGGCGATCGCCGAGGCGCTCGATCCATCGGGGTCGAGTTTCACTGAGCGTGATATCGACGCACTGCTCGAACGCGCGACGGAGTACGTCGCCGAAGATTTCGAACACCACCAGACTGTTTACCGACTGGCCCTGCCCGAGTTCGTCCGATCTTTCGACGCCAGCTTCGATGACAGCCTAAATGACGGCTTCGATGACGGCGGAATCGACGAGCGGCACACGCCTATCACCGAGCGGTTGATCGGTTTCGACGGCGAGTTGCCGCCCTATTCGGTGTTCAATCTCGCGGGTCACGCGGCGCGTGGGGGAGCGGCGGCGTGGCAACTCCTCGCCGACCACCCACAGATACTCGATCGCCTCGATCCGGGTTCGGTGGCCTCCCAGGCGATGGCGAGCGCATTCGGCGTCTTCCCGCTCCCCGCGGAGATCGTCGGCGTGATCGGCGCAGCGGAGCCCCTCCACGATCTTCCACCCCACGACAGAATCGGCCTCAGGCAACTCAGCGCGGCCCGCCACGCGAACACCCCCATCCCCCGGGAACTCGACCAGCCGAGCGACCACGCGACCTGGACACTCCGCTGGGCCCTGCTCTACCAACGGCAACCGCACCTGCTGCTCGCCGGCCACACCGGCGGGGTAACCGCCCTCACGACCTTCCCGGCCCCCGACGGCCGAACCTCACTGGCCAGCGGCGACGGCTCCGGCACGGTACGCCTCTGGACCCCGCCCGCGACCACCCCCCACGCCGAACTGACCGGCCACCAGGGCGCGATCCACGCGATCACCCCCTGCGAAGGCGACGAAACCCAGACCCTCCTGGCCACCGCCGCCAGGGACGGCACCGTCCGCATCTGGGACCCCACCACCGCCACCGAAGTCGCCAACTTCCCCGGCCACGGCGGCTACGGCGCCTTCACCCTGACCTCCATCCCCGAAATCGGCCTAGTAGCAGGCAGCAAAGACGGAAAAATCCGCATCTGGAACCCCACCACCTCACCCGTTGACCACTCCACCACCGATCACCAAGATTCCGTTCAGGAAGCAGCCAGCCCAGCCTCCATTCCGGACATATCCAACCCAGCCGCCGTCCCTATCGCGGACCGTGGGATCCCAGCTCAGCACCGGGACGGTCGGAGGCATCCCGACCGCGGAGCCTCCGCTCAGGGTGCCGAACGAGAGTCCCCCGTGCCGGACGGTGAGCATGCGCCGGACGGCGTCCCCGTGTCGGACGGCGTCCCCGTGTCGGACGGCGTCCCCGTGTCGGACGGCGACCGCGTGTCGGACGGCGACCGTGGGACCTCAGTTCCGGGTGCGGATCGGCGAGTCCGCGTTCGGGATATTGCCCGCCGCGCGTCTGCCGCGTATCTGGAACTGACCGGTCACACCAACTTCGTTTCGGCGGTGACCGCGTTCCAGGACTCGCGCGGAGCCACGCTGATCGCCTCAGGCAGTTATGACGGTTCCATCCGCATCTGGGATCCTGCGACGGCGACGCCGCCGAGTGCGCTCGGCGTGGTTTCCACCGCGTCGACCTATCAGGACGCGGACGGGCGTGAACTCCTGGCGACCGGGGATTCCTATGGCGGAATCCGGATCTGGGATCCCATCGATGGAACCCTGCTGATCGAATCCACCGATGTGAATCGGCACATCACCGCGATGGACGAGTTCTCCACATCGGACGGCAGGAGATGGCTCGCCACGGGCGACAAACAGGGCGGAGTCCTGATTTGGGACGCGGACGGGAACTATGTGCAGTCCGTCCTCGACCCTCAAGTCGGCGGCGTCACCGCGATGACGGTCTTCCAGTGCCCTGATGGGACTCCCCGCCTGGCCATCGCCGGCCGAGACGAAACGGTCCGCGTCTGGGACCCGATCGCCGCCACCTTGCAGGCCGAACTCCCCGGCCACTCGGACGGCGTATCCGCTCTGGCCGTCCTCCCGGACCCCGACGGCCAACCCCTCCTCGCCGTCGCCGCCACCGCCGGAAATATCAGGATCTGGGACCCGGCCACGAGCACAGTCCGAACCACCTTCCCCCTCGAAGGCGTCCTCGCTCTGTGCACCTTCCCCGAGCCCGACGGCACCCCCTTCCTGGCCGCCGCGAGCACCGACGGAACCCTCCGAACCCTGACCCTCTCCGGCGAACAACAACTCCTCACCCACCCAGGGACAATCTTCGCCCTGACCAGCTTCTCCACCCCCGACGGCCACCTCCTCGCCACCGCCACCGGCGACGGCACCCTGCAAATCTGGAACCCGGCGACCTCCACCCCCATCGCCGAACTCCCGCTCGGCCTCTTCATCGCCAGCATCACCCCCATAGGCAACGCCCTAGCCCTGACCAGCCCGGACGGCATCCTCGTGATCCACCCACGAATCCCTACCTGGGCGGTGTCCAGTTGGGGTCGCGGCCGATGAGGCCGAGGATGCGGTCCTGCAGGGAGGAGTCTTCGGGGACCTTCACTTCGGGGCCGTAGACGACGATGCCGGGGCCGAAAGCTTCGGGAACGCGGAATTCGTCGGGGACGTGCTGGACGGTGGGCCACATGGACTGGACTTCGTGGTGGTCCAGGGTCGGGTCCTGGTCGGTGGCTTTGGCGAGGTCCCAGCCGTGCAGGACCAGGTCGGCGCTGACGACCTGGTCGATGTGCTGTTCGACGGACATCGGGCCGGCGGGGGTTTCCGCGGTGGTCGTGGCGAGTTCGGGGGTGTGCAGGAGGGTTTCCACGTCGGCGCGGGCGGCCAGGAAGGCGGCGAGCGGGTCCTCGTGCACGGTCGGCGCGGGGCTGAGCGCGCGGTCGAGGGGGCGGAGCATCGCGGCGTGCATGTCGATGATGTGCTGGACGACGTCTCTGGCGTTCCAGTCCGCGCAGGGGGATTGGTTCGACCACTGCTCGGGCCGTACCGCCGTGATTTTGGCTTGGAAAGCGTCCGCGCGGGATCGGTAGCGGGCGGCGAAATCACTCATGATGGGCACCTCATTCATAACCATATCTTTCAATAACCAATCGGTAATGTATGAGATGTCGATCGAGAGAGTCAACCCACGCGTCGCCACGTTTGGGCCCTGACAAGTGATCCTGTTATCGCAAACACTCAGGAAACCTCGGCGAAACCTTCTGGGCGGAATGCCGAGCCGTCAGTGTTAGCGCAAACAGTGCACTGACCTCAATGGTCCTCGCGATGGGCGCGCGAGGGCGTCGTCGGCCGACACCGGAGTGACGTATGCGAATTCGCGCCCTATTCACCACGCCGCGCTGACCAGGCGCATTCGGAGGCGGGCCCAAGGGCCCGGTGATACCCGCGCCATGCGCGCGGTCATGCACATACACCGACATGCTCGGAGGTTCCGATGAAACGATGGTGGATCGCCATCCTGCCCACGCTGGTGTTCGGCCTGCTCTGCTCAACCGGCGAGCTGGCCGTCGCCGCGGCGGCGCCCGGGGACGGGAACGTGGCCGGCTCGGCCACCGCGTCCGCGTCCTACACCTCACCCTGGGAGCGGGTGACCGCGATCAACGACGGGGTCGACCCGCCGAACTCCAACGGCACCGTCAATCCGCGCTGGGGCACCTGGCCCAACACCGGCCAGCAGTGGGCCCTGCTCACCTGGCCCTCGGCCCAGACCCTCAACTCCGCCGACGTCTACTTCTTCGACGACAACGGCGGCGTACGGCTACCCGCGTCCTGGAAATTACAGACCTGGAACGGCTCGGCGTACGTGGACATCCCGGGCACCTATCCCCGCGCGCTCAACCAGTACAACCGGGTCTCTTTCCCTGCGATCAGCACGACTCGGCTGCGGGTGCTCCTGCAGAGCGGGACGAACTCGGTCGGGCTGCTGGAGGTCAAGGCGTACGCGCCGACGTCCGGGGGGACCGGGTGGAGTCCGCCCGCGAACCTGGTGACGCCGCTCAATCAGGTCTGGCAGCACTATGAGAGCACATATCCGCAGCTCAACACCTTCCGCAACTATGGCTGGGACCAGGTCATGGCGAACGGGGGCTCGATCAACTACTGCGTGCGCTGGGAGTCGACCCGCCGGTCTCCGCCGCGCTGCGGGATCAGATCCACGCTTCGCTGGCCCGGCAGTTCAAGAAGTGGATGGACGTCATGGCTGGGCACAACGGCTGGCCGTACGCGAATGTGCCGTTGGAGGTGGTCGGCTGGGCGGTCCGGGACAGAGCGACGTTGCAGTGGACGGACAATTTCGTCGATGTCTACGTCAACATCCGGGAGGGCGCGCCGCAGTGTGCGGAGCCGTGCGGCCGGTTCTTTAATCAGAACGGCCAGTATCCGAATTGTCCGGGCGGGGTGGCGCGGCACTATGACATGTCGCTCTGGCTGACCGCCGGGATGGGCGGCGGCGCGGGCGGCGACTGGGGCCAGCGCATCGGCAGCGAGTACTACGTCGGGGCCCTGAACAGCGAGAATATCCATATATTGCTACACGAGATCGGGCATAGCTTCGGGCTGGATGATTTCTACGACTGGACTCCTACCGGGGTCGGCGGATTCATCATGAAGGCGGGTAGCGCCACGCAGATCACCGAATTCGACGCGTGGATGTTGCGTGACTGGTGGCGCCACCTCAAGGCCAGGTACGGCTACTGATTCCGGCTGCCGGGGATGTTTCTACGCATCCCCGGCAGCTCGCAGCGCGTGCAGCCGGTGCAGGGCGTCCGTGCCGCCGCGGCCGAAATGGTCGTGGAGTTCGGTGTAGATCGCGTACAGCTGGTCGTAGGCGGGGGCGTTGTTCGGGTCGGGCTGGTAGACATTCCGGTGCACTCGGCCCATTACCGCGGAAGCCGCATGCAGGTCGGGGTACACCCCCGCGGCCACGGCCGCGTGAATCGCGGATCCGAGAGCCGGTCCCTGCGCCGACCCGATGAGGCTGAGCGGCCGCTGAATGATGTCGGCATATATCTGCATCAGGAAGGAACTACGCAGCAGGCCGCCCGCGACGATCAGCTCGTCCACGCGGACCCCGCTGCCCTCGAACGCGTCGATGATCGTACGCGTTCCGAACGCGGTGGCCTCCAGGAGAGCCCGGTAGATCTCCTCCGGCCGGGTGGCCAGCGTGGCCCCGATCAGAACGCCGGACAGATCGTGATCTACCAGCACGGATCTATTGCCGCCATGCCAGTCGAGGGCGACCAGTCCATGCTGCCCGACCTGCTGCTTGGCGGCCTTCTCGCTGAGGAGCTCGTGCCCGGACAGCCCGCGCTCGCGCGCCTCGGTCTGGTAGTCCTCGGGTAACCCCGACTCGATGAACCACGCGAAGATATCCCCAACCCCGCTCTGCCCGGCTTCGAACCCCCAAAGCCCGGGAATCACCCCGCCCTGGACGGCGCCGCACATTCCGGGGACCTCAGCCAGCGTCGGGCCGTTGAGGATGTGGCAGGTGCTGGTGCCCATCACGGCGAGCATCTGGCCGGGCTCGATGGCGCCGGCGGCCACGCTGGTGACATGCGCGTCCACGTTGCCGATCGCGACCGCGATGCCCTCGGGCAGGCCGGTCAGCGCGGCCGCCGAGGCGCTGAGCCCGCCGGCGCGCTCACCCATGGCCGAGAGGGGGTGATCGAGCTTGGCGACGAAGTCCCCGAAATCGGGATTCAGGGCTTCGAGGAACTCCCGGGTGGGGTAGCTGCCATCTTGCAATATGCCTTTATAACCGGCTGTGCAGAGGTTGCGGGTTTCCGCTCCGCAGAGTTCCCAGATGATCCAGTCTGCGGCTTCGATCCAGCGTTCCGCGAGTCCGTACACCTCGGGGTCCTCCTCCAGGACCTGGAGGCCCTTGGCGAACTGCCACTCGCTGGAGATCTTCCCGCCGTAACGGGCGAGCCAGCCCTCGCCGCGTTCGGCCGCGAGCGCGTTGATCCGGTCGGCGTGCGGCTGGGCGGCATGGTGTTTCCACAGCTTGGGGTACGCATGGGGGCGATCGCGCAGTTCCGCCAGCTCGCAGAGCGGCACACCCGACGCGGTCGTCGGGAGCACCGTGCACGCGGTGAAGTCGGTGCCGATGCCGACGACCTGCTCCGGCGTGACTCCGGCGGCGGCCAGGGCGGCGGGAATGGCGTTCGCGAGCACATCGCGCCAGTCCTGCGGAATCTGGAGCGCCCACTGGGGCTTCAGGGCGGCTCCGCCGTCGGGCAGTCGCCGGTCGACCACGCCGTGCCGGTACTCGTGCACGGCCGTGCCTAGCTCTGTGCCGTCTTCGGTCGAGACCACCAGGGCCCGGCCGGACAGCGTGCCGAAGTCGACGCCGATGACGACGGTCGGAGGTCTGCTCACTTCATGCTCCCCACGTATTCGAGTTCTGATTGTTAGCGCTATCAGAGTGTGTGGTCAAGAGGTCCTGGAGACAGACAATGTTAGCGCTAGCATGAATTGGCGGAGCCGGTTCTGTCGGTGGTGGTGTCTAGGGTGACGGTATGGCTACCTGGGAGGATGTGCGGCGGCTCGCGCTGGGCATGCCGGAGGCGGTGGAGGTGACGTCCCGGGGGGATCTCTCGTGGACGGTGCGCAAGAAAGGGTTCGTCTGGGAGCGACCGCTGCGGCGGTCGGATCTGGAAGCGCTCGGCGAGTCGGCCCCTGACGGGCCGATTCTGGGGGCGCGGGTCGCGGATCTCGCCGTCAAGGAGGCGTTTCTCGCCGATGATCCGGAGGTGTACTTTACGACGCCTCATTTTGAGGGGTATCCGGCGGTTCTAATTCGGCTGGAGCGCATCGCGGTGGAGGAGCTCGCGGAGGTCGTGGCCGATGCGTGGCTGTGCCGGGCGCCGAAGCGGGTCGCCAAGGCCTACCTGGAGGCGCAGGGGTTATAGGCGCAGGGGTAACAATCGTCGGGTGTCTGATCTGGTCGGGTTCGTCCCCGGATTGATAGGGTGAGGGCTCTCCGGGGCCGTGGCACGCTGCGGAGAGAGTGACGTTATCCGTTGGGTGGCGTGGTCGGCGCACGCGTTGTTAGTCGGAGGGGTCGACTTCCCGTGCGCTTGTCGTGGCGTGTCATATGGGTCGTGTTCGGGTTGGTGGCGACGATCGGCGTGGTCGCTCAGCCTGCCGCGGCTCATGGTCAGCTGGCTGTGTCCGTACCGGCCAAGGACAGTACTGTCGGTGCGCCGATGGAGAAGCTGGAGCTGTACTTCACCGAGAAGCCTGCGTATAACGCGTACTTCGCGGTGGTCAGTCCCAGTGGGCGGCGGCTGGATGGGCAGTGGTCCCATGGGGAACCCAAGCGGCTGGATGAGCCGGTTCGGGAGCTCTTTCTGATCAACGGGACCTGGGAACCCAAGCTGTTCGAGACGGGGTTTCCGGCGATGGTTCCGGTGGGGTACTGGCCTGAGCAGGGCGTTTATACCGTGAAGTATGTGTCGCGGGCCTCGGATGGGGAGCTCGTCAAGGGCGAGGTGCGGTTCAGTTACGACGGGAAGATCGGGAAGGCGCCGGCTGGGTGGAAGGCGCCGGACAGTGAGCCTGATCCCGCGTTGCTGGTGGAGCCGAGTGCGGTGCCGTCGCCGGGGGTTCAGCCTGGTGCGGAGACGCAGGCCAGCCAGGGGCCGCAGCTGGTTCAGCCGACCAGCCTGTTCAGCCAGCCGGCGCCGGTGGCGGCCGAAGAGTCCTCCGGTAGTGACGGGGGCTTCGTGGTGTGGCTGATTCCCGCCGTGCTCGTCGGCGGGGTTTTGATCCTTTTGGTGAGTACTGCTCGCCGACCTGCAAACAAGATCCGATAACCCGTGGTTTGGAGTTACTAATGAAGTCTCTGATTGCTCTTCTCGTTGGTGTGGTTCTGTCGGTTACGGCGTGTGGGGCCAGTGATGCGGCCACCTTCTCCGGACCCGCGAAGGAGATCGCGGTGACCATCGCCGGTGGTGCGGTGACGCCGCCGCCCGGGCGGATCGAGGTCGCGAAGGGGCAGCAGGTGAAGATCTCTGTAACCAGTGACGTGGCTGATGAAGCCCATGTGCACGGGTACGACAAGTCTGCCGCTCTGCAGCCGGGGGCGGCGGCGAGTATCGAGTTCGTCGCCGATCAGGATGGTTTGTTCGAGGTTGAGACGCATGAGTCCGGGCTGCAACTGTTCCAGCTCGTGGTTCAGTAGCGATGTTTCTCGCCCACGGGGTCGGCGGGCGCCAGGACCTGCCGATCCCGTTCGCCGGCGCCGTCGCGGGTGCGGTCATCGCTCTGCTGGTGTCCTTCGCCGCGCTCGGCTTCCTGTGGCGCGAACCCAGGCTCGCGGGCATCCCGTCGTACGTCATCCGAAGTTCGGCGCGGATCCCGCAAATCATCGGACTGGTGGTCGCCGCTTATTTCAGCATCGGCCTCCTCTTCGGCCCCGACACCCCCGAGAACCCCACCGCGGGCGTCTTCTACGTCCTCTTCTGGGTCGGCCTGGTCCCGTTATCCCTGGTCTTCGGCCCTGTATGGCGAAATTTCAACCCATTGCGGACGCTGCATCGAGTGGCCTGCGCCCTCCTTCGCCGCGACCCCAACCAGGGCTGGAAACAACTCTCCCCCCGCGTCGGCTACTGGCCCGCCACCATCGGCCTCCTCGCCTTCGTCTGGCTGGAACTCGTCGCCCCCGCCCGCGCAACTCTCCCCGTCATCTCCATCTGGCTATCCCTTTACGCCCTGACCACCCTCACCGGCGCAGCCATCTACGGCGCCTCCTGGTTCGACAAAGGCGACGCCTTCGAGGCCTACAGCACCCTCATCGGCAGCCTCTCAGTGGCGGGTTTTCTCCCACCCACCCACCCTTTGGGACGCTCGCGCTCGGCCACCCCCACCAACACCCGCTCCACCCAAAAGCGCAACAACCGCACAACGACCCCCAACGACTCGCCTACCGCTATTCCGGCCACCTCGGGCAAGAAGGATAGGCCCCGCAGGTCCATTCCCAACGGCACGCCTTCGGCTATTTCCGCTGCTTCGGGCAAGAAGGATGGATCTCGCGCATCCGCTCCCAGCGGCTCGTCTCCGGCTGTTCCCGCTGCTTCGGGCAAGAAGGATGGATCTCGCGCATCCGCTCCCAGCGGCTCGTCTCCGGCTGTTTCGGCTGCCTCGGGCAAGAGAGGGGGAACCCGCGCGACCGTCCCCGTCGGTTCGCGCCCCGACAAGCAGCGTGTCTCTCACGACGACGCGCGCGAAGCTCGGAAGCAATCATCCGACCAGAGCTCTGCCGCAACCGGCAAGCTGATCTGGCGTAACCCCCTGGACGGCATGGCCGGACTCGCGCACGCCCCCGGCCTGCCCGCGCTGGTGATCGTCCTGCTCGGTTCGACCATGTACGACAGCCTCTCCAACGCCCCCATCTGGGTCCGTTTCGTCCAAGACAGCAGTCTCCCCGCTCCCGTCATGGGCACCTTCGGCCTGCTCGTCGTCATCGGTCTGGTCCTGGCTCTGTTCCTCGCCGCGACCACCTGGGCCGGGCGCCTGGGAGGCTCGTCACCCGCCACCACGGCCGGAGAACTGGCCCACTCCCTCGTCCCCATCGCGGTCGGCTATCTGATCGCCCACTACTTCTCGCTGTTCCTCTTCGAGGGCCAGCACACCCTGGCCCTCCTCTCCGACCCTCTCGACACCGGCGCGAACTGGCTGGGCACAGCGAACTGGACCCTGCAGAGCCTGGGCGCGACCCCCGCCTCCATCGCCATGCTCCAGGTCACAGTCATCGTGATCGGCCACGTCCTCGGCACCGTCCTGGCCCACGACCGCGCCCTGACCCTGTTCCCCCGCCGCACCGCCGTCCTCGGCCAGATCCCCCTGATGACCCTCATGGTGATCTACACAGTCGCCGGCCTGCTGCTGCTGTTCGCGGGCTAGGAGCGCCTGACGCGGCACACCGGCCGCCCTCCGAAGAGCGTCCGCGTGTTCCAAGGGCTTGACTTATATAAGCAATGCCTAATAGTTTTCAGTCGTGCATGCGTTCGATGTCCTAGGTGACCCGGTCCGGCGGAGGATTCTGGAACTGCTGGCCGGGGGCGAGCAGAGTTCGGGTGAGGTCACCGCCGTCATTCAGCGCGAGTTCGGGATTTCGCAGCCGGCCGTTTCCCAGCATCTGCGGGTTTTGCGTGACAACGGGTTCGCCCAGGTACGAGCCGAGGGCACCCGGCGGCTGTACGCCGTTGACGCGGCTCCGCTGCGGGAGGTCGATCTCTGGCTTGAGCCTTTCCGGCGCTTCTGGGAGCAGCACTTGGACGCGCTTGCCACCGAGCTGGCCCGCGGCAAGCGCGAACGCCGACGTAGCGAGGCGCTGAACGGGCAGGCGGACGGGGCGACGAGCAGGGAGACCAACGAGGCCACGAGCAGGGGGACGAGCGAGGCTGCGAGCAGGGGGACGAGCGAGGCTGCGAGCAGGGGGACGAGCGAGGCTGCGAGCAGGGGGACGAGCGAGGCTGCGAGCAGAGGGGCGAACGAGGTGACGAAGAAGGAGATGGATGAGGAGATGGACGAGGAGACGAAGGGCACCTGATGGACATAGTCGATGAGATCGCGCGAGCTCAGCGTGAGGTGTCCGGTGGCACCCGCCAGACCGTGCTCGTGCGGCGCACCTACGATGCCGAGATCACGGACGTGTGGGCGGCCTGCACCGAGCCTGAGCGGCTCCGCCGCTGGTTCCTGCCGGTCAGCGGTGACCTGCGGGTCGGTGGGACGTACCAGATCGAAGGCAACGCGGGTGGTGAGATTCTGCGCTGCGAGCCGCCGGAGCTGTTCACGGTCACCTGGCTGTTCGGCGAGAACCCCGGCTTCTCCGAGGTCGAGGTGCGCCTGTCCGCCGACGGCGACGGCACGCTGTTCGAGCTGCGTCACACCGCCGAGATGCCGACGGACATGTGGTCGAAGTACGGCCCCGGGGCTACCGGCGTGGGCTGGGACCTCACCCTGCTCGGTCTGAGCCTGCACCTGCTGGACGGTGACAGCGCGATGCCCGACGAGGCCACCTTCCACCAGACCGACGAGGGCAGGAGATTCATCACGGCGAGCAGCCACGCCTGGGGCGCCGCACACCTGGCCGCGGGCACCCCGCCGGACCAGGTCGCCGCCGCCGTCGCCAACACCACCGCCTTCTACGCCCCCGAATAGAACCCCCGATGGGTCAGAAGACCGCCGCGATCTTCTACATCCCGGAGTAGGAACTCCCGATGGGTCAGAAGACCGCCACGTTTTTCTACGTCCCGGAGTAGGAACTCCCCGATGAGCCAGAAGATCACCGCGTTCTTCTACGCCTCGGAGTAGGAACTCCCGATGAGCCAGAAGACCGCAAACGTTCTTCTACGTACCGGATAGGAATCCCTGATGAGCCAGAAGATCACCACATTTCTCATGTTCCAGAACGGCGACGCCGAGGAGGCGATGACCTTCTACGTGTCGCTGTTCGACGACGCCAAAGTGGTCTCCGTCACCCACATCGGCCCGGATGAGGACGGGACGGAGGGCAAGGTCAGACACGCCACGTTCACGCTGGCGGGCCAGGAGTACATGTGCATCGACAGCGTTCCCGTGCACGCCTTCACGTTCACGCCGTCGATGTCGCTCTATGTCACCTGCGCGACCGAGGAGGAGCTCGACCGCCTGTACGCCGCCCTGTCCGAGGGCGGCCAGGAACTGATGCCGCTGAGCTCCTACGGTTTCAGCACGAAGTTCGGCTGGGTCAACGACCGATTCGGCGTGTCCTGGCAGCTCAACCTGCCCTAGGAAACTGATCTACGCCGAGCGTGGACGATTCCCAGCCGGAGATGGCCCCTCATGGCGGACGCCTGAGGGCAAGGCGGGACCTGGCCGAGTTCTTCGGCATCGGCCCCGGTTGCGTCCTCTCGGCGGACGCCTGAGGGGCGAGGCGGGATTTGCCGGCCGGGTCCTGCGGCCCCAGCCCCGGTCCTCACGGCGGACGCCTGAGGTGCCGAGCATCCTCGCAGCTCATGACCCTGATCGCCGCTGGAGCCAGCGGTGGTGCCGCTATTTGGTGCCGAGGAGGTCTACCGGTCTGATGTCGGGGGGTTCGGCGAGCATGGTGTCGGCTGCGCCGAGGAGGGCGCGGGCGATTTTGCCTTCCATGTGGCTGGTTCGGCCGTCTTCGTTGTTGAAGGTGTCGAACAGGCCGAAGGTGGTCTCGCTCTCGCGGAAGGCGTACCAGTGGACGGTGAAGTCTTCTTCGTGGGCGAGGGCCACCGCGTCCCGGAGTAGCTTGGCGACCTGCTCGGCGTACTCCGGTTTGGCCTCGATTCGCGCGATGAGCCCGATGTTCGGCATTCCGTCCTCCTCCGGCTGAAGTCCGACCTCCGCCTACGAATGCGGATAAACTAGAAGGGACCAACATAGTGGTCCCGGCGAATCGATAGGACTGCCGGATGATGATTTTTCGTTCTTAATGTGGCGCGCGGGAATCCGTACAATCCGGTATCCCCGCACACGCTCACTCACACGAGCCCACGCCAGAGTTCACTGTGTCGGCACCCGCATGGGCCGGCGGAACACACCATCTGGAGGGGAAACCATGCCGCTCATCAACGTGAAGGTCATCGAGGGTGTTTTCGATGACGCGCAGAAGGCCGAGATCGTCAAGTCGCTGACCGAGGCGATGGTCACCATCGAGGGCGAGAACATGCGCTCGGTGACCTGGGTCGTCATCGAGGACGTCAAGAGTGGCGACTGGGGGATCGGCGGGCAGCCGCTGACCACGGCCGACGTCAAGGCGCTTGCCGCAGGTTGATCGTCAGAGCGCGGAGCCGTACCAGCCGGGCGACTTCGCGCTACCGGGCCTTCGCCTAAGGGGTGAGTCCATTGTTGACGATCCGGTTGCTCGGGCCGCCGGCCATCGAGCGGGACGGTCTGCCGGTCCGGTCGCCGCGTGGTCGTAAAGTATGGGCTCTTCTCAGCTATCTGCTGCTGGCGGAGCGTCCGCCGAGCCGGCGGCAGCTGGCTGAGCTGCTCTTCGGCGACGCCGACGATCCGCTGGGCGCGTTGCGATGGACGCTCGCCGAACTCCGGCGGGCGCTGGGGAAACGCGACGTGCTCAGCGGGGATCCGATCTCTCCGGTGCTGGGGGACGACGTGGTCGTCGACCTGGAGCAGATCACGCGGGAGCAGGACGATCCGTCGCCGCTGCTGGACGTCCGCGGCGAATTACTCGAAGGCGTGCACCTGACCTCCAGCCTCGAGTTCGAGTCGTGGCTGCTGGTGGAGCGGCACCGCGTCTCGGCCCGGGTCGAGGCGCGGCTGCGGCAGGCGGCGGTGGCGATGCTGGCGGGGGGCCGCGCGGGGGACGCGGTGGCGTACGCGTCGCGGGCCGTGGCCAGGAATCCGCTGGAGGAGGGCAATCACGAGCTGCTGGTACGGAGCCTGGCGGCTACCGGGGACCGGACGGCGGCGCTGCGGCAGATCGCGGTATGTGAGGACATTCTGCGGCGGGAGCTGGGCGTGGAGGCGTCCGCGGCGCTTCGCGAGGCGGCGACGGTCGGGCCGGACAGCCCGATGGCGCCGCCGCTGAGCGGGCGGGCCGCCGCCGCGAGCCAGCTGGACGCGGGCCGGGCCGCCATCGTGGCGGGGGCGGTGGACGCGGGGTTGCAGTGCCTGCGGCGGGCCGCGGCCGAGGCGGCGCGCTGCGGGGACGCGGCGTTGCAAGGCCGGGCGCTGGTGGCGCTCGGGGGAGCGCTGATCCACGCGGCGCGGGGGCGGGACGAGGAGGGCATCGTCGCGATCCACGAGGCGATCCAGCTGGCGGCCAGGACGGGGGACCGGGTCACCGCGGTGACCGCGCATCGGGAGCTCGGGTTCGTCGAAGTCCAGGCCGGTCGCCGGAAGACGGCCGATGTGTGGCTGGCCAAGGCGCAGGCCATGGCTGAGACGGATGAGGAGCTGGCGCCGCTGTTGGCGGTGCGCGGGAAGAACGCGTCCGACCTGGGTGACTATCCGGCCGCTTTCGACTATCTCAACGAGTCGGTGGAGCGGTCGGGGCGTTGCGCCGATCATCGGCAGCAGGCGTGGTCGTTGTCCATGGTGGCGCGGGCGCATCTGCTCCGGGCCGAACGCAGTCAGGCCGCCGCCGCGCTGGCTCGCTCGCTGGAGCGGGTGCACGAGCAGCGGTGGATGGCGTTCCTGCCGTGGCCGCAGGCTCTGCGGGCCGAGCTCGATCTGCACGGTGGCGACGTGGAAGCCGCGACCGACGGCTTCGAGCAGGCCTGGGAGCTGGCCTGCCAGCTCAACGACTCCTGCTGGGAGGGCATGGCGGCGCGGGGGCTCGGCCTGCTCAGCGCCGCCAAGGGCGACTACGTGGCGGCGACCAAATGGCAGGACGAGTCGTCGTTCCGGTGCATCCGGGTGCCCGACCGCTACCAGTGGGTCTACGCGTACGCGATGGACGCCGCCATCACCACCGCATTGGAACACGACGACCACGACCGGGCCCGGCCGCTGACCGAGAGCCTGGCGGCGCTGGCCGCGCGCTGTGACATGCGGGAGTTCGTGGTCCGGGCGCACCTGCACCGGTTCCGGCTGGGCGATCAGACGGCGCTGGCGGCGGCCCGGATGCTCAGCGCGGACATCGACAATCCCGCGCTCGCTCCACTGTTCCAGGAAATATCGACAAGGCAGAAGCGATGACTACACCGTTAAGACAGACGGACTGGACGGTCGTCGACGAAGGGTGGGGCCGCAAGGCGGCTGATTTCGCCACCCTGAGTGAACCGGCCAATTGCCGTGAATACGTAACAATTCACCATGCCCTCGCCGTCGGCGTGGGTGACCATCTTCTCGACATCGCTTGCGGCTCGGGGCTTGCCCTCGAACTGGCGGCGGCGCGAGGGGCCGAATGCGCCGGAATCGACGCGTCGCCCAGGCTGATCGCGGTCGCGAAGGATCGCAATCCGGGCGCGGATGTCCGGGTCGGGGATATGCACGCGCTGCCGTGGGCGGACGCGAGTTTCGACGTCGTGACCAGTTTCCGCGGGGTGTGGGGGACGACCCCGGCCGCGCTGGGCGAGATCCACCGGGTGCTCAAGCCTGGCGGGCGGGTGGGACTCACGGTGTGGGGGCATATCAAGAAATCGCCGGGCGCGTGGGCGTTGATGCCGTTCCGGCTGGCGACCACGGCGAAGCTGGAGAACCAGGCGGCGATGGTGTCGCTCGGGCGGCCGGGCGTGGGGGAGGCCCTGCTGGCGGAGGCCGGATTCGTAGACGTTGAGCGGATCGTGGTGCCCTTCGTGTGGGAGTACGCCGACCCCGAGACGTACGCGCGGACGCTGGCGTCGACCGGTCCCGCGTACGAGGCGATCCAGAACGTCGGCGAAGACGCCTTCCTCGCGGGGGCGGCCGAGGAGGCGCGGGCACACGTCCGGGCCGGGCTGCCCCTGCGCGCCGCCATCGACGTGGTCGGATACCTCGCGCGTAGGGAGTATTGAGATGGGTGCCATCGGTTTCCTCAGCATGCCCGAACTGGACGACCACGCGAAGCGCATCTTCGACGAGGACGTCGAGGACGGGGGCTACGTGATGAACGTGTCCAAACTCTGGGCGTACCAGCCGACCACCATGATCGCCCTGTTCGACCTGCTCCGGCAGGCCAGCTCGCCGCACGGCCTGGACGCCCGCCAGCGGACGATCCTGGTCGCGGCCTGCGCGTCCGCGTTCGGCGACTCCTACTGCTCACTCTCCTGGGGGGTACGGCTCGCCGCAGCCACCGACGAGGCGACCGCCGCCGGCGTGCTGCTCGGCGACGATTCCGGGCTGAACACGGAGGAACGGGCGATGGCCGGGTGGGCGCGCAAGCTGGCCCGCGCCCCCAACCAGACCACCGAGGCCGACGTCCAGCGACTCAGGGACGCCGGCATCAGCGACAGCCGGATCTTCGCGATCACCGCGTTCGTCGCGCTGCGCCTCGCCTTCGCCATCGTCAACGACGCTCTCGGAGTCCCCCCGGACGCCGAGTACCGGTCCAACGCTCCGACGGCCGTCCTCAACGCCGTAACGTTTGGCCGCCCGTTTCAGGACTGACGAGTTCATATGCGCCTCCTCGCGCTGGGTACGGAACCCAGCGCGAGGAGGCGTTTCCCGATGACCGGGAAACCCATCCCCGATAGAAGCGCAGGGGTGTAATAAAAGGGGAGGTCACGTGAGAGGTCGCCCCTAAATGCAGCCAACCGGCACCGAGCCCCTTCTTCCGGACGATCCCCGTGAGATCGGCCCCTACCGGCTGCTCGGCCGGTTGGGCGAGGGCGGCATGGGAACGGTCTACCTCGCCAGCGGCGACACGGGACGCCTCGTCGCGATCAAGGTCATCAGAGCGGGGTACGCGTCGGACAGTTTCGCCGCGCGTTTCCATGCGGAGGTGACCCACGCTCGCCGGGTCGCGTCCTTCTGCACCGCCCAGGTCCTGGAAGACGGGATGACCGGGGACGGACGTCCGTACATGGTGACGGAGTACATTCCCGGCACGCCGCTCTCCCAGCAGATCAACCGCAACGGCGCCCTCGACCCGGGCCAGCTCCACGGCGTCGCGATCGGCGTGGCCACGGCCCTGGCCGCCATCCACGTCGCCGGCCTGGTGCACCGCGACCTGAAACCGGCCAACGTGATCCTCTCCATGTCCGGCCCCCGGGTGATCGACTTCGGCATCGCCCGCGCCCTGGACGCGACCAGCGGCCCCACCCAGGCCGGCGAGGTCGTCGGCAGCCCCGGCTGGTGGGCCCCCGAACAGATCACCGGCGCCGAAATCGGCCCCTGGACCGACATCTTCGCCTGGGGCTGCCTGATCTCCTACGCCAGCACCGGCCGCCACCCCTACGGCCACGGCGACGCACCCCTCCTGGCCGCCCGCGTCCTCAACACCACCCCCGACCTGGGCGACCTCCCATCCCCCCTGCACGACCTGGTCCGCCGCGCCACCACCCACGACCCCACCACCCGCCCCACCGCCCAAGACCTCATGCTCACCCTCATCGGCAGCACCCTCCCGACCCGGGCCCCGACCCCGACCCCTGCCCCGACCCCGAGCCCGGCCCAGGAACCCCCGACTCAGGAACCCCCGACCCAGGTCCAGGCCCCCACGCCGACGGCGGTACTGCCGCCGACCCTCGAAGCGTCGCCGAGCCACGGAACACCGACCTTCGAAGCGCGGCCGAGCTCCGGGCCGCCAACCCCCGAACCCCCAGCCTCCCGACGCCGCCCGATCGCCATCGCGGCCGTCGTTGCAGCCCTCATCGTGACCGCGATCATCGTCATCACCGTCCTGAACCGCCCCAACGGCGAGCCCCCAGCCGCCGACGGCGTCACCACCGCCGCAGTCGGCGAGTGGGCGATCATCGGCACCACCGGATTCCGCATCAAGATCACGGAACCTCCCGCCTGCGGCAGCACCTCCTACAACGACACCGAATCCACCATCGGCCACTTCTGCCTGATCAAGTGGACCCTCCAGAACGACGGCCCCGACTCCCCCGTCGAAAGCAACCCCGTCACCCTCACCGACGACGACGGCCTGGAACACGCCGCCACCGACCTCTCCGACCCCGCCCCCGAATCCCTCTCCTCCGGCGACTCGGTAGAAGGCACCCTCGTCTTCGACATCCCCACCAACCGCACCCCCACCGCCGTCCTCTTCGAAAACGACACCGTGAAGATCACCCTCTAGGAAACCGCTCCACCCACCACCGCTGCCACGGCATCTCCACCGCCTTCGGGTGATAGTTCCCCCTGGCCCACGCCACCGCCTCCCCAGCCGGCACCCCCGCCAGCACCGCCAAACACGCGATCACCGTCCCCGTCCGCCCAACACCCCCCGCACAGGCGACCTCGACCCTCTGCCCCGCACCCGCCATCTCGTACAAAGCACGAATGCTACGAACAGCCCCCTCACCATCCTTGGGCACCCAGAAGTCCGGCCACTCAACCCACTCCCGCGCCCACCAAAGCCCCCCGTCATACCGCCCCCGCAACCGCGCCGACCCCAGATAAAGCCCATAATCCGGCGCAACCCCCACAGGCGCACCCCGCCTGAGCCCACGCCCACGAATCCATACCTGCCCAGGAAGAGCGATAGCGCCGGAGAGCCGTACATCGGTCATCCGCCCATATTGGCGCACAAGCTCCAACCCCAGCAGCACCTCACAAGCGGACCTGCCCGCCGTCGTAGCTCGGCAACGCCAGACGCCCAGCACCGGCAACGCCGCTGAATGACACCCAACCGACCCGGGTTCGTCGGCGCCTGCTTAGCCTTTCAGCGTCGTGACCGCGATGAAAGTTTAGGAATTATCCTTTCATCGAGGCAGGTCCGCTGAAAGGATAATCGGGTGGCTGGCTATCAAGAGGCCTCATGGCCCGCGGTTTGGGACGCGCCCAGCAAGAAGGATCGGCGAAGCGGGATCTATCGGCCGTACCTTCCTGATCCGCTGGTCGGACGCGCGTTTGTGCTCCCGTCTCATCTGGCACAGGAGGCGGCCAAAATCGAAGGCAAGGTGCGGAGGCTCGTCGCGCATCCGGCGATCGACGGGCTCGAAGGTCTCGCCAGGTTCCTGCTGCGTTCTGAGGCGCTCGCCTCGTCCGGGATCGAGGGCCTGCAGACCTCGCCGCAGCAGGTCGCGCTCGCCGAACTCGCCGGTCAGGACGACGGCGTGTCGAAGGGGTTCACTACGACGGCGCGGTTGGTCGCCAACAACGTGACGACGATCCGGCAGGCGGTCACCGAGCTGGTGGCGGTGGAAACCGTGTCCGTCGCGGACATCGTGTCCCTCCATCAGGCGCTGCTTCCTGACGACAAGCATCACGGGCTGCGCCGCATCCAGAACTGGGTCGGCGGCGGTGTCTGGAATCCACTGGACGCGGAGTTCGTGCCGCCGCCGCCGGAGCACGTCCAGCCGCTGATGGATGACCTTGTCACGTATGTCAACGGTGCTCAGCACGCGCCGCTGGTCCAGGCCGCGATGGCGCACGCGCAGTTCGAGACCATCCATCCGTTCACCGATGGCAACGGCCGCGTCGGTCGGGCGCTCATCCATACGGTGCTGGCCCGCCGTGGGCTGACGCGCCAGGCGATCCTGCCGATCAGTCTGGTGTTGCTGACCCAGTCTGACGCCTATGTGGCCGGGCTCACCGCGTACCGGTATGGCGAGGAAGCGGCGGCGGACGGTGCTGTCGCCGACTGGCTGGAGATCTTCCTCGCGGCGGCGTCGACGGCGGCGGACCAGGCCGACATGTTCGCGGACGCGCTGGTCGAACTGCATGAGGAGTGGGTTGAGCGGCATCAGCGGTTCCGGATCTCGCGGAACCTGCGGCCGGTGCCGCGCGCGGATTCGGCGGTGGCCCGGCTGGTCGGGCTGCTGCCTGCGGTGCCGGTGGTGACGGCGCGGACTGTTCAGCGGCTGCTCTCCGTCACCCATCCCGCCGCCAGGCAGGCGTTGGAGGAGCTCGCGGGGGCGGGGATCCTGTCCCCGAAACAGGTTGAGCGGAATGCCACCGGATATCTGGCTTGGGAGGTCTTCGACCTGTTGACGTCGACCGAGCGGCGGTTGGCGAGCACGCGATGGGATACCCGGCAGTCGGCTCCGCGGCGGGTGGTGCCGGCTCGGCCGCAGGAGTGATCGCGCGGCTTCAGGCGACGTTGCCGCCGGGGAGGCGGTAGATGGGGGATTCGAGTTGGCGGTCTGGGGTGCGGCGGTAGAGGGGGGTTTCGGGTTGGCGGCGGG
>NZ_BLAD01000115.1 GCF_009687845.1 Acrocarpospora corrugata
ACCGCGATCAGCGCGGGCAAGCTCAGCGACTCGCAGTACACCTCGATCGCCAACGCCGAGTTCAACATGGTGACGGCCGAGAACGAGATGAAGATCGACGCCACCGAGCCGAACCGGGGGCAGTTCAACTTCACCAACGCCGACCGTGTCTTCAACTGGGCCGTGCAGAACGGCAAGCGGGTGCGTGGGCACACCCTGGCCTGGCACTCCCAGCAGCCGGGCTGGATGCAGTCCCTGTCCGGCGCCACGCTGCGGCAGGCGATGATCGACCACATCAACGGCGTGATGGCCCACTACCGGGGCAGGATCTACGCCTGGGACGTGGTCAACGAGGCCTTCGCCGACGGCAACTCCGGCGGTCGCCGCAGCTCCAACCTGCAGAGCACCGGCAACGACTGGATCGAGGTGGCCTTCCGTACCGCGCGGACCGCCGACCCGGCGGCCAAGCTCTGCTACAACGACTACAACATCGACAACTGGACCTGGGCCAAGACGCAGGGCGTCTACAACATGGTCCGGGACTTCAAGCAGCGCGGCGTGCCGATCGACTGCGTCGGGTTGCAGGCGCACTTCAACAGCGGCAGCCCGTACAACGCCAACTTCCGCACCACGATCTCCAGCTTCGCCGCTCTGGGCGTCGATGTGCAGATCACTGAGCTGGACATTCAGGGCGCTTCGGCGACCACCTACGCCAATGTCGTGAACGACTGCCTGGCGGTGCCGCGCTGTAACGGCATCACCGTGTGGGGCGTCCGGGACCAGGACTCCTGGCGTTCGGGTGACACCCCGCTGCTGTTCAGCGGCGGCAACAAGAAGCCCGCCTACACCTCGGTTCTCAACGCACTCAACGCCGTCCCGACCGTCGGCCCGACCCCGCCGGTCTCGCCGAGTCCGTCGGTCAGCCCTCCGACGAGCCCGAGCCCGAGTCCGTCGGTCAGTCCCTCGGCGTCGTTCCGGTTGCGCAACGAAGGGGCGGGCCGGTGTGTGGACTCGCCGAACAGCGCCTCCGCCAACGGCACGCTGTTCCAGATCTACGACTGCCACACCAACCCCAACCAGCGGTTCGCCTACACCGCCGGCAGGCAGTTGCAGATCCTCGGCAAGTGCCTGGACTCCCCGACCGGCGCCGGATCGGGAACCCGAGTCCAGCTGTGGGACTGCCACACCAACACCAACCAGCAGTGGAACTTCAACACCAACGGCACCGTCACCAACGGAGCCAACAACCTGTGCCTGGCCGTGACGGGCACAGCCAATTCCAGCACCGTGACCATCGCCAGCTGCAACGGCAGCGCCAACCAGCGATGGACCCGCGCATAACCCGGGCCTAGCCCAACACCGCGCCGGTCCAGACGATCCCCGCCTGGACCGGCGCTGGTTCTATTTGCCCCAGGGTGTCCAACACGCTGAGAGTCGGCCGAGATGCCCGCAAGCTCGCCACCCATGGACGACTGGAACGACACAGCGCACAGAGAGGCGCTGGCGGAGCGTTGGGATCAGTTCTTGACGAGGGACTTTTCGATCAGGCTTTCTGCGCCCGCGATGACGGCGTCCTCGGAGTTGCGCGGTTGCCACCGCAGAACGCGGCGTGCTTTCTCGTTGGAGATCTTCTTGACGTAGTCGAGATCAGTGGCGGCGGACCGGAACTCGGGCGAGAACAAGGCCTCGATCCGTACCAGGACGTTGGGGATGGTCGGCATTCGCTTGGCGGCGGCTTCGAAGTGTGTTCTCAGGATGGCTCCGATTTGCTTCACCTCGATCGCGGGACCGCTGGAAATGAGGAATCGCTGGCCGGCGGCGTCGGTTGCGGTCATGGCCAGAAGGTGCGCACTCGCGACGTCACGTACGTCGACGATCGGAATCCACAGGTTGGGGTAGCCGGGCATCTGCCCGTCGAGGATTCTCTGGATGATGTGGTTGGCGCCGGAGATCTCCTGGCCCATCGCCGGCCCCATCACCGCGACCGGCAGGATGGTGGCGAGTTCCAGCGAAGCGCCCTCGGCGGTCACGAAATCCCAGGCTGCGCGCTCGGCGAGCGTTTTGCTCTTGCCGTACGCGTCGATGCCGGGGCCGTCCAGGACGGACCAGTCGTCCTCGGTGAACGTGTGGTCGGTCTGGGGGTGGCCCCAGCCGACGGCATGGAATGCCGAGGTGAGCACGACCCGCTTGACGCCGGCGTCGCGGGCGGCCCGCAATACGCGCAGTGTGCCGTCACGTGCGGGGGCGATGACGTCGTTCTCGTCCTTGACGTTTCCGGGGTGCACCGGGGAGGCCACGTGGAGCACGTAGTCGCAGCCGTTGACGGCTTCGGCCCATCCTTCGTCGCTCATGAGGTCCGCCGCGACGAAACTCAGAGCGTCGCCGTCCACCATGCCGGCGTCGGCGAGCACAGCCCGTACGGCGCTCTCCCGGGTCAGTGACCGCACAGTCGTACGGACGAGATAGTCCTGCTCGAGAAGTTGGAGGATGCAGTGTCCGGCGATGAAACCGGATCCACCGGTGACGAGAACGCGCTGCTGGGTCATGACGGTCCTTTCTTCCTCAGTCGGTGTGGAACCAGCTATGACGTTCGTCGCTCGTTTCCGGCCGAACCAGGTCCCCCACGACACTGGTAGTGACAGGGTCAGTCGGCCATTCGGTGTCGCCGACTAGCGTGGAAACATGACCGACGAGCCGAACCTGCTGGGCGAATATCTCCGCGCCCGCCGCGAACTCGTGACTCCTGAGCAGGTGGGCATTCCCGTACTCGGAACGCGGCGGGTGCCGGGTCTTCGGCGCGAGGAAGTGGCGATGCTCTCGGGAATCAGCGCCGAGTACTACCTGCGACTGGAACAGGGCCGAGACCGCCACCCCTCCGTTCAGGTACTGGTGTCCATAGCCCGCGTATTGCAGCTCGACGACGACAGCTATCTCCTCAGCCTTGCCGAGGACAAGCCCCGCCGCCCCCGGCGACGCCCCCGGAGAGAAGTCGTGCCGCCGAGTACGGCGAGGCTGGTGGCGTCACTTCCGTACCCCGCGTTCGTCGAGGGCCGATACCTCGATGTGCTCGCCGCCAACGCCCTCGCGACGGCGTTGTCACCGCGGTTGACGGTGGGCGGCAACCGGCTGCGTGACGTTTTCCTCGATCCTGCGGAGCAGGCGCTCTTCCCCGACTGGGAGCGTGCTGTGGCGGCTCTGGTCGCGGGTTTCCGTCAGTCGGTCGGCAGTGACATCGATGACCCTCGTTTCATCGAGCTCGTCGGCGAACTCTCCCTTGCCAGCCCGCATTTCCGCCAGCTGTGGGCCCGCCATGACGTCGCGGGGCGACTCGGCGCCACCCTCGTCTTCAACCATCCCCAGGTGGGGGAGATCCGCCTGGACCGCGAGAAGCTCGGCGTCAGCGGCACGGACGGCATCATGCTCGTCATCTACCATCCCGAGCCCGGCACCGACAGCGCGGAGAAGCTGGCCCTGCTCGCCTCCGCCGCGGTCACACCGACTCCTTCGCGCGGGAATACCCAGAACGCGCAGGAGCAACAGTCTGGTCGCTGAGCTCGACGCATCACGTGGAACTGCCAACTGCCCGCGCTTTCAGCGTCAGTTCTGTGGACTCGGGCACATCCCGAATCTTTATGGTGCCCATGCATGCATTGCAACAGGCGATCGAAACTTGCCTGATTGCGGTAGGAATGAGAGGTGGACTCGCGGATTCTGTACAGAGTGGGCTTCGTCGTCCGGCTGTTGCTTCTGTCGGCTCTGCTGTGTGGTGCGGTGGTCACCAGTGCGAGTTTCATGCCCTCCCAGCGTACGGTCGAGCAGTTTCGCAGTGCGGTGAGGGCCGGTGAGGTCGACCGGGTGAGCTTCCAGAGCTTCGGGCCAGACGCGCTGGCGTTCGTGGTGTGGTCAGAGTCGCCGCTGGTGTGGCACGAGGCGACGGGCGACATCGCTGATTCTGAGGGGCCGTACACGAAGGCGCGGCTTATGGCTGACGTGGGTCGCGCACCGGTCAGCCCGTCCGTGGAGCAGGATCGTGCGCGAGAGTCGCCGGTGAACAATTCGATTTTCCCTGACTGGCCCTTCAGGCTTCTCGGCGGTTCGTATCTGTGGTGGATCGCCGCTGTCTGGGTGGCCGTGTTCGTCGTCATGCTGGGTTCCACGCCCCGTCTGGCGACTCGATGGGCATGGTTCTGGCTGTTCACCGTCGGGCAAATCGGGGCGCTTCTGTTCCTGGTCATGGAGCCGAGGCCTCTGTGGAAAGGCCCCGGCGAAGGGATCACCTCGGCCAAGCGGACAGAAGGGCGCCGTGGCTGCCTGTACTCGATCGCGCTGAGCTTCGTCTCCGTGGCCGCGGCTCTGGGCGTCGGTCAGCTCGTCAAACTGGTCTTGGGCTGAGGTATCGCGGCGTTTCCACCGATGCAAAGGACATACCGTCGTCAGCGTGTCAGCGCGGCCCCCAGTTGGCGGAGCACCTCGTCCTCATCCGGATTGGCGTCAACGGATGGCGCGTGTTCGGTGATGGCCGCCCCGATGATGTCGTCCACTTGCGAGACGAGGTCGATCAGCCGCTGCGGCTGTACGCCGTTCGGCTCCGGATAACAGGTCGCCCCGAACGCGGTGGGTTCCAGCACGTCGAGGTCGATGTGCACGTAAACGGGACCGCGCAGCCCGTCGAGCACGCGCTCGAGGTCGGCGACGCCGTACCTGCGCAGGCCGGTCTTCGCGAGGTACTCATGCTCGGACACATCGCCCGACCGCTCTCCAGCGATGATCACCTGCCGTGGCGCCAACGGCTGCTCCGGCGTAAGGCCCGCCGGCCCATCTCCGAGCAGCGCGCGCACCACCATCCCATGGAAGGCACCCGACGGCAGGGTCTGCGGGCTGTAGACATCCGGGTGCGCGTCAATCCACAACACCGTCAAAGCATCCCCATAACGGGCGTGAGCAGCGTCGATCGACGGGATATCGACCGCGCAGTCACCCCCGATGGTGATCACCCGATCGTCGATCCCGGCCAGCGCCTTCCGCGTCAGCCGCTGGTTCTCCACGAGCACATCGAACGCCCGGATCCCGGCAACCTTGTCCCCATCGGTCTCAAGCACCGGTACGGTCACCGCCGCGTCGGCCGAAACGAGCGCGGCAGCACGGCGGGCACCGGCCATCAACTGCCGCGCCTTGCCCGACGCCGACCCTTGCCATTGCGGTACGCAGAGCACAGTCGTCATGCGGCGACACTACAAGGACATGTCCGGATGGGATTTGACGATGATGGGCTCGGCGTCCAGGACGTCGCCGACGACGTGGTCGGGGCTTGAGTCGCGCGCCCAACCTGCCTCCGGCCCGGCCGACCGGATCGTGTGGTTGAGGGCTGGGTTGGCGGGTTGTTCGGGGTTCACCCAGATGGTTCGCAGTCCGGCGGCCCGGCCGCCCTCGATGTCGGCGGTGAGATTGTCGCCGACCATCCAGCCGCTGCCCTGAAGTGAGGCGCCGCATCGGGCGGCGGCGATGGCGAACAGGGCGACGTCCGGCTTTCTGATTCCCTCGGCACCGGAGACCGCGTAGCCGTCGACCGCGGCGGCCAGGCCGGTGTTCTGAAGTTTGCCAAGCTGGTTGTCGGCCATGCCGTTGGCGACGATTCCCACCAGCCAACCGGCGTTTCTCAGACGAGCCACCATGGCCAGGACCTCGGGGCGGCAACCGACGAGCTGGGGCATTCGTGCCCGGTAGGCGGCCCAGAGCTGGTCTGCCGTAGGGCGCAGGTCGAAGTGGTGCTTGATCCGCTGGAACATCAGCTCGCGGTGAGCGACTCCTTTTTCGTCGAGTTCCAGCAGCCACCGACGACCGGCATCGCCCAGGCTGTGGACCTCGGCGAACTCTTCGGCCCACAGACGGAAGGCGGCATCCAGGTCGATGAGGGTGTTGTCCATGTCGAAAAGCACGAGCTTCTGCACTCGGACGACCTTATGTGGGCATCCGGGTTGATGGGATCGCAGGCCTTGCGGGCCCGTGAAATCGACGTGCATTCCCTACCGCGCGGTGGACGAGATCCTCACCGGATTCTGACCTCGCCTGCGATCGTGCGGATCATAGAGGTACCGCGGCGAAGAGATCCACCAGGTCGTCCATCAGGATGACCAGGAGCGACAGGACCAATCCCGCCACGACGGCGATCCCTGTTTCCGTGGTCCAGGAGCCGACCCCGACGTCGGCACTGAGCACCCCGACGACGGCTACCGCCGCGAGCAGGGTATTGCGCACGATGTGCCGGGCGGAAAACGGCGACGCCTGGCGCCCGAAACAGTTGCAGGCCACGGAGTCGCCGCGACGAATTATGGCGGCAATCGCCAGAATGAACACCACGCAGAGTGCGGCACAAATGACGAAGGCAGCCACCAGAAGCGCGGCGCTCAGCACCAGGCCGGCCAGGATCGACAGCACGGCGACCAATTCAGCGGCGACTATCGAAATCGCGACCGCCGGCACGGCCCCAGCGGGCAGTAGCCGCATTTGACGGACAGAGTCCGTGAACGCTGAGTAGCGGAGAACCTTCCCGACGCCTGAGGTCAGGAAGACCGCGACGAGTAACGTTCCGCTGAACACGAGAGCCATTCAGTCCTCAGCCATCTGGAAAGACGCACCCAGAGAATGTGCTCACGCCAGTCCCCGGGCTGACCGACATCAGCAGCTGCCACAGCCGTAGTCCGTGGTGATGACGGAGACCTGACCCGAGCTGCTCATGCAGATGTTGTTGACCATCAGCTTCGAGTAGGTGGACGAACAGTAGACGCAGTACCTGCTGCCGGTACGGCAACCGGCCGGTGCGTCGGATTTCGGGAGAACTGCCGACAGTAGTTCGTCTCTGAAACGAGCTAGCGAGCGCTTCACTGGACGATTGGTTCCCTTCTGACGTGGGTCGAGAGAATCTCGCGCCATTCTGTCTCGCCCGAAATCCGGGGCGAAGCCGGGGGCGGCTCGGGTCGAGCATCGGACAGACGGGTATAGATGCTGTATATAGCCTGGTAGAACATGCAGTGGAGGGTCTCCAGGACGAGATCCCGGGGCCCGGGCGCGCGAACTACGGGCTCGTCTGAGGTTGCGCGCTCCTTCTCGTAACGAGATCTTGTGGGGGTAGCCAATTCCCTCAGGAGACGACATGTTGCCCCTTCATATGCGCCGCCAGGAGTTCCACCCCGATCCCGAACTGGCCACCGCCCGCGAGCAACCCGGCCTGCGGCAGGTCCCCACGCCCTACGGCCCGCAGGCCTGGCTGGTCACCCGCTACGACGACGTGCGCACCGTGCTCAGGAACGCCGAACTGTTCAGCTACGCCAGCGGCATCAACCTGCCACCCATGAGCGAGGAGCAGGCCAAACGCCTCCGCGCGGGCGCGCTGCTGATGATGGACCCACCTGACCACACCCGCTTACGCCGCATGCTGACCCCCGAGTTCACGATGCGCCGTATCCGCCGCCTGGAACCCCGGGTGCGCGAGATCGTCTCCAACCACCTGGACGCGATGGAAAGCACCGGCGCGCCGGCGGATCTCATCTCCCAGTTCGCCACCCCGATCCCGTCGCTGGTCATCTGCGAACTGCTCGGCGTGCCCTACGAGGACCGGGACTCCTTCCAGGCCCTCAGCGTCGCGGTCCTCGACTTCAACCTCCCGCCTCAGGAGCGTGGCAAGGCGCAGATGGCGCTGAGCGCCTACATGGGCGAGCTGGTCGCCCGCGCCCGGGTCGAGCCGGGCGAGGACCTGCTCGGCATGCTGATCCGCGAACACGGCGATGACCTGTCCACCGACGAACTGGTCGGCATCGGCGGGCTGCTGCTGGTGGCCGGGCACGAGACGACGGCCAACATGATCGGCCTGGGCACGCTGGCGCTGCTGCGCCACCCCGAGCAGCTCGACCTGTTCCGCAAGGACCCGGACAAGGTCGACGGCACGGTCGAGGAACTCCTGCGCTGGCTGACGATCATCCACCAGGGCGCCACCAAGGTGGCCATGGCCGACACCGAGATCGCCGGGGTGCCGATCGCGAAGGGCGACGTCGTGGTCGTCTCGCTCCCGGCCGCCAACCGTGACCCGGCGCTGGTCGAAGACCCGGACCGGTTCGACATCGAACGACCCGATCTGGCGCACGTCGCGTTCGGTTACGGCGCGCACCACTGCATCGGGGCGCCGCTGGCCCGGATGGAGATGCGCATCGCGTTCCCCGCCCTGTTCGAGCGTTTCCCGGGGCTGCGCGAGGCCGGCGAGCCGGAATTCCGCTCCTTCAACGTCGTGTACGGCCTGTCGGCCTTCCCCGTCGCCTGGTAATCCACGCCCACGTGGGCGCCGGTAGAGCCCGGCGCCCACCGCTCAGCCGCGGTCCTGCTTCACGCCCTTGAGGTAGACCGTGCGGATCGTGTCATCGCCGGGATGGTGGTCGGCGGCGACGGGCGTGATCTGCGCCTGCACACACAACCACTCCCCGTTCTCGTAGAGATACGTATCGGTGTAGCGCGCCATGCCCGTGATCTCCTTGCCGTCACGGCACACGATGAACTTGTTCGTCGACCGGACCAGGGCGCGGGCGTGAGCATGGCTGTCCCCGCGTAAGAGTCTTCAAGTTGCCTTGCCCTTGAGACGTGACACCGCGTTCCACGCCGTTTCAGTTCAGTGAGCCCCGACGGCCAGCGCCTCCTGTGGAAACAGGGTGTCGAACACCGCGACCCGATCGAATGTCATCGCGCGGGTGCGGGCGCGAAGCTCCAATTCCTGCCGTTCGGCGGCCGACATCTCCAGGATCACCCGATCCATCGCCGCGGCCAGACCATCGACATCCCCAGGCTCGACGAGTACGGCGGTATCGCCGACCGCCTCCAGCGTCCCGCCCGTCCTGGTCGTGATGATCGGCCCGCCCCCGGCCAGCATCTTCTCCGCCAGGGCGATACCGAACGTCTCTACGAACTCAGGCTCCGGCTTGGTCGGCAGGGCGTAAGCCGCGCAGCCACGCATGAGCAGCGGCTTCTCGTTGTCGTCCACATCAGTGAGCACGACCACGCGGTCGTCCTCCCGTGCCATCGCCTGCACCTGCTCCAGCGCTGGCCCGGTCCCGGCGACGACCAGCTTCACCCGGGACCGGCAGCGCATCCGGCCGTAGGCGTTAAGCAGGTCGTAGATCCCCTTCGCCCGAGCCGCCCGGGACAGGAACAAGATGTACCCATCACGCTCCAGCCCGCGTTTCGCGAGCGCGGCGTCCACCGCGGCCGGATCCCGGTCCAGGAAGGCCGAGGAGTCGATCGGCGGATAACTGACGGTCACCCGCTCCCGGCACTGGTCGGCGAACCTCGTGCCGCGGTGCGCGTCCACCTGCTCCGCCGAGGCGATGATCTCCTGCCGGGTGTACTCGGAGACCGCGACGACTTCGTCGTTGGCCAGGAACGTGGTGAAAAGCACGGTCGCCGCACCGAACCGCCCATCCCGCAGACACGACCGGATCACGTTGGTCACGTCAGACCCGACCGCTTTCACGATGGTGTGCACATTGGGCGCGAACCCGGCCGCGCGCGCCGACGCGACCGCGTCCATGACCACCGAAGCATGCGGAACGAGATACATGGACAAACAGGTCGTAGGCACCGGCTCGGCGAGCAGCTCGACCAGCCGGCCGGTGAGACCCGCCTGGTAGCGCCCGTCCGGCACCCGGTAGTCCCCGACCGCTTCCGGCCGCTCCACGGTGATCCCGGCACTGTACGGCAACAGCCGATCCAGCGGCTTCAGCGGCAACCCGGCCGCCTGCAACGCCGGAATAGGCCAGGTCAACAGCCGTACATCATCGAACCCGCGGGTCAGCGCCACCTCGGCGAGGTTGCGCGCTTCGCCGGAATGCCCGCAGATGACCGGGTCAGCCCTGACCACGATGACGAGACGGCGACGGGGGTGAGTCATCGTGCTTCCTCCAGTTTGGCGGGGGTATCGGAAAGCGACGGCGGGCGGACCTCCCGCCCCCACCCCGACGGTTCCGGCCCCAGCCGCAGGTGCAGCACGCCGCCGCGGTGCACGGCGGCGGCGCTCAGGTGCGCCGCGTGCAGGGGCTTGCCGTTGAGGGTCGCCGACTGGACGTACTGGGTCGGTGGGTCCCGGTCGATGCCGTCGACACCGATCGGCTTCTCCTGGTACCCACTGGTTTCGATGACGAACTCGTTGCCGCCGACCCGGAGCGCGGCCCGTTCGAACGCGGGCGCGTTGACCAGGAACAGGTTCTGCCCGGCGATCGGGAACAGCCCCAGCGACGCCCAGACGTACCAGGAGCTCAGGCCGCCGGAGTCGTCGTTGCCGGGCAGCCCGCCGGGGCCGGTGCCGAACTGCCAGGTCAGCGCCGCGTTCACGATCTGGGCTGTGCGGTCGGGGCGGCCCGCGTAGTGGTAGGCCCACGGCGCTTCCATGTCGGGCTCGTTGTTCAGGCCCTCGAACCGGTTCAGGGCGTATCCGGCGGCCATCTCGGCCGGCTGCGGGCGCCGGCCGGGTTGCGTCACCGGGGCGGCGCCGAAGCCGAAGAAGCGGTCCAGTTTGTCGATGAAGGCGCGGTCGCCGCCGGCCAGGGCGATTCTGGCGGCCATGTCGTGCAGCAGCCGGAACGAGTAGTTCCATTTGCCGCCTTCGTAGAACTCCGAGTCGCGCAGCAGGCCCGTACTCGGATCGAAGGCGTTGGACCACTGGCGACTGCGCTCTTCCAGGACGTCGGCCAGGCGTCCGTCGTTGAGCGCGCGGGCGACCTGCGCGGTGCAGTGGTGGCCGTAGGCGAGGTCGAGGGTGTGGCTGATCGGGTGCACGACGCCGTGCTCGAAGAACTCCTCGCCGTACATGCGGCGCAGGTCGTCGACCATGTGCACGAGCGCCCAGTTCCAGTCCAGGCCGGCCCGGCCGAGCGCGTGGGCGTCGGCCAGCGCGGTGTGGACCAGCGCGCTCCCTTGGCGGTAGAACCGGTCGGCGCCGCGAGCCATCCGGTATCCGATGGGGAAGTTGCCCTCCTCCTCGCAGACCCGGATCAGTGACTCCAGCAGGTCCGCGGCCCGGTCCGGGACAATGGCCGCGAGCAGCGGCAGCTGTGTCTTGTAGATGTCCCACATGGTGCACACGTCGAACGCGAACGGTCCAGAGGTGGGCCAGAACGGGCTCTCGTCGTCGGCGAAGCACGGCTTGATCAGCGAATGGTAGAGCGCCGTCGCGAACACGGTACGGCGGGCCGGGGTGCCGCCGTCGACCTGGACGCGGTCCAGGTGCTCACGCCAGCGCGCCCGGGTCCTGGACCGTACGGCGTCGAACGCCGGACCGTTCCCGCACTCGCGCTCCAGGTTCTGTTTCGCCTGGTCGCACCCGCGCAGCGAGAACCCCAGCCGCACCTCGACGGTCTGCCCCGGTTCGGTCGGGCCCATGAAGAGCATGCCGAAAGGGCGCAGCGTGGTGTGCCGGATGCTGTCGAAGTCCAGGCGGGTGCCGCCGTCGATGAGCCGCCGGTCGTACCAGAGCATCTGCCGCCACCCCGGGCTGATGACGTCCACGTACACCGACAGCGGGACGCCCTCCATCGCGACCGTGCCCTGCGCCCGGCCGTGACCCATGCTCTCCACCTGCGCCCGCAACGGCACGGTACGGCCATGCTCGATGGCCAGGCCGCCGATGGACAGGTCGATCACCACCCGGGCGCTGCTGTGCTCCGGAAACGTGTACCGATGCACGGCGACCTTGGTGCCCACGGTGAGCTCGCAGCGAACCCCGGTGTCCAGGGTTGCGGCGTAGTAGCCCGCCTCCGCCACCTCGTCGCGCAACGGCCAGGACTCGCCCAGCGCGTCCAGCGGCTGCACCATCGGGGTGACCCGGACGTAGTTGTAGTACTTGCGGATCGCGCCGGTGCCGGACTGCTGGAAATGGGTGAACCCGGACGCCTGCAGCCGCTCGAACATCTCCTCGGGCACGCCCTCGGTGTTCTTGGTGTACCGCCCGTACCCGGTGGGGTACGCGCCGGAGTAGGCGCAGGCCGACACCATGCCCAGCGGCGACGTGGCACCGGGGTGAGTGTTGCCTACCTGGGGTTTCGGCCACCACCAAGTAGCGGCCAGACCGCTCGCCTTGGGCAGGTCAGTGGCCGCGACGCCAATGAATGGATCAACGTTGTCGAGGATGGAGGGACTCTACCCAGCAGGATCACACCCCAGGTTTCGGCGAGATGAAATTCTCAGTTCGGCGATTCCCAAGCTCTGCTCAATCCGCGAAAGCGACCCGGGCGAGCCAGTCGTTGCGGGTCCGGCGGGCCGCGGCCGAGATCGGCACCTGCGGGTAGAGCGCGTCGAAGGCGTGGAAGCCGCCCGCCCAGATATGGAGTTCGGCCTGGCCGCCGGCCGCCCAGATCCTGGTGGCGTAGTCGACGTCCTCGTCCCGGAAGACCTCGGCGGAGCCGGCGTCGATGTAGGTGGTCGGCAGGCCCGCGAGGTCGTCGGCCACCGCGGGTGAGACGTAGCCGGGCACGTCCGCGTCGGCGAGGTCGCCGAGCACGGAACGCCAGCCGAACTCGTTCATCTCGCGGGTCCAGACGCCCGGCTTGCCGGAGTACTGCCTGCTGGACGCGGTGGTGTTGCGGTGGTCGAGCATGGGGCAGATCAGCACCTGGGCGGCGATCGCCGGGCCGCCGAGGTCGCGTGCCATCAGGGTGGCGCCGGCGGCGAGGCCACCGCCGGCGCTGGCGCCAGCGACGACGACGCGGGCGGGGTCGATGCCCAGTTCGTCGGCGTGCTCGGCGACCCAGCGCAGGCCGTGGTAGCAGTCGTCGACCAGGGTCGTGCCGGTGACCTCGGGCGCCAGCCGGTAGTCCACGGAGATCACGACGGCGCCGAACCGGCCGAGCCACTCCAGCGGGATGTCGATGTTGGAGAAACGATCTCCCATGATCATCCCGCCGCCGTGGATCCAGTAGACGCACGGCGCCGCCGTGGCGCCCTCGGGGATGAAGATCGAGAGGGGGATGTGCGCGCCGTCCGGGGTGGGGATGGTGATCTCGCGCCGCTCGACCGCGCGGCCTTCGAGCAGGGCGTCGACCGGGGTCGGCGGGAGTTGGCGCAGCAGCGCGAGGACCTCGGGGGTGAGCTCGGGCATGGGCGGCATTTCGGCAAGAAGCGTGCGCAGCGCGGGGTCGAAGTCGGGGCGTGTCACGGGGGTTCCTTTCGTGGGGTCGGGTCGGGTTACTTGATGGCGGCCTTGCCGCCGACCGGCACTTCGTCGACGTACTGCGCGTCGCCGTCGACCAGCGGGCCGAACTGCGCGATGTACGCCTTCGCCGCCTCGCTCGCGAAGAACCTGCCGTGCGCCTCCTGGCTGGTCCAGCCCTCGGTGACGAAGACGACGTCGCTGTTGGCGGCCGAGCGGCCGACCAGGAAGACGACGCAGTCGCTGTTGGACAGGGCCGGCGCGTTGAGCAGAAGCTCGACCAGCGCGTCGCCCTTGCCGGGCTGGGCGGTCATGGTGGCGTGGAAGCCGTGGTTGATGTCCATTGGGAAACTCCTGCTTATTCGGGGCGTTGGTGGGATTTCATATCCCTTATGTAATCAGCTCCACCAGCGGAAATGTTAGAACGATGCTCCTCAGACCTTGCCTGATCCTACTGTGGTGGCAAATAATCGGGGCGTGGACCTTGATGAGCTGCGCGCGTTGCTCGCCCGCCATGCCCGACCCGACATGACCACCCCCATCGACGGCGTCCTGATCTCCAGGACCGACCAGCCGACGCTGGCGTCGCCGTCGATGTCCGGCTCTGTGCTGGCCGTCATCGCGCAGGGCGCGAAACACATCGCGCTCGGCGATCGCGTGTACGCGTACCACGCGGGGCAGTACCTCATCGCGTCGGTCGACCTGCCGGTCACCGGCCGGTTCACCGAGGCCAGCCCCACGCAGCCGGCCCTGGGCTTCGGCCTGATCCTGCACCCGGCCACCGTCGCCGAGCTCCTGCTTCAGGCGGCCCCCGGAGACATGCCGGCCGCCGGCGGCAGCGCGCCGTCCAGCATGGCCGTCAGCGACGCGCCCGCCGAGCTGATCGACGCGGTGGTCAGGCTGCTGCGCCTGCTCGACCAGCCGCGCGACGCCACCGTGCTCGCGCCGCTGATCAAACGGGAGATCCTCTGGCGGCTCATCACCGGCGAACAAGGCGCCGCCGTGCGCCAGCTCGGCCTCGCCGACAGCAGCCTGTCCCACATCGCGCGGGCGGTCCGGTGGATCCGGGACCACTACACCCAGGCCTTCCGGGTGGAGGACGTGGCGCAACTGTCCGGCATGAGCGTGTCCGCCTTCTACCGCAACTTCCAGGCGGTCACCGCGATGAGCCCGATCCAGTTCCAGAAGCAGATCCGGCTACAGGAGGCCCGGCTCATGCTCGCCACCCACCCCAACGACGTCACCGGCGTCGGCCTCCGCGTCGGCTACGACAGCCCGTCCCAGTTCAGCCGCGAGTACCGCCGCCAGTTCGGCGCCCCACCCAGCCAGGACGCCGCCCGCCTGCGCAGCTCGCCGCGCACCGCCACACCGGCGCTGGTGTAGCCCGCCTCCTGCACCGAGTCAATTGCGATCGCGGGAATAGGTTAGTTCGAAGTCGAGGTCCCAGGTCGTGCCGTCCGCCGAGGATTCCCATCGTCCGTCCACGGTGTCGCCGTCCGGGCTCAGCGTGCCGGTGAAACGCTGGTTGAAGCCGGGCGCGTTCCGCCACGTCGTCCACACGTCGTCGGCGAACGCCATCCGGTAGACCCGGTGCACGCCACGGGCATCTGTGTACAGCATGGTGAACTCGTCGCCCGTGTCGTCGAGGCCGATGATGGACGTGTTCGGGAACGGCGCGTTGGCCCGCCAGTCCTGTGGCGCGGTGGACGGCATCGGGTCGGCGTCGGACTCCTGACGCAGGAACAGGCCGTTGTCCTGCCAGGAGAACTCGGTCCACGCCGTGCCCACGCCTTCGACCTTCGGCTGCACGATCCACCGCCCGATGAGCACGTCGAGCCGGGCGAGCGCGGGGTGCTTTGCGTTCATGTCCGTATCCCCTTTGTTGGTGTCTTCAAGGGGTACTGACGGCCGTACCGACCAAAAGGAATCGAAGATATTCAAAGTGTTTCTGGGAGGCCGAATGTGGCGAAGACGGCCGGATCGCTGAAGTCCACGATCTCGACGATGGCGCCGTTCTCGACCCGGAGGACCTCCACCACGAGCGGACGGAACGCGGTGTCGCCCGGTCGGCGCAGGTAGATGGCGGCCGCGGGCTGCCGGTTGGCGGAGGTCGGCACGAAGCGGTACTCGCCCACGGCGGCGTGCTTGCGGCTGCCGGCCAGGAACGCCGCCCGGGAATCCGCCCACAGCGCCATCGGCGGGAACGCGGTGCGCAGGTCCTCGTGCAGGACGTCGATCAGCGCCTGCTCGTCGCCGGACTCCTGCGCGGCCATGTAGCGGCGCAGGAGCGTCTGCTCCTCCTCGGTCAGACCGCTGCTCGCCGCCCACTCGCTCCGCCGCTGCGGCAGGCGGGCCCGCATGGTCGCCCTGGCGCGTTGCAGCGCGCTCTTCACCGCGGTGACGTTGACGTCCAGCACGGCGGCGGTCTGGTCGGCGGGCCACTCCAGGACGTCGCGGAGGATCAGGACCGCCCGCTGCCTCGGCGGCAAGTGCTGGATGGCGGCGAGGAACGCCAGCTCCATCGTCTCCCGGGCCAGGACCTCGGCGGCGGGGTCGTCGTCGGCCGCGACGCCGTCGAGCAGATGATCCGGGTACGGCTCCAGCCACGCGTGGCCGCCACCAGAAGGAAGCGGCCCATCGGTGCCGAGCGCGGCCGGCGCCACGTCATAGGGCAGGACCCGGCGCGGCCGCCGTTCGAGCGCGTCGAGGCAGGCGTTCGTCGCGATGCGATACAGCCAGGTACGGACCGTGGCCCGGCCCTCGAAGCGTTCCCTGGCCCGCCACGCCCGCAGAAACGTCTCCTGCACGAGGTCCTCGGCGTCCTGATACGAGCCGAGCATGCGATAGCAGTGCAGCCGCAGCTCCGGCCGGTGCCGCTCGACGAGCCCGGTGAACACCGATTCGTCCCCGGTCCTGACCGAGTCGGCGAGGGTGGTCTCCTCAGGCATCCCCGGGCGGTGCGCGGCGTTGCGCTGCATGGGCGGAACTGTACCGACGGGCCCGCCCGCCGAACCTTCCGGCGGGCGGGCGCGGATCATCAGGTGGGGCTACAGGTCACCGCGGGCGGGGTGCCTGGCGTACCGGAACCGAGGAAGCCGAATATCGTCGCGGCGCCGGGACTGAGCGCGCCGTTGTACGCGACGTTGCGGGCCGTCACGGCGGATCCGCTGCTCGTCACCGTGGCACTCCACGACGAGTTGACGATCTGCCCGCCGGTGAACGTCCAGTTGACCGTCCAGCCGGTGATCGAGGCCGCGCCGGCGACGACGCGGACTTCGGCCTGGAAGCCGCCGTTCCACGAGGTCACGATCCGGTAGGTGGCCGAGCAGCCCTGGCCGAGGGTGGGGGTGGGCGTCGGACTCGGAGTGCGCGTCGGGGTCGGGGTCGGAGTCGGGGTGCGCGTCGGGGTTGGGGTCGGAGTGGGCGTGGGCGTCGGCGTGCGCGTGGGAGTCGGGCTCGGGGTGGGCGTGGGTGACGGGTTCGAGCCCGTGAAGTTCACGTCGCTGCAGAAGTAGTACGCCTGGTCGGAGTGGCTGGCCTGCCAGATCGTGTACACGATGTGGTGGCCCGAGCGGCCGGGGGCGTTCACCTCGACGGGGGTCGTGGCGCCGGTGGCGACGCGGCCCGTCTGGCCGACCAGTTCCAGGTCACTCCAGCGCAGGCGCTGCGTTTTGGGTTGAAGCCCTGCTTGTTCGCGTACACCCGAATGTAGTCCGCGCCGTGGATGGCCTGATCGAGGAGGTTCAGCGTGAAACGGGCCGGTTTGTCGACCGTCTTCCACGCCCCGGGGACGTCCATCGCCGCGTAGCGGCCGTCCCAGGTGTTGCCGCCGCTGCAGAGCGTCCCGTCGGGGACGGCGGCCTGGTGGTTGCCGCCGACGCCGTCGCGGTACAGGCCGTTCCAGTTCCACATGGCCTGCGGGTCGGCCTGCCAGGCCTGCCAGCACATGGGGTCCAGGGTGGCCATCTGCGGGTTCTGGAAGTCGCTGCCCCAGGCCTGCCAGCAGCCGTAGTTACGGGTTGGGGGGGTCGCTCACCGAGTCGTGCGCGGACGCGGGCACGACCAGTGCGGTGGTGAGCAGCAGAGTGGCGCCCACAGCCGCGAGCAAACTTCGGAGCAATGTGCGGGGGAGCGTATGCACGGGATTCCTCCTTGGGTCAGGGTGCATCCGAGCGCTCACCATCTCTTAACAGTCAGTCATGAACAACGGTGATGTACCTCCAAGGGCGTGTGACCTGGGGCGATTAGCCATCAGGGGTTGAAATGTTCAATCTCCATGTGGTACGCGGAAACGCCGCCGAAGTGGTTGCGGAACGCCACCGAAGAATTCGCGAATCATCCGATATTTCGCCCGCCGGGCAGCGGTCTGAGGGTGTGTACGCGTGTGCCAGCATGGGTGGTATGTCAATCTTTGTGCAGGAGGCAGGCCCCCGCGACGCGCCGACCGTGGTGCTTCTGCACGGAGTGGGCACCAGCGGATGGATGTGGACCAAGCAGGTCGCCGCGCTGGCCACGGAAATGCGCGTTCTGGTCCCCGACCTGCCTGGGCACGGCAAGAGCAACACCCACCCGTGGGTCTCGATCGCCGACACCGCCCGCTTGATCGCCGACGAGATCGCCTCGCGGGCGCCGGGCGGCCGGGCGCATGTCGTGGGGCTCTCCCTTGGCGGCTACGTCGGCGTGCAGCTGGCCGCCACCACACCCGACGCGGTGATCGGCGCGACGGTGAGCGGGGTGAACGTCCTTCCGCTTCCCAATCCGGGCCGACTGCGGCTCATGGGCAGGTTGATCGCACCGATCATGAAGTGGGGGCCGCTCCTGCGTGCGAACGCCCGCGCGCTCAACGTCCCCGCGGCCGACTTCGACGGCTACCAGGCCGCCGCGCGTACGACAACCCGGCAGGCCTTCCGCCGAGCCAGCGACGAAGCCATCGACTTCCGGCTGCCGGCCGAGGCGAAGAACTCACCCTGCTCGCTCCTGGCGGTGGCCGGTACGAACGAGCACGACCTCACCAAACGCTCCCAAGCCGACATCGCCGCCGCATTCCCCGAGGGCCGGGCATGCATGGTGCCGGGAGTGGGCCACGCCTGGAACGCCGAAGCCCCCGAGCTGTTCACAGCCATGATCCGTTCGAGGGTCACGGATGCCCCACTGCCCGACGAACTCCTCCCGGTCTGAGGCCGCTCAGCTGACGTCGACGAAGCGGTACGGGGAAAGCACCGCCGGAAAAGCCCGTCGTACTTGACTGACCGGCAGTCCCGCATAACCGCTTCGCCATCTCGGTCATCAGGCGTCAGCGAGGCGTCGGTGCACTTGACGGGCTCAACAATTAGGAAACCTTCCTATTGACAAATCCTGTGATGAAGGTGTTACATCCTCTTAATTTAAGCAGTGAAACTACCCTCGAGTCCGCGGCACGCCCAGAGCGCGGACCGACCGGAGGTATCCATGCGCAAACCCCGGCTCCTCCTCGTGGCCGCAGCCGTGATCGCGACCCTGACCAGCAGCCTCGTCGTCACCAGCAGCGCCGGAGCCGCCATCGGCCCGGTCACCTGGTCCGACGAGTTCAACGCCGCCGCCGGAACCTCCATCAACGGTTCCAAATGGAGGTTCGACACCGGCGGCAGCGGCTGGGGCAACAACGAGCTGCAGTACTACACCACCTCGACCAGCAACGTGTCCCACGACGGCCAGGGCCACCTGGCGATCACCGCCCGGCGCGACAATCCGTCCAACTTCCAGTGCCACTACGGCACCTGCCAGTACACCTCCGGCCGCATCCTGACCGCGGACCGATTCACCCAGGCGTACGGCCGCTTCGAAGCCAGCATCAAGATTCCCCGAGGTCAGGGCATCTGGCCGGCCTTCTGGATGCTGGGCGGCGGCAACTGGCCGGCCACCGGTGAGATCGACATCATGGAGAACGTCGGCAACGCGCCGAACACCGTGCACGGGACGGTGCACGGCCCCGGCTACTCGGGGGGCAGCGGCATCGGCGGCAGCCGTACCATCGGCGCACCGCTCGGTGACACCTTCCACAGCTACCGGGTCGACTGGTCGCCCAACCTCATCATCTGGTACCTGGACGGATCAGAGTATTTCCGGATCACGCCCGCCAACATCCGCGGCAACCAGTGGGTTTTCGACCACCCGTTCTTCATGATCCTCAACGTGGCCGTCGGCGGTAACTGGCCGGGCAACCCGAACGCCAGCACCAGCTTCCCGCAGACGATGCTGATCGACTACGTCCGCGTCTCCGCCTGGACCAGCGACGGCGGCGGCGGAACCGGCAGCGTGCTGCGCTCGAACCTGAACAGCCGCTGCATCGACATCCCCGCCGCCAACCCCGTCGACGCCGCCCGGCTCCAGATGTACGACTGCAACGGCACCGCCGCCCAGCAGTGGTCCGTCAACGCCGACGGCACGGTCCGCGCGATGGGCAAGTGCATGGACGCCGCGGCGGCCGGCACGGCCAACGGCACCCCGATCCAGCTCTACACCTGCAACGGCACCGCGGCCCAGCGGTTCACGCTGTCGGCAGCGGGCGACCTGGTCAATCCGGCTTCCAACCGCTGCGTCGACATCGTCGAACGCAACACCGCCAACGGCGCACGCCTCCAACTGTGGGACTGCTCCGGCGCACCCAACCAGAAGTGGACGCGCTCCTAACCTGTCCGATGCGAAAGGCCGTCAGCGCATGGTGACGGCCTTTCGCCGTTGCAGGCTCAGACGATGGACCGGCCCCCGTCGCACACGATGGTCTGGCCCGTGATGAACCCGGCGTCCGCGGAGGCCAGGAAGGCGACCAGCGCCGCGATCTCCTCGGGTCGGCCCAGGCGGGCGAGCGGAGTCTTCTCGATGGTGGCCGCGATGAAGTCGGGCCCGGCCGACCGGGTCATCTCGGTGTCGATGTCTCCGGGCGCGATCGTGTTGACCAGCACCCGTGGCGCCAGCTCCTTCGCGAAAACCCGGGTGAGGGAGCGGATACCGGCCTTCGCCGCGGCGTATCCGGCGACGAACCCGTTTCCGATGTCCGAATAGATGGTTCCGATGTTGACGATGCGCCCGTCGCCGGATTCCGTGAGCATCGGCGCGAAAGCCTGCACACAGTTGAACACCCCGGTGAGATTGACTTCCAGCGCCCGGTTCCAGGTTTCCGGCGCGAGGGTGCGCCAGTCGCCGACCAGCGTCTGTCCCGCATTGTTCACCAGAACGTCCACCCGGCCGAATTCAGCGTTAACCTGTTCCGCCATGGCGTGAACGGCCGCCGCGTCGGAGACATCGGCCTGAATCGCGATGGCACGCGTCCGGGGAGCCAGCGCCTTCACCACGTCCGCGGCCTCGGCCGACGACGTCGAATAGTTCACGACTATGGCATATCCGCTGTCGGCCAGCTTCTCGGCGACCGCCCGCCCGATTCCTCGGGACCCTCCGGTAACGAGCGCGACTCTGGTCACGAGCTTGCCTCCTGGAACAGCGGCTGCGACAGCACGGTCACTGTACCGCTTCAGCTCAGCAGAAGCGTGATGAATCCCGCAGTATAGGCGACGGCGAAGAAGAACGGGATCCACTGTTCGACGTGACTCAGCGGCCAGTAACGGGCGGGGTCCTTACCTTCCCCTAAAGCCGCCCACTCGGCCCGCCAATAGGGCGAAACGGGCAGTTGCTCCTCGATCGCGCCGACCACCGCGTACTTGGCGGAATTCAACTGCCGATAGGAGCGTAACAGCCAGAACCAAGCCAGACATTGCCCGACCAATACCAGCCACGGAACAATGAGCAGCACCTTCGGTCCATCCGGCGGATTCTGCCCGAGCACGCCGACGGCGGTGAATACCGAGGTGTTGAGCGTCAGAAAGAATACGTTGGCGGTGCCGCGCCGGGCGCTGACCCGATCGGCCATCTCGACATAGAGTGTGTACTGCTCCAGGACGAGGTTCCAGTAGGCGGCGTCTTTTGCGTCCGGGGGAACCGAGTTCCACAGGGCCGGCCTGATCGTCTGCAGGTCGGGGGAGCCGGCGGAACGGAAATACGTATTCAGGAAGTGGCCCAGACGCACTGAGCCACGCGACTGCCGGACAGCCTCTGTATCCATAGCTGGCATCCTGCCCTAGCTCTCAGCGAATCGCACCCGGAGGAAGCAGCGCGTGGACACCGACGACGCCGTTCACGTTCTGCGTCACCCGGAGGTCGACGCAGACGCTGGCCAGGGCGAGCGCGTCGGCTCGCGCGACGCCGTGCAGCCGTTCCAGCAGCGTGAACATCGATTCCATCGCCTGCAGAGCCGCGCCGTTCAGGTCCTCGCCCAGCCCGATCGTGAGCCATCCGGCCGGGGTGCGCGCCACCGGACCGGTCAACGGCCAGTCGTCGCGTAAACCGAAGGTGAGATCCACTCGCTCCATCGGGCATTCGATCGCGGTGCCGGCCACTTCACCGTCGCCTTGGGCGGCGTGCCCGTCGCCGAGCGAGAACAGCGCGCCATCCACGGGAATGGGCAGGTAGAGCGTGCTCCCGGCGACGATCTCCTTGCAGTCGAGATTTCCGCCGTGCCACCTCGGCGGAAACGTCTCATGCAGTCCAGGCTCGTCCGGCGGCATACCGAGCACCCCGAGAAAAGGACGTAAGGCGACCGTGTGCCCATGCTGATTACGCCCGGTGAGCGCGACGGGATCGAGTTCCCACGAGTGAATAACCCCCGGATCGTCAATCCCGTAAAGCTCGTTGATCCAGCTTTGCGGCTGCGCACACGTGCCCCAAGTCGCGGGGATTACGGAGAGAATGTCCACTTCGAGCGTCATGCCGGCCCGAGCACCGCGCACTTCTACGGGACCGACCAGCGCATGGCCGTAACCCTCCCGGAACTCCGGCACGCGCGGCCGGTCCTCAACGTTTTTCCCATGGTACGGCCCCGTCGACCACCACGCGTCCAGAGTCCGCGCCCGCACCGAGTCACCCGGATCAACAGTCAGCACCGGTGGCAGATCTTTGGAAAAGTGGCCGTGCAGTGTCCGTTCATCCGGATCGAGGACGAAAGACTTCCCCACCGCGACCTCCGGGTCTGGGCACCAGGCCGCTCCATTAGACGCCCAACCGACCACCAGAGCAAGAGACCTGTACCTACCTTCCCAGTCGTCCGCAGGTGGCGTAAGAATGATGGAGTTGTCGCGAGAGGAGCTGAAATCTCTGTGATGAGGCAAAGTCCTGGATCGGCAGAACCGCCCGTCGCCTATCTGATGAAGAACGATTCTCATGACATCAGCGGCGTCATGATGGGCCGGCCCCACCCTCCGGTGCTGGGAGTCATCATCGGAATCACGCCGGGCGAGACCACCAGCGAACTGGAATACGCCAAGGCCGTGCGCGCGCAGGCCCTGGGGGTCAACACCCTCACGGATGTCACCACGAACGACGACCGGACACTCCGCCGGCGCATTCTCGAAACGCTGGACATCTCATGCGGCACGGTTCCCACGTACGAGATTCACCGGAGAATACGGCGGCGCGGGGAGAACTCGCGGTCGGCGGTTTTGGGGGTGCTCGAAGAGCAGGCGAAGGAGGGTGTCGACTTCGTCACCATCCACGCCTCGGGGACGCGCGAGATGGCGTTGCGGCTGGACGCGGCCACCCGGGCGATCCCGGTCACCAGCCGGGGCGGCGCGATGATGGTCGAAGTCACCCGGCAGATGGGTGAGGAGAATCCGTATCTGGCGAACTTCGACGACGTCCTCGATATCTGCGCCGCGCATGGGATGGCTTTGAGCCTGGCGGGCACGTACCGGCCCGGCAGTATCGCCGACGCACTGGACCGGACCCACCTCGATGAGGTGCGCGAGCAGGCTGAGTTGGTTCGTCGCGCGCAGGCCCGTGGCGTCAAAGTCTCGGTCGAGCTGGTGAATCACGTGCCGCTGCACCTGATTCCGGTCTACTGCGAGTTGGGCGCCGCCGAACTGCACGGCGCTCCGTTCGGCGCTCTCGGCCCCACGCCGACCGACATCGGCATCGGTTATGACGACGTCGTCGGCGCGATCGGCGCCGTGGCGGCGGCGCAGCACGGCACGTCGTGGATCACCTGTGTGACCGCGGGCGAGCACTGCCACATGCCGACCATCGATGACATGGAGCAGGCGGTTAAGTACTTCCAGATCTCGTTGCACATCGCCGCGATAAGCCGCCATGGGGACGTCAGCCGGGATGCCAAACTGTCCGAGGCGCGTAATCGCAACGACTGGGCGGCGATGGCCGACCTCGCCATTCACCGCGACGACGCGGTGTCCATGTTCGATCGGCTCGGTTACCACGAAGGACAGGCCTGCACGATGTGCTCGGGAGCATGCCCGCTGGTCCGGACCACGGCGGAGATTCGCAGGGCGCCTCGATGACGGAACGGCTCGTCGGTGACCTCGACTACGCCTCGGCCGAAGTGGCGGAGATCGGCGGGAAGGCGAAAGGACTGGGCGCGATCCTGGCGGCATCGGCGCCCTGTCCACCGTCGTTCACTGTCACCACTTCGGCGTTGCGGCACTGCTTCGGCAGCCTCCTTGAGGTCACCCGCGGGGGTGCGTTGCCGGACGATTTCGCGGCGGAACTCGACGCCCGGGTGCGGACTCTCCCGCAGGATGCGGATGGCCGGTATTCCTTGGCGATCCGATCGTCCTTTACCACCGAGGATCGGCCCGATGCCGTCTCGCCCGGTGTGTACCACAGCGAGGTCGGCCCGGTCACTTTGGACGAGGTGGGACCGGCTGTCATGCGCGTCTGGGCCTCGGGATTCACCCCCGGGGCAATCGCCTATCGCGCGGTGAAGGGGCTGCCGACCGAGGAACTCGGTATGGCCGTGGTCATCCAGCACGCCCCGCGCCCGGCCGTCGGCGGTGTGGTCTACACCCTCGTTCCCGGCACGAACGACGCGTCCGCGATTTTGCTCGAATACGCGAATGGTTCGCCGTCCAACGTCGTCGAACACCAGCGTTCGGTGCAAAGCCGAATCATCAGCAAACGAACTCGTGCGGCAGTTGAAATCCCCTTCGATGCCGAGGCGCTCATCGACTGGTCGCTGAAGCTTGAGCGCGCCCACAACGCCCCCCTCGACATCGAGTGGCTCATCGACGCTGACGGCCGTCTGTGGCTGGTGCAGGCGCGCCGGTTGCCCTACTGCCGGGAGCCGGAGATCGGTTACACGTCCGACGCGCGTGGCACCACGCTGCGCAGCGGGAAACTGGCGCCCTTCCGCCTGAGCGCGGACGCGCCGATCAATGTCGCCCCGGCCGCGCTTGTCCTGCCCGGCGCCTTCGCCGAGTACAAGAGCAGCGGTATTGGACCGGAGCTGGTCAAGGCGCTCCGTGCGGTCTTCGCGCCTTTCCTCGACCATGGCCCTGTCTCGATGCGCAGCGCTTACTGGTCCGCGCTGGACGGCGGCGACATGATGCCCCAGTCGGGCAGACTGACGACGCTCGACGAATGCGTCGATCACGTCGTCGACTTCTGGCGCTTCATCATCGACAGCGGACGCGACGACTACACAGCGGAAATAGCCCTGCTGATTCTCAACTGGACCAGCCTGCGCGCCTCACTCATCGCGCTGGTACCTGACGAGGGCCCCGCCACGATCGCCGCACTGTACGGCCAGCTCGGCGGCCTGGAATCGTTCGCCCACGACGTGTACGACATCGACCTGCGAACCCTGACCGCGATACGCAGCGTCGTTCCCGAGAAACCGCAGATGTTCGTGCTCCCCGGCGAACCGCCAACCGAGGTCCCGACCGAACTGCGGCAGGCGCGGGTTCTGGACGACGTCGAGATCGAGCATGTGGGCCACGACCTGGCGGCGATCCGGAAAGTCTTCGGCGGCGCGCGAGTGGAGTTCCTCGTCCTGAACGACGGCGCCATCATCACCTGGCAGGTGTCCGCGCTCACCCCGGTGGAAACGACGCTCCACTACTTCCAGGTCACCCGGGAAGTCGAGGCCGGCGCGAAAATCTCCGGGCCGCTGATTCCCATTCATCGCGCCGAGGACATGGCGGCGCTCCGTGACGCGCCCGGCGACAGGATCGCCTACGTCGACTTCCTCGGTTCGGGTCTGCGTGATCCCGCTGCGGCCGTCGCGATCGTCTCCGAGCTCAAGTCCGCGAACTGCCCCGTTCTCCTGCGGGGCAGCCTGCTCTCCCATTTCGCGGCGCTCCTGCGCGACTACGGCGTCACCGTCTACCCGATCCTGCAGGAACTCGATGACATTCCCGCTGGATCAGTCGTCGAGGTCCGCCCGCTCGCGTAGCAGCCGGAAACCCAGCGCCGAATACCGCAGCTCCGGGTCGTCCCAGCCGCGGAAGGTCGATTTGGCGAACAGGCTGGCGAC
>NZ_BLAD01000116.1 GCF_009687845.1 Acrocarpospora corrugata
ACAGCGCCTGCGGCAACCCCGGTACCTGCGGCACCTGTGCCCGCCGCATCCGAACCGCCCGCGGCGCCTGTGACCGCGCGACCCGCGAGCGTGCCGTTCGCCGGGGGCCGGGAACCGGCGGCGGGGAGCGTCGGTTTCGAGGCGAGCTGCGGGATCTTCCGTTGCGTGGGGCCGCTCGTCGTCCCGCCGGCCTGTGCCGGGGTGTTCTGCCGCGACGCCGGCGATCCGGACTGGCTTGCGCCGAAGGAACCAGAGGAGGAGGTGGAGCTGAGTCGCGGCTTCTTGGCGCTGCTTCCGGTGCTGCCGCCCGTGTCGGACTCGTCGCCGGAGTCCGTGCCGGACGAGGAGCCGTCGACGTCCATGGGCGAGCCCGCCCGTGCGGAGGTCCTGTCGCCGTCGGAGGACTTCTTCCTCTTCTTCTTGCGCTGCGCGGAGGTCTTGTCGTTGGCCATGGTCGCCTTCCTAGGGGAGCGCGCGGTAGAGGAGGATGAGGGAGAAGCCGGCGAGTCCGGCGGGGTCGCCGGAGGCGGTCAGCCGCCAGGGGCGGTTGTCCGCGTTGAGTCCAGGCGTCTGCACCAGACGGCCGGCGGCGAGGGCGAGCGCCGGGTCGCCGTGCAGCAGTAACCTCGCCTCGGTGTCCGGTGCCGCGTACTGGGCGACGATCCCGGTGACCTGCCGCCCCGAGATGCCGGGGAAGAGGTTCTGGGTGATCGGCAGGAGCAGTTCGCCGCCGTCCCCAAGGAAGGCCTCCCACTCCTCGGGGAAGCGGCTCTCCACGTCGAGGAGGATCGCCGCCGGGTAGGGCTTGAGCATGCCGCGCACGGCCGTGGCGAAGGTCTCGCCGCCGTCGCGCGCGGTGTACCGGACGGTGACGGCCACGTCGACGAGCCCGGCGGGGACGCGCCGTGCTTCCAGCCGCCACCGCGAGACCGCGCCGGTCCCCTCGAACGGCAGCAGCCGCTGGTCGTCGTAGCGCAGGTCGAACACGCCGCTGTCCTCGCCGTCCTGGACCTCCGACAGGGCGATGCGCTGCCCGGGCAGCCAGTCGCCGCGCACGCTCTCCGGCGGCGGCCCCTTCGGGTCGAGGAGGAAGCGGACGGCCTTGGGGTCGGCCGCGATCACCGTCTTGTTGTCGATCTGGGTGAGGGTCGCGTTGACGGGAACGGGGCCTTCGGCGGTCAGGAAGGCGACGCTGACGGACTTGATCCGCCGCTGGTAGTGGCCGGGGAAGTCGCGGTCGAAAAGGGTCTCGGTGAGCGCGAGCTCGCAGCGTCCGGTGTCGCGCAGCGCGAGCAGGGCGGGCGCGTCGAGGCCGAGCAGCGACACCCGCTTGGTGATCTCCATCCCGCGCGCGTCGGTCTCGTAGTAGGCCTGGCCGAGCCGGTCGAGGTCGAGGGCGAGCTGGTCGGCGGCGAGCAGGCCCTTGCGGCGCGAGTCCCAGTACGCAGCCCGGATCAGGCCGGGGGACGCACCGCGCTCGCTCTCGTAGGAGCGTTCGGCGGCGCGGGCCATGTCGTGGGCGAGCTTGTAGGTCTGGAAGTACAGGCCCGAGACCTGCCCGACCATCCAGCCGTACAGCTGGGGGCCGGCGAACTTGGCGGTGAGGAAGTCGGTGACGGCGGCGTGCTGGGCCGCTTCCCGGTCGTGGATCTCCAGCTCGCGGCGGGCGATGGCGAGCTGGAGGTCGGCGGTGGTGATCTGGTGGCCGACCTGGACGACGTCGGAGCGGCTGGTGTCGAGCTGGAACCGCCAGTCCTCCACCTGGCTGTCGAACTCGGCCCGGAGGCCGAGCACCTCGCCGATCATGCTGAAGCCCTCGCCGAAGCTCGCGGACACCTCGCCCGCGGCTTCGAGGGCCTTGCTGAGCTGGAGGCCGCCGGTCTCGGCGCCGACGATGAACGGGCCGAGCTTGGCCTGCGGGACGGCCGCGGCGATGCCGGAGCCGATCTTCAGGCCGGCCGAGACGAACTGGCCTATGGCGCCGAGGGACATCATCGCGATCTGCGCCTGCTGGAGCGGCGACATGCCGTCGTTGATGAGCTTCTGGTAGTGCGCGACCCGCGCTTCGGCGGCGGTCCTGGCGTCGCGGGCCTCGGCGACGCCCTCTTCGGCGATCTTGACCTGGAGTTCCCTGATCTTGCGGGTGAGGCCGATGATCTCGCCCTGCTGCCGCTGCTGGAGCAGGGCCAGTTCCTCGGAGTCGCGCCGGTCGACCGCCTCCAGCAGGTCGGTGCCGAGCTGCCGGAGCCGGTCGGTCAGCTCGCGGGCCCGCTGGAGCACGAAGTCGAACCGGTGCACGGGCACCGGCACGGCCGCCGCCGCCATCGCCGCGTCGAGGCCTCCGCCCTCGGCCGCGCCGCGCACGAGCGCCATGACGTCGAGGGGCGGGTCGAACAGCGGGAGCGGCCGGGCGACGCCGAGGATGTCGAGCGACGCCCGGATCTTGGTGAGCCGGTCCTCGACGCGGGTCCAGTACTCCTGGAACAGCTCATTGCCCGGCACGCAGAAGTAGGGGTTGGCGATGCCGGCGTGGACGGCGCCGGAGTCCTTGAGCAGGGTGCCGTCGGCGGTGAGGTGGCCGGTCTCGCCGGGTCCGTCGCCTTCGGTGAGGGCGTAGGGGGCGGCGGGCGGCAGCGCGGCGGGGCCGAGCGTGACGGGGCGGGGCCCGAGCAGGTCGTAGGCGTAGACGTACAGCATCCGCGCCTCGTCGACCGTCTCGGCGGTGTACTGCCGGAACAGCATGTCGCCCCAGTCGAGGAGGTTGTCGATGTAGGCCATGACGACGGCGCGCCGGTAGGCCTCCGGGCGGAGCGCCGCGATGGTGTGCGGGTCGAACGGGTCGTCGAGGTAGGCCTGGATGAGAGCTCGGCGGTCGCCCATGAGGTCGTACTGGCGGCGCAGCCGCGCGATCATCTCGATGCGCTCGCCGAGCGCGGCGGTGCGGGCGTCGGGCGTCAGGGCGGCCAGGGCCGCCCTGACCTGGTCGAGGCCCGTCCCGCCGAGGTCGGCCAGGTACGCCAGCTCGGCGCCGGTGAGGTCGCGGGCGCGCCGGAACGCGGGGGTGAGCGCCGACAGCGCGGTGAGGACGGGGTTCAGCCGGGTCTCCATCCCGGGCGACGCCAGCTCGGCCAGGTCCTGGCGGGTGCGGGCGACGAGCGCGTCCACGTCGGCGGCGAGGAACGGGAGGAACCGCCAGTAGCGGGCGATCCGGGTCGGGTCGAAGACGTACTCGTACCAGCGGCGGGCGTCCTCAAAGCGCTGCCCGCCGTTCAGGGTCTGCGCGATGAGCAGCGGCGCGTGGAAGAAAATCTCCCAGTAGTACGGGCCGTTGGCGCTGTCGAAGTCGAGGTGGGAGCTGACGGGCGCGTGGGGCGCGATCCGCGGCTTGATCCGGATGGTCGAGGCGTTCGACGCCGTGGCGCTGAAGGCGGGCAGCTCGTCGAGCTCCTGCGTGGCGGGGTCGAGCAGGGCGGGGACGCCGCCGGTGAGCAGCCTCCGGTTCAATTCGGCCGCGGTGCTGGAGGTGAGCCGGATGAGCTGGGTCGGCAGGGAGGCGACCTCGAACGGGCGCGGGACGGCGTCGGCGTAGGGGTGGGCGGCGTATCCCTGGCCGAGGAACAGGTACAGGTGGGTGTCGCCCTCCAGCAGCCCCGTGAAGTCGCCGGGGAATCCCGCGGGCAGGCCGCGCCAGTTGCCCCGGTAGGGCAGGAAGGTCAGCGGGGTCGAGGGCTCCCAGCCCTTGGGGATCGGCGCGTAGCCGGCGGGGCCGAACGCGAACCGCTGGTCGCCGCGCGACAGCACGCCGCGGATCTGCTGGGCGGTCGGCTTCGGGTAGCCGTCGTCGGCGAAGTCCGGGACCGTCCCGTCGGCCGCCAGGGTGAACCTGACGAACTCGCGCGGCCCGACGAGGTACAGCTTCCCGTCGGCGAGGTACGCGGCGGTGACCTCGCCCGTCCGCCCGAACTCGGTCGTGGCGCGGCCGAGCCCGCGGGTGTCGCGCAGCCCTTCGGAGCTGCCGCCGCCGCTCTGCTTGAAGACGGCGTTGGCGTTGTCGAACGCCAGGGTGGCGCGGCCCGCGTGCACGACCGGTCCGGGCGGGCGCTGCTCCGGGACGCCGTCGGTGTTGCCGGCCAGCGCCTTGGGCGGGTGCTCGGCGGCGAGGTCGGACCGCAGCTTGACGTACCTGTCGCCGAAGACGGCGTAGGCCTTGCCATCGGCCACGTGGAAGCGGTCCACGGCGGCGCCCGCGGGAACCCGCCATTCGGCGGCGGCCGACCGGGCGTTGGCCAGGTCGTCGCCGGTGACGAAGCCGACGGCCTTGGCGTAGAACAGTTCGGTGCCGCCCGGCAGGGTGACCGCGGCGTCGATCGCCTGCCACTGCGGCAGGCGCTCGGTGTTGCCGGCGAGCTTCTTGGGGTAGCCGGTCTCCAGCGGGCCGAGGACCGACGGACCCGAGATCACCGGGTAGCGGTAGTACTCGTCCCCGCTGAACAGGTAGGTGTGCGTGCGGAAGAACCCGGCGTCCACGGCCCCCGTGCGCAGGATGCGGGTGGACACCGCGCCGAACCTGTCCCCGGTGGGCTGGCGGGTCTGCCGCGACGTCACCTTGTCCGGCGGCACGGCGACGTGGATGCCGGTCGCGGACTCGAAGAAGTACAGGGTGCCGTCGGGCAGGCGGACCGCGGCGTCCACGCGGTCCCAGGTGGTCGGCAGCCTGTCGGCGTTACCCTTGAACGGCTGGACCGGCGCCGGGTCCGCGGGGGCCGCGACGGGGCGGCACAGGAAGCTGCCGCCCTTTTGGTCGACGCTGAACCAGGGGCCGTCCTCGCTGTCGGCGGGCGCGTTGAACCGCACGACCCGGTCCGGGGTGATGGGCGTTTCGGCGGGTTCGGCGAACAGCGCGGACAGGTCGGCCGCGCGGGGCGGCGGCGTGACCGTCGCGGCGGGCAGCGAGTACAGCTCCGGGGTGAGCGTGAACGCCGCGGAGTGGGCGGTCGAGCCGACGGTGTAGGAGCACTGCACGATGATCGAGTCGTGCTCGCTGACGCCGGGGACCTTGCGGGAAGCCTGCACGTACAGGCTGACGTCGGTGATCTGGCCTTCCCGCTCGGCGTCGGAGGCGAGCACCTGGGGCGCGACCCAGGCGCCGTCGAGGTTGCGGAAGGAGTAGCGGATCTTGACCTGGTAGCGCGGCGGCGGCCCGCTCACCTTCTGATCCGAGCCCGACGATTTGGCGGTGACGGTGACCTTGGACGGGTCGGCCGGCGGGACGGGCTCGACCGTCGACCAGAACACGAAGATCCTGCCGAAGGCGTGCACCGGGTCCACCCGGTCGGCGGCGATCTGGACGTCCACCTTCTCCCAGGCGTCCCAGGCGGCCGAGAGCCTGCCGCCGTCGCGGAACTCGGCGGTGCGGTGGTAGTAGCGGCGCGGGTCGGTGCGGGTCCTGCCGAACAGGACGAGCCTGCGCACCTCGGCCGCGGTCCCCTCGGGCCGGTACACGTAGCCGCCCGCGATGGTCAGGCGGGAGACCTCGGTGTACTCGTCGAGGTAGCGCTTGTAGGAGGCCTGGACGGCCTTCTCCGTGATGTCGCCCTGCAGGAGGTCGTCCTGGAGCGCGGAGAACGCGGGGGTGTTGCGGTCGCGCAGCTCGGGCCGCAGGTAGTTCTCCGGGTAGAGGAAGACCTTCCGGTTGGCCTCCCAGGTGCGGTAGCTGCGCATCCACCCCCACCAGGTGCGCAGCCTGGCGCGGACGGCCTCGGGATCGACGCCGGCGGGCAGGGTGACCTTCTCCAGGCCGAGGAGGTACCTCTGGAGGTAGAGCTGGGTCGCGGCGATCGCCTCGCGGACGCGGGACGTGGTGCCCTGCCCGCCCATCTCCACGTCGATCAGGTACCGCTCGTACAGGTCGCGGGCGTTCCCGTGCAGAGGGGTCAGCCGGGCGACGAGCGCGTCGCGCTTGCGGACGTTCAGCCTGTCGCGCATGGCGGCGGAGATCTTCGGCCACTCCTGCGGCGACGCCCTCCGCTCGATCGCGGCGCGCACGGCGGCCGCCGCCCCGTCGAGGTCGGGCGCGGGCCCGAACATCTTCGCCCACACGCCGTACAGCTCGGGGACCCCGATGCCGGTCTTGGCCGAGGCTCCGAAGGCGTCTGCGAGGGTGAGCAGAAACTCGATCTCGAACAGGTGCTCCTCGCTGGTGCCGGGCCGCAGCAGGCCCATGTTCCGCCGGGCCCAGCGCACCTCCTCCAGCGGCCAGCCGAACGCGGAGGCGAGGTAGGCGTACGGGTCCTCGGCGCCGTCGAGGAAGAACGCGGCGAGGCCATCGCGGCCCCGGCAGAGCGCGGCGAAGCGGACGATGGTGTGCAGGTCGCTCAGCCGGTGGTCGGCGGTGCCGGACCACCGGTGCCGGAACTGCTGCGGGAAGGTCCGGTCGACCTGGTGGTACGGGCCGGAGTAGCGCAGGTACCGGTCTCCCTTGAGCAGGTAGGTGCGGCCGTCGAGGGTGAACGCGCCGTCGGGGCCGTCCTCGAAGTCCTGCGGGGCGTCGCCCCAGTCGTCGCGGACGGTCCGGGGGTAGCCGGCCTCGGGGTGGTCGAGGGTTCCGGTGGCCGGGTAGCGGACGTACTGGCCGCCGCTGAACGCGTAGAGCTCTCCCGAAGGGGCGGTGAACGCGGCGTCCAGCGGGCCGGTGTCGAAGGAGTTGCGGACCTTGCCCCAGCGGCCCGCCACGGGGCCGGCGGTCCCGGCGGCGAAGAACTCGCGCCCGCGGAACAGCCGGACGACGCCGTCGGCGCCGCGGAACGCCGCGTCGACGCCGTCCTGGAACGCGGACGGCAGCGCGGCCAGGCTCAGGTCGCCGGGAAGGTCGGCAAGGGCGCGCGGGTAGCCGTCGTCGACGAACGTGCGGTCTGCGCCGGAGTAGCGGACGTACTGGTCCCCGGAGAACAGGTAGATCCGCCGGTCGGCGACGAGCGCGGCGTCCACCTTGCCGGTCGCCGCGAGGTTGTTGCGGAGGGCGCCGAGCCGGCCGGTGCCGAACGTGGCGGCGAGCTCGCTCGACGCGGTGTGGCAGACGCCGCCGACGAGGACGTGGACGGTCCTGTCGTTGCCGACGACCGCGTCCAGCGGCCGGTCCAGGGCGTCCTCGAAGGTCTCCGGAAGGCGCGCGAACGGCTCCTCGCGGCGGAGGTTGCCCGCGATCGGCTTGGGGTAGCCGGGGTCGACGTGCCGGTAGACGCGGCCGGTGTAGCGGACGTAGCGGTCGCCGGAGAACAGGTAGGTACGGTCGCCGCGCCACACGAAGGCCGCATCGACGGTCGCGCCGGGCGCCAGGAACGGGTTCGGCGAGCGGCCCCACTGGTCGCGGACCTTGACCCGCGGGCCGAACGCCTCGTTCTGGAACGGCGCGCAGGTGTCGGCGAAGAAGAACCAGACGGCGCCGTCGGCGGTCCGCAGCGCCGACCTGAGGCCGTCGGGGGCGTCGAGGCCCACGCCGAAGCCGGGGTACAGCCGCTCGATCGGGCGGACCGCCGACCAGGCCCCGGTCCGGTCGCTGTGGGTGGCGCACCGCTTGCCGGCGAGCAGGACCAGCGCCGTGTCCTCCACCAGGACGGCGTCGGGGAAGGGCAGCGGCGAACCGGGGAAGGCCGCGGCCGCCTCGATCGTCACCGGGTAGCCCGGGTCCGGCGCGGCGCACGACTCGTCGGAGTAAACGACGTGGCGGACCCTGCCGGCGGCGTCCGGCTTGCCGTAGAGGTGCGTCTTGCCGCGGTGCACGTAGGCCAGCGCGACGCCCTCCAGTCCGGCCCAGCGGTCGGCGATCGGCTTCGGGTCGCCCTCGGCGAGCGCCGCGCCCGGCGCGTGCGTGACGTACTGGTCGCCGCTGAACAGGTGGATCCTGCCGTCGCGGGCGACGAACGCCGCGTCGACCTCGCCGGTCTCGCGCAAGAGGTCCCTGGGCCTGCCCCACTCTTCGGCGATCGGGTAGTCGCGGCCGACCTGGGTGGTGAAGCACGACGGCCCGCGGAACAGGTAGGTGACGCCGTCCGCGCCGGTGAGGACGGCGTCCAGGCCGCTGGTGAAGCGCGCCGGGACGGTCCGCAGGGCGCGCGGCCGGAACGGGGCCGCCGCGACCGTCCTGCCCTCCAGCGCCGACAGCCGCCGCCATCCGTCGGCGGTCTCGACGACGAGCGAGCCGTCCTCGACGTAGGCGCAGCGCACCCCGCCGACCGGCAGGTCGGTGTAGCGGCGGTGGCCCGCGGTGGACACCGCGTGGCACTCGCCGCCCCGGAACAGGTAGGCGGTGCGCCGGTCGGCGAACGCCGCGTCCACCCCGTCGAGCGTGACGGGCAGCGCGGCGAGGCCGGGCTCGCCGGACAGCTCCGCGATCCGGCGCGGGTAGCCGGGGTCGACGACGGTGAGCGCGGCGCCGGTGTAGCGCACGTACTGGTCGCCGGAGAACAGGTAGGTGCGGGTGCGCACGACCTCGACGCCGTCCACCTGTTCGGGGACGTCCAGGACGAACGCGGCGTCCACCCGGCCCGTGCGGGCGAGGGTGTGCGCGACGCGGCCCCACCGGCCCGCGTTCTGCGCCGGGTAGTCGTCGTCGACCTGGGTGCGGTCGGCGGTGGAGTAGCGGACGTGGCGGTCGCCGGAGAACACGTAGGTGCGGCCATCGGCGCCGACGAACGCCGCGTCGACGCGCGCGAAGGGCAGGCTGTCCCACCGCTCGCGCAGCGCCATCGGCTCCGACCACCACCGGTGCCGGGAGTCGAACCAGACGAACCTGTCGCCTGAGAAGAGGTAGGTGCGCTCGTCGCGGCCGGTGAACACGGCGTCGACAGGGCCGAGCCGCATGCCCTCCGGCATGTTCCACCAGTTGTCGGCCAGTGGTTTGGGGAAGCCGGGGTCGGGGGTGCGGTAGTCGCGCGCGGAGTAGCGGACGTAGAACGCCGCGCCGTCTCCCCGCGCCTTCAGCCGGAGTCCTTCGCGGACGACGGTCAGCGCGACCCCCTCCCCGGTGGTGAGCTCCCAGCGCGGCGCGCTCCCGCGCAGCGCGGTGACGGTGAGGCCGTGCTCGGCGAACAGGGCGCGCAGCGCGGGGGTGAGCCGTCCGGCGTCCAGGTCGGGCTGGTGGTCGGCGGGGATCTCGCGGACCAGGCCGCCGGTGCCGAACAGGTACGTCCTGCCGTCCATGACGAACGAGGCGTCCACACGGGTGAGCCCGCCCCAGTCGTCGGCGATCCGGCGGGGGAAGCCGGAGTCGACCGTGGTGTAGTCGGCGGTGGAGTACCGCAGGTAGGTGTCGCCGCTGAAGAGGTAGGTGCGCCCGTCGAGCCCGGCGAAGCCGGCGTCCACCCGGCCTGCGGTCAGCGCGGGGGACAGCGCGCCCCAGCGTTCCGCCGTCACGGCCGTGGTCGCGCGGGCGCCGTCGAGCGCGACGGTCCGGCCCGCCTTGAACAGGTGCAGCACGCCCGACGGGTCGGTGAAGGCCGCCTCGACGCCGCCCTCGAACTGCGGCGGCAGGTCGCGCAGGCGGCGCGGCACGCCCTCGTCGGCGAGGACGCCGGCGTTCTCGATGCTGTCGGAGTACCGCAGCATCTCCCCGCCGGACAGCACGTGGACGGCCGACGCCGTCGTGTAGGCGGCGTCGACGGACTTGAGGTCGGCGAAACGGGTCTCCACCCGTCCCCACACCTCGGCGGCGGGCCGCTCCCCCGCCGTCGTGATCCAGCGGTCCCCGGCGAAGACGTGCACAACGCCGTCGAGGTCCTGGAAGCAGGCGTCCACCGCCTCGCGCACGCGCGGGGCGGGCAGGCCCTCGCGGGAGCGCCACTCGGCGACGTCGCGCGGGTACCCCTCGTCCACGGTGTCGTAGCCCGCGGAGTAGCGGACGTACTGGTCACCGGCGAACAGGTAGACGCGGCCGTCGTTGTCGGTGAACGCGCCGTCGATCCGGACCGGGTCGGCGAACGCGTTCTTGACCTTCCCCCACCTCTGCGCCCGCGGCGCCCACCGGGTGCCGCCCTTCTCCCTGGTGAAGGCCAGCGCGGCGCCCTTGGCGTCGCGTCCGACGAGCCAGGAGGTGCCGTCGGGACGCACGAACGCGGCGTCCACCGCGGCCAGGGCCGAGAGCCGGGGCGACAGGTCGGTGAGCGGACGGCGCGCCGGGCTCGTGCGGGCGCGGGTGGCGGCGGAGTACGTCCAGTAACCGCCGTCGTCGCCGAAGAGCAGGATCACGCCGTCGCCCGCGTCGAGCAGCGCCTGGATGCGGGCGACGCCCGGCGGCAGGGTCAGCGGCTCGGGGTACTTGCCGGTGAGGTCCTGGTCGGCGAAGACCGCACGGATCTCGGCGGCGCGCAGCCCGAGTTTGGCGGCCAGCAGCGCGAATCTGCGGATCCGCCGGTGGGCCAGGACAACGCGCGGATCGGTGGGCGTCTCGTCGGTGTCCAGGGCGGGCCGGGCGAACAAGGCCCGCGCCTCCCGCGCGCTCCCCGCGACGCACTCCACCACGGCCCTGGTCGCGGCCGCGTCCAGACCCAGGACGTCGGACAGGCAGGCGTGCAGGGCCTGGTCCTGCTTGCCGGCCAGTTCGGCGACCCGGTCGGTCGCCTCGGTGACGGCGGCCGTCAGCGCCGTCGCGGTGTCGTGCAGGACGAAGAAGACTTCGCGGGCGAAGTCCACCATGTCGGGGAGGGTGAAGTCGAGGGAGTTGTCGGCGTTGGCGAAGTAGGCGAGTCGGTCCCGCGCCACGGCGTGGCGCTCGGTCAGGTGCCCGGCGGTCACGAAGCGGTCCAGGAGCCGGTCGGCGTGGAGATCGGTGAGCCCGAGGGCGGTGAACGCGCTCCGGGAGACCCGGTAGGGCGCCTCCTGCGCGGCGATCGCCGCCATCGCGTCGAACACGGCGCTCTCGTCCGCGCCGGTGAACCCCGAGCCGAGGTCCACGGCGCCGCCGGGCTCGGCGAACTCGCCCGGGTCGGCGATCTGCCCCTCGTCCAGCCAGGCGTCGTCGAGCGCACGGTGGACGCGGTGTGCCGCGAGGTCGTCGGCGAGGTCGGCGAAGTCCTCGGCCGTGAAGGTCGTCAGCCCGGCATGGAACTCCGCGACCTGGCCGCGCAGCGCCGCCAGGACGGCCGGGCGCAGGGCGGCGAACTCGGCGGCCAGGCCGAAGTCGGCGGGCGCGGCGCGCAGCAGCGCCTCCTTGTCGGTGTAGCGCCGCTCGGCGTCGAGGTGGCCGTTGAAGCGGAGGCTGTCGACCAGCCTGCCGAACTGCGCGTCGGTGAGGCGGAGCCCCGCCAGGACTGACGAGTCGAGGGTGAGAGGGGAGGTGCGGAACTCCGCGAGGCGCTCGCGAAGCAGTTCCGCGACCGGCGCGGCCGCGTCGGCGAGGGGGACGTTCACCGACAGGTCCCCGGCGTTGTCGGGGTCGCGGAAGAAGTCGGGGTCGAGCACCGTGCCATCCTCGCCGAGATGGCGGCGGTAGACGAGGTTGTCGTACAGTTCCCGGCGCTCCTGCGGGCTCAGGCCCGGCAGGCGCTCCAAGTGGGAGGGGTGGAGTTCCGCGGGGCCGTCCACCTCGTCCGCGATGATCTCGAACAGGGCGTCCCGGTGGCCGGTGAAGTCGCCGGCGAGGTCCGGCTCCCGCTCGGGCGGCGCGGCGAGCCCTCCGTCGGCGCCCAGCACGCCGCGCAGGACCAGATTGCGGAAGATCTTCGCCTGGAGCCGGTCGCCCAGGCCGAGCCCGGTGAGGTCAGAGGGGAAGACGACGCCGAGGTCGGTGACCGCCTCGTAGGCGGCCTTCTCGGCCTTCTCCCGGTGGACCTCCACCAGCCCGCTGCCGACGGCGGCCACGACCCCGTCGGGGAAGGCGGCGAGCACGTCGTGGATCACCCGGGCCGCCCTGGGGCCGAACCTGTCCGACCGCAACGCGTCGGGGCCGAGCGCGACGGGGTCGAGGGCGTCGCGGAGCCTGGCGAACAGTGCGGCGAGGCCGTGCGGATCCCCGGTGGCGGGGTCGGGCCGGCCGCCGAGGATGCCGGCGAGCTCCGCGCCGTCGAATCCCGCGGCGCGCATCCACGTGATCACCGCGAACAGGGTCTGGGCCAGCCACAGCGCCTGCTCCGGTGCGCCGCCCTCCAGCACCTTGTGGAAGTCGCGCGTCTCCGGAGCGGGCCCGCCCAGCACCGCGAACGTGCTGTAGCGCTGGACGGAGGGGTCGCCTTCCAACGCCACGAGCACGTCGCAGAGCTCGTCGGGGCCGACGCCGAGCGCCGCCGCGAGCAGGCCCGCCCGGCGCAGCAAGGAGATCTCGGCGAGGCCGACCTGCCCGCGGTCGAACGGGCTCGGCTCCCGGTCGGCGTAGCGCTCCCGGTACCGCAGGACGAGCCGGACGATGTCCGGCTCCGCCACCCCGATCAGCCGGGCCAGCCGGAACCGGTAGTCGCGGTTGGCGGGGGTGAGGATGTCGCCCGAGCAGGTCTCGACCGTCACTTTGGGATCCGGCTTCCACGGCACGATGAGTCCGCACACCTCCGGGACCGTCTGCCCGTGGACCTTGCCGAGCCGGACGACGGCGGCCACCGCGCGCAGGGCGGGAGGATCGAGGCGACCCTGCGCGCACGACGTCAGGACGAGGTCGAGGTGGGTCAGCGTCAGTCCGGTCTTGCGGGCGAGGCGGACCAGCCGGTGCGCCCGGTCCAGCCAGGCCGGGGGAAGGTCGGCGCCGGACGGCGGGACGAGCGAGGTCTCGCCGGTGTTGAGCGTGACGCGCCCTTCCGGAACGGCCTGCCCGGCCATCGCGACGAGTTCGCGGAGTTCGGCGTCGGTGAGGCCGGTGGCCTCGGCGAACCGGCGGGTGTCGCGCAGGGCCGCGAGGGTCTCGCCCGCCGCGAGGCCGTACCGCTGGCCGAGCGCCGCGGCCTGGACGTCGGACCCGGTGATCACCGCGACGTCCTCCGGAGTGAGGCCCAGGTACTCGCGCGCGGCGACGTCGTGATCCACCTGGGCGGCGAAGAGCCGGTACAGCTCCTCGGGTGTCGCCTTCAGCTGTTCGAGGCAGACCCGCAGCCGTTCGGACTTCAGCGAGAACGGCAGCCCGAACGGGTGCGCCGCCTTGCGGAGCGTCTCGTACGGCTGGTCCCCGACGAGCCGCTCCAGCACCTCGTTGACGATGTCGAGGTAGGCGGTCTCGGTGAACGTGTTCTCCTTGTCGAGCACGATCCGGGTCAGATCGGGCCGCCGGTCGAGCAGCTCCGGGCGCCCGAACGTCCCCTCCAGCAGACCCAGGAGCTCCACGAAGTAAGCGGCGGGCGACCACACGGAACGCGCGTCATCGCGTTCGGGAAAGCGCAGTTCGCCGAACAGGCTCGTGTAGTCGGGCGACGATTCTTGACTCACCATGTGCGCATCTCCAAGCCCGCCGAGGCGGCCGGGGCCGCCGAGAGAAACAAGCGCCTCATGATCTCGGAGCGGGGAAACACCGCCTACTTACCTTTTGGACACACCGACCATGCGCCTTTCTCGCCTAGCGCAAATCCGGGTAGCGGCCAAATCGCCCGATCACCGCCGAACCCATTGCTCCGGTGCGTTCTCTCCGCGGCTTCTCCACTGGTCGGACCCCCCCCGTTCTCCCGGCAGTGCAGGCGAGTTCACCGCACCGCACAAAAGCGACGGAGTGGAAGGGCGGCGCACACAGAATTCGTTCGTGTGGGCTCGACGCCGCCGCCGAGCGCGTCGCGGCGCGTTCCACCGTTTCCCTCCACGCGTCATGCCGACCCGGCCAGGTCATTTTCTGTTCCGTCCGAGACGGCACTTTCTCGGTCAAGAAGAAAACTCGCTGACCGGATCGGAAAACCGCTCGCAGAGGACGGGCCACCCCGCTCGGCCGGTCGCGAGCGGAGTCGGCACCTGGCCCGGCCCGCGGCTCCGGGCCCTGCCGCCGCGCCCCGGCCCGGCGGGGAGTTCTCCCCGCGTTTCCCCGCACCTTGCCAAGCCCCGCGGCCGAGCCGCACCGGTACGCCGGTGCGGGTAGGGGTGTGTGGTGGAACCGGCTGCTTCTTCGTCCTTCCGGCTCTGTACAGCGGGGGCCTGGGCCGTTTCCCGGGCGGGTCCGGCCCGGGCCTCCCGGCCGAGCGGGGGCGGGCCGGGCCGGATGTGTGAGCATGCGTGGCCCGGCCCGCCCCTTCGGCATCCCGGGACAGGCTGGAAGGCGGCCCCCGGGCTCCTCCCGCCGTGAGGAAGGAGAGCATGGCCTGCCGCGGGCCCGTCAGGGGAGTGCGCGGCAGTGCCCGCACGCTTAGCGCCGCCGCCCTGGCGGGGCGCGCATGCCGCTCCGCGTCTTGATCGTCCTTTGACCCGGCACAGCCCCCGCCAAGCAAGCGGCCCGGGTAGGTAGGGCGGGTGCGGGTCTTCGTCCGACAGGACCCCGCAGGAGAGGGGCCCGGGCCACAAGGCGCCTGCCCGGGCCCGGCCCGCGAGGAGGATCGGAACGGCCAGTAGCGATAAGCCGAGGACCGCGGTATCGGTTCGGTGACGAGCCGCGGGTCAGGTCGTCTGGTCGAGCGGTCGGGCTTCGGTGATCGTCTTGTGGACGACGCCGATGGAGACCTTCACTCCGGCGGCGATGGTGCGGATGGATTCGCCGCGGCGGTGGCGGTCGAGGATGGCGGCGCGTTTGTCGTCGTCGACGACGGGGCGGCGCCCGCCGAGCTCGCCCTGGCGGCGGGCGGCCTCCAGGCCGTTGAGGGTCTTCTTGACGATGTCGCGGCGCCGGTCCTCGGCCAGCGCGAGGGCCAGGTCGAGGATGAAGGAGCGCTCGGTGTGCTCTCCGGCCCCGATGCCCTCCAGGACCTTCACGCCGATGCCCTGCTGGAACAGGTCGTTGAGGACGATGAGCCCTTCCAGGAGGTTGCGGCCGAGCCGGTCGACCTCCTGGACCGCGAGCAGGTCCCTTCGCGAATGTAGGACAGGGCGGCCAAGAGGTCGGGCCGGTCGGCGGTGGCGAGCTTGCCGCTGGTCTTCTCCTCGAAGACCTTCCAGCAGATCGGGCCGAGGGCGTCGTGCTGCCGCTGGGTCTTCTGCTTGTCGGTACTGACCCACACCAGGCCGATGAGCGCCACGGGACCGCCCTCCGTTCATCAAACATCTCGCGAGATGAATCCGAACGGCAGCAGGGCGCAAGGTGAAGATGAACGGGAAAATGAACACCGGAACCGGACACGCCGCACCGGGCCCCGGCGAGGAGGGGTTTCCCGGTCGTGTTCGTCAAACGGGTCGTTAGATGAACGACCAGTGATGCTGGCCGTGGGCTACTGAAGGTTGTCCGATGCCGGGATCCATCGCGCCCGTATCTGCTGGGCGGCGTCCAAGGCGGCCTGTCCGACCACCTGGCCGGACTCGTCGTCGGTGTCCAGCGCGACGTAGATCGCGGCTTCGACGGTCTTCCATTCCTCCTTGAGTTGCCGCCGGGTGATCCCGTGATACCGCTCCAGCTCCTGGTAGATCCGGCGGGTCTGGCGCATCAGGTCCTCGTTGGTCGCTGGTGCTGAGTCCGGGGTATCCCGTCATGGCTCTCACGTTGCCACCCTCTGCTTCACCGCGCTGGTCAGATCTCGTCGTCTTCGGAGGCGTCGGGGTCGCGCAGGTCGCGCAGGTCGCGGATGGCGCCGGGGGCCAGGTCGGGCAGGGCGAAGGTGTAGGTGCCGTGGACGCCGAGGTGGGAATGGACGAACGGCGAGAGCCGGGCCATGTCCTCCTCCCGCACCGGGTAGCCCTGGACTTTGAGCTGGCGGACGGCGGCGTCTAGGTAGACGGTCGTCCACAGAGTCGCGCAGTTCAAAACCAGGCCGAGGGCTCCAGTTGGTTCTCCAGGCCGCGTTCGTACCGGTGGTGCAGCTCGCCCTTCTTGCCGTGGCAGATCTTGCGGGCGAGGGAGTGGCGGTTCTCCTGGAGGTTGCGGATGTCCTTGATGTCGCGGCGGTAGGTCTCGTCCACGTCGATGAACTGGAGGATGTGCAGCGATTTGAAGATCCGGCCTTAGGAGGCGATCGCCTCGCCGAGGGCGGTGGGGTGACCGTCGCGCTGGAGCATGGTGACGACGTCGTAGGCCCGCACCGTGCCGGTGTAGATCGAGGCGACCACGCGGAGGATGTCCTCCCAGTTCCGCCGGATCTTTCGCAGGTCGATCTTTCCCCGGGCGAAGGTGTTCAACGGTCCGTAGTCGGCCGAGGCGTTGATCCGCCAGCCCTTCTGGTCCGGCAGGTCCGCCAGCGCGGGCCGGTAGGAGATGCCCAGCAGCTCCAGCAGGCCAAAGACCACGTCGGAGTAAGAGCCTGTATCGGACACGACGATCTCGGGCAGGTCGCCGCCGTCCAGGCCGAAGATGACGTCGACCATGTGCAGGGAGTCGCGGATCGTCCCGGACACGACCTTCGCGCCGCGCCCCATGCCGCGGTCGTTCATCGCGTTCAGCCAGGTCATGCCGCGCTTGGAGCCGAAGTACTTGCGGTTGGGGCGGGCGAACGCGGCCGGGACCGGGACGACGAACCGCATCCCGTCGACCGCGGCGACCAGGCCCCCGCCCCACGCCTGGGCGAGCGGCAGGTTCGCCTGCATCTCCACCAGCGGCACGTTCGCCAAGCTCAAGGTCTCGGGCCGGAAGTAGTTCTGGTAGACGTGCGACAGCCGGGAGCGCTCCAGCGGCTCGACGCCCTTCTTCGCGAGCGGCCGGTACCCGACGTTCAGCGAGTGCGCGGTCAGGCAGGCGGCGATCGAGACCGGCAGGTCCTTCAGCCGGGACCTGCCCCCGGACACCGCGGTGAACGAGTCGGCCATCTCCGGCACCCACGACATGACCTCCAGGATCACCTCGGGCAACTCCACCCGCGGCAGCATCGGCGTGGTGCGGGCCCGCAGGTCCACCAGGGACGGCGGCTCCTCGATCGCCTTCACCCCGGTCAGGTGGATCTTCCCCTCCCCGTCCACCCGGACGTCGGGGTTGGCGATCAGCCGTCCGCCGACCTCCTTGAGGGCGGCGTCCAAGGTCCGGGAGTGCTCGGCCAGCAGCGCGTCGGGGTCGTCGGGAAGGCTGAGCGCGATGAGCGCGTCGGGCCGGATCGTCTCCCACTGGACTCCTTCCAGCAGCTCGGCTTGAGGGTTGCGCCACTTGGTGGAGGCGTCGGCGTAGATCTCGCGGCGCTTCAAGGCGCGCCAGAACCGCTCCAGCACGCAGAAGGCGTAGGCGTGCCGGTTCACCGAGGCGTCCTCGCGGGCCGGGTGCCCGAACACCAGGTGCTGCCACGGGCCGGTCACCACACCTGCGTCGACCAGGCGGCCGGGGATCAGCGGCGCGGGCAGGCGGCTGCGGTAGCCCAGGACGGCCGGCAGCGCCTTCATCGCCTCCAGCACCAGCGTGCCCTCGGCGTTCGCGCCGAACTCGATCACCTCGGGCAGGACCTTCAAGAACCCGGACACCGTGGGCGGCACTTCCAGCATCTGGTCCAGGACGTACCGCTGCCCGATCGTCAGCAGCCCTTCCAGCGCGCCCCACAGCCGCTTGGTCGTGTCCTCGCGGATCTTCGCCACCAGCCGCGCCAGAGTCGTCACGCCCGGCAGCAGCGCCTTCCGCTCCCGCAGCCACCCCACCCCGTCGGTGAAGATCGCCTTCGGGCCGTCCCCCCGACGTCCACGACCTCGCCGCCACCCACGCGACGAACTCCGGCTCGACCGAGGCGAAGTCCTTCCACCCGTAGACCTGCCGAATCTCCTGCTGATGATCGAACGGCGTCGGCCGCCGCTCGGTGTACCGCTTCACCTGCGACGGGTCCTCGACGCCGAGTTGCTCGGCCACGAACTCCAGCACCACCCCCGGCACATCCAGGGGATCCTCCAGGAACGTCCCGAGCCAACGCACCGTCACAAGTTGAAGGGCGAACCCAAGTTTCATGTGCTCACCGCGCCGCCGCCCGACCAGCGCCCGGTCCTCGTCATCGAGGAAGAACACCCGCTCCAGATCAGCCCGCGCCGGCGTCCCCGCGAACCGCCCGTACGCCGCCGCCTCATCATCGGTCAAAAACTCCACCGGCATACGCGCAAAGTAGGACCGACCCACCGGTAACCAACGCAGAGCCACCGAACCGTTACCCGATCTACCTCCGCCCACATCGGAACGGCCAGTCACGCTAAGAGACGCCCACCAGGCTCCTTAACGTGACTGGCCGTTCCATTGCTGCTCAAGCCCCGTCTCCACCGACTGCGCGGGGCTGGCGGTCCTGGCGGAGGCAGCCGCCCACGTCCGCGGCACTGGAGGGCGGTTGATCGTTGTCGGCGCCCGTCCGCACCGGCCTCCGCTCATCGAACTGGCCGACATGGGCGCCACGATCGGAGCCGCCCTTGCCGACCTCCGCAAACGGAACGATTCTCCCGAGCAATGGTGACGGGTGCGGAAACGCCGCACCTGTCACCGGGTTCAATGGCTCAGGCGAGGTAGCGCAGCCATAGGTACGGGGTCACCAGCGCCACGGTGACGAGGGTGACGATCAGCCCGTACTTGGTGAACTCCCAGAAGCTGATCGGGTGCCGGTTTCGGGCGGCGATGCCGAGGACGACCACGTTGGCCGCCGCGCCGACGGCGGTGGCGTTGCCGCCCAGGTCGGCGCCGAAGGCAAGCGCCCACCACAGCACCTGAGCGTGCTCGCCGCCGTTGGCGTTCACCAGGTCGGCCACGATGGGACTCATCGTCGCCACGTACGGGATATTGTCCACGATCGCCGACAGCCCCGCCGACGCCCACAGCAGCACCATCGTGGTCAGCCCCAGCCGGCCCTGGGTGGCTTCGACGGCCAGCTGGGAGATCTTCCCGATCACGCCGGTCTCCACCAGCGCGCCGACCATCACGAACAGACCCATGAAGAAGACCAGCGTCTCCCACTCCACCTCTTCGATGGCCTGCTCGGTGGTGACCCGGGTGACCGCCACCAGAATCCCCGCGCCGAGGATGGCCACGATCGACGGCTCGTAGTGCAGCACCGGATGCAGGACGAAGGCGGCCATCACCACCGCGAGCACGGCCAGGCTCTGCCACAGCAACCTCCGGTCGGCGATCGCCTCGTGTTCGTCCAACTGCATGACCTCAGCCGCCCGGATCGGGTCGTAGATGAACGCCTTGCGGAACATCACCCGGCACAACCCGAGGAACACGATCATCAGAACTATGACCATCGGTGCCATGTGGACCAGGAAGTCGTTGAAGGACAGGCCACTGCGGCTGGCGATGATGATGTTGGGCGGGTCGCCCACCAGCGTGGCCGCGCCGCCGATGTTGGAGGCCAGCGCTTCGGCGATCAGGTACGGCACCGCCGGTAATGCCAGCCGCGCGCACACCAGGAACGTCACCGGCGCGACCAGCAGCACCGTGGTCACGTTGTCCAGCAGCGCCGAGGCGACCGCGGTGATCACGACCAGCAGCACCATCAGCCGGTACGGCCTGCCCCGCGCCCGCTTGGCCGCCCAGATCGCCAGGAATTCAAACACCCCCGTACGCTTGAGCACGCCGACGATGACCATCATGCCCAGCAGCAGGAAGACGACGTTCCAGTCGACCCCGCTGGCTTCGGAGAAGAACGCGGCGCCCGCGTCGGTGGCGTGGATCAAAAGCATGATCCCGGCCCCGCCCAGCGCCGCCGCGACCCGATGAATGCGCTCGCTGGCGATCAACGCGTACGCGCCGAGAAAGACCGCCACCGAGGCCCAGGCGACCACGCTCACGTGGAAGTCACCCGATCCATCAGGGCCTGCGGGGTGACCGCGCCCGGGATTCGGCCGTCCTCGACCACGGCGATCAGCGGGCGGCGGGTCCGCGCCATCAGCGCGGCTATCTCCAGCACCGTCGCGCCCGGATCGGCCAGCGGCTGGGCGGCCTCACGACCGGGGTATCGAGGGTGACGGACGGAAAATCGAGCAGATCACCAGCACGCACGGCGGAAGCTCCCACGGAGTCGACGACAGAACCGCCGACCAGGCTTCCCGGCACACCCACAATTGACCTTATCAGGGACCGAAATTTGACGTGAAGGCGGCATAGTCGATCTCGCCGCCTCCCGACTCACAGCGTGCGGGTGCGCGATGTCGAGACGGTTGTGATAGTGGAGTCTCAGTCGAGGGCGGCCGCGGCACCCCCGTAATTTTGGACCACCGTGTAGACCCGGCGCGGGCCGGCTGCGCAGTCCAGCTTCGTGTCATGAGGCTCGATGGCTCCACGGCCAAAGCCTCGGGCCGGCTCGACGGGCACAGCGAAAAGCTGTGGCCGCACAGATGGGCCGAGCCGTAGCTGTGGCGGACCGAGAGGTCCCGGCCCTTCCTCGACGTGGTCCGTCGTGGTCGGCGTGGGCTGCGAGAGGTTCCTCGCCCGCCAACCGGGAACAACTATTGCATAGTGCAACAATACGGAGAGTCGTGATGAGCGGACGTGTCGCAGGAAGGCCGTCGCAGGCGACTTGGCCGGGAGAGGAGAGCGGGAGAACCACCACTAGGTGACGGCAGGACTCCGCGGATCCCGCGCGCCCCGAGGCGGTACCGGGCCGTCGGTCAAGAAGCGGCCGACACGCCCGGGTCAGCCGGAACGAGCGATCTCCCTCAGGTACACGACGCGCCCGCCGAGGCCGGCGCGAACGATCAGTGCTCAGGCTCCGTAGGCGGAAAGAGGGATCACATCCCAGGAAGGAGGGCGTCGTCGTGCGACTCTCCCGCGAAGAACTGAGAATCCAGGAAGACTTGGACCAGCACTTTGCTCAGACGGACTCCAGACCGGTAGCGGACGCCTATCGGTTAGACCCCTGGATCCAGCCGTTGCCGACCGGGATGGCGCTGCTCCTGAGCGTCCTCACCGCCGTGCTGCTTGGGCTGGTGCTGCTGATGAGCTTCGCATCCGGGGACAATGCGTGTTCCATCGCGTCCGCGGCCGGTCAGGCCCAGTGCGCAACTAGTTCCCCGTCATGACCTCCAGCCCGCCCGACCGTGCGCCGACCCTGCTCCTCGACACTCCGCCGCTGTTGTCGGCGCCCCAGCGGGCACGAGATCTGGCGGTGGCCGCTGTTCTCGCGTGGGATCTTCCGGTCCCGGTCGATGAGTTGTGCCTGCTGGCAGGAGAGCTGACGGCCAACGCCGTCGTCCATGCCGCAACTCGCCTCACCATCGGCATTCAGGCGCGGGCCGACGCGGTACGGATCGAGGTCACCGACCGGGACTCCCGTCTCCCGCTGCTGAGCGCCCCGCATCTGGCCCAGGAGAGCCATCGCGGGCTGATGCTGGTGGCGGCCCTGGCGACTCGCTGGGGCGTGGAGTCGCGCGATGACGGAAAGGTCGTCTGGGCCGAGGTGGACTTCCCCGCATAGCGATACAGCACAGGACCGCCGGGCGAGCCTGCCGACGCCGAACGCGGCCAGGGCGCCGAGCGGGGATTGCGGTTCCTTCCGTCAGGGTCGGACAGCGGGCGATCCGGTGAGCCCGCCGATGGAGCGCGAGTCTGTACGGCGCTTGATATGAGGCATATATGAAGATAAGGAGCAGGTCATAGGGACACTGGCCGCTCCAGGAGGAGGTCTGGCATGTCTGAGCATCTGTCATCCGCGGCTGATGACCGGGCCGGTGCGGAGCACGACCTTGACGGCCGTGACTTCGATGACATTGTCAAGACGGTGACGTCACCGTCCCCGGCGCGCTCCTTTCGCGTGGGTTTGGTCTTGGGCGTGGTGCTGGCGGTCGCGACCGCTCTGCTGATCATCCAGAACGGCAGGTCGGTGGCGATGGAATGGCTGATGGTCAACTTCACCGCCCCGCTATGGCTGTTCCTGCTGGCCTCGGCCGTCTCCGGGGCGATCATCGCACTGCTGGGCCGGCCGTTGTGGCACCGCGCCCGGGCCCAGGCCCGGCTGCGCAAGGACGCCGCTCGCCAGCTGCGCACCATCGACCGGCCCTGAATGAGGCGCTAACGCCGCCGTCTCACCGGGAATTGCCGATTAGACGGCCGCCTCCCCTCGGTGAGGAGACTGAGCCGCGTCGGCTTCCCGCGGCTGTGACCACTCGGAAAGTGGAAGTGCCGGGCGAGGCGTCCTGGAGTTCCTTGAGGAGAAGTACGTCGCGCTGGCCGCATCGATTTCGCTGAACGCTGACCTACGTGTCCGGCCAGCCCAGCGGGTGGACGTTCCCCGCGGACGGCTCACCCCCCGCTTGGCTGAAGGCGGTCATCGCCGAGATCAGGGCACGGCACTGCTCGGGAGTCATCCGCGCGACGATCGCGGCGATCTCCTCGCCTCGCCGGGAGGTGACCTCGTCGACGATGCGCCGTCCTTCCGGAGTGAGCCGCATCAGGGTCTCGCGTCTGTTGCTGGGGTTGATCTCGCGGACGATGAGCTGGGCCGAGACCAGGCGGTCGGCCATGCGCATCGCCGTAGAGGGGTTGACGCTGAGCAGTTCGGCCATGGTCACCAGTTTGGTCTCTCCGTGCCCGGCCAGGACAACGAGCATGCGGAACTGCGGCAGGGTGACCTTGTCCTCGACCGCACCCAGCGAACGGGCGGCGATGGCGACCAGCAGGCGTGAGCCGGTCAGTACCGCCGAGGTGACCGCCGAGAGACCATCCCCATTGGGTGGTGTCGCCTGATGCTCCGCCATAGGCACAGTTTCTACACCCTCCACCCGACCTCCCTGTCACTCCCGCGAGCCTGTCATGTCCGGGAGACATACCGCGCGGCGTGCGATCAAGGGGAGTCAGGTCGCTTTCAGGTGGGTCCGGTGAGATGCCCTACGGCCATGTCAGCCGTAGGGTGAATGTCGAAGGACTTCTCCAGACCGGTGACTTTGAGCACCCGGGCCAGCCGTCCCTGGACGCAACTCAACGCGAACCGCCCCGGCTTCTCGCTCTCGCGCAGAGCGGCCAGGAGGGCGCCCAGACCAGTGGAGTCGCAGAAGGTGAGATCTTCGACGTCCAGCACGACCTGCGGCGGCGTGACGATCGCTGCCGCCTCTCTCAGCCGAAGGCGCAGGTGCGAAACGGTGAAGAGATCGAGCTCACCGGACAGGCGCACGATGACGACGCCGCTTCGCAGGCCGATGATTGTGGAAAAAGAGTCCGGCATGTCATGTCCGGCCTGGCTCATGTCAATTGGTTCCTCCCAGCCTTGGGCCGAGGGCGAAGAATGTCCCTATGGCGGTTGATTCCGCGACTCTACCCATCATTGCATGATGCAAACGACGCTACGGGGTCACCCGTGACACGCGCCGTTCGAGGAGCAGCATGGCCGCGTCGTCCTGCAACGGTCCGCCGACATGGGCCAGCAGGTCCGCTCGCAGCTGGTCCAGGGCGGTTTGCGGGTCGGTTGCCAGCAGCATGCGCGCCCGTTCGGGCAACGGGTAGAAGGTGCCGTCCTCGTCGCGGGCCTCGATCACGCCATCGGTGTAGAACAGAATCCTGTCTCCGTCGCCGAACGGGACTCGATGCGGCTTGGGCATGGCCGAACCAAGTGAGGCCAGACCGAGCGGCAACCCCTCCTCGGGTGGTTCGGCAGGGCAGATCCGGCCGTCGCCGCGCAACAGCAGGGGCGCCGGATGCCCGCAGTTGAGCAGGGAGATCTCCCCATCCTGCACCTCAGCGATGATCGCGGTGACGAATGTCTCCCCGCTCAGATGCCGGTCGAGACTGGTCTCCAGCCGTTCGCCGACCCTGGATAACTCCGGCTCGTCATAGGCGGCCTCGCGGAACGCGCCAAGCACCCACGCCGCGGTCTCCACCGCCTCCAGGCCCTTGCCCTGAACATCACCGATGAGCAGGCGCACGCCGTTCGGCATCGTGACGACTTCGTACAGGTCGCCGCCGATCTGGGCCTCCGCCATGGCTGAGGTGTAGGACAGGGCCACATGCAGGTCGTTGGCTTTTCGTGGCACGGGACGTAACAGCACGCGCTGGGCGGCCTCGGCGATCAGCCGGACGTTGGCCAGTTCACGCTCCCGCCGCAGCCGCAGGCGGCTGGCCAGCATGCTGGCCCCGGTGATCGCGATGATCGTCGCGATGGTCAAGTTGTTCTGCCGGGTGCCCAGCAGGCTGTTGTAGGACGCCAGCGGAAGGCAGATGGCCAGCGCGATCCCGCCCACCACAGCGGTGCGCCGGATGCTGCCCGACACCGAGGCGAAGGTCGGCCCCAGCGTGAGCAGCGGCAGGAAGCCCAGAGTCGGCCCGGCCAGCAGGTCGATCAAGGAAACGGCCGCCATGACGATGAACGGCAGTGTACGGAGGACTGCCTGTGCATTCATCGGATACTCCATGGCAGGGAGGCGTCGTCCTCAGCATCGCTCGCAGAGGGCCACTGTACTACCCGTTCACAATTGTCGACCCAGGCCATCGGCAAGTGATACACCAGCCCGCCGGTCACATCCAAGCATCAACTGCTCCAACAGCCGGAGACAGATCTGATTCCCGCGCCCGCCGCGCGACAACTCGGGGAACCCAACGCCCCGGATGCCGGGGTGGACTGGGAGGACACCGCCAGCCTTGGGCATGCTGGAGGCCGCCGCACCGGTACGGCGCTATCTGGCCCGCGCCTTCCTGGACGGCACCCCGCAGGCTTCTCAGAGGGCGTTTGATTTGAGTAGCTTGCACGTTATGTGCTAATAGGTACCTCGCCATGTTGGGGTGGTTTCGTCCGTTATGCGTTTGGTGAGGTTGCTGATCGCGGCGATGTGGATCATGGCTTGGAGCTGGCAGGGAGCGTTTCGTAATCGCGGGATAAGCGGCGGTGCAGCATGAGCCAACCCAGGCTGCGTTCGATAACCCAGCGGCGTTTTACGACATGAAAGCCGCGGATTTCGGTGTTTCTGGAGACGACTTCGACATCGATGCCCAGCCTGGCGCCGTGTTCGATTGCGGCATTTTTGAAGCCGGTGTCGACCCAGGTTTTGGATATCGTCGGGTACGCAGTTTTGATCTGGTCGAGCAGTCGTATTCCGATGGCGTTTTCGGATAGGCTCGCGGCGGTGACCATCACGGCGAGAATGATGCCGAGCGTGTCTGTTACAATGCCCCGCTTGCAGCCGACGATCTTCTTGCCCGCGTCCACGCCTTGGCTGGTCAGGGGCACGTTGGTGGAGGTCTTCACGCTCTGGGTGTCGATTATGCACGCGGTCGGTTCGGTCTTGCGGCCTTCCTTGACTCGGGCCAGGCCGGCCAGGTCGTAATTGAGTTGCGCGAAGATACCCTCATCCCGCCATGCTGCATAGTAGGCGTAGACGGTGCCGTGCGGTGGAAAGTCGTGGGGCAGATATTTCCAGGCGATTCCCGTCCTGTTGACATACAGGATCGCA
>NZ_BLAD01000117.1 GCF_009687845.1 Acrocarpospora corrugata
AGCGCAAGAAGATCAAAAAGTGCGACCCTGGTCGAATGAATCACCATCAAGGCGGCTGTATTCTCGCCTTGGATGCAATGAGCTTTTTCCAGCCTCCCACGTCAAAAACAGCGCTCCCTGCACCGCCGGCTATGGCGTGGCAGTAGGTGTCAGGGCTCGGCTGCGAGCGCGTCCTGGCGCGGCTCGAGCCGGATGTTGACCCGAGAGAGGGTCGACATCCGGCTCAAGCCGCCGCGCAGGAGTCGAATCCACGTGGGAGGCGCGCGACGGCGGGGTCGGCCAGATTGCTCGCGACCGGAGTACCCGGTGCGCCCCCTGGCGCCGCGCGTTGTCCCGTTGCGGGCTCGTCAATCGGTCCGGGTGCGGAGGCTCCGCGCCAGGGTGGGGATCATCACCGCCGCAGGGACGAGGTGTAGCCCGATGAGGGCGGTGGTGGTGGCGGTGTTCGCCCCGGAGATGAGCGGCGGGACCAACGAGATCGCGGTCAGCGACACTGCCGTCCACACGAATCGCTCGGCGGGGCGAGCGCTCCAACGCAGCAGAGCGACGGCAATGACGATGCCCACGACCGAGAATAAGCCGGTCACGACGGCGAATCCGGGCAACGGGATCGTCTCGCCGCCATCGGGGATCTCGAAGTCGACGCCAACGGCCTGGGCAAGCCCAGCGGCGAGGGTATTGGCCACCATCGCCGCGAGCGTGGCGATGATGCCGGTGCCGGCGACCCTGCGGAGTCGGTGGGTGCGGCTGGTCCGGCCCGATGCCGGGCCTGCGACGACCCCGGCGTCATTCGTGCGGTTCATGTCGTTCCTCCATCATTCGGTAACTGGCGTACAGGGTGTGTTGACTGGCATGTGGGGGTTCTGGCCCTGGGCGTGACGATGCGCACCTTCGCCGTGCGACGGCCGGGGTTCCGCAGGGCGCGGACGCCGGTGCCGCGGAGCCAGAACCCGGCGTCGCGTCCGAGGACCGGCCCGGGCTCGCCGTCGCGCAGCTCCAGCTGCACCCGCCCGCGGGTGACGACGCAGAACGCGTCGCACCACTCCGCCGCGACCACCGCGACGCGCGCGCCACCGCGCAGCGCGAGCGTCCACACCGGGACTACTTCGTACCGTCGGCCGGCAGGCGCTCCGGCAGCCCGAGCCGCGGGAACTGGTCGTCGTGGAACGTGACGATCTCGGTGATCGCCCCGCCGGTGACGCGCAGGACGTCGATCGTCAGCGGCAGGTACGCGCCCTCCTCCTCCCGCAAGTGGTAGAAGGCGATGGCGGGCTGCCGGTTCACGGAGGTGAGGATGGCGCGCAGGCCCTTCATGTCCTCGAAGCCGCTCTCGATCCAGTCGTTCACCACTGCGTCGCGGCCGACGTACAGGCCCGGCGTGGGCGGCATCGAGCAGCGGACGTCGTCCCGCAGCAGTGCGGCGAGCCCGTCGACGTCCGTGGCCACGCTGGCGTCGGTATAGCGGCGCACCAGCTCGCGCGTCCCGGCATCCTCCTCGCCGCCGGTCCAGTCCTGCCGCTCGGCGGGCAGGTGCTCCCGCATGCCGGCGCGGGCCCGCTGCAGCGCGCTGTTCACGGAGTTGACGGAGTCCCCGAGGAGCTCCGCGACCTCCTTCGCCGGCCAGCCGAGCACGTCCCGCAGGATCAGCACGGCCCGCGGGCGCGGCGCGAGGTGCTGGACTGCGACCAGGTACGCCAGCTCGATCGTCTCCCGCGCGACGGCGACGCTCTCCGGCTCGTCCGCGTCGCCCGCGGGCAGCTCGTCGAGCAGCCGGTCCGGGTAGGGCTGCAGCCACAGCACCTCGCCGCCGGTCGCAGGCTCGGGGCGGCACTTGGCGAGCAGGTCCAGGCAGGCGTTGGTGGCGATCCGGTACAGCCAGGCCCGGAACGTCGACCGCCCCTCGAAGGTCTCCCGCCGCCGCCAGGCACGGAGGAACGTCTCCTGCACGGTGTCCTCGGCGTCCTCGAACGACCCGAGCATCCGGTAGCAGTGCACGTGCAACTCCCGCCGGTGCCGCTCCGCCAGCCCCGAGAACTTCGGCTCGTCGACCTCGCCCAGACCGTTCACGCCCAGCTCCTCCAGCCGCATGTCCGTACTCATCACGTCATCCTTCCGCCTCGTCGTGTCCCGTCGTAGATGTGACGGGTACGGGCGCGACAACTCATCACTGGGGTCGGTCGGCATGGCTGATCCAGTGACGGATCCGGTGGCGAAGCACGACGTCAGGGCCGATTCCAGCACTGGGCGCGGTCCTGTTCGGCGCCGGGGTTAGAGGATGCCGTTCTCCGCTGAGGCTTCGAGGCCGGCCTGGCTGCGTCGCCGCGCAGGATGGGGTGGGGCGGGGCGCAGGATGGGGCGGGGCGCAGGATGGGGTGGGGCCCGGGCGCAGGACCGGGACGGGCCCGGGCGCAGGACCGGGACGGGGGCGGGCGCAGGACCGGGACGGGGGCGGGCGCAGGGCGGAATGGGGCGGCGCGCGCGGCCCCGGCGCGATGAAGGGTGGCTGGTTCCTGATCAGGAGACCGCTTCGGCTGCCCGTCGGCGGAGCGGGGCTTCGTGGTCCGCGCTGGTGTACAGCGTCACGGTCAGCCCGGTCCGGGTGGCTTCCGCGAGGATGCCCAGTAGTGCGGCGAAATGTTCGGGAGGCTCTGCGCGGAGGAGATCCTCGGCGTGCTCCACGACAAGGGTGAGCTTCCCGGCACGGGTCACATCCCCGAGCGAGTCAGCGAACGCGTCCCAGTTGTGGCCGAAGTAGCTGGGAAAACGCAGAACCCGCGCAGCCTCCTCGAAGAAGGCGGCGCGGGTCCGGCAGGCGCGCCCCTCTATGACCGCCGGTGCCCGGCCGGTGGAGACTGTCAGCCATTGCGGCAGCGGACGTACGGCGGTCATCGGAGTCCCTAGAGCCGGTAGAAGTCGGTGTAGTGGTTCGGCGAGAACCAGGTCAGGCCGGTGCTGCGGTTGACGACGATCCGGTAGGCGTCACGCGCCGCCCCCCGCGCCCGGGAGTAGACGTCGTACTCGTAGTAGGTGGCGCCGCTGGGAAGCTGACCCTCGCGGTTGTAGAAGCGCCCGCCAGTGTAGTTGTACTTGCCGCCCGTCCAGGAGTACCAGCCGCTGGTGGTGGGGTAGCCCTTGGATTTCCAGGTCGCGTTGGCCGAACGCGCGTCGGAGCACCGGGAGATGGTGCAGGTGCTGTAGACCGACGCCTCGGCGGGGGTGATGCCGACCACGCCGGTCAGGGAGACGATGGCGGCGATGATGAGGGTGAGCCGTGTCGGCCACCAAGCTCGGGGGCGATGCGGGGTGTGCACGAAGCCTCCAGGGGAATGCGAGAGCACTGGACACCCATGATGATCACTGTTAATTCGTGTCAAGTGAAGAGAAAGATCGTCAAAGGGATGGTGAACACTTCGCGGTCGGAATACACCCACGACATGGCGGCACGTAGCCGCCGCCCTCGACTTCACGGCAACGGCACGCTGTCGCGATCGTGACAGCTGACGAGCGGATCGGCTGACGGGAGCGATGATGAGGCCCATGACGTTGTCGACGGCTTTCACGGAGTTGTTCGGGGTACGGCATCCGATCGCGCTGGCGCCGATGGGCGGCTCGGCCGGTGGCGCGCTGGCGGCGGCCGTCTCTCGCGGCGGCGGGCTCGGCATGCTGGGTGCCGGAAACGGGGATCGGGAGTGGCTGGACCGCGAACTGCCGATCGTCACTTCAAGCACCGACCAACCGTGGGGTGTCGGGTTCCTCACCTGGGCGACGGATGCCAGTGGGGTGGAGCACGCGCTGGAGTACAGCCCCCGGGCGGTCATGTTGTCCTTCGGCGACCCCAGTCCCTACGTGGAACCCATCCGCCGGGCGGGAGCGGTCCTGATCATTCAGGTCATTGAGCTGGAAGAGGCCAGGCAGGCCGTGGACCTGGGCGCCGACGTCATCGTGGCGCAGGGCACCGAAGCCGGTGGCCATGGAGCCCGGCGCGGACGGTCCACACTGCCGTTCGTACCCGTCGTGGTGGATCTCGTGGCCCCTGTCCCGGTCCTGGCGGCCGGCGGGATCGCCGATGGCCGCGGCGTGGCCGCCGCCCTGGCCTTGGGAGCCGCCGGAGCCCTGATCGGCACCCGTTTCCAGGCCACCGTCGAGGCCCTGGTCGACCCCGCGATCGCCAAGGCGATCGTCGAAGGCCGGGGAGAGGACACCGAGCGCAGCAGCGTGCTGGACATCGTCCGCGGCTCCCGCTGGCCGTCGAAGTACACCGCCCGCACCCTCGGCCACCCCTACCTCGACCGCTGGCACGGCCGCGAGGCCGAACTCGCAGCCGACCCCCAGGCCAGACTCGACTACCAGAACGACGTGGCGCGAGGCGCCGTACCCCCACTACCGATCTGGGCCGGCGAGTCCACCGACCTCATCACCGACCTGCCCTCCGCAGCCGACCTCGTCCCCACCCTGGCCACCCAAGCCGAAGACGCCCTGACCAGAGCCGGAAAACGCTGACCGGCACCCGCGCTCCCCGCGGGTGAAACCGCCACGGCGTCCTGCCCCGCCGCCGTCACGGCGGATTCAGAGATGATGTCCCGCGTGCCCATCGGTGTTCTCCGCCCGGGCCGGTAGGAGCAGGGCGGTGATGACCACGGCCACGGACAGTACTGCGCCGATCATGAAGGCGAGCCGCATGCCGTCGAGGTTGGCGAGCGCCTCGGTGGCGCCCTCGGCTATCAGGACATCGGCTCGCGCGGTCATCACGGTGATCACGAGTGCTGTGCCGATGGCCGCGGCGACCTGCTGGAGGGTGCTCAGGATCGAACTGCCGTGGGAGAACAGGTGCGAGGGAACCGCCCCGAGCCCGAGGGTGAACACCGGGGTGAAGGTCGCGGCCAGACTCACCATCAGCAGCGCGTGCAGACCCAGGAGCTGCCAGTACGGCATGGTCATCGTGACCTGGGTGAAGCCGGCGAGCGCGAGCGTGATCCCGATCGCGCCGGGAATGACCAGAACCCGGCCACCGAACCGGTCGAACAGCCGGCCGACCACCGGACCGAGCAGACCCATCGCCAGGCCGCCCGGCATCACCAGGAGCCCGGTCTCCAGGGCGTTGAGTCCGCGGATGCTCTGCAGATAGAGCGGCAGCAAGATCATCGAGCCGAGCATCGCCATGAAGGCCACCGACATCAGGATCAGCGCGACCGTGAAGGTACGCTGCCGAAGGGTCCGCAGGTCCATCAGCGGCACACCGCGCTTCTGCAACCACAGCTGGCGAAAGACGAAAACGGCGATGGCGACCAGACCGGCCGCCACGATCGCGGCGGCGGCACCGGTGCTGTCGATGCCGAACCGGCTCAGCCCGTAGACCAGGCCGCCGAAGCCGGCCGCGGCGGTCACCACACTGAACCAGTCGATGGTGCTGAACTTGGGTTCGCCAATGTTCTTCAGCTGCCTCAGACCACCCCACGTGATCAAGGCGGCGATGGGGAACACCACGGCGAACAGCAGGCGCCAGGACCCGAGCTGAAGGATCACGCCCGAGATCGCCGGGCCCATGGCGGGCGCGACCGAGATGGCCAGCGTGACGGTCCCCATCACCCGGCCCCGGTCTCCCTCGGGCACGACCTGCATCAGCGTCGTCATCAGCAGCGGCATCATCACAGCCGTCCCGGACGCCTGGATGATCCGGGCGGCCAGCAGCACCTCAAACGACGGCGCGACGGCGGCCAACGCGGTGCCGAGCAGGAACAGACCCATCGCCGTGGCGTAGGCCTGGCGGGTGGACACCCGCTGCAGGAACCACCCGGTGATCGGGATGACCGCCGCCATGGTCAGCATGAAGGCCGTCGACAGCCACTGCGCGGTCTGCCCGGTGATGTTCAGCGCCCCCATCAACTGCGGGATCGCATTGATCATGATCGTCTCGTTGAGGATGACCACGAACGTGGCGAGCACCAGCAGCCGGACCACGGCCGGAGTGCGACCTGGAACGGCGGTCTCGGACTTGGCAAGTGAGTCGAGCTGGTCGAGCTGTGGGCTGGACAAGGAACCTCGTTCGGGGTTGTCGGGCACAACGTGGTCAAGGCTGGCGTCGCAGCCCTCGGCGGCATGAGCAGTCGTAGTCATGCGACAAATACTGTCTGCCGCCACCGACAAAAAACTCATCGCCCGTCCCCAGCATTCCGGCAAGCGATGCGAGATGTCACCCGATTTCACCGGCGGCGGACGACATCCAGCTCGGCGAAGGACCACCCGTATGGTGCCATGACCTGGGCGAACAACCGAGCCGCCACGGCAGCGAGCACCACAAACCGGATGGTCGTCGATCTCGTGTGACACCGCAGCGGGCTGCGTCCCGATCAACCGGCCCGGGTCTTGCGGTGGGTGCCCAGCTCGACGTACGCCATATCACGATGAACGGAGACCTCACCGAACAAGTCGTCGCGGCCCCACATCACCCGTGGCGGGCTCGGCCTTTAAGCCGAGCCCGCCACGTCAGCTCCATCCGGTCCTGATCGAGCGGCGCGACAACGCTCACCCGTTTGGGCGTGAACGTCCAGGAACACCCTTTAGCGTTGCAGTGTCAGCACGCCGGGCCGGTAGGGCAGCAGGCCGTAGTCGCCGCCGCTGCTGGGGCTGCGTCCCTGGTAGAGCAGTTGCAGGTTGCAGGGGTTGATGGTCATGGTCTGGTCGGCGCTGGTGCGGATGAGCTCGCCGTGGCTGATGTCGTTGGTCCAGGTGGCGCCGCTGTTGGCCTTGCCGGCGAAGGGGTTGCTCTCGGTCGCGGCCTGCGGTGTCCATGAGCCGCCCAGGCTGGTGGCGGTGAAGGAGCGGAAGTAGCGGCCCTGTGAGCCGATCGCCTCGACGATCATGAGGTATCGGTTCTCGTTCTGGAGCTTGTAGACCTGGACGGCTTCGAACAGATTGTTCGTCGAGTCGCTCATGACCACCGTCGAGGTCGAGCCGAAACTGCCCGGGAAATTCCCGATGGGCATGCTGGCCCGGTAGATCTTGCCGTTGTCGCCGGCGAAGAACAGGTACATGTTCGTGCTGTCGCCGATGAGTGCCTGGTCGATGGGTCCTGTGCTGGAGCCGGTGATGCTTCCGGAGAAGAGCACCTGCTGCGCTGACCAGCCGTTGGCGTTGGTGGGGTCGCTGGAGGTCCGGTAGGAGAAAGCGGTCGAGCCCCACTGGTAGGCCAGCACCCAGATGTTCCTGGGGGCGAAGTAGAAGAGCGTGGGCGCGACGGTCGAGGAGGACATCGTGTTCTGGGTGGCCGAGGCCATGTCGGACCAGTTGGTGAAGAGGCTGAAGTTCATCGAGCCCCAGCTCGTTCCCGTGTTGTGCGTGGTGGCGTAGATCAGCTGCCTGCCGTTGTAGGGAACGGTGGTGAAGTCCTTGAGCGAGACCCATCCTGACTTCGGGGTGGCCAGCACGCCCGTCGAGGTCCACCGGTAGGTCGACGGAAGAGCACACGCACCGGTCGGCGTCGGCGTCGGCGTCGGGTTGGGCCCGCTGCCGACCTGGACGAGCTGCCACTGCTGGTTGCCGCCGCCATGGTCGTCGTACTGGACGATGTTGGCGCCGTCGGCGGTGGAGGCGCCCTGCACTTCCAGGGCCTTGTTGCTGTGCCGGGAGATGAAGCGCACGTAGCCGCCGCTGGAGTCGGCCAGCCGCCACTGCTGGTTGTTGCCGTTGCCGTCGGCCCACTGCACGATCGCGCCGCCGTTGGCGGTCGACCAGTTGTAGACGTCCAGGACCTTGCCGGAATGACGGGACTTGATCCGGTAGTAACCGCCGCCCGAGTCGACGAACTGCCACTGCTGCTGGTTGCCGTTGTTGCGAGTCCATTGGGTGATGCGCCCGCCGTCGGCGGTGGACAGGTTGTAGACGTCCAGGGCCTTGCCGCTGGTGCGGTTGACCAGGACGTACCAGGCGCTGGTGTCGACGGTCGCCGCGGACGCGGTCGAGGACGCGACGGTGAGCGCGGCGCATGTCAGCGCCGCGGGCAGGAGAATCGCCAGGACGCGTCTGATCACAGGAATCTCCACAAATTGCTGCTCGAACCGTTGTCGTCGGCCAGGACGACCTGCGCGCCCTGGGCCGTGCCGGCCAGGCCGAGCACCCGGCCGCCGTTGGCGCACTGGATGCGGAAGGCGGCGGGGGAGCCGTGACGGAGCCGCCAGCGGTGGTCGTTGGCGCCGTTGTCGGCCCACTGCACGACGCGGGACCCGGCGGCGGTGCCGGTGTTCTCCACGCCCAGCACCTTGGCGCTGCCGGAGTTGCGCAGCCGCAGGTAGCCGCCGGTGCCGACGACGGCAGTCCACAGATGGTCGGCGGTGCCGGTGTCGCCCCACTGCACGACCAGCGCGCCGTCGGCGGCGGACATGCCGGTGACGCCGAGCACCATGCCGGTGCCGACGTTCTGGATACGCCGCGCGCCGTTCGGCACGAACCGCCACTGATTGTCGGCGCTGCCGTTGTCCGGATCCTGTACGGCGAGGGCGCCGCCGGAGGTCGAGCCGTTCTGGATGCCGAGGAGCTTCGAGCTGTTGGCGTTGCGGATCTTGACCGAGCCGTCGCCGACGTCGGTGATCGTCCACCGGTGGTCGGCGGTGCCGTTGTCGGCCCACTGCATGACCCGGGCGTTGTCGGCCGTCGACATGTTCTCGACGCCCAGCACCTTGCCGCTGTGCGCGTTGCGGAACCGCAGCGCGTTGCCGTCCACGATCGGCGCCCAGTCGTGGTCGGCGGTGCCGTTGTCGGTCCACTGCACGGCCGGTCCGCCGTCGGCGGTGGACATGTTCTGGATGCCGAGCACCAGCCCGCTCGCGGCGTTCACCAGCCGGAAACTGGCCTCCTGGCCTCCGCCTTGTCCGGTGGCGTTCCAGTAGACGACGTAGTTGTGGTTGTGCGCGTCGAAGAACGGGCCCAGATTGACGGCCGCGCCATTGGCGGTGGCGGTGAACGCCAGTGCCGACGTGCTGGTCCGGCTGATCGACGAGGGGGTCAGCGCCGGCGCCGACGACAGGCCGGTGCCGCCGTAATTGCCGGAGAGCACGACCGGGCCGAAGACGGCGGCGGCGATGTTTGCGTTATCATTCGCGGCCTTCATGATCACGCGCATCGGCAGCCGTACGGTCACCGTGTCGCCCGAGGTCCAGGACCGGTTCAGTTCGGCGTAGGAACCCGGGGTGGTGCTCACCCCCTGCGGCACCCCGTTGACGCTGATCGTCGCGCCCTGCGTCCAGGCGGGGATCCGGATCCGCATCGGCCAGGTGCCGCCGGCATTGCCGGTGACCTGCAACGACGTGGTATCGCTTACCGGGTAGGAGGTCGTCTGGGTGACCGTGATGCCGCGCTGGCTCCAGTTCAGGGTCGAGGGCGCGAACAGGTTCACGAACAACGTCGTGCCGTTGTGGAAGTAGATCGAGTCCATCAGCTTCGTGTTGGTCTCGAGGCCGGTGCCCTGACAGCACCACATCGAGTTGTAGTCAGTGCTCCACGTTCCGCCGCCCCAGGCCGGGCCGACGCCCCGCCGCCCGCCGGGGTTGAGCGGGGTGAAGTAGGTGACGTGACCCCGGCTGTCGGCCGGGTTCTGCTGGCCGATCAGGTGGTTGATCAGGGCGTTCTCGTAGTAGTCGAAGTAGTCGGCCCGGGCCGGGGAGAGCATCCAGAGCTCCCGGGTCAGTTTCAGCATGTTGTAGGTGTTGCAGGCCTCACCGGTGTCCCTGGTCAGGTACGCGGCGATGGCGTTCGGCGCGCGGAAGTGCTCGGCCTGGCTGTTGCCGCCGATCACGTACGTGTGCGCGCTGGTCGTGACGGTCCAGGCGTTGGCGGCGATGTCCCGGTAGCGGGTCGTGCCGGTCGCCTTGTACTCGCGGGCCGCCCCGATCCACTTCGGCACCTGCGTATTGGCGTGCAGCCCGTTGAGCTGGTCCTGGCCCGAGGCCAGCGGATTGAAGACGGCCGCGTGGTCGAACCGCTGCGCGGTGGTGAGCCAGCGAGAGTCGCCGGTCAGCTGGTACAGGTCGGTCAGCACGGCGTTCATGCCGCCGAACTCGGTGCCGAGCATGGCCTGCATCTGGCTGGACGACAGCCGGCCCGTGCGGGTGTCCACCCACCCGGCCAGCGCGAGCAGCACCGTCCTGGCCTGCGTGCTGCCGATGTGCCGCCAGACGTCGAGCAGCCCGGCGAGGGTCTTGTGAATGCAGTAGTACGGCACGTTGCCGTTGCTGAGGGTACGGTTCTCGACCGCGGTGATGTCGGACTCCGGGAAACCGGACAGATACCCGTTCCCCGCCTGGCACTTGGCCAGCTCGGCGACCATGTAGTTGGCCTTGTCCCGGCAGGCCGTGTCCCCGAGTACGGCGTAAGCCTGCGCCCAAGCCGTCAGGAAATGCCCCTGCATATGCGACCGGAACGGGAAACTCGGCGCGTCCCACCCCCCATTGGGCGCGGCGCCTTTGGTTGACTGGCCGTGGTTGGCGCGGAAGACGTACAACAACCGGTCGACGTCGACGAACCGCAGATAGGACAGGGTGCGGTTCTGGTTGTCCAGCCAGCGGCCGGAGGTCAGCCGGACCTGACCGAGATCGAACTCGTACGCGGACACGCCGATGTCGGCGCGAACCCACGGAAGGGCGGCCTGCGCGGCGGACGTGCCGACCACCTGACCGGCGGCCGAGAACGCGACGGTCGCGCCCGCGGCCCGGAGGAGCTGGCGACGGCTCAGAGACATGGGGAACTCCACGAGGATGAGGGGTGACCGGCCGTGGTGGGCGCGGTGCCATCGTCGTTCCGCGACCCCGGCCGGGCCGGCTCACGCCGGGGCTCTCGATTGGCTTCCGGTGTTATCGCTAACATTTGGGATTCCGGATCTGCGCGGTCTCCTCTCTGGGTGTGTCGCGGAGTACATCCGACTGCCGATCCGGCGTCAATGAGCCGTGGCCCGCACCGGCCTCAGCATTGCTGTCGGCATATCTCCAGCCTGGACGTTAGCCCAGCAGGAGATCGCGTTACCCCGCCCGCGGAAGTGAAAGTTTCATAGAAGTTGCCAGGCGACAAGAATAAAGCTTCGCTCGAATGCCCGTAAGTTTCTGCGACGTGAGGCGAGCCTGACGTCCAGAACGCAAAAAGGGGGCCGCTGCCCGCGGCCCCCGGATGGTCACGCTCACCCCCGCCGGAGATCGCCCGGCGGGGGTGGCGCGTCAGGGATGCGTCAGTCGCGCAGGCCCGGCACGTCGATGACGATCACCTCGGTGTCGTCGGCGCGGCCCGGGATGCGCCCGTCGTTACCGGGGAAGTTGTTGTCGTTGGCCACCACGATCCGGTCGCCCGACAGCGGCAGCACCGATTCAACCGACTGCAGCGGGAAGGAGAACAGTTCCCCGACCCCGTACTCGCCCGGCCTGGCCGGCGTGGACACGCCCTTCGGGTCGGCGATCCGCAGCAGGTCCACGGCGGTGCGGCGGGGCAGCACGCCGCCCGGAGCCGCGGCGTCGAGGTCGGTCACGACCAGACGCTTGATCTGCGAGTTCGGGCCCATGTTGTTGTCCCGCTCGATCAGCAGCAGCCGCCGGCCGTCGAGCACCGACGCGTCGCCGACGAACAGCCCCGGGTCGGCGACCCGGAAGGACCAGGTGCGACCGGTGTAGGCGCCGGCCCGGACGTCGAACTCGTAGACCACGCGGCGACGCTGGTCGGGATCGTTGATCTTGGCGCCCTCCAGGATCGGGTACAGCGTCCAGCCGTCCTCGCTGGCGGCCATGGCCTCGAATCCCCGGCTGGCCGGCAGAGTGGGGCTTTCGCCCGGGGCCAGGTCGGCCGACTGGGGAGACTTCGTGCCGTCCGGCAGCGGGATCGGCGCCCGCAGCACCTTGCCGGTCCTGTCGGTGTTGACCAGGTACGGCCCGAACTCCTCACCGATCCACAGGTTGCCGTTCCCGTCCCAGGCCAGCGACTCGATGTCGAAGTCGGCCCCGGTCAGCAGCCGGTCAGGGGTGTTCTGGTTCACGATCGGGAACGGCACCTTACGGTCCGGGTCGCGGAAGCTGATGTGGCTCTTCACGTCGATCCGGCCGCTCTTGTAGTCCGGCTCGATGACGTACGCCCGCAGCAGGAAGTCGGCCGAGTTGTCCTTGGCCCCGAACCCGTTGTCCGGCATGGCGAGCAGACGGTTGGCGGACTTGGAGCCCCGGTTGACCGGGATCACCGCGGAGAAGCCCGGGATCGGCTGACCTGCGAACGGCGGGGTGATCCCGTTGACGGTGGTCGGCGGCAGCTGCTTCCCGGACACGGGGCCGGGCTGGTAGTCGGTCGCGGACAGCAACGCCCGGTCCCGCAACGACGCCTCATCCGGGATCCGGACGCTCAACTCGTACACCCGGGTGATCTGCGTCGCGCTGTTGTTGTCGTCGGAGATCAGGTAGAGCAGACGGGTGTCGTCCTCCAGCCGGTCGCCGAGCGCCATGCCCTCGATGTTGTCCAGCAACGGGTTCGGCTGGGGCTGCTTGGTGGTCGCCCCGGACGGCGGGCAGTCGACGAGGTCGGCCAGCAGCTTCTTGCCGAGCCAGGCGCGCGAGTCGGTCAGGGTGGCCAGCGAGGCGACGCCGGAGACGTCCGGCACGCCGGTGGCGGAGACCCGGTAGATCCGCACGGTGTTGCCCACGCCCGTGGTGAAGCCGCGCTCCATCGCCAGGAACTGGTCGTCGCCGAGCGCCACCAGTTCGACCAGCCCGAGGCCGGGATCGGTGCGGTAGGCGTACTGGGCGGCCGGAGTGTAGGTGCCGCCGGAAGTGCCCTCATACCGCAGGATGCGCTGCAGGCCGGAGCCCGCCGCGTCGCGGCCGTCAGCCGACAGCGGCCCTTCCATGCCGGCGAACAGCACCTTGCCGTCAGAGGTGGCGGTGAGCGACTCGAAGGTCTGGTTGACCTGCGCCTGGCCCGCCGGGGTGACCCGGAACCTGGCCGGCACGTCGAAGGAGGCGACCTGCCGGCCGTCGGAGAGCCGGAACCGCCGGATCGACGGCTCGGTCTCGGAGCTGGCCAGGACGGTCTTGCCGTGAGGCTCGATGATGAGCCCCTCGCCGTCGAAGTCGGCGCCGGTGTACGGAACGCCGTCCGGCCGCCGCAGCGTCGTCATGCCGACGACCTCGGCCGAGAAGGGCTTGTTCCCGGTGGTGAGGGCGACCTCGTACAGGCGGGCCGGTACGGTGCCGGTGTTGTCCGCGAGGGCCAGGGCGCGGTCATCGCGGAGCAGCGCGACAGCGGACAAGCCCCCGACGGGGGTGCCCTCGAACGTCGTCTTGTCCAGGCTGTCGGTGAACCCGCGCAGGGCCACGTCGGCCGAACAGGGGGCGCCGAGATCGGGTTGGGAATCGGGTGACGTCGCCGCGCCGGCTGCGGGGACGGTCACGGCGAACATGGCGATAACCGCCACGGCCGCGAGGGCAGGTGCGGGCCACCTTGTGCTGGGCACAAGTACCTCCGAAAATTCGTAGTGCGGGTGAAGCAACCGCTCCGAATGAGCGAAGTCCCCGCAGCCCGCCAACGCAGAACCAGACATCAAACGCATCATGAATATCTGTGATCCCATGCGGCTCAGGCCGGCTGTGAGCGCGCATCACCGCGGCGCGTCAGGACGCGAAACCGAGTTTGCGCAGCAGGTCCTGGTGGGCGAGCTGGCCGTAGTACTCGAGCATGTGGGCGATCCGGCCGTCGCGGAAGGTCACGCGGATGATGAGCCGGTTCTCGTAGCGGTCACCGTCGAAGAGTTCGGCGACCATGCGCTCCTCGATGATCGCGATGTCGGGGTCGTCCGTCTGGTGGAACAGCACGTCGTGCACCGTGATGCTCCGCGCGGCGGAGACCAGGCCGGTGAAGGCCGCGTGCAGCGCCTCATGGCCGGTGATGACGGCGGGCAGACCGGCGACCGGCAGGGCGGCCTCGTAGCTGGCGTCCTCGCACCAGTGGCCGATGAACGCGTCGATCTCGCGGGCGTACAGGAGGGTGCTGGAACGGTGCCACACGTCCTGGTTCCTGGCTCGGGCGGCGGCGAGGTCGGTGATGGTCTGTGCGGTCATGGTGAAACTCCTTCGGGTGATAGGGGTGAACTAGGCGATGACGCCGACGCCGCGCGGCGGCGTGGGGGTGCCGTGGACTCGGCGGGCGTATCGGCGGAACGCGCGGCGTCCCAGCGGGGGCAGCAGGTGGCGCAGCGGGGCGGGCAGCTTGCGCAGTTCGAGCTCGATCGCCTCGGGGTCGCCCTCGTAGAGCATCATTCCGAAGCCGAGGAACATCAGCCTTCTCGGGATCGAGGACATGCCCTGAACGGTGAACTCCTCCCACTCCTCGGGCGTGATGTGCCTGGCCATGATCGGCAGGAGGTGGGTCTCCTCGGCGTGCAAATGCTCGAACAGCGCCGTGCACAGGTCGGACAGGACGACGGCCAGGGCCTCCCCATCCGGTGCGGACGTGGTGCGCCGCCAGTCGCCGAGCGCCGCGTGCGCCTGGTCCAGCAGGGCCGCCACGCGTTCGTGCTGGCTCTGCATCACCTGGACCAGAGGGGCGAGCTCGGCGGGAACCCGTTCGAGCAGCGCCGCCCACAGCAGGTCGTCCTCGATGGTGTGATGGTGGTGCAGCAGCGACAGGAACAGGGTGGCGTGGTCGGCGACGATCGACGTCCGGCGCCGGTTTCCGCCCGGGACCGCGCGGATCGCCGCAGGGGACAGGCCCAGCTCGCGGCGGAAGCTGGAGTGCGCCACCCGCATCATCCGTACATCGGTGAGCGTCATGACTCTCTTCCTTTCGGACTCGCTTGGACGGGCACAGCCTGCCCTGCCGTACTTGGAAGTCATCCGGTCCGGACTTGGACGTACCCGCACTGACAAGCGGGGGAGCGCCCGTTAACGTGGCCGGGTGCGTTATCAGGTGCTGGGCCCGGTCGAGGTTCGCGACGTCGAGGACGGAAGCGGTCCCGCGCAACTCGGCGGCCAGAAGCAGCGCGCGCTGCTGGCCCTGCTGCTCGCCGCCGGCGGCAGGATCGTCTCGATCTCCCGTCTCGTCGACGAACTGTGGGGCGAGGACCCGCCGCCGAAGGTGCTGAGCTCGGTGCAGGCCTACATCTCTAATCTCCGGCGGGTCCTCGAACCGGACCGGCCGGCGCGGGCACCTGCCCGGATCCTGCTCACCCGTCCGCCCGGGTACGCCCTCGTGGCCGACTCCGTGGACGCCGTCACGTTCGAGCGGCTGGCCGGCGAGGCGCAGCAGAGCCTCGCGACCGACCCCGCCCACGCCCGGGATCTGCTGCGGACCGCCGAGGGGCTCTGGCGCGGCGAGCCGTATGAGGACGTCGCCTCCCTCGCCCCCGGGCTGACGGCCGAGGCGGGCAGGCTCACCGAACTGTGGCTGCTCGCGACCGAGGATCGATTCCGGGCCGAGCTCGCCCTCGGGGTGCACGCGCGGCTGGTGGGCGAGATCGAGCACCTGGTCGCCGCGCATCCGCTTCGCGAGACGGCCTGGGGACTGCTCGCGGTCGCCCTCTACCGGTCTCAGCGCCAGGGCGAGGCACTCGACGCGCTGCGGCGGGCCCGGCAGGTGCTGGCCGACGAACTCGGCGCCGATCCGGGCCCGGAGCTGAGGCGGCTCGAAGCGGCCGTACTGAACCAGGAACCGTCGCTGGACCCGATGCCCGCCCCCGGGAAGGCGCCCGGATACGGCGCCGTGCTGGTTTCCAGGCCACCGGCCGCGGCGGCCGGGCTGGTCGGCCGGGACGACTGGCTGGCGCGCCTGACCGGGTATCTCGTCGACACCTCCGCCGGGCGGGGAACGCTGGTGCTGGTGACCGGCGAACCGGGCATCGGCAAGACCGGGCTGGCCCGCGCGCTGACCGCGACCGCCACCGCGATGGGCCTGCACACCGGATGGGGACGCTGCGAGGAAGCCGCGGGCGCGCCGGCCCTGTGGCCGTGGTCGCAGGCGCTGGCGCCGCTGGTGACCGCGTCCGGCACGACCGCGCGGCTGCCCGCGCTGGCCGCCCTGCTGCCCGGCCGGGACGGCACGGCCGCGGCGGCCGACCTCGACACGGCGGCCTTCCGGCTGGCCGAGGCCACGGCCGCCCTGCTGCGCGAGACCGGTCCGGCCCTGCTCGTCCTCGACGACCTGCACTGGGCCGACGGCGACACGCTCCACCTGGTCCGGCGGCTCGGCGCGATGCTGGCCGGACTGCCGGTCGTGCTGCTGATCACCAGCCGCGACGCCGAGGCCGACCGCACCCCCGAACTGGCGGAGGCACTGGCCGACCTGGCCCGCGCCGACCTCGTCCGGGTGGGTCTGCGCGGCCTGGACCAGGCGGGTGTACGCGACTACGTGGCGCTCCGGCACGGCGTCGAGATCCCCGACGAGGTGGCGGCGGCACTACGGGAACGCACCAACGGCAACCCCTTCTTCATCGGGGAACTGGTCCAGCTGCTGGCCGACGAGCGGCGTCTCACCGACCCTGGCGCCGCCGCCGCGCTGCGGGTCCCGGACGGTGTACGCGACGTCGTACGACGGCGGATCTCGCAGCTGCCCGACGACGTCGAACCACTGCTGTCGACGGCCGCCGCGTACGGGCGGACGTTCGACCTCGACCTGGTCGAGTCGGCGTCGGGGCTGACCGGAGAATCCGCGATGACCGCCACCGAAGCCGCCCTCCTCGCCGGCCTGATCGTGGAGGACGGCCCCGGCCACCGCTTCACCCATGCTTTGGTCCGGGAAGCGATCTACGTACGGCTCCCGCCCGGCCGCCGCCGTCAACTGCACGCGGCGCTCGCCAAGGAGATCGAGGAACGATCCGGCCGGGTACGCGAGACACGCTTCACCGAACTGGCCCACCACTACGCGCGGGCCGGAACCGACCACGCCCGCGCCGCCTGGACCTACGCGACCCGGGCCTCGGCGATGGCCGCCCGGCAACCCGCCCCCGCCGAAGCCGCACGCCTCCAGGAAGCCGCGCTGTCGGCCGTTTCCCGCGACCGCACCGCCACGGCCACCGACCGCTACGAGGTCCTCCTCGGCCTCGCGCTCGCCCGCAAACGCGCCGGCTACGAGCGACAGGCCTGGGAGGCTACCCGCGAGGCGGCCGAGGTCGCCCTCGCGGGCGGCGACGTCGTGTCGGCGGCCCGCGCGGCCGTCACGACCACCACCGACGCGATCTGGAGCTGGCGCGAGTACCAGGTGGTGGACGCCGCCGCCGTCGCGCTGTTCGAGCGGCTGGTCCGGGATCTCCCCGCCGGATATGAGGCGATGCGGGCACGGCTGCTGGCCGCCCTCGCGGGAGAGATCTACTACGGCCAGGACACCGCCGACCGTGCCGTGGCCCTGTCCACCGAGGCCGAAGCCCTCGCCCGGACCCACGGAAGCCGCGCGGACCTGGCCCGGGTGCTCGAACTCCGCCATGTCGCGTACGAGCGCCCGCAGCTGCTGACCGAGCGGCTGGCCGCGGCCCGCGAACTGGTCGACCTGGCCGAGTCCGCCGACGACCCCGCCGCCGTCGCCCGCGCGCTGGTCTTCCGTGGCCGCGACCACCTCGAACACGGCGACGTCGGCGAGGGCCTGCGCGACTACCGGGCCGCCAGAGACCTGGCCGAGCGGCACGCGCTCGCTCCCGCGCTCGTCGTCCTCACCTGGGCCGACGCGATCGTGGCCGTCGCCAGAGGCCGGTTCGCCGAGGCGGAGCAGGCGATCGCCACGGCACACGAGTTCCACTCCGGCACGACCGTTCCCGGGGCCGCAGAGATCCCGATCGTCCTGGCGGCGACGCTGAACCTGGCCCGGGGCACGCTACCGGCGATCGAGCCACTGCTGGCCGAGGCCGCCGCCGTCACCGATCTTCCCCTGCTCCGCGACTGGCACGCCCTCGCGCTGCTGCGCGCGGACCGGACCGAGCAGGCGCGGACCGCGCTCGGCCCCTGGCGGCAGCAACCGGAGGTGCCACGCAACTACATGTGGCTGACCCACATGGCGATCCGGGCCGAACTCTGGTCCGCGCTCGCGTCCCCGGACGCCGCCCACGACCTGCTCACCGACCTGGCCCCGTACGCGGACCGGATCGTGATCGGGGGAACGGGAATCGCGTTCGCGGGCTTCGCCGGACATCACGTGGGCCTGCTGGCCAGGGCGTGCGGCGATCTGGACGGCGCGGCCGACCACCTGGGGACGGCTCTCCGGCGCAACGAGGAGGCCGGCTTCCCGCCTTTCGCCGCAGCCAGCGCCCGCGAACTGGCCGCCACCCGCCTGCCTGGCCAATGGCAACGCCTTCGGTGACAGGACTGTCACCGAATTCCTGGTCAGCGGCTGGCCTACGACGCACTCTGCGGCTGATCGCGCGAACCGGGCGCTCCCGTAACGTCCCCTAGGCTGGCCTCGGTCAGGGGTGGGGGGAGTGTGTTGTCGCAGGCGCCGTTGCCGCGACTGGCGCGGGGGATCGTCGTCGCGGTGCTCGCCGCGTTCACGGCCGTCTATCTCCTCGCGGGGTCGCTTCTGGCGATCGTGGCGTTCGGGCTCCAGTTCGTCTACGTGTTCCGCTCCCTGCGGCGGTTCAGGCGGCCGTGGCTGCTGGCCGTACAGGCGGTGGTCTGCTACACGGCCACGGTCGGCTTCGGGACCTCCGTCGGACTCCTCGGTTTCCTGGGCGGGTCGCTGCTGCTGACCCCGGCCCGGCCGCTGGCCCCGCTGGTGGCGGTCAGCGCCGCCGTCATCGGCCCGGCGGACCCGGCGATCAGCATGGTGCTCATCGCGCTGCTGATCTACGGTCTCACCCGGCTCACCGAGCGGGTGGAGGAGGCGCACGCCGCCCGGCTGGCCCTGGCGATGGCGGCCGCGGCCGAGGAGCGGCTGCGGATCGCCGCCGAGCTGAGCGACGGCATCGGCAGGGGGCTCGCGGCGATCGTCGGCGGTGTCCGGCTTGCCATGGACCGGCCGGAACGTACGGCCGAGGTGCTCGGTGAGGTCGTCGGCACCGCCCGCCGCTCCCTGGCCGACACCAGGAACGCCGCCGCGGGCTACCGGGCCACGTCCCTGGCGCCCGAGGTGACGACCGCCCGCGCGATGCTCACGGCGGCGGGAATCAAGGCGGAGGTGAGGGTAGGGCATAGCGAACCGCTCGGACCCGCGGGCGCACTGCTCGCGGCCGTGCTGCGGGAGGCGGTGACCGAGGCCTTACGGCAGAACACGGCCAAGACGTGTGTGATCGAGACCACCGCGGCGGACGGCACGGTACGGCTGCGCGTCATCCACGACGGCGCCCGTACCGCCGAGGACAAGAACCTGGCCGACCTGGTCCGGCAGGTCGGCCAGGCGGGTGGCAGCCTTTCCACGAGCCTGTCCGCCGAGGGCCGGCTGACCGTCGACGCCGTACTCCCCGGCACCCACGGGCCGGTGCAGGCCATCGACCCCGGCGCCTACCGGTTGTCCCTCGCCCTGCTGGCCGCCGTGCTGGCCGGGTTCTCGGCCAAGGCGCTGCTGCTGGTCCCCGCGAGCCTGGCGGTGCCGGCGGCGGCCTGTCTCGTCGTGATCGTCGTCACGCAGATCCGTTCGATCAACGGGCGTCACCTGCCCTCGCTCGTGCTGATGGCGCTGCTCACCTACCTGCCGATTCCCGTGTTCGGCCGGGCCTGGCTGGGCATAGCCGGATTCCTCGCCGGTCCGGTCCTGCTCGCGTTCCCGTGGGCGGTGGCCTGGCCGCTGGTCGGGTGCGTGGCTAGAAGCACACGAATCACAGTGGTATGTCTATCAGTGTCCGGATCGGGACGAGGTCATGGCGTACGCGTGATCGCCTCCCTGGCCGGTGCCGCGCTTGGTCAGCAGGGTAGAAACCATGACAGACGTAGTGCGCTTGGACGCGGTGAGCAAGGTGTACGGGAAGGGCCAGAGCGCGGTCGCGGCCCTGCGCGAGGTATCGGTGGGCATCCCACGCGGGAGTTTCACCGCGATCATGGGCCCTTCGTGGTCGGGCAAGAGCACGTTCCTGCACTGCGAGGAGAAGAGCAAGACCAAGGCCAAGCCGCTGTCCGAGCGGGCCTGGGTCTCCGAGTCGCTGGCCGATCGGTTGCGCCAGGTCCCCGGCGTCTCGCGGGTGGTCACCGAGGTGACCTTCGCCGCCTACGTCGCGGGCCGACGGTTCGACGGGCACGGCTGGGAATCGGCGGCGCTCACCCCGTTCACGTTGCGCTCGGGACGTGAGCCGAGAGCGGCGGACGAGATGGTCGTGGAGGCCGCGTCAGGATTCTCCGCGGGCGCGCGGGTGCCCGTACTGACGGCGGCGGGGACCAAGATCTATCTGGTGACCGGCGTCACCTCGCAGAACCTGCCCAGCCAGGACACGTTGTTCTTCGCCAGAGGCCCGGCGCCTCGCCGACCGGCCGGGGCAGGTCAGCGCGATCGGCGCCTTCCCCAGGGCGGACGTGTCCGCGGCGCTGAAGGACGCGGCAGGTGAGGTCACGGCGTTCGCCCACACGGGGGACGAACGCGGCACCGTGGAATTCCTGGACGCCGAGCAGTCCCGGGTGAAGCTGATCAGCCTCGGCGGCGCCATCGGCGGGACCTCCCTGCTGGCGGCGATCCTCGTCGTCGTCGGCACGTTCGCGCTGTCCATCCAGCAGCGCCAGCGGGAGATCGCCCTGCTCAGAGCCGTCGCGGCCACTCCACGCCAGATACGCGCGATGCTCGGCGGCGAGGCTGTGCTGATCAGCCTGGTGGCCGGAGCCCTCGGCTCGGCCGGCGGCGTCGGTTTGGGAGTCTGGTTGCGGTCCAGGTTCGTCGCGCTGGGCGCGATGCCGGAGAACCTGCAGCTGGTGGTGAGCCCGTTTCCCATGCTCGCCGCACTGCTGACCACCATGGTGGCGGCGTGGGCGGCGGCTCGCCGCGCTATGCGGATCCGCCCGGTGGAGGCGCTCGGCGAGGCGGAGCTGGCGACCGGGCGCATGCCCGCCGGCAGGGTGGTCGGCGGTCTGCTGTGCGCCGGGGGCGGCGTCGCGTTGACGCTGGTGCTGTCGGCCTTGTCGACCGAGGCGGCCTCCGGCCCGGTCACCATGCTCACCGCGCTGGTGTGGACGGTCGCCGTGGCGCTGCTCGGCCCGGTGATCGCCCGTACGGCGACGGCCCTGCTCGGGGTGCCGCTCCGCGCGTTCCGGGTGAGCGGATATCTGGCTACCGCCAACTTGCGGGCCGGGTCCAATCGGCTGGCCTCGGTCATCACGCCGCTCAGCTTGATGGTGGCGCTGACCTGCACGATCCTGTTCGTACAGACCACCATGGGGCACGCAGCCCAGGAGCAGGCGACGGCGGGCACCCGGGCAGAGCACATCCTCGGCCCACACGTCCCTTCCAGCACGACGGCAGCCGTGCGCGAGGTCCCGGGCGTCGAGGCGGTCACCGAAGTGCTGCGCACCTCGGTGCGAGTGGGCCTGGACAAGTACGGCGCGCAGGGCCGTGACCGCCGACTGGCTCAGCAGGACCATGGACCTGGGTGTGGTCGCGGGGGAGCTCGACGATCTCGACGACGACTCCGTCGCGGTCAGCCGGACGGCGGCCGAGCGGCTCGGCGACTCAGTGGGCGCGAAGATCCGCCTGACACTCGGCGACGGTACTCCCGCCGAACTCCGCGTCATCGCGCTCTACACCCGCGGGCTGGGATTCGGCGAACTCACCCTCTCCCACGCGCTGGTGGCCGGGCACGTGGACGACCCGCTCGGGACCGTCCTGGTGGCCGCCCCTTCGGTGACCCGGGCGGACCTGGAACGGGCCGTGCCGGGCGTCAGCGTACTGGACCGGGCCCAGGCCGCCGAGGCGGTCACGGCCAACGCCGAGGTGAATTACGTGGCGATGGGGCTGATCATCGCGTTCGCCGCCATCGCCGTGGTCAACACTCTGGCCATGTCCACGTCGGCGAGGTCGCGGGAGCTCGCGCTGCTACGTCTGATCGGCACCACGCGGCGGCAGACGCTACGGATGCTCAGACTGGAGACCCTGATCGCGGTCGCGATCGCGGTGATCATCGGGACGGCGATCGCGCTGGTCACCCTGTCGGCGTTCAGCACTGGGATGACCGGTTCGGCCGTGCCATACATCCCGCCCCTCACCTACCTCGCGGTGATCTCCGCCGCGACCGTCCTCGCCCTGGTCGCCACGGCGCTGCCCGGTCGGCTCGCCCTCAGCCGGCAGCTTGGGTGAGTCCGGACGCGGGACGTGAATGGACCGATTCCGGCCAAGACTTACGCGCCTATTTGGTGCGATCGGACGCCATCAGTCCCGAACTCATTACAGCGACAAACCGCACACGAGAAGACTGGTATATCGGTACTATACCGAAGGGCGTTATTTAAACTGCGGAGGAATTTTCACGTCCGGGAGACGCATGGCCACGCAGGAGGAGATCAACGCGGCTCGGCGGAAGATCCCGCGATTGAGCGCTCAGCACAGCGACGATGTGCGGAAGCTGCTCCAGCTCATCGACGGCGGAGCCATCAAGGGGAAAGCCGCCAACTCCCTCACTCGCGACTTGGAGGGGTTCGACGCGGGTCTGAAGAGCGTCTTCCGCCGGGCTCCGGCTCTCGTCGACGAGGCTCGTCCTGACAAAGTTTGACGAGGAGGGTGCATGGACCTTCGGGGCAATCGTTGACGCCGGCGCGATCTCTGATATCAACGAAGCCAAGACGCATGACGCGAACGTAAAAAGCTCTTC
>NZ_BLAD01000118.1 GCF_009687845.1 Acrocarpospora corrugata
CACCCCCTCCCAGCCACCAACTGAGACCGCCCCCACAGATCTGTCGCCCATAGCGTCGTCGCCCGCGAATCTGTCGCCCGCAGCTCTGTCGCCCACAGCGTCATCGCCCGCAGCTCTGTCGCCCGCAGCGTCGTCGCTCGGGCCTCTGCCTCCCGCGCCCCCGGGCACCACCCGTCTCCCCCTGGGCCGAATCGCTGGCGCCCGCTCCGGCGACAAAGGTGGAAACGCCAACCTCGGCGTCTGGGTCCGCACCGACGAGCAATACGCCTGGCTCGCCCACTTCCTAACCGTGGAAACCCTCAAACACCTACTCCCAGAAACCACCCCCCTCACCATCCACCGCTACGACTTCCCCCACCTCAAATCCCTAAATTTCGTCATAACCGGCCTCCTCGGCGAAGGCGTAGCCTCCTCCACCCGCATGGACCCCCAAGCCAAAAGCCTCGGCGAATACCTCCGAGCCAAACTCGTCGACGTACCCATCGAACTGACGTGAACCTCACCCGCTCTCCGGGCGGCACTCGACGACGAATTCGACCAGGCGAACCACGCATTCGTGGCAGGTCTCACGGCAGCACGAATGCTGGGACATGCCGGTGCGAGCGACCGGGTTGAACCCCGCGGCTGACCAGCCGCGCGTAGACCGCATCGATGAACGTGGGCTTGTCGACGGACACGCCCCGTTGCTTGAAGTCCTCCATCACGTCGTCGATCATCCCGGCCCGGGTCTGGGTGAAGCTGCCCTCCAGAGTGGGGACGAACATCTTGGGCTCCTCGGACCAGGCGACGCCCGGGGCCACCTGCGAATAGAAGGGTGCGAACGTGTTGCGAGCCTCGCCCGATCTGATGGAGTCGCGGATATTCGAGACGAGGGCGTCGCCCACCGTGTCCGCGCCGTCCGACGAGGTGTCGAGGTTGTAGTACACGACGAGCTTGTCGTGCTTCACCCCGTCCTTCTCGCGTGCGAGACCCTGCGTGACGTTGAGTGTGCCCCGCAGATAGACCTTGAACTTCATGAAGTGGTCCCGGACGCCGGGATCGCCGAACATGGTCTGAAGACCCTCCGCGACCCGCAGCCCGGCTTCTTGGGTGGCGACGTTGACCACGAGCCTCCGGGCGATGTTGTGCGTGTCCTTCGCGCGGTACCGGACGTTGGTGACGTGGAAGTAGTCGCCCTTCTCGAAAGCCCGGTCAACGTTGGTGCCGTTCCGCTGCGTCGTGAGCATTCGCCCGGCGACAGGCCCGACGAACCGCTGAAATTCCACCTCCGAGAGAGGCTCATCAAAGTAGGTCGTGTCCCCGCGACCGAGGAGTCCATACACGTCACTGAGTCTCGCCGGAGCATCGGCTTCTCTCAGGAACCCCTCCTCGTAGAACTCGTCATAAACGTCACCCAGCCAGATCCTGTCCGTCATGTCGTTACGCGCACGCCGACTCGAATCCGACTCGCCGTCACCCTCCCCACTTTCATCCAACCGCTTCGTCTTCGACAGTAAACTCTGGCCCTTTCTGTCCTCCCTGAATCCGTCAGAGCCGCCTACCACCTCCATCTCGTCCATACCGTCCGGGGGATCCGGAAGATCCAGATCGATCGGCGGGATATACCACCGAGTAGCCATCTGTGGCGGGTCATCACCGCGCTCAGGAGAACCGGACAACGTGAGCGCGGCAGTGGGCAGAGCCGAGCTCGTCGTCGTGGTCGGGGTGGCTGAGGTCGTGGTGGTGGTCGGAGTGGTTGAGGTCGTGGTTGACATGGTCGTCGTCATCGTGCCGGTCGTCGATGTGGTCGTGGTCGAAGTACTCGCCGGAGCAGCCGTCAGGCGGCGCGGACGCGGGGACGGAACATCCCGCCCGATGGGCACGCCGACGCCCCGGACGGGCGGGCCGACGGGCGCTCTCGTCGAAGTGCCGAGCAACGGCAGCGTCCCAGACAATCCGGCAACCTGCCCCCCGCCCGATGCCAACCCAAGGCTCGGCTTCGGCCCAAGGCTCGGCTTCGGCCCAAGGCTCGGCTTCGGCCCAAGCGCCGGCTTCGGCCCGAACGTTGGCTTCGGCCCAACGCCGGATGCCAACCCAGTGCCCGACGCCAACCCGCGGACCGGTTTCGACACGACGGCCGGTGTTGGGAGGAGGGTCAGTTTTGCGGTGGTTGGCCGCTTCGGTGCTGGTCTGGTGGGTGGGGGCTTGAGGAGGCCCGCAGTCTTGGGGGTCGTAGCGCTGCCTGGCGCCCGGACGGGGGTTGGCCGATCCGGTTTGGGAGGCAGCCTGACTTTGCTGGTGGTCGGCACCCTGGGGGCGGCGACCGATCGCGCCTCGGCGGTGGCGGACACGGTCGGGTGCCCGGTGTCGCGGGTGCGGACCCTGGCTGCGGATGCGCTCGGCGGCCCTGTCGTCAACGTTGCGGTTCGGGTTCCGGATTTGGGTCCGGTTCCACGCGATCCGGTTGTGGCTCCTGTCTGGGGCGTGGTGGCTGGTGTTGCGCCCGGGGCGATCGCAATGCGGCGAGGCACGGTCGTCGTGCGAGTGACGGCGGTAGGGGTCCTGGTCGGCGCGGGCGTGGTCTTGGTGCGAGAAATCGCCTTCGCGGTGCTGGAAACCGTCGGCCGAGAGGCCGTTGAAAGCGCGGGGGTCGGCGTGGCGGTGGACGTGGAGGGGTCGGTGACGGTCTTCGCGGTCGTGGTCTTGGTCGCGGTCGTGCCGGAGCCTCCGGCCTTCTTGCGGGACTTTGTGGGCGTCTTCGCACCGGTTCTGCGGAGCATGCTGGTCCCCCTGCGGGCCACGGATCAGAGCGACTCATGTTCGCGTACCTGTCAGACGGCACTACCTACCGCCGCAGCCACAAATTGGAACCTTCCACTACTTGAAAGGCACCGGAAGCGAGGACCGCTTCAGCCACGCCGCCGCTGACAAACGAGGCGGGAAGAACAGCTGTCACCCTGAATGACGTACGACTTCGGGGAAGTCTGGGGTGGGTCTGTGCTGGTGGCGTAGGTGGCGGTCGAGGAAGGCCGCCACGTGGGTGCGGGTGATTTCGATTGCGCGGGGGCCGGGGAGGGCCGGGGTGGGGAGGCCGACCTGTTCGCGGAGGATCGCATAGTCAGTGAAGGAGGATCAGTGAAGGAGGAATGGTCGGCGCCGGTGACGGTCAGCCATTGATTCGCGCCTTTCAGGTGCGGCCAGGCGCTGTCCCAGCTTGTGTCGCGGCCGCCGGGACTGTGGCCGGTCGTGGTGCCGAACATCATGAACGGCCTGGTCAGGGTTGGCGCTTCGGGGAGGAATGTGCCGTCGAGGTTCACGCCTACTCGAACGCGTTGGTCGGCGGCCATGGTGTGGGCGGCGCTGTTGCCGCCCATGGAGTGGCCCACCATGGCGATCTTGCCGATGCGGAGGCCCAGGGGTGCCCGCTTGAGCAGGTGATCGAGGACGAAGGAGATGTCGGCCACGCGAACTTTCGCGACGCGGGCGCCGAGTTCGTCGGTCTGCTGCTGCCGGCAGACCACGCAGGTCGTGGTACGGCCGTCCGGAAAGGTCGTGGCCACGGACTCGTAGGTGTGCTCGACGGCGGCGACCAAGTAGCCGCGGCTGTCCAGATCCTCGCCCAGGGCGGTCAGCGTCGCCCGGGGGAACGTGAAGCCGGGCGACATGACGACCAGCGGGAGCGAACGGCGCGATGGCGGGGCGCCGACGCGGGCGTGGGTTCGGGTCTTCGCGATCGTGTCGGGCGGATGGTTCTCGCCGCCCGGTACGCCCCTGAGGATGAGCGCCGACTCCTCCGGAGTCACATACCTGGCGGTAGTCCCCTTCTTGGCGGTCGCCGGGTACCACAGCGAGACCATGAGCTGGCGCGGCCCGTCAGCGGGCACCCAGGGATCCGGCCGCGACCGATCCACCAGGTGCATCGAGGCGGCCCCGACCGGGTGCCTTTCCGGTGGGTCTGGGCAGCTCCAGTCGGCGTTCGCTGTGCGCTTGGGCCTGGGTCGCGGGAGCCAGCAGCCCGGCGACGATCACGGCGATCGACAGAAATTTCATGCCTTAACCGTCCCGCCGCACCCGTGGTCCTGGCCCGACCCGAACGGCGATCCCCTTATGCGACTTTCGAAGGGGGTACCCGGTACCACCGGTGGAGACGACGACACATGACAGCGTCCTACGCTCGGGATATGAGCAGATATATGCCGATCCTGCTGAGTATCGGGGTGTTCGGCCTGTCGCTGTTCTCCACGTCCGGAGCTGCCGGACTCGCGTCCGACCTGCCGCTCCCGATTTTGGTGGCGGTCGCGGCTGCCTGCCGTGGCCGCGTTCGACGCCCGGCGCCGCTTGTGGCCGCTGTTGTCGGTGGCGGCCATCTCATATGTCTGGTTGGCGACTTGGCCCGCCCTGGTGGTCGCCTCCTACTACGCCGGCACCCGAACCCGCCACGACATCCTCATCCACTCCGCCGTCTCCGTCGTCACGTTCAGCCTCGCGGTCACCGTGGCCACGGCAACCGGCGGTTACCGCGAAGTCGTGATCGCCGGTCCGGTCAACCTGATCCTGCTCGTGATCGCTTTGGTCGCGCTTCCCGTCATCGCCGGCATGTGGGTACGCGCGCGCCGCCAGGTCCTGGAGATCCACACCGACCAGGCCAGGAAACGGGAACGCACCCGGATCGCGCGGGAAATGCATGATGTGGTGGCCCATCGAGTGTCGTTGATGGTTCTGCACGCGGGAGCACTCGAAATGAACGCCCCCGATCCCCGTACCGCCGAGGCCGCCATGCTGATCGGCGGAATCGGCCGGGAGGCGTTGACGAATCTCCGCGATGTTCTGGGAGTTCTTCGTTCGCCGGACGAGGTGGCCTCGCTCAGCCCGCAGCCCACCCTCGCCGATCTCGACATCCTGCTCGATCAATCAAGGGCCTTGGGTATGACCATCACGCGTCATGACGGCGGTGCTCGCCGGGGGCTTGATCCCACCGTTGAGCGCACGGCGTACCGGGTGATTCAGGAGGCGCTCACCAACGTGCACAAGCACGCGGGCGACGCGAAGACCGACATTTACCTGACGACGGACGAGGACAGGTTCGAGGTCGAGGTGCGCAACCGGAGACCGGTCGGCGGCAGGCCGGGGCGGCCCCTTCCGGGCACCGGCTGGGGGTTACCCGGGCTGCGCGAACGGGTCGAACTCACCGGTGGGACGCTCAGCACCAGCCCTACTCCTGATGGTGGTTTCGCGCTGCGTGCCAGCATTCCGATCGCATGATCCGCGTCCTCATCGCCGACGACGAGGCGCTGGTGCGCTCGGGGCTGCGGCTGATCCTCGAATCCTCCGGCGGGATCTCGGTCATCGCGGAAGCTCGCGACGGCGCGGAGGCCGTCGGGTCCGCCATCCGGCTGCGCCCCGACATCGTCCTGATGGACGTCCGGATGCCCGGCACCGACGGTCTGGCCGCCGCCGCTCAGCTCACCGCGCTGCCCGACCCACCCAGAATCATCATGCTCACCACGTTCGACGCGGACGAATACATTCACCAAGCCCTGCGGCTGGGCGCGGTCGGCTTTCTGCTCAAGGACATTCCGCCACGCGACCTCATCGCCGCCATTCACACCGTGGCCGACGACAACGCCATCCTCTCCCCTGCTGTCACCAAGAAGCTCCTCACGAGTTTCACCACCAGACCCCCTTCCACGGCCGCCCGCCGCCGCCTCGCCCGCCTCACTCCGCGCGAAACCGACGTCATCCGCTCGCTCGCTCAAGGCCAATCGAACGCCGAAATAGCCCGGCGGCTCTCCTTGACGGAACCCACCGTGAAAGCCCATGTCAGCCACATCCTCGACAAGCTCGCGCTGACCAATCGCGTCCAGGCCGCCCTCCTGGTCCACGACGCCAACCTCCGCTGGCCCCCGAGCAATTGGCATATCCCCCCAAACTAGGAAATATTGGGATCTTCCTCCAAGCTTCCCCAATTTCTCACGCGGTCGACTACGCTTGCGGGCTATCGCAACGCGGGTCAATTAGCGCGAAATCCCACTCGGCCTTGGAATTGGAGCGATTCGCGGACACTGAGGATCTAGTGTCGTTTCTCGTGCCATGATTTATCCCGGATAAATCATGAGGAGGAATGAATGCCCGTCGGCTATGTCGCAATTGACGTGGAGACCACAGGCTTACGGCCTTCCCGGCACGATCGGGTGATCGAGATCGGCGTAGTCCATCTGGACCCGGCCGGACAGGTGACCGGCGAATGGAACACGCTGGTCAACCCCGAACGTGATCTCGGCCCCCAGCACGTCCACGGCATCACCGCCGCCGACGTCCGGCACGCTCCCACGTTCCCGAGCATCGCCGGATCGCTGTCCATCCTGCTGCAGGGTCGCGTGCCGGTCGCGCACAACCTCGAATTCGACCTGAACTTCCTGCGCTACGAGTTCGAGCGGCTCGGCACCCCGATCCCGTTCCCGGACGGCGTCTGCACCATGCGAGAAGCCCGGCAGTTCCTCCCGCAAGCGCCCAGGAACCTGGCCGGCTGCTGCGCCGTCGCCGACATCCCCCTCGATGGCCACCACAACGCACTCATCGACGCCCGCGCCGCGGCACAACTTCTTCGCCACTATCTGGATTTATCACACCCCGGCGATCCCTGGCAGTCCGCTCTCCGCGCCGCGTCCGAAACACCGTGGCCGCCCGTGTACGGCGTCGCCGCCCCCTGGGTCCAGCGCGGCGTCTCGGCCGAACGCGAAGACCACTTCCTGGCCCGGCTCCTCGACCGCGTCCCCCAGTCACCGCAACCCGTGCAAACCGACACCTACCTCGCCCTGCTCGACCAGGTCCTCCTGGACCACCACATCTCGGCCACCGAAGCCGACGCACTGGTCAGCCTGGCCAACAGCCTCAAACTTTCCCGTACGGATCTGGACCAGCTCCACCGCGACTACCTCAAGGCCGTCGCCCACGCGGCCCTCGCCGACGGCATCGTCACCCCGGCGGAACGCCACGAACTCGAACTGGTCGCCAACCTCCTCCGGCTACCGCTCACCGCGATCGACGACGCCATGGCCGCACCTCGGATCGACGTACCCCGCTACGAATTACGACCGGGCGACCTCATCGTCTTCACCGGCGAGATGGACGACGGCCGGGAGTCCTGGGAGCGACGCGCCCGCCAGGCCTCCTACCTCCCCCACCCGAACGTGACGAAAAAGGTCCGCCTCGTCGTCGCCGCCGACCCCGACACCCTCTCCGGCAAGGCCCGCAAAGCCCGCGCCTACGGCATCCCGATCGTCACCCCGGACGCCTTCGCCCGCATGCTCACCCGCTCTCCTATGAAGGCGTGGTGACGCACGCATAGGGCGTCCAGGTGGACTGTCCAGCCGCGTTGAAGGAACTCACAGCCAGGCACATGTACTGACCAGCGTGGAGTCCAGACCATGTGTAGGAAGTCGTGTTGGCGGCCACCTTGAGGGTGACGTTTCCATTGGTTACGTAGAAGCCCGTTTCATTGCTGGAGGTGTCGTGCCAGGTCAGCTGGATGCTTGAGGAGTTCAGCGTGGTCGCCGCCTGGTGAGTCGGCGTCGCTGGAACTCCGGATGCCGGATGGTCGCCACCTCCGTCGCCATTACCATCGGGTGCGCATGATCTCACGATCAATTTGACGTACAAGGAATTATTTGTCCGGTCGCGGTCCGGCACCTTCTTCTTCGGATCGACGACCAGTTTGACGACATGGTCGCCCGCAGGTATGTGTGACCATCTGCATGTCTCGGTCCGGGATCCCCCTGCTTTCAGTCCGGACCTGCTCCACACGTGCGGCTTGTCGTCGATGACCCATTGATACGTGAATCGCGGGCTGGCGCCGGAACATGGGACTGCTGACGCAGATGATCGACCCAGTGCCTGAGTGTAGCCATTATTCGGAGAATGGGAAGCCCTACGTCACCGCCGCTTCCTGTGCGATTGATTCAGACATTCGGGTATTTGTGTGCCGGATAGAACACGACTGGGCAGACGCGGGACAAGCGTCAGGACCCTAAACAGAGTTCTTTATTCTGGGGCCAAGGCCGAAGGCAACCCGCTGGCGATTTCCTGTTCGACCAATCCCCCCCACAGGGAGACGAGAGGAACCGGCCCAGACGATCTCGCTCCACGAAAGAATTGTCCCGGCAATCGGGCCGCGGCCATCAGCCGAATTCACCTCCGCGCCCGATCTGTGACCTGGTCACCGATTCGAGCGACACGCCGGTACTTCAGCGACGACGCCACCGTCACCCACTACCCCCGTAAGCGCTCAGACGCGACGGATTGAGTCGGCGTCGTCCTGCTGCCGGGTCGCGGGCCTTTCCGCACCTGTGCCGACGCGGGTGCCGCCCATGGCCGCTTCGGCCTGGAGGAACGCTCGGAAGAATATGACGCAGGGTTTTCCTGAGCGCTTGTAGCCGAGGGCGAGGTTCTCGGCGGCTCTGCGCAGCTGGATGCCGTCGAGGCGGAGGGCGGCGGCTTTTTCGACCTTGCCGGTGGCTTTTCCTCGCCAGAATGCGGCCATGTCCAGGAGGGTCTGCTTGCCTTCGGCGTCGTCGGGCTTGAGGGATGCTTCGCAGGCGAGCAGGATGGCCGCCTGGTAGGCCGCGTTCGCGTCGCCCATGCCGGCGCGGCGGAGAATCGCGGCCCCGCTTCTGCCCCAGGCCCTCGGCATCCGGAACTGGATCGGCGGGATCCGCTCGATGCGGACTTCGTCGGGGTTCGGTTCGAGAATGTCGCCCGGCGTCCAGCGTTGCGGGCTCAGGTACGGGGAGCCGCCCATTTCGATCATGGCGGCTTTCCACAGCTTGCCGAACTCGTCCATGAGTTCGCTGGGTGCGGGGACGACCAGGTCATTGTGAGCCGCCAGCCGGGCACACACGGCCACAAACGTATGAAAGAACTGCCAGTCGGGCAGCTTGCGGCACTTTCCGCCCAGGACGTCGGAGACGGTGGACTTGGGCAACCGCCGCCATGCGTCGTAGACGCCGGCCCGCTGCTTCTCCTCGATGAGGTCGACCGCGACTCGCTCGACCGTGGCCAGGGTGGGGTGACCGGCCTCGATGTGGAGCAACCTCGTGCGCTCAAGTAAGTCGTGCAGACAGTGCCGGCTTGCGCTCGCTTCACTCATGAGCCAGATCCGTTTCGGAACGCGACCACAACGGTCAAACGGCGAGTAAAAGGCACGTAAGACACGCCAGCCCCTCGCTCACCAAGAACCTCACCGGCACACCCGGTGTCATATGTCAGGCTAGTCGCTCTTGACATACCGTGCACCGAATTCCCGATTTCAGCTTTTCGGTCACTCTAATCAGGATAAATCCGCATCCGTCTATCCCCAGCCGGAAGCGTCCGACTGCGTCCGGGTATGTCCGGAGGCGTTCGTGGACGTCCATGAAACGGCGATTATCATCCGGATTTCCGGGACCAGTGGACCCCGCCGCCGTACGAATGATAGAAAGATCGCCACGTTGCTCCCGGCCGCCATTCGAGGGTATTTCGAATTCCCGCCACACGCAATGCGATGAACGCTGTCGCGGCAAACGGAGTACGTCGCGAAATCTCCCGAGCGAAGAGGCATAAGGAATTGTCACGACTAACGGCTCTGATCATCGCCGGCCTGGTCTCGGCCGTGCTGGCCCTGTGCTGCTACATCCTCAGCGTGAATTCCGGCATGACGCCGCCGTCCGCGATCCTGGCCGCCGGCGGCGCATTCCTGGCGGTGGCGACGCTGACCATCCTGGTCCTCGAATACCTCCGATAGCGCGGGAAAGGATTGTCTTGACCGGAACACCGCTACGGCTGGCGGAGGTGTATCCCCAGCTCACCGCCACCATCACCGCGCTCCTCGGGGCGGACCCGCTGGCGGCGACCGTGGGCGATCTGCCGTACCTGGGCAGATGCACCTGCACCCCCACCTGCGCCCATCTGCTGACCGCGCCCCCGGGCACGCCGGGGCCCCGCGTGGTCCAGCTCGAACGTGATGGCGCCGACGTCATCTGGCTCAGTGTCAGCCCGTCGGGCACGGAAATCGTCGGCGTCGAAGTCCTCGACGAGATCAGCCATGCACCAGCCGGCTAAAACGACTGGTGCGACCCCCGGGAAATGCGACAGATTGACCCAATGGAACGCCAGCTCATCAGCCATCTCGCGCACCGGGATCACCCCATCGCCGCCCCGGTCTCCGGTGCCCAGATCGCCCGGCTCCTGCGCCGCGCCCGGCTCCCCGAGTCGGCCAGGATCCTCGACCTCGGATGCGGGGAGGCGGCCTGGACCCTGCGTGCGCTGGCGCTCTACCAGGACGCGACCGCCGACGGCGTCGACCTTTCCGCCCACGCGATCAAAGCCGCCGAACAGGCCGCGGAAGCCTACGGCGTCTGGGAGCGCATCCGGCTGCACGAGTCCGCCGCCGCCGACTTCCCCGTCGCCGAGCAGTACGACCTGGTGCTCTGCGTCGGCGCCAGCCACGCGTTCGGCGGTCTCGTCCCCACCGTCGAACACGTCCGCCGCTACCTGCGCCCGAACGGCCTGGCCCTGGTCGGCGAAGGCTTCTGGGAGCGCGAACCCACCCAGGAAGCCCTCACCCTCCTGGAAACCGACGCCTCCGAGTACGCCGGCCTTCCCGCCACCGTCGCCGCGGCGGAATCCGCCGGCTTCAGCACGGTCTACGCGTACACCAGCGACCAGTCCGAATGGGATGACTACGAGTGGTCCTGGACCGGATCGCTCCTCCGCTGGGCGAACGAGAACCCCGGCCCGGACGCCGACGCCGCCAGAGCGGCGGCACTGGAACACCGCAACATGTGGCTGAACGGCTACCGCGGCATCCTCGGATTCGTCACGCTCCTACTCCAGCGCACGGGCTGAACGACCCCTCGGATTCGCCACGCTCTCTCCGGTACACCGGCCAAACCGGCTCGCCCCCACTCCAGCGCGCCGGCCGCCGCCTCAGGGTTCGACCAGGCCGGCGCGGATAGCGTAGCGGGTGAGTTCGAGGCGATCTCGCATGCCGAGTTTCTGCAGGATGTTGGCACGATGCCGGTCCACCGTCTTGACGCTGATGACCAGCGTCTCGGCGATCTGCTTGGCCGAGTTGCCTTCGGCGATGAGTTTGACGATCTCCTCTTCCCGGGGGGTGAGGATGCTGTCGGGGATCCGGCTGCCGTCGCGGTCGCGCTGGAGGTAGTCGCGGATCAGCGCCGTGACGGCTCCCGGGTAGAGGAAGGGCTCGCCGCGCATGGCCGCCCGGCAGGCTTCCAGCAGGTCCTGATCGGCCACGGATTTGAGGACATAGCCGGAGGCGCCGGATTTCAGCGCCTCAAAGAAGTACTGCTCGTTGTCGTACATGGACAGCATGAGGATACGGACGGCCGGAACCCGCCGCGAGATCTCCCGGGCAGCCTGGAGCCCGGTCATCCGAGGCATCGCGATGTCGAGAATGGCCAGATCGATCTGCCCGTCAACGGCGGCTTCGACCGCTTCCGCGCCGTCGGCCGCCTCCGCGACCACGGTCAGATCCGGTTCGGCGTCGAGGATCAGGCGCAACCCCCGGCGAACCAGCGCGTGATCATCCGCCAGCAGGATCCTGGTCGTCACAGGCCCGGCCTCCGCTCTGGCACGACGAGTTCGAGCTCGGTGCCGGTCGAGGTGAAGTTCACGGTCAGCCGGGCCCCGATGAGCAGGGCGCGTTCCCGCATGCCGCGGATTCCGGCACCGTCGGGCGCAGCCGTACCGATCCCGTCGTCGACGATTCGCAGGGTGAGCGGCCCCGGCCCTGCCGTCAGCGACAGGCTCACCCGGGAAGCCCCCGCGTGCCTGGCGACATTGGTGAGTCCTTCCTGCGCGATCCGGTAGATCACCAGTTCCACGTCCGCACTCAACCCGGGCAGCTCAGGATCCACCTTGCGACTGACCTTGACCCCGCTGAGCTGGGAGAAGTCGCTGATCAACGATTTCAGCGCACTGATCAGCCCGAGGTCCTCCAGCACTCCCGGCCGCAGCCGATGCGCCACCCGCCGAACCTCCTCCAGGCTGGTACGCACAGTCTCCTGAACCGCGTGCAACTCCTCATGCAGCTCATCAGGCGCCCGATCGACCGTACTTTTCAGCCCAAGCAGCACGACAGTCAGACTCTGCCCGATCTCATCATGCAACTCCCGGGCGATTCGCCCGCGCTCGTTCTCCTGTACGGCCAGCGCATGCCCGGCACTCTCCGCCCGCTCCGACTGGTGGCGGCCGGGGCGATGACCGTCCTGGGGCTGACCTCCGGGGCGGGGATCTTCTTCTCCGAGCACGAGGGCATCGACTGGAACGTCATCTTCCTGCTGTTCGGGATGATGATCATTGTTGGCGTGATCAAGCAGACCGGTTTGTTTGATTATTTGGCGATCTGGGCGGCGAAAAGGTCGCAGGGCAAGCCGTACCGGCTGATGGTCATGTTGATGGTGATCACCGCGGTCGCCTCGCCGTTCCTCGACAACGTGACCACGATCATGCTGGTGGCGCCGGTGACGGTGGTCGTCTGCGACCGGTTGCGCATCCCGCCGCAGCCGTACCTGATCGCCGAGATCCTGGCCTCCAACATCGGCGGCGCGGCGACCCTCATCGGGGATCCGCCGAACATCATCATCGGGAGCCGGGCCGGGCTGTCGTTCAACGACTTCCTGGTCCACATGGCGCCGATCGTGGTGCTCATCTTCGTGGTGTTCGTGCTGCTCACGCGGGTGCTGTTCCGGAAGTCCTTCGAATACCACCCGGAGCACGTGGCGGCCGTGATGAAGCTGCAGGAGCGGCGGGCGATCACCGATCCGCGGCTGCTGGTCCGGAGCATGATCGTGCTCGGCGGGGTGACCCTGGCGTTCAGCCTGCACTCGGTGCTCCATCTGGAGCCGTCCATCGTCGCGCTGGTGGGCGCGGGGGTGATGGTCCTGGTGTCGCGTACCGAGGTGTCCGAGGTGCTGCGCGAGGTCGAATGGCCGACTCTGGTGTTCTTCATGGGCCTGTTCGCGATGGTGTCCGGGCTCGTCCATACCGGGATCATCGCCACCATCGGCGGCTGGGTCGTCGCCACCGTAGGGAACGATCCGTTCGTGGCCGCGACCGCGCTGCTGTTCGGTTCCAGCGTGCTCGGCGCCTTCTTCGACAACATTCCGTATGTGGCGACCATGGCTCCCGTCGTCGAGGACATGGTCGCCCACACCGCCGACCCCGCGCAGGGCCAGGCCCTGTGGTGGGCCTTCGCCCTCGGCGCCGACTTCGGCGGCAACGGCACCGCCGTGGCGGCGAGCGCCAACGTCGTGGCCATCGGCATCGCCGCCAGGACCGGCCACCGCATCAGTTTCTGGCAGTTCACCCGGTACGGAATCCTCGTGACGGCGCTCACCACCGTGCTGGCCTGGGTTTACGTGTGGTTCAGGTACTTCACCTGATTCCTATGGCATTTGGGGCGGATTCGGGGTCTCGTACCATGTGTACGTGCTCGCCCTTCTCCGCTCCCTCTGGGACGAGCCCAGTCCCCCCAACCCACCACGGCGGGTGTGGCGGGATTGGGCGCTTGTGTGCGTGCTCGTGCCGGTCGCGGTGCTCGAAGGAGTCCTGCGGCCGGAGCTGCCGTGGCGGGTCGTCGCGGTGCTGCTCACGATCGGGCTGGTGCCGACGTTGCTGTGGCGCCGGACCAGGCCGTTGCTGATGTTCGCGATCATCTTCGGCGCCACGGCGCTGGCCCCGCTGCTGACCGAAGGCGACAGCCCGGAAACGAACACGATGGCGTTCCTGCTGATCGTTCTGTACGCGATGTTCCGATGGGGGTCCGGGCGCGACGCCGCGATCGGGTTGACGATCATGCTCGTCGCGGTGTCCCTGTCGATCTTCTTCGGCCGGCTCGCCCGTACCGACATCGTCAGCGCGTTCGCCGTCATCTTCGCGGCGATCGCCGTTGGCGCGGCCTTCCGGTACCGGGCGCGGGCCCGGATGCGCGAGCTCGACCAGGTCAAACTGCTCGAACGGGAACGGCTGGCCCGGGATCTGCACGACACCGTCGCCCATCACGTCTCGGCGATGGCGATCCGCGCCCAGGCGGGCCTCGCGACCTCGGCTTCGCACCCGGACGCCGCCGCCGAGGCCCTCCACGTGATCGAGGCCGAGGCGTCGCGCGCGCTCAGCGAGATGCGCGCCATGGTCCGCGTCCTCCGCCACCACGCGGACCTGACCCCCGGCCCGAGCATCTCCGATCTCGCCCAACTCGCGAGCCGACCCCGTTCCGGTCCCGCCGTCGACGTGGGCATCTCCGGCGATCTCGACGACCTTCCTCCGTCGGTCGAGGCGGCGATCTACCGTCTCGCCCAGGAATCGGTCACCAACGCCCGGCGGCACGCCCGGCACGCGACCCGCATCCAGGTCCGCGTCACCGCCGACGACACCTCGGTACGGCTCCAGGTCACCGACGACGGCGACGTCGGCGCGGCACGTTCATCGTCCGGCTACGGGATCATCGGCATGATCGAACGCGCTGACCTGATCGGCGGCACCTGCGAGGCGGGCCCAGCCCCTGATCGAGGGTGGCACGTCACCGCCGTGCTCCCCCGGACCGGGTCGGCCGCGTGAGCATCCGGGTGATCGTCGCCGACGACCAGGAGATCGTCCGTACCGGGCTCAGGATGATTCTCGACGCGCAGCCCGGCATCGAGGTCATCGGCGAGGCCGCCAACGGGACGCGAGGCGTCGAACTCGCCCAGCGCCTACGCCCCGACGTGTGCCTTTTCGACATCCGGATGCCCGGCCTCAACGGCATCGAAGCCACCCGCACCCTGGCAGGGCCGGACGTCGCCGACCCCCTCGCCGTCGTCGTCATCACCACCTTCGACCTCGACGAGTACGTCTACGCCGCCCTCCGAGCCGGCGCCCGCGGCTTCCTCCTCAAGGACGCCGGCCCGCTCCTGCTCTCCCAGGCCATCCACGCCGCCGCCAACGGCGACGCCCTCATCGCGCCGAGCATCACCGCGCGCCTGCTCAGCACCTTCGCCCACACGGTGCCCGCCACGCTCCCGGCGCAACCCATCGAGGCGCTGACCGGCCGGGAGGAGCAGGTGCTGGCCACCGTGGCCCGCGGGCGCACCAACAATGAAATCGCCGACGAACTTCACATCACTCTCAGCACGGTGAAAACCCATATCACCAGCCTTATGGCCAAACTCGGCGCCCGGAATCGGGTTGAAATCGCCATGTGGGCGTACGAGACGAACCGCATCAGAAGCTAGTCCGATCTTCTGCGGGTCGGGCGTACTTTCGGCTGATGAGTTCGTTGGGCGGGTCTTCTAACGTGATTTTTACGTTGATACCCACATAAGGAGAGAGTGTGATGAGGGCATTCGTCCTGCGCACCTACGGTTCACCTGACGTCCTGAAACTCATCGATATCGACCAGCCCGTGCCCGGCGACGACGAGGTGCTGGTACGGATTCACGCGACCTCGGTCCAGCCCTACGACTGGCACCACATGCGAGGCGAACCGTACGTCGCGCGGTTGATGGGCGGGACCCTCGGGCTTCGCGCCTCCAAGCTCGACATTCTGGGTGCCGACGTGGCGGGCCGAGTCGAGGCGGTCGGCAAGGACGTGACGGAATTCAGCCCCGGCGACGAGGTCTTCGCGATGCCCAAGAAGGGCGGCTTCGCGGAGTATGTGTGCGTTCGGGAGAGCGAACTGGCGGCGAAGCCGAAGAATCTCTCGTTCGAGGAGGCGGCAGCCGTACCGATGGCCGCCCTCACCGCCCTGCTGGGGCTGCGCGACCAGGGACGAATCAAGCCGGGGCAGCGAGTTCTCATCAATGGGGCTTCTGGTGGGGTGGGGACGTTCGCCGTACAACTCGCGCGGGTCTTCGGCGCGCAGGTCACCGGCGTCTGCAGCACCCGGAACGTGGACCTGGTCCGATCCCTCGGCGCGTACGACGTCGTCGACTACCGCAAAACCGACTTCACCCGGAACCGACGCCGCTACGACCTCGTCGTGGACGTCGCCGGAGGCCGACGAGTGTCGGCCTGCCGGCGCACGTTGACCCCCAAGGGCACCTACGTCGTCGTCGGCGGCCAGGCCGGCCGATGGGTGCAGCCGGCGGGCCAGATGTTCTCGGCCGTCGCCATGTCGCCCTTCGTGTCCCAGCGAATGGCCGTAGCGGACGTGGTCGGCTCCACCCAGAACAAGCAGAACCTAACGACCCTGACCGAACTCATCGAAGCCGGAAAGATCACCCCGATCATCGACCGGAGCTACCCCTTCGAGGAGATCCCCGCGGCCGTCCGATACGTGGAGGAAGGCCACGCCCCAGGAAAAGTCGTGATCACGGTCTGACGTCAGGAACAGCTGCCCTTCTTGAGCAGCGGGCCGCCGATGACCTTGTTGCTGCAGGCGATCGTGTTGCCGCCGACGGTGTCGTTGATGCCGACGCCCCGGCCGCCGGCCAGGTTGATGAGGTTCTTGCGGAAGACGTTCCCGGTGCCCCAGCCGTCGATGATCTCGTGGGTCTGGAAGCCGTCCATGACGGTCTTCTTGCCGGAGTTGCCCTCGATCAAATAGTTGTTGCCCTTGACGTCGACCCAGGAGTCGTTGACCTGGTCGCCGCCCATCACCGAGCCGTCGAAGACGTTGCCGATGATCCGGCCGCCGCTGGTGCCTTCCTTGATGTCGATGGCCTCGGCGGTGGCGCGGATCGCGTTACCGCGGACCAGGTTGTTGTTGCTCTGGTCCATCCGGCCGCCGGAAGCCTGGTTCCAGTTGGACTTGGCCGACCCGAGGTAGACGCCCTCACCGAATTTCGCCCGGCGCAGGCCGGTGTTGTAAATCTTGTTGTACTGCACGATGTTGGCGGAGCTGAAATTGCGCAGGTGAATGGCTTCGTCGCCGATGTTGTAAACGGTGAGACCCTGGATGGTGGAGCCGATGGTCCGGTCCCCCATGACGCCCTTCTGGCTGTTCCGCACGGTGAAGCCCACCAGCCGCCAGAAGCTGGCCTTGTTGAGGTGGAAGCCGTAGCCCTTCTTGACGCCGCCGCCGTCCAGAACCGATGTCGGGGTGCCACACAGATAGATCGGCTGTTGTCTCGATCCCGATTTCTGGGCGACGAACCTGCCCCGGTAGATGCCAGGGCGCAGCCGGATCACATCGCCCGCGCGGGCCGAACTGATCGCCCGCTGGAGCTCATTGGCGTTACCAACGATCTTTGTCGGCTGCGGGCAGCGCACCTTGCCGGGGCCGTTCGGCACGACAAGCGGCGTGGGCGCGGACACCAGCTGTAAGCCCGTCAACTCGGTGCCGCCGGCGCCACCCAGCCAGACCCCCGTGGCCATGACCAACGAGCCGACCAGTCCCATGGCAAGCTTGATATCGACCTTCATCACTTGTCTCCTCCGCCCGAGGCGCAAAAACTCTTGAAGTAGCACTCTGAAACGCGCGATTTGGCTGCTGACCCTGCCATACGGAGCGCTGTCTTCACAAACCTCATCCTCACAGCCGACCGTAGCCCGACTCGGACCTGTTGCTACTCCGTTGTAAAAGCGCCACAAACATCAAACGGCCGGAGTCTGCCCAGTGACCTGCCGGCTGACTCCGGTTTCCAAGGGTGATCAGGCAAGGCGTGCGGTGAGCAGCAATCGTCCGGTGCCCAGTTCGAAGGGGCCACCGTCGAGGGTGCCGTACCTTTCGATGTCGGTGAACCCGGCGTCGGCGCGTAGGTGCCCGAGGTGGGCGCTGGTGTATACGTGGTGGATCGCCGTGGCCCTGAGTTCCTCGGCGCCACGGGTCGGTGTGCATCGATCTGACGGACGATGTCACCGGGCAGCGCGCACAGACGTGACCGGCTCGTTCACCGACGCGGCGAAACGACCGACGATGTCTGGTGGGCCCGGCACGAGACCCGGGCAACCCTCCACAATCAGGTGTCGGGCCTTACCCGACACCTTGGACGCTAGCAAACACCAGCGTGAGCGCCCCAGCCATTTTTCCGGCGATCAGATCCAGGACATAGGTGAGATCTGTCCGCGAACGCGAGCAGGGCCGAGGCATGAGACGGACTCCACCCCAGCCCTTGATCCGCGTGTATCAGAACCCGGGGAAGACCCGGCGCAGGTCGTCCAGGGTGACCGCGTCGCCGGTGAGTTCCACCGAAGCCGGAGTGTGCTCGGGGGCGTGGCGGCCGGAGACCAGGCGCAGCCACCACTCGGCGGGTGCGGTGAGAACCGCGTCCGGCGCGGACGGAACGTCGACGATGGTCACCGCGTCACGGATGTCGAGGCCAAGAGAGCGTTCCGGCGAGGTGAGGCGCACGGCCACGGTCGCCTGACGGCCGTTGAGCCCTGCGGGCTTGCCGAGGAAGCCGACCATGGCGTCGACCCGGCCCAGCAGCAGCTCGACCGTCTCCTGGTCCAGCGCCGCGCCAGGGTCGAGCGCGACCTTGACGTCCCAACTGTGATGGGCGAGCTCACTGAGCCGCATCCCGGTGAATGTGGCCACATCCGCCGGGTCGGACGGCCACCAGAACTGGACGCGCAGGTCCTCCCTCGCCTGTGAGTCCAGGTCCTCGAAGCGACGCACCAGAGTCTCGTTCGTGCCGGCGAAACCCTCCGCCCGCTCTTCGCGTGACATCGCGTCCCAGCGCGCCCACACACCCCGGATGAACTCCATGTCGGGACCGGCGGTGCCGTGCACGGCCGCGTCCAGCGCGGCAAGGTTGATCTCCGAGCTGCTCCCCAGATGGCTCAGAACCTGCGAGATGTCCCACTCCTCGGCCCCCGACTGACGAGCGAGGTCATCGGCGGTGAACCCGCGTACCAGCTTGGCGAGTTCGTCGAGCTCGGAACGCAGCGCCTTGATCGTCCGATCCGCAAGGTCAGTCATGGTGATCTCCTGTTCAGCGATCTATCTGTTTGAACTCCTCAACGCTGAACATCTGGGGCTCCAGGGATCATCCCGGCCCGCTTTTCCCTGCCGCCGGACAACTGGGCTCTGACCTATCGTGGTCATGACCACATGCCCGTCCACAACGAGAGAACCCAACGATGATCTTCATTGCCGTCAAGTTCACCGTCCGCCCCGACCGGAGCGAGGAGTGGCTCGCCCTCGTCGACGACTTCACCCAGGCCACCCGCCAGGAGCCCGGCAACGTCTTCTTCGAATGGTCCACAAGCGTCGAAACACCCAACCAGTTCATCCTCCTTGAGGCCTTCGCCTCCTCAGCGGCAGGCGCGGCACACGTAGGCTCCGAACACTTCAAAACCGCCATGGCCTGGATGCCCGACGTGATCGCGACAACCCCCGAAATCATCAACGTCGAGGTCCCCGGCGACGGCTGGTCCAAGATGGCGGAACTAACCCCCTCCAGCTAGCCACGCCGGGAATGCCATCCGATGCCGCAGCCTGAAACCATCCACACCGGTCGACTGACTCTCATCCCCCTTTCGGTCGAACACGCCGAAGAGATGTCCACCGTCCTGTCCGACCCAGCCCTGCACACCTTCATCGGCGGCACCCCGGCCACCCCTCAGGCCCTGCGCACCCACTACGAACGCCTACTCGCCGGCTCCCCCGACCCCACCGTCTCCTGGTGCAACTGGGTCATCCGACTCCGCGACGCCACCTGCCTGACCGGCACAATGCAGGCAACGATCACCCCGGACGCCGCAGAGATCGCCTGGGTAGTGGGAACCCCATGGCAACGACGTGGCATAGCCACCGAAGCAGCCCACGGACTCATCACCTGGCTAAGAACCCAAGAGATACACACAGTAATCGCCCACATCCACCCAAACCACAAGGCATCCGCTGCCATCGCCGCCGCGACAGGACTCACCCCAACCGCCCAGTCACACGACGGAGAAATCCGGTGGCAGCTAGGTGAGCGGGGCCAGTTGGCGGCTGAGTCCGAGGACGGCCTTGGCCATTCGTGAGTCGGTGACTGGGCGGAAGCGTGCGACGGGACGGGCCTTGGGGCCGATGACCAGGCCGGTGCGCGTGTCGAGTGAGGCGTCGGTTGCGGCGAAAACAGATGGGCGTGCGGCCACTGACGCGGAGCCGGACGTGGCGCGTTCGAAGGTTAGCCGGACCAGTGGCCAGACCAGTCGCAGTCCCGGGGAGACGATCTTGGGGGATCGCATGGTGCCGTCGGTCATCTCCGTGGCCGCGCCGCCGGGATCGGCCGCGAAGACCGAGACGCCGGTGCCTCGCAGCCGCTCGGCCAGATCCAGCGTGTACGCGAGGTTGGCCAGCTTCGCCCTGCCGTACCAGTGGAAACCGTAGTAGCCGCCCGGCGGCTCCACGGCATCGAAAGACCGTTTGGCGACCCGGACCGAGCCTGAGGTGACATTCACTATCCGGCTCGGCCCTCCGGACTTCAGCGCCTCCAGCAACAGCTCAGTCAGCAGGTACGGAGAGAGGTGGTTGACGGCGAATGACGCCTCGATGCCATCCACCGTCTGCTGCCGATCCGCGAACATCGCCCCGACATTGTTCACCAGAACATTCAACGGCCCTTCCCCGGAGAGCTGGACGGCGAGCGCCCGCACGGCGCCGAGTGAAGCGAGGTCGGCCGCCACGAACCTAGCCCCCGGACCAGTCGCCACCGCATCGATCCGCTCGACCGCACGGACACCCCGCTCAGCGTTCCGCCCGACCACGGTCACCGCGTAGCCTCTCGCCGCCAGCCCTTTCGCGGTCTCCAGACCGATCCCCCCGGTCCCCGCTGTCACCACAGCCCGTTTGCCCACTGCTCCACCCTTCGGCCATTACCGGATAGCCATCCGGTTACGGGCCATACCGTAACACAAACGGATTTCTATCCGGTTAGCGAAGCTGGAGGTACGGCTGCGAGTTTCCAGAACCGACCGTCAGCGCGGCGGACGCAGGCCCTCAAGGAGCACATCAAGGTAGATCTCAGCGTTCTTGGCCCTGTCATCGCCGGACCGGACCGCGTGCTCGATCCCGCAGAGCAGCCAGCGAACATCGTCCGCCTCGATGCCATGCCTGATAGCCCCCGCCGACCGGGCTCGATCAAGCAGTTCCGCGACGGCACGATCAAGCTCGGCCTTCATCGCCGAAGTCCGCGCATCGGCATCACTCGCGGATTCGAGCACCGCCGCGAACCCGGGATCATCCAGCGCCCGCCCAAGCGCGAAACGCAACAGACGATGCAGCCCCGCCAGCGCGTCCTCATCGGCCGCCGCAGCCTGCGCCTCGCCGACAAGCTGCTGAAACCGCTCCGCCAACAGCGCTTCCAACAGCGCGTGCCGGTTGGGGAAATGCCGATACACGGTCCCCACACCCACTCCCGCAAGCCGGGCAATGGCGTTCAGCATGAGCGAGTCATCACCCATCGCCAACTGCTCGCGAGCGACTTGCAACACCCGCGCACGGTTACGCGCGGCATCCGCACGCAACGCCGTCCCCCGCTCAGAACTGGGTGTCACGGCCCCAGACTAATGGTCCGCCGACCGACCCCGAGCGGCCATGTCATGCCACGCAACCTCTGTCAGTGCGGAAATGCCCTGGGCGAACGTGGAGTGATCTCCGCGCGGAAACCCTCGATGATCGAACTGATCTGACGCATCAGAACAGTACCTTCGAGACGGTTCAAGTAGAGCGAGCGGCGAGCCAGCGCGTCGGCATCAACGGCGAAGTAGAGGGCCATGAGGGGGTTGATGAACAGCTCGCTGCCGCTGGTACGCGTAGTGAAGTGAGCATCGCCGAACCGCCCCTGCAGAGCAGCGGCGATCGAGCCGTTGACAATACTCGGATGAGCTGGCGCGTCGGCTTGGGCGTAAGCGACGGCGTCCAGGTAGAGCTCGGCTGCCCGGCTGGCGCGCGGGAGAGAGAAAGCACCCAGATACGCCCCATCGCGATCCAGGGCCGCCAGATTCTCCAGCACCTGAACATGATTGACACCGTGATAGGCGTCGACGCCAAACCCCAGACAGACGACGATCTTCTCACTCACGTCCAGACCATGCACGGCGGCCAAACTGGCCATATCTTCCTCCGGCGTACCCAACCCCGCCTCGTCGCCACGCATCAATATGTCAGTCCCACCATCGACCAGGACAATGGCTTCGATGCTCAGCCGGTCCACCAGCACCTGATATGCCGCGCGTAACGGACTTACTCCGACCTTGGGAAACGCGTACACGGTCGAAGGCAGCTCGTGGACTTCGAGCCAGCGAGCAAGCGAGCGCTCTGGGAAGTACCAGTCCCGGGCAGCCGTCTCCGGACCGATCGCGGCCACATCCTGCTCCACCCAGACCCCGAGATCCAGCCCATCCAGCCGACTGAACGACAAATTAGCCAGATGAACCTGCTTGCCCATCTCCCACAGCGCCACCGCAAGCGGAAGCCCGGCGAACACATCGAAACCTCCACCAGCCCCAGCCACCAGGATCCGGTCAGCCCGCTTGAGCCGGGTAAACAG
>NZ_BLAD01000119.1 GCF_009687845.1 Acrocarpospora corrugata
CAGACGGTGACCGCCAGGAACGTGGGACACAACGGGAACCTCCCGGCGGGCGGCAGCGGCAACTTCGGCTTCCAGGCCAGCCGTCCCAACGGCAACACCGCGCTGCCGACCGGCTACACCTGCACCTCTCCCTGATATCCCAGCGACTGAAGTACTGAGCGGGGCCGTGGCTGAGCAGCCACGGCCCCGTTCGCCCCTCCGGAGGGATCTTCATGACCCCAGCGCACCCCCGCCTTCGGGTGGGCATCCTCATGGCCGTACTCGTCGGGGCGCTGCTGCCCGCGCTGCCGGCGCAGGCTGCCGACACCCTCGGGGACCACGCGAAGGCCCGGGGCAGGTACTTCGGCTCCGCCACCGACAACACGGCGCTCAACGACGCGCCCTACACCGCCATCCTGCGGAGTGAGTTCGGGCAGATCACCCCGAAGAACTCGCTGAAATGGGACGCCACCGAGCCCAGCCGGAACATATTCAACTTCACCGGAGGCGACGCGATCGTCAATCCCGCCCGGCAGGGGGGTCAGCTCGTGCGCGGCCACACCCTGGTCTGGCACTCCCAGGCGCCCGCCTGGGTGCAGAGCCTGCCCGCCGGCCAGCTGCTCGACGCGATGCGCAATCACATCACGCATGTGGCCGGGCACTACGCGGGCAGCGTCGTGGCCTGGGACGTGGTCAACGAGGCGCTGAACGAGAACGGGACCCGGCGGAACTCCTTCTTCCAGCAGCGCCTCGGCGACGGCTACATCGCCGAGGCGTTCCGCGCCGCCAGGGCCGCCGACCCCGCCGCCAAGCTCTACCTGAGCGACTACAACGTCGAGGGCCTCAACCCCAAGAGCGACGGGATGTACGCGCTGGTGCAGTCCCTGCGGGCACAGGGCGTGCCGATCGACGGCGTCGCGCTGCAGGGCCACCTCGCCGTCGGGCAGATCCCCGTCACCCTCACGCAGAACATGCAGCGCTTCGCCGCCCTCGGCCTGGACGTCGCGATCACCCAGCTGGACATCCGGATGCCGACTCCCAGGACGGCGGCGAAGGACACCCAGCAGGCCGCCGACTACGCCACGGTCGTCACGGCCTGCCTCGCAGTGGCCCGGTGCGTCGGCATCACCCTGTGGGACTACACGGACAAGTACTCCTTCGTCCCGCTGGACTACCCAGGCCAGGGCTTCGCGCTGCCATGGGACGCGACCCTGAACCGCAAGCCCGCCTACGCCTCGATCCGGGCCGCCCTGCTCATCGGCCCCAACCCGAGCCCCAGCCCTAGTCCCAGCCCGAGCCCGAGCCCCAGCCCGAGCCCGAGCCCGAGCCCCAGCCCTAGTCCCGGCGGGGCGTGCTCGGTCGTGGCGACCACGCAGAGTCAGTGGGGCAACGGCTACGTGATCCAGCCGGTCACGGTGACCGCGGGCGGGTCGGCGATTCCGTCCTGGACGGTGACCTTCACGCTGCCGGCCGGGCACACGATCACCGGTTCGTGGAACGCCACGGTCACCCGGAGTGGGCAGACCGTGACCGTGCGGCGGACCGGCAGTCTCGGCGCGGGAGCGGCCACCACCTTCGGCTTCCAGGGCAGTCGTCCGAACGGCAGCGCAAGGCTTCCGTCCGGATACGCTTGCACATCGCCCTGATTATTGGCATTTGCGAGGGCGCGGCTCCCGGAGCCGCGCCCTCGCGGTGTTCACGCCATCCCGTACGGGAAGGTACGTCTTGGAGGAATACTGATATGTCGTATATAGTTAGCAGAGGTAATGACTTATGCTAACGAATACCCCGAAGATCGCGTCGACTGTGAGCCTGCGCAGCGACGCAGGTCTGGCGTCCGCGCTCCGCGTGTCGCTCGCCCGGTTGAACCGCCGCCTGCGCAAACAGGCCATGGACCACTCGTTGACCCCCACTCAGCTCGCGACCCTGGCCGCCGTCGAACGCCACACCGCGATGAGCCCCGGCGAACTGGCCGAGCACGAGAAGGTGCAACCCCCCTCGATGACCCGCGTGATCGCCAAGCTGGAGGAACGCGGCCTGCTGGCCCGCACTCCGCACCCGACGGACCGCCGTCAGGTCTCGATCAGCGTCACCGAGGCGGGCACCAACCTGCTCAAGGAGGAACGCCGCCTCAAGGAGGCGTGGCTGGCCCAGCGCTTGAAGGACTTGACCCCCGAGGAACGGGCGACCCTGCGGTCGGCGGCGCCAATCCTGGAGAAGCTCTCCACGATGTAGCTCCGAAGGCCGTACCGGACGCGGCCGGCGAGGTGATCCCGCGGGCCGTACCTGACGCGGCCGGTGACGGCGTGGTGCCCGAGCCGGACGGGAAGGCGGTAGTCACCGCGGGGATGTTCAGGTCCCTGCGGAACTACAACTACCGCCTGTTCGCGCTGGGCGGCGTGGTCTCCAACGTGGGAACCTGGATGCAGCGCACGGCGCAGGACTGGCTGGTGCTGAGCCTGACCGGCGGGAGCGGGACGGCGCTCGGGATCACCGTGGCGTTGCAGTTCCTGCCGATGATGCTGTTCGGGTTGTGGGGCGGCATGCTGGCCGACCGCTATCCGAAGCGGAAGTTGCTGCTGGTGGCCGAGTCGCTGATGGGACTGCTGGCACTGGCGATGGGCGTGCTCATCGTGAGCGGGGCCGTCCAGGTGTGGCACGTCTTCGTGATGGCGTTCCTGCTGGGACTGCTGGCCTGCGTCGAAGTGCCGACCCGGCAGGCGTTCGTGGTGGAGATGGTCGGGCACGACGACCTTTCCAACGCGATCGCGCTGAACAGCTCCACGTTCAACCTGGCCAGGGTCGTCGGGCCCGCGCTGGCGGGCGTGCTCATCTACCTGATGGGCACCGGACCGATCTTCATGGTGAACGCGGTGTCGTTCGGGGCGGTGATCGCCGGGCTGCTGCTGATGCGGAAGAGCGAACTGCGGACGCCGGATCGGGTGCCCCGGGCGAAGGGCCAGCTCCGGGAGGGCCTGCGATACGTCTGGGGGCGGCCGGACCTGCTGCTGCCGATGCTGATCGTGGCTTTCGTCGCGGTCTTCGCGCAGAGTTTCTCGACGGCGATCGCGCTGATGGCGACCAACGTGTACGGCGCGGGCTCCTCGGCGTTCGGGATCGCGTCGAGCGCGCTGGCCATCGGCGCGCTGGGCGGCGCGCTCCTGGCCGCCCGGCGGATCAAGCCGAGCCGGCGTTTCCTGCTGCTGGGCGCGGCCTTCTTCGGGATATTTCAGATGATGGCGGCACTGGCTCCCGGCTACGTGACGTTCCTGATCCTGCTGATCCCGGCGGGCATGGCCATGATCACCGTGAACACGACGGCCAACGCGACCGTGCAGATGGGCGCCTCGCACGCCATGCGCGGCCGGGTCATGGGGATCTACATCCTGGTGTTCACCGGCGGCGCCCCCATCGGCGCCCCCCTGGTCGGCTGGCTGGCCGAACTGGCCGGCCCCCGGGTCGCGGTCATGGTCACCGGCGCGCTCAGCCTGATGGGAGTCGGCCTGGCCCTCCTGGTCACCCGCCTGGTCGCGAAACGCCAGGGCCTGGCCGAGCCGCTCAACCCGGCCCGCGCCGCCAGACGCGCCTTCCGCCGCGTCCTGCCGTCGGCCGCCGACTGAGCCGGGCTGCGACAATCCGAGGGTGAGCAGGATGTTCGTGGCCCTGGTGCCGCCCCCTGACGTGCTAACCGAGGTCCGCGACGCCGTCACCCCGCTGCGGCGGGACTGGCCGGAGCTGGCCTGGGTCGACCCGGCGAACTGGCACATCACGCTGGCGTTCCTGGGGGAGGTGCCGGACCGGGCGCAGGCCGAGCTCCGGGTCAGGCTGGCGCGGGCGGCCGGGCATCACGAGCCGATGCCGCTGGCCCTGGGGAAGGCCGGGGCGTTCCTGAAGTCGGGCCGGGCGATCACGCTGTGGCTCAGCCTGCGGGCGCCGGCCCGATTGGCCCGGCTGGCGGGCTCGGTGGCCGCGGGGGCGCGGCGGGCGGGGGCCGGGGAGACCGACGAACGGCCCTACCGGGCGCATTTCACCCTGGCGAGGGCGCGCAAGGCCGTCGAGCTGTCCCCATTGGTGGAGGCGCTGGGCGGGTTCGACAGCACGCCCTGGGAGGCGGATAGCGTACAACTGTTCGAGAGTCATCTCGGGCCGCCGTTACGATATGAACCCGTCGAGGCCTACCCACTCGGCAGGCGCGGTTAGGCTCGTCGGCGTGGATCGTCCTCGCCGATGGCTGGTGCCGACCGTGCTGGCCGTGCTCGTGCTGATCGTGGTGCTGGGCGCGCTGGTCACCTGACCAGCGCGCCCCCGATCAGTTACCAGGCGTACGCCTCCGGCGCGGTCCCCCCGGGTCCGGGGAAGATCTCGTCGAGGCGGGCCAGCGACTTCTCGTCCAGCTCGATCTCCAGCGCGCGGGTCGTGCCGTCCAGCTGCCCGGCCGTACGCGGGCCGATGATGGGAGCGGTCACGGCGGGCTGGTGCAGCAGCCAGGCCAGGCCGACGTTGGCCGGGTCCTCGCCCAGTTCATCGCAGAACGCCTCGTACTGCTCCAGTTGCGGGCGCAGGCGCTCGATCTCGGCCTGCTGGTCGGGTGTGGCCGTACGGCCCTTCTCGATCTTCCTGAGGACGCCGCCGAGGAGACCGCCGGCGAGCGGGCTCCACGGGATCACGCCGAGCCCGTAGTCCTGGCAGGCCGGCAGCACCTCCAGCTCGACCGAGCGCTGCAGCAGGTGGTACTTGGACTGCTCGCTGACCAGGCCGAGGAAGTTGCGGCGGCGGGCCGTCTCCTGGGCCTTGGCGATGTGCCAGCCGGCGAAGTTGGACGAACCGACGTACAGGATCTTGCCCTGGGTCCTGAGGACTTCCATGGCCTCCCAGAACTCCTCGAACGGGGTGTTCCGGTCGATGTGGTGGGCCTGGTAGACGTCGATGTAGTCGGTCTGCATGCGCTTCAGCGAGGCGTCGCAGGCGCGGCGGATGTTGAGCGACGACAGCAGGTTGTCGTTGGGCCACTCACCCATGGAGCCGTACAGTTTGGTGGCGATGACCGTCTTCTCGCGGCGGCCGCCGCCCTGGGCGAACCAGCGGCCGACGATCTGCTCGGTGACGCCCTCGCCCATCTTCCAGCCGTAGACGTTGGCGGTGTCGAAGAAGTTGATCCCCAGTTCGTGGGCGCGATCCATGATCGCGAAGGAGTCCTCCTCAGTGGTGTGCGGGCCGAAATTCATCGTGCCCAGACAGAGCTTGCTGACCTTGAGTCCGGTGCGACCTAGCTGTCCATACTCCATGGACCTCAGCTTATGAACCTGGAGTGGACTCCTGGCGAGCGTCTTGGGCACACCTTCAGTAATGATTGCCGCATGGGGCGCGGATCGGGGGGAACGGGATGAAATTCGTGGGGTTGGTGGTGTTGCTGCTCGGGGTCGGGACGGCCGCGCCGGCGTGGGCGGGCACCCGGGACGACACCGAACGGGTCCTGTTCGAGTTCAAGGACAAGCGGATCACCGAGTCCAGCGGGCTGGCGCTCTCGCCGACGCGTCCTGACCTCGTCTACACCCACAACGACAGCGACGCGGGGGCGCAGTTCTTCGCGGTCGGCCTGGACGGGAAGACCCGGGCGACGTTCACGCTGGCCGGGGCGCAGGCCAGGGACTGGGAGGCGATGGCGGCCTCGACGGACCCGCAGACCGGTCGCGGCGTGCTGTGGTTCGCCGACATCGGCGACAATTTGGAAGGCGCATGGCCGGATATTTCCGTCTACAAGGTGATTGAGCCGGAGCGCCTCCGGAGTGCCACCCTCCAGGCCGTGCGGTATCGGTTCCGGTACGCCGACGGCGGGCGTAACGCCGAGGGAATCATGGTGCACCCGAAGACCGGGCGGCTGTACGTGGTCACCAAGGAGTTCTCCGGTTCGATCTACCAGGCGCCGAAGGAGCTCAGGACCGACCGGACGAATGTGCTGCGCCGGGTCGGGGAGGCCCCGATCATGGCCACCGACGCCGCGTACGCGCCGGACGGCTCCAGTTTCGTGATCAGGACCTACTTCTCGGCCTCGGTGTACAAGGCTCCGGACCAGTTGCTGTCCAAGGTGACGATGCCCGCGCTCGCCCAGTCGGAGTCGGTGGCCTACACGCGGGATGGGCGTGCGCTGCTGACCGGTTCCGAGGGCCTGAACAGCCCGGTCTACGAAGTTCCGCTGCCGGCTGAGGTCACCGGCGTGCGGGCGTCGCCGACTCCGCCGGAAGCAGTGGAAACAGGGCGGTCCACGAAGGTTCAGCCGGTCGCGTCGGCCGGGCCGGGCGGGGTGTCCACGGCCATGATCGCGTTGTGGGTCGGGGTCGCCGTGGCCGCGATGGCGATCATCGTGCTGCTGGCCCGGTGGACGGTTCGCTGAAGTTCGGATGTGTGAAGTCGCCGGTCGGGGGCAAGGTGGGACGAAACACCCGACCAGAACGAGGAGTCATCGTGCTCACACTGACGGACAACGCCGTACAGGTGATCCGTGATCTCACCGCGCAGTCGACGGATTCGGTGGACACGGGCATTCGCATCGCGGGACAGGCCGACGAGCCGGGCGCTCTGCTGCTCTCAGTGGCGGACGCTCCCGCGGTCACCGACCAGGTGATCGATGTCGAGGGCGCCCGGGTCTTCCTGGACGCCGAGGCGGCCGACGTGCTCGACGACAAGTCGCTGGACGCCGCCATCGACGAGCAGGGCGGGGTCTCCTTCAGGATCGAGCGTCAGAGTTTCCTCTGAGCCCGACCATCGTGGATCCCGGCCTTCGGGTAGGTGAAGGCCGGGATTCGCCGTTTTGAGGCTACTTACCGGTAACTGAGTACATGAACGCATAGTGCCGGGGTGGGTCGGGGCGGCATTGTTCAACCATGAACACCGTTGGTCCCTTTCCGTGTCCCGACTGCGGGCAGCAGTTGACCGGGTCGTACGCCTCCTGCCCGAACTGCGGGCTGCCGCTCGTCGGGGCGACCGCGACCGAGCTGTGGCGGCTCGATGTGGCGCTGGCCGATCTGCGGGCCCGGGAAGGGCACCTGCTGGCCCGCCGTGAGGTGTTGCTCAGGACCCTCCGTCTGGAGCGTGAGAGGGTTCCGGTGGCCGCCGGCCAGGCAAGCTGGAGCCCCAGTCCGGAGGCGCCGGTCGGGGGGCGTCCGCTTGTCGCGCCGCCGCGGCCGGCGGATATGTCCGGCAAGGCCGTACAGAACCTGCTGCTGGGTCTGGGTGGGTTGCTGCTGGTCGTGGCGGCCGTCGTGTTCACCGTCGTGAGCTGGGGCTATCTCGGGATCGGCGGGCGGGCGGCGGTGCTGCTCGGGTTCACCGCCCTGACGCTCGCCACCCCGCTGGTGCTGCTGCGCCGGGGGCTGAGCACCACAGCGGAGACCGTCTCGCTGCTCGGGTTCGCCCTGATGCTGCTGGACGGCTACGCCGCCTGGCAGGTCGGTGTGGCCGGGCTCGACCGGGTTGATCCGCTGACGTACACCGGCATCCTGATCGCCGTCGTTTGCGTGCTCTTCGCCCTGTACGGCCTGGCGGTGCACGCGGTCGCCGGCGAGCAGATCCGCGCGCTCAAACTGGCCGTCCCGGTGGCCATCGGCTTCGGCCAGCTGGCCCTGCCGATCCTCACCCTCGACCGGGAGCCGATCTGGATCATCACCGCCCTGGTGGGCACCGCAGGGCTAGACCTGCTGCTCTGGAACCTGCTCAAGCGCGGCACCGCCGCCGTGTTCTTCTGGATCACCTGGACTCTCGGCGCGGTCGCGGGCGTGCTGATGACCATCCAGGGCGACGACCTTCAGGGCGCTATCGCCCTCTCTGGCGTGCTTGTCGGCGCGGCGGTCATCGCGCTGCTCCAGGCCCTGCGCGGCAAGTGGACGACCCCGCTCGCGGGCGGCGCCGCCGTCGCGCTCGCGGCGGCGCTGGCGTATCCGATCCGGGTGTCGATCGACAGCGGCTGGTGGCCGGTGCCGACCCCGCTCGCGGCCTTCCTCGTCGCCGGGATCGCGGTGTTCGGGATCAGAGGCGTCCGGCGTGAGCTCGGTAAGGCGATGGGCGTCGCCGCCGGAGCCTTCGGCCTGCTGGTCGCCTCGCCGGTGCTGGTCCCGGTCATGGTCGCCTTGGTCGGGCCCTTCGAGCGGGATCACGCGGTGTGGGGCGGCCCGAGTGGGCTGGGCGCACGGGACGAACTCGGCCTGAACCAGGTCGTTCTCACGCCGCCCGTGCTGGTCGTGCTCGCGGCCGTGGCGATCGCGGTGGCGCTCGGCGCCCTGGTGGTCCGCGAGAAGAGCGTGCCGATCGTGTGCTCGGCAGCGGTGATTGCTGTGCTGCTGGCGGTGCTGCCGGTCGCGTTCAATCTGCCCTTCTGGGTGCTGATCGCCGTCCAGCTCGTGGTCACGGCCGGACTCGCCGCCGGAGCCCTGTTCGGGCGTGAGGTCGCCTTCGCCGGGCTCGCGCTCGCCATGGTCGCCGAGGTGGCGGCGTGGGCGCTGGTCTCCAGGACGGCGACCCTGGTCGCGGCGGCCGTCCTCGCGGTGCTCGCGGCTGGGGTGGCCTGGCGGGCGAGCCTGCCCGCCGTCCGGGCCGGGGCCGCCGGGGTGGCGACGGCGCTGGTCGGCGGCGAGGCCGTCGCGGTGTGGCTGGCGGCCGGACAGAGCCCCGACTATGTGACGTTCGTCCTGATCGCGGTCGCCGCGCTGGCCGCCGTCGCCGCCTGGCTGCTGCCCAGGGACGGCATCGGCGTGGAGCTCGCCGGATACGGCCTCGCCCTCGTCGGGCTCGCCTGGGTGGTGGATCGGCGCATGCTCAGCGTCGCGCTGGCCCTGGCCGGCCTCATCGCGATCGGTACGGCCCTGCGCTCCGACCGCCGTAAAGCCGGATACGTCGGCACAGTTCTCCTGCTGCTCGCCTCCTGGACCCGCCTCTACGCCGAGGACATCTCCGTCGTGGAGGCGTACACCGTGCCCGTCTCGGTCGTCCTGCTCGCCTTCGGCTGGTGGCGCGCCAAGGACCAGTCCTCCTGGCTCGCCTACGGCAGCGGCCTCTCCTTCTCGCTGCTCCCGAGCCTGCTGGCGATCTACCCGGAGCCGCAGCACTGGGCCAGGCCGCTCGCCCTCGGCGTGGTCTCGCTGCTGGTGCTGCTGGCCGGGGCGCGGTGGCGGCTCCAGGCGCCCGCCCTGCTCGGCGGGTTCACGCTGGCCATAGTCGCGATCCACGAACTCGCGCCGTGGGTGTCCGACCTGGTGCTGAACGTGCCGCGCTGGGTGCCGGTGGCCGTCGGCGGGCTGCTGCTGCTCCTGGTCGGCGCCACCTACGAGGCGCGGATGCGGGACGTCCGCAGGTTCGGCGCGATGATCAAGGGCCTGCGCTGACTCACATCCTGGCCACGAAACGTTCGCCGCGGAGCGCGCGTTCCACCACGGCGATGGACTCCGCCAGGGCGACCAGGCGCGGGCCCTCCTGGCGGTAGACCTCAAGGACCGCCTCCACGACATGCGGGGGCAGGTGCTCCTTGAGGTCCACGGCGGCTCCCCGGTATCCGGCGCGGGCCGCCTCGATCTCGGCCCGGACGTGGTGGTGCGCCATCCGGGCCAGCGCGAGCGGATGGCGGCGGAGCACCCCGTACGCACGGTAGTCGGGCGGCACCGCGTCGAGCAGCCAGTCGACGGCGGAGTTCTCCCAGTCCGGGCTGCCGGGCGGGCGCACCTCGGACGGCCATTCCGGCGGCACGTACATCCCGCCATCATACCGAACACAAGTTCGATGGTGAGTGGACCTATTGCGATGGGTATGTCCGCGCTAACTTGCGGGCATGCGCGTAGTGGTGACCGGTGCCTCCGGTTTTGTCGGCTCGCACGCGGTCGCCGCCCTCCGCGCCGCCGGCCACGAGCCCATTCTGCTGGTCCGCAGCCCGGAGAAGGCCAGGAAGGTGCTGGTCGCGCTGGGTGTCGCGGACGAGTTCGAGATCTGCGTGGCGGATATCCGGGACGCGGCAGCCGTACGGGCGGGGCTGGCGCGCGGGGAGGCGGTCCTGCACGCGGCGGCGGAGATCGGCGTGACCGGGCCCGGCGGGGATCTGGCCGGGACCAATGTCGGCGGGCTGCGCAACGTGCTCGGCCAGGCGGCCGAACTGGGCCTGGATCCGATCGTGCACGTGTCCACGACGGCCGTGTTCGTGCCGCCGGGCGGCCCGGTGATCACTACGGAGAGTGCGCTGGCGAGTCCTCGGAACGCGTACGGCAAGACGAAGATCGTGGGCGAGCGCTACGCGCGGGAGCTCCAGGAACAGGGCCATCCGGTGACGATTGTCTACCCCGGCGGGGTGTCCGGGCCCTGCCAGCCGACCGTGGACGCCTTCAACGAGGGACTGGTCGCCTCCATGAAGCAGGGCTGGCCGATGGTTCCCGGCGGTTGCGCGCTGGTGGATGTCCGGGATGTGGCGTTGGTGCTGACCGCGTGCATGTCCCCCGGGCAAGGGCCGCGCCGCTACATGCTCGGGGGACATTTCCTGACTTGGGCGCAGGTGGCGGACTTATGTGATGAGGTCACCGGCCTGACCGGACGCCGGTACAAGGTGCCGGCCGGAGCCCTGATGGCCGCCGGCGCCCTCCTGGACCTGATCAGGAAGGTCTGGCGGATCGACTATCCCCTCACCCGGGATGCCGTCGAGATCATGGTCACAATGGTGCCGACCCAGGACAGTTCTACCCTTGAAGGGCTGGGGATTCGGCTCCGCCCCGGGCAGGAGACGATCGCGGACGCGTTGCGCTGGCTTCGCGACCAGGGGCACATCGACGCGGCGAAGGTAGGACGGCTGACATGAGGATCGGGGTTGTCGGAGCGGGCATCTTGGGGCTGGCGGTCGCGCGGGAGCTGACCGCCAGGGGGGCCGAGGTGACCGTCCTCGACAAGGAGGATCAGGTCGGCGCGCATCAGACCGGGCACAACAGCGGGGTCGTGCACGCGGGCATCTACTATCAGCCGGGCTCACTCAAGGCGCGTCTCTGCCGGGACGGGGTCGCGCTGCTGCGGGAGTACTGCGCGGAACACCGGTTGCCGTACGAGGAGGTCGGGAAGCTCGTCATCGCCTCCACCCGGGGTGAACTCGCCGGAATGCAGCGGATCGCCGCCAGAGCCGCCCAGAACGGTGTGCCGGGGGTCGTCGTGCTGGACGCGCTCGGCCTGCGCGAGATCGAGCCGCACGCGGTCGGCGTCGGCGCTGTGCACTCCCCGCACACCGCGATCGCCGACTTCCCCGCCGTCGCCCGCAGCCTGGCCGCACCCCTGGACGTCCGGCTCGGCCTGCCCGTCCGGGCCATCCGGGAGACCGCGTCCGGAGTGGAGGTGCTGGCCGGGCGGACCAAATTCGGCTTCGACCGGCTGGTCTCCTGCGCCGGGCTGGGCACGGATCGGGTGGCCGCGCTGGCCGGGCAGCCGGGAGACGTGCGGATCATCCCGTTCCGCGGCGAGTACCTGCGACTGACGGATTCCGCGAAAGGGCTGGTCCGGGGCCTGATCTATCCCGTCCCCGACCCCCAATACCCGTTCCTCGGCGTGCACCTGACCAAGCGCATCGACGGTGAAGTGCTGGTCGGCCCGAACGCGGTCATGGCGCTCGCGTTAGAGGGTTACTCCTGGTCGAAGATCTCACTCAAGGACCTGCGCGCCATCGCCGCCTGGCCCGGCACCCGGCGGATGGCCGCCCAGCACTGGCGTACCGGCCTCCGCGAGGTGTACGGCTCGCTGGGCAGACGCTCCTTCCTCAAAGCCGCCCGCCGCTACGTGCCATCCCTAACCATGGAAGACCTGGTCAGGACCGAGGGAGGAGTGCGCGCCCAGGCCGTGGCCAGGGACGGCGCGCTGCTGGACGACTTCGCCATCGACACGCACGGCCCGATCGTGCTGGTCCGCAACGCGCCCTCGCCCGCCGCGACCTCCAGCCTGGCGATAGCCAGGCACATCGTGGATTCGATCTTTTGACGGTGCCTTTAAGACGAACTTCGTAAAGTGCCGACCATCCGTTCATGTCGCCTCAAGAAGCTGCCATGGTGCCTGAATCTTCTTCCTCCGCTGAAGCCCGGCTGTTGATCGTCGAGGATGAACCGAACATCCTGGAACTGCTGGGCGCGAGCCTCCGATTCGCGGGATTCGAGGTGCACACCGCCTCCGACGGCAAGTCGGCGGTCACGGCCGCCCGCCGGCACCGGCCCGACCTGATCGTGCTCGACGTGATGCTGCCGGACGTGGACGGCTTCGAGGTGGTACGGCGGCTGCGCGGCAGCGGCACCTACACGCCGGTCGTCTTCCTCACCGCCCGCGACGCCACCGAGGACAAGATCCGCGGCCTGACCCTGGGCGGCGACGACTACGTCACCAAGCCCTTCAGCCTCGAAGAGGTCGTCGCCAGAATCCGCGCCGTCCTCCGCCGCACCTCCGGCGACCCCTTCGCCGCGCCGCCCCGGCTCGCGTTCGCCGACATCGAACTCGACGAGGAGTCCCACGAGGTCTGGCGCGGCGGCGCGGTCGTCTCCCTGTCCCCGACCGAGTTCAAACTGCTCCGCTACTTCATGTCCAACACGGGCCGCGTGCTGTCCAAGGCCCAGATCCTCGACCACGTCTGGGACTACGACTTCCGCGGCGACGCCGGAATCGTGGAGTCCTATGTGTCGGTCCTGCGCCGCAAAATCGACAACAGGACGACGCCCCGCCTGATTCACACGTTGCGGGGCGTCGGGTATGTGATGCGGGCCAGCTGAACCTCAGCCTGGAAAAGTGCTGTCGGGGAAGCCGTTGGTGGTTGTGTCGGTGGGGAGGGTGATCTGGTCGCCCTCGGTCAGGCCGTTGGTGATCTCGATGTAGAGGTCGCTGCGGATGCCGGTGTGGACGGGCTTCTTCTGGCCGGATTGGGTGGTGACGGTGGTTGTTCCGTCTTGGCCTGTCTGTACGGCTCTGGCGGGGACGTAGAGGGTGTTTGCGGCTTCGGCGGTGGTGACCTGGACGGTGGCGGACTGGCCCAGGAGCAGGGCGTCGGGGTGGGTGTCGAAGGTGATGGTGACGCCGTACTGGACGAGTTTGCCGGTGGTGGTGGCGGTGGGGTCGATGTGGCTGACTTTGCCGGGGTGGCTGGTGGTCTGGTCGGTGGTGAGGGTTATCTCGGCGGGTTGGCCGATCTTCAGGTGGCCGATGTCGGATTGGGTGAACAGGGCGTGGACCTGGAGGTTGTCCAGGTCGCCGAGGGTGATGAAGGTGCCCGTCGTGTAGTCGGTGTCCACCGTGCCGGCGATGGAGAGCACGGTTCCGGCGGCCGGAGCCTTGATGGTGACCCCGGCGAGGGCTTCCTTGGCTTCGGCCAGGTCGGTGGTGGCCTTGCTGACGTTCGCCTCCAGTTCCGCCTCGCTCAGGACCCGGCCGCCTTGTGCGCCGCCACCGGAGCCACCGCCCTGTCCGGATTGAGATCCCTGCCCGCCCTGGTTGCTTTGACTGCCCTGCGTTCCGGTGCAGGCGGGGGCTGCCGAGGGGGTTGGAGTCACGGTCGGGGTGGGGCTTGGCCGCGGGGCGGGCGGCTGGGTCTGGATCACGAGACCGACGTCATCGGACGGGCGGTCGCCGCCGCCGGCGGAGCCGGGCTTGCCCGGGGAGTCGGGAGTGCCGGCCGAGTCCGAAGCGGATCCGGGAAGAGCGGGTTCGACGCCGACGGGAGCTCCGGGGGCCGCGGAAGGCGACGGCTGGGCTGCTCCGCTGGGCCGACCCGTGGCAGTTGGTTTCGCGGTCGGGTTCGCGCTCGGCTTGCCCGCGTCAGACGGCGGGCAACTCGATCCCGAACCGCTCCCGGATGAACCGCTGCTGGACGCGGATGCGTCGCCGGATCCAGATGCGTTGCCAGCGCCGGAGCCGGTCGTGGTGCCGGTCGTGGTGCCGGTCGAGGTGGGGTTTTCGAGTGCGTCTTCGGCGGCGGCCAGGGTGGCCGCGGCCGCGGTGTAGTTCTCCTTGGCGGCAGTGTTGTCGATTCGGGCGAGGATGTCGCCCTTGGTGACCTTGTCGCCGATGGAGACGTAGATCTTCTGGACTTTGCCCTCGGAGGTGAAGGAGAGGTCGCGCACGCCGTTGTCGACGGTGGTGCCGGCCGCGGATACGGCGGAGACCACGGTGCCGCGTTCGGCGGAGACGAGATCCACCCGGGGGGCCGCGGCGGAGTCGTCACCGGACAGATAGATCACGCCGGTGCTCACCAGGACGATCGCCGCCAGGGCGAGCCCTCCCTTGCGCAGGAGGGCGGACGGGCTGCTCGACATCATGGCGGTCATCCTGGCGAGCGCGCGTCATGACCCGCTTAACCCTGCCTGAAAGTTGGCTGTGCGTGTTGGCAGCAAACCTTCAGGGACAGCGGAGCTGGACTCAAGCGGGGACCGGCAGTGTCTAGCCTCGTGAAGCTGTCGACGAAGCGCAGAGCGCTGATCGTGAACCTCTTGCTCGCGGGGCTACTGCTCGGCGGCGTGGCAGCCGCGTACGCCTCGCTGGGCAGCGGCTCCCCGGCGGGAGCCGCGCCGCTGACCACGCCGGTCACCCGGGGCAATGTGGTCGCCTCGGTGTCGGCCTCCGGTGCCGTGGAGAGCGCACGGACCCGATCGCTCACTTTCGGGGCCGGCGGCACCGTCGAGTCGATCAAGGTCGAGCCGGGGGACAAGGTGAAGAAGGGCGCGATTCTGGCCCGACTGGACGACACTGCCGCGCGCGAGTCGCTGGAGGCCACCAAGGCGAGCCTGGACGCGGCCGAGGACGCCGACACCTCGACGGCCTCCGGCTACTCCCAGTACATCAACGCCCGCAACGCCTACCGCGCCGCCGACCGCGCCCTGGACGCGACGGTGATCAAAGCGCCGTACGCGGGCACGGTGACCGCCGTGAACGGAACCGTGGGCGGTTCGTCCGGTGGTTCTTCCGGTTCGTCTGGTGGTACGGGCACGGGTGCCCAGAGCACCACGAGTTCGGGATTCATCGAGCTGGCCGACACCGCCAAACTGCGCATCGTCGGCCAGTTCACCGAAGCGGACGTGACCAGGCTCGAAGTCGGCCAGGCGGCTACCGTCACCTTCGACGCGCTCACCGGGGTCGCCGCGAGCGGCAAGGTCACGGTGATCGACCCGCAGCCGCAGACCACGAACAATGTGGTTCAGTACGCTGCCACGATCTCCCTCTCCGAAGTCCCGCCGACCGTGCGGCTCGGGCAGACGGCCAGCGTGCGGGTGACCGTCGACACCGTCGACGACGTGCTGACCCTGCCGAGCGCGCTGATCACCACGGCCGGCGGCCAGAGCACGGTGACCCTGCTGAACAACGGCCAGCAGGTCAGGACCCGAGTGGAGGTCGGCGTGAAGGGGGACACCGCGACCGAGATCGTCTCCGGGCTGAAGGAAGGCGACCAGGTCGTCCGTCCCACGAACACCTCGACCACCGGTGGCGGGCTCCCGATCCCGGGCGGCCTCGGCGGTGGCGGCCTGATCCGCGGCGGTGGCGGTGGCGGTGGCGGTGGCGGCGGAGCGGGCGGCGGCGGTCAGGGTGGAGGAAGCCAGTGAACACGCCCCTCGTTCTCGATGTTCAGGATGTCCGCAAGATTTACGGCGAAGGGGAGACGGCCGTGCACGCGTTGCGCGGAGTCACTCTCGCCGTCGAGCCCGGTGACTATGTGGCGATCATGGGTGCGTCCGGTTCTGGCAAGTCCACGCTGATGAACATCATCGGGTGTCTGGATGTGCCGTCGTCAGGGGCGTACCGGCTGGATGGCACGGATGTGGGCGTGCTCGACGAGACGCGCCTGGCCGTCGTCAGGAATCGCAAGATCGGATTCGTGTTCCAGTCGTTCAACCTGATTCCCCGGATGAGCGCGCTCGTGAACGTCGAGCTGCCCTTGGCGTACGGCGGAGTGAAGGCCGCGGAGCGCAGGAAGCGCGCGCTGGCCGCGCTGGATCGGGTGGGTTTGTCCGATCGGGTACACCATCAGCCGAATGAACTGTCCGGGGGGCAGCAGCAGCGGGTCGCGATCGCGAGATCGCTGGTCAACGCGCCGACGCTGCTACTCGCCGACGAGCCCACCGGTGCGCTGGACAGCACGTCCACCCGTGACGTGCTGAGTATCTTCGACCAGCTCAGTCTGGACGGCCGGACCATCGTCGTGATCACCCACGAATCCGACGTGGCCGCGCACGCCAAACGCGTCGTCCGCCTGATGGACGGGCAGATCATCGCGGACATCCGCCAGTCGGCGGTCTTGGGACCGCCGCCCCGGCTCGAAGAGGTGAGCATGTGAACACGCTCGAAGTGCTGCGGTTCGCCGTGCGCGGCCTCACGGCCAACAAGATGCGCAGCACGCTGACCACGCTCGGCATTCTGATCGGCGTGGCCGCGGTGATCCTGCTGGTCGCGGTGGGGGAGGGCGCCTCCCGGCAGATCCAGGGGGACATCCAGCGCCTGGGCGCGAACTCGCTCACGGTCTCCTCGACCACGTCGGGCGGCGGTGGCGGTGGTGGTGGCGGCGGTGGCTTCGCCAGGTTGCTCGGCGGTGGCGGGAACGGCGGGCAGCAGAATTCGGGTCCGCGGACCCAGGCCAAAGATCTGACCGTGGACGATGCCCGCGCTCTGGCGGACAAAGCGAACGCGCCGTCGGTGCGGAGCGTGTCGCCGGTGGTGACCGCGCAGAGCCAGACGGTCACCTACGAAGGCGCGAGCCACGCCATCCAGCAGGTGGTCGGCTCCTACCCCAGCTATTTCGAGGCGTCCAACAAGCCGGTCGCCCAGGGCACGTACTTCTTCAACGATGACATCCTGGCCGCCCGGAAGGTCATTGTGATCGGCCAGACCGTGGCCGAGAACCTGTTCGGCGAGGTGAACCCGGTCGGCAAGCAGATCAACGTCACCGGGGTGCCGTTCACCGTGGTCGGCGTGCTGAAGGAGTCTGGTTCTTCTGGCTTCCAGGATGGCGACGACCTGGCGATCGCGCCGCTGCCCGCCGTCCAGCAGAGCCTGACCGGTTTCGGGCCGCTCGGCCAGATCGTGGTGCAGGCCACCAGCGCCGACACGGTGAACGCCGCCCAGGACGAGGTCACCCAGGTCCTCAACCAGCGCCACGGCATCACCGGTACGGCAGCCGCCGACTTCCGCATCCTCAACCAGGCCACCCTCCAGGAAACGGTCGGCTCCGCGATCGGCACGTTCACCGTTCTGCTCGGCGCGGTGGCCGCGATCAGCCTGCTGGTCGGCGGCATCGGCATCACCAACATCATGCTGGTCACCGTCACCGAGCGGACCAGGGAGATCGGCATTCGCAAGGCCATCGGCGCGCCCCGCAGCGCGATCCTCGGCCAGTTCCTCGCGGAGGCCACCATTCTCAGCCTGTTCGGCGGCCTGCTCGGGGTGACGATCGCGGTGATCGGCGCCCAGTTCACCATCGCCGGGATCACCCCGTCGGTGGTGCCGAGTTCGGTCGCGCTGGCCCTCGGGGTGTCGGTCGCGATCGGCCTTTTCTTCGGCAGCTATCCCGCCAACCGCGCCGCCAAGCTGCGGCCCATTGAAGCGTTGCGCTTCGAATGATTTCGGATGAGGAGCGAATGTGAGCAGGCGTAGGGCGTCTCAGGGTGAGCTGCTGGAGGTCTCGCCGTACGGCGACGATCTCGACCGTGAGCTGATGGCGCGCCCGGTCCGCGCGAAGACGTCGAAGCTGACCGTCACGCTGGCCGCGGGTGTGGTGCTGATGGCCGGGGTGCTGCTCGGCATCCAGGCGCAGAAACTCTGGGGTGCCAGCGGGACGAACGATCGGCAGGCGTTGGTCGCCGGCATGCTGTCCGGCCAAGGCGGCTCGCGCCAGGGCGGTCAGGGCGGAACCGGAACCGGTGCTGGGGCTTTGGGCAACACGACCTTCGGCACCGTGAAGCTCGTCGACGGCAACAAGATCTACGTCGAGGCCAACGGCGCCACCACGGTCGTCACCACCACCGGCGACACCAAGATCCAGATCTCCAAGGAGGGCAAGGTCGGCGACATCAAGCCCGGCAGCACGGTGATCGTCCAGGGTGAGCGCGACGCCGACGGCAACGTCGCCGCCACTACGGTCAGCGAAGGCGGCGTTCCCGGACTGGGCAGTCGCCGATGAAGGCCGAAGCACGCCTGCTGGTGGTCGACGACGAACCCAACATCCGGGAACTGCTCGCCGCCAGCCTGCGCCTCGCCGGATTCGAAGTCGTCATCGCCGCCGACGGCAGAGAAGCCGTCCTGATGGCCGAACGGGTACGTCCTGACCTCATGGTTCTCGACGTTATGCTGCCTGACATGGATGGCTTCGCAGTCGCCTCCCGGCTGCGGTCCGCCGGCCGGCGCATCCCGGTGCTCTTCCTCACCGCCAGAGACACCACCGAGGACAAGCTGGCCGGCCTCGCCCTGGGCGACGACTACGTGACCAAGCCGTTCAGCCTGGAGGAGGTCCTGGCCAGAATCCGCGCCGTCCTCCGCCGCACCGCGAGCGACGCCACCCTCCCTGACCGTCTCCAGGTTGCCGACCTCGAAATGGACGAGGACGCCCACCAGGTCTGGCGCCAAGGCCACCCGGTGCGGCTCTCGCCCACCGAGTTCAAACTCCTCCACTACTTCATGGTCAACCAGGGCCGCGTGCTCTCAAAGGCCCAGATCCTCGACCACGTCTGGCACTACGACTTCGGCGGCGACCGCAACGTGGTCGAGTCCTACGTCTCCTACCTCCGTCGCAAGGTCGACACCCAGGGCCCCAAACTCATCCACACCCTCCGCGGCGTCGGCTACGTCCTGCGCGCCCCCCGCCGATGACGTCGTCCATGGTGTTCTCGTGAAGAAGCGGCTCGCGCGGACCCCGCTCTGGCTTCGGCTGGTGGTCGGGACGCTTGCCATGGTCACTCTGGCCATCGCGCTGACCGGTGGGTTCGCCGTGCAGTTGCTGCGCGGCTACCTGACCGAGCGGGTGGACGAGCAGCTGTCCGCCGCCAGTCGCCCGCTCCGCGACATGATCGACCTTCCGGAGGCCGAGCCGAGGTTCCGGGACAGCCCGTTCCGGACGCAGCGCTTCCCCGGGCTCTTCCATGTGGTCATCCTGAACGCGCAGGGCCTCCCGATGCTGACCGTGGCCGAATCGCCAGGCGAGGAGAAACCCGCCCTGCCCGTGCTGACCGCCGACGTAGTCCGGCAGCGCCTCGGCAGGCCGTTCACCGTGCCGTCCGTGGGCGGCCAGGACCCGCCGTGGCGGGTGATCGCCGTTCCCGGGCGGGACAGCCAGAGCCGGGTGGTCGCGGTCAGCATGGGCGACATCGAAAGCACGGTCTCCCGCCTGACCACGATCGTGGCCGGCGCCGGCGGGGCCGTGCTGGTCGCGCTCGGGCTCGCCTGCTACTGGCTGGTACGGCGCAGCCTGCGCCCCCTCGGCGAAGTCGAGCGCACGGCCGCCGCCATCGCCAGGGGCGATCTGTCGCAGCGGGTGCCGATGCGGCATCGCCGTACCGAGATGGGACGGCTCGGGCGGGCGATCAACGGCATGCTCACCCAGATCGAAGCGGCCTTCCAGGACCGGGAGGCCTCGGAGGCGGCGGCCAACCGCTCGGCGTACGAGGCGAAACGGTCGGAGGAACGGATGCGGCGTTTCGTCGCCGACGCCTCCCACGAACTGCGCACCCCGCTGACCTCCATCCGCGGTTTCGCCGAGCTCTACCGCCAGGAACTCACCCGAACCCCGGCCGACGACCTGGCCGGCCTGATCCGCCGAATCGAGGACGAAGCCGCCCGAATGGGCCTACTCGTCGACGACCTCCTTCTCCTCGCCCGACTCGACCAGCAACGACCCTTCGAACGCGAACCGGTCGACATCCTCAGTCTCGCGGCAGGCGCCGTCCTCGACGCCCAGCTTCTCGCCCCCGACCGCGAAATCGAACTCCTGCGCCTGGACGACTCCGACACCCCCGTCACCGTGGCCGGCGACGAAGCCCGCCTCCGCCAGGTGATCGGCAACCTGGTCGGCAACGCCCTCCGCCACACCCCCGCCGGCACCGCCTTCCACGTCGCCGTCGGCATCACCCCCGACGCCACCGCCAGCATCGAAGTCGCCGACGAGGGCCCTGGCCTCCGCGACCCCGACCGCGTCTTCGAACGCTTCTACCGAGGCGACCCCTCCCGCACCCGCAACTCCGGCGGCACCGGCCTAGGCCTCTCCATCGCCGCCGCCCTGGTCCACGCCCACGGCGGCACGATCACCGCCGAGAACACCACCCCCGGCGCCCTCTTCCGCATCCAACTCCCCACCCAACCCTGACCGGGGTTTCGCTGGCCCCACTTTGGCCGCTGATCTCGGCCTCACCGGCGGACATGGTT
>NZ_BLAD01000120.1 GCF_009687845.1 Acrocarpospora corrugata
CGTGGTCAATGAATCCTGGGACTTCGGCCCTGCCTCGATCGACTGCGGGAACACCACATGGGAAGACAACAAGCTCGTCACCATCGACGACGGCTACAACGTCACCGCCGTGGTGGGCCCGCTGGAGTGCCCCACCTGACCGTCGCCCTCCTGACCGTCGCCCTCCTGACCGTCGCCCTCCTGATCGCGGCCACGCTGACCGGGTGCGCGTCCGACGGCCGGGCCCTGGCCGATCCGGCCGTGCCGACGGGCTCCCGCACACCGCACGAATCACCTGAACCAACCGGGCCGCCGCCCGCCCTGCCCGGCTACCCGGACGCGGCCAGCACCGGCGTGCCCGAGGGAACCAAGCTGACCGTGGTGCGCGGCGACCAGACCATCAGCGCCGACAACCTGGTCATCACCGGCAAGGACTTCCACGGCTTCGTCACCGTCACCGGGTCCGGCGTCACCTTCCGCGACTGTGTCTTCCGGGGCCGCGCCACCGACCGCAACGCGGCCCTGCTGGACACCGAGCGCGGCCGGAACACCGTAGTGATCTCCTCCGACTTCGTCCCGTCCCACCCGTCGGCCACCGTCGACGGCCTGTGGACCAAGAACACCCGGATCTACCGGGCCGACATCCGGGGCGGCGTGGACGGCGTCAAGGCCAACAGCCACACGCTCATCCAGGACTCCTACATCCACGACATGACCTGGTTCGCCCGCGACCCGAACCAGGACGGCGGCCCGACCCACAACGACGGCGTGCAGTCCTTCGCCGGGGAGCGTGACGTCACGCTGCGGCACAACACCATCGACATGTCCACCACCAAGCAGGCCAACGCCGCGCTGCAGACCTCGGCACACGACACCCGGGTGGTCGGCAACCTGCTGGACGGCGGCGCCTGCGTGCTCAACTTCGACCACACCGTGCTGGCCGGCCCGCTGACCGGGATCGAGGTGGCCGGCAACCGGTTCGGGCGGCACTCCGCCTACGTCTGCCCGATCCTGCTCAGCACCCGCTCGATCATGACCAGAAACGAGGGCAACGTGTGGCACGACACCGGCCGCCCTATCCCCCCACCGGAACGGCACGACTGAACCCCCGGGAACCGAGTTCCCCGCGCTCGTTCTCGGCTATGCGCAACAGGGAGCCGCAGGCCCCGATCATGAAGAACATCAGGGACGCGATCTGGGGAAAGGCCAGCAGGTCGAAGGTGATCGCGCCGACCAGCGGGACGATCGTGGCCGCCGCCAGGGTCAGGGCGAGGTTGCGGTCGCGTGGGTCGTCGCTGAGGTGGCGGGCCCGGACGGCCCCGTACACGCCGACCAGGACGATGCCGACGAAGGCGGCGATGCCCAGCGCCCCGGCCTCGACCAGGGTGAGCAGATACTGGTTGTCGAAGACCTGGTGCTTGGGCGCGTACCAGGTGCCGATGCCGCGGCCGAACAAGGGGCTGCGCAGGAACTCCTCGATCGCGTTCGGGTAGTCGTGCACCCGGTAGCGGATGCTGTCGTCCCTGCCGATGTTGGTGAACAAGGTGTAGAACGCGCCGAGCAGCCCGGGGAAGAGCACCTTCACCACGGCCAGGAAGAGCACCACGACGCCGAGCGCCTGGACTCTGCGGCGGTTGGTCCAGCCGAGGAAGAGCACGACGCCGACCGTCAGGACGGCCAGGATGCCGGAACGGGAGACCGCGAACATCAGACCGGCCGCGATCATCGCGGCGGCGATCCACCAGCGCCGGGGCGACTCGCCGCGATCCCGGGCGTGGAAGCCGTAGTGGAGCGCGAACGGCAGGATCATCGCCATGATCACGCCGAACTCGATCGGGTGCCCGGTGGTGGACGGCACCCGCTGAATGCCCGACCGGGCCTCCACCGCGTCCACCGCCACGTCGTTGGAGCTGAGAATGGGCAGTTTCATGTACGCCGTGAGGTCGAACCCGAGGATCCATTGGACCGCTCCCACGACCGCCATCCCGGCCCCGGCCACCACCAGGCCCTTCAGCACGAAGTCCAGCCGCTCCCGGCCGCGCACCGCGTCGCACATGCCCAGCGCCAGCCCCAGGTTGGCCACGATCAGCACCAGCGAGTGGTCGGCCGAGTTGAGCTCGTCGCTGGGCAGGTAGGCGTAGGTGGCGTAGCCGTACAGGAAGACGATGGCCAGCGCGTACGCGAAGAGGGCGCGGCGGACCGCGTTGCCGCCCTTGGCGATGCCCAGGGTGGTGGTGGTGTGCGCGCACATCCACAGGGTGAGGGTGGTCAGGCCGAGCAGGTCGGACATGGTCAGCGACATGGGCAGGCCGCGCACCACCAGCCGGGCCGGGGTCAGCAGCAGCACCAGCACGCAGACGCACAGCAGGCTCGCGCCGTCCGCGCGCCGGCGCAGCGGGGTGTCCAGCGCGGCGGCCGTCATCCGGCCACGCCGGAGGGCTGTGCGTCGCGGGAAGCCGCGGACGCCCGTCCGGGCCGCTGGGCGCCGCGCCGGGCCCGGCGGGACACCAGGTAGCTCTCCACCGCGAACGTGGACCACAGGCTCAGCAGCGCGCCCACCCCGGCCGCCGCGGCGGCGGCGCGGGCCCGGCTGCCCTGTTCCGGCTGGGGCGTGGTCGGGGAGACCACGTCCATGGCGGTGAGGAAGGTCTCCCGCGGCGCGTTCACCTTCGTCTGCCGGTTCAGCAACTCCACTTTGGTCCTGGCCATCACCCGGGCCACCATGTCGCGGGCGCCCTCCGGGCTGTCGCTCTCCGCGTACACGAACACGAACGGGCCGCTGGACATGCTCTCCGGGTTGGTGCTGCCGTTGCTGACCTTGTAGGAGGTCGCGTCGCCGGGGGTGACCCCCAGTTCGCCCGCCACCTCGGGGGACCCCATCGCCTGGATCAGGATCGACGCGGTCATGTTCAGCCCGTAGTCGAAGTTGAGCAGCGGATTGGTGATCGGGTTGGGCAGTCGCGGGTTCGGCGGGACCGTTCCCCCGGTCCTGGGGATGCTCAGCACGATCACCCCGTTGGACAGGTACGTCGGCGGAATGCTGGCGTACGCCAGCCCCGCCCCGCCGAGACCGAGCAGCAACACCGGAAGGGCGACGTACCACCGCCTGAACAGGACGAGGACCGTCCCCCAGAAGTCCATGTGATTCCTTCCCCGAACCTCTCATGGCTATCGCCACGTGATACGGGTGGTGTTACGGCCATGCGTAACGAGTCAGATGATGTGCCGATAGCTGATGTGAGGACGCCTCGGGGCGTAGCCTAGCCTTCCATCGCGGGGAATGTTCGCTCATGTCACCGTACGTGTCAGAAAGACGGGAGACCGCCGGCCATGACTGAGTTAGCCGTCATCACGCCGACCTGGAAGCCCGACGCGGAATTCTTCGCCGAGTTGCACCGTTCCGTGCTGGAGTTCACCTCCGACGACACCGTGCACCACGTGATCGTTCCCGCCGCCCACAAGAGCGCCTTCGCCCGGTACGCGGGCCCGCGCTGCCGGATCTGGACCCACCCGGAGCTGATCCCGCGCCGCTACTGGCGAATGCCGGGCGGGGTGTGGCTGAACGCGGCGCGGCCCTGGCCACCAGTCCGCGGCTGGGTGATGCAGCAGACCGCCAAGATCGCCGCCGCCGGGCTGATCGAGGCGGACGTCGTGCTGCTGGCCGACTCGGACGTGACCCTGATCCGGCCGACCAAGGCTGAGAGCTTCCGGGTGGACGGCGAGCTGTCGCTGTTCCGCAAGGAGAACGCGGTCAACGCGGGCATGGACCGCCACGTCATCTGGCACCGGGTCGCCAGGGAACTCCTCGGCCTGCCGCCCGCGCCGCCCCCGCCGCTGCCCGACTACGTGGACGCGCTGGTGTTCTGGGACCCGGCCATCGTGCGGGCCATGCAGGCCCGGATCAGCGAGACCACCGGCCGGCACTGGGCCGACGCCTTCAACTCCCAGCTGCACATCTCCGAGTTCATCGTGTACGGCGTCTACGCCGACGAGACACTCGCCCGCCGCCCCCCGACCAGCCCGATCGTCTGCCACAGCAGCTATGACCGGTCGCCGATGGACCACCAGGCGGCCCTGGCCTTCGCCGAGCGCCTCGGGCCCGACGCGGTGGGCATGATGATCAGCTCTCACTCGGGGACGCCGCTGGAGGTCCGCCGGGCGGCGGAGCGGCACTGCGTCGAACTCGACGGAAGCTGACCCCGCGGTCATGCGACGGGAAACGCGGACGGGCCGGTCAGGACGGCTGGTGGTGATCGTCGGGGGAGTTGCCGTTGGACGCGCCCCAGTGGCTCACCCGGGCCTCGTCCCCGTCGGAGACCGAGTCGGGCACGACCACCACCACGGTGTACTCGTCATCGTCCGCCGGCCGGCGGGGCTCCTCCCGCCGCTCCTCGTCCACCCGCACCACCGCGCTGCTGATCATCGGCGGATACGTCTTGCGGATCATCTGGTCCGCCCGCCACTGCATGGTGGCGGTGACGTCGTCCAGATCGCCGAAGGACGGCACGACGGCCGTCGACTCGGCCCGGCCGCTCGGCCGGACGGGCGCCGACCGAACCAGTGGCCGCTGCTTCGGCAGCCGCGATCGGACCAGCGCGTAGGCCAGCCCGAAGGTGGCCGCCAGGGTGAGCACGAACGCCGCCGCCGCACCCTGCCACTTGCCGCCCAGCTGGATCTCCGGGACCGACTCCGGGACCACCTCCGCCACCGTGATGAAGGTGGAGGCAGGCGCGCCCAGCACCTTCTGGCGGCTCTCCAGCTGATCCCGGATCAGCTTCTGGGTCCGGTCCAGCACCGTGCCGGCGTGCGCGGCGGTGGGCGCGTCCACCGAGATGTAGATGTACGGCCCGGAGATGTCCAGCAGATCAGGATTGGTGCGTCCGTCGTCGATCACCAGATCGGTGGAACCGCCTACCGGAGCGCCAAGCGACTTGCGGACCTCGGGCGCGTTCATCGACTGGATCAGGATGCTCGCCGTCGTCTTGAGCCCATCGGTGAACTGAAGCAACGGGTTGGTCAAACCGCTCGGCTTGCTCGGGTCGGTGGAGACCCCCTTGGCCGAGGTAGTCAGCACCATCAGGACGTTCGACGAGAAATGGACCGGTACAAAATAAAAAGTCGCCCCTGCTACGGCAAGCGAAAGTAGAACCAGTGGCGGTCCCACCAACTTCCGTGCAGCTAGGCTGAGGATGATCTTCCAAAAATCCATCTGTATTCCCCGCCCATGTCATGGCGCACGGGAGCGCCTCGGGCGGCCCCGACCCTACATGGTTGGAATCGCCCACAACTCCTTGATCGTTACATTCGTAACCGAGCAGTGATCGATGGCAGACGTTCCGTAGACCCTCCACAGACCATCCGCTTACTTTCTACTCTATGCACTCTCCACAACCGTTACATCGCGTCTGCCCCTGCCGATAGACCCTTCAGGGCCAGAAGTCGGATCAGGAGTAGTTGGGGAAGGGACGCACATGACGTCTGCTGCGGATCGGCTGACGGCCGGGACGACCGCTGGGACGGCTGCTGGGACGGCTGAACCGGCCGCTGCGGCGCGACGCCGCCTGGGGGGCTTGGACGGCATCCGCGGGCTCGCCGCCCTCTTCGTGGTCCTGCACCACTGCCGGCTGCTGGCGTTCCCCGGCTTCCCCGCCGACACCGGCCCCGGCTGGGCCTCGTGGATGCTCTACGGGCACTTCGCGGTGGTCGTGTTCATCGTGCTGTCCGGCTTCTCCCTGGCGGTCGCCCCGGCCCGCCGGGACTGGGCGCTCGGCGGCCTCGGGCGATTCGCGCACCGGCGGCTGTGGCGCATCCTGCCGCCCTACTGGCCGGCGCTGGCGATTAGCCTCGTGATCGCCTGGACGCTCGTCCCACAGCCCGGCGAGGGGCCTCCCACGGCCAAGTCGGTGCTCTTTTACGGGCTGCTGGTCCAGGACGTGTTCGGCTCCCCCAGCCCGAACGGGGCGTTCTGGTCCATCGCCATCGAAGCCCAGCTGTACCTGGTGTTCCCGCTGCTGCTGCTCCTGGTGCGCCGGGCCGGGGTCCTGGCGATGCTGGGCGCCGTCGGCGCGGTGGTGGCAGCGATCGGCCTGCTCGCGCCCTCGGTCCCGGCCGTGGAGCTGCTGATGCGCTTCACCCCGCAGTTCGCGCTGCTGTTCGCGATCGGCGCGATGGCCGCCGGGGTGGCCGGAGGGCGCTGGCTCCGGGCGCCGTGGGGCTGGCTGTCGCTGCTGACGGCCGTCCCGGTGGTGACCCTGATCGCGGTGCGCGGCTCGGTCTGGACGGTCGAGAACTTCTACTGGGTGGACCTGGCGCTCGGACCGGCCGTGGGCTGCCTGCTGGCCGCCCTCGCGGCGGGCAGGCCCGGCCGGCTGACAGGACTGCTGGACACCCGGCCGCTGCGCTCGCTCGGTTCCTTCTCCTACAGCCTCTACCTCACCCACGCGCCGCTGGTGGTCGTGCTGCACACGCTGGTGATCGCCCCGAACCTGGCCCCGGGCGTGCCCGCCTTCCTGGCCACGCTGGCGCTGTGCGTGCCGGTGACGCTGCTGGTGGCGCGCGGCTTCGCGGCCGTGTTCGAGCTGCCCTTCCAGCGGCACCGGACCTGGCCGGAGCTGCGCGCGGCGATCCTGGCCCGGCTCAGCGGCCGGAGGCCATCAGCCGGGTAGCCCGGCCGGCGAAGGATTTGATCTTGTCGAACGGCACCACCAGCAGCACGTAGACGACCAGCCCGGCGGCGCCGGCCAGCGCCAGCGAGACGAACGGGTGGCCGGCGGTCAGGTAGGCCACCGGCAGGGCGACCGCGACCAGGGCCAGACCGCCCGACAGCGGGCGGACCAGAGCCGGCAGGATCGGTCTGAGCCGGATTCCGGCCCGGTTCACCGCCACCACGGCCAGCGGCAGCGCGACCAGCAGGGCCGCCCCCGCCTGGCCCGCGGCGGCGCCGCGGATGCCTTCGAGGTGAGTGCCGACGATGACGATGGGCACCATGGCGACGCCGTAGCCGATGTTCATCCACACCGTGGCGCGGGTGGCGCCCTGGCCGTTGAGGATGTCCAGGGCGAACGAGGTGAGCATGCGGACCAGCATCAGCAGCGCCAGGAAACGCAGCACCCCGGCGGCCTGGTCCCACTCGGCGCCGTACAGCACGGAGATGATCGGGTGCGCCAGCAGGCCCATCAGCAGCGCCAGCGGCAGTACGGCGGTGAACAGCAGGGTGACCGAGCTCTGCACCCCCCGGGAGAGCCCGTCGTCCTCGCCCTCGGCCAGCCGGGAGAAGCCGGCCAGCGACACCTGCCGGATCGCGGTGCCGACCAGGCCGGGCACCCAGCTGGAGACGTTGAAAGCCAGCAGGTAATAGCCGAGCTGCTGCTCGCCCATGATGTTGCCGACGATGACATAACCGACGTTGACCAGCACGGTCTCCAGGCCGATCCCGGCCGCGGACGGGATGCCGAAGCGCAGCAGCCGCCCGGCGACGGCCCGGTCGAAGCCCATCTGGAACGGCATCTTCGCCCAGAACAGCACCAGGACGCCGGTCACCACCGCCGCCGCCACCTGCCCCCAGGCGAAGCTGTACGGCCCGGCACCCCTGGCCGCCAGCGTGACGGACAGAGCGGCGTTGACCAAGAACCCGGCCAGGATGGCCATGCTGCTCTTGTCCTGCTGGAACCGGCGCAGCAGCACCCCGACGCGGACCGCGGTGATCGCCTCGACCAGGATGACCGCGGTCAGCAGCCGCACCACCGGGGCCGCCTCCGGGCTGCCCGCGGCCGCCGCGAAGTACGGCGCGCCCACCCAGAACGCGCCGTAGAGCGCGGTCGCCGAGAACAGGTTCAGCAGCGTGGCGGTGGGGGCCATCTCCTCGACCGAGCCGCGCCACTGGATGGTGGCGGCCATGATGCCGAGGTCCTTCACCACCATCACCACGTTGGTGGCGGCCAGCGCCACCGCGTAGACGCCGAAGTCCTCGGGGGCCAGCAGGCGGGCCAGGATCAGGCCCATGACGAAGGAGCCCGCCTTCATCACCAGGTTGCCGAGCAGGCTCCAGCCGAGCCCGCGCCCGGCCTTGCGCCGCAGCGAGCCGGGCGTGGGCTGATCCGTGCTCACCGGCTGGTCGGTGGTCACGGGCGGAGCGAGTCGTCTATCGTGCCGTCCGCGCGGCGGGCGGACAGCCGGGCGAGCCGGGTGAACCGGTGCACGAAGTCGTGCTCGGTCAGCCCGTGACGCCGGTAGGCGTCCAGCAGTTCGACCGCGCCGGCCTTCACCGTCCAGCTCGCCTCGTACCCGGGCAGCGCGGCTCTGATCTTGGTGAAGTCCACCCGGTAGGAGCGCGGGTCGGCGCCGCTCTCGCCGGTGATGGTCAGCACGGACCCGGGCGCCGCCTCGACCACCTCGGCCGCGATCTCGGCCACGGTCAGGTTGTTCTGCTCGGAGCCGACGTTGAAGGCCTGGCCGTGCACCGCCGCCTTCGGGGCGGTCAGGGTGGCCGCGAACGCCTCGGCGATGTCCAGCGCGTGCACCAGCGGACGCCACGGCGTGCCGTCGGAGAGCACCCGGACCTCGCCCGACAGGTACGCGTGCCCGACCAGGTTGTTGAGCACGATGTCGGCCCGCAGCCGGGGCGAGAACCCGAACGCGGTGGCGTTGCGGAGGAACACCGGCGTGAAGTCGTCGTCGGCCAGCGCCAGCAGGTCGTCCTCGACCCGGACCTTGGACTCCGCGTACGGCGTGACCGGCCGCAGCGGGGCGTCCTCGCCGAGCAGTTCGTCCCCGCCGGAGGCGCCGTAGACCGAGCAGGTGGAGGCGTACAGGAACCGGCTCACCCCGGCGTCCTTGGCGAGCCGGCCCAGCCGTGAGGAGGCGTGGTGGTTGATGTCGTAGGTGAGCTCGGGGGCCAGCGCGCCCAGCGGGTCGTTGGACAGCGCGGCCAGGTGCGCGACCGCGTCGAAACCGGCCAGCTGCTCGGGCCGCACGTCACGCAGGTCGACGGCGACGGACTCGCCCTCGGCCGGCGCGGGCCCGAGCAGGCAGTCGGCGAACAGGCCGGAGTCCAGCCCGGTCACCTCGTGCCCGGCGGCGGTGAGCACCGGGGCCATCACGGTGCCCAGGTAACCCTGGTGACCGGTCAGCAGTACCCGCATCAGTTCTCCAGATCGAGCGTCAGTTTGTTCACATGGAATGCCTCGGCGTAGCGGGCGTGGCATTCGATTCCGCGGATGCGGGCCAGGCCGAGGAACGCCTCCCGGTCGTACCACGGCTTGGCACGCTGGGACGGGTAGTGCTGCTGGAGCAGGCTCACCTTGGTCTCGGCGATCTCGGCGGCGAGCGGCTGGTAGACCGAGGGGGCGGCCAGGTCGCCGTCCCATTTCACGATCTCGTAGGACAACGCCAGGTGGTCGCGGAACACGGTGGGCACCAGTTTGGCCAGCCCCCGGTGGTCCTGGTGTGCGTCGCCGCGCCAGGGGGCGAGCACCAGCTGCGGGTCGCTCTGGCGGCGCAGTTCCGCCACGGCGTCCTTGGCCTCGTCCCAGTGCGCGGGCAGCCGCCCGTCCGGGATCTTGAGCACGGTGATCCGCAGGTCGGCGTCCGGGCAGAACGCGGCCAGCGCGGCCCGTTCCTCCTCCTCCCGTTCGGTGCCGCCGCCGGACAGCACCAGCGCGTCCACCCGCAGGCCGGGGCGGGACGCGCAGAGGGTGAGCAGGGTCCCGCCGGCGCCGATGGCGAGGTCGTCGCAGTGTGCGGCCAGCGCGGCGACGGCGGCGACGGCGGGCGGGCGCAGGCCGATCACGCGCGCTCCCACAGCGCCCAGGGGCGCTGGCCGCGCGCGTACTCCTCGTTTAAAGCGATACGTTCCTTGACGGTGTCGGTCGGCCGCCAGAACCCGCGATGGGGGTAGGCGAGCAGTTTGCCGCGCTTGGCCAGCTCGGCGCAGCCGTCCGCGACCAGGTCGCCGTTCTCCGGAAGGTAATCGAAGATCTCCTGCCTGAGCACGAAATATCCGCCGTTAGCCCACAAGGGCATTTCGCTTACCGGGGTGATGCCCCCCACCCGGCCGTCCTCGGCCAGTTCGATGCAGTGAAAGGTGTCCGAGGGGGGCACCACAGTCATCGACGCCCCGGCGTCCGACGCGGCGAACCGGGCCACGATGTCGTCCAGCGGCGCGTCGGTGAGCACGTCGGCGTAGTTGGCCAGGAACATCTCCGAATCGGCCACATACGGGCGCACCCGGCGCAGCCGCTCCCCGATCGGCGAGTCCAGGCCGGTGTCCACGAACGTGATGGACCAGTCGGAGATGTCGGTGGACAGCAGTTCCACCTGGCCGCCGCGCATCACGAAGTCGTTGGAGGCGGTCTCCTCGTAGTGCAGGAAGAAGTCCTTGATGTGGTGTGCGCCGTACCCCAGGCACAGCACGAAGTCGGTATGGCCGAAATACGCGTAGTACCGCATCACATGCCAGATCAGCGGCCGGGGACCGACCAGTTGCATCGGCTTGGGCACCTCGCCCGGTGCGCCGCTGCGCATCCGAGTGCCGTACCCGCCGCAGAACAGGACGACCTTCACACGATCTCCACAGACGGTATCGGGAAGGCGATTACGCCTCCCCAGTCACGGACATAACGTATTGAATGACGCGGCGGGTCTGGCGGAGGTTGGCGGGGCCGATCACGGTATCTCGCCGAACCCCGCCTGACTCGCGGGGGTCACGACCGGCCGAAGGCCATCCGGGTGACCTTGCGGACCCGGCGTACCGCGGTCTCGCGGTGCCGGCGCATGTACAGGCCGCGAACGGCGGCCCGGATCTGGCGGTACTGATCGGACGTCAGCGTGCCGGCCTCGACATGCGCGTGCGCCCAGTAGAGCGTCTCCTGGCACTGGAGCAATGTGGAGCAGTAGCCCTTCCATGTGGGCACACCGAGGCGGCGGGCCAGCTTGCCGCGGTGCTTGATGTCCCAGTGCCGCTCGGCCAGCACCTCGTTGATGTGCTGCCACGGCCCTTCCATGACCAGCCGGGCGGCGAACACCTGGTCCTCGCGCGGCATGTTGCGGCGGGGCGCCATGGCGACCACGGGAGCGCGGCGGACCATGCCGTAAAGCGGGTCGATGATCAGGTAGCTCTCGTTGAGCAGGCGCGACAGCTCCGCGACACGCGCCACGGGGTCGCTGGAGTTGAGACCGGCGCCCGGCCGGGCCTCCTCGTACCGCTGGGTGCGGACCACGCCGTCGCGGGTGTCGGTGTAGGAGATCTGGGTGGTGACCATCAGCAGCCGGGGGTCGGCGGCGAACGCGTCCAGGCACTTGGTGGAGTAGGTGGGGTCGAGCCGGTCGTCGTCCCCGATCCACCGGAAGAACTCGCCTTTGGCGGCTTGGAGGGCGAAGTCGAAGTTGCGCAGCATCCCCAGGTTCTCGGGCTGGCGGTAGTAGGAGATGCGACTGTCTTCCGCGGCCAGGCCCCGGCACAGCTCCTCGGTGGAGTCGGTGGAGGCGTTGTCGGTGATGACCAGCTCGACATCGCCGTGCTCCTGTGCGAGGACCGAGCGGACCACGCCTTCCATGACGTCGGCGCCGTTGTATACCGGCAAACCGATGGACACTAACATCTGTGCTCTCCTAGGAGTGATCTTCTCGGGGATGGGTCAGCGCGGCCCGACGCGTTCCAGCCAGATCTCGCGCCAGAACGGCAGGTGCCCGCGGGGGCAGTTGAGGTTGGGGACGCCGGGACAGACGATGTCCTCCAGCACGATGCAGGGCGTCTTCATGGTCAGCATCCGGCCGGTCGGCTCGTCCAGGCAGCGCTCCACCCGGCCGACCACCCGGGCGGTCTGGCCGCAGAACACGGTCAGGCCGACCTCGAAGCCCATGCCGCGGTTGCGCAGCTGCGGGTCGAGGGTGGCCGAGATCTCCTCCTTGGACTTGATCCGGACCAGTTCGCCCGGCTCCAGGTCGAGGGTCTGCACCGGCGTGCCGCCGGTCGCGGTGCCCTTGAGGAAGCCCCACGTCAGCCCGCCCTTGATCCACAGCCACTGGGGCAGAACCCGGCGGCTGACGCTCTGCAGGCGGTTGAACAGGCCGATCAGGAAGGCGCGGAAGGTCTCTGACGCGGTGGCGTTGCCGGAGCGCACGTCCCAGACGTACTGCCGGACGTCCTTGAGCGGGAGGCGGCCAGGGGCGGCGCGGAGGATCTCGGTCGCCTGGCAGGCGTACCGGGGGGCGCCGTCGGGGAATGGTTCCCGGCGCGCGTTGCGGTGCAGGATCTGCACGTCAACCGGGCCGGAGGGGTTGGCCGGGCGGGGCGGCGGCGCGTCGGCCGTGCCCTCCGCCTTCCGTAACCAGGCGGTCTTCCAGTAGAAGAGGCAGGCGGTCTGGCAGCCGCCGTGCGCGCCGCCGTCGCACCGGGACTCGGTCAGGTGCACCGAGTCGGGCAGGTGCCGCAGACCGGTGCGTTCGATGGTGTCGCAGAGTTTGTGCGCGACCTTGTAGACGGTGAGCTTCTTGCCGCAGTAATCCAGCATCTCCGGCATGAAGGGAAGCCCGTCCAGCTCCCCTCGCTCGTCCAGCGTCGCGAAGATCTCCTCCGCGCTGAGTACCTGGACCAGATCGCCTGCTTTGAGGCTTTCTGGCGCCTTAGTGGCCGTGGTCATGCTCGCTCCCCGCCCGAATCTGGTGACTGCGGCGCCTCGGTCAGGAGACCGGCCTCGATGAGGACCCGAGCCGCTTCGAGCAACGCGGCGAACGGGATCGCCGACCGCTCTGCGATGTCCAGGAGGCTGTGGTCACCGTCGGAATAGTTAAGTATCCATAGGATCGCCATCTGATGCTGCTTGTTGTCGCGGTTCAGGGCGGGTGACCGGTAAAGTCCCCGTCTCCCGAGCTGCGGTTCGCCGTACGGCTGAAGGTTCAGGTAGACGCGGTCGCCTTCCAGCACCTCCACGATCTCCCGTACCGCGGCCAGCGTGCCGGCCAGGGCGTCGGGCGTGACCAGGTCGGGATTGTCCGACGAGGTGTGGTACTCCGGGTATCCCTCGTTCGGGGACCTGGTCAGCAGGCCCACCGGCAGGTTGAACCCGGGTGAGCAGAACTGCCGCTCGTCGTAGCCGTACGGGGTGAAATCCACCACCGTGTGCTCCCGGTCGCGCAGCGCGTACGCGGCGGCCCGGTCGACGGCGGCGTCGCCGCGGCGGCTGCGCTTGTACCGCAGCGGCCCGGGATCGCCCGCGCAGGCCAGCACCAGGCCGTGTTTGACCAGGCCGACCCGGTCCCGGTTGCGGGCCAGCCAGGTGATCGAGCCGATCGTGCCGGGGGCGAACAGGAACCGGTAGGTGAACCTCGGCCCGCCGGGGATCTCGGCCAGCGCCTGGGCCAGCTGGACCGCCACCGCGATGCCGGCCAGCGTCTCGTTGGCCAGCGCGGGATGGCAGGTGTGGCACTCGATCAGCACCTCGTCGGCCTGCCGGCCGGGCACCACGTGCTCGGCGTAGGTGAGATGGCCGTCGGCGAGGGTCGCGTCGATGTGTACCTCGTACTCCTCGTCCTGGAGTTCCCGCAGCGTGTTCTCGCTCAGGCAGAGCCCCCAGGTCCCGGTGTGGTACCCGGTCCGGTACGGGATCAGGTCCGGCTGGTCCGGCAGCGTGTGCAGGTGCTCGCGCAACTCGGCCAGCGGCAGGGTGGCGTGCACCGGGACGCTGTAGCCGACCACGTGCAGCGGGCTCGCGGCGAAGTCCACCACCCGGCGGCCGGTCCGGTCCTTGAGGTAGGCGTCCCGGATGTTCCACTCCTGGGGGACCGTCCAGTCCAGCACCGGGGTGCCGGTCGGCACCTCGTGCACATCCAGCTTGACGCTCTCGCCGATGATCTCCAGGGTGCGGCGGACGCCGTCGCCGGTCATGCTGCGGCAGATCGGGTGCAGCCGGCGCACCAGCGCGTGCATGAGCTCCCCGGGGCCGCTCACACGATCTCCAGCGACGGAATCGGGAAGACGAGCTTGCCGCCCCAGTCACGGACGTAGGACAGCTGGTCCAGCAGCTCCGTCTTCAGGTTCCAGGGCAGCACCAGCACGTAGTCCGGCCGGTCCGCCGCGATCCGCTCCGGCGGGAAGATCGGCACTCGGGTGCCCGGCGTGAAACGTCCATGCTTGTACGGATTGCGATCGACGGTGTACGCCAGCAGATCCGGCCGGATCCCGCAGTGGTTCAGCAGCGTGTTCCCCTTGCCGGGGGCGCCGTACCCGACCACCGTCCGCCCCTCGGCGGCGGCCTGCACCAGGAACGCCAGCAGATCGCGGCGAACCCCGGCCACCCGGGCCGCGAACTGCCCATATCCGGAAATGTCCAGCAATCCCGCGGCCTCCTCGCGCGCTATCACCTCGCCGACCCGCGCGCTCACCGCGGCGCTCAGCTCGGCCGGCCGCGCCCACAGCCGCAGCGAGCCTCCGTGCGTCGGCAGCAGCTCCACGTCCACCAGCGCCAGGCCCCCGGCGGCCAGCGCCCGCCGCGCGGACGCCACCGAGTAGTACTGGAAATGCTCGTGATAAATGGTGTCGTACTGGTTCAGCTCCATCAGCGTGAGCAGATGCTGGACCTCAATCGACACCCACCCGTCGTCCGCGACCAGCGCCCGCAAACCCTGGGTGAATCCCAATACATCAGGAATATGGGCATAAACGTTGTTGGCCACGACCACGTCCGCGGGCCCGTGCTCCGCCCGCACCCGCGCGCCCAGCTCCGGCGACAGGAACTCCGTCAGCGTGTCGACGCCGCGCTCCCGTGCCGCCGCCCCCACGTTCGCCGACGGCTCCACCCCAAGGCAGCGCACGCCCCGGTCCACGACGTGCCGCAGCAGGTAGCCGTCGTTGGAGGCCACCTCCACCACGAACTCCGGCCGCAGCCGGTCCACGACATCGTTCACGAACGCTTTCGCGTGTTCCACCCAGGAGGACGAATATGACGAGAAATAGGCATATTCCGTAAATGTATCTTCGGGTGAAATCAGCGGGGGGATCTGCGCCAGCCAGCATGACGTACAGACCCGCAAATGCAGGGGATACGTCATCTCGGGCTGGTCCAGTTGAGCCGCGGTCAAGAACCGCTCGCACGGGGGCGTCGCACCGAGGTCCACCACACTGGACAAACCGCTCGAACCGCACAAACGGCAGGTGATGGCGGTGAGGTCGCCGGTGGCGAGTTCGGATGGCACGTTCCCACGGACGGTCATAGCATTCCGATCTTGAGTGACGGATGTTTCACAACGTATCCAAGACGCGGCTGGGACGGGGTTGGTTGGCGTGTCAATAAGACGACATTTCCTCCAAGCCAACAGGGCTGCCAGCGAATAATTCGGACCCTTCCCTCCAAGCGTTACAACCAGGTGATCATAGGCGAACGACTGTGCGATGCTCTCGTGCATGGATCGCCTCAGCATCGACGGAGCGTGGGTTCACACGCCCACCGTGCACTCCGACCCCCGTGGCACGTTCCACGAGGCCTTCCGCGCGGCCGACCTGCGCGCCGCGGCCGGACATCCGCTGACGCTCGCCCAGATCAACACCTCCACCTCCCGGCGCGGCGTGCTGCGCGGCGTGCACTACGCGGCGGTGCCGCCCGGCCAGGCCAAGTACGTCACCTGCGCGTCCGGTTCCGTGCTGGACGTGGCGGTGGACCTGCGGGTGGGCTCGCCCACGTTCCTGCGCTGGGAGAGCGTGGTCCTCGACGACGTCACCCGCAGGGGGATCTATCTGGCGGAAGGGCTCGGGCACGCCTTCCTGGCGTTGAGCGAGCAGGCCACCGTCGTCTACGCGTGCTCCCAGCCGTACGCGCCGGGCCGGGAGTTCGGCGTGCACCCCCTCGACCCGGACCTCGGCATCGACTGGCCGGCGGGAGTGCCCCCCCTGCTGTCCGACAAGGACGCCACCGCGCCCACCGCCAAAGAGGCCATGACGACCGGTCTGCTGCCCGACTACGACACCTGCCAGGCGTATTACCGGGCACTCAGGACGGATTGAGCCGCGGCCAGGCCGCATGCAGGGCCGCCCGCCAGTCCCGGATCGGCGGCAGGCCGGCGGCGGCCCACCGGTCGTGGGCCAGCACGCTGTTGGCGGGCCGCCGGGCCGGTCGCGGGAAACGCGTCGCGGGGACGGGGAGCACCCGGCCCGGGTCCGCGCCGAGCAGCTTGAAGATCTCCTGGGCAAAGCCGTGCCAGCTGGTCCGGCCCCCGCTGGTGCCGTGGTAGATCCCGCCAGGGGCGGGCGCCCGCCCCAGCCGGATCAGCTGCGCCGCCAGGTCGGCCGTCCAGGTCGGCTGCCCGAACTGGTCGTCCACCACGGTGACCTGGTCCTGCGCGCCGGCCAGCCGGATCATCGTGCGGGCGAAGCTGGGCCCGTGCTCGCCGTACAGCCAGGCGGTGCGCACCACCGTGCCGCCGTGCGCCAGCACAGCCCGCTCCCCGGCCAGCTTGGTCCGCCCGTACGCGTTGACCGGATCGGTGGCCTCGTCCTCCCGGTAGGGCCGCGACCCGGTCCCGGCGAAGACGTAGTCGGTGGACACGTGCAGCAGCCGGGGACCGCAGGCCGCGGCCAGCGCGCGCACCGCGTGCCCGTTGACGGCCAGCGCCTCCGGCTCGTGCGCCTCGGCGTCGTCCACGGCCGTCCAGGCCGCGCAGTTGATCACCACCCGGGGGGCCGTGTCCCGGACCGCGGCGGCCACCGCGTCCGGGTCGGTCACGTCCAGTTCGGCCCGGCCGAGCGCGACGACGTGCTCGCCGTCCCGGGCGAGCGCCTCGACGAGGTCGACGCCGAGCATGCCGGCGGCGCCGGTCACCAGCCAGGTGGAGGTCATGATCTGCCCATCTCGGGAAGAGCGAGCTCGGTGAGCGTCGCCCGGTGGTCACAGTGCGGCAGCGCGAACGCGTCGAACCCCAGCACGGCGATGCGCTCGTCGGCCAGGACGTGGTCGATGGCGACCTTCGGGAAGAAGGACGGCTGCTCGTAGTAGGGCCAGGTCATGGTCAGGCCCTTGCCCATGACGTCGGCCGCGTCGCGGTAGCCGGTGGCCACCAGCTCGCGCAGCACGGCGTGGTCCAGCGAGGAGTTGAAATCCCCGGCCAGCACCCGCAGCCGGCCGCCGGCCGGGGGCAGCACCCGGATGCTCGACTCCCAGCAGCCGGCCCGCCAGCCGCTCGACGGCGCGCACGCGTGCACCGCCACCACGTCCAGCTCCTGCCCCCCGGGCAGGGTCACCACGGCCGGGATCTGGGCCGGGCCGGGCCCGCGGATCGGGGCGTCGCCGGGCCGCAGCGGATACCGGGAGAAGACCGCCGACCCCCAGGCGTCCTCAAGCGGCTCTCCCACCCGGTTCGGCAGCAGGTCGCCGAGGCCCTGCTCGGCCAGCGAGTCGGCCAGCCAGGGCGCATACTCCACCAGGGTGAGCACGTCCGGCCGGGCGGCGCGGATCGCGGCCATCAGCGCGGCGGCGTCCACAGTGCCGTTGAAGGCGTTCAGTGCCATGATCCGGACGCGCGGGCCGGAGACGGCCGGGTTGCCGTCCGGCAGCGCCCGGGGCAGCACGATCACCGCGAACACGGCCGCCACCGCCAGCCAGGCCAGCGCCAGCGGCCAGCGCCGCAGCGCGACGCCCGCCGCCAGCGGCAGCAGCGTGGCCGCCGCCGCGTACGGCGTGAAGGAGACCGCCTGGGACCAGCGGAACTTGGGCTCGATTCCGGTGAGCCTGAGCACTGCCCAGCCCGCGAACGGGACCAGCAGCGCCCACAGCGCGGGCCCGATCCAGCCACGCGAAGCCACGGCGGCGATTTGCTGAACCTCCAGGGTGCGCACAGCGGCTAGCGGGACCCCGCCCGCAGCGGCTTCCACCAGGAGGGGTTGTCCACATACCAGCGCACGGTCGCGGCCAGCCCGTCCTCGAAGCTCACCTGAGGAGCGTAACCCAGCGCACGCAGCCGGGAGTCGTCGAGGGAGTAGCGCCGGTCGTGGCCCTTGCGGTCGGCCACCCGCTCCACCATGTCGAAGCCGGCGTCCAGGGCGCGCAGCAGCCGCGCGGTGAGCTCCAGGTTGGACAGCTCGGCGGTGCCGGCGATGTGGTAGATCTGGCCGGGTTCGCCGCGCTCGGCCACCAGCTGGATGCCCTGGCAGTGGTCGTCCACGTGAACCCAGTCCCGGATGTTGCCGCCGTCGCCGTACAGCGGGACTTTGCGGCCTTCGATCAGGTTGGTCACGAACAGCGGGATGACCTTCTCGGGGAACTGGTAGGGCCCGTAGTTGTTGCCGCACCGGGTGATCGACACCGGCAGCCCGTGGGTGATCGCGTAGGCCATCGCGATCATGTCCCCGCCCGCCTTGGCCGCCGCGTACGGCGAGCGCGGCGCCGGCGGCGCGTCCTCGGTCCAGCTGCCGGTCTCGATCGAGCCGTAGACCTCGTCGGTGGACACCTGCACGACCCGGCCGACCTTGGCCGCCAGACAGGCCTCCATCAGCGTCTGGGCGCCCAGCACGTTGGTACGGACGAAGTCGGCGGCGCCGTCGATCGACCGGTCCACGTGCGACTCGGCCGCGAAGTGCAGCACCACGTCGTGCCCAGGAACCAGGTCGGCCAGCAGCCGGGCATCGCAGACATCTCCGTGCACGAAGGTGTAGCGGCCCGACACTGGGGCAAGATTGGCCAGGTTGCCGGCGTACGTCAGTCGGTCCAGCACGGTGACCTCGGCGCCGGCGAAAGCCGGATAGCCACCGGACAGGACGGTACGCACGTAATGGGATCCGATGAAACCGGCCCCACCGGTGATGAGCAATTTCACGTTGAGGTCCACACCTTGTCGTTGGAAGCGTCGATGTCGATGGAGGCGGCGATGCCGTTCACGTCGTATCGACTCCTCAACAGTCGTATCGGTTGACCGTACATCGGCTAGCTAAAGCGACATGAGAGGAAATTTCACCGAAATTGATGCGAGTCCGTTATCTCACCCGCCACAATGGTCCCCCCGGAACGCCGACAAAGTATGGATGAGCCGAGCGCCTAGGGCGCGGAGGTCGGATAGATGACCCAGCCACACTCGCACCGTCGCGACTCCCCTTCCCGGCGACGCCGCCCGGGACCCCGTTCCCGCCTCGCGTTCGCACTCTCCGGCACGCTGGTGGCGGTCGCCGTCCCGGTGGCGTTATTCGCCTCCGGGGGCGGCGAGGAGCCGGGCGCGGAGCCCGCCAAGCTGACCGCCGCCACCCCCGCGGCCCTACCGGAAATGAAGGAGGTCAGCTTCTGGACGCCGACCAGCACGATCAAACCGCCCCTGCACCGCGACAAGACCCCGATGGAACTGGGCACCCGCTTCACCGTGGCACGGGACGGCTGGGTGGCGGGCGTGCGCTTCTACAAGGCCAAGGGCGAGAAGGGCAAACACACCGGTAGCCTCTGGGACGCCAAGGGCGCCAAACTGGCCAGCGTCCAATTCACCGCCGAGACGCCCTCCGGCTGGCAGGAGGCCCGGTTCGGCGCGCCCGTCAAGGTGCGCGCGGGAACCACGTACACGATCTCCTACCACAGCACCCACGGCACCTACGTCGGCAAGCCCGGCGTCACCGGCCTCTCGGCCGGCCCGATGGCCATCCCCGCCAGGCGCAACGGCGTCTACCGGTACGGCACGAGCGGCTTCCCCCGCGAGTCGAACCCGAAGAACTATCACTACTACGTGGACCCGATCTTCCGCTGGATGGACTGGCGCCCGAAGGGCGACAACGCCTCCAACCCGCCGGTGACCCCGGCCGAGACGGTAACCGCCTCCACCCCGCCCGGGACGACCACAACCCCGACGCCGACCCCGACGCACTCCGTCACGGTGACGCCCAGCCCGAGCCCGAGCCCGAGCCCAAGTAGCCCGAGCCCCAGTCCGACCCCCAGTCCGAGCCGGACGGCCACCCCCACGCCGACACCGACCTTCACGGCGGTCCCGCTGCCCCCGGACACCGGTTCCCGGACCTGCTCCGGCTTCCCCACCCCGGCCTGCACCGGAGTGCCGCCTGGCACCCAGCTGAAGAAACTGCCGCTGAACTTCGACGGCGACTCCTACCGGGTGACCCAGCCGGGCACGGTGCTGGACGGCGTGCACGTGCCGGGCACGCTGCTGATCACGGCGGACAACGTGACCGTGCG
>NZ_BLAD01000121.1 GCF_009687845.1 Acrocarpospora corrugata
TCCAAAGGGCGGGCGGGTGGGAGAACCACCTAAGTCGTGGTTGGTTCGGTCGTAGGGTTGAAGGTATGGCGCTGATCATTGTCACTACCTCTCCTCGGGTCGCACCTGGGCTGCTCAGTGAGCGGGCGTGGGAGGTGTTGCGGGCGGGGCGTGTTCTCACTGGGTCCGCGGAGCATCCGGTGTTGCCCTATTTGGAGGGCGTAGAGGTCGAGGTGCGGTCGGATCCGAGTGGGGTCGCGGTTGAGAGTTGTGCGGAGACCTTGGTGTGGCTGGCCGCGCAGGATGGGGACGAAGGGTTTCTGCGGGCGGTGGGGCATGCGGCGCTGGCGCTCCCGGAGCCGCCGGAGATCGAGCTCGTGCCAGGTTCGTACGACCTGCCAGGGGCGCGCCTGCTGGACATGGTCACCGTGATGGACCGGTTGCGCCGGGAATGCCCCTGGGACAGCAAGCAGACGCACGAGTCGCTGGTGCCGTACCTGCTGGAGGAAGCCTACGAAGTCCTGGAGACCATCGAAGCAGGGGACTACGCGGCGCTTCGCGAAGAGCTGGGTGATCTGCTGTTTCAGGTTGTCTTTCATGCCCGCGTCGCGCAGGAACGCGCGGACGGGTTCGACATCGACGACGTCGCCGGCGGGATCGTGGACAAGCTGGTCCGCCGGCATCCGCACGTGTTCGCGGACCTGGCCGTCGCCGACGCCGACGAGGTCAACGCCAACTGGGAAGCGATCAAGAAAGCGGAGCGGGCCGCGAAGGGCGAGTCGTCGCCGCTGGACGGGGTGCCGATGGGGCAGCCGGCGCTGTCGCTGGCCGCGCAACTGCTACGCCGCAGCGGAGCGCGACAGGACTTCGAGCCGACCGGCTCCGATCTGGGCAAACGCCTGTTCGCGCTGGTCCGCGAGGCCCAGGCGGCGGGCCTCGACCCGGAGGCGGAACTGCGCGCCGTGGCCCGGGCGTACCGAACTCATGTCGAAACAGATGTCTCAGCAGATGGACCAGATGCCCCTACCGAGGAGTAGCCCTCGGTAGGCTCTTGGAGCAAACTGTCCTTCGATTTCAAGGAGTGCTTCGTGGCTGCCATCGAGGCCGTACACGCACGCGAGATCCTCGATTCACGCGGTAACCCCACCGTCGAGGTCGAAGTCCTGCTGGAAGACGGCAGCACCGGCCGGGCGGCCGTGCCGAGCGGCGCGTCCACCGGCAAGTTCGAAGCGGTCGAGCTCCGCGATGGCGGCTCCCGCTACAACGGTAAGGGCGTCGAGCGCGCCGTCCTCGCCGTCACCGACGAGATCCAGGATGTCATCCTGGACATCGACGCAGAAGAGCAGCGGGTCATCGACCAGACGATGATCGACCTGGACGGCACCGACAATAAGTCCAAGCTCGGCGCCAACGCCATTCTGGGCGTCTCGCTGGCCGTCGCCAAGGCCGCGGCCGCCAGCGCCGACCTGCAGCTGTTCCGCTACCTCGGCGGCCCGAACGCGCACCTGCTGCCGGTCCCGATGATGAACATCCTGAACGGCGGCGCGCACGCCGACTCCAACGTGGACATCCAGGAGTTCATGATCGCGCCGATCGGCGCCGAGACGTTCTCCGAGGCCGTCCGGATCGGCGCCGAGACCTACCACGCGCTCAAGTCCGTGCTCAAGGAGAAGGGCTACGCGACCGGCCTCGGCGACGAGGGCGGCTTCGCCCCCAGCCTGCCCAGCAACCGCGACGCGCTGGACCTGATCCTGGTCGCCATCGAGAAGGCCGGCTACCGCCCCGGCGTCGACATCGGGCTCGCCCTGGACGTGGCCGCCTCCGAGTTCCACCAGGACGGCGTCTACACCATCGACGGCAAGCCCCTCAGCTCCGCCGAGCTGATCTCCTACTACGAGGACCTGGTCGACAACTACCCGCTGGTCTCGATCGAGGACCCGCTGGACGAGTCGGACTGGGACGGCTGGAACGCGATGACCGTCTCGCTCGGCTCGCGGGTGCAGTTGGTCGGCGACGACCTGTTCGTCACCAACCCCGAGCGGCTGGCCCGCGGCATCAAGGAGGGCACCGCCAACGCCCTGCTGGTCAAGGTCAACCAGATCGGCACCCTGACCGAGACGCTGGACGCGGTCGAGCTGGCCCACCGCAACGGCTACCGCTGCATGATGAGCCACCGCTCCGGCGAGACCGAGGACGTGACGATCGCCGACCTCGCGGTCGCGGTCAACTGCGGCCAGATCAAGACCGGCGCCCCCGCCCGCTCGGACCGGGTCGCCAAGTACAACCAGCTGCTCCGGATCGAGGAACTCCTCGGCGACGCCGCCCGTTACGCGGGTCGCGCGGCGTTCCCGCGCTTCCGCGGCTAGGTTTTGCGGTACGGCTTGCGCCATGTTGATGGCGCGAGCCGTACCGAACCGGCTTTGGGAGTCTGATGGCGAAGCGTCCGCAGCTGACCGGAAGGGCGGCGATCCTTGCGGTCGTCGTGTGCGCGATCGCGATGAGCTTGGCCTATCCGGTGCGTGAGTTCATCGCGCAGCGGCGGCAGATCGCCCAGCTGGAGCAGCAGCAGGCCAAAGCGCTCGGGGACCTCAGGCAGCTGGAAGAGCAGCGCAAACGCCTTGAGGACCCGGACTACGTGAAGCGCCAGGCCAAGGAGAAGCTGCACTTCTGCGAGCCCGGCGCCAAGTGTTACGGCGTGCTGAACGACGCGGGGAAGACCCAGGCCAAGGCCGGCAAACAGGCCGAAGGCAAGGCGCCCTGGTATCTGGCGCTCTGGGAGTCGGTCGAGGCGGCCGACAAGGGCGAAGGCAAGAAGATCACGGCAACGGGGGACTGATCGGCCCCGAGGAGGGAACGATGGTTGATTCCGGCGATCTGGCCGCGGTCCAGGAGCAGCTGGGGCGTCCGCCCCGGGGGGTCCGCGCGGTGGCGCACCGGTGCCCGTGCGGGCTGCCGGACGTGGTGGAGACCTCGCCGCGGCTGCCCGACGGTTCGCCGTTCCCGACGCTGTTCTACCTGACCTGCCCGAAGGCGGCGTCGGCGATCGGCACGCTGGAGGCGTCCGGGCTGATGCGGGAGATGACGGCCCGGCTGGCGGATCCCGAGCTGGCGGCCGAGTATCGGGCGGCGCACGAGGATTATGTGGCCCGCCGGGACAAGGCGGCGGCTGAGGACGGGCTGGAGCCGCTGCCGCGGACCATGCAGACGGCCGGCGGCATGCCGGACCGGGTCAAATGCCTGCACGCGCTGGTAGGTCACGAGCTGGCGGTGCCGGGGGTCAACCCGTTCGGCCGTGAGGCGCTGGATCTGCTCCCCGACTGGTGGTCGGACGGGCCCTGCTGCGCGGGAGGTTCGTGATGGGCCGGGTCGCCGCCATCGACTGTGGGACGAACTCGGTTCGCCTGCTGATCGCGGACATCGAGGGCGGGAACCAGACCGATCTGGAACGGCGGATGGAGATCGTCCGGCTGGGCCAGGGGGTCGATCGGACCGGTGTGCTCGCGCCGGACGCGCTTGAGCGGACCTTCACCGCGATGCGCGGATACCAGAAGCTGATCCGGCGGCACGCGGCCGCGCATCTGGGGCTCGGCGTGCCGGCTCCGGGGGCGGCGCTGGAGTGCGCCGATCTGATGCCGGTGCGGGTGGTCGCCACATCGGCGACCAGGGACGCCGCCAACCGGGCCGATTTCGTCGCCGGGGTTCGGGAGATCTTCGGCGTCGAGCCGGAGGTCATCACCGGCCACGAGGAGGCCGAACTCTCCTTCACCGGCGCGACCCGATCGATCACCGGCGTCGAATCGCCGTACCTGGTGGTGGACATCGGCGGCGGTTCCACCGAATTCGTCGTCGGCAACGCGTCCGTGGAGGCGGCACGCTCGGTGGACATCGGGTGTGTACGGCTCACCGAACGCCACACCGGGCCGGACGGCCTGGACGTGGCCGGAGTGATCCGCGATGTCGAAGCGGCGCTGTCGCAGGTGGAGCAGGTCGTTCCGATCAGGACGGCCAAGACCTTGATCGGGCTGGCCGGTTCGGTCACCACGGTCGCCGGAATAGCGCTCGACCTGCCCGCGTACGACCCCGAGCGGATCCACCATTCCCGCATTCCCGCCGCGAAGGTGCACGAGATCGCCGCTCTGCTACCCCGGATGACCTCCGAGGCGCGGGCCGCGATTCCGGTCATGCATCCGGGCCGGGTGGACGTCATCAGCGCCGGCGCCACCATCCTCGATCAGATCGTGCGCCACTTCGGCTTCGCGGACGTGGTCGTCAGCGAGCACGACATCCTCGACGGGATCGCCTGGTCCATCGCGTGACCGCGCGGGATGACGGCTTTGATCCACGGCTTGCCGGTAGTGCGCATTGCACAGTACTGTGCGGTGCGTGGATAGTAGTCAGCTCCTCAAGGGCGTACTCGATGTCGCCGTGCTCGCCGTGCTCAACGAGCGCGACAGCTACGGCTACGACGTGGTCCGGCGGTTGCGCGAGGCGGGCCTGGAAGACGTCGGGGACGCCTCCGTCTACGGCACGCTGCGCCGCCTCTTCAAGGCGGGCGCGCTCACGTCATATGTGGTGGCTTCGGACGAGGGGCCGCACCGGAAGTACTACGGGCTCAACAGTGTGGGACGGGCGCAGCTGACCGGTTCCGCCACCATGTGGACGGCTTTCGCGTCGACCATGAACGATCTGCTCAAGGAGGTGCACGCGTCATGAATCCCACCGAATACGCGCAGGCCGTGCGGGACGCGCTCGCCGACCTTCCGGCGGCGGATCTGGAGGAACTCGTCGAGGATCTCGACGACCACTTGGCGGAGGTGGCCGCCGAGTCGGACGTGCCGCTGGAGGAGCGGCTCGGGTCGCCGGAGACGTACGCCGCGGAGCTGCGGGCCGCATACGGGGGCCGGCCCGAGGAGACCCTGGTGACCAGGCTCGGCGTGCGGGCCCGGCTCGGATCCTGGACGGCCGGGACGGCTTCGCGGGCGCACACCCGGATGTCGCGCTTCCCGCCCTACCGGCAGGCGGCCGGGTTCATCCCGGATTTACGCCCGGCTTGGTGGGTTCTGCGGGGATACGCGCTCGCGCTGCTGCTGGTTTCGATCTCCACCATGACCACGCAGTTCGTGCCGGAGAGCATCGGCGCGTGGCTGTTCACGCTGGCGGGCATCTGGGCGTCGGTGTGGATCGGGCGGCGGGCCGGGCGGACCGGGTGGCGGCGCCTGCTGCTGGTCTCGGTCGACGTGCTGGCCGGAGTCCTGGTCGTGGCAGGCATGGTGGCCGTCGCCGAATGGAACGGTCAGGAGGACAACCGGGTGCACTACGCCGGGGAGTTCCCGATCGCGCGGATGGCCGATGTGGGCGGGGAGGTGTACAACATCTTCCCGTACGCGAAAGACGGCACGCCGCTGCGGGACGTGCGCCTGTACGACCAGGACGGCCGACCGATCACCCTGAATCCGGAAGTGATGGGATGGGTGATCGATCAGAATTGCCGGGACGAGCCGCCGCTCGGCAACGAGTACCCGCTGCCGCTGAAGCGCGATCCGGCCATCCGCGTGTGGCGGCTGGAGAACGGCGAGATCGCGATACCGACCCCGGAACTGGTCGCCTGCGCGACGCCGAACCCTGCGCCGACCCCTGCGCCGACTTCCGCGCCGACGGAGACGGGGACCGCCACCCTCACGCCGACGGAGACGGGGACCCTCACCCCCACGCCGACCGCCACCGGGAAGCCGACCCCGACGACTAGCCCTTCGGGCGATTGAGGCGGACCGGCAGGGAGAAGAGCCCTCGCATGATCGCGCTCGGCCACCAGCTGAGCTCCGCCGGATCGGTGGCCAGCGCGAGATCCGGGTAACGCCGCAGCAGGCTGCCGATCGCGACCTCGCCCTCGATCTTGGCCAGCGCCGCGCCGATGCAGTAGTGCGGCCCGCGCCCGAACGCCAGATGCGGTTCGCCGACCCGCCCCGGCGTGAACGCGTCCGGGTCGGGGAAGGCGGCCGGGTCGCGGTTGGCGGCCAGCAGTGAGACCAGGATCGGCTCGCCAGGGAGCAGTTCCTGGCCGCCGATGACCACGGGTTCGGTGGGGAAACGCCAGGTCGCGTTCCGTACCGGGCCGTCGTAGCGGAGCATCTCGTCGATGACGTCGGGCAGCAGGTCAGGCTCGGCCCGGACCGCCGCCAGCTGCTCCGGGTGGCGGAGCAGCGCCAGCATGCCGTTGCCGATCAGCGCCACCGTCGTCTCGTGCCCGGCGATCAGCAGCAGGAAGGCGGTCGAGGTCAGCTCGTCGGGGGTGATGTCGGGCCGCCGTACCAGCTCGGTCAGCAGGTCGTCGCCCGGATGGGTGCGCTTGCGCGCGACCAGGTCGGCCAGGAACGCCTCCAGCGCGTCGGTGGCCGCGCTGATCGCCTCGACCTCCGCGGCGGCGGCCGAGTCGATCACCGACGCGTGGTGGTGGAAGGCGGCCCGATCCGCCTCCGGCACCCCGAGCAGATCACAGATGATCGCGATCGGCAGGGGGTACGCCAGGTCGCCGACCAGATCCACCTCGTCCTTGCCCGCCATCGCCGCCAGCAGCGCGTCGGTCACCTGCTGGGTGCGCTCCCGCAGGCCCGCGATCCGCCGCGGCGTGAACGCGGCGCTCACCAGCCGGCGCAGCCGGGGATGGTCCGGCTGGTCGGCGTTGATCATGTGCCGGGCCAGCGACGGCCGGTGATCCAGCGGCAGCCCCAGGCTGGCGGCCCGCCACTCGGGCGAGCCCAGCGCGGGATCCTTGGCCAGGGCCGGATGGGTCAGCGCGGTGACCGCGTCCTCGTACCTGGTGATCAGCCAGGCCTCGCAGCCCGGCAGCGGCACCCGGGTCACCGGCGCGTTGCGCCGCAGCCAGTCATAGGCGGGGTACGGATCGGCGTCGAACGCGGGTCCGAACATCGGGGGGATAGCCACGCGGCCATTCCTACCCAACTCATGCCTGACTGGATCACGTGATCCGGTCTGGGACGCTGGGGTCATGAGTTGCGTACCTCCGGGGACCGGGTGGCCTGATGATCCCGCTTCGGCCGATACGCCGGTCGCGCATGATCCCAGGGAGGTGGCCGGGCTGGCGGGCGGGAGCCGTACCCTGGCGGAGTTGGTGGCCAGGGAGTCGGTCTGCCGGGCCTGTCCGCGGCTGGTGGCCTGGCGGGAGGAGGTCGCGGAGGTCAAGCGGAAGGCGTTCGCGGGGGAGACCTACTGGGGGCGGCCGATCGCGGGGTGGGGCGAGGAGGATCCCCAGGTGCTGATCGTGGGGCTGGCTCCGGCGGCGCACGGCGGGAACAGGACCGGGCGGGTCTTCACCGGGGATCGGAGTGGGGACTGGCTGTTCCGGGCGTTGTATCGGGTCGGGCTGGCCGTACAGGAGACGAGCACGCACGCCGGGGACGGGCAGCGACTGCTCGGGGCCCGGGTGGTGGCGGCGGTGCGGTGCGCGCCGCCCGCGAACAAGCCGACGCCCGAGGAGCGGGACACCTGCGCGCCGTGGCTGGTCCGGGAGCTCCAGCTCACCCGGCCGAAGGCGATCGTCGTGCTCGGCGGCTTCGCCTGGCAGGCACTCTGGCCGGCACTGCGGTCGGCCGGGTACCCGCTGCCCCGGGCCAGGCCCGCGTTCGGGCACGGCGTCGAGGTCCCGGTCGGCGACGCGGTGCTGCTCGGCTGCTACCACCCGAGCCAGCAGAACACCTTCACCGGCCGGGTCACCGCCGAAATGCTGGAAACGATCTTCAAGAGAGCCCTCGAACTGAGCTCGTGAACCGTTTCACAAGTGTGAAGTCCGTCACCTGACGAAACATCCGCACATCTTCGTCCAAGAAATCCCAGGTCAACATCCCATCGGCGGAAATGTCGCTTATGTTGCTGTGAGGGCCGGATTGGTGTGGCCCGGCGAGATGACGTAGTCTTGTGAATGCTTTCACAAGCAACCTGAAGGGCACCTGTGGTGAACCTCAAAGCGAAGCACATCGTCATCGTCGGTGGCGGATATGTCGGGATGTACACCGCCCTGCGCCTCCAGCACACGCTCCGCCGCGAACTCCGGACGGGCAGGGTCAGAGTCACCGTCATCAATCCGCAGTCGTACATGACGTATCAGCCGTTCCTGCCGGAGGCCGCGGCCGGCAACATCTCCCCGCGCCACGTCGTCGTCCCGCTCCGGCGGGTCCTCTCCAAGGTCCGCATCCTCAACGGCCGCGTCTCCAAGGTGCACCACGACCACAAGACCGTCACCTTTGAACCGCTCGTCGGCGAGCCCACCGAGATCCAGTACGACATCCTGGTCATGGCCGCCGGGTCGATCTCCCGCACGCTCCCGATCCCCGGCCTGGCCGACGCCGCCATCGGCTTCAAGACCATCGCCGAGGCCATCACCCTGCGCAACCGCGTGCTCGGCCTGCTCGACCGCGCCGAATCCAGCAACGACCCTGACGTACGGCGGCGCGCCCTCACCTTCGTGGTGGTCGGCGGCGGCTACGCCGGCATCGAGGCGCTCGCCGAGCTGGAGGACATGACCGACGACGCGATCAGGTACTACCCGTCGATCAAGCGCGCGGACATGCGCTGGGTGCTGATCGAGGCCAGTGACCGCATCCTGCCCGAAGTCGGCCCCGAAATGGGCGAATGGACCGCGCAGGAACTCCGCGGCCGCGGCATCGAGCTCAAAATGAAGACCATGCTCCAGTCCTGCGAAGGCGGCCTGGTCAAGACCTCCGACGGCGACGAGTTCGAATCCGCCACCATCGTCTGGACCGCCGGCGTCAAGCCCTCCCGCATCGTCAACTCCGGCGACCTCCCACTGGACGAGCGCGGCCGCATCATGACCACCACCCGCCTCACCGTCTCCGGCGTCAAGGACGCCTTCGCCGCCGGCGACGTGGCCGGCGTCCCCGACGTCACCAAGGCCGGCGAATACTGCGCCCCCAACGCGCAGCACGCCGTCCGCCAGGCCAAGGTCCTGGCCGACAACATCACCGCCCACCTGTACGGCCGCCCACTGCGCGTCTACCGCCACCGCTACGCGGGCTCGGTCGCCGGCCTCGGCCTCTACCAGGGCGTGGCCAACGTGTACGGGGTAAAGCTTCGCGGATTCCCTGCGTGGTTCATGCACCGCACGTACCATCTGTCCAGGGTGCCGACGACGAATCGCAAGGTCCGCGTCCTGGTCGACTGGACGCTGTCGCTGTTCTTCAAGCGGGAGACCATCTCCCTCGGCTCGATCGAGAACCCGCGCCAGGAGTTCAAGGCCGCAGCCGCCACCGACCAGAAGCGCTGACCCGGCACCCGCAGGGCACGACCGACGGAACCCCCTCCTCGGGCGTCGTGCGCCGTTTCGCATGCACGCGCGAGAGGGGGCAACGATGGTTCCACACGCGACGCTTCCCCACGCGACGCTTCCCGACGCGACGATTTTCCGTGTCCCGGTCGTCTTCGCGGCGGCCTCCTACGCAACGGTTCTCCGCGCTACATCCGCGACCATCGTCGTCCACCCGCACCTCCACACAACCCCCACCCCCCGCCATCCCGGAACTCCAAAGCAGCCCAACCGGATCCCACCCGATTGGGCTGCTTCGCCGTGCGCTAGTTTTCGATACGTTTTGACCGTGCATGGCCCCGACCGACCTGAGAACGTCACGTGAACCCGCTCATCACCCCGCCGCCGCCCCCTCACCCGGCGCCCGCTGTCACTCCCGCACGCGCAGACGACATTCGTCCCACTTCGTGGCGGTTACTCACAGTTCGCGCCGCCACCTCCGAGCCCCCCGCCTCAACCACCCACCCAACCCTCCCGACGGCCGCGAATTCCCCGACCGGGCAACGGATTCGCATGTCCCAGATGCTGTCGAGAAGGGCTAGTTGCGGCGTAAAGTCTCACCAGTTACAGATGTGCGCTCCGTGACGTATGATCGCCGCGCCCCCGTAGCCCAATGGCAGAGGCAAGCCCCTTAAAAGGGCTGTTGTGCGGGTTCGACTCCCGCCGGGGGCACCTCGTTCTGCCCACGCGAAGAGCCTGCGACCTGGCGTTTCCCGGTCACAGGCTCTTAACGATTCATCCGGCCGTGGACAGCGTTCTACAGGACGGCGACCGAATGCCCCGCCCACTCGGCCACCTGCGTTGCCGGGACTCCCGCGTTGAGCCACGTCGAGACGGCGGCGTGTCGAAGGCCACCGGTTTGGTCGGGCAGATAGCTCAATGGGGGGTGGGCCTGTCCGGCCTGTAGCCGGGCAGGTCCACCTTGGAAGGCTTGAGACCCTTTACGGGGTGGCGCATGCCAGGTAGGGCTGCGACTCCGCGGTGGCTAGCACCTGGCCTTGCCCGCGTCGAGTCCGGCGTTGTAGCCATGGAGGTAGATCGCGTCCTCAAGCGCGGGGTCCAGCTTGCGCAAGCCAGGCTTGCACGAGGCTTGCCCTGCCGCGAATCCGTCGTCGAAGCCGCTCGCGCACGTCTTCCTGGCTTTGCCCTTGAAGTTCTGCTTGCATGTGGGCGGTGCCATCTTCGAGGTCGTCGTGAGGTGACTGTTGCCGGGGCTTGCGGAGGTCGGAGCGGCTGAGGCTGGTGCGATGTCGACCGTCCCGAACGCTAGGGCGGCGATCAGCGGGCTGGCGAAGAGTAGCCGTTTTCCGTGCATCTTCGTCTCCTTCCGGCGCCGTCTCGGCCAAGGTGATCCAGCCGAGGAGGTAGCGCCTGGGAATGGCTCGAGAGAGCCGATCTCATGAAGGCAAGGCGAGCTGTTAAGGTCTCTGATTTCTCCTTCCTAGCCTCTCGTTCCCTCCCATCGTGCGAGTCCATTTCTGTGCTCGTCTAGACGCTTGACCTCGATCTGATCCCGATTTTCACTGTTGGTCGCGAATCTTCGGCTACATGACTAAACACAAGGTGGCCATGCCCGTTTAGCCGGGGCAGACATGCAGAGAGCCTGCGACCTGGAGTTTCCTGGTCGCAGGCTCTTAGCGATCTGTCCGGGTGCCGCTGTCGCGTTGGGGTCAGTGTGCTGCGCGTTGGATGACGATGTCGCCGTGCCGGGTGCCGGCGCGGACCGTGAGCTTGTCGGCGGACGTGTCAGGGTTTTCTGAGGCCGGAATGGAGTTGCGTATGCTTCCGCGCTTGCTGTGGGCGTCCACCTGGGCAGTGGTGCCCTCGCTGATGCCAACTTCGATGTTGCCTGAGCTGTTCGACAGGTCTGCCTGGCCACAGGTCAACCTGCCGATCCGGATGGCGCCGTTGGCTGTCTTGGCGGTGATGTTGCCGTCGGCGTGGTCGATGTCGAAGCCGCCGTTGGCGCTGTTGAGGTCGAGGTCGGATGAGGCGTGACCGATCCAGGTCTGGCCGCCGGAGGTTGAGAGCTTGACGGTGCCTTCGACCTCGCTGATTCGTACGGCGGCCACGCTGCCTTCGATGTGGGCGCACCCGGTGATGTGGCTGATCGTGACCTCGCCGGCCGCGATGTCCGCCCGCAGTGCGCTGATGCGATCCAGCTGGACCCGGCCCTTCGCCAGGTGCAGTTCGCACTCCCCGAATGAGCCGTCAGCGTGAACGTCCGAGTGGGCCAGGTGGGCGAACAGGCTGGAGCCGGTGGGCAGGTCGATCGTGATGGCGATGGAACCGTTCTTGTCGCCGGAGTCGGTCGTTTTGATCGAGAGGTGGCCGTCGGCGAAGTCGACCTTGGCCTGGTCGGCCACTTTGACGTCCGAAGGGTTCGTCGCGTTGATGGGTGCGATCAGTACCACGGTGTCGGTTCGGTCGCTCGCGGTGATCCGTACCTGGGCGCCGGCGACTTGCACGGTGGCGGTGATGGCCTCTGGGGTGGTGAATGCGGGCATGGTGCTTCTCCCTAGGCAATCTTGCGGCGGTAGGAGGACATGGCGAATACGTAGGAGAGAACGAGGAGGCCGAGGCACCAGGCGAGGGCGATCCAGATGTCGTTGCCGACCGGTCGTTGGGCGAATTGGTTCTGGATCGTGTTGACGATCGAAGTGACCGGCTGGTTTTCGGCGAAGAAGCGCACCGGGCCCGGCATGGTGTCCGTGGGGACGAAAGCCGAGCTGATGAAGGGCAGGAAGATGAGTGGGAAGGAGAATCCGGCGGCGCCGTCCACGGATTTCGCCGACAGGCCGGCGATGATGGCGAGCCAGGTGAGTGCCAGGGTGAAGAGCGCCAGGATGCCGGCGACAGCGAGCCAGGCCAGTGGGCCGGCCGAGGTGCGGAATCCCATGAGGAGGCCCACCAGCACGATGATCACGACTGAGAGCCCGTTGGCGAACAGCGAGGTCAGCACATGCGCCCACAGCACGGATGATCGTGCGATCGGCATGGAGTGGAACCGCTCGAAAATGCCGCTCTTCATGTCGGTGAACAACCGGACGGCGGTGTACGCGATGCCAGACGCGATCGCGATCAGCATGATTCCAGGCAGTAGATAATTGACGTAGTTCTCGGTGCCTGTCTTGATCGCGCCGCCGAACACGTAGACGAACAGCAGCATGATGGCGATCGGCGTGATCGCGGTCGTGATAATCGTGTCCACGCTGCGGGTGATATGACGCATCGAGCGGCCCAGCAGAACGGCCGTGTCTCCGAAGAAGTGCTTGTTCATGACTGGTCCTTACCTTCCTACGAGGGCGAGGAAGATGTCCTCAAGGGCGGGCTGCTTTTCGACGTACTCGACTTTCGCCGGGGGGAGAAGTTGCTTCAGTTCGGCGAGAGTGCCGTTCGCGATGATGCGCCCCTGGTGAAGAATGGCGATCCGATCCGCGAGTTGCTCAGCTTCGTCGAGATACTGCGTGGTGAGCAGAACGGTGGTCCCCTGGTCGGCGAGTTCCTTAATGACCTGCCACACTTCGATGCGCGCTTCGGGGTCGAGGCCCGTGGTCGGCTCATCGAGGAAGATCACCTTGGGCTGGCCGATCAGGCTCATGGCGATGTCGAGGCGACGGCGCATGCCTCCGGAATACGTGGACACCTTTCGCGATCCCGCATCGGTGAGGCTGAAGCGGGCAAGAAGATCGTCCGCCACCTGGCCGGGGTTCTTCAGATGCCGCAACTTGGCGACCATCACCAGGTTCTCCCGGCCGGAGAGGATCTCATCGACCGCTGCGAACTGGCCGGTCAGACTGATGGATTCCCGAACTCGGAGCGGGTCCTTCGTGACGTCTATTCCGTTGACGGTGGCTGTGCCGGCGTCTGGTCTCAGCAGCGTGGACAGGATTCTCACGATCGTGGTCTTTCCTGCTCCGTTCGAGCCGAGCAGGGCGAAGATGCTGCCCGGTGCCACCTCGAAGTTCACGCCGCGCAGTACGTGCAGTTCCTTGTAGGACTTCTCCATGTTCTGCACGCGGATGGCGGGTTCGCGGTTCCTCAGCCCTGATGTTGCCTTCGCTGTACTTGTCATGCCCCTACCATCGGCGGCTGGGCTGACACGCGCCTGATACGCGCCTGACGCGCCCCGGGCACGACCACTGACACGGCGTTCCACCTGGTCACGCCTCGACTAGGGGGTGGGCTAGGGAGTCACGGATTCGATGGTCGGCAGGTCGGTGCCAGGCTCGTCGCCGTCAGATACGTACGGCGCGGTCCGTCGGATGGGCGATAGTCCGGCCCTGGTTTGCGTTGGCATGAGGCCGTTAAAGGGGCTCATCTTCGGCGGACGCGTCTCTCGATCGGAAGGAAGAGGCCGTTGCGCGCCAGAAAGAGACTTTCGTTATTCCTCGCCCTGCTCATGGCCACGAGCGTGGCCGTGGTGGTCGGGCAGGCCAGCCCGGCCGGTGCGGAGCCCGGTTACTTCGGCAGCCTGGTGGAGAACGGGCATCCGGACTGGATGGCCCAGGTGCCCGACTACGCGAGCCTGGCGGAGTTATCCGTACCAGGAACGCATGACACCCTCGCCGTGTACGGCGGCGGCCTGGTCGAGACTCAGGAAAAGCATGAGCAGGACGGTCAGCCGGGCGGCAAGTCGCTCGCGTTCCAGCTCGGCGCCGGCATCCGCGCCATCGACATCCGGGTCAGAATCGTGCCCGACGAATCCAACAATGCCAAGTTCGCCATTCATCATGGGCCGTACTACCTGCACGCCAATTTCGACGACGTGATACGCGAGATGCGTACCTTCCTGACGGCACATCCGAGCGAGACGATCCTGCTCAACGTGAAGGCCGAGTGCGCCGGCGGCATCACCTCGTGTACCGACGACGACCCGCTCGATCTCGGAGCCATTGTCCCGCCCAATCCCTGGGTGCCGCCCAATCCCCAGGCCCCGTTCACCGATGCGAGAAAGCAGGAGCGGCGCAGGGAGGTCCTGGACCAATACCTGTCGGCCAACGAAAACCTGTTCTGGCAGCCCGCTGCCTTCGACGATGCGGACGTGCCGGTTCTGGGCGATGTCCGCGGCAAGGTGGTCGTGGTGAACTTCGCCGGTGTGGGCGGCGGCAACTACTCCGGCAAGGGCCTCTCCCAGCTCAACTACGAGAGCTGGCCCGCCGAGGACGGCCAGCCCAACTGCTACGTGCAGAACGACTACGGCGTGGACACCCTCTTACAGATCCCGATGAAGCGGGACCTGGTGAAGTGGCAACTGGAGCGGACCAACCAGACCGCCGACTGCCTGGATGAGAATCAGCCCAACGACGACAAGATGTACTACAACTGGACCAGCGGTGCGAGCGCGGGGGCGTGGCCGATCACCGTCGCGGCGGGCTATACCGGGATGCTCGGTGTCAACGAGTTCGTCCTGCAGTGCTTCACCGGGCAGCACAACCGGTGTAACACTTCGGCGATCAAGCGGACCGGGGTCATGATGATGGACTTCCCGGGCGGGGCCATCGTCGACGAGATCATCAAGCGGAATCCGCGCGGCATCCTGTACGCCACCAACCGAGGTGTGGGCAATCCGCAGGAGCAGCACCCGGGCGGTGACGACGGCGGCTCACGCCCGGGGGTGCCGTCCGACCACTCCGCCTGCCGGCCGGACGGAATGGCCCCGACCGCCGGGACCGCCGCGCAGTACTGCCGGGTCTACCAGGGCGATGGCCGTGAGTGGCTGGGCGAGGGCCGTACCCGGCGAGTCGTCGGCTACTTCAGCGGCTGGCGGACGGGGGGCAACGGGCCGCACTATCTGGTGCCGAACATCCCGTGGTCGAAGGTGACGCACCTCAACTACGCGTTCGCCAACGTGCAGAACAATCAGATCTCGGTGGGCGCGAACGAGCCGTCCAACCCGGCGATCGGGATGGATTGGCCCGGGGTGGCGGGTGCGGAGATGGATCCGGAGTTCTCCTTCAAGGGGCATTTCAACCTGCTGGCCAAGTACAAGAAGCTGCATCCGCGGGTGAAGACGCTGATCTCGGTGGGCGGCTGGGCCGAGACCGGTGGGTTCTACACGATGACCACCAATGCCGACGGCTCGGTCAACCAGGCAGGTATCAACACTTTCGCCGACTCGGCGGTGGACTTCCTGCGTACCTACCGCTTCGATGGCGTGGACATCGACTTCGAGTATCCGACCTCGCTGGCGGATGCGGGCAATCCCAACGACTGGGGCATCGCCGCTCCGCGCCGGGCCGGGCTGCCGAACGCGTACACCGCGCTGATGAAGACGTTGCGCGAGAAGCTCGACCAGGCCGGTGCCGACGAGGAAAGGTACTACCTGCTGACCTCGGCGGCTTCGGCGTCGGGGTATGTGGTGCGCGGGATGGAGAACCTGAAGGCGCTGCGCTACCAGGACTTCACCAACCTGATGTCGTACGACTTCCACGGCACCTGGAACAACGTGGTCGGCCCCAACGCGCCGCTGTACGACGACGGCAACGACCCCGAGCAGGCCGATCTCTACAACACCCCCGAATACCAGCAGATCGGCTATTTCAACACCGACTGGGCGTTCAACTACCTGCGCGGGGCGATGCAGGCGGGCCGGATCAACATCGGCGTGCCGTACTACACCCGGGGCTGGACCAACGTGACCGGCGGGAACCACGGCATGTGGGGCGCCTCTGTCTCGTCGGAGCCGTGCGAGCCCGGTACGGGTATCTCCCGGCCGTGCGGCGAGGGCGCCACGGGAATCGACAACATCTGGCACGACGTGGACGGACCGGGTAACGAACTGGGCGCCGGGTTCAACCCGATGTGGCACGCCAAGAACCTGGAGCACAACATCCTGCCCGCGTACGCCGAGAACGTCGGCCTCAACCCGGTCACCGACCCCGCGGACCGGCTGACCGGCACCTACACCCGCTACTGGGACGAAGCCACCAGGACCTCATGGCTGTGGAACCCGACCAAAAAGACGTTCCTGTCCACTGAGGACGACCAGGGCCTGGACGCCATCACCAACTACGTCAAGGCCAAGGGCGCGGGCGGCGTGATGATGTGGGAGCTGGCCGGCGACTACGAATGCCCGCCGAATATCACCGCGAACGCGCCCTGCGGCATGGGCTACACCATGACCAACCGGCTGCACGGCAACCTGGCCGACGCCGGCGGCTATGGCGACTCGCGCAGTGCGGGCAGCTCGGTGACCCCGCCCAGCTCGACGCTGAACGTCAAGGTCGACCTGGTCAACTACCCCGGTGACGCCGCGAACCTGTGGCCGATCCAGCCGGTCGTACGGATCACCAACCAGATGACGTCCCACCTCGGCGGCCCCGCCGACACCGAGATCAGCTTCGACCTGCCCACCTCCACCCCGGCGCTGATCAAGGACGGCGACTGGCAGACCTACGCTCAGGGCGGCCGGTGGCGGGTCCAGGCCGGCCACACCGGCCCCAACGCCAGCGTCGGGCTGAACAGCCCATTCCACCGGATCACCCTCAAACTGGACTACTGCCAGCTCATCCCGCCTGGCCAGTCGCTGGACGTCCCGATCATCTACTACCTGCCGGCCACCGGCCCGGCGAACACCGTGATCAAGAGCGGCGGCGTCCCCTACTCCCTGGCGAGCGAGAACGCCCGGGGCACCTCATCCGGCGGGAGTCCGGCCGCCGGCTGCATCGCACCGGCTTGGAACGCCAACACGATCTACAACCCCGAGACCCAGACCATCCAGCAGACCACCGTCACGTACAACGGCAAGATCTGGAAGGCCAAGTGGTGGACCCAGGGCAACACCCCGGGCACCGGCACCGACCCCAACAACGAGCCATGGAAGCTGGTGGGCCCCGCGAGCTGACCACTCGGCCCACCACGAACTAACAACCACAACCGGCCGACCCCGGGGGGCACGATCGTGCCCCCGGGGTCCGACGGTCTGGAAAAGCGAGTCCACGACCAGCGCTTGCGTACGGCGCCGCCGGGCGGCGGTGACAATCTCCGAACGGGGTTGATCAGAGACGGCCGGATCGCGCTACCGTGCGTCCATGGAGGACGATGCCACCCCGCACCTGGTAGCGAACCGATGGGCCGACGCAGCCGGCGAGGCCGGCCAATTGGCCCGCCAAGAGACCTGCAAGTGTTTCGATCAGTACGAGGTCCGCCGACCGCACGTGGTGCACTTCCACCGTTTCCTCCGCTGCAGCCGGGCAAAGCGTCGACCCAGGACCTCGACATTCGTGACCTCGACCCCGCCGTCTGGGGCACCGACGTGATCCAGGCATGCAGTGTCTGCGACCGGCCGATCGCCGAATCCGGGCTCCACCAAGTGTGGATCTCCTCAAGAGTCGGCACCGACACTCTGCCTCTCTTGGTCAACGCCTGTTCGCGAGCTTGCGTCGATGCTCTTCCCGCTCCTGCAAAGGGCAACGTGCCGACGCCGCACACCGGTGGGCCCGGCATTGTCCAACCCCGCGCCGATTACGCGTAGTGGGTCAGGCGCCTTGCACCACTCGTATGAGAAACACGATTCGGCGTGGAAAGAATGGATGACCTTCTCCCCGATGACCCACGCCAGATCGGCCCGTATCGGCTGTTGAGCCGGTTGGGTCAGGGTGGCATGGGCGAAGTGTTTTTGGCACGTTCCCCGGGCGGGCGCACCGTGGTGGTGAAACGCATCTTCCGACACCATGCCACCAAGGCCGAATACCGTGCCCGGTTCGCCCGGGAGATCGATGCCGCCCGACGGGTGGGTGGATTTCACACCGCTCAGGTGGTCGCCGCCGATCCCGACGCCGAACCGCCGTGGATGGCCACCGCCTACGTTCCCAATCCATCGTTACAGGCCCTGGTCGCCGCGAATGGCCCGTTGCCCGCGGACGCGTTGTGCATGCTGGGCGCCGGGCTGGCCGAAGGTCTGGCCGCGCCCGCCATCGCGCTGCGCATCACGACCGAA
>NZ_BLAD01000122.1 GCF_009687845.1 Acrocarpospora corrugata
AGCCCTTCGTTGATCACATAGGTCTGCATGCGCGTATCCCCCACCTCTCTTTGTCCAGCCTAACGATCACAAGTTTGGCGCACGAGACTGACAATTTCTGGACCGGTAGAACACCATGAAGGTTCGTTGCCCGGCGCTCCGTGAGGGCAAGGTCGGATAAACAGCGACATTCCCGAACCAGACGAGTACGTCGGGCGCACCCCGCTGCGGCGCAAGAAAAGGTCGATACTTGGCGTCCCACACGCCGCGCGGCCACGGCTGCGTAAGAGCGATCCGAGCGAAGACCAGACAGGAGAGTAAACATGATCGCCATGGCCCGGACTTGAGCGCTCTGGGGCTCGGCAATTGACCCGTTCTGATGTACCCCGGCCCAACCTCAGTTACGAGCCATGGGCCTGGACGGAACTGGAGGGCGGAAACTCCTTGTGGCATTTGAAGCACGACACGACGGCCAGGGGCTTCTCGAACACGACGCCGGAGACCCCGTGGGAGCCTTCAATCTGGTAGGAGCCGCATGACGGGCACGGATACGGCGTGAAGGGTTCCTCTCCTCTCAGGCAGTACCACAGGTCGGCTTCAACGGGCGCGGCCTCGGCCCGATCAATCTTGGCGTCGTCATTGACGCCCCGGAGTCGCTCACAATGGTGTCGGCGCTGCCGCAACTGGGGCAGTGCACCTCGGGGTAGCCGGCCATGCTCGTCTCCCATTCCTGGTCTAGGCATCGTTGCTGATCATGGCCATGATGCTTGGTCCGGAGAGCTGTTGCCAGCTGACTAGAAAAGACACGGCGGGACGATCGAGTACAACCACTCATGCACGCTGACGCGTGGAGAGCCGTTGTTCCGCCTTCGGCTGGTCGTTCCTCCCGCCTCGCCGCTGATCTGGGTCGGGTTCCGGCCCGGGGTCCTGCGGGATCTTCACGACGTCGAGGCCGGCGGCGCGGGCGCGCATGGACTGGCTCGTAAGGACGCGGCGCTGGATCTGGTGGGAAAAGCACACGCGCTCTTGGAGACGCTCTCCGAGAGCGCGGGCATCAAACCGCCGTCGAAGCGGCGATAGGCCAGGTCTTCGACGAGGTCGAAGCGTTGACCTCGACCAGCGCGGCATGTCGGCTGCTGGGCAAGTCGCGGGCCACCCTGTACCGCGAGCGGTCACGTCCGGCCGGTCCGCGCCGCAGGCCCGGCCCGATCGGCGCTCCGGCCAACGCGCTCACTCCCGCCGAACGGGCCGAGATCCTCGCGGTGCTCACCGAACCGCGCTTCGCCGACAAGGCGGTCGCGCAGATCTGGGCCGAACTCTTGGACGAGGGCATCTACCTGGCCTCACAGTCGACCATGTACCGCATCATGCGGCAGGAGAACCTGGTGCGTGAGCGGCGCCGGCTGGCCGCCCACCCGGCCAAGGTCAGACCCGGACTCGTGGCCACACGGCCGAACGACGTGTGGAGCTGGGACATCACACGCCTGCCCGGCCCCGCCCGGGGCACCTGGTACCAGCTGTATGTGATGCTGGACATCTTCAGCCGCTACCCGGTCGGCTGGCGGCTGGAAGAGGTCGAGGACGCCGCCCTCGCCGAGGAGTGGATGGCCGGCCTGATCGCCCTGCACGGCCGCCCCGGCGCGATCCACGCCGACCGCGGACCGTCGATGACCTCCAAGAACGTCGCCCAACTCCTGGTCGACCTCGGGGTGCAGCGCTCGCACTCGCAGCCGCGCGTGTCCAACGACAACCCGTACTCAGAAGCACAGTTCAAGACGCTCAAGTACCGTTTCGACTTCCCCGGGTGCTTCGAGTCGATCGAGCACGCTCGCGGGTTCTGCGAGGACTTCTTCGACTACTACCGGCATGAGCATCGTCATTCCGGGCTGGGGCTGCACACCCCGGCATCGGTCTACTTCGGCCAGGCCGAGCAGATCCAGCGGCAGCGGGCCAACGTCCTGGCCGCGGTCTACGCGGCCAATCCCGGCCGGTTCGGCAGTCCGCCGACTCCGCCGCCACTCCCGATGGCCGCGTGGATCAACCCACCGACCCCACAAGCGCTCATAGCGTCCAAATAATAAGAAACTGTCTCAAAGATCTTGACAGGTACCGGTACACCGCGCCCATATCAAGGACAAGACGCAGTACGGCAAGGCCGGTTGGTCCCACTTTGCCGCGCCCTCTCTGGGTCAGCAGGGGTATGAAGGAACCGTAGGGACCGATTATTTTCGTCCCATAGCCCCATTGTTGTGCGGACGCTTTTGATCGCGCGGCAGTTGACTGCACGCTTGGTTGGTGGGGCATGCGAGAACTCAACCAGCCGACCGTCCAGACGGGGATGGCACCTTCCGACCGAGTTTTCGGCGAACGGTGAAGCCTGCGGTCCGCACTCCTCGGGCTACCGGGATCTACGTGTTTTGTCGGTAAGATCGGCCAGGATGGGCGTGTGACCGAAGTCCTGTTTAGCCAGTACGACCTGCATCAGACCCTCAGGACCACCTCGGCCAAGGTTGAGGGCCTGGTAGCTCAGTGGGATGCCGACGCCTTCCTCAAAGCGTCCGAGCACGACCTGATCGACATGCTTGTGGAGGAAGGCAGCGTCCGCTGTCCTCAGCTGCTGCGCGACCAGGCATGGATGCCGGAGATGACCGAGGTCGACATGGAAGTCCACGACCGCCACTTCGGCTATACGGCGACCCGTCGCGTACCGCTGTTCACGCTGGTCGTCCCCTACACCGGAGAGAAGGACGTCTTTTACTGCCGCCCGTCGAGCTGGACCTCGGTCGTGCCGGAAGTGCAGTCGCTCAACGCCAGGGAGCTCCGGCTGGAGGTGACCGGGCAGTTCACCGACCCTGCCCAGCTCAGCAGCCGCTTTACTCAAGAACTCGACCTGATCGATCAGTACCTGGCCTGGTGCCGTGAGGAGATCGACCGGCACAACGCCGCCCTGCCGGCTTTCGTCACCGGTCTGGTGTCGGCGCGCAAGCAGAAGCTGCTGGACGGCCGGAACCTCCAGTCGCAGATCGGGTTCCCCGTCCGGCGCCGTTCCGACGCCAGCACCTACAGCATCCCGGTCACTCGCAGGACGGTATCCCCGCAGCGGCTGCCCCGGCCCGGCTCTGGCGACGGGGAGCCGTTCGTGCCCGAGCCCGCGCTCAGTGACGCCGACTATGAGGCCGCCCTCCACGTACTGGACGCCCAGCGCAACGCCCTGGAGCGCACTCCGTCGGTCGCGGCCGGAATGGATGAGGAGACCATTCGCAACCTCCTGCTGGTCAGCCTCAACGCCCAGTTCAAGGGGACGGCCGCCGGGGAACTGTTCAACGGCGACGGCAAGACCGACATTCTCATCCGCGAACGCGACCGCAACGTGTTCATCGGCGAATGCAAGGTGTGGGACGGCGCCCAGACCGTCACCGACGCCCTCGACCAGCTGCTCGGCTACCTGGTGTGGCGCGACACCAAGGCCGCCCTGCTGATGTTCATCCGGACCAAGGACGTGACGGCGACCGTCCAGTCCGCCACAGCCGCCATCGAAGCCCATCCCAACTACAAACGACGCGGTACCCACGACACCGACGGCCGCATCGATGTCGTGATGCATGCCAACGGCGACCCCGACCGCGAGATCAAGCTCGCGTTCCTGCCGTTCTCCCTGCCTCGTGACGCCACCAGCCGCTTCGCCAAAGTCAAGCGTTGACCGGCCCGCAGAACAACCCGTCCCCGACCCATTCACAGCCTCGGACTCCCGAAGCCCCCGGCAGGGTGCAAAGCAACTGTCCATGATCGGCTTGAGCAGGCGACATCAAGGACCCCAAGAAAGTCGTTCGCTGTGGGTCTGTGTCCGCCCCCGTCGTTCCTCACAATGCGTGTCGGACCATCGGGCGCACGGAGGGCGGATCGTCGAATCCCCACTGCTGGACCGTCAGCGGCCGAACCCTCGACCGGGGCCGCCCTGGCGAGGGAGCGCTGGCGGCACGTACGCAGCCGGGGTACGGCTGCGGCCGGTCCGTCTGGCACCCAGGATCTCGCGGCCGGCACCGGCTCGCGCGCTGGCCTTTTCCGCCTGCTCGCGCCGTGCGGCCTGTTCCTGTTCCCGTCGGCCGGGGTCCAGCCCGGCCCGACGGGCCTGCTCGTCGACGGCGGCCTGGTGGTGGCGGGCGGCGGTGTCTCGACGGGCCTGGGTCGCCTGAACGACCTGGTCGGCGGTCGTGACGTCGGCGGCCCGCGCGGCGCGGCGGGTTGAGTCTATGTCGCGAGTCAGGCTGTCGTGCTGGGCGCGCACCATGTGCCAGGTGGCAGCGGGCGGGGCCTGGGCTGCGCTGGACTGGGCGACCTCGGCGAGCGCGGGCTCAGCCTTGCTGACCGGCTCGGTGGTGCGGGCGAGTTCGCCGAGGCCGCGCTCGATGGCCGGCAGCTCAACCTCTTCCAGTTGGCGGCGGCGGGCCCCGTGGCTGGGACGCCAGGAGGTCAGCCCTTCCAGTTCGCCGGTCAACTGCCGGTGCCGGGCACGCAGTTGCTCGGCCTGGCGGCGGGCGGTGGTGATGGCGGCGCGGGCCTGGGCCCAGCGGGCGGCGTCGGTCTCGGCCCGCTCTATCGCCCCGACCTGATCGCTCAGCCTCTCTACCTTGGCGTTCAGGGCGCGTTCGGCGCGGCCGCCACCATGCTCGGCGGTACGGGCCAAGGCGATCCGCGAGCCTGCCAGCTCAGCGTGGACAGTCTGGAGCTCGGCGGTCAGGCGGCGGATGCGGGCGGCCAGCTGTTGATCGTCGACCAGGCCCAGCCCGTGCGGGACGCGGGTGAGGGACGACGGCAGGTTGGCGCGGCGTATGGTGTCCAGAATCGCGTCCCGTTCCTCGGGCTCTGTGTGCTGGTCGCCGTATGCCGCCCGATCCGGATCGCGGGAGGGTAGGCCAGGCACGTTCAGGTGCTCGTGGACGGGCGTGGCGATCGGGTCGGGTTCGGGAGTGAGCAGCCGGTCGGCGCGGTCGCCTTCCAGGGTGGCGGCGTAGGCGGCCAGGGCGCGCTGCAGTTCTTCGGCGTGGTTCCGGGCATGGCCGTGGCGGGCCCGGTCGGCGTCGGTTTCCAGAAGGTCGCGGGGGAGGTAGAGGCGGGCGGTCTGCCGGTCCCGCGCCATCGACGCGTACAGGGTGTGCGGGTCCAGGCCCAGCCCGTAGATCAGGGTCTGCTCAGCGGTCAGCCCTTGGGCGGCCGCCACGGTCATCGCGGTGCCGTGGGTCAAGCCGCCGGCCGCGATGTAGTCGGGGCTGACCCACGCGCGGACGAGGCGCGCGCCATCCGCCGTACGGGAACGCCATTCGACCTCTACCCGCCGGTCAGCGCCAATGGCGGTGATACAGCCCCGGTATCCGTTCAGCACGTCCAAGCCCTCACCGCGCTTGGCCCGATAGTCGTTCTTACGCACCCGGACGTGGTCACCAACCGCCAACGCCAGCATCTTGCCGCCAGGGAGAAGGTACAAGCGGTCGGGTCCATCCAGCTCGCCACGGGCGCGGCGCATTGCGCGGGCGGCTGCATTAAGTCGATCGGTGGCCTCGTTAGTGCCCGCGAGCATCAGCACCTCGGCGAGCTCGTCGTGGACACGTTCGGCGTCCTGCTGCGCGAACTCCGCTGGCCGGGGTTCAGCGGAGATTCCGGGTTCGACGGGATGGTAGGGCCGTCGGGCATTGGTCCAGTCGGCCAGCATCGCGGCCAGAGTGTCGACAGCGTCCCTTCCGGCGTGCACACGACCGCCTGTCCCCCAGGTGTGTAAGGCCTCGCGACGGTTCCCGGTCCGCCACAGCTCCAGCGCGGCGCGTTCGATGGGATCGCGCTGGCGACGGTTCTCAGTTAGCAGAACGCCATCGACCTGGCGGTGAATGGCAGCGAACCCGCCGCCCACGCCGACCGCGCGCAACTGCACCGGGTCGCCGATCAGCACGAGTTTGGTGCCGGTACGGCCAGCCTCGGTGAGTAGGACGGCCAGCTCGCGGTCGTCGACCATGGCGGCTTCGTCGACCACGAGGACGTCGACGCCGGTCAGGCCAGGCCCGTCCTGGATGCGGGCCAGCCAGGAGGCGATGGTGGTGGCGTGGATGCCGGATTCGCCGTACAGATTGGCGGCCGCCACAGCGGCGGTCGCGGCGCCTCCCACGACCAGGCCGCGCGAGGACCAGGCGGTGCGCGCGGCCGCCATGATGGTCGTCTTCCCGGCCCCGGCCACGCCGATCACGGCCTCGACACCATGCCCGCCGGTCAGCAGCCGTTCCAAGACGGCCCGCTGCTCATCCGACAGGGTCAGGTTTCTGCCGGTCTCGTAGACAGTGATCGCCAGGCGGGCGGCCTCAGCGTCCACTGTCGCCCAGCCAGCCCCGTACCGATCCCGCGTGGCCGTCAGGATGGTTCCTTCAGCGTCCAGGATGTCCTGGCTGGTGTAGCGGGTGGAGTTGGCCAGGTGCGTGGCTCCGGATGCCGGGCGGCGTACGGCCGGGGCCAGCGCGAGCACCTGGTCGGTCAGCGTCTCGGCGTCGGCCAGGCCCCCGACACCGTCCGGGCAGGCGTCGATCACGGCCGCCACCACATCGGCCCTCGACACCTCTTTGGCGTGGGCGGTCAGCCCGCCGTCTGGGCGCCAGATCCACGCCGCGATCTCCTCCACCGCCGGGCGCTCCGGAAGCACGGGGCCGGGCCCGCTCGGGCCGGGCAGTCCGGCTGGGCCGGTGCCCGGGTCGCGGCAGGCGTCAACCAGGGCGTGGCCGTCGATACCGGCGGCGGCCAGTTGGGCGTGCCAGTCGGCGGCCAAGCCCTGCTCGGGGGCCGTGTTTTTGGCTTGGCGGCTTTGGGTGGAGGCGAGTTTGCGGGCCTGGCCGCTGGCCTGGTCGTAGGCGATGCCCAGACGGGCCAGGGTGGCGCGGACCTGGCTGTCTCTCTTGGAGAACAGGGCGCGCACGCCAGCGGGGATGGCCTGGATCTCCCAGGCTCCGGTGTCGGGGTCGCGGGCCCAGGTGATGCCGTGGGTCTGGGTGAGTTCGCGCCTTAATCGGGCCTTGAGCAAGGCGTCAGCGGCGTGGGCGTGCCGGTAGATGTCGCGGCCGCCAGCCCCGATGGCCGACCACTTGCCGTCCTCGCGGCCGCGTACCAGGTTGGCGATCACGACGTGGGCGTGCAGGTGCGGGTCGGGGGCGGCATCGCCGACCGGGCGGGCGGTGTCGTGCCACATCACCCAGCCCAGCAGCCCGGTGGACTCGGCGCGCTTGGCGAGCTGGCCGTCGCCTTGGTGGCCGCGCTGCCCGTAGGCGGCCCACTGCTCGACGGCGGCCACGGTCTCGATGACGGCCTCGGCGAAGGTCTCCTTGATGGCGGCGGCGAAGTCCGGGGCCGACAGAGTGGCCAGGCCGTGCAAGCCGGACAGGCTCTTGGTGACGTCCAGGGTCAGGTCGTATCCGCGGTTGCCGACCCGCACCGTGGCATTCCGCCAGCGGCAGGCCAGCGCGAGCTCCTCGACCGAGTACAGGGCGGCCAGATCCAACCCAGCCGCGTCGGCTAGGCGTTCCGCGTCGCGGATCGGCAGCCGGTGGGCCTCTCCTTGGCGGGCCACACCCCGAGCTAAGCGGGTCGCGCGCTTGGCCAGTGCCGGTTGGTCGGCCAGCAGCGCCGCTACCCCGCCATCCAGGGTTCGTAGGACGGCGGCCGTCTCCAGGGCCTGCAGCAGGGGAACCGCGCCGAGTTTGGCGCGCGGGTCGACGGCGCGTTTGGGGGCCAGCAGGACCTGGCCGGTGCTCGGGTCGACGCCCTTCATGATGGCGCGAGCGGCGTCGTGTTGGTCGGGAGTCAGTGTGGTCAGCGGGGTGATGCCGACCTCGTGCAGGCCCTGGCCGATCCACATCAAGCCTCGGTCGCCGGCCATCCGGTAGGCGACCTGACCGTCCGCGCGCACGCCGGAGTGGTCGTGTTCGGCACCGGGGGCAAGCTTGGCGTGGCGATCCTGATCGCGGACCTCGTGACCGCACCCGGCGCCCTCCTGCAGGCGGTACTCGACCTGTTCCTGAGAGGGCCCGATCACACTGACCCACGCCACCGACCCGACCCTCCTCCCTCGATCCATACCCCCGCCGATCTTGATCGGCGTATCGAGATACCTTGGTCCATCTTTGAATCGATCTTGTAAGAGATTATGACATGTTGTGTCAATTTTTGTCCGGTGCAGATCATCTCTTCAGCGTTCGGACTTTGATTTCAGCGGATCTTGCAACGTTCGGATTGAGTCTTCAGTACGGTGCGCTGTGTGCCTGGGTTGTCTGTGGTGCAGGGTGGGGCCGTCCAGCCGGTTGCTGACTTCGAGTTCGCGTACGTGACGGCGGATGGGACCGAGGTCCGGCGAGAACTCGGGGAGGCGTGGGCGGCTCCGTTGGAGACGGGGCGGCCGGTCCGCAAGTTCCGTCCGTACAAGGGGCAGAGGCATCTGCCGGGTGAGTGGTGGTCTGCGACAGACGGTCGCCTGGTGGGGTTCGAGTCGTGGCTGGAACGCGATCATGTGATGTTGCTGGACTTCGACGCTTCGGTGGTGGGGATCGCCTCGCAGCCGTTCTGGCTGTTCTGGGTGAGCGCGGAGGGCAAGGCCCGCTCGCACGCGCCGGACTATTTCGCGCGGCGGCGGGACGGGTCGGGGGTGGTGATCGATTGCCGTCCGGTGCGGTTGCGCAAGCCTCGTGACGTGGTGGCGTTCGAGGCGACCAGGCAGGCATGTGAGGCGGTCGGTTGGGAATACCGGCTGGTTGGCTCTCCAGAGGAGATCCTGGTCCGCAACGTTCGGTGGATCTCAGGCTCCCGCCACCCTCGCCACCACGATGAGGAGATCGCAGGGAGACTGCTGGCGAGGTTCGCCGGCGGGCCCCGTTGCTGGCGGGAGCGAGTGCGGTAGGTGACCCGATCGCGGTGCTGCCGAGGTTGTTTCATCTGCTGTGGTCGCGTGAGCTGGTCGTGGATCTGGCGGTGCCGTTGCACATGTCGGCGATCGTGTCGCTTCCGGAGGTGGCATGACCGGCCGCGGTGTGTCTCGGCCGGTGCTTCGGCTCGGCGATTGGGTGCAGTTCGATGATGAGGAGTATCAGGTGGTCGCGCTGGCCGGGACGTCGGTCCGGCTGAGGTCTGCGGGCGGCGCGGAGATGGTGGTGCTGCTGCCGCACCTGCTCGGCTCGCCGGGGTTCGCGTTGGTCGATGGAGAGCCCTTCCCCGAGCTGGAGCCGGTCGGGTTGCTCAGCGGCCTGCCCGCGGAGGTTCTCGCCGCGGCGAAGCAGTGGGAACGCCACATCGTGGAGGTGGTGACCGGACTGCCGCCAGGCGCGGAACCTGGAGTGGTGCCTCGGCCGGAATACGACCCGGCGACGCGGACGGTCAACGAGCGGGCCACGGCCAAAGCGAACGAGTTGGGGGTCACGTCTCGGACGGTTTTCATCCGGCGGCGCCGTTACATCGAGCAGGGTCTGTGGGGGCTGGTCGACCGGCGGATGGCGCGGGAGTGGCAGGCGACCGGGCGGGTGGATGCCAGGGTCGTGCAGGCCGTCCGGGATGCGCTGGAGGGTGAGACGCAGGCCTCGACCGGGACGCGGTCCAAGTTGATCTGGAAGGTCACCAAGGCGCTGGAGAGGGACTACGGGCCGGGGGTGGTGCCGTTGCCGGGCAAGACGACGTTCTACCGGGTGATCGACGTGCTTTCGACGGGTCGTCACTCCTTCGGGTCGGCGGTGACCCGGCGGCAGTTGGCGAACCGGCCGGATGGCACGTTCACGCCGACGATCGCCGACCGGCCGGGCGAGCAGGTGCAGATCGACTCGACCCCGCTGGATGTGATGGTGCTGCTGGAGTCGGGGGTGGCGGTTCGCGCGGATCTGACGATCGCGGTTGATGTCGCGACCCGGACCATCTGCGCGGCGGTGCTGCGGCCGGTGGGCACCAAGGCGGTGGACGCCGCGTTGCTGCTGGCCCGGATGTTGGTGCCGGAGCCGATGCGGCCGGGCTGGTCGGATTCGTTGCGGATGTCGGCGTCGCTGCTGCCGCACGGGCGGTTGATGAGTATCGACGCGCGAATGGAGGTGGCGGCGGCGAAGCCGGTGATCGTCCCGGACGGGGTGGTCATCGACGGCGGGAAGGTGTTCATCTCTGACACCTTCATGCGGGCCTGTGACCGGCTGGGGATCTCGGTTCAGAAAGCACGCCCGCGGACCCCGACGGACAAAGCGATCGTGGAGGCGACTTTTCCGTCGATCAACAGCCAGTTCACCCAGTTCCTGGCGGGCCATACCGGATCCAAGACCGATCGGCGCGGACACCACGTCGAGGGGCAGGCGGTCTGGACGGTCCCGGAGTTGCAGGATCTGCTGGATGAGTGGCTCATCTGCGGGTGGCAACATCGGCCACACGACGCGCTGCGTGATCCGTTCTTCCCCCAGCGGATGATGTCGCCGAATGAGAAGTACAGCGCCCTGGTCGCCGCCTGCGGGTATCTGCCGCTCGTCCTGGCGGGGGAGGACTATCTGGAACTGCTGCCGGTCCGGTGGAAGACGATCAACGCCTACGGGATCACCGACAACTACCGCACCTACAACTGCGATGAGCTTGGACCGCACCGCCGCGAGCATTCGGGGATCGTGGAGAAGAAGGGATTGTGGGAGGTCCACTACGACCCCTACGACCTGTCTCAGGTGTTCGTGCGCACCAAGGCCGCCTGGATCACCGTTCCCTGGACGCACCGGGCGATGGTGAGCGGCCCGTTCGCGGACTTCACCTGGAACCATGCCCGCCGCGAGAGCGCCGCCCGGGGCTTGGACGACACCAACGAGACCGCGGTCGCCCGAGTCCTGGACGAGCTGCTGACCCGTGCCCACCACGGCCCCGCACGCGATCCCGCCGAACGGCGGGATCGGCGGATCGTCGCGCGCACCAAGGTCGCGGCCGCCACCCATCAGCCGCCCTCCCGCACCCCCGACAAGCAAGACGAACCTGCTGGTGAACAGGACGCCGCCGAGTCCCCGAAGGTGTCGCCGGTGATCCCGTTCGGGATCTTCGACGCCCAGGCCGAAGCCGAAGGGTGGCTATGACCCCCGCCCGCCCCGACCTCGACGTCGCCTCCTGGCTGCAGGATGAGGTCCCGCCGGACAATCCGCTGACGACCAAGGAGGGATGGGCCGAGTTCGCCTTGCGCCACGTCGAGCCGCCAGTGCTGCTCCCGCCCGAGCAGCTGCTGGCGCTGACGCCCGCGCTGCGGGACGCCGACACAGACAAGCGCAAGAGCTACCACGCGGACCTGCCGCTGGTGAACACCCCGATCATCAAGCGGCTGCTGGGCACGGGCAGGTTGCTGATCCAGCTGAACCGCAAGCAGATCTCCGCCCGACGCGGCGGCATCGTCAGCGGCGCCTCGGGCACCGGGAAGACCACCGCGCTCACCCAGCTCGGCCGCGCGCACGGGCTCGCGATCCGTAAACGCTATCCGGACGCGCACCGGATCCCGGTCCTCTACGTGACGGTCCCGCCGGCCGCGACCCCGCGCATGCTGGCGGTCGAGTTCGCCCGGTTCTTCGGCCTGGAGTTCACCTCCCGAGCGAACCTGACCGACATCATCAACGCGGTCTGCCACCTCGCCGCCCATACCCACGTCGACCTGGTCCTGGTGGACGAGATCCACAATATTTCGCTCGCGACGCGCACCGGCGCGGAGACCTCCGACCAGCTGAAGTACTTCGCCGAGCGGATCGGCGCGACGTTCTTCCTGGCCGGGGTCGAAGTCGAAGCCCAAGGCTTGTTCTCCGGGCCGCGCGGCAGGCAGATCGCGGGACGGTTCACCGTCATCCCCTCCGCCCAGTTCGCCTACGGCACCGCCCAGCAGCGCGAAGACTGGAACGCCCTGATCGCCACGTTGGAGACGATGCTGCGGCTGCACGAGCACGCCCCGGGCACCTTGGCGAACATGGCCGAGGACCTCTTCCAGCGCAGCGGCGGCTCGATCGGCAGCCTCTCCCAGCTGATCCGCGGCGCGGCGATCCTGGCTATCGAGGGCGGCACCGAGCAGATCACCGGGGACCTTCTCGATCTGGTCCCGGTCGACTTCGCCGCCCACACCGCCTACACCACGGCCAAGACCCGGGGAAAGAAAAAGTACACCCCCGCCGCCGAGGCGATCTGATGCTGCGGCGTCTGCCGATCACCGCCCCGCCCGCCACCGGTGAAACCGTCAAGTCCTACCTGCAGCGGCTCGCCGCCCTCAACGGCGTCGACTATCCCGAAATCTGGGACTGGGTCAGCGAACCCGAGGTCCCCGGCAAACCCCGCCGGATCGTCGTCGGGCCGCGCCTGGCCGACCTGACGGGCTACCCCGCCGACCGGCTCGGCCAAGCTCTGCCCGAACTCCGCAAGGGCCTGGACTGGCAACTGTTGCGCGACACCCCGCAGCACCCTTGCCCGCAATGCGCCGCCCGCCACCCCGGCGGCCAGGTCATACGCCTGTTCGCCCTGCACCACTACGCCTGCCGCCGCCACGGCTACTGGATCGGCCCGCCCGATATCGGCGAAGGCCCCCACCTGCCATATTTGGCCGGACTTCCCGAAGTGCTGCAAGCTCAACGCCGACACAACCGGCTCGTCCGCGAGCGCGGCCCGGTCGCCGCGTTCGACGGGATCATCCACGCTTTCCGGGTCCTCACCGGGATCTGGCGGTTAGGCCCCGCAGAAACTCACGGCACCAGTGACTGGTGGCACTGGGACCGGCGGGTCGACCTGCTCATCCCCAAGAACCAAGCCAGAGAGCTGTTCAGCCACTCACGCTGCTACGCCGCCCTCTATCCCGAAGCCGTCACCATCGCCGCACTGCTCACCACACCGTTCTGGCGGACCAAAGCCACCTTCCCGTTCGGCGACGCCGACACCGACGACCGCTGGGACTTCACCGCGGAGTTCGGGCGGCGGATCGGCATCGAGGAGTACTACCCCGACGATCCCAACCACCCTGTCCACCTCTGGGCCGACCACCACGCCTCCCAACCCCCGATGGGACCCGCCAAAGTCTTCCTCGACCGTCGCCGTCACACCTCCGACGGCACCGCGAAGACCGACCAGCGCCTCATCGACGGCCACCACAAATCCGCCGCGATCTTCGCCAAACGACGATTCGCGGCCAACGCCCTCACCTACCACCACCACACCATGGCCCCGGTCATCGACACCTACCTCCCCAGACCAGGCCCCTACGCCCGCCAACGCACCCGACTCGCTGCCGAAGCTGCCGCACCGGCGAACCCCTGACCGGCCAGAAGTGGAAGATCATTTGTCATCGGGGCGATGACATAATCGTCATCCAAGCGATGATGTTCGGTCTCGTTCGACCTGAGGTGCGTCTCGCCGATCACGAGGCATCCGCTCGGATGCCTCAGATAGGTGAGACGGCAATCTCCTGAACTGGCCCCGTCCGCTCGACCGCTCGCAACCGAAACGGGGATCTGCCTCATGATCAGCGAGACGGCATTGGCGGGGTGTCTCATCCAACCTGAGGCACCGCAGGCCGGAGCCATTCCGTACCTCAAGTTCAACGAGACAGGACAGATGACGCCCGGCGGGGGGCTCCGACTCGCCGGCAGGCGACGCAACTCCCCGCGCCTTCCGTCGCGTGAGACCTCGCGGCGGCCGCCACGACGAAACCGATCCCTTGTCAGCCGGGGCGCGATCCGGATCAGGCCCCAAAGAGCCGTTCCCCCGATGCTTTCCCCTATCGGGCGGCCAGGATGACGGCCGTCGCGTCATCACGGGTCCCGCCCTCGTCGGCCTCGGCGGCGGCGACAAGCGCGTCAGCGAGCGCCTGGGGGTCGGCGTGGTGGTCGCGTACCAGAGCCTCCAGGACCGCGTGCGCGACCTGGTCGTGCACGCCGTCACTGGTGAGCAACACCAGCTCGCCAGCGGGCAGGACGACCTCGTACGCGGTGGCGGGCGTGGCACGGGACAGCGACACCCGCAGCCAGTGATCGTGACTCTCGGCGACCTCCAGCGGGATGCCGCCGGACTGGCGCAGCTGCTGCCCCACGGTGTGGTCGGTGGTGTACTGGCGCAGCGCCTGGCCGTCGAAGGCGTAGGCGCGGCAGTCGCCCACCCACGCCACCACCGTCTCCGCGTCCGGGCCTGTCACCGCGACCACAGCCACCGCGTCCGGGGTGCCGTCGTCGGCGCCGGGATCGGCCACCAGGAGCGCGGCGGTCAGCAGGCCGGCCAGCGCGCCCCGCACCGCCCGATCCGCACCGAGCAGCCGGGCAATGGAGGAGACGGTGTTCTCCGGCCGGGTGAGCAGGTCGGGTTGCCAGGCTGGTGTTGATCGAACTCAGCCCGATGCGCGGGCCGCATTTGGAGGGCCAGCATGCCGCTGTTCCGGCGGTGGGAGATAGCGGGCGGATGTCTTCAATCCGACGGCTCGGGGAGGCGGGCGAGGACCTTGGGGGCCAGCTCCTGGGCGAGGGAGCATAGCTCCCGTCTCGATGACTCGCCGGTGACTCCCACTGAGACCACCTCGGTACGGCCCTTGACGCTCGGCCCGGCCTCGCCGTACTCGACGTCGACCGCGCAGCTCGGCAGGCTGGGCCCGAGCAGAGCGTTGTCCGCGACGGCGGAGCTGTAGTTCACCGTCGCGGGGCGTCCCCTGACCGTGAGCGGGCGCCCCTCCAGCGGGTCGTCGAGGTGCTGGAAGAAGACGTACAGGTGCGGTTCGTCGATGTTCCTGCCGCCCCAGGTGCAGCTCTGGCCGGTGAAATCGGCGTGCCGCTTTCCGGGGTCGATGTCCGGGACGCGCGCCGCCTCGCTCTCCTTGACCAGCTCGCACGCGTCCTGGTTCGCCAGCGAGTCGGGGGCGTGGCGGGCGGAGGGAAGATCGCCGGACTTGAGCAGGCGGATGACGTCATCGGCGGCGGCGTCGGCGATCCGGCAGGCGCGAGAGCCCGACTCGTCTCCGTAGACGCCGATCGCGACCGTCGCGATCCGTTCCCGCAGCACCACGTCCCGCGTGCAGTCCTTGCTGCCGGTGAGCTCGCTGACGCCCTCGCTCTCGTAGACGGTGACGCCGTCCCGGAGCACGGGCGTCGGTGCGGGATCGCCCACCGACACCTCGCTCGGTCCGGCCTGCAGGTCCACGAAGACCGAGACGAACTCGTCGTTCGGTCCGTCGAGCAGGATGTCACACTGGCCGTAGCTGATCCCCTTGTCATACTTGACCTTCCCGAACTCCGTCAGCACGTTCTCGTCGATCAGCTTGCAAGGGTCGGCGCCCCGCAATTCCTCCGGGGTGACGGACAGGGAGACTGTGCTGGGTGCGGATCGTGTGGAGTCGGCCGAGGCGTCAGCAGGAGCGTCCGAAGACGCGTTTTCCTGTGCGGAGCATCCCGCGGCGAACAGCGCGATGGCCAACGCCGCCGCCGATAACTTCACCGTAGTACGGCCGAGCCAACCCCCGAATGCTGCCGTGTGCGCATCAGAACTGCCCCGTGTGCCCGGGAGTGTGCGCCAACCATGAGTCCCACGCCCGCACCGACCTGTGTCGGCCGGCGCCTGCCGGTCGACAGTTGAGCGTTCGTAGCGTGCCCGTCTGCCCGCTGCGTTCATCCGCGTCCTCCTTCGCTCCCGCCGGATACGTTTGCTCAGGCAGTGCCACAAGTCTTTGTAGGGCATGCCGTGGACGTCGGCGAGTCGCGCGACGTAGGAGGTAAGTGTCTCCTGGTGGGGCGGGGCGGACCGTGACGGGCAGTCATCGTAGGAGCGGCCTCACGTGCTGGCTCCCCTGGTGCGTTTCGCGCTGCTCGTGCCGCTGGGGCGCGTTTCAGCTGCGTGATCGAGGCGGATCGCGTCAGGCCCTCCTTATACGAGGGCCAGCCACCTATCTGTGAGCGGGTGCTCGAGGCTCTAATGATCTTCCTGCATAACGCGAGCCAAACCCCGATTATGTTGGCCCGATTCATGCCTGAAAATCCCTTATTGGCGGAGGATCTGAAAGTCGGCCCGCACACGCATCTACTCGTGCGTGATCATAATGACGGCCTTCGTCCCCCGGACCGCCAGCACCTCGAAGTTGACGTCGTTGATGGTGCCGGGGCCGCCTTGGTCCGGCGTCTGCCCGACTATGCTCATCTGCGCGCCGGACGCCGAGACCGAGTAGAAGGTGACCGACTCGTCTTCGACTGTGATCTCGACCGGCGACAGGCCCCACTTGTCGTCCAGCGTAATGACCTGACCGTCCGAAACGAGCACCTCACAATTCGCGTCCCGGCACGCCCGGAGCTTTGTGCCGTTCCTGGCTTTGGGGAGTGACGTCGCCCGCGGCGGCAGGGGAGTCGATGGCGGAGAGCTTGCCGCAGGAGACGAGGGCGCCGGAGCGGCCGACGACCTCATGGGGGCGGCGGGTGAGGCCGTTTGTTTCGCTGCGGAGCCGCAGCCGGTGAGCAACCCGAAAACGCCCACAGCGCCCGTCAGTATCACCCGGTTGGTCGGTCTGCCCGGCATCTCATCCCCTTGCGCGCGACAACGTCAGGCACCAATATCATGCCAAAGCTTCGGGACCTCTCCCGTCGCAATGAGGTTTTCTCGGTGAAATTGATCCGGGCAGCAGGGATGATTTCGGGTCGATTCGGGTGATAGTCGTACTTGGCGGAAACTCCCGAAACAGGCATGGAGCCCCCGGTAGGACACGGCCGGGTCGGCTGAAACTCGTCGAGAAACCTCAATGTCGATAGAACGCCGCATACCTGTCGAAAGGGAAAAATCATGCATAGGATGGCCATTACCGCCCTGACCCTCGCGTGCGCCGTGGTCGTGACGCCCGCGGTGGCCGCTGCCCCGGCCACCGCCACCGCCAAACCCACCTATCGCGCCTGCTACGACGGGAAATGTCAGTTCACCTTCTCCGATTCCGTCAGCTTTCGCATCTCCAAGAAGCGTTACGGCTTTTCGAGGGTGTACGTGTCGAAGGAGTACGTCGGCGGCGTGTTCAACGCGGACATGGTCGTGGTGCAGGGACCTGGCATCACCTCTTCCCTGGGCGAAGGCGGTCGAGGAGACATGCGCCGAAACGGCAAGAACACACTTTCTTTCCGCGTACTGGCCATCACGAGCCAAGGGGCCACGATCCGTTTCACCGGATGACCCCCGAGCGTTTACGGGCCAGGTCTTCGCGTGGGGCAGACCAGGGGCGGCAATCAACAATTACGCCCGTTCCGTTTCGCCGCCGGACGAAGTAGTCCGGCGCGTTGGAGCGCGACTTACCGTCCTCCGTCGCCCAGAAAAGCCAGAACGGCTGGGAGGCGATGCCGGTCACCGTGGGGTCGAAGTCGAGCAGCATGACGTGGTCGCGCTCCAGCCACGATTCGTAACCCACCTGGCTCTTGCGTGGTAGCCGACCACCAGTCGCCTGATAGATGCTTCTGGCCTTTATACGAGACGAACCGGCGCACCGGCAGCGCATCCTCCACCGCTATCAACCCCATGTCGGCCAGCGCCAGCCGGGCCTGCGCGCCACTCGAAGCCGCGTACTCGACCTCGAAGTCACTCACTAAGACGGGCTCATCATCGGACAACAGAACGATCATAGCTGTCATCTTCCCCTGTCAGAGCTCTCCTGTCGCAGGGTTAGTGCGGACGTCGCACGATCGATCGCAGAGTAGGTCCGGATGTCGCAAGGTTCACGCGGACACGACAGTTCCGTCCGTACAAGGGGCAGAGGCATCTGCCGGGCCCGGTCACGCACGACATCACACCGAAACTGAAAAGTAGGTCCGAACAAATCAAGACCGCCCGGCTCAGATCTACTTTTCAACTCTCAGTTCATCGCCGGGGCAACGGAGGTCTTCTTTCACACCGGACAATTTTCGGTAGATGTTCGGATCTCGTCACAGACCATGCTGAGTAGATCCTGCAG
>NZ_BLAD01000123.1 GCF_009687845.1 Acrocarpospora corrugata
AGAGGGGTCCCGCCGAACAGGTCGAGGAAGCGCACGGGCACGTTCGTGGCCAAGGGGCTGCCCAGCGCCGCGTACTCGGCCGCGTTCAAGCCGTACTTGGCGCCGCCGACGGTCACGTAGATGGAGCCGTTGGCCGCGTTGCGCAAGTAGGTGCCGTTCCGCGGGGACTGCGGGAGGCTCTGCAGCCAGCCGTCGGGGACGGCGGTCATCGGGGCGCCACCGTAGCCGGACGCCGTCAGTTCCGCCGGGTTGATGAAGCTGACCGGCGCGCCGCCGGCGATGACCGCGATGGTCCCGCTCGGCTCGCGGTAGAGCGCCCCTTCGACCGCGCTGCCAGGCACGTCGGAAATCACGTTGGAGTATCGGTAGGCGCTGTAAACGGACGCGGGGTGGCCGCCGATCCTCCCGCTGAATGTCCTGTTCGTTTCGTGCTCCGGGGGAGCGCTCCCGTCGGCGCCGCCGCCGAAACTGAAGACCGAGAAATGGACGTGATCCGATTCCCAGCGGTCGAACAGGACCGCATGATGTTCGCCGTTCGGCCCGTTGACCACATTGAGGAAGTCACCCGGCCGCAAGTCGGTCGAACTGGACGGATGCGCGCTGATCAGTGAAACTCCGGGCGCCGTTCGCAGCGTCGTGGTGTTGTAGCTCGTGTTCATGTGCAGCGCCATCGACACCGCCCCCGAACAATCCGGACGGTAGTTTTTGCCCTGCATGTCGGGCGCGCCGGTCTTCCCACTGCTGTCGTACCGGATGTAGGGCCGCCGGTTGACCCAGTCCCAGGCGCGTGCGATCAGCTCCGACTGGGTGATCTGACCACCGACGGTGGATGCGGCCGAGGCGTGCGAGGCCTGGATCACGCCCAGGCCGAGCGTGCAGGTAACGACCACTAGAACGAATGCGAAGAGCTGGGCCAGGTGACGGCGACAACGCCCGATGAGGTTCATAATTTTCCTTCCGATCCCACTGTCGGGAGAAGGGCTTCGATTGCCACCTCACTTTCAACGGAGGGGCTCTAATTCGCCTATAAAGAATCTGTAGATCGAAGACAGCCGGGCTGAAGCGCCCACTGGCAGCGAATGCTCGCCGCGCCGATGATCGGCTCGGTCACCATGTCCAGCACGGCGTCCTGGTGGCACTCGAGGATGCGGAGCGCCCTGCCGACCGGCCCGAGCTAGGTTCTTGGGCGCGGTTTAGGTCAACCTCGCCAGCCCGCGCCTGATGGAGATCCGCTCATCATCCTTCGATCTGTGCCGGTGCCTGGGAAGCGGAACTGGGATGGAGCCCGGCGAAGCACTTCACCCCTCGGAGGCCGGGGCAGAGGCAGGGATGTAGCTCGCGACGGGGCCGTAGAGGCAGCCGCCGCGGCGCTCGACCGCCTCGATGCGAACCCGGACCGGTGCGCCCTGCCGACCAACACAGTCAAGGCTTATCGCCGCCAGGCCCGCGCCACTCATCTCGGGTTCCCCTGCGCCATCCGAACGATCAGCTGATGTGTCATGATCGCCCAGGCGGTGATGGGCACTCGAATCGAAGAGGCGCCATGGCGGAGTTCCGAGCCACTAGTAGAGGCTTGGGGCGTTCGGTCGCTCGCCGCAGCGCGTGCACAAAAGGGTGGTTACCAACCATGCCCGTGCTGATTAACGTCGATAATCTTTCGGTAGCCGATAGGTTCGATTTCTTTCGAGATGCGTTGCTGCAGGAGCCATCTCCTACGCAGATCTATTGCAACCACCCCCTGGACTTCTCTGGGGAATGGGCAGCGCTCGTCTAGGTTTGGTCACGATGACTGGTCGGGTCGAAAGCCGGGCCGAGGTGCGCATTGAATGGCCAACCAGCACATCCTGCTCAGCTGACGGCAAGTCCACGACCGTCCCGAGCCACCGCCTCAGGACGTGACCCAGAGCGATTTCGAAGTCGCCTGCTTGGGGTGTCTGGGATCTTGCGTCCGATTCGTTGGATATCGCAGAGCGTGACGATCGGAGCCCAGATATGGGGATGACCTTCTGTACGGGATCATGGGAGGCCTCTACGCTCACCCACCCGCAAGAAGATCATCGGTGTCAGTCTCGCATGCTGTCGTGCCCGGAATCGAGTCGCCCGCGCTGGAAGGTGGCACTGAGCACGGCCGGGGTGCCGACACCGGGCCGGCGCAAGGGTTGCTGGCAATGCTCGCGCAGGTGAGCGATCCGCGGGACCCGCGTGGGGTACGGCATTCGCTCACCGCGGTGCTGGCGGTCGCGGTCATCACCACCTTGAGCGGTGCGAAGAACCACCGGGAGATGGGTGACCACGCCGATGACCTGCCACAGGACCTGTTATGGCTGGCCGGAGCCCGCTTCTGCCCCTCCCATGGCCGATATCGCGCCCCCAGCGGCAGCACCCTGTATCGCGTCCTGACCAGCCTGGACGCCGCGGAACTGGACCTGCGGGTCGGGACATGGCTGCGCGAGTTCGCCGCAGGCAGCCCGGCCGAGTGGGTGGTCGCGCTGGATGGCAAGGTGCTGCGCGGCGCCTGGGACGAGAACGGCATGCTCACCCTGTTCTCCGCGATGCTGCACACCCACGGCACCATGCTGGGCCAGGTCGCCGTCCCGGCCGGCACCAACGAGATCACCCAGGTCGAGCCGCTGCTCGCGCCGATGGACCTGCGCGGAGCGCTGATCACCGCCGACGCCGCCCACACCCAGGACGACACCGCCCGCCACATCGTGGAAGACAAACAGGCCGACTACCTGCTCACCATCAAGGGCAACCGCCCCAACCTGCTCAAGGCCGCCATCGCCGCCCGCACCGCCCTGATCACCAGCGGTCCGGCCCACCACGTCACCCAGCAGCACGCCCGCGGCCGGATCAACACCTGGAGCACCTGGACCTGCGGCGCCACCGCCGTCGACGGCCTCGACCTGCCGCATGCCGCCCAACTCGGGGTCATCCGCCGCGACGTGACCGAGGCTACCGGCCAGCCGCTCCGCAAGGAGTTCGCGATCGTCGTGACCAGCCGCGCAGCCGACCGGCTGGACGCCGCCGGGATCGACCGGCACACCCGTGGACACTGGGGAGTGGAAAATCTTGAGCACCGCTGTCGCGACACCGTCTGGGACGAGGACGACCGTCAGGCCTACCTGGGCAGCGGCCCGCAGGTGCTGGCCACCCTGAGAAATCTCGCCCTGAGCCTGCTCCGCCGTTCCGGCGTCACCGAGATCACCCGAACTGTACAGAAGATCGGCCGTAACCCCATGCGCGCCCTCCACCTGATCGCTACGTAGCGTCACTGACGACGATCGCGCTCAGACTTTGAAATCGCCCTGGGACGTGACCAGACCCGACGAACCGGATCTCAGCTCGCCTATAGCCGACCACCACCGCGCGACTGATCGACTCCGCCGCCAATCGCACAGCATCCCGCCGACCGTTGGGCCTCGCACGCCCACCGGCCAATCCCGCACGCGCTCACAGCGGTCCAACACCACCAGCGCCCTCCGCCGCAGCCACCACATGCGCCAGAACCAGCCCATCCAGCGGCTTCCAGACCCTGGAAACACGAAATCCCGTCCAATCGAGGTGATCGGACGGAATCCCGTCAACATCCTTCAAGCCATCTCAAGAACGACTCCTTGTGGGGAGTTCACGAGTGCAGTTGAACTTGGAGAATGCGAAGCCTTGAAGATCGTTTCCCAGCGGGGAAGTGATCGTTTCCCGCAGGGGCTGTGGCCGGAGATTGGAGGGAGGCCGGACTACCGCAAGCAGCCCGGCGAGCGTCGGCGTCCCTCACTCTGCCGGGAGTGCCCGTCGCAGCGGCTCGTCCGGCAGCGCCGTACGGTCGGTACCGGTGGTGGTGCCGAGGGCCTGAACGTCCGGCCCGGTCGAGCCCCCGTACGTGGCGATCTTGTATTCGACCGCCGTGAGGGAAAGGGTCAGCTCACGGATCCGGCGGCGGATGGTGTCGCGATGTTCGACCAGCACATCGAGCCGCTCCGGCACCGTGTGCCCTCCGGCATCGACGAGCGAGATGTAGTGCTGCAGGTCGCGCATCGGCATACCGGACAGCCGCATCCGGGTGAGGAACACCAGGCGCCGAACCGCTTCGGCGTCGTAGACGCGATGACCATTACCGTCGCGGGCCACCTCGACCAGCCCGGCCCGCTCGTAATAGCGCAGCGTGTGGGGCGAGATGTCGAGGAGGTCGGCAACCTCGGCGATCGTCATCGTCTCGGGCAGATCGGCCAGGTCGGCGAGGCGGTGGATCGCCTCGACCGACAGCGGACCGTCGTCCCCAAGCGCTTCGAGCGCCCTGGTCATCAGATCGTCGGTGGCCATGACCACGAGCCTAGATGGGCCGTACCGATGCAGAGACACCCTCGAAGTCGGCGCTGCGGGCGGTCTCGGCCCACTGCTCGACCTCGTCCAGGCCGCGCCGGTAGGCACGCGAGATACGCTCGACCGCCTCGCGCCCGAGCGGCAGCCGCAGCGGCACCTCGTCGCCGTGCGCGAGGGACACGATGATCTCGGCCGCTCGCGCCGGGTCACCCTCCTGGCGGCCGTCGGTCCCGGCCATGTCCGCACGGACGTTGGCGAGCAAGTCACGGTAGGTCGCGGACGGCTCGACGAACTCGAGCACATCGCCCCCGTTGAAGCCAGTCCTGAACCGGCTGGGCTCGACGAGCATCACCCGGATCCCGAATGGCGCGACCTCCCCGGCCAGTGCCTCGGACCAGCCTTCGAGGGCGAACTTCGACGCGGAGTACGCCGACACGCCAGGGAACGACGTCCGCCCACCCTGGCTGCTCATCTGCACGATCGTCCCGGTGCCCCGCTCACGCATCGTGGGCAGCGCCGCCCGGACGAGCGCGGCGGGGCCGAACAGGTGCAGATCCATCAACTCGCGCAACTGCGCGTCGCTGACCTCCTCGACCGCTCCGACCACGGCCCGGCCCGCGTTGTTGACCAGCACATCGAGCTGACCGAAGCGCTCGAGGGTGTCGCGCACGAGGTCCGGGGCCGCGGCGATGTCCCGGGCATCGAACTTCGCGATCAGGCAGTTGTCCGGGTACTTGGCCTCCAGATCGGCCACACTCTCGGGCCGGCGCACCGCCGCCACCACGTGGTCGCCCGCCGCGAGCGCCGACTCCGCCAGTGCGCGTCCGAACCCGCGGGACGCGCCCGTGATGATCCAGGTCTGTGTCGTCATGGCGGGGACGCTATGCCTTCGAGCGCGCTCGAACGCAAAACCGACGTGACCACCAAAACGGAAGATCGTGACCGGAAGCGCAAAGGAACGTGGACCGCCACCTGCCTGGTCCGGCGCTTGAGGGTGAGTCTGCCTTTGTTCTTGCCCTGGACGGGCAGTCGCTCGCTTATACCGGCCCCCCGGGTGGCCATGCGAATTCTCCAGCATAGCCGCATAGCTGTGACCATGGAGGTCTGCACCGAAGCGACGGACGAGGCGACAGCCGAGGCGCTACGTCGGCTCGGGAGCACGCTGGCATTCTGAGCCTTCAGACCACGACCGGCGAACCCTACTGCTGTACTTCTCGGCTGTATGGGACGCAAATAGCCCCCCTGTAAACAATCACAGGGGGGCTTGACCTGGGTGGAGCTATGGGGATTTGAACCCCAGACCCCTTCGATGCGAACGAAGTGCGCTACCGGACTGCGCTATAGCCCCGTGGACTCGTTTAGGTTAGCAAACTTCCAGGGGTCTTCGCGCCATCTGATCAGTCGCCGACCGCGCGTCTGTGGTCCGCGTACTGATCGAAGACCTGAACCCGGCGCCGAGCCTCGATCTCGATGATCTCGGCTTCGCGGGCGGCCTCCTCCAGCCGGCGTCGCAGTTCACGGGCCTGACGTGCCCGCGCGGCGTACGCTCTGGCGGCCAGCTCACGCTGCTCCCCATCGATCCGTACGGCCACCCGCAGCACCGCCAGGTAACCGACCAGAAGCAGCCCGGACGGAGCCACACCCCACCAGGGCACGATCTGCACGGCCGCCGTCACCACGGACGCCAGGAACAGCAGCACGCTCCACAGCAGGCGCCTACGGCGGCGAGCGGTGATGCGCGCCCGACGCCGCCACTCCGCACGCCGGGGGTCGCCCGTGACATGCGTCACGGAGTCGCTCTCGGGGACCGCGGCAGGCGCCGGCGAACTCGACGCCTTGGCGCCCCTCGCCGAGCCACGCTCCTCCGCGAAGCTTACCGAAGCCGGGACGGCGGCTTCGACCGACGGCGCGTCCACGACGGATGGAACGTCTTCCGAGTTGTGCGCGTTCGGGAGAGGTTCGGTAAGAGTGTCACCCTCAACCGTGAACTTCTCATCCTCCACGTACACATAACGGTCGCGGCGGAGCCACATCGGGACGAGAACGCCCAGCCACATCGCCACGATCGCAAGGTAAAGGAGGACGCTGCTCATGCGATCCTCCTCCTCTGGGCTGCCTGGAGACATCTGGGGACGGGTCGTCGCGCAGATGTGCTCACGTCACGCACCGTAAGACGGCGTGTCACTGATTGACGAGCATTCGGTGCGGTGTGTCGCGAGATCGTCAAAGCTGTTCATGTAAATCGGCGCGGCAGACGGGGGTTAGGCCGCGTTCACTGGGCTTCGGTCCGGCGCGTGGCCGAGGCGTCTCGGGTACGGCGCCACTGGACGAGCAGGCCGCGAGGCGCGTCTTCCACGGTCAAGGCGTAACAGATGTGGTCGCGCCAGGCGCCGTCGATGTGGAGTTGGCGACGGCGGATGCCTTCTTCGCGGAAGCCGAGCTTTTCGACGACTCGACGACTGGCGTGGTTCTCGGGGCGGATGTTCGCCTCCAGGCGATGCAGGCCGGTGGTGAAGAAACAGTGGTCGACGGCTAGGGCGAGGGCGGTCGGGATGATCCCGCGACCGGCGACCGCGCCGTCCACCCAGTAGCCGACCTGGGCCGAACGCGCGGAACCCCACACGATCGCCCCAACCGTCAGTTGTCCGACAAAAGCCCCGTTAAACGTGACCACCCACGGCAGCGCGAGACCCTGCCGCGCCTCACGCTTGAGCGTGCCCACCATGGAGACATAAGGCCCCAGACCGGTACGGAACAGCGGCGTTTCCGGATTGCTGGGCTCCCATGGGCGCAGCCAGTCCGCGTTGCGTAGCCGCGTATCCCGCCACGCGCGCACGTCGCGCAGCCGGAGCGGACGGAGCCCCACGGGCCCCTCCGCCAGGGTCGCGGGCCAGCCGCGCAGTCGATCCACGAGTCAATCATCCTCGGAAGAGGGCGAGTCCGCCACGACGGGTGTGCGGAAAAGCACTTGGTCAGCCCGTGTACGTGTCGGCGGGGCAGCGAGTCTGGCAGCCACTGTCATAGGTTCGACCCAATTGGATCAGCCACGGTGATCACCTCCGTGGATCTGATCGACGGCATGCGCGAGGATCGGCGCGAGTACCGCCATACCGTCACGCACCCCCCCGGTCGACCCAGGCAGGTTGACGATAAGCGTGGATCCCGCCTGCCCAGCGAGCCCCCGGGACAGGATTGACGTGGGAACTTTCTCACGATTCATCTGGCGTACGGCTTCCGCGATGCCCGGGATCTCCCGATCGATGACGCGCCGGGTCATCTCGGGAGTGAGGTCGGTGGGCGTGAGACCGGTACCGCCCGTGGTCACGATGACCTCAAAACCCTCGGCGACACCGTCGCGAAGAGCCGTCTCGACCGGATCCCCGTCAGGGACGACGCGCGGGCCGGCGACATCGCATCCGGCCGAGGCGAGAAGCTCGGCAAGCAGAACACCGGATTTATCGGGATATACACCCGCCGCGGCCCGATTGGAAGCCGTGATCACCAGCGCGCGCACGACGTTGCCCCCGGTCACGGCCGGGTCCAGTCACCGGTCTTACCACCGGTCTTCCTGTCGACACGTATATCCGTGACCACGGCGGCCGGGTCCACAGCCTTGATCATGTCAATGAGACCGAGCGCGGCGATCGAAACGGCGGTGAGCGCCTCCATCTCGACCCCGGTTTTGTCGGCCGTCTTCACCTGAGCAACGATCTCGACCCCGCTGTCCACAACCGTGAGCTCCACCTTCACGCCATGCAGCGCGATCGGATGACAGAGCGGCACAAGATCAGGCGTCCGCTTCGCCCCCATGATCCCGGCGATTCGCGCCACGCCAAGCGCATCCCCCTTGGGAACATCACCAGATCGGAGTACGGCCACCGCCTCAGCGGAAAGCAGCACACGCCCGGACGCGATAGCCGTACGGACCGAAACCGGCTTCTCCGACACATCGACCATGCGGGCCGCGCCGGATTCGTCGAGATGGCTGAGATTCACAGCGGGATCACTTCCACGGTGGCGCCCTCGGGAAGATCGGTCACGTCCTCCGGCACGATGACGAGCGCGTTCGCCGACGCGAGCGCGGCGAGTTGATGGGAACCCTGCCCACGTACGGGAGCCACGGTGTCACCCGTCAGGATCGCCCGCAGATACGAACGCCGACCGGCGGGCGATCGCAGAGACGCTGTCGTCGTGGCGCTGACAGTCTCCGGCAGTCCCGCGGGCAACCCCTGCATCTGCCGCAAAGCCGGACGAACAAACAGGATAAACGACACGAACGACGAGACCGGATTGCCGGGCAGGGCGAAGATCGGCACGTTGTCGTCACCGACCAGCCCGAAGCCCTGGGGCATCCCGGGCTGCATGGCGACCTTCTCGAACGCCACCCGGCCGAGAGGAGCGAGCGCCTCTTTGACCGGTTCGTACGCCCCCATGGACACCCCGCCACTGGTGATGACCGCGTCCGCCCGGAGGAGCTGCGCGTCCAGGATGTCGAGGAACCGATCCGGATCGTCGGTGACGGCTCCGGCCCGGAAGCCCTCGGCACCCGATTCCCGCACGGCGGCCGCCAGCATGAAACTGTTGGACTCCCAGATCTGGCCAGGCCCGAGCGGCGTGCCCGGTTCGGCCAGCTCCGCCCCGGTGGAGAGCACCACCACACGCGGCTGCGGGCGGACCCGGACCCGGCGGCGGCCGACTCCCGCCAGGATGCCCAGCTGCGCGGCCCCGATCCTGGTGCCCTCACGAAGCACCACGTCACCGGCTTTGACGTCCTCCCCGATCAGCCGGATCGCATTCCCCAGCTGAACCGGCTTGTGGATGGTGACGTGCTGACTCCCCGCGTTCGTCCATTCGACCGGCACGACCGCGTCAGCACCCGCCGGCATCGGAGCCCCGGTCATGATCCGGGCGACCAGCCCGGGCCCGATCGCCCGGAGCGCTCCGTCTCCCGCCGCGACATCCTCGGTCACCGGCAGGCTGATCGGCACATTCACCACATCCTGGGCACGGACCGCGTACCCATCCATGGCCGAGTTGTCGAACGGGGGCAGCGACACCGATGCCGTCACATCCTCCGCCAGAACCGTGCCCAGCGCCCGCTCAAGATCGACCTCAAGCGGGGCCAGGGGACGCACAGTGTTCAGGATGTCGGCGAGATGCCGCTCAACCGGCTTCATGTCGCTAGGACTGGACCTCATCCAGGAATTGTCGCAGCCAGGGCAGGAAATCGGGTCCGAGATCGTCACGCCGCGCAGCGAACTGCACGACAGTCTGGAGGTATTCGAGCTTGTTGCCCGTGTCGTACCGCCGCCCACGGAAGAGGAGCCCGTGCACCGGGCCGCCTTCATCGGTGCCACGCCCGGCCAGCGTACGCAACGCGTCGGTGAGCTGGATCTCCCCGCCACGCCCCGGCGGGGTCTTCTCCAGGACTTCGAACACCGCCGGGTCGATCACATACCGTCCGATGATCGCCCAGTTGGAGGGCGCCTCGTCGGCCGGAGGCTTCTCGACCAGATCAGTGATACGCACCACATCGTCTTCATCGGTCTCGACGATCGCCGCACAGCCGTAGAGCGAGACCTGCTCCCTCGGAACCTCCATGAGCGCGATCACACTCCCGCCGTACGTCTGGCGGACCTCGATCATCCGCTTCAGCAACGGATCCCGCGAGTCGATGAGATCGTCTCCCAGAAGGCAGGCGAACGGCTCATTACCCACATGCTGCTTCGCGCACAGAACAGCGTGACCCAGACCCTTCGCCTCACCCTGACGCACGTAGTGCATCGTGGCGAGATCAACAGGTTCCTGGATCTGGGACAGGCGCTCCTCATCGCCCTTGGCCCGGAGAGCGCCCTCCAGTTCATACGCCACATCGAAGTGATCCTCAATGGAGCGTTTGTTGCGACCCGTCACCATCAGCACGTCGAGCAGTCCGGCGGAGACCGCCTCCTCGACGACATACTGGATGGCCGGCTTGTCGACGATCGGCAGCATCTCCTTCGGTGTGGCCTTGGTCGCGGGAAGGAACCGCGTCCCAAGGCCAGCGGCGGGGACAACGGCTTTCGTCACGGAGTCGAAGTCTGCACCCATGAATCGAACCCTAGTGGAGGCGTCTTTGGACAAGTCGAAGCTCCGTCGTGAAATTCTGAGTGAACGATCACGCATTGATGAGATTTCGCGCCGTGAGAGTGCCCGCGCCATCAGGGAGAACCTGCTCGACCAGCCCTGGGTGCAGATGGCCGGACTGGTCGCCGGATACTGGTCGATCGGCACCGAGCCCTCGACGCACGGACTCGTGTTCGCCCTGTGGAAACATGGGGCGACGGTGATCCTCCCTGTTCTGCGGCCCGACAGCGATCTGGACTGGGCGGTGTACGACGGCCCTGATTCAGTCGCGCCGGGGCCGTTCGGAATCATGGAGCCGGTGGACACCCGGCGAGGTGTGGACACGATCCGCACCGCGGCACTGGTGATCGTCCCGGCGCTGGCCGTCGACCGGTCGACGGGGATGCGCCTGGGCCGTGGCGGCGGCTCGTACGACCGGGCGCTGGCGCGCGTGGGCCCGAATGTGCCCACGGTTGCGTTGCTGCACGAAGGAGAACTGATCAACGGCGTCCCAAGCGAACCGCACGATCGCCCCGTTCGGTACGCGGCGTTGCCATCGGGACTCTTTGTGACAGGTGTGACAGAATTGTCATAAAACGAGAAGGGGGACCGGGTGCAGCTGGAGCTCGACGGCTGGCTTCTTGTCTCCGCGGTGATCGTGATAGCGGCGATCGCGTCCGTCCGGATCGCCCATCGCACCGGCCTGCCCTCTCTGCTCATATATCTGGGACTCGGCCTGCTCCTCGGCGAATCCGGGATCGGCCACATCCACTTCGAGGACGCCACGCTCGCCAAGCAGCTGGGGTTGATCGCGCTGGCGGTCATCCTGGCCGAGGGTGGCCTGACGACGAACTGGGAACACGTTCGCAAAGCCGTACCGACCGCGTTGGTGCTGGCCACGATCGGGGTGGCGATCAGCATCTGGGTGCTGGCCTTCGCCGCGCACGGGCTCCTCGACATGGACTGGCGTTCCGCGCTGCTCCTGGGCGCGATCCTGGCGTCGACCGACGCGGCGGCGGTCTTCTCGGTTCTGCGCAGACTGCCACTCCCGCCCCGGCTCGCCGGGACTCTGGAAGCGGAATCCGGTTTCAACGACGCACCGACCGTGATCATCGTCATTCTGCTGAGCCAGGTCAACGCCCCGGACCCGTCCGTGTGGAACGTTCTCGTCACTTCGGCCTTCGAGCTCACCATCGGCGCCGCGGTCGGCCTGGCGGTCGGCCCCGCCGCCGTATACCTGTTGCGCCGAGTCGCACTCCCCGCATCCGGCCTGTACCCAATCGCCGTAATGGCGATCGCATTCCTCGCATACAGCGGAGCGGTGGTCGCCCACGGCAGCGGCTTCCTCGCCGTGTACGTGGCCGCGCTGATCATCGGCAACAGCCGGCTCCCCCACCGCTCGGCCACCCGCGGCTTCGCCGAAGGCGCCGCCTGGCTCGCCCAGATCGGCCTTTTCGTGATGCTCGGCATGCTCGCCAGCCCCTCCGAACTTCCGTCTGCCGTGGTCCCCGGCCTGGTGGCCGGCCTCGCTCTGGTCCTGCTCGCCCGCCCGCTCTCGGTGATCGGTTCCGTCGCCCTGGTACGGCTGGCGCGGATCGGCCGAGTGACCTGGCGGGAACAGATCTTCCTGTCCTGGGCGGGACTACGCGGCGCGGTCCCGATTGTGCTCGCGACCATCCCCTGGGCGGCGAGCGGTCAGGCGGGCATGTTCAACGTGGTCTTCGTCATCGTGATCGTCTTCACCCTGGTCCAAGGCCCGACCCTCCCCTTCCTCGCCAGGCTGCTCGGCCTGTCGGCGGAAGGCGAGGCCCGTGACCTGGACGTCGAATCGGCCCCCCTGGAGGAGCTCAACGCCGACCTCCTGCAGGTCAGAATCCCGTCCGGCTCGAAAATGCATGGCGTCGAAATCTTCGAACTCCGCTTGCCCACCAATGCCGCGATCACCATGGTCGTCCGCGACGGCCGCTCCTTCGTCCCCGGCGACACCACCCGCCTCCGCGCGGAGGACCAGCTCCTGGTGGTGACCACGGCGGCCCAGCGCGATACCGTCGAGCGTCGTCTGCGCGCGGTCAGCCGAAGAGGCAAACTCGCAGGCTGGTACGGCGAAAGCGGGGACTAAACACCCGTCAAGTTCTGTTTCAACGTCTCAGTTGGCTTAGTATTAGCAGTCGCACCGGTCGAGTGCCAGTTCACGAGGAGGAGCGCGGTGCCCACGTATCAGTACGCCTGCACCAGTTGTGGTGAGCAGCTCGAGGTCGTCCAGAAGTTCACGGATGACGCCCTCACCGAATGCCCGGCGTGCCAGGGCCAGCTCCGCAAGGTCTTCAACGCCGTGGGGATCGTGTTCAAGGGCTCGGGCTTTTATCGCACAGACAACCGGTCGTCGAGCTCATCCGCCGCTACATCGGCGCCAGCCAAGGGCGACTCTACCCCGGCCAAGGCTGACGCCAAACCAGCCGCCAGCACTTCGTCCACGTCGTCCTCTACTTCCTCTTCCTCCTCGACCTCGGCCGCCTGAACCACCTGAGCGGCCCGGGTCACCCGGAGGCCTGGTTATCCACAGGACGGTGGTTATCCACAGGTCCGCATCTGGGCCAGGACGACGACGGCTGGATTCGCTAGGGTCGGCGACATGGTCAATCGCGTGGACATCGGGGTCATTGGCGGCTCAGGGTTCTACTCCCTCCTGGACGACGCTGAGGAAGTTGACATCTCGACGCCCTATGGGCCTCCCAGCGACAAAGTGACGCTTGGGAAGATCGGCGGGCGTGGGGTCGCGTTCGTTCCTCGACATGGGCGTGACCATTCGTTCCCGCCACATCGGATCCCTTACCGGGCGAATCTCTGGGCGCTGCGGTCGCTAGGGGTGCGACAAGTGATCGCTCCCAGCGCGGTGGGGTCGTTGAAGGCCGAAATCGGACCTGGCGCGTTAGTGGTTCCCGATCAGCTAGTTGACCGGACGTCGGGGCGGGTGCAGACCTTCTACGACGCCGGTGGCGCGGTGCACGTCTCGTTCGCCGATCCCTACTGTCCTGCTGGACGCTCGGCGGCCGTTGGTACGGCTCGCGACGCGAACTGGGACACGGTCGACGGTGGAACTCTGGTCGTCATCGAAGGCCCTCGGTTCTCCAGCAGGGCCGAGTCCCGTTGGTTCTCCAGCGCGGGATGGTCGATCATCGGGATGACTGGGCATCCGGAGGCGGTCCTCGCTCGTGAACTGGCCCTTTGCTATACGACTATGGCGCTGGTAACTGATCATGACGCCGGGGTTGAGGCCGGCGAAGGTGTCACTCACGACGAGGTGCTCGCGTTCTTCGCCGCCAAAATCGAACGAATGCGGTCGCTGGTCGCGGATGTGGTGCAGGCCCTGCCGGAAGAGCGCGAATGCGCATGCGGAAACGCCCTAGACGGGATCAAGCTCCCCTTCGAACTTCCCTAGCCGTCCGTTGACATCAACTTCTACTCGCGCCATTCGTCTCTGACGGGCTCTGCGAGGCCACTGCCTGGTGGGCGATTCCGTCTGATTGCCTGTAGCTGACGGAGTCCATCGGCCCATGTGTTGCCTGCCTCGGCGGAGTGGATCACAGGACGCCGGGGCGGGAGCCTGCCGCAGGGCGTGGCGGTCGCCACAGGGCTTGGCGATCTCGTAAAACGTGCGGCCTTGTCACGGAATGTGCCGCGCCTCTTTGGCGTCGGCTCGGTGAGGGTCCCCTGGCTTGGCAAGCCGAGACACGCTCAGGGGCCATGTTCTAGTCGTCATCTGCGCGGCCCCGAACCCACCAGCAGGTCCGGCGCACCTACGCGCTTCCTGGTGAAGTCCGCGCTCTTTCCTACAACGACCAGTTGATGGCCGACATCCCATTCGGAGTTCGATCATGCGTGCTTTGGTCCGGTTCTTTGGGCGCAGGCGCCGTCTGCTCGCCGCGATGCTCGCGGGATCCTCGGTCGCCTGTGCTCTTCTCGCGGTGAGCGGGTCGAAGGGAGTCGATGTGCTGGCCGCCGCACGAGATCTGCCCGGCGGTCGCCTGTCGGCAGGCGACGTCGTGGTGCTGCGGCTTCCCTCCACGGCGCTGCCGGATGGAGTCCTCCGGCCTGGCGTCTCCGTGGCAGGGCGGGTTCTCACCGGCCCGATACGTCGCGGCGAGCCGATGACCGACGTGCGGTTACTCGGCCGCGGACTGTTAGCCGGTCAGAGTCCCGGCGTAGTCGCGACGCCTGTTCGGATCGCTGATGCCGATGCCGCTCAACTGGTGTCACCGGGGGACGTCATCGACGTTCTGGCAGCTACCAGCGGATCCTCCTACCCGTCGCTCGGGAACACAGCGGGGATCGGAACTGGCTTCGTCAGCGACAACAACGGGCCCGGGCCTGAGCAACCGAATGCCGAAAGCGGCGACGCTGATGGTGTGGTGAACACCATAGACATCGTTCCCGCCGGAGCTGCAAGCAGCCAATTCGACGGCGGCGGCCAGGTCGTCAGCCGGGTCACCGTCCTAGCCGGGACCGCCGCCGGCGATCGATCCGAGGGCGCGCTCCTGGTGTTGGCGACGACTTCGTGGCAGGCCGCTCAGCTGGCTTTCGCGCAGTCTCATGGTCAGCTCTCCATAGCCATCCACCCTCGGTAACTTTGGGGCGTCATATACGGACACGAGAGGTGACCATGGGCGGATTCAAGAAGTTCCTGCTGCGCGGCAACGTCATCGAGTTAGCCGTCGCGGTGGTCATCGGCACGGCGTTCACGGCCATCGTCAACTCATTCGTAAGGGACCTCCTGACGCCCGCCATCTCTGCGATAGCCGGCAAACCTGACTTCGGAAGCCTCGAGCTGCAGATAGGAAGCGCCTCGATCACCTACGGGAACTTCCTCAACGCCCTAGTGTCGTTCCTTATCGTCGCCACGGTGGTCTACTTCTTCATCGTCAGACCGTACGAGCTGCTCATGACGCGGTTCAGGCCGACCGAGAAAGAGACTCGGGACTGCCCCGAATGCCTGACCGAGGTTCCGAAGGCCGCCACCCGATGCAGCGCTTGTACGACGCAGCTCACGCCGGTGTCATAGCGCTTCTGCAGGAACCAGAGTCCGCTCGGGTGCGGGGGTTGGGGCGGTAGCCGTACAGCGGGCCTCGAACCGGCTGTAGGGGGCGTTCAGAGGAGGGAGCCGACCTTCGGGTCATACTCCCAGTGCCAGGGTTCGAAGGGGCTGACGTAGGCCCAATCCGGGTGAATCCAGCCGAAGCGCTTGCCGTTCTGCTCCAACCAAACAAACTCGGTCGACTTGTACACACGGATAGGACCGCAGAAGTCGACGGCGAGCCCCAGCCCATGGTTGCTCCGCCCGGGGATGGCGGCCAGCCCAGGTCGCTGGTAGTAGACGATCTGCTGGTCGCGCAGGCTCCGGTAGCTGTCGACCACACAAAGCGGCTGCCCGAAGCGCTTCTTGTACGCGAGGTTCAGATCAGCGAACGCGATCGCAGCGTCCGCCCGGAGTTCCTCACCCTTGAACGGCAACGGGCAGAGCATGTTCCTCGGCAGCAGCCCGTTGGCGAACTGATCAGCGAGAACCACCCGGGTGGGGTCACATGCTCCCCCGCCCCGCTTCACGCCCAGCTTCGCCAACGCGGTCGTAAGCGACTTGACCGTCTGCGTGGACTGCTTCCGCAATGTGTCGATCTCGAAGGCGAGCTGAGCTTCCTGCAGCAGCTTGGTCGCGCGTAAGTCCTGCGACTCCGTGGCCAGCCGTTCCCGCTCCTCGAAGAGCTTGCCCGCGTCGGTCACCACACGGTTCCGGCCCGTGGCGAGCTGGTTGAAATCGCTCATCGTCCGCAGGGCGTTCTCCCCGTTGCTGCTGACGAGCAGCGGGCCCATGCCGCCTGATGCCGGGTCCTGGTAGATGTATTCGACCAGGTCGGACAGGGGGCGTCGGACCAGAGCGAGTTCGGCGTCCGCGGTTCGAAGTTGGGTCAGTTTGCCTTCGAGCTGACGTACCGAGGTGTCGAACTCCTTTTGGCGGGCTACCAAGGCTTTGGTCGCCTGCTCGATGCCCTTGGTGGCCTTCTCGGCTTCGCGCCGCAACTCCGTCAGCGTGGCGGGGTCCGCTTTGACCCTCTCCACAGCCGATGCCGTGACCAAGCTAGTAGTCGGCACCGTCGCAGGCTCAGCGCGAGCCGTGGCCGACACAAGCGAAGCCAGCACCATGACGACCACGATCAGACCCGCTGATCGAGGAGCTGGCACGATCGACTCCTCCATTTGCGAACTCGTGACCCCGGTCAGGCACGCACGTTACTACAGCCCGGTGAGTGTTCGGGCTCGAGTCTCCAGAGCCGTTACATACCAATCTCGGCTCGTTTTCCCGATATAGCCTAGGCGGGCCGCCGCGCATCTTCCTGGCAAAGCTCCCACAACCACGTGTCTGACCAGTCATCCGGGCATTCTGGTCCAACCGTCGGCGAAGCCGTACGAGCAGGCTGGGGCTCCCGCTGCTGCGCCGGTGCGGCCTGCAGCGGCATCGGCCGTACCTCCGTAGCGGCCCGCTTCGGCGCGGGGATCAGCCCCTCATAGACCCGATCCGGCTGGGCCGGCGGCGGCACCATGACCGGCCCCATCAACTGCGGCTCGTCCTGCCGCTCCACCGTCACCGAGAAGGCCCCGTACCCGCCCCCGTAGTCAGTGAGCTCCGCCACCAGCAACCCCAACGCCAGCACGGCCGGAGCCAACACCGCCACAACAAGCACAACAGGCCGCAGCCCACTGCGCCCTCCGCCCCGCATCCCCCGCCGTCCAGTCACGAACAGCGACCGTAACCAGCCGATCCACCCCCAGCGGCCCGCCTTGCCAGCCCTTTGCCGCACGTCAGACCACTAATGACCCACCTTCCCCAGGGTCGGGCCATATCGTGGCGCGCGGACGCCCACACTTTCGCTAGGCTTACCTCGCAGATCCCGCTCCCGTAGCTCAGGGGATAGAGCACAGGTTTCCTAAACCTGGTGTCGTAGGTTCGATTCCTACCGGGGGCACCCGACGAAAGCGCCCGTGACCTGCACGAACGATGGTCACAGGCGCTTCTTCATATCCGGAGATCAACGGCTGTCAGCCGCTGTTTGCGGTTGATCCATCCCAATGCTTGCCCAAACGATCATCCGTCTGAGGGCCTCCGCGTCCGCCCCCGCGCTGCTGCGTCCTGTCCGAAGATGCACTTGGCCCAGATCTGGCGTACAGACCAACACCAACGCCTCTTCTCCGCCGAGCCCGGGACGCACGACCAAGCCGAGGAGACACCAGCACGCAAGGCGCCAGGCGCCTCTTTGCGCAGCTCACGGACCTGTGCTCGGGTCACACAAGATCGGCCACTACAAGCACCTTACTAAAACGAGATACCACGGCATTGATGCGAGACCGGGCCGTGATTAAGCCCTGACCCATGCCATGGATTCGCATGCCACCATGAAGAAA
>NZ_BLAD01000124.1 GCF_009687845.1 Acrocarpospora corrugata
GATCGGCGAGGCGCTGATTACTTGCGGTAGTACTGCATGCGGACAGGTATGCCAGTTCCGCATGCGGCAGCTGCAAACGTGAAATGGTCGTGACGGTAAACGGCCGGGTGCGATAGTCGTGGAGCAACAACAGGCTGTCCGCAGGCATGTTCCAGTCGCTGCATCCGTGACAGGCCAGGTGTGCGATTCGGTGGCGAGGCAGAGCTAGCCAAACGGCATCGTACGTGGCCTGCGGCCCGGCGAGGATTTGGGTGGCGACCACGAGTTCGGTCAGACGCTGAGCCTCATCCGAGACGCCGGACAACCGGGAGGCACCCGGCGTGTCAGGCATCGCAACGATCAGCGCCCCCGTTGGCGTTTCACCCGATTCCGGAACAGCGGGAGGACTGCTACGGGCTTGGCGAGCATACTGCAAGGCGCGAATGGTGGGGATATATGAGGAGACGACTCGGTCGATTACCGTGCGAGGTTCTTCCGTTCGAGTGGCTTCGTAAGAATCCCCGATGCCGACGTGGTGCCCGGCGGCGTGCAAAGGAAAGAAGGCCATCTCTCCCACCGGACACCACCACAGGCGTGGCCAGGGTTGGCCTGGTTTGGGAGAACCTGGGAATCCGAGGGAATTCAGGATTGGTTCGGCGCATTCGTCCCACAGCCAGCTCAATACCGCAAGCATCTCTCCTTCCGAGATAGAGTCGTCCTCGGCTCCGTGCGCGGTGAGGAAGCGGTTGGCCTGTTCGAGTACGACGGCGCGGGTAAGACCGGGCAGAGCGACAACTCGCACCGGACGGTCGGAATTGTTGCCGAGAATCAACGCATCCCCCCGATATCGGCTCACATTCACCATAACCACCGGCCCGTCGATCGCGGCGCTTTGCAGAGCGGCGATCGGGGGTGGGAGCAGAAATCCGCTCTGGTTGGGCAGGGAACGGATTCTGCCGAGCAGTGCGTCCCATTGCTGGGCCAGTTGCTCGCGCTGGGACTCCAGTTGCCGAATCAGCTCCAAGGAGTTCGGCTGCCTGAGCTGTTCTAGGTAGGGGACGCGAAGTTCTCTCGTGATTCTGCCGGTGTCGTCGGTGCCCATGCGGTCGACGGCATCCATCGCGTCGCGCAGGTCCGCGAGTTCCTCGGCCAGAGCGGATTCTTGAGTCTGTAGTTCGCGGAATTCTCCTCGAGTGTCCATGGCTTCGGCCAGCAGCACTCCGCGTGTTTGCTCCAAGAGTTCCACCGCATGCTCGGGCTGGCCTGCCGCGACAGCAGCCGAGGCTGCTTCTGCGGCCAGCCCGGCGATCGCGCCAAGGCCATGTTCGCGATCGGGATGGGAAAGGCGGCGCGGAGCTATCTGGGGTACCAGGGTGATCGCGTTCTCATAGGCGGCGAGTGCGCTCACGCTGTCGCCTACTGACATCGCGGCCCATCCCAGTCCTCTGTACGAGGCGATCCTTATCCAGATCGGGGCCATCGTTGCGGTGGCGCCCTCCGCGAAGTGCACCTTCGCCTGAGCCAGCGTCGCAGGGTCACCGTCATGGTCGAACAGAGCTTGCAAGATACCCGCCAGGTTGTATGAATATCCCGCTCGGTTCGGGTGGTCGATCGGGGTGATATCCACCGCGTCGCGGATGGCCTGTTCTGCCTGGTGTAGCGCCGACAGCTCGCCTGTCCGCTGAAACATGGCCTTCTGGGCTCCTGCGAGGTTGGAACAGTACATGGCACGGCCAGGATGATCACGTGGTGTCGTGGCCGCCGCCTCTCGGAATGCTTCAACTGCCATGCAGAGCACTGGAAGTTCATCGGCGCGATCAGACAGTGTTTGCAGGACGATCCCAAGGTTGGAGGAATACAGGGCATGGGCTGAATGGTCACGTGAAGTGGCATTTAATGCGTTGCGGGCAGCCTCAATCGCCTGTTCCAGCGTCGCGAGGTCAAGGGTCCTGCGGTAAACATTGAACTGGATACCGGCCAGGGTGGAAAGAGTCGTCGGCCGATCTGCGTGGTCGGGCGAGGTGGCCGCCACAGCGTCCCGGCCGGCTTGCACCGCTTCCTGGAGGACGGAGAACTCGCCGGTCTGCTCAGACAAGGTTTGCAGAATGCTCGCGAGGCTTGCCAAATGCATACCACGGGCCCAATGGCCGGGTGGGATGGCCACCACGGCATCACGGGCGGCCTGCACTGCCTCTCGCAGTGTCGGAAGCCGACCGGTCCACTCGAATTCTCGTGCCAAGGTTGCCGCGAGATTGGAGGAGTACCTGGCGCGGTCAGAATGACCGGACGGAGTGGCCTCCACCGCGTCCCGGCCGGCTTGCACCGCGTCTCGCAGGACGGGCAATTGGCCCACCTGCTCGAACAGCATCGCCAAGGCGCTTCCAAGATTTGAGGAATAGAAAGCGCGGCCCGGGCCGCCCAGCGAAACGGCTTCGGTTGCATCCCGGGCAACCTGCACAGCCTCATAGAGCACCGGAAGCTCTCCGTTCTGCCGGAACGTTTCGCATAGGGCGCCCGCCAGATTGGACAGCATCACGGCACGGCCAGGATGGTCGGTGGAGGCGGTCGCCACCGCATCCCGGCCGAGCCGAACCGACTCTCGGAGCAGCCCGGTATCCCCGATTCGCCGCGCCAGATGCTGGAGGACACCGCCGAGATTCCCGGAGAACAGGGCATGGCTGGGGTGATCCGGGGTGATTGCCGACACCGCCTCCCGGCCGGTTTGGGCCGACTCGTACAGCAGCGCCAGTTCGTCGGTCCATTCGAATTGCGTTCGCAAGACGGTGGAGAGGCTGTTCAGATGGTTGGCTCGGGCCGGACCGACGGCCGGGGTGGCTGCCACGGCAGCGCGGCTGACTCGAGCCGCCTCGTCCAGCAGGGTGCCATCCCCATTTAGCCGGAAATGGTCATATAGGACGCTTCCGAGAGAGAACAACATCGCACCACGGACAAGGCTGTCAGGCGGAGTGAGATCCAGCGCCTGATGGAGGCTCTGAGCGGCCTCGTCGAGCAGAGAAACCGCTCCGGCCGGGGTGCCCTCAGCCTGGAGGGCGATTCCCAGGTTGGCCAGCATGCGGCCGCGGGCGGGGTGGTCTACTGGGGCGCCGTCCAGCGCCTGTCTGAACATCTCGACTGCCTCTCGTACAGTCGAAAGCTCCTGCGTCTTCCGGAAGACTACTAGCAGGGTGAGCCCGAGCTCGTTCAGATGTTGCGGAGGAGCCGGATGGTTGGGTGGGGTTGCCGTCACCGCCTCCCGGCCGAGCCGAACCGCCTCCTCCAGCATCGACGGATCCCTGTGCTGTTGCCGCTCGGACAGGCGCGCCAGGGCTCCGCCGAGGTTGGACAGTATCTGGATGCGGCCATAGTGGCTGGGAGAAGTGGCATCCATGGCATTGCGGAGCAGTTCGACCGCCTGATGCAGAGCGGAGAGCTCGCCGGTCTCCTCGTAGGAGCCGAGCAGGTCAACGGCCTCGTCGTTCTGTTGCTCAGGACGGCGCGGTCCGCTGCGCGCGCCCAGGTGCTGCCGATAGAATTCGTGTAAGGGCTCGGGCACACGCTCCGGGAAAGCCTCATACACCGGAGTCAGCAACACCATTGCGGCCAGCAGGTCCTTTTGGCCGTCGCCCTTTGGCAGGACCTCGTAGCGCACCCAGTGGAACCACCCGATCACATACGCCACTTCCAGGTCTTCGGCCGGGTCGGCCACCAGGTTCATCAATTCCGCTGCATCGGCGACAGCGCGGGCGGCTAAAACATGAGCTGAGTCGCCCGTGGCGTCCAGAGCATCGATCCGTTTGCGGATCGCGTCGAGCAGACGTTCTCGCATGGGACCCTCCCGGTCCAACTCGCTCAGCCGACGGAATCGCTGACCCATCGGGGCACGGGACTTCCGGTGATCCGCTGGAATTCTTTGGCCACACCATCGGAGTCCTCCCGGTATGCCCTGCGGAGCAACCCGACGACCTCGTCGAGATACTGTCGGGCACCCTGATCCAAATTCTCACTGGCATACATCGAGGCGATGATCAGGGGCTTCACCGCGTCCTTGGCACCAAGCAGGAGCAATCCGTCTCCCATCAGGATGATCGCCTGAAGGCAGCGGCTCGCTACGAATTCCTCGATCCACATTCGTGGCACGCGCTCAACGATGTAGTGACATAGATCGGCCGCCTCGGTGGCTATCTGAAGTCCTCTGTGCGATTCTCCGGTGTTATCCAGCATGGACCCGCATGCGATGAGCGAGGCGGCCAGTTCCTTCTGGTAGCTGAGCGAGGTGGCGCCTTCGTATTTCGTCAACTGTCTAAGGAGGCCGATGGCCTGGTCGATGAGGGGCAGCGCCTCGCGATGCCGCCCCGACCGGGCAAGAAAGATCGCCTTGTTGTGCAGCGACCTCGCGGCGTTGACCGATGATCGGCTTTCGGAATTCACAGTTCCCTCCACACGCATCATTCAGCTTAGCGCGGTTATCCGAATATCTCGGATATTGATCTGGGTGTTGTTGCTCCACAGGCCGACATAGCCGCCTTCGAGGTAGGTGTTGTCCGTCGTGCGTAGCACCATGGCGCCATCGACGACGAGTGTTATCGCATTGCCGCGGACTTCGGCGCGGTAGTGGTGCCATTGCGTACTCGGGCGGAAGTCCCGGCGGCTGAGCGCGCGATTGCGGTCACCGGTTAACTTGATCACGGCGAAGTAGCTTTCCTGTTCGGCTTCGCCCGTGCAGGACAACAGGCCGGATGCCGAACAATGGCCGAGATTGTAGCCGCCGTCTCCGGTTTCCGACGCCCGGACGACAAGACCGAAGGAACGATAGGAGGTGAACAGGCGCGAGCCATACGTGACGAGCTGAATATCGGCTTCAACCGCGTAGTCCGTCAGCTGGTCCATTCGGAACGGGGCGGAGATCGACATTTGGTCGTCACCGGAGGTGCCGTCGTTGACCAGCATGCCAGAGGTCTGGTGCCAGCTGTCGCCGATCGTGACCCAACCGTCCAGGTCGTGGGACCAGTCGGCGGTGTACGGCAGGGCCGGTCCGCCTGCCGCTGGGGGCGTGGCTTCGGCCCCCGGGGTAGGCGATTCGGTCGTGGAAACCGTGCTGCCGGGCGGTTCGGTAGTGGGGGCGCTGCTCGCGGGGACGGCGATCGTTCGGAAAACGGTCGTGGTCGGCCCTGGAACCGGCGGCGGGGCATCATCGCCGGCCATTGCTCCGAAGAGCTGGAACAGGCCGACGGTGAAAGCGCCCACCGCCACGACCGTTGTCCAGAAGACGACCGGCCGCGAGTTGAACGGTCCTTTGCGTTCCAGCTGAGACACGTGGGGCTCCTCATGATGTTATCGGTCGGTCGCCGGTCATCTCGGCGAATGCGCCCTGGACACCGATCTCGCGGCATCGGGCCAGCAGGGCCTCGTGCATCCTGATCAGGCCCGCCGCCTGGGAGCTCACCATGCCGGGATAGATCATCGGGGTCATCGCCGGGTTGTTGGCGATGTGGGTCATGATTAGCTCGGCCAGCGGTTCGAGCAGCTCCGGGTGCGCGATCAGGATGTGTTCCGATTCGGACCAAGTGCTGGCCCGCAGAAACTGGATGATGTTCGCGAAAATTCGCCTGGGAGAGGGGTGCCCCGGCTCCATCGGTGCTCCGATCGGCGCGCGACTCAATGATGGGCTTTCCGATGATCCGCGAGGATGTCCCCGGCACGGGCGGCCACGTCGGGGCTGACGGGGCCGAACTCTTCGAGATGGGCGGTGACATAGCTGCTCTCCACCAGGTCGTAGCCGCGGTGAATCTGTTCGATCAGTTCGTGCTCGTACGGCTTCTGCGGATCGGAGATCTCCGTCAGCCGGTTCCGATATTGGGCGGCCTCGCCCACCCGCTGCCTGGCCGCGGAAAGTCGCTCTTCCAGTTCGCGCACCTGGGCCCTGGCGTCCTTGAGCAGCCGGTCGTTGGGGTTGCCCATGCGACGGCCCGTCTCCATCGCGATGATTCCAGTGAAGATCACCAAAGTGAGGAGGAGGATGAGCATGGGGACGGCGCCGATGGTGACGATGGCCGGGCCGACGACCGATGCCGGGTCTCCAGGGACGGGTTGCGCGAGCGAGACGAGTGTCTGCAGGCGAGCCCACGTGACAGCGGTGATCGTGACGAGCCAGAGGACCGGTAGCACGATCATCATGGAGGGCCGGGAGATCCAGTCCCGCAGACTGAATTCCCGGGCGCTTCGCGGTGCGGTGCCCTCCTCTTGCCATTCGCGGAACTTCCGCCCGTACAGGTGGGGGCCGAAGCCGAACACGAGCACGGCCGCAACACCCAGAGCAGCGGTCATCAGTCCGCTGATCCCGAGATCAAGGAGAGTTTGGTAGTAGATGGGAATGTCCACGGCCAGCAGGGCGATCAGCAGCAGGAAGGGCGGGCCCACCTTCCGCAGGCGCCGACCGAATCCCCCCTTGATCGCCACCTCGCTGGCGTAGCCGTCACCGGGGCGGACCGAGCTTCTGGCCGAGAGTTGCGCGACCGTGTGCCGGGCTTCTTCGCGGGCCGCGACGAGACCGGCAAGGTCGTCGTCCGGTAGCGACCTGTCGTGGTTGCTCAGCAACTCCCGGGCCGTTCTCCGCTGCGCCTCGGCGTGCGCGGCCAGTTCACTGAGCCGCAACTTCCGCTGGGCGCAGATGTCGTTGAGGCCTAGCGGCTCATATCCGGCGCCGAGTACGGCACCCGCGTCGGCACCTGATCGCCGCGCCGTCTCGGGTGAGGACCTGCGCGCCTTTTCGGCGAGTTCGGCGAAGTCGGGTAAGGCATAACGAGCGGGCTGCCAGCTCACGGGAAGGTCACCTCCCCGGCACCGCTCGCGGCGAAGATGTCCAGCCACATGAGCTTGACCTGCGGAGCCCGGCTGGGGTCCCGTCCCACGAGCAGGTTGAATCCACGAACCGTGATCGTCGGCTTGTCACGGAACACCGGCAGCTGGTTGGCCGCGCGCAGGTCGCGCACCTTGGCGGCGCGTGCCCCCGCCTGGGAATAGTCACCCTGGTCGAGCCGGAGAGGCTCGACGTTGTTCATCAGATCGCTGTAAATGACGATCTGACTGCCCGCGAGTCCCTTGGGGCCAGCTTGCATGGTGTCGGCCAACGCGCGCAGCGACCCCAGGATGTCCGACCCAGGACTACCGTCGTGGCAGGTCCGCAACCACTGGGCGGACGGGTTGACGTTCCCGAGCTTGAACCGGCGGACCTGATCGGCGCGCCGCGGACTGGAGTTCGGGTTCTCCTGCTCGTTGGCGACCAGCTCAAGCGCCGGACGCTGGCATGATGTGCCCTGCGATCGGCCGCTGATCGCGGCGAAGCCCATCCAGCCGCAGTTCGCCGTGGCGAAGGACAGCAGCGAGTCGTCGATGAACCTCTCCGTCTCCACATGGGTCGCATAGCTCGTGGTGTCGACGGCGACACCGCACTTGGCAAGCGGCTTGGGGCAGTCGATGCAGCAGGCCGTTGCCTGGAGAGCCAGGAACACCACTATGAGATGCGCCCATCGGGCCATGGCGGGTCTCCTCGATTCTTCGATCTCAGTCGGAGCGGCGGTAGAGCCATAGGAAGAGGTGCCAGAGCTCCCGGAGTGCGTCGAGGTCGACACTGAACGCCGGAAGGTCAGCCGTCCCCTCGGCGGGCAGCTCGGGTGCGGCCGGGTGCCAGCCGGCCCGCAACCGCTCGCGCCGGGGATGCCGCCGGTTGAACCCGTGCAGGTACGCCGCGACCAGGGCTTTGGCATGCTCCAGGACGCTGTCGGCCTGACTCAGGAACTGGCGATGCGCCTGACGCCGATCCACGTCGGCACCCTTGATCCAGCTCACCAGATCGGGCACCGCGTGCCGGATCTGCCCATCGGAAGTGAGAATCTTGCGGCGGTCGATCCTGATCCGCTCAAGTTCGACGCCCCACTGGTCCTGACCCGTCGCGGCCTGTTGCGGACCGGGACCGGGCAGCGCCCGGCGGAGTTTTTCGATCCTCTCCTCAATTTCCTGGAGCTCGCGGTTGATCTCCAGCTTGCGGTTGAGCAGGTTCTCAACCGTGACGTACTTCTCGGCGGCCGTGCGGTCAATCGTGCTCACCCGTTCGTCGCGGCCCTCGATTAGTGCACACAGATCCGCCTTTACCTGGGCGAAGATCTCGGCCAGGCCGCGCGGAGGATACTGCGGCGTCTGATCGGCGATGTCGACGTACTGCGGGTCGCGGCCGTCGGTCTCCCCCAGCGCAGCCGCCGAGGACAGGTCGATCCGGCCGTTCTCCTCGCCTTCCCGGCGAGCGCGATTTCCTCTGGACACCCCTCCAGGCAACAGGCGACGGCGCTTCAGCCGAAAGCCGCGCGCCGCTTATGAAGTGCTTCCGGCGCGCTGCGGAGTCAGGGACCGCAGTGCACATGCGCCGCCCACGCCCACGGCTTGTCGGGTATGAGGTCACGCTGATCCCTGATGGCGCGGTTCAGCGCGCTCGCCGCGCCGGCCAGGTCGTCCTCGCCGGTGATGTCCTCGGCGACAGCGAACACACCGTCGTGCAGCAGCAGATGCCCGGCGGAGGGATCATCGAGATCACTCCTTGCATGGCAGGCGAAGTGCGCCCGCCGGTGATCGCCAAGGGCCGCAGTGACCGCAGCACGGGTGGCCTTCGCATCCCGGAGAACAGTGACCTTGCCCGACCTTTCACGCAGCATGTTCGCCTCGTCGACGGCTCCTGTCAGCGGCGCCTCACCCGGAGTTTCGGCCACGGCGACCACGAGGGTCGACTCCGGCCCGTCGTAGGGCGGGCCGCCCGGCGCACGTGGCTCAGCGTCCTGACCGTGGGCGCGTACGAGGAGATCACCCGATCGAGGACCGTGCGAGGGCGCCGATCGTCCCTGGTCGCGTGGTATCCGTCCGCATGCAGCGGCAGGAAGGACAGTAATCCGGACGGACACCACCAGATCCTCCGATCCGAGGCGTCTCCGCGTAGCGGCTCGACGGCCCCCAAGTGATCGAGGATCGGCTCGGCGACGGCGTCCCACAGCCAGCCAAGCAGCGCGGTCAGCCGTTCTTCGCGACGCCTCGACTCGAGGGCGGATCGGAGCTCCGCCACCATCGCCTGCACCGCTTGTGGCAGCGCGGTCCCAGGTTCGACAGGCTGGGCGACGCCCGCTGGATCGTCCTCGGGGCTCGGGCCGACCGCCGCGCACAGGTGTTCGAGGGTCTCCTCCAGGTGGCTCGCGAACGTGGGCGACATGCCGGTGAACTCGACCCACGCCATGAGCAACCTTGCCAGGGTGTGCCGCGCGGTGCGGCGCGCGGCCGCGGTGTCCGCCAGGCAAGCAGGATGGCTGCGCGTATCGCGAGAGCGCAGGTTCACGGGCGCGCCGTCCCAACGTTCCGAGCGGGGTGGCTGCGGGTCCTGCTCGTCTTCTGAGTCCGGCTCCGGGAAATGCAGCCAGATCCCGGTGCCACTCGGCCCGGAGATCGACCCGGGCGAGCATGAGGAAGACGCGGAGGTTGTCATCGGATGCTCAAGATCGCATTCTTCCGCTGTCCAGTCGAGGGCCTCCAGCGCGGTCATTATGAAGGAGTTTCGCATTGAATCGAGATTCACGACTCCTCCAGGAGCTGTGACAGACCAGCACGGTATAACATTTAGCACTCCAATCGCACCCATGCCCACCATGCCTGAATATGATGAAATCACAGCATTATTCACGATATGGAGCCATGTGGTCGTTAAGGTACTCGGTCAGATAATGGTTGAGCTCGACGGGCGAGTCATCGGCCTTGCTCCCAAGGCTGTCGCCGTTCTCGCCCGGCTCGTAGTGGCGCAGGGCCGGCCCGTTACCGTCGACGAGATCTACGCCGACGTCTGGCCAGGCCCCAGATCTCCGACCGGCAGGCCGGCCAAGATCCTCGTACAGCAACGGATCATGGATCTCCGCCGGATCCTCGACCCCGCCAACCCCGGCAAGAACTCCACTGTCATCAGGACCGAACGCGGGGCGGTGACCGCCTACCGGCTCGACCTCGGCGCCGCCGACGTGGACGTCTTCCAGTTCGAGGAGCTCGTCGGCGGGGCCCGCCAATCGTCTCCGACCGAGGCCGCCGAGTTACTGATCAAGGCACTCGACCTGTGGCGCGGAGAACCGTTCTTCGACGTCAAGAGCTACCCGTTCGCCGCAGGACCCATCAGCCGGCTCGTCGCCCTGCAGCAGGCGGCCAAGCGTGACCTCATGCACGCGTACATCGCCATCGGCCTGCCCGACAAGGCGGAGCTCATCGCCCGGATGCTCGCCGTCGACCTGCCCGACGACGCCGAACTCGCCGGATCGCTCCGGGCGCTACGTGAGCGGCTCCACGCCAGGAACAACGGCGAGGTCTACCGGTATGAGTTCACCGATCCGGCCATGTCGCTGGTCGTCACGTCCGGCGACCTCTTCGCGCACGACGACGCCCATCTCGTGGTCGGCTTCACCGACACGTTCGACACCGCAGCCGACGGCATCGTGATCAGCACCCGAAGCGTGCAGGCTCAGTTGTTGAGCCATTTGTACGGCAATAACCGTGTACGTCTCCAACGGCAACTCAGGTCCGCGTTGCGCGATGTCACGCCGATCGGCACCGAGGCCGCCGCCGCCAAGCCACGCGGAAAGCGCACCCGCTACCCCATCGGAACCGTGGCCATGCTGCGCTCCGAGGGGCGCTGCGTGTTCGCGGTCGCATACAGCCGGATGGGCAACAATCTGATCGCCCGCTCCAGTTTGGACGACCTGCGGCTGAGCCTGGACAAGCTGTGGGATGCCGTCTATTTCTACGGCCAGCAGGCTCCCCTCGCGATGCCGCTCGTCGGATCGGGGCTGGCCCGTATTCAGGGTGCGCGCCCGCGCGACCTGCTCGTGCTGATCATCGAATCTTTCGTCGCCCGGTCGCGGACCCAATTCTTCTGCCCTGAGCTGCGCATTATCGTGCCTCCCACGGCGCTGGAAAAGATCGGGATGCTGGACGTGGCCACTTTCGTCCGGGATGAACTTCCGCGCAGGATTGGGTGACATTAAACTCCGATCCGTGCTACCTACCGATAACGCCCGAAATAACGACAAAGCAGCGCAAATTCTCCAAAAAGTGCTGACATGGGAATTATCCGATCCGCGATGGGAGCGGATCGCCGCACTTCTCGATGTCATGGCGGCCGCGCAGCGCACCGGCGACCACGACGGGCTCCGCCAGGCGACCGCCAATTTGAAGGCGGAGGGCCCCACGCGGATCACCAGAATCGGGGCCGCCCCGACCGGCCCTCCGCCGCCGCCCATCCGCGAGCAGATCAACACCCTGATCCACCTTCTGTCCGGCACGCACGACGACTCTGGAGAAGACGGGAGCGAATCCCGATGACCGAGGTCGTCGACCAGCAGATGGTCGTTCATCTGTACGCACCTACGGACGGCCCGTACGCGACCAGGGCTTATCGGGCGCTGAGCGAGATCTGGCTGGGCTGCCGCCAGGTGTTCGGCATGCGCGACGACGTCCCCGGAGTGGGCCTGCCCGAGGTGCTGCCCAGCGAATGGCGGGCCGCGTTCGACCAGGCGAAGATCGGAAGCGAGGCGCCCATCGCGCTTCAGGAGCGTCGCGGGGCCGACTGCCAAGCCGTACTGCGAGTACACCATGACGTGCTGAACCTGTCAGTGGCCCTCGCCCCGGCGGAGGACACCGCCTCAATGGGACGTGACACGTCGTGGTGGCGGCGACTGGACAGCGAGTGGGCGGCGATCAGCGCGGCGCACTCCCGGCTCTTCATCGGCGAATCCCGGATCTACCTCGCCAAGGTCAGGCCGTCCGTGGACGCTTCCCTTCCGGGCCACCTGGCCGAGTCACTGCCCGACGACGGCGAACCGGTCAACTGGGACTACCCGATCGTGACGAGCGATGGCCTCACATTGTGGGAGCCGCAGCGCGGCCGGGACGACCGTACGCTGCGCCGGCTGGTGCTCGCGTTCCCTCCTGAGAACGCCGCCCAGGCGAGTGCATGGACCTGGTCCGACGGACGCCCGGCGATACCGCCACTGGCGCGCTACCTCCTACAGGCCGCGAAAATGCGCTTCCACCTCCGCGTCTGGCAGCGCGATCGCCGCACCCGGGAACTGCGTACGGCGATTCAGGCGATGGAGGCCGAGTTGCGGCGCGCCGGGCACGATCGGCGCGCGATCGACCTGTCCCCGCTCGACGACTTCGACGCCCTGCTGATGGCGGCGGATCTACGAGAACTGCGGCGTTCCGTCGAGATCGCGATGGCCAATCTGGAACTGGTGGCCAACCGGCCGGAACTACTCACCCCGGGCGGCCCGTTCGCCGACGACCGCGACCTCGCGCGGTGGTTCGTCACCCAGCTCGGCGACGACCTGGATGTCGTCAAAGCCTCCGCCCTGCGAGCTCGGCGCCTGGCGCCGGCGCGATCGGCGGCCGCGCAAGCGGCCCCCGCACGCCAGGCGGCCGAGGACGCATCGGGGCCGTCCCCCGACCGGGCGCGGAACGTGTTCGTCATCTACGGCAGGGACGATCAGGCGCGGCGGGCGGTATATGGGTTCCTGCGCGAACTCGACCTGCGGCCCCTCGACTGGGAGTCGCTGGTCAGAGAGACCGGCCAGACGGCGCCGTTCATCGGCGACGTTATCGCCCGTGCCCTAGTCACGGCCCAGGCCGCGGTCGTCGTCATGACACCCGATGACACGGTCAGACTCCACTCCGATCTGTGGGGGCCGGACGAGCATCCACACGAAACGCAATCCGGCCTGCAGGCGCGGCCCAACGTCCTGCTGGAGATGGGAATGGCGCTGGCCACCTACCCTGATCGCACCGTCATCCTGCTGGCGGGGGATCAGCGACCGGTGAACGATCTCGGCGGCCGCAACTACATCCGGCTCACCGACACCCCCACGTGCCGGGCCAAAATCGCGAACCGGCTCCAGCTGGCCGGATGCAAGGTCGACGACAGCAGCACGGACTGGGCAAACTCTGGCCAGTTCGCCGATCTCGCCGCCTACCGCCGCCGCCCCGACACCGGACTCAGCCCCACCGACACGACCTGACCAAACGCCCCGCTGGGGTCAGGCAAAGACAGCCGCGTGCACGCAGGAACTCGGCGACCGGGCGCGGCTCTCGGCCGGTCGGCACCGTGACCACGTCCTGTGCCTGGGGCTTGGTACCTGCCGCAGGGGACGGACATGACGCGCCCTTGGAACCTGGTCGTCGGTACCGGGGAAGACCTTCCGCCACAGCACCTGCTCATACGTGCGCCCGCGCACCGAGGCTCAGACCGGCCCCGGCCGAAGCTCATGAATCGCTGTCTCTACCATCACCGTCCCTCCGTCCCAGGTACGGTTGATCGACTCGGAGCTGTTTGTCCAGTCCACAGCGCTGGGCCTGACGGTGAGTGTCTGTCGCGCCCATCGCGTTCGATGGTGGCCCGGCAAAGCTGCGCCCCTTAATCATCGGGCGATCTGACTCAAGGAAAGGCGGCGGCTTCCCCCACCCTTCTAGCAAATGGCGCGTCGGACGCACATATGTAGGTTGCGTCTATCACTAGTGCGGTGACCATGAACGTTCACCGGGTTGGTTGATCACGCGGCTCGGGTCTTGGGGCGTCCCCATCGGCGTTGTTTCTCGCTGCGGACCCGGGCGCGTTCCCGTCGTTGTGCGGCCAGCACGTCGGGGTGACGGGCGTTGGCGTTGCGCCAGCGCAGGTAGGCCTGGAGCTTGCGGGCCAGCACGGTGTGGTTGGGATGGGTGGAGTTGCCCATCACGAAGCTGCGCAAGGGGCCGAACTGGGCCTCGTCGGGTAGCCCCGGCGCATTGCTGCGCCGGGGCCCCCTCAGAACCGGCCGTGCCCGCTTTCCAGGCAACCGGCTCAAGCAAGACCCAAAGGCTCGCGGGCAGACAGAAGTACCGGGTTCACGCCGTCGCTGAGTCGGCGGCGGCAGTAAACGTGTATGAGCTTAGGTGCGGCGTGTTCGTGTTCGTCCGGCGTGCCGAGCCCCACGGCGGGCACGATCGCGTGTTTGCGGATCGCTTTGCGCGTGGCCGTGAGCCATTGTTCCCACTCGCGTGGGCTCTGCGGTTCGTGGTCGGCGTGCAGCAGCGTGCCCCGGCAGAGCGGACATCGGCCGTGTTGCTGGCGAAGGAGCCGCCAGGTGGCTGTGTCAACCGGGGGTTTGGTGCGGCGTCGCCGCTCGGCCCAGTAGTCGGTCAGGGCCGGGTCGTCGGGGGACGCCCGTCCTGCCACCATCCGGTGCCGGACGATTTTCGTCCAGGTGAACTTGCGGAGATAGAACCCGGTTTCCCGGCTTCCGAACACCCATCTGTCCTGCCTGGAGGGGTTGAACATGCCGAAGTAGCGGGCGATCACCCACCGCTTCGACTTGTTCGGGTGGGAGATCGTGGCCCACTTGTGGACCAGTCTCCACACGTAAGCGTCCAGCGCGTTGAATGCGCGCTTGGACACCCCGGTCCGGTAGTAGGCGGCCCAACCTCTGATGATCGGGTTGAGCCTGGCGATCACCGCGTCGGCGTTGGCCCCGCGAAGGGCCTTCACCTCGATCGACAACCGCCTCCGGATCCGCCGCAGCGCATCCTTGCTCGGCTTGGTCAGCAGCTTGCCGCGAAAGCGCCGGATTTCGAATCCCAGGAAGTCCACTCCCTGGTCCAGGTGAGTGATCCGGGTCTTGTCCTCATTGAAGATCAGACCTCTGGGGGCCAGCCATCCAGATAGCTGCGCCTTGACCTGTTCGGCCTGTTCACGGGTGTGACACAGGGCGATCACATCGTCGGCGTACCGCACCAGAAGTGGGGATTTGGGATTGGCGCGCATGGTGTCGCCGTCCCAATACCTAACCCCGGCGGCCTGTTCCATGCCGTGCAATGCCACGTTCATCAGCGCGGGACTAATCACCCCGCCTTGAGGAGATCCCTCGCTGGTCGGCGTGAACCGGCCATCCTCGATCACGCCCGCCTTCAACCACTGCCGGACCAGTCCCCGGGCGGGGAAGGAACCCAGCGAAGCAAGTATGTGATCATGACTGAGCCGGTCGAATGCCGCCTCCAGATCGGCGTCGAGCACCCACAGCCGTTTGGCGTCCCTGCGGTTCGCCGTGGTGTGGATGGCCACGATCGCGTCGTGGCAGCCGCGGCCGGGCCGAAATCCGTAGGACTTCGGTTCGAACCGGGCTTCCCACTCCGGTTCCAACGCACTCGCTGTCAGAGCTTGTAACGCTCTGTCGGCGATCACGGGAATGCCGAGTGGGCGGCGGCGCCCGCTGCTTTTGGGCACATACACCCGCCGGACGGGACGAGGTGACCACGCGGCGGCATCGTGCTGCACCCAGGCGGCCAGATCGGCCTTCTCCTGAGCCAGCAGAGCCACCTTGCCATCCACCCCGGCCGTCTTGCGGCCAGTGTTGAGCTCCGTCACCCGCCGCACGCTCAACAACGCGTTGCTGCGGGAGCGGAGCATCAACTTCTGTAAATTACGGACCTTGATAAGGTCCCCTGCCTGCGACGCCGCGAAGATCCGCCGTCTCAGCCGCCGTACGTCATCCTCGACCTGGCCCCAGTTCACTGAATCCCAGTCAAAGATGTCGTCCTCGGGTCCGTTCACTTCAAGGGCCGCCGACGCCATCGCGCGGGCATATCCGCTCATCGGTGTCCAACTTGTCCTTCGGCTCGGGCGTCCTGACGTCGATTCCTCGCAGGCTCACCAGGCCCGCGTCAGCACCCTTTCGGGTCGAGACAGCCATCTCTATCCGGCCAGTGATGCGGGACCGCCGGCAGAGGAGCCAGCGTCCGGTCCCGGTTTCCTGCTGCCTTTCGGCCACCGGCATTCGCTTCTCGGGCCTTCCTGCGCCCGCTGGGGGTTTCTGCCTTCCTCGCGGTTGGCCTACCGGCCAGGAAACCCCTGCCGGACCCCATCGGGGTTGTCACGTTCCGCATGGATAAGATGCGACCGGGGTGGGCGTCCTCTGAACCCCGGGGACGGTGGTGCGCTCCCGACCGGCCCAATCCCTCCGGTCGGCACCCGCCGCCTTCCAACGGCCGGTCCCTATCTCCCGCTGGTACGACCCGTCGGCGGAAGTGGCAATGTCGGGGCGTCATCGAGGATTCACTTGCGTTCGCCCGTCCGGTCTTCCCCCGCCTGTGGTCTCTGGACGGAGCAGAGGCCCTTGGGCATTTCCCCGGGCTTCGCACCCCACGGTTGCCCGCGACGCACGCCGAGGTGGGGACGGTCCTTGCGCACTGGACCGGAACTACGCGCTCGACATCAGCCGAACCTCCTTCGTTGAGTTCCACTCATCACATGCGACCTCGTGTCGCACGATGGGGTTGGCCCAGGACGCGCTGGTCGGGGTCAGGCACAACTCCACCTTGTTCTTCTTCGCCCAGGCACGGATCAGCGGGGTCTTGTTGGCCGACAGGTTGTCCATGATCACGTAGATGGGGGCGCCGTCCGGGCGGGCGGCCCGGATCGACTTCAGCGCGGCCAGGCTGTGAACTGCGCCCTTACGCCGCCGGACGACGCCCCACAGCTGGTCCTCGCCCAGGCTGTAGCAGCCGTGGAAGTAGCGGATGCCGTGGGTGCGCGAATAGGTGGCCGGCAGCCGATCCGGCCTGCCCTCCTGGGCCCAGCCGCTGCCGTGACAGGGCCGGATCGACAACGGCCCGAACTGGTCGAAGGCGAAACACCGCATCGGGAATCGGCCGGTGACCTCCTCGATCCGGTCCAGTTTGGTCTCCCGCGCAGGGTCGGTGGACTCCTTCCAGGTGCGGGTCCGCTGGAAGGAGATCTTGCGTGCGCGCAGGAGTTGCCGCAGCCGTTCCCGGCCGATCCCGACGATCCGGACCGGGTTGCCGGCCAGGTAGGCGACCAGCTTGCGGATACTCCAGTGCGTGAAGGGACGGCCCAGTTTCTCTGGGCGCGTCAGGGCCGTCTGGGTGATGAATTCCACGTCATCGGTGCTGATCAGGCGGGGACGGCCACCCGCCCATTTAGGGTCCAGCGCCTCCAGGCCGCGCTCGTTGAAGGCGTGGATGACATCGCGGACGGTGTCTTCATCGGCCGCGACCAGATGGGCGATCGCCGGGGCCGGGGTCCCGCTGGCGGACGCCATGATGATCAACGCTCTGCGTACCCGGATCGAGCCGTGGGTGCCTCGCCTGACCAGGCGCTGGAGCAGCTGGCCCTCGGCGTCGGTTAATCGGCGGGCTTTGACGGGCTCAGCCATGCGCTGCTCCATGGGTCGGTACCGATCGGGCCGGTACCGACAGTGAAGGCAGGCATCAAACAGCGCAAGCCGTACGGCCTGCAATGACCAGGTGAACCTAAGTGGTCACCGCACTAGTGAGCTTGCTCCGCTTTGACGGACACCGTGGTTCTGTCTCGTCGGCGTACGTTGAGGCTGACGAGCTGAAGGCGTTACGGCCGAGGCCGAACGTCTGGGTGGGCTGCGCCAGCGCGCGGTGTCGGAGTTGAGGGCCCGCAAGTGCCACGCTATCGCCGCCACCATTGAGGCCGACCTCGGCGTCCATGTGACCAGCTTTCGTGGTAAGACCGCTGACCTGTGTTCGCTGTTCGGTTTGAGGCCGGTAATACTCCTT
>NZ_BLAD01000125.1 GCF_009687845.1 Acrocarpospora corrugata
CCGCAGCCCCAGCCCCCCGCGCCGCCGCCTCCCACGCCGGTCCCCGCTCCGGTCGCGCAGGCCCAGCAGTACAACCCCCCAGGCAACAGCCTCGCGCCGTACCGCGAATCCCCCACCGGCAGCCACAGCGCCCAGAACAACGGCCTGTACCGCGAATCCAGCACCGGCTCCCACAGCGCCCCCGGCAACGCCGTCGCCCACTACCGCGACAACGGCACCCCGCCAGGCAACTCAGTCTCCCCCTACCGCGACACCAACACCGGCAGCTTCCCCGCCGCCCAGCTGGGCCCCTACACCGGCCCCCAGGCGGCCCCCATCAACCACAGCGCCGGCACCACCACCCTCGCCGAAGCCGTCAAGGCCGCCCACAAAGAAGGCCACGACTTCGGCGACTCGATCGCCCGCGACGCCCCCGCCCTCTGGCTCGAAGCCGTCCTGGCCCGCAAACCCCGCATGCCCTCCGACCTCGAAGCCCGCCTCCTCCAGGGCTCATCCCTCCCCATCGACTTCCTCCTCCACGACGAAGTCCGCCACGCCCTCCGCCGCGGATTCTGGGACGCCCTGGAACGCGCCCGCCGCTAGCCCGGTCCCGACCAGCACAGAGCGGCACCATACTTAGCGTGGCGATATTATTACTTTGTGTTGACCGTCTATCAGGACATCCGGGATCGGATTTACACTCTGGCGCGTGACCACGGCTTGCGAGTCGATTGGTCGGAGACAACGCAGGGTGTTCGCCTACTCTTCTTGTACGACCGGAGTCAGGTCTTGATAGCTCGCACGAACGTTCCAGTTCGTGGAATCACCGTGCGCGCGCTCGACGACCTGCAGACCGACCTTTGAACACGCGTTCGGAAAGGATTGGTTGCAGTGAGCTCCACGGTGCACCGCCTGACATTTCACGTCAGCAGAGAACGCGCCCTCGATCTCGACACGGACGTCTGGTATGCCAGCCCCATAGACGCCCCCATCCGATCTGGCGTCTCAGGCGAGACTCTCGCGGAGTTGCGTAGCGGAGCCGAGGCGATCAAACATTTCGTCCTCGGCGTGCCGGAAGACGCGGAAGTCGTCGTCTCATATGTCTTCCAGGTCTCCGGGCTGCCGGCCCAGACGGCATGAAGATGGCCTGGCCCTCCTCCTGGTGGGGAGGAGGGCTTCAGAGCCAGCCGTTGCGGCGGAAGGCGCGGTGGAGGAGGGTGCAGGCGATGATCATGACGCTGAGGACGGCGGGGTAGCCCCAGACCTCGTGGGTTTCTGGCATGTGGTCGAAGTTCATGCCGTAGATGCCGGCGATCATGGTGGGGACGGCCAAGATGGCGACCCAGGAGGAGATTTTGCGCATGTCCTCGTTGGCGAGGGCGTTGGTGCGGGCCAGGGCGGCCTGCAGGATGGAGTCGGAGAGTTCGTTGGAGGACTGCACCTGCTCGCAGACGCGGGAGAGGTGGTCGCCGACATCGCGGAAGTACTCGCGCATCTCCGAGGGGATCATGCGGCGCTGCGGGAGGGCGTTGAAGGGGGTCAGCAGGGGGGCGACGGCCCGCTTGAGCTCCAGCATCTCGCGCTTGAGCTGGTAGATGCGGTTGATGTCGCGGGAGCTGACCTCGGCGAAGACGGCGGCCTCGACGTCTTCGAGTTCGGCCTGCATCTGGTCGGCGACGTAGAGGTACTTGTCGACGACGTAGTCGGCGATGGCGTGCAGGACGCCGGTGGGGCCGCGGTTGAGGAGCTTGGGCTTGTCTTCGAGCTTCTCGCGGACGTCGGCGAGCGGGCTGTGCGCGCCGTGCCGGACGGTGATGACGAAGTCGGGGCCGACGAAGACCATGATCTCGCCGGTGGCGATGATCTCGCTGGTCGCGGACTTGGCTTCGGGGTCGACGAAGGCGACGGTCTTGAGCACGACGAACAGGGAGTCGCCGTAACGCTCGACCTTGGGACGCTGGTGCGCCTTGATGGCGTCCTCGACGGCGAGCGGGTGCAGGCCGAAGGTCTCGGCCAGCCAGTCGACCTCGGGGGCGGCCGGCTCGTACAGGCCGACCCACACGTACGCGGTGGGCTGGGGGCTGTCGTTGTTATGGGCGCGGACGAGCCGGACGGCGTCGGCGATGCCGTCGGCGACGACCTTCTTGCCCGCGATGTACGCGCCGAATTCGATCAGCGAACTGATCGAGTCGGCGCTGGGGAACGTCTTGTCCGGCAGCGGCGCGTCAGTACGCACGACGGCACGGGTGATTCTCGGGAAAAGCGTGGCGGAGCGCATGGCGGTCCCTTCCCGCCCGACTCAGCACGTTCCACGCAAAAAACGTAGTCACCCCTTGGAGGGCGTGGACGTGCTCTCGGGCACCTGATTGGAATGGTCGGGTTTGCGCACGACGTACGTGCGCCTGCACGTACTGACGGGATCACCAGGATTCACCCGGACCACCTCCAATCGCCACGAGACACCATGGAAAGGTCAAAAGTAACACATGACCTCAGCCTTCTCCCAGGATACTCCCAGCTTCACCAGCCGATCATGCAGGACTTGCCAAAAAGCGGGCGCGGATCCTGGCTCCCGGTGCGCATCCCCTACGCTTACGTCACGTGCGCGTTCTCGTCGTTGGATCCGGTGGCCGTGAGCATGCTCTGTGCCGTGGCCTGAAGCTCGACCCGTCCGTCTCCGCGGTGCACTGCGCGCCGGGGAACGCGGGGATCGCGGAGATCGCGACCCGGCACGCGGTGGACCCGGCCGACGGCGTGGCCGTCGTGGCGCTGGCCGAGCGGCTCGGGGTGGACCTGGTCGTGATCGGGCCGGAGGCGCCGCTGGTGGCCGGGGTGGCGGACGCCGTCCGGCAGGCGGGTTTCCCCTGCTTCGGGCCGTCCAGGGCGGCGGCCCAGATCGAGGGGTCCAAGAGCTTCGCCAAGGACGTGATGGTCGCGGCGGGGGTGCCGACCGGGCACTCGTTCACCTGCACGACGCCGGAGCAGGTCGCCGCCGCGCTGGATGAGTTCGGCCCGCCGTATGTGGTGAAGGACGACGGGCTGGCGGCCGGGAAGGGCGTCGTCGTCACCCGGGATCGCGAGGTGGCGCTGTCGCACGCGGCCGGGTGCCAGCGGGTCGTGGTGGAGGAGTTCCTGGACGGGCCCGAGGTCTCGCTGTTCGCCCTGTGCGACGGGGAGAGCGCGGTGGCGTTGCAGCCGGCCCAGGACTACAAGCGCGCCTACGACGGCGACGAGGGTCCGAACACGGGTGGGATGGGGGCGTACACGCCGCTGCCGTGGGCGCCGGCGGGGCTCACCGAGCAGATCATGACCGAGGTGGTGCTGCCGACGGTCGCGGAGTTGGCGCGGCGCGGCATTCCGTACACCGGAGTGTTGTACGCGGGGTTGGCGTTGACGCCGAAAGGCCCGCGCGTCATCGAGTTCAACGCACGTTTCGGCGACCCGGAAACCCAAGTGGTGTTGGATCGGCTGGAGACACCGCTGGGGCGGCTGTTGCTGGCGTGCGCCACTGGTGCGTTGGCTGGTCAGCAGTCACTTACGTACCGGCGGGGGGCGGCGGTGACAGTGGTCGTGGCCGCCGAGAACTACCCGGCGGATCCGGTGAAAGGCGACGTCATCGCGGGGTTGGAGCCCCAAGCTGAAGGTGGCTATATCTTGCACGCGGGCACCGAGGAACGCGACGGGGAGATCGTCTCCAACGGCGGACGGGTGCTCAACGTGGTCGGCACCGGGAACGATCTCGCGGAGGCCCGTGCGTCGGCCTACCGCACCCTCGAAGGAATCCGCCTCAGAGGCGCGTTCCACCGGACCGACATCGCCGCTCCGACCTGGGAAAACGGCTGATGAAGCACCTGCACTCCGGCAAGGTCAGAGACCTGTACGAGACCGACGACGGCCTGCTGCTGATGGTCGCCTCGGACCGCATGTCCGCCTACGACCACGTCCTGGAACCCGGCATCCCCGACAAGGGCGCGATCCTCACCCAGCTGTCGCTCTGGTGGTTCGACCAACTCGCCGACCTGGTGCCCAACCACATCGCCGGCCAGGGCCCTGACCTGCGCAGCGTCCTGTGCCGCAAGCTCACCATGGTGCCCGTGGAATGTGTGGCGCGCGGCTATCTGACCGGCTCCGGGCTGATCGACTACCGCCGTACCGGCATGGTGTCCGGAGTGGCGCTGCCGCCCGGCCTGGAGGACGGTTCACGCCTCCCGGAACCCATCTTCACCCCGTCGACCAAGGCCCCCGTGGGCCAGCACGACGAGCCCATGACCTACCCGGAAGTGGTCGCCGAAGTAGGCCCTGACGTGGCCGAACAGCTCCGGGAGATCACCCTCGCGGTGTACCGCAGAGGCGCCGAGATCGCGCTGGAACGCGGCATCATCCTGGCCGACACGAAGATCGAACTGGGCTGGGACGCGGACGGCGTGCTGACCTTGGGCGATGAGGTCCTAACTCCCGACTCATCCCGGTTCTGGCCGGAAAACAGCTGGTCACCGGGCCACCGACAGGAATCATTCGACAAACAGTTCGTCCGTGACTGGCTCACGTCCCCGGCCTCGGGCTGGGACCGCGCGTCCGACGCTCCGCCGCCCCGACTCCCAGCCGAGATTGTCGAACGTACGCGCGAACGTTATGTGGAGGCCTATCAGCGGTTGACCGGAACCACCCTCACCGGGTAGTTCCCCCGCGAATCGCGCCCCTTAGCGGCTACTGTGGCCCGATACCCGGCTACCGCACCAGCCGCTTCTTCCTCCACACCCCCAACTGAGGAGTCTTTTTCATGGTCCGTTACCGCGTACGCGGTGGCAATGTACTGCGTGGAACCGCCTTCATCCAGGGCGCGAAGAACGCCGTGCTGCCCATGATCGGGGCTGCGCTGCTCGCGTCCGAGGGTCGAACCGTGCTGCGCAACGTGCCCGCGATCGAAGACGTGCGGCGGGCGACGGAGCTCGCCGAGGCCATCGGTGCCAAGGTGCAGTTCCACGAGTCCGAGCGCACCCTGGTGATCGACGCATCGCGACTGACCAGTCCCGTCCTCCCGGCCGAGATCGCCCGCAGGTTCCGCGGCTCGGTCCTGTTCGTCCCGGCTCTGCTGCACCGTCTGGGCGAGGCGGTGATCGAGGGTGTCGGGGGATGCAACCTCGGCAGCCGCAACCTCGACTTCCACTACAACGGCTACAAGCGGCTCGGCGCGATCGTCAACGAAGAAGAGCGCGTCATCCACATCAAGGCGGCCGGGCTGACCGGCGCGCCGCTCTACCTGGACACGCCGTCGCACACCGGCACCGAGAACCTGGTCATGGCCGCGGCGCTGGCCAGCGGCACCACCGTGATCGAGAACGCGGCGCTGGAGCCCGAGGTCCTGGACGTCATCCACATGCTCACCCGGATGGGCGCCCGCATCCGCGGCGCCGGCACCGGTTTCGTCACCGTCGAAGGCGTGAACGAGCTCACCGCGGTCGAGCACACGGTCATGCCGGACCGGCTGGACGCGGGCGTGTTCATGATGGCCGCCGCGCTGACCGGCGGCTCGGTCAACCTGGTCGGCGGCTCGCTGGAGTATCTCGGCGTGGCCCGCTGGAAGCTGGAGCAGATGGGCGTCGTCTTCGAGGACGAGGGCGCGGTGCTCCAGGTGAGCCGGGCCGGACCCATCCGGCCGATCAATGTGATCACCGACACCTACCCGGGCTTCGCCACCGACCTGCAGTCCCCGCTGATGACGCTGGCCTGCCTGGCGGGCGGGACCAGCTACATCCACGAGCGTATCTTCGACGGCCGTTTCGCGCTGGCGGGCGAGCTCAACAAGATGGGCGCCAACATTGAGGTGACCGAGAACCGCGCGGTCGTGCACGGCCCGGTGAAATTGCGAGGAACGCGCGTCACGGCTCATGATCTGCGTTCCGGAATCGCACTCGTGCTCGCCGGTCTGGCGGCCGAGGGTGAGACGACAATCGACACCGGCTATCTCATCGATCGCGGTCACGCCGATCTCGCCCCGCGCATGCAGGCGCTCGGCGCGGATGTGGAACGCGAGATTTCCCCTTCCGAGTAAAATCACGTCCATAAAGGCACTGACCAGGCCATATACCGCTGGTAATCGCCGTTCCGCCCATCTCAGAACGGTATTCCGGCAAATCCGGGCGTGACATTACGGCCGTTGCGAGCGATCGTTCCAAAGAGAAGCTTCCCAGGAGCGGATTCCGGAGCTTTCCGGGGAAGCGAAACCACGAAGGCGCGCGGGATGGGACGAACATTGGTCGAGCGCACGGAAGAGTCTCCACGCGGATCGCGGGTGGGGGCCGGGATGGGCGCTGGGACGCCGGACCTCACCATCGGTGTGGTGGGACCCCATGACCTCGTCGAGCGGGTGATGCTCATGGGCCACTCGGCGGCTCCGGTGCCCTGTCGCCTGGTGGCCGCTGCCTATCGCGACGAACAGGAGGCCTCAGACAAGGTAACCAGACTCGGTGGCGTAGACGCCTGTCTCTTCGCCAGTCCGATTCCCTACGAACTGGCCCGGCGGTCCGGCGTGCTGACCATGCCGGCGACGCACGTGCAGCTCGGCGGCGCCGCGCTCACGGCGGCGATCGCGCGGGCCGCACTGGACGACCGCATCGACCCCCGGCGGGTGAGCCTGGACGTGCTCAGCCGCTCGGAGATCGACGAGGCCTACGCCGATCTCGGACTGTCCGCGGCGGAGGTGCACAGCCGGGATGAACCCGGCGCCACCGGCACCATCGCGGCATTCCACGAACGGCTCGTCCGGCAGGGGGCCTCAACCGGCGCGCTGACCTGCATTCCCGGGGTCGCGGACCGGCTGACGGCCGCGGGCATACCGGCGATCAGGATCCGGCCGACCTCGGCCGCGGTCAGGACCGCCTTACACACGGCCGCGCTACTCGGCGCGCACCACCGGCTCGAAGAGTCGCAACTCACCGTCATTCTGGTCGAGGTGCCGACGCTGCGGGAACCGGTGCGGCGGGCGGCGCCCCGGTACTGGCGGGACGAGCTGCGGCTGTCGCTGCATCGCCTGCTGGTGCAGGAGGCCAACCGGATCAACGCGAGCGTGTGGCCGATCGACGACCACAGCTATCTCGTGGTCGCCACCCGGGGCTCGATCGCCGGGGCGACGGACGGCTTCCGCGTGTTGCCGTTCGCCGCGCGAATCCGGGACGAACTGGGCCTCGCGGTCGAGGTGGGGGTCGGCATGGGACGTACCACCCATGACGCGGAGACCCACGCCAGAGCGGCGCTGGCCAGAACCCAGGCGGGCAAGCAGGCGCAGGGGTTCGCGGTGGACCGGGAGGGCCGGGCGCTCGTCCCGCCACCTCGGATGCCTCCGCAGTCGGCGGGTCCGGTCAAGCCCAAAGGGGTGGAGGTGCTCGCCCGGCTGGCCGCCAAGCTGGAGGGCGGGGACACGGTCGTGGACGCGGAGGGTGCCGGCAAGATGCTCGGCGTCACCCCGCGTACGGCTAGGCGATTGTTGCGCACGCTGGTCGACGAGGGACTCGCGTGGCCGCTTCCGCCGAACCGGACACCACAGCCGGGCCGCCCCCGGCAGCTCTACCGGTTGATCGTCGAGAAGCTCAACCGCTAGCACGGGGTCGGGTGGGCGCGTCGTGGGGACCTGCCCACCCGACCCCGTGTCACGAAATGTCGGACTTCATCGCTATTGTCATGAGCCATGGGTCAGAACACTCGTGACATGCGGGTCTGGGTCGCGCTCGCCACCGTCTACGTGGTGTGGGGCTCGACCTACCTGGGCATCGCCATCGCGATCGAGACGATGCCGCCGATGCTCAGCGGCGGTCTGCGGTTCGTCACGGCCGCGCTGATCCTGGGCACGTTCCTGCTGCTCCGCCTCGGCGGCCGGGCCCTGCGCATGACCTGGCGCGAGTTCGGCGGCGCGGCCCTGGTCGGCGTGCTCCTGCTGACCGGCGGCAACGGCATGGTGGCGGTGGCCGAGCAGTACATCGGCACCGGCCTGGCCGCGCTGCTGGTGGCCTCGACACCGCTGTGGCTGATCGTGCTGCGAGTGGTGTTCCGGGATAAACCCCCCATACTCACCCTGACCGGGGTTCTGGTCGGATTCGGCGGGGTGGCTGTTCTGTCACTGGACGGTGGCAGCTCGTCGTCACCGGGCGGGGTCGCCATCATCCTGATCGCGTCCGTTTCCTGGTCGCTCGGCTCGTTCCTGGCCGGGCGCATCCCGATGCCGAAGAACGTGTTCATCGGCAGCACGGTCGAGATGGCCGTCGGCGGCGTCGGGCTGGTGCTCGCCGGGGCGGCGTTCGGGGAGCGGCTGGTGCTCGCGGACGTGTCGGCGCGGTCCTGGCTGGCGCTCGGCTACCTGGTGCTGGTCGGCTCGCTGATCGGGTTCACCTCGTACGCGTGGCTGCTCGGCAACGCGCCCATCTCGCTGGTGTCCACCTACGCGTACGTGAACCCGGTGGTGGCGGTGCTGCTCGGCGTGCTGGTGCTCGGCGAGTCGGTGAGCGTCGCGATGGTCGCGGCCGGGCTGGTGATCGTGGTCGGGGTCGCCCTGGTGGTGTCCACCGAGAAGCGCGCGTCAGGCGCGCCGGAAAGTCTCGGCGGCGTGCAGGAAGGCGTCGTTGGCCTCCCGGTCGCCGATGGAGACGCGGGCGCCCTCTTCGCCGAACGGCCGGACGGAGACCCCGGCGGCGGCGCAGGCCGCGGCGAAGGCGGGGGTGTCGGCGTGCAGGCGGAGCCAGACGAAGTTGGCCTCCGAGTGGGGGACCGGCCAGCCCTGGGCGACTAGCGCGTCGCGCACCCGGGTCCGTTCTGCGACGACGGTGTCCACCCGGGCCAGCAGCTCCTGCTCGGCCTGGAGCGAGGCGACGGCGGCGGCCTGGGCGAGGTGGTTGATCGCGAACGGCATCATCGCCTTGCGCACCGCGCCGGCCACCGGCTCCTGGCCGATCAGGTAGCCGACCCGCAGGCCGGCCAGCCCGTACGCCTTGGAGAAGGTGCGCAGCACGGCCACGTTCGGCCGGTCCCGGTAGATGGTCAGGCCGTCCGGCACCTCGGCGTCGCGGACGTACTCGCGGTAGGCCTCGTCCAGGATGACCAGCACGTGCTCGGGGACCCGGTCCAGGAAACGCTTGAGCTCGCCGGCCCGGTTGGCGGTGCCGGTCGGGTTGTTCGGGTTGCAGACCAGGATCATCCGGGTGTTCTGCGTGATCGCGTCGGCCATCGCGTCCAGGTCGTGCGTCTCGTCCTTGAGCGGGACGCGGACCGAGGTGACGCCGGACAGGTCGGCCAGGAGCGGGTAGGCCTCGAACGAGCGCCAGGCGTAGATCACTTCGGCGCCGGGTTCGCCGACGGCCTCGAAGAGCTGCTGGGCCACGGTGACCGAGCCCGCGCCGAGCGCGAGGTGCTCGGCGGGCACGCCGTACCGGGCGGCGAGGGCCTCGATCAGGCGGCCGGCGGCCGGGTCCGGGTAGCGGTGGATCTGGGTGGCCGCCTCCGCGATGGCGCGGACCACGCTGGGGAGCGGCGGCTCGGGTGACTCGTTGGAGGAGAGCTTGAAGGATCGGCCGTCCGGCGCGACGACGGCCTGGCCTGCTTTGTAGGCCACCATGGTGTCGAAAACAGCGCGGAACTGCGGCATGCGTACCCCTCAAGAATGCGGTGTATGCCCACCTTAATGGGTGAACCCGGCCCTCTATCGAGGACCGGGAACCACCGCGTCAGGCTTTACGGTCTACCACCAGGGGCCGCACACCGAGAAGGCGCCGCTCACCCGGCCGCAGGCGCGGAACACCCGGCTGGCGGAGGTGCTGGTGGCGTAGCCGCGGGTGTACGGCACGCCGCCGTCGGCGTCGACCAGGTACGGCCCACACTGCGTCCAGCTGGCGCCGCCGTTGTTGCTGACGTCCATCCAGACCCCGTCGCCCTTCTTCGTGGTGCCGGTGAGGCGCGCCCAGCCGACCTGCTGTCCGCCGACCGTGCCCTTGCGGAGCTCGGCGTAGGTGCCCTGGCGGCCGGCGTCCTGGCGGTACACGGTGCTGGTGCCGGTGGCGCTGCCCGGGTTGGGCCAGGACGCGCAGTCGGCCTGGGTGGCGCTGGCGGTCGAGCCGCTCACGGTCACGATCGCGGCGGCGGCGAGCACGGCTCCGATGGCCAGAGCCCCGGTGCGGCTGGTGATCTTCATGGGATCCTCCTCAGTCGTTTCTGGCTGTCGATGAGGAGCTTCCGTCCTGTGACTCCAGAACTCCTCCAGCGGCGCTGAGACGGGCCTTATAGCGGCTCTGAAGGCTATTTGAAGCGGGCCGGTGGATGGTCAGACCACCCGAGCAGCACCCGAAGGGAAATCCGATGGCACTCAGGCAGCTCATCAGCGGCGCCGCGACCGCGCTCGTCATCGCCGCCGGTCTGGTCACGATCGCGGCAGGACCGGCGTCGGCCGCCGCCACCCGAGCCCAGATCGTCTCCGTCGCCCAGACGGAACTGAACAACGCCTCCCGCAACCACGGCGCGGGACCGCAGAGCACGTGGGGCGTCTGCAACTACTACACGGGGGTCTTCCGGACCTGGAAGCCGGCCACGTCCTCCTGCCCGACCACGGACGGGGTGCGCTGGCGGGAGAGCGACTGGTGCGCCGACTTCGCCAAGTACGTCTGGAAGAACGCCGGAGTCACCTACGCCAACATCGCGGAGGGCAGCGGGGGCGTCCTCACCGGTGTCGCCGCCTCGTTCAAGGACTACGGCACCACGTACGGCACCTGGCACACCCGCAGCAGCGGCTACACCCCAGAACCGGGTGACGCGGTCGTCTTCGACTGGGAAGGCGACGGGGTGATCAACCACGTCGGCATCGTGAGCTCGGCCAACGCGAGCACGGTCTACACGATCGAGGGCAACAGCGGCACCCCGAGCATGACCAGGGCGCGCAGCTACACCCGCTCCTCGGCCAGCATCGTCGGCTACTCCGCCCCCGTCGGCGTCGGCTCCACCCCGCCGACCCAGCCGCCCACGCAGGGCAAGTACTGGGTCGACACCTTCGCCGCAGCCCCCGGCTACTCCACCCCGGGCGGCGCCCGCACCGGCACCCTGAACGCCGGCACCAACTACGTGTACTGCAAGGTCTGGGGCCCGGTCGTCCAGGTGAGCGGCGCCTTCAACCACTGGTGGCTGAAGACCGACCTGGACAGCGGCAGCCCCTGGCAGAACCAGTACGTCTCCGCCTACTACCTCTCCCGCTGGGGCAATGACGAAGCCAAGGACAACAGCGGGGTAGTGATCCCCAACTGCTAGCAAACCCGCCGCAACCCCCCGCCGGTGGACGTCGACTACCCCGACGCCCACCGGCTTCACCCGTATACGGAGACGAGAACGATGCACGAGATCATCCTCATGTCGGACCCCAGAGTGGCGCAGGTGCCCGTCGAGGAGTGCGGCGAACCGCTCGTCGACGTCCGCGACATCCCCGGCGTACGGCTCGACAACCGGCTGGCCGACACCGTCAGCGCGTACACCCGGCTCAGGTCCGGCGTCGCCGAACGCCTCACGACCGCCCAGAAACACCTGCCCCCCGGGCTCGGATTCCTGGTCGTCGAGGGCTACCGCCCGCTCTCCCTGCAGATCCGCTACTTCGACGAGTACGCCGCCGAACTCCGCGACGCCAACCCCGGCTGGCCGGAGGAGTACGTCCTGGTCCAGGCGTCCCGCTCGCTGGCGCCCCCGGCCGTCGGCCCGCACGTCAGCGGCGGGGCCATCGATCTCACCCTCTGTACGGCCGAAGGGCTCGAACTGCCGATGGGCACCGAGGTCAACGCCAGCCCCGAGGAGAGCGACGACGCCTGCTACACCAACGCCCCCGGCCTGCCCCCGGCCGCCCGCGAGAACCGGGCCATCCTGATCGCCGCCCTGACCGCCGCCGGCCTGGTCAACTACCCGACCGAGTGGTGGCACTGGTCCTACGGCGACCGCTACTGGGCCGCCCTGACCGGCGCGGACGCCGCACTCTACAGCCCGCTCGACTGGCCCTGATCCCGTTCGGCGAGCAGTTCCGCGTACTCCCGGGCGCCGCACCCGTGGAAGATCCGCAGGGCGGCTTCGCGAATCTCCGCCGCGGCGGCGTCCTCGCCGCGGCGGTCCCGCAGCCGGGCCACATCCCGGAGGGTACGGGCCCGGAAGAGAGGCAGGTCGAGTTCGTCCCACAACCTGATGGATTCCTCGAAGCTGGACTCCGCCCGGCCGTAGTCCGCCATGGCCAGGTGGAGTTCGCCCAGCGTGCGCAGGCTGAGCGCGGCCCCGAAACGGTCGGCCGACCGGCGGGAAACGGCCAGGGCGTTCTCCAGCTGCGCCTCCAGGCCGTCGAAACGGCCCTGGCGCAGGCGGGTCTTCGCCCATGCCTGGACGCCGAACGCCTCGAACAGCTCGTCGCCGACCTCGCGGAAGATGGCGAGCGACCGCGCGGCCAGCTCCTCGGCCGGGGTCAGCTCGCCCATGGCCCGGTGCACCAGGGACAGGCTGCGCAGGGTCAGCGCCTCGCCCCTGCGGCTGCCCGCGCTCCGGTAGGCGGTCAGCGACTCGGCCAGGTCCTCGCGCGCGCCGGGGAAGTCGCCGAGCTCCAGCCGTACCGAGCCGCGCAGCCGGGTGACCTGGCCGATCGCGGCGTCGTCGCCCATCGCGTGGGCGGAGGCCCTGGCCGCGTCCAGGTATTCCAGCGCCGCGCCGAAGCGGGCCTGCTCCCGGCAGGACGCGCCCAGCGTGGCCAGCGCGGAGGTCTCGCCCTGCGCGTCGCCCACCTGGCGGAACATGAGCAGCGCCTCGTCCAGGCACTCGCGCGCCTCCGCGAAGCGGTCCTGGGCGTATTTGAGCTCGCCGAGTTCGGCCAGCAGGCGGGCCTCGCCGTGCTTGTTGCCGGCCCGGCGGGCGGCGGCCAGGGCCGCGTCGTGAGTGCGGGTCCAGGCCTGGAGGCGGTTGTGCACCACGAAGACCGAACCGCACAGCGCGGAGGCGAGCTCGCCCGCCAGCTCGTCCAGGTCCATCGCGGCGGCCACCTCGACGCCGACGACCAGGCTGTCCTGCTCGGCCTCGAACCAGGCGCGCGGGTCGGCCAATACCGGCTCGGCCAGCGCCGGGTCGGCCTCGATGGCGTGCGGGTACTCCTCCCGGAGGTGGATCGAGCCCGACGGCGCGGCCAGCGTGATCTGCTGGATCAGCCAGAGCCAGCGGCCGAGCACGCGTTCCGCCGCGGCTTCCCTGTCGTGCGGCTGGTCCTCGGATTCGGCGCGTTCGCGGGCGAAGATGCGGACCAGGTCGTGGATGCGGTAGCGCAGGTCGCCGAGGCCGTCGGTGCCGATGTGCTCGACGAGCTGGGCGTCGACCAGCCCTTCGAGGAGGTCCTCGGCCAGGTAGCGGGGGAGTTCGAGGAGGGCGCCCACGGTGGCGGCGCAGAAGCCGGGCAGGCCCAGCAGGCCGAGCAGGCGCAGGGCGCGCCGGGCCGGATCCGGCAGGGCGCGGTAGCTGAGCTGGATTCCGGCGCGGACCTCCTGGTCGCCGACGGCGAGTTCGTCCAGGCGGCGGAGTTCGCTGGTCAGGCGTTCTGCCATCAGGTCGAGGGACCAGGCGCGGCGGGAGGTGAGCTTGGCGCCCGCGATGCGGATCGCCAGCGGGAGATGGCCGCACAGGGCGACGATCCGGCGGGCCGACGAGCCTTCCCGGCCCACCCGTTCGGGGCCGACGATCCTGGTGAGAAGTTCGACCCCTTCGTCCGGGCTCAGCACGGCCAGTTCGGTGAAGGCCGCGCCGGCCAGGCCGGCCAGGCGGTTGCGCGAGGTGATCAGGACGGCCGGGCCCGGGGTGCCCGGCAGCAGCGGGCGGACCTGGCGTTCGTCGGCCGCGTCGTCGAGCACGATCAGGATGCGGCGGCCGGCCAGCAGCGAACGGTAGCGGGCGGCCCGTTCCTCCCTGCCGGTCGGGAGGTTGACCTGGTCCGCGCCCAGCTCGCGGAGGAGCCGGCCGAGGACCTCCTCCGGCGTGGCCGGGGCGTCGCTCATCCCGCGCAGTTCGACGTGGATCTGACCGTCGGGGAAATCACGCGCCAGCCGATGGCCGACATGCCCGGCGAGAGCGGACTTGCCGCTGCCGCCCTGCCCGGAGACCACGGCCACCGGCACCGACGAACTCCCCGCTCTCGGCAGCAGCAGCCCGGCCAGCACCTCGACCTCGTGCCGCCGCCCGGTGAAGTCGGGCGGCTCTGGCGGCAGCTGCGCGAGTGTGGGCTCGCTGCGCTGTTCCCCCCGTCGTTGCTCGGCCTCGGCAGGTCCCCGCGGATCGGCTTGCTGATCGCTGAGGTCCCGCTGCGGGTCCGGGAGGGGCTCTGGTAATCGGAGCCGGAGGTTGGGTGGCCGGGTTCTGGGGGTCGAGTCGGTGCTCGTCCAGCCGAGGGCCGTGTCGTCGGCGCGCAGGACGGCTTCGTGGATGGCGCGCAGTTCCGGGCCCGGTTCGATGCCGAGCTCGTCCACCAGCAGGTCGCGGCCGTGCTGGAAGACGGTCAGGGCTTCGGCCTGCATGCCGAGGCGGTACAGGGCGATCATCAGCTGGCCGCGGAGGCGTTCCCTGGTGGAGTGTTCGCCGACGAGGGAGCGGAGTTCGGCCACGATCTCGGATTCCGCGTTCCTGGCCAGGTCGGCGGTGATGCGTTCCTCGATCGCGGTCAGGCGCATCTCGGCCAGCCGGGCGGCCTCGGTGCGCAGCGCCTCGCCGAGGCCGCCGAGGGCCTCGCCGCGCCAGAGCCCGAGTGCGGCGGCGAACTGGGCGCTGGCGCCCTCCAGGTCGCCCGCCGCCATCCGGCGACGGCCTTCCGCGACGCGGGATTCGAAGTGCTCGGAGTCGAGCTCGCCTGGGCGGGTACGGACGACGTAGCCGGGGGCGCGGGTCTCGATCACCTCGCCGCGGCCGGCCGCGAGGAGTTCCTTGCGCAGCGCGGAGACGTACGTCTGGATCAGCGCGGGGGCGCTGCCCGGGGGTGAGGTCGGCCACAGGATGTCGATGAGGCGGTCGACGGAGACCACTCTGCCCGGTTCCAGCAGCAGGGCGGCCAGCAGCGTACGGGGTTTGGGCCCACCGAGGTGCAGGCTACGCACCCCGTCCCATACCTCGACGGGCCCGAGTACTCGAAACTCCACCGTCTCTCCCAGCTATCAGCAGTGGGGACGCGCGGACAGAACGAAAGCGGTATGGATACAACCGCACCAAGTCCGAAGACGCAAGGAGATCCTGAAAGATCGCCAACGCGACCGCAGACGGTAACCGCCGTTAAGATGCGGCACCATGCGGCTGATCGTAAATAAAGTCAGAGTTGCCCTGTTTGGCAGAGTTAGTGGTGTTGTGCGAGTTTCGCGGGTGGCGTTGGCTGTCCTGTGTGTCTCGTTTCTGGTGGTTCCTTCGGCGTCGGCGCATGTGGCGAAGCCGTACTGCGAGAAGTACAAGTGCATCGCGTTGACGTTTGATGACGGGCCCTGGCCGTACACGCCGGAGTTGCTGGACACGCTCAAGAAGTACAAGGCGAAGGCGACGTTCTTCGTGTTGGGGCGGAAGGTGGAGAATCGGCCCGACATGATGAAGCGGATGGTCAGGGAGGGGCATGAGGTGGGGAACCACACGTGGGATCACCCCAGTCTGACTACCCTCACGGATGAGGAGATCGTCGCCGAGGTCACCAGCACGCAGGATGTGATTCACGAGACGATCGGGTTGTGGCCGACGATGATGCGGCCGCCGTCGGGGGCGACGAACGCGCGGGTGGCGGCGCGGATGGCCGAACTGGGGCTGCCGCAGATCCTGTGGACCGGGTCGACGCTCGACTGGCAGGCCAGGAACAAGAAGATCATCACGGCGCGGACGCTCAAGCTGGCGAAGCGGAACGCGGTGATCCTGCTGCACGACATCGTCCCCGAGACGGTCAAGTCGATGCCGACCGTGCTGAGCACGCTCAAGAAGAAGGGCTACAAGTTCGTGACCGTGTCGACGTTGCTGGGTGATCGTGAACTTGCGCCCGGTGAGGTCTGGCCGAAGAAGAAATAGCGTTTCAGGAGGCGTCGGCCCGTAATGAGCGGGCCAGCGCCGACTTCAGGCGGGGCTGTAACGGGACCTCGACGAGACGGTAGACCAGCCAGGCCACGCCGACCACGGTCAGCAGCACCACGGGGAGCGTGAGGCGGTTGCCCAGGATCGGGTGTAACCACTGGATGAGCAGGAATCCGATGTGGTGGTGGAACAGGTACAGCGGGTAGGTCACCGCGCCCAGGACCGTGAACCACTTCCAGTCCAGGCCGTCCAGTTTGCCCAGCGCGACCAGGCACATCACCAGGAAGATCAGCGAGATCACGCCGACGGCCAGGGCTGATCCCGTGGCTTCCCCGAAGCGTGTCACGGCTGGAGGACGTTCGCCGAGTAGTTGGACGAGGGCGAGGATCCAGGCGGTCGCCACGAACAGCCACGGCAGCAGCGAGCCGCCGAATCGGTAGATCAGGAACAGGGCCATGCCCGCGATGAAGTACGGCGCGCTGAACTGGACCAGGACCACCTTGAGCAGGCTGATGTCCAGCCGCTCACCGATGAGCAGCAGGAACGTCCAGCCCGCCATGAATCCGAGGCAGCGCCGGTAGGTGATGCCGACTGCCGAGAAGCACCCGATCATCACGTAGAAGACGAGTTCCTGCCAGAGCGTCCAGTAGACGATCTCCAGGTCGCGGACCTTCATCCCGTGCTGGAGCATCGTCAGATTCGCCAGCAACTCCGACACCGTCGGCCGATGATCAGTGATCAGTCCCGCCAGCGCCAGCGCTCCGAGGACGATCACGCTCGCCCAGTACGCCGGATACAACCGCGCGATCCGCGAAGCCGCGAACTCCCCCGTGCTCCGCCCCCAAGCACTCATCAAGATCACAAACCCACTGATCATGAAGAACAGCCGCACCCCGTACGACCCGAACATCGTGACCGCGCTGAGCGCCGGAAACGCATTCGGCGTCCCCCACGCCCGCGTCTCCCCGAAGTGGAACAACACCACCCCAAGCGCCGCCACAAACCGCAGCAAATCAAGCACGCGCAACCGCTGCCGACCCGGAGGTTCAACGCCGCTTGGTTCCACGATGGCCGCCGCAGACGGAGGCGCCGAGATCAGCACAGGGGCGAATATATCCTGAGAGTTCTCTGGGAGATCACGTAACGGCTGCGATAGGCGTTCTTGCCCGATTCACACCGGGATGAACGCAGTGGTTTCTCCCCCGCCCGTTGTTCGCGCGGGTCTCCGCCCGTCCTCTTCTGCGGCCTTGGCCGATGGTTTCGGCTTCGCCGGGGGGACGTGGTTCTCCCATCCACCCGCCCC
>NZ_BLAD01000126.1 GCF_009687845.1 Acrocarpospora corrugata
GTATGTGCCGGGGCGGTATGCGGACGCGGGGGAGTTGGCTGGGCTTTGTGAGGTTCTGGGTGGGCTGCCTTATGTGACTCATATGCGGGGGTACGGAGCTTCGGCGGGGGTGGGGATGGCGGAGGTTGTGGAGATCGCGCGGCGGTCGGGGGTGGCCGTGCATGTTTCGCATCTTCACGGGCCGTCGGGGGAGTTGCTGGGGTTGGTGGGGAGAGCGCGGGGAGAAGGGGTGGATCTGAGTTTCGATACCTATCCCTATCTGCGGGGGAGCACGATTCTGGGGATGGTCGTGTTGCCGGCGTGGGTGCCCGCGGCTGATATCGAGAAGGCGATCGAGGTGCTCGTCAACGAGGGCGAGCGGGTTAAGCGGGAGTGGGGAGAGGTCGTCTGGGAGCGGTTGACGCTCGCGCACGCGCCTGGATTCGAGTGGGCTGAAGGGCTGACATTGCCCGAAGTCGCGGAGAGGCACGGGACTTCGGTCGAGGAGTTCTGCCGGGTGCTGTTGATTGAGACGCGGTTGGAGGCGGGCTGCGTAATGGCTCGTCCCGACGAAGGGCCCCGGGGAGAGGAATCGGTGCGCGCCGTCATGCGGGACCCCGGGCATATGGGCGGGTCAGACGGGATTCACGTCGGCGGCCATCCACATCCGCGGGCATATGGCACATTCGCGCGTTACCTCGGCCGTCATGTTCGTGAGTTGGCGGATCTCACCTGGGAGCAGGCCGCGGTCCATCTCGCGTCGCATCCGGCCAGGCGGTTCCACCTGCCCGACCGTGGTCTGATCCGGCGCGGCCAGGTAGCCGACCTGATCGTGGTAAATCCGGAAACGGTGGCGGATATCGCTACCTACAGCCACCCCCGGGAGCTCGCCGTCGGCATCGACGATGTCCTCGTGGCCGGTGTGCCCGTGCTCAAGGACGGGCGGCTGACCGGGGCGACCACGGGCCGTGCCCTCCGTGCCGCCTGAGGTCCAGTACGATCCACGGGGTGGTCTATACCGGTGGTGAGCGGAGGGCGGAATGAACAACTCTGACCCGTTCATCGACGAGCCCGTCATCGACTGGCGCACCCGCGGCTTCCTGCACCCGGAACCCATCACCAGAACCGACTTCGTGGCCGCCCGCCACTCCCTCTTCGACGGCCCGTTCACCTGGCCGCTGATGGTGCTGCGCCGCTCCGCCCTCGACCACAACATCGCGACACTCGCCCGCTTCGCCGCCGACCACGGCCTGACCTTCGCCCCGCACGGCAAGACCACCATGTCCCCCGAGCTCTGCCACGCCCAGCTCCGGGCCGGCGCCTGGGGCATGACCGCCGCCAACGCGTCCCAGACCCTCGCCTTCCGTCACTTCGGCGTAGAACGCGTTCTGCTCGCCAACGAGATTTACGACGTGGGAGCGCTCCACTGGCTGGCTGGCGAGCTCGCGGCGGGCTTCGAATGCCTGGTGTACGCCGACTGCCCCGAAGGCGTGGCGGCGCTCTCAGCGGCCGCGGGCGAGCGGCCCTTCCAGGTCCTGATCGAACTGGGCCAGCCCCAGGCCCGCACCGGCTGCCGCACCCTCGGCGAACTCACCGCCCTCGCCGACCTGATCACGACGACTCCGGGCGTCGAACTCGCCGGTGTGGCCGGCTACGAGGGCACCCAGCCCGGCCCCGCCGAGGTCCGCGCCTACCTCCGCGACCTGGCCCGAGCCGCCGACCTGGTCAGACCCCTGGTCCCGCACCCCATCGTCTCCGCGGGCGGCAGCGCCTGGTTCGACCTGGTCGCCGAAGAGCTCGGCCACCTCGACGCCACCGTGATCCTCCGCAGCGGCGCCTACATCGCCCACGACGAAGGTCTGTACGCCCGCGCCAGCCCCTTCGCCCACCTCCTCAAACCCGCCATCGAAGTCTGGGCCCAGGTGATCTCCACCCCCGAACCCGGCCTGATCATGGTCGGCATGGGCAAACGCGACGTCCCGTACGACATAGACCTGCCGATCCCGCACCGCACACCCCCCGGCGTCAAGGTCGACCGCATCCAGGACCAGCACACCTACCTCACCGGCGACGGCCTGCGCCCCGGCGACCTGGTCTCGTTCGGGATCTCCCACCCGTGCACCGCGTTCGACAAATGGCGCGTCATCCCCGTCGTCGACGACCACCACGTCGTGGTCGATTTGATCACCACCTATTTCTGACGAACCCAGGAGCATCCAGATGAGCGGCAAGCAGGAGATCCGTACCACCGACAGCTACGCGCCGGTCGGCCCGTACTCGCAGGGCCTGGTGGCAGGGGACTTCGTGTACACCGCGGGCGTGGGCCCGCTGGACGCGGCGACCGGCGAGGTGGTCGGCGACGACGTGGCCGAGCAGACCCACAAGACGCTGCGGAACCTGGGCGCGATCCTGGCCGCGCATGGTCTGACCTTCGACGACGTGGTGAAGTCGACGGTGCACCTGCAGAACCTGAAGGAGGACTTCGCCGCCTACAACGAGGTGTACAGGACCTACTTCACCGAGCCCTACCCGGTGCGGACCACCGTGGGCTCGCAGCTGCTCGACATCCTGGTGGAGATCGACTTCGTGGCCTACAAGGGGCAATAGGTGGACACCTCCGTGTACGTCTTCGCCGAGGACCTGGCCGAAGGCGTCGATCAGGTCCTCGACCGGATCATCGGCTACGGCGCGGCCGGGGTGACCATCGCGGCCGCCCACCAGCGGGCCAGGGACGTCACCCCGCATGGAGCCACCCGGCTGACCGTGCGCCACGACGGCGTGCGCGTCCCGCTGCCGGACGGCCTGTTCGAGCGCCTGGTCCCGCCGGTTCTGCCGGAACTCCCGCTGGCCGAACTGCGGCGCGGCGGGCTCGCCGTACACGGCTGGACGACGTTCCTGCGCAACGCCAGCATCGGCGAACGGCACCCGGAGGTCACCGTCCGCAACTGCTTCGGCGACCGCGGCGCCCCGGCCGACCTCTGCCCGGCCCACCCGGACGTCCGCGGTTACGCGGTCGGGCTGGCCCGCGCGGTCGCCCGGCAGGGCTTCGACAGCGTGGTCGCAGAAGCCCTGCATTTCAGCACGTTCAGCTACGAACGCTGCGCGGTGCCGCTCGGCCCGATGGACGCGTTCCTGTTCGGCCTCTGCTTCTGCCACCACTGCCTGCGCCGCGCCGCCGACCTGGGCGTCAACGCCGAGGTCGCCCGCGAGGAGTGCGGCAGGATCGTCGGCGGCGTGCTGGCCGGCGACTCGCCCGCGCAGGGCGAGGTCACCCGGGCGGCGCTCACCGCCTACGCCGGGCCCGAGGTCGTCGCCTACGCGCGGGCCCGGTCGGAGACCGTCACCACTCTGGTCGCGGACGTCGCCGCCGCCGTCACCGAGGAGGGCTCCGAGCTCACCTTCACCGACGGCACCGGCGCGGCCAAAGGGTATGCGGACGGGCTGCCGCCGGCCGGGCTGGCCGCTCACGACGCCTGGCAGTTCGGCGTCGACCTGGTCGCGCTCGGCGACATCGTGCAGTCCTTCGCCGTCCTGGCCTACGCGCGCGACGCGACCAGGGTCGCCGACGACGTGGCCGCCTACCAGCGGTCGGTCGGCAAGGACCGGGAGCTGCGCGCGGTGCTGCGGCCGGGCACCCCGGACATCGCCGCGCTCGGCGAGACCGACGCCACCGACCGGCTGGCCGCCAAGGTCCGGGCCGCCAAGGCCGCCGGAGCCCAGGCCGTCGACTTCTACGCCTACGGCCTGGCCCCGCTCAACGCGCTGGCCAGGATCAAGAGCGCCCTAGGCTGACTCGCGGACCACCAGCTCGGTGGGGAGTATCACCGGGCTGGCCGCGTTCTCGTCGCCCTCCAGCAGGCTGAGCAGCAGCTGCACCATGGCCGCCGCCTGCTCGATGATCGGATGCCGGACCGTGGTCAGCGGCGGGTCGGTGTACCTGGCCGCCTCGATGTCGTCGAACCCGACGATGGCCACGTCGTCGGGAACGGTCCTACCGGCGTGCCGCAGCGCCTGGATCGCGCCGATGGCCATCAGGTCGTTGGCGATGAAGACCGCGTCCAGCTGCGGATCGTCCTCCAGCAGCTGCCGCATCGCGATCGCGCCCGACTCGCGGGTGAAGTCGCCCACCGCCACGATGGAGCGCCGGTCGGAGTCGCGCAGCGCGGTCCGGTAGCCGGTCAGCCGGTCCTGCCCGCCGATCATGTCCTGCGGCCCGGCGATGGTGGCGATCCGCCGCCGCCCCCGGTCCAGCAGGTGCTTGACGGCCTTCTCGGCGCCGCCGACGTTGTCGTTGTCCACGTACGGCAGGGCGACAGGAACGGCGGGCCGGCCGTACGAGACGGCGGGCACCCCCATCCGGGTGATCGCCGCGGGCAGCGGGTCCGCGCCGTGCATCGAGATGAGCATGACGCCGTCCACGTGCCCGGAGGCGATGTAGCGCTCCACCCGGGCATGGCTCTGCGCGGTGCCGCTGAGCATGAGCACGACCTGTTTGTCGGCCGCCTCCAGCTCCACGCTGGCCGACCGGATCACCGTGGAGAACATCGGGTCGTCGGAGAACACCCGGGTCGGCGGTTCCGAGACCACCAGCGCGATCGAGTCGGTCCGCTGGGTGACCAGGCTGCGCGCCGCCGAGTTGGGCACGTAGCCGAGCTCGCGGACCGCCCGCATGACCACGTCCCGGATCTCCGGGCCGACCGTCGACTGCCCGTTGACGACCCTGGAAACGGTCGCCCGGGACACCCCCGCGCGCGCGGCGACGGCCTCCAAGGTGGGGCGCTTCATTGAGTCCTCCGCATAAATGAGAAATGCGCGACCTAGCGTACCGATCTTACGTAGTCGCAGGTCGGGCGATTGAACTTAGATTATTTGATTCCAGGTGGCGCATTTCTCATTTGCGAGTAATCAGCCCTTGATTCCGCCGGCCAGCAGCCCGCGGACGAAGTAGCGCTGCATGGACAGGAAGACCGCCAGCGGGATCACGATCGACACGAACGCACCCGCCGTGAGGCGTTGCCACTCGTTGCCCCGGGTGCCGGCCATCTGCGCCAGCCGTACCGTCATGGGCGCAGAATCGGGGGTGCCACCTGCGAAGATCAGCGCGACCAGCAGGTCGTTCCAGACCCAGAGGAACTGGAAGATGCCGAAGGAGGCCAGCGCGGGCATGACCAGCGGCAGCACGATCTTGCGCAGGATCGTGCCGTGGGTGGCGCCGTCCACCCGGGCCGCCTCGATGAGCGAGCCGGGCAGCTCGGACATGAAGTTGTGCAGCAGGAAGACGCCGAGCGGCAGGGCGAAACAGGTGTGCGCGAACCAGACCTGGATGAACCTGGCGGGGCCCTCCAGATCCCAGGCGGGCAGCACGGTCATCCCGAAGAGCTCGACGCCCTGGGAGAAGAACGACAGCAGCGGAACCAGCGCCATCTGCAGCGGCACCACCTGGAGCGCGAAGATCCCGATGTAGATCCAGTCCCGGCCGCGGAAGTCCAGCCAGCTCAGCGCGTACGCGGCGAAGGTGGCCAGGGCGACGGGGAACAGGACCGACGGGATGGTGATGACCAGCGAGTTGATCAGAAAGCTGGCCATCTGGCCGGACGAGGAGGAGGTGCCGAACAGCACCGACTGGTAGTTGTCCAGGGTCAGCTGCGGGTCGGCGAAGAACGACCACCAGCCGGTCTGCTTGATCTGGTCCTCGGGCCGGAACGAGGACAGGAACAGGCCGAACGTGGGCGTGGTCCAGAGCAGCGCGATCACGATCGCGATCAGGCTGGCCCAGCGGGTGGTCAGCCGCTTGCGCACCCGCGCGGTGGCGGCGTGCGCCCCGGACGAGGCGATCGGTTGGGCGACGGTGGTGGTCATCTAGGCCTCCCGGCGCTGCCGCAGCGTGCGGACCTGGTAGACGACGATGGGGATGACGAGGACGAAGAGGAACACCGCGAGGGCCGCGCCCTTGCCCGTCTCGCCGTAGCGGAAGGCCTGGTTGTACATCTCGTTCGCGATGACGCTGGTGTCGAACTGCCCGCCCGTCATGGTACGGACGATGTCGAACAGCTTCAGCGTCGCGATCGACTGAGTGACCAGCACCACGATCACGGCCGGCCGGATCGCCGGGATCGTGACGCGGAAGAACATCTGGATGGGGGTGGCCCCGTCCAGCCGGGCGGCCTCCACGATCTCGGAGGGAATGCCCTTGATCGCGGCCGACAGCACCACGGTGGCGAAGCCGGCCTGGATCCAGACCATCACGATGACCAGGAAGAAGGTGTTGATCGGCGGGTCCAGCAGCCACTGCTGCGGCGTGCCGCCGAACAGGACGACGATCTGGTTGAGCAGGCCGATCTGGTCGGCCTCCTCCGGGCGGTAGGCGTACACGAACCGCCAGATGATGCCCGCCCCGACGAACGAGATCGCCATCGGCAGGAACACCAGCGACTTGGCCAGCGACTCGAACCGGGTGTTGTCGACGACCACCGCGTACACCAGCCCGATCGCGGTGACCAGCAGCGGGACCAGCAGCACCCAGATGAGCGTGTTGCGCAGCACGGTGAGTGCCTCAGGCTGGGTGAACATCCACGCGTAGTTGTCCAGCCCGACGAAGCTGGAGCTGTCGCCGCTCATGAACGACAGGATGGTAGTGCGGATGCCCGGGACGACCAGGCCGATGCCCAGCAGGATCAGCGCGGGAGCGAGCAGGATGAAAGCGTGCAGTCTGGCCCGCTGGCGCATCGGCGCCCGGTCCAGGAGCAGCAGCATCAGGCCGACGAAGGCGAGGAAGGCGACGACGCCGATCAGAAGCTGAACCAGCTTGGGTTGCTCGGCCGCGAAGTCGAAGTTCAGATCCATGGGGGTATGGGTCTCCCTTGAGGCAGGCAACGTCCGGCCCCGGGGGCCGGAGCCGGACGTTTACTTCACCCTGTTGAGCTTTAGTGAGAAAGTCGTGATCTGGACAGCCGTAGCGGTGAATTGCCCGGTCGGCGGCACCACGGCTGGCCAAGGGACGGGTTTCTCGCTAAGCAGGTTCTACGACTTCGGCCAGGAAGCGTCAATGTAGTCCAGGGTGGACTTCGTGTCCTTGCCGTTGATCCAGTCGGTCATGCCCTTCCAGAAGGTGCCGGCGCCGACGGCGGCGGGCATCAGGTCGGAACCGTCGAAGCGGAAGATCGTCGCCGGGTCCTGGAGGATCTCCATGGAGAGGCGGTCGATCGGGTTCTGCGCGTTGGCCAGGTCCACGCCCTTGTTGGCGGAGACGTAGGTGGCCAGCTTCATCCGGCGGTTCGGGAAGTCGGTGCCGGCCAGGTAGGCCTGGACCGCCTGGACCTCGGGACGGTCGGCGAAGGCCGCGACGAACTCGCCGCCGCCGAGCACCGGCTTCTTGGAGGTGTCGTTGCCGGGAAGGTAGAACGCGTAGACGTCGTCCTGCTCGCCGACCTTGGTGCCCTCCGGCCAGAAGTTGGCGTAGAAGGAGGCCTGCCGGTGCAGGGCGCACTTGCCCTCGGTGATCGGCACGCCGCCCTCCTGGAAGGCGGTGCTGGAGATCGACTTGACCGGGCCGTAGCCGCCGTTGACGTACTTGTCGTTCTTCAGGATGGCGCCGACCTTGTCGACCGCCGCGACGACCTTCGGGTCGTTGAAGGCGAGCTTGTGGGCGACCCAGTTGTCGTACTCCTCGGCGCCGAGCTCGCGGAGGATGACGTCCTCGATCCAGTCGGTGGCCGGCCAGCCGGTGGCGTCACCGGACTCGATGCCCGCGCACCACGGCTTGATGCCGGTGGCCGCGATGGTGTCGGTGAGGGTCATCATCTCGTCCCACGTCGTGGGGATGGCCCAGCCCTTCTCGGCGAACATCTTCGGCGAGTACCAGACGAAGGACTTGACGCTGGCGCCGAGCGGGGCGCCGTAGAAGACGTTGTCGACGGTGGCGTACTTGGCCCAGTCGGCCGACCAGTTGGTGTCGGTCAGCTCCTTGACCTTGGGGGAGGCCGGCTTGAGCTTGCCCGCCTTGGCGAAGCGCTCCAGCAGACCGGGCTGCGGGAAGAAGGCGATGTCGGGCGGGTTGCCGGCGTCGGAGCGGACCTGGATCTGCGCCTCGAACTCTCCGGTGCCCTCGTATGTGATCTTCATTCCGGTGCACTTGGCGAACGGGGCCCAGGCTTCCTGGAACAGGTCCGCTTCGGTGTCACGGATGGGGGAGTAGATGCTCACTGTCTTGCCGGCGAACGAGCCGTATTCGGCGAACGGCTCGCACTCCGCGGAGACGCTCGCGCTGCCGGCGGCGGCGGGCGGCGTCGTGGTCTCCGAAGACCCGCATCCAGAAGCGATCAGCGTCAGGCCGGCGGCGATGGCTGTGATACGGGCGGGTCGAGAGAGGAGCGACATAGACCCTTCCTCCAAAGTTTTACCGGGAACTCTCACGAGAGAGCGATTCCGGAAGCCTTATCTCTTAACCGGGGGATGTCAATCGATGTGAGCTGACGGTTACGGGATTGTGAAATGCTTCGTTTTTGCACGAAGAGAGCGCTCTCTTCGTGCCTGGGGAAAGGCGCGGGCGGCACGAGGGCCGCCCGGCCGAGCCGGTCGCCGTTGCCGACGCGGTGTCGGTGGAGGACTCCGGCGTGGCGCCCCGCTGGGCGCCGCGCCGCGCCAGGCCATCGCCCGCGCCGGGGACGATCAGTGCCGTCGCCACAATGCCGGCGGATACGACGACTGTTGGAACGCACGGATACCTCCTTGGGTACCGGGCTTGGCGGGGTTGCGCCCGCAGTGAGGTGTTTCAGAGAGCGCTCTCAGAGATCGGAAGGTAGTCCCGGGGTTACCGTTACGTCAATGGGTCATCACGAGCCACCCCGGGACCGTGTGCTACTCGGCCTACCTTGACAGGCGGTCCATCCAGCCGGGATGCTGCCTGAGAGCGCTCTCACGGGGAGGCGCGGGGAGGGGCGAGACGACATGACCGTGTCCGCGGAGTTGGCTCGGGGGGCGGAATCCGGCGTGCTGGAGTTCCCCAAGGGATTCGTCTGGGGGACGGCCACGGCCGCGTACCAGATCGAGGGCGCCGCCCGCGAGGACGGCCGGGGCCCGTCCATCTGGGACACGTTCTCGCGGACCCCCGGCAAGGTGCATCTCGGCCACACCGGCGAGGTCGCCTGCGACCACTACCACCGCTCCGCGAGCGACGTCGCGATCATGGCCGGTCTGGGCATGGGCGCCTACCGGTTCTCGGTGTCCTGGCCGCGCATCCAGCCGGACGGCTCAGGCCCGGCCAATTCCCGGGGGCTGGACTTCTACGACCGGCTGGTCGACGAGCTGGGCGGGCACGGCATCACGCCGATCCTGACCCTCTACCACTGGGACCTGCCGCAGACCCTCGAAGACCACGGCGGCTGGACGAACCGCGCCACCGCCGAGCGTTTCGCCGAATACGCGACGCTGGTGCACCGGCGGCTCGGCGACCGCGTCGACCTGTGGACCACGCTCAACGAACCGTGGTGTTCCGCGTTCCTCGGGTACGCGGCGGGGTTGCACGCGCCGGGCCGTACCGATCCGGGCGCGGCCTACGCGGCCGCCCACCACCTGCTGCTCGCCCACGGTCTCGCCAACCGGGAGCTCCGGCGCGCCGGGGCCCGCGAGGTCGGCATCACCCTCAACCTGGCCCCCGTCCGGGGCAACGACCTGACCGCGGTCGCCGTCCCCGACGGCATCCTGAACCGGATCTTCCTGGACCCGGTGCTCCGCGGCGAATACCCGACCGACGTGGTACGGCGAGCCGAGCGTTTCACCGACTGGTCCTTCGTCCGCGACGGCGACCTGGCCCTGATCGGCGCCCCCATCGACATGCTCGGCGTGAACTACTACCACCCGTTCCAGGTCGAACCGCGCCCCGGCCAGCCCGCCAACCCGGTCTTCCCCGGCAGCGAGGGCATCGGCTTCATCGACAAGCCGGGCCCGACCACCGCCATGGGCTGGCCGATCGAGGCCGACGGCCTGACCGAACTACTCATCGGGCTCAAGCGCGACTACCCCGCCGTCCCGCTCTTCATCACCGAGAACGGCGCCGCCTTCGAGGACGTGCTGGCCGGCGGCCGGGTCGGCGACGAACGCCGGATCGCCTTCCTGGACGCACACTTCCGGGCCGCGCACGCCGCCATCGCCGCCGGGGTCGACCTGCGCGGCTACCTAGTGTGGTCGTTCATGGACAACTTTGAGTGGGCGTACGGGTACGAGAAGAGGTTCGGGCTGGTTTACGTGGACTACGCCTCGCAGGAGCGCGTGCCGAAGGACAGCGCCCGGTGGTACAGCGAGGTCATCAGGCGAAACGGACTGCCCGCGTGACCGTCACCCAGTGGGGACCGGCGTGAGCGTTGGGCGCTCCGCGGTGGACAATGCGATCACGCGTCCGGCGTTGGAGATTGCGGGGGGATCGGCGTGAGCATCGTGCGCCCCACCCTGGAGAAGGTGGCCGCCCGGGCCGGGGTTTCCCGGGCGACCGTCTCCCGGGTGGTCAACGGCTCGTCGAGTGTGGGGGAGGACATCCGGGTCGCGGTGCTGCGCGCCGTCGACGAATTGGGATATGTCCCCAATTTCGCGGCACGCAGCCTGGTCACCCAGCGGGCCGACTCGATCGCGCTCGTCTTCTCCGAACCCCCGGTCCGCGTGTTCTCTGACGACCCCACCTTCGCGGGGATCATCCGCGGCGTCAGCCAGCAGATCGAGGCGGCCGACAAGCAGCTCGTCCTGATGATGGCCGGAACCGCTCGCGGCCACGAACGGGTCGAGCGCTACACCACGGCCGGGCACGTGGACGGGGTGATCATCGCCTCGATGCACGGCGCCGACCCGCTGCCCGCCGCCCTGGCCCGGCGTGGCATCCCCGTCGTGTGCAGCGGCCGGCCGATCACCAGCAACGGCCTGCCCTACGTCGACATGGACAACGTGTCCGGCGCGGTCCAAGCCGTGACCCACCTGCTGGACCGAGGCCGCCGCCGCATCGCCACCATCGCCGGCCCGCCCGACATGATCGCCGGCATCGACCGCCTGACCGGCTACCGCCAGGTCCTGCGCGACTCCGGCCGCCGCTCCATCATCGCCATCGGCGACTTCACCCGGGACTCCGGCGCGCTGGCCATGCGCCAGCTCCTGGAAGACGACCCCGCCCTGGACGCCGTCTTCGTCGCCTCCGACATGATGGCCTTCGGCGCCATGCAAACCTTGCGCCAGGCCGGCCGCCGAGTCCCCGACGACGTCGCCGTCGTCGGCTTCGACGACGTCCCCTCAGCCGTCTACACCGACCCACCCCTGACCACCGTCCGCCAGCCGACCCTACGCATGGGCCGCGAACTGGCCCGCCTCCTCCTCACCCCCAACCCCGAATCCCCCGTGGTCCTCCCCACCGAACTAGTGATCCGAGAGTCGACTTAGAATGCCGTCCCCCGCGCGGTGTCCTCGGCGACCTGCTGGTCACCTCCCGGTTCACCAGCGAGCCGCCGCCCGCCAGCACGGTCGCCCAGTTTGCCGCCTGTGCGGGGTTACTCGCGCGAAACGGTGCCGGATAGGTCTTTCGGAAAGACCGGAGGCCGCCGCCCCTGGCCCTCTTGGCGCCGGTATGGCGAGAAGTGGCGTCGGCGTGAACGGCGCCGGATAACGGTGAGTAACCGACTGTCTCGCCAGGCGCGCTCGGTGTTTCGGGTGGGAGCGCTCAAGAAAAGATGGACGGCGAGTGAATGGAGGCCCTCTACTAAAGGGGTGGGTTTCACCGGAGGCCGACCGGCCGGGTGAGGCCGTTCATGGGGGGAGGGGGTCACACGATCGTGCCGTGGACGCCCCAGACTTCGGCGATGCGGTTGAGGTGTTCCTGGTGGACGCCGTCGACGCCGGTCGCGCGCCAGCCGTCGGGAGGGTCGGATTCGGCCGGCCAAAGGGCGTACTGCCCCTCGCCGCTGATGATGACCTTGAAGGTGGCCACGGTCGCCCCTTCTCTCCTGAGAGCGCTCTCTACCGAGAGTGCTCGTATTTTCCGAACCCGTCAAGGGGTGTAGGTTCGGAACCTGAACATGGGAGATCGTTTATGGCGAACTCGCTGTCCGCGCTCCGCGAGTCGAACCGGCGCATGGTCACCGAAGCGGTACGAAATGCGGGCACGCTAACCCAGGCCCAACTCGCCCGGACCACCGGCCTCTCCCCGGCGACGGTCTCCACCATCGTCCGCGAACTCCGTGACCTGGGCGTTCTCGCCATCACCTCGGGCGGAGGCCGCCGGAACGCGGTCACCCTGGCCCCCGAGACCGGCCTCCTGGTCGGCATCGACTTCGGCCACTCGCACCTGCGCGTCGCGATCGGCGAGGTCACCCGCCAGGTCCTGGCCGAACGCGCGATCCCCTTCGATGTGGACGCCAGCGCCGCCGAGGGCCTGCTGGCCGCGGAACTGCTGGTCGACGAGCTGCTGGAAGCGGTCGGAGCCGAGCGTGACGACATCCTGGGGGTGGGACTCGGTGTTCCGGGTCCGATCGATCCGCTGACCGGGATCCTGGGGTCGAGCACGATCCTGCCGGGGTGGGTGGGCATCAATCCGGCGCTGGCCATGGAGGAGCGGCTCGGCCTGGCCGTACACGTCGACAATGACGCGAATCTGGGCGCTCTGGCCGAGGCGACCTGGGGGGCCGCGCGGGGGCGGCGGGACGTCGCGTACCTGAAGGTCGCGTCCGGGGTGGGCGCGAGCATCATCATCGACGGCCGGGTGTATCGCGGCGCGAGCGGGGCCGCGGGGGAGCTCGGGCACATCACCATCGACGAGAACGGGCGGCTCTGCCGGTGCGGGAACCGGGGTTGCCTGGAGACGCTCGCGGGCGGCCTCTACTTGACTGAGCTGGTCAGAGCCACGCACGGACCCGGTGTCACGGTCTCCCGGCTGGTCGAGCTGGCAGTCAGCGGGGACGTCGGCTGCCGCCGGGTGATCGGCGACGCGGGCCGTCATCTGGGTGTCGCCGTCGCCAGCCTGTGCAACATACTCAACCCTGGCCTGGTCGTCGTCGGCGGCGCGCTCGCCGAAGCCGGCGCGCTCCTGATCGACCCCATTCTGGAAGTCGTCCGACGGCTCGCGATCCCCAGCGCCGCCGCCGTCCTCGCGGTGGTACCCGGCGTGCTGGGCGAACGCGCCGGCGTGCTCGGCGCGCTTGCCAGTGTTCAGGTCTCGAACATTGAGAGCGCTCTCTAGATCCTCACTTCTGGGCCTTGACCGCTGTTGGACTAAGGCGCAAAGTAACCTCAATCGCCCATCAGCGCTGCGGTGACTGCGGTATCCCCTCACTCGAGAGGTTCCTCATGCAATCCGTACGAGTTAGAAAACGCTCTCTGCTTGGGTGGCTGACGGCAATACTCCTCCCCGTGAGCCTCCTCAACGCCATGGCCGCCAACGCGGCCGTCCCGGCGACCCCGTCCGGCTGGAGCCTGGTCTGGTCCGACGACTTCAACGGCAGCGCGGGCTCGCTGCCCTCCTCGGCGAACTGGCAGATCGACACCGGCCACGGCTACCCCGGCGGGCCCGGCAACTGGGGCACCGGAGAGATCCAGAACTACACGGCGAACCCCGCCAACGTCAGCCTGGACGGCTCCGGCAACCTCCGGATCACGCCCATCGGCAGCGGTAACAACTGGACGTCAGCCCGCATCGAGACCCGCCGGGCCGACTTCAAGCCGGCCGCCGGGCGGATTCTGCGGATCGAAGGCCGGATCCAGATGCCCAACGTGACCGGCAACGCCGCGCTCGGCTACTGGCCGGCGTTCTGGGCGCTGGGCGCGCCGTACCGGGGGAACTACTGGAACTGGCCGGCCATCGGCGAGTTCGACATCATGGAGAACGTCAACGGGATCAATTCGGTCTGGGGCGTGCTGCACTGCGGCGTCAGCGCCGGCGGGCCGTGCAACGAGACCACCGGCATCGGCGCCAGCCGCGCCTGCCCCGGTTCTTCGTGCCAGTCGGCGTTCCACACCTACCGCTTCGAATGGGACCGGTCGGTCAACCCCAACCAGTTACGTTGGTACGTGGACGGCCAGCAGTTCCACAGCGTCAGCCAGGGCCAGTTCGACGCGACAACGTGGAACAACATGACCAGCCACGCCGGATATTTCATCCTTTTGAACGTGGCCATCGGCGGTGCTTTCCCGAACGCCCTCGCCGGGTTCGGCACCCCCACCGCCGCGACCGTCTCCGGCCGGCCCATGGTCGTCGACTACGTGGCCGTCTGGCAGAGCGGCACCGGCACCACCCCGCCGCCCACCTCGCCCACCCCGTCCCCGCCCCCCGGCGGCGGCGTGGACGCGCGCTCCACCATCCAAGCGGAGGCGTACCAGGCCCAGGCGGGCACCATCCGCGAAACCACCACCGACGCCGGCGGCGGCCAGAACGTCGGCGCCATCACCAACGGCGACTGGCTCCGCTTCGACGGCGTCAACTTCGGCTCAACCGCCGCCACCCAGTTCCGCGCCCGGGTGGCCTCCGGCGCGGCCGGCGGCGTCAGCGGCCTCATCCAGGTCCGCCTCGACAGCCTCACCGGCCCGGTGATCGGCGACTTCGCGCTCGCCAACACCGGCGGCTGGCAGAGCTGGCGAACCATCCCCGCCAACATCACCCCCGTAACCGGCACCCACACGGTCTACCTGACCTTCAGCAGCGGCCAACCGGCTGACTTCATCAACGTCAACTGGTTCACCTTCTCGACAACCTGACCAAAACGGGGGTTGGGCACGGTCTCGTTCGAGACCGTGCCCAACCCCCGGCCGGCGTCAGTGTTGACTACCGGAACTGTGATTCGAGCACCCGGCTCTCGCGAGGTCGCGGAGCAGCGCTATTTCCGCCATGTGGTGGATGAACTCGCGGTTCTGCCACCAGAGGATGCCGATAAACGGGATGCCCGTATCGAGTCCTGCCGGAAACTGGCTCAAGCCCACCGTGTCGAGTTGAGTCTCATCGAGTCCGGCGACATCTTCGGACCACCGGTCGACTATTTTCCACAGCTGGTCCTGGGCGTCGTCGGCCGTGTGCGGGATTTCGAGATCGTCGAAGAGTTTCTCCCGGCCGCCGAACGTCCACTCCCAGCGCAGGTCGAAGCCCACGATGAGATGGGCCATCCGCCAGGCGATCGTCGTGACCGGCGGCGAGGACGGCTCCGGTGCGGCGTATTCGCACACCCACTCGCCCTTGCCGAAGGCCGCGCTCGCGCTCGTTTCCGTACGACGCCGGACTGACCACGCGCCTTCGGCGGGCTCCCAGAAGTATTCGTCGTCGGTCAGGCCCGCCATGCGCTCCCGCGCGTACTCGAAGGAGAATTTCAGCTGGTCGAGCAGGATTCCGACTCGATCGGTTCGCAACTCCATGGTCGCCCACTACCCCGGGCGGCTCGCGTTATGACGACCACTGAAAGTGCTCGAGAAAGGACCGATCTCCCGACGCGTAGGCCAGAAAGCAGGCGCGGACCTCGTTCAGTTCGTCGATCCTGGTGGCCCGGATGACGCCACTCTCCTTGAACTCCAGCTCAAAGGCACCGTCCGGAGAGACCTGCATGAAGTGCCGGCCGTACAGAACGAGCGCCACGAACGGATTCTGCGCCGACATCGTCCCCAGCGCGTCGTGGACCAACCCCAGATCGGGATCGGTCACCACCATCCCGTCCCCCGTATGCAGCTGGATCCCCGGATAGGCCCCCAGCGGCTCCCGATTGTGAACAAGATCCCGCTGCGGGTCATAACAAACAAGACCCTCATCCCGCGCGAACGCAAAAACCGCGTTCGACACCTCATCCACCCGATCCGCCCCGATCCGGATCAGACCCCCACTGACATCCTCATCCGGAAACCGCTCCTTCAGCAGCGGCGCCTCGGCACGCCGATACCGCTCCCGCGCCAGCGCCCGCCCGATCGGCTCGCTCTCCCGCCACACCGCCAGCTCAAAGCCCATGGCCCCGACGCCCGTGTCCCTGAAGCTCATGCCCCCAACGCTCATGTCCCCGACGATAGACGCGCCTCCGCGGCCAGATCGCGCACCACCTCGATCAGCTCGGCCGGATCGAACGGCTTCGTCAGATAGGCGTCGACCCCGATCCCCAGCCCGCGCCGCCGATCATCCTCCTGCGCCCGCGCCGTGATCAGCACCACCTTGATGTGCGTGGTCAGCGCATCGGCCCGCAGCTTGGTCGCCGTCTCCCAGCCGTCCAGCCGCGGCATCATCACATCCAGTGTGATGACATCCGGATCGACCTCCCGCACCCGATCAAGACAGTCCTGTCCATCCGACGCGGTATAGACATCGAAGCCCTCCAAGGTCAGATTGACCGCGATGAGCTGTCGAATGACCTCATCGTCATCCACTACGAGTACGCGCCCCAGAACCTCACCCACGGCCGCGAGGCTAACCCCTCCAAGGGGTACCACGCGCGGTTTTCGCCGGATGTGTACGCCCCTGCCGCAACACCCTCAACAATCATGGTGACGAGCGCCCCCTGAGTACTGGTAATCTAGCTACACGTTGAGCCCCCTTAGCTCAGGGGATAGAGCACCGGCCTCCGGAGCCGGGAGCGCAAGTTCGAATCTTGCAGGGGGCACCACCGATCCACCAGGGGAAACCCGCCAACGACCTGCGGAAACGCGGGTCGTTTCGCTTGTCGGCATGTGCCACGTAGTGCCGCTAATAGCCGACCTATGCCGTTGATCGTGTGCCAATAGTGTGCCGCTGCGACCTAGCGCGACAGGCGATCACCAAAAAGTGGTTCAGCCGCCCTTCCGCGCGGAGCGCGGCCTAGGAAGTCGCGCGAAACGCCATAGGCTCTTGCTCCACTCCCGGGCGCTGAGAGCGCCGTAGGCGGCTTTGATCTTTGTCCTGATGTCATTACATAGGGACGATGTCTCACGGCTCTAGGCGGCTTTAAGCCGGGAGAGGCGTCCGTGCCCCGCGTCCTGCCGTCGTCTCCGGCCGGCCGCTATGCCCTTGAGGACAGCGGAGACAAGGCCAGGGACAGCTGTCCCCCGACACTGTCCCTCATGATCCGCTTCGTTCCCGCAGGTCAACCTGCCCACGGGGCCACCTCGGTGAAGGCCGTTACATGTTGGACGTGATCTCCCACCTTAAGATCTCCCCTCATTATCCGCACTGTCGCCACTTCCCGCCTTGTCTTGGGTACCAC
>NZ_BLAD01000127.1 GCF_009687845.1 Acrocarpospora corrugata
GGTTGGGTGGGGGGAGTTTTGGCGGTATACCGGGCCCCGGTCGGTGGGGGCTGGGGTTCAGGCGGTGTTTCAGCGGCTCGATATTGTGGTGGTCGCGTTTTTGGCGGGGCCTGAAGAGGCGGCTATGTATACCGCGGCGACGCGGTTCAAGGTGGTTGGGCAGCTCGTCAATCAGGGGCTCGCGCAGGCTGTGCAGCCGCGGTTGATCAGGGCGATCGCGGAGGGCGATTCGGCGGGGGCGAGGCGGCTCTACCGGCAGGCCACGCGGGCGTTGATGGCGATCACTTGGCCGGTCTGGATCGGGTATGCCGCCCTCGCGCCCTGGCTGCTCGAACTGTTCGGGCCAAGTTATCCCCAGGGTGTGGATATCGCCCTCGTACTCTCCGCCACCATGATGATCGCCACCGCCTGCGGAATGGTGGACGTGGTCCTGATCGCCTCCGGCCGCACCACCGCCAGTCTCGTCAACATCGTCTCAGCCGTCACCGTCACGATCGTCCTCGACCTGATGCTGGTCCCGTCGATGGGCGCGCTCGGCGCGGCGCTCGGCTGGTCCGGTGGCGTACTGGTGAAAAACGTCCTGCCCCTCGTTCAGCTCCACGGCCTCCGCCCCAGGATCGCGGCATGACCATTCTGATCACCGGCCTCCCCCGCACCGGCACCAGCTGGACCGGCCACCTGCTCTGCGCCTCCGGCCAGCTCGTCTACGTCAACGAGCCACTCAACCCCGAACGCCGCTACCCCGGCATCCTCAACGGCCCACCCCCGAACCGCTTCCAGTACATCTGCGAAGACAACGAATCCGACTGGCTCCCCGCCTTCACCGACACCACCGCGCTCCGCTACCGCTTCCTCGCCGAACTCCGCCGCAACCGCCGCCCCGCGGCCCTGGCCCGCCTGCTCAAATACGGCACCACATTCACCATCGGCTGCGCCCAGGGCCGCCGCGCCCTCCTCGACGACCCTTTCGCCCTGTTCTCCGCCCCCTGGTTCGCCTCCCGCCTCAACTGCCGCGTAATCATCCTGGTCCGCGACCCCGTCACGTTCGTGGGCAGCTGGCAACACCTCGGCTGGACGGTCTACTTCCACGAACTCCTCGAACAGCCCCTGCTCATCCGCGACCACCCGGGCCTGCTCGCGCTACGCGAACACGTCGGCTCCCAGGACCGCCTGGCCAAAGCCGTCGCCCTCTGGCGCGCCGCCCGCGAGGTGACCGACTCGATCACCCACCCGAACATCCGCGTGATCAGCTACGAATCCCTCGCCGCCGACCCGCTCTACGGCTTCCGCGACCTGTACGCCTGGTGCGGCCTCAGCTGGACCGACCGCTCGGCCCAACTCGTCCGCCGCGCCTGCACCGGCCCCTCTCCCGACCGCGCCTTCACCTGGTCAGGCCTCTCCCGGACCGCGTTCCAGCCCGCCGACAGCGCGGCCACCGCCGCCCGGGTCCGCCTCTCCCCCGAGGACGCCTCAAGGGTCCTGTCCCTCGTCAGGTGAACAGCCGCCGGATCGCACACACCAGCAGCAGCCGCATCGCGAACGGCATATCGTCCACCAGGTACCGCCGCACCAGCCGACCAGGTTCCCTGCTCAATCGGTAAAGCCACTCCAGCCCGGAGTCCCGCATCCAATTCGGCGCCCGCCGTACCGACCCGGCCGCGAACGCGATCGCCGCCCCACACCCGACGAACCACGTCTCCGGCAGATCACTCCGCAGCCGCTCGATCAGCAGATCCTGCTTAGGAAACCCGAGCCCCACGAACACCAGCCGGGGCCCCGCGTCCAGCAACGCCTTCCTGACCTGCTCGAACCGCTCAGGATCCACCTCGAACCCGGCCGTCGGCGCGTCCACCCCCGCCACGATCAACCCGGGATACCGATCGCACAGCGCCGTCGCCGCCCGATCCGCCACCCCCGGCGGACCCCCCAGCAGATAGACGGGAATCCGATAGAACGCCGCCGCCTCCGACAACGACCAGATCAGGTCGGCCCCGGTGATCCGCGCCGGCAGCGGCCGCCCGAGCATCCGGGCCGCCCACACCAGCGGCATCCCGTCGGCCACCGCCAGATCCGCCCGCAACACCAGCGCACGCAACGCCGCATCCCGCGAACAGGCCCGGCAGATATCCACATTCGGCGTCACCACATGCCCGCCCCGACCCCGCCGAAGCGCGGTCACCACACGGTCCACCACCTGGATCTCAGTCAACCGATCCACTTCGATCCCGGCCACCGCCACCCGGCGCCGCCGCCGCACGACCCGGTCCGGCGAGACCCTCGGCCGGGGCACGGCGAGCAGAAAGGACATGCGCCCCATCAGATGCCATGTCCTCGCGTGTGCAGGGCCGCGAGCACGGCCGGCGCCGACACCAGCCCCAGCGCGACAGCCAGCGCGATCGGCGCGCGCGGCTCCCCCCGCCGGGCTTTGAACGCACGCAACGCCCAGCGCCGAGCCTCCCCGCGCCGGCCGAGCGCCGCGTTGTGGAAAGCGAGCTGCCCGTAGATCCGCGCCGACCCACGCGCGTCAGCCGCCAGCTCAGGATGCCTGGCCAGCATCCACTCCAGCCCCGCGATCCGATCCGCCCAGCGAGCCACGAACTGCGAACTCCCCCAGTGCACCCGCACGAGCGGCCTGTCCACGAACCCGATCGGCTGCCGCCGGGCCGCTCGCAGAGCCAGATCCCAGTCCTCGTTCTGTCCGGCGGGCGAGCTCTCATCCACCCAGAGCGACCCTCGCCTGAACAGGAACGTGGACGAGTGCACCATCACCATCCGCGACCTGACCAGATCGGCCACGGTCACCTGGGACCGCCCGGCGGTGCGGGGAACGCGGCGGGAGCCGTACTCGACCTCGATGGCACAGGCCATGAACTCGGCGTCGCCGAGGGCGGCGATCTGGGCGGTGAGTTTGCCGGGCAGCCAGAGGTCGTCGTCGTCGCAGAAGGCGATCAGGTCGGTGTCGTGCGCGGCGATGCCGGTGTTGCGGGCGCCGGGCAGGCCGGGGCTGAGCCGGTTGGGCAGCACCCGGACGCGCCCCCGCGTGGCGGCGACCACGTCGGCGATCTGCTCGGCGACGTCGATCGGATCGCCGTCGTCCACCACGACCACAACCTGGGCGGGGCGGGGGTAGTCCTGGCCGAGCACGCCTTCCAGCGCGGCGCGCAGCGGGCCCGGCCGGTCGCCGCGCGTGGGGATGACAACGCCGACGGACGGGTTCATCGTGGGGTTCTCCGGAATCAGTGAGTGCGGAATCAGTAGGTGAGGCGGTAGCCGTACCGCAGCAGGAACGGCAGGGTGATGAGGGTGACCGCCCAGCGGTGCGGGAAGGGCAGGCGGGGCTGGTTCTCGCGGAACTTGATCCGGCCGACCGCGAAGCGCATCGGGTTGCCGGACACGGTGTGGGCGACGCCGAGACGCGCCTCGCGGCCGTCGAGGAAGTCGAAGTCGGCCTCCGCGCAGGGCAGGCCGAGGCGCTCGGCCAGGCCGCGCAGGGTGCGGGCGGGCTCCTCGACCAGGTCCTCGTAGTGCACCCGCAGCACGGGCACCCGCTTGGCCCGCAGCACCTCATAGGCCAGGTTCTGGGCCACCCAGTGCAGCGCGGTCCGCATCGGCGACCAGCGGGCCATCGGCGTGCCGTCCTCGGGCCTGGCCACCTTCTTACGCCAGGACGCGGCCACCGCCCGCGGATCCCGCACCACGTGCACGACCTGCAGATCGATGATCGCCGACAGGCAGTAGGCGAGCGAGGCGTGTTTGCTCGAATCCACCACCACCCGGCCGTTCGCGATCTCGGCGGCGGCGGCGTAGATCCGGTGGTAGGCGGCCACATACTCGGTCAGCTGGGCCTCGCGGCTGATCAGGCCGAGCGCGAACACCGGCACCCGCCGGGTCCTGTCCACCTTGGCGCGCAGTTCGTGCTGCCGGTCCGCCTTGGCCAGCCGCCAGCCGCCGAAGGCGCGCTCGCCGACCTTGTGCCAGAACGGGCACTGCGAGAACGGCTGGCGGCAGCCGCACGGCTCGTCGGCCTGCACGCCGCGCCGCCACAGATGCACGACCTCACCGAGCGGCGCGACCCCGGGCAACTCTCCGAGCAGGCGCTCCAACAGCGTGGTACCGCTGCGCCCGAGCCCTCCTACAAAGATCACCGGCTGAGCGTCAGACACGAGCACGACCCCCGAAGTGGATACGGAACGTGCCGACGCTAGCGCGGAGAGTAACTACTCGTTCACAGAACGTTAAATGATCTACCTGATCAGACGATCATCCCGGCCCCGACGGTGCCGTTCGCGGCCTCGTCGATCAGGATGAAGCCGCCGGTCAGCCGGTTCCTGGCGTAGTCGTCCACGAACAGCGGCTGGGTGATGCGCAGCGACACCCGGCCGATCTCGTTGAGTGACAGCTCGCCGGCCGTCTCGTCCCGGTGCAGCGTGTTCACGTCCAGCCGGTAGTGCAGGTCCTTGACCAGGGCGCGCGCGGTCCTGGTGGTGTGCTTGATGGTCAGTTTGGCCCGCGGGCGCAGCTTCACGCCGTCGGCCATCCAGCAGATCATCGCGTCGATCTCCTGGGTGGGGGTGGGCTGGTTGTTCGGGCGGCAGAGCATGTCGCCGCGCGAGATGTCGATGTCGTCCTCCAGTCGCAGCGTCACCGACATGGGCGGGAACGCCTCGTCCACCGGACCGTCGAAGGTGTCGATCGCGGCGATCCTGGTGGTCAGCCCGGACGGCAGGTGCACGATCTCGTCGCCCGGCTTGAGCACGCCGCCCGCGACCTGCCCGGCATAGCCGCGGTAGTCGTGGAATTCGGTCTTGTGCGGGCGGATGACGTACTGCACCGGGAAGCGCACGTCGACCAGGTTGCGGTCGGAGGCGATGTGCACGTTCTCCAGGTGGTGCAGCAGCGAGGTGCCCTGGTACCACGGCATGTTCTCGGACCGGGAGACGACGTTGTCGCCGTGCAGCGCCGAGATCGGGATGAAGGTCAGGTCGCTGGCGTTCAGCTTGGACGCGAACGAGGTGAACTCCTCGCGGATCTCCTCGAACCGCTCCTCGGAGTAGTCGACCAGGTCCATCTTGTTGACCGCCAGCACCAGGTGCGGCACCCGCAGCAGCGTGGTCAGGAACGCGTGCCGACGGGACTGCTCCAGCACGCCCTTGCGCGCGTCGATCAGAATGATCGCCAGGTCGGCGGTGGACGCGCCGGTGACCATGTTCCGGGTGTACTGAATGTGCCCCGGGGTGTCGGCGATGATGAACTTGCGCTTGGGCGTCGCGAAGTAGCGGTAGGCCACGTCGATGGTGATGCCCTGCTCGCGTTCGGCCCGCAGGCCGTCGGTGAGCAGCGACAGGTCGGTGTACTCGGTGCCCCGGTCCCTGCTGGTGCGTTCGACCGCTTCCAGCTGGTCCTCGAAGATGGCCTTGGAGTCGAAGAGCAGCCGCCCGATCAGGGTGGACTTGCCGTCGTCCACGGATCCGGCGGTGGCGAACCGAAGGATGTCCATCAGAAATACCCTTCCTTCTTGCGGTCTTCCATCGCCGCCTCGGAGGCCCGGTCGTCGGCCCGGGTGGCGCCGCGTTCGGTGATCCTGGTCACCGCGATCTCTTCGATGATCTCGCCCACCGTGGCGGCGGTGGACTGGACCGCGCCCGTGCAGGTGATGTCGCCGACCGTCCGGTAGCGCACCACCGCCTCGAACAGCGGCTCGTCCTCGCCGCGCTCCAGCAGGTCGGACTCGGGCAGCAGCATGCCGTCCCGCTCGAAGACCCGGCGGGTATGGGCGAAGTAGATGGCCGGGATCTCGATCCCCTCCCGCCGGATGTAGTCCCAGATATCCAGCTCGGTCCAGTTGGACAGCGGGAACACCCGGATGTGCTCACCCTTGCGGATCTTCGCGTTGTACAGGTTCCACAGCTCCGGGCGCTGGTTCTTCGGGTCCCACTGCCCGAAGTCGTCCCGGAACGAGAACACCCGCTCCTTGGCCCGCGCCTTCTCCTCGTCCCGGCGCGCGCCGCCGAACACCGCGTCGAACTCGTGCTCCTCGATCGCGTCCAGCAGCGTGGTCGTCTGCAGCCGGTTGCGCGAGGCCCGCCGCCCGGTCTCCTCGACCACCCGGCCGGCGTCGATCGAGTCCTGCACCGACGCCACCACCAGCCGCGCGCCGAGTTCGGCGGACCGCCGGTCCCGGAACTCGATGACCTCGGCGAAGTTGTGGCCGGTGTCCACGTGCATGAGCGGGAACGGGATCGGAGCCGGCCAGAACGCCTTCTCGGCGATGCGCAGCATCACGATCGAGTCCTTGCCGCCGGAGAAGAGCAGACAGGGACGCTCGAACTCGGCCGCGACCTCACGCATGATGTGGATCGCCTCGGCTTCGAGGACGTCGAGCTGCGACGTCGTGTAGTCGCGCTGAAGCATTGGGGCTTCCTCTAATTGGGGGTGATTACACCGGCCGATGCAGGTCACGGATGCCGGCGAGCAACGTTGGCGCCAGATCCGGTAGGGAGACCAGGATATCGGGCAGTGAAGGGTCGGCTTGGTTGTAGGTCAGTGTGGCGCCGTCGATGCGGCTCGCGTGCGCGCCCGCGGCGAGTGCGACGGCGGCCGGAGCCGCCGAATCCCACTCATACTGACCGCCCGCGTGCACATAAGCCTCGACCTCGCCGGTGAGCACCGCGCAGATCTTCGCGCCGGCGCTGCCAATCGGCACCAGGTCGGCGCCCACCAGGTAGGCGAGTTTCTGTACGAACTCGGGCGGCCTGGTACGGCTCACCGCGATCCGGAACCGGGGGCCCTCGTGGCGCGGCAGCACCGGCGGCTTTCCGGTCCCGAGGGTACGGCCCTGCGCGGGCAACGCCACCGCCCCCGCCGCCAGCCGCCCGTCCTCCCAGAGCGCCACGTGCACCGCCCAGTCCGACCGCCCGGCCTCGCCGAACTCGCGGGTGCCGTCCAGCGGGTCGACGATCCACACCCGGCTGGCGGCCAGCCGCTTGGGGTCGAATCGGTCGCCCTCCTCCGACAGCACGCTGTCGCTGGGGCGCAGGCGTTCCAGGGATTCCGTCAGGAACCGGTGGGATTCGCGGTCGCCCGCGTCTTTGAGCGCCTTGGGGTCGTCGAAGCCGTAGCGCGCGCGGAGGCGGAGAAGTTTCTCGCCGGCCTCGGTCGCCAGGTCTTCGGCGAGGGCGTGGTCATCCCTGATGGTCTTCACTGCTCAGTACGCTCCTGCTCCGCGTGCCACGGCCGACCACGTCTTCCAGAGGATTTGAAGATCCAACATGAGGGACCAGTTCTCGACATAACGCAGGTCCAACCGTACCGATTCCTCCCATGACAGGTCAGATCTGCCGTTCACCTGCCACAGGCCGGTCATGCCGGGACGGACCAGCAGGCGGCGGCGGACGTCGTCGCCGTAGCGGGCCACCTCCTCGGGCAGCGGCGGGCGAGGGCCGACCAGGGACATGTGGCCTTTGACCACGTTGATCAGTTGCGGGAGCTCGTCCAGCGAGTGCCGCCGCAGCCGGGCTCCGAGCCTGGTGATCCGGGGGTCGCCGCGGATCTTGAAGAGCACCCCGTCGGCGTCGCTGACCAGCTGGATCTTCCGGTGTTCGGCGTCCTGGGCCATGGTGCGGAACTTGAGTATGGTGAACTCCCTGCCGTCCCGGCCGATCCGGGTCTGGCGGAACAGGGCGGGGCCCGAGCTGGTCACCTTGACCGCGATCACCAGCGTGACCAGCAGCGGCGCCAGCACGACCAGGGCGATCCCGGCGACCAGCCGGTCGAAGCCGTTCTTGATCAGCCGCCGGACGCCGGCCAGTTCCGGATGCTCCACGTGCAGCAGCGGCAGCCCCGCCACCGGGCGGATGGTGGTGCGCGGCCCGGCCACCTCCATCAGCGCCGGCGCCACCACCAGGTCGGTAAGGCTCCGCTCCAGCCGCCAGGCCAGCCGCCGCAGGGCGACCCCGTCGAACTCGGGGCAGGCGAGCACGGCGACCGTGTCGGCGTTGATCAGGTTGACCACGAGCGGCACATCGGAAAAATCACCCAATACCGGGACTCCGACGTCGGGGCCCTCCTTGGGCAGGCAGGCCGCCACGATGTCCATGCCGTGGTACCGCTCGCGGCGGAACAGGCGGACCAGGTCGGCGACCGCCTCCGGGTGACCGACGGCGACGACTCGGCGCATGCACTGGCCTCGGGATCTTCTGCGGTGCAGGCCGCGGCGCAAGCCGTACCGGCCGAGCAGGGTGAGGATGGTCATCAGGGGCAGGGCCAGCACGACGTAGCCGCGCGCCAGGTCGGTCTTGGTGACGTAGGCGGCGATGGCGACGGCGGCGATGACCGCGATGCCCGACTGGGCGATCCGCCGGAATTCTTCGGAACCGACGCCGATCAGCCTCGGCTCATATACGCGGTTGAGCCCCATCACCATCACCCATAACAATGGGAGCGTTCCACTCAGCAGAACATAGGGCTCCACATATGGAGTGACCTCCCCGAACCGCAGCACCACCGCCGCGGCCCCGGCAAGAAAGGCGCACATGACGTCGGACACGGCCGCGCTCACCCGATACCGGATGGTCCATGCCGGCGCCCTCGGCCCCGCCTTCCGCTGCGCGGCCCCCCGCGGCCGGACGACGACGACCGCCCCCACCTCGCCGTCCCTCACGCATGCCTCCGTGTAACCGTACGCATACCTACCGTTAATCGACCGCTGGACATGCTAGCGCTGCCCTGGGGAGAATTCAGTGAAAGCCGAAACCTACATTTCCGTTGATATCGAGGCCGATGGGCCTATTCCCGGGCCATATTCCATGGTGAGTTTTGGCATGACCGTGGCCGGGCGGATGACCGGACGGGACTTCGAACGCCTCGACCCCACCACGAGCACGTTTTATGCGGAATTACGGCCGATCAGCGATGATTTCGTGCCGGAAGCCATGGCCGTCTGCGGCCTCGACCGTGACCTGCTCGTCCGCGAGGGCCGCGACCCCGAGGAGGCGATGAAGAGCGCCGCGAAGTGGATCACGGAGACCTGCGGCAAGGCGACCCCGGTCCTGGCGGCCTATCCGCTGTCCTACGACTGGATGTGGATATATTGGTATTTTATGAACTTCACGGGCTCGTCACCCTTCGGGCATTCCCGCTGCATCGACATTAAGACCCTGTACGCCGCCAAAGCCGCAGTTCCCATCGGCTGGGCGACGAAGCGTCAGATGCCGCAGGAGATCAGGTCCACCCGCCGCCACTCGCACCACGCCCTGGACGACGCCATCGAACAGGCCGAGCTCTTCCAGAACCTGATGACCTGGCGGCGCTCGTGACCCCGGGCCCGGTCGTGCTGGCGACCGCCACGGCCATGGCCGAGTACGACGTGGATCTGCTGCCGATGGCGGACGCCGTGAAGGCGCGTGGCGCCGAGTGCGTCGCGGTCTCCTGGGACGACCAGGAGTTCGACTGGTCGGCCGCGAGCCTGGTCGTGATCCGCTCCACCTGGGACTACTCCACCCGGCTGGCGGAGTACCTGGCGTGGACCACCCGGGTGGCCGCCCTGACCCGGCTGGCCAACCCCGCCGAGGTGATCGCCTGGAACACCGACAAGCACTACCTGGGCGATCTCATCGCGGCGGGAGTCCCCACGGTCCCGGCGCGCTACGTGGCCGCCGGCGAGCCGATCGAATTTCCGTACTCCGGGGACTTCGTCGTCAAACCGACCGTGTCGGCCGGAGCCCGGGACACCGCCCGCTACGGCCCGGACCAGCACGCGGCGGCGGAGGAACACGTCCATCTGCTGCACGGGTCCGGCCGGGTCGCGATGACCCAGCCCTACGTCACCCGGATCACCGAAGGTGAGCGGGCCCTGGTCTTCCTCGGCGGGCGGTTCAGCCACGCGCTCAGGAAGAACGCGCTGCTCACCGAACGCGGAGTGATCGACAACGATCGGGTCCCCCACCCCGGCCTGGTGGCGTACACGCCGACGGCCGCCGAACTGGGCACCGCCTCGGCCGCGCTGGCCGCCGCCCCGGGTGACGGCGACCTCCTCTACGCCCGGGTGGACCTGGCCGTCGGCGACGACGGCGAGCCGATCATCATGGAGCTCGAACTCACCGAGCCCAACCTGTTCTGCGTACGCGCCGAGTCGGGACTGGCCAACTTCGCCGACGCCGTCCTGACCGCTACCGGGGCGGGGTAGACACGTTGAGGTCGGCGGCATGGAACTTGTTCTGGGTGGGTTCCAGACCCACCTGGATCAAGGACTCCACCATGTCGGCCGCGCGGTCGATCAGGAACGGAAGATCCTTGCGCTCGGCCGTGGCGAAGTCCTTGAGCACGTAGATCGCCGTGTCCATCCGCCCCGGCGGACGCCCGATGCCGAACCGGATCCGCAGGTAGTCCTTGGTGTCGAGCGACTTCGTGATGGACTTCAACCCGTTGTGGCCGTTGTCCCCGCCCCCCAGTTTGCTGCGGAGCGCGCCATAGGGAACGTCCAGCTCGTCATGGACGACGATGAGGCTCGTCGTCTTGTAGAAGTCCGCCAGCGCCTTCACCGGGCCGCCGGACAGGTTCATGAACGACAGCGGCTTGGCCAGGACCACGGACGCCCCCGCCAGCCGGCCCTCCAGCACCTCGGCCCGCGCCCGGTGCGCCTTGAACCTGCCACCGGCCCGCACGGCCAACTCGTCGGCCACCATGAAACCCGCGTTATGCCGGTTGGCGGCGTACTCCGCACCAGGATTGCCCAACCCGACCACTAGCCAGCGATCCACCACGACTCCCACCCTAGATCCTCCAACTCCAGCGACGCAGAAAACCCCACCCGACCAGATGTCGGGTGGGGCTCCGGTGTCGTGCGGGCTACTCGGCGGACTCGGCGGACTCGACCGAGGCCGGGGCCGGGGCCTCGGCGCCGGCCTCGGCCGGCAGGTCGGCGGTCGGCGAGGAGATCACGTGCAGGATCAGCGCCTCGGGGTCGCCCACCAGGGTGGTGCCGGCGGGCAGCGGCAGGTCGGCGGCGAGCAGCACGAAGCCGGCGTCCTTGCCCTCGACGTCGACCTCGACGCCGGTCGGGATGTGGGTGGCCTCGGTCTCCACCTGGACCTGGACCATCTGCTGGTCCAGCATGGCGCCGTTGACGACGTCGCCGACCACGGTGACCGGGATTTCGACGGTGACCTTCTCGCCGCGCCGGACCAGGATCAGGTCGACGTGCTCGAGGAAGCCGCGGATCGGGTCGCGCTGCACGCCCTTGGGCAGGGCCAGCTCGGTGACCGCGCCCTCCAGCTTGATCAGCACGTTCGGGGTGCGGAGCGCCAGCAGCAGCTCGTGGCCCGGGAGGCTGATGTGGCGGGGCTCGGTGCCGTGGCCGTACAGGACGGCGGGGACGCGGTTCGCGCGGCGGATGGCGCGGGCGGCGCCCTTGCCGAACGAGTCGCGGGGCTCGCTGGTGATCGTTACTTCGGACACGGCACATCTCCTAGGGATGGTTCGACGGATGGCGCGCTCCCCCTCACCCGCCCTAGCGGAAGGCGTTACGAGCGCAACTTATGCAGTCTATCGGTTTACGAATCCCCCTCGAACAAGCTCGTCACCGAACCGTCGGTGAAGACCTCGGTGATGGCGCGGGCGATCAGCGGCGCGATCGACAGCACGGTCAGCTTGTCGAAGCGCTGCTCCTGCGGGATCGGCAGCGTGTTGGTGACCACGACCTCGGAGATCCGCGAGTTCTTCAGCCGGTCCACGGCGGGTTCGCTGAACACCGCGTGGGTGGCGGCCACGACCACGTTGGTGGCGCCGTGGTCGTAGAGGGCGTCGGCGGCCTTGCAGATCGAGCCGCCGGTGTCGATCATGTCGTCGATCAGCACGCAGGTGCGGCCGCGGACCTTGCCGACCACCTCGTTGACCTTCACCTGGTTGGCCACGTCCAGGTCGCGGCGCTTGTGGATGAAGGCGACCGGGGTGCGCAGCGAGTCAGACCAGCGTTCGGCCAGCCGGACCCGGCCGGTGTCCGGCGAGACGATCGTGGTGCTGGCCGGGTCGAGCTTGTCGCGCAGGTAGTCGATCAGGATCGGCATCGCGAACAGGTGGTCGACCGGGCCGTCGAAGAAGCCCTGGATCTGCGAGGTGTGCAGGTCGATGGACATCAGGCGGTCGGCGCCGGCCTGCTTGAACAGGTCGGCCATCAGGCGGGCCGTTATGGGCTCGCGGCCTCGGCCCTTCTTGTCCTGGCGGGCGTACCCGAAGAACGGCATGATCACGGTCACCCGTTTGGCGGAGGCGCGTTTGAGCGCGTCCACCATGATCAGCTGTTCCATGATCCATTTGTTTATCGGGGCGGTGTGGCTCTGGATGATGAACGCGTCACAGCCCCGTACCGACTCCAGGTAGCGGACGTAGATCTCGCCGTTGGCGAAGTCGCGGAGCGCGGTGGGGGTGATCTCCACCCCGAGGTTCTTCGCGACTTCGTCGGCCAGCTCTGGATACGCCCGACCGGAGAAGAACATCAGGTTCTTCTGACCCATCGTCTGAATCCCACTCATGCGACTTGCTCCTCCTGGCCCGGGATAATCCGGTGATACGCGGTCGACCGCGCCTTGTTCCGATCCGTACCGCTCACGCCTGGGCCTGCCCCGACTCGAGCGCCCGCTGGGCCGCCGCCGCGGCGGCGGTGCCCGCGCGGCGGCGGAGCACCCAGCCTTCGACGTTGCGCTGACGGCTGCGGGCCACCGCCATCGCGCCCGGTGGCACGTCGTTGACGAGCACCGAGCCGGCCGCCGTGTACGCGCCGTCGCCCACATGAATGGGGGCGATCAGCATGTTGTCGCTCCCTACCCGGGCATGGTCGCCCACCGTTGTATGACTTTTCGTGACACCGTCGTAGTTCACGAACACGCAGGCGGCGCCGATGTTGGATCCGGTGCCGATGGTGGCGTCGCCGACGTAGCTCAGGTGAGGGATCTTGGAGCCCTCGCCGATGGTGGCGTTCTTGGTCTCCACGAACGTGCCGATCTTGCCTTTGACCCCGAGGCGGGTGCCCGGACGCAGGTAGGCGAACGGGCCCACCGAGGCGTGCGGGCCGATCTCGGAGTCGAACGCGACCGCGTTGCGGACCACGGCCGCCTCGCCCACCACCGTGTCGGTGAGCGTGGTGCCGGGGCCGATCTCGGCTCCGGCGGCGATCCGGGTCGCGCCGTGCAGCTGGGTGCCGGGGTGGATCACCGCGTCCGCCTCCAGCGTGACCTCGGCGTCGATCCAGGTGTTCCCCGGGTCGACCACGGTGACGCCGTTGAGCATGTGCGCGTGCAGGATGCGCTCGTTCAGCACCCGGCGGGCGAAGGCCAGCTGGACCTTGTTGTTGACGCCCTCGACCTCGGCGTAGTCCACCGCGATGTGCGCGCCGACGCGGTGACCATCCTCGCGGAGGATCGACAGCACGTCGGTGAGGTACTCCTCGCCCTGCGCGTTGGAGGTGGAGACGCGCTTGACGGCGTCGGCCAGGAGCAGACCGTCGAACGCGTACACCCCCGAGTTCATCTCGGTGACCGCGCGCTGTTCCGGCGTCGCGTCCTTCTCCTCGACGATCTCCAGGACCGCGCCGGTGGCGTCCCGGATGATCCGGCCGTAGCCGGTCGGGTCGGGCACCTTCGCGGTGAGCACGGTGACCGCGTTGGCGTCCTCGGCGTGCCGGGCCAGCAGGGCGCCCAGCGTCTCGGTGCGCAGCAGCGGCGTGTCGCCGTAGGTCACCAGGACCGTTCCCTCGATGGCGCCGACCGCCTCCAGGACCATCCGGACCGCGTGACCGGTGCCGTTCTGCTGCTCCTGGACGACCTGGTGCGCGTCGGGGGCGACCTGGGCCAGATGGGCCGCCACCTGTTCGCGCGCGTGGCCGATGACGACGATCAGTTTCTCGGGGTCGAGGCCCCGGGCGACCACGAGCATCTGGCCGACCAGGGAGCGGCCGCAGAGCTCGTGCAGGACTTTCGGGGTTTTCGACTTCATCCGCGTGCCCTCGCCGGCGGCGAGGACGATGACGGCGGCCGGGCGCGGCGCACTCACTTGTGGGAGCTCCCTCGGATCCGCTGGTGAGACGGGTCTAGATCAGGATGCTGTACGGCCACCGCCATGGCACCGCACGGTCACCCACTCGACAACGTGAGCTTACCTGGCCGGGTGCCGATCACATCCAGCACACCACCCTCACCACGTTCCGGCGCCTGGACTCGAACCAGGACAAACCAACTCCAAAGGTTGGCGGGCTGCCAATTACCCAACGCCGGACGGCCTCGAACCAGCCTTCGGCCCGAGTCGCTTCAACAGCCTCTACCTTACCGGGACCACTCCCGAGACGTGCGAGCGATATTCCCCACGACGTGGGAGGGATTGTCCCCCTTTAACAGAAACTCCGTTCTTCGACAAGTCGGGGGAACTCCACCAGATCGCCCGCCAACGGTCATGTTCCATACAGTCACAACTTAGGGTTTCCTTACTTACGATGGCGTAAGTTACGGTAGCGTAGGCAACATCCGACAACCGCGAGGTAGCCCATGACCGTTGTAACGGAGCGAGCCGCTCCGCAGCCCAAACCGGACGTCGACCCCGAACCGAAGACCCTTCCCGAGCTCATCACCTTCGGTTTCGTCGTCGGGGCGCCGCTGGTGGCGCTCGCCGTCGTCGTACCGATGGCCTGGGGCTGGGGCCTGCTCAGCTGGATCGACGTCGCGATCGCGTTCGTCTTCTACATCGTCACCGGGCTGGGTGTGACGGTAGGTCTGCACCGTTACTTCACACACGGCTCGTTCAAGGCGAAGCGCCCGATGAAGATCGCGCTGGGGATCGCGGGGAGCCTCTCCCTGGAGATGTCCGTGCTCGACTGGGTCGCCACCCACCGCAAGCACCACAAGTTCTCCGACAAGGACGGCGATCCGCACTCGCCGTGGCGGTTCGGCACCGGGTTCTGGCCGGTCACCAAGGGCCTGCTGTGGGCGCACATGGGGTGGCTGTTCGAGACTCACCGCACCAACCGGGCCAAGTACGCGCCGGACCTGATCAAGGATCCGGACGTGATGAAGCTCCACAAGTGGTTCCCGGTGCTGGCGATCACCTCGCTGGTCCTGCCGGCCGTGCTCGGCGGGCTGTTCACCCTGTCCTGGCAGGGCGCGGCGACCGCGTTCTTCTGGGGCACCGTGGTCAGGATCGGCCTGCTGCACCACGTCACCTGGTCGATCAACTCGATCTGCCACGTCTTCGGCGACGAGGCCTTCGAGAGCCGCGACAAGTCGCGCAACGTCTGGTGGCTGGCCATCCCCTCGTTCGGCGAGTCCTGGCACAACCTGCACCACTCCGACCCCACCTGCGCCCGGCACGGCGCGCTCAAGGGGCAGATCGACCTCAGCGCGGGCACCATCCGCCTCTTCGAGAGGCTCGGCTGGGTGCACGACGTGCGCTGGCCCACCCCCGAACGACTGGCGGCGAAGCGTCTTGGCTGACCCAGGCAATTCTCGTACGGCTACCGCGGAGCTCGCGGTAGCCGTACGTCTTTCATCCCCCAACGGGACGGACTACATGAGTAGCGCCATTATGGAACCCGTGACCCCCGAACCCAGATCCCGCAGACGCATGACCGGCGCCGAGCGGCGCGAGCAGTTGATCCAGATCGGTCGCACGCTCTTCGCGGAGAAGGGTTTCGACGGGACCTCGGTCGAGGAGATCGCGGCGACGGCCAAGGTCTCCAAGCCGGTGGTGTACGAGCACTTCGGCGGCAAGGAGGGCATCTACGCGGTCGTCATCGACCGGGAGATGCAGCGGCTGCTCAGCCTGGTGACGCAGGCGCTGTCGGCGTCGCACTCGCTGGTCAAGCTGGAGCGGGCGGCGCTGGCGCTGCTGCAGTACATCGAGGAGAGCAGCGAGGGGTTCCGCATCCTGGTCAGGGACTCGCACGCGGCCTCCGGCACCGGGACCTTCGCCAGCCTGATCAGCGACATCGCAAGCCAGGTCGAGGACGTGCTGGCCGACGAGTTCGTGGAGCGCGGCTACGACCCGAAGCTGGCCCCCATGTACGCGCAGATGCTGGTCGGCATGGTCGCGCTGACTGGGCAGTGGTGGCTCGACGTGCGCAAGCCCAGCCGGGAGGCGGTGGCCGCGCATCTGGTCAACCTGTGCTGGAACGGTCTGACGGCGCTGGACAACAGTCCGCGGCTGACCAGCGCGTCCCGGGGGCTGGTGCTGGCGCCGATCGCGCTGCCGCCGGAGATGCCGCCGATCAGTGAGAAGGAGCTCAAGGAGCTCGGCAAGCAGCGGGAGCGGGAGCTCCGGGAGCAGACCAAGCTGCGCAGGGAACTCGACAAGCAGCTGGAACGTGAGGCCAAGGACCTGGAACGGCAGCGCGAGCGGGAGCTCAAGGAGCAGGAGAAGGCGGCGCGCGAGCTGGAGAAGCAACGTGAACGGGAGGCAAAGGAGCACGAGAAGCTCCAGCGCGAACTCGACAAGCAACGCGAACGCGAACTCCGCGAGCAGGAACGCGTCCGAGCCCTTGAAGCCCGGCTGGCGGAAATCGAGCCCCAATAGGGGGGTGGTTGTCCCACCCACCCGC
>NZ_BLAD01000128.1 GCF_009687845.1 Acrocarpospora corrugata
CAACGCGTCATGACCGCCCTGACCGGAACCGGCGTACTGGTCCGGCTCGCGTTACGCCGCGACCGCTTGATGCTGCCGATCTGGATCCTGGTAATCGCCGCCATCCCGGTCGCGACCGCTTCCGCCATCGCCGAGCTGTACCCCGAGGCCGGGCAGCGGCTGGCGCTGGGCGCCACCATCATGGCCAACCCCGCCCTGCAAGCATTGACCGGGCCGGTCTTCGACGCCGCCTCGGTCGGCGGGCTGACCGCCTGGCGGGCCACCAACATCACCACCGTGCTGGCCGCCCTGATGAGCATCCTGCTGGTCGTCCGCCACACCCGGGCCGAGGAGGAGAGCGGACGCGCCGAACTCATCGGCGCCGCCCCCGTCGGCCGGTACGCCCTGCCCGCCGCCGCCATCACCGTCGCCGCCCTGGCCAACCTGCTGGCCGCCCTCCTGCTGATCGCCGGTTTGACCGGGCAAGGACTGCCGGTGGCCGGGTCGATTGCCTTCGCCGCATCGGTGGCGGGGGTGGGCTGGGTGTTCACCGGGATCGCGGCCGTCACCGCGCAGCTGACCACCGGTGCCCGCACCGCCAACGGGCTCGCCGTCGCCGTGCTCGGCCTGTGCTTTCTGCTGCGGGCTGCCGGAGACGCCGGAGCCGAGACCCTCTCCTGGCTGTCGCCGCTGGGCTGGGCGCAGCGCACCCGCGCCTTCGCCGGCGAACGCTGGTGGCTGCCCGCCCTGCTCGCCGCCACGGCGGTCGCCCTGGTGGTGGCGGCCGATCTGCTCGCGCGGCGACGCGATCTGGGCGCGGGCCTGCTGCCCGCCCGCCGGGGTCCCGCCTCCGCCGCCCCGTCTCTGCGCTCGCCGCTCGCGCTCGCCTGGCGTCTGCAACGGGGCGCGCTGGCCGGGTGGACCCTCGCCTTCGCCGTGGTCGGCGCCGTGTTCGGGTCGCTCGCCGAAAGCGTGGGAGACCTCGTCGGAGGCAACCGGCAGATCGCCGACATGCTGGCACGCCTCGGCGGCGCGGGCGCGCTCATCGACACCTACTTCGCCACCCAGCTGGGACTGTTCGCTCTGGTGACCGGAGGCTACGCCGTACAGGCGGCGTTGCGGCCACGCGCGGAGGAGATGGCCGGGCGGGCCGAACCGGTGCTGGCCGCCGCGGTGCCGCGCTGGCGCTGGCCGGCCGGTCACCTGGTCTGCGCGCTGGCCGGGTCGGCCCTGATCCTCGCGGTGGCCGGGCTGTCGGCGGGGTTCGCCCACGGGCTGCGCGTCGGCGATCCCGCCGGGCAGGCGGTGCGGATTCTAGGCGCGGCGCTCGCTCAGGTTCCGGCTGTGTGGGTGCTGGCCGGGCTCGCCGTCCTGCTGTTCGGGCTGCTGCCGCGCCTCACCGCCGCCGTGTGGGCGTTCCTGCTCGCTTTCGGCCTGCTCGGCCTGCTCGGTCAGCTGCTGCAGATCGATGAGAGGATCCGCTCGCTCTCCCCGTACGCCCATGTGCCCGCCCTGCCGGGCGCGACCGCCCCCCCGGCCCCGTTCGTGTGGCTCTGCCTGGCCGCCGCCGTCCTGATCGCGGCGGGCCTGGCCGGATTCGCCCGCCGGGACCTGAAAGCCGACTGAGCCCGCCAGCCCGGACTTGCGCGGATTACGCGAGCCCAGGCTCCCGGCCGGGGACAGGCGTCAAGAACGCGTCAAGAAACGCTAATCTCCGCCTTTTCCCCTATAGCGTCTCGCGTCGGGCCCGCTGTCACGCCGGGCCGGGCAGGCGATCTGATTCGCATCGGGGACGGAACTGGTGATGGCGGCAAGCGGCTTAGGTGCGCACCGGCCGGGATCCGTGCGCCGGTGCACGCCTTTCCCTGGCGCCTTCCCCGCCCTGGCCGGTGCGGAGCCGATGTGAGGCGCGGCGGTGTAGTCGCGGTAATGGCCACGAGTGCGGCGGACCTGTTGTTTCGGCATCCGGCCCGGGCTGTGGTGATCGGGTTCGCTCTCATGGTGGCCGCCGGTACCGCCGGATTGACGCTGCCCGTCGCGACCACGTCGGGAGCGTCGGCGGGTTGGGTGACCGCGCTGTTCACCGCGACGTCCGCGGTGTGCGTGACCGGCCTGGTCACGGTGGACACCGACGCCCACTGGTCGGTGTCCGGAGAGGTGCTGATCACCCTCCTGATCCAGGCCGGTGGATTGGGGATCATGACCTTGGCCACCCTGCTCACCCTGACGGTCTCCAGGCGGCTCGGTCTGCGGACGAAGCTGGCGGCCCAGGCCGAGACCAAAACCCTGACCATGACCAGCCTGCCCCACATCGTCCGCAACATCGTGCTGTTCAGCCTGACCTGCGAAGCCCTCGCCGCCGCCGTGCTGACCTCGCGGTTCATTCTCGGGTACGGGCAGCCGCCCGGCCGGGCGCTCTACCTGGGCGTCTTCCACGCCGTGTCGGCCTTCAACAACGCCGGTTTCGCGCTGTGGCCCGACAACCTGATGCGGTTCGCCGGCGACCCGTGGATCTGCCTGACCATCGCCGCCGCCTCGATCGTCGGCGGCCTGGGCTTCCCGGTGATATTCGAGCTCCTGCGCGGGCGGCGGTGCCGGCACTGGACGATGCTGACCCGCATCACCGTGGCTGCGACCGGCATCCTGCTGGCCGCAGGAACTGTGGCCTTCCTGGCGGCCGAATGGGACAACCCGAAGACTCTCGGCCCGCTCGACGACGGCGGCAAACTGCTCGCCGCCTTATTCACCGCCGTGATGCCCCGCACCGCCGGGTTCAACAGCCTGGACATCTCCCAGATGACCCACTCCAGCTGGCTGGCCACCGACGTGCTGATGTTCATCGGCGGCGGCAGCGCCGGAACCGCCGGCGGCATCAAGGTCACCACCTTCGCCATGCTGGCCTTCATCGTCTGGACCCAGTTCCGCGGCGAAACCCACGTCAACATCGGATACCGCCGCCTGCCCGCCGACACCCAGCGCCAAGCCGTTGTGATCACGATGCTCAGCGGCGGCCTGGTCGCCGCCGCCACCTACACGCTGCTGCTGCTGTCCCCGCACCCCCTCGACCAGGCACTGTTCGAAACCGTCTCCGCCTTCGCCACCGTGGGACTGTCCACCGGCATCACCGCCGACCTCCCGGCGGCCGGTCAACTGCTCCTGGTCGCGCTCATGTTCGCCGGCCGCGTCGGCCCGCTCACCCTCGGCTCCGCGCTCGCCCTCAAAACTCGCGCCCGCCGCTACGACCTCCCCGAAGAACAAGTGATCGTCGGCTGACCCACTGTCAGGCGGGCATCGGCGCACGACACCGGCGCCTTGCCGCATGCCCGGCGGCGGCCGGGCATATTCCCGTGGAATCAGCACACCCGCACCTCCGCCACGGTTACGCGGCTGATCGTCGACTATTTCCAGAGCCGCTTGGCGCAGGATCCTTCGGGTCCTTGTGGATTCACGGTGACCGCCGATCCGCATGAACTCGCCGCGCTGGCCGAAGGTCGGGGGAGCAGTAGTGGTGGGCGGGAATGGATCCCTGGGGCTCATGCTGCCGGCCGCGACCACCTCGGGAGCGCCGGCGGGCTGGGTGACGGCGTTGTAGACTGGCCAGCCGATCAAACGATCACTGACCGCCTACGACCACTAAGCGTGACCAGACCCCTTGGACTCATTCATCTAGCGCTGTCCGCACGGCAGCCCGCTCACCCGTGGGCACACGCCAGGGCCGCAATACTCCGCCCGCACCTGCTCGCGCCCGGCACCGTCGAGCGTGGGCGGCCGACCACGGAAGCGGCCCTCGCCCTCGGCGATCCCCTCGCCGGTCAGCTCGCTCTGCAGGTCGCGCTGGAACTGTCCCACAGAGTGATCACATTGATGATCAGCGCCGTGGTGACGCTCGCGGTCACGGCCTGATCGGCCGGTAGCGCACACTCAGCTCGGCCGTGGGGTCGCCGGCGCCGACCCGGTGGAGGTAGTGCGGCCGGCCACCGGGGAGGTCCAGCAGCCGGATGCCCTCGCCGAGCAGCACGGGCGCGATGTGCAGGTTGATCTCGTCGAGCAGCCCGCGTTCGAGGAGCTGGCCACCGATCGTCGGCGAATGCGCCTCGACGTTCCTGCCGCCGGCCGCGGCCAGCGCGATCCGTACCGCCTCGGCCACGTCACAGTCCAGGAATGTGACGCCGTCGGCGGGCTTGGCGTCCTCCGGATGGTTGGTGAGCACACAAAGATGGGTCCGGTCCAGGCGCCGCCGTAGACGATGTGGGGATCCGGGAAGTGGTCCCAGCCGCGCCGGCCGCCCAGGATCGCGCCGGTGGTCCCGACGTACTCCTCGATCAGGCCCGGCTGGGGCGAGATGCCGGTCATCATCCAGTCCATCTCGTGGTTCGGCCCGGCCACGAACCCGTCCAGGGACATGGTGAAGTGCCAGAGCACCTTGCCGTTCGCGGTCTGCGGTTCGATGTCGTTCACTGCTGTCTCCTCTGCCGGCTGATTGCCTCGTGCGGTATTGAGACGGCATCCACCGCGGAACCTCATCGGTCCAGGGTGGGCGGGAGGTTGAACGACGGAACAGGGCCGGCTCGTGGAACGCGACGATCTCGGCTATCCGGCGGGACGGACCCGCAGCACGCCGATGCCGAACGGCTCGTACGCGTGCCCGCCCGGCGGACACCGGTACGTCGCCGCGGGCCAACTGGCCGTTGGCGCTCGCCGGCAGCATGCGCAGCGTTCCGATGTAGTCGGGTGAGCCGGCGTCCTAGCTCGCCGACAGCGCTGCCAGCACGCCGTCGCGGTCGGCGAACCACTCCGGGTACGGCGGCATCGTCGCCCGCACGTCCCGCGCCAGCAGCTCGGCGACCTCGGTCAGGTCGCCGCGCTCCACCGCGGACATGTAGCGGCGCAGGATCCGGCGGTCCTCGTCTGTGGGCGGGGCTGACGGGGCCCAGTCCGACCGGCCGCGCGGCATGCGGGTGCGCAGGGTGGCTCTGGCCCGCTGCAGTGCGCTGTTGACCGAGGCGACACTGCCGTCGAGGCCTCGGCCGTCTGGCGGACCGGCCAGCCCAGCACGTCGCACAGGATCGTCGCGGCGCGCTGCCTCGGCGGCAGGTGCTGGATGGCGGCCTGGAACGCCAGCTCCAGGATCTCCTTCGCGACCACCGCGGCCTCCGGGTCGTCGGCGCTCGGCGCCATCGGTTCCCACAGGTGGCAGGGGAGCGGCTGCAACCACGGGCCGGCCGGCGAATCGGCCTGGTCGGGAGCGTCCGGCGGCGGCCGTCGAGGAAGTCCAGGCAGGCGTTGGTGGCGATCCGGTACAACCAGGCGCGCAGTGAGAAACGGCCCTCGAAGCCGTCCCGGCCGCGCCACGCCCCGCAGGAACACCTCCTGGACCAGGTCCTCCGCCTCGTCGAACGACCCGAGCATCCGGTAGCAGTGCACCCGCAGCTCGCCCCGGTGCCGCTCGGCACATTCGGCGAAGTCGGTCACCGGGCGCACCGCAGCTGGTGGGTCAGCTCGCCGCCCATCAAGGCGTCCCGGGTGACGCCGTCCGCCGACCAGCCGGCCTTCTCGTAGGCTCGACGAGCCCGCTAGGGCCTGTTTCGAAAGTGGATCTTGGGCGTGAGATGATCTTGATTGGTGGCGCGTGGAGATCTGACGGACGAGCAATGGGCCGTGCTGGAGCTGCTGTTGCCGAAGGGCAAGAAGCCCGGCCGGCCACCGATATGGACCCGGCGGCAGCTGATCGACGGCATACGGTTCCGGGTTCGTACCGGCATCCCGTGGCGGGACATGCCCGCCGAGTACGGGCCCTGGGGCCGGGCGTACGACCTGTTCCGCCGCTGGCAGCGCAACGGCACCTGGCAGCGCATCTTCACCGAACTCCAGGCCCGGGCCGATGCCAAGGACCTGATCACCTGGGACCTCAACGTCGACTCCACCGTCTGCCGGGCCCACCAGCACGCCGCCGGAGCGAGGAAAAGGGGACCTGCAGAAGGAGCCGCCCGGCGGTGTCGCAGTCGAGCCCGACGACCACGGCCTCGGGCGCTCGCGCGGCGGCCTGACCACCAAGCTGCACCTCGCCGTCGAGCAGGGGCAAAGCCCATGTCCATCGTGATCACCGCCGGGCAGCGCGGGGACTCCCCGCAGTTCGAGGTTGTCCTGGGCCGCATCAGGGTGCCCCGGCTGGGGTCCGGCAGACCGCGCACCCGGCCGAGGCGGGTGCGCGCTGATAAGGCGTACGCCTCCCGGAAGAACCGCGCCTACCTGCGCGCACCATCCCGGAGAAGGCCGACCAGGCCCGCAACCGAAGGAAACGCGGCTCCCGCGGCGGCCGTCCGCCGAAGTTCGACCCGGAGGACTATAAGGCTCGGCACGCGGCAGAGTGCGGCATCAATCGCCTCAAAAGGCACCGTGCCGTGGCCACGAGGTACGACAAGCTCGCGGTCCGCTACGAGGCAACCGCCCTGGTAGTGGCCATCAACGAGTGGCTGTGACCAGCACATCTGACGCCATGCCCTCTCCGAGGCGGCCAGCAGCTGATGAACCGCTCGCCCAAGCCTGAGCGCTACGGCGTCTGACGGGGGATACCTGTCAACGCCGGTGATGTCAGGAAGACGTCAGGCAGAAGGGGTGGCCAGCCGGATCCAGGAGTACCCGCCAGCGTCCGTCGCCGGGCTGATGGTCCGGTTTGGCCGCGCCGAGTTCCAGGGCCAGCTCTTCCATCGCATCGAGGTCGTCAGCGCGGAAATCCAGGTGGAACTGTTGTGGCACGTCCTGACCCGGCCACTGCGGAGCCCGGTATCCGTCAACCCTCTGGAACCCCAGATCACAGCCGGAGTCGTCCGTCAGAGCGACGAACTCGTCCGTACTGAATAGTTCGCGCATCCCGGTCAGTGCACCGTAGAAGCCCGCCAGCGTCTGCGGGTCGGCACAGTCCAGAGTCACCCCTCGCAGCACAGCGCCTGGCACCATTCGCTCCTTCGCGTCCGCGCGTCTGTCTCCGTGAGCCGCCGCTGCACGCGATCACCGGCCACAGCCACACCGTACTCGCCACATCCACCGCTGAAGTAGCGGTTTACCACTGCCTCAGAGCAACGGGTGGCTGTGGCCGGCGCTTTCGATACACGCCCTAGTTGCCCTCCGGCGCCCACAGCACCGCGCGCGAGCCCAGGTGCGAGCCCAGGTGCGGCAGCGCGTCGTCCATCAGCGCCTGGCCCACGCTGGTTCTCACGTGCCCGGCCGGCGCTCGCCCGCTGAGCTGACCTCCGTGTAGGCCGTCGCCCCAGACCGTCAGCTGGACGAGCGAGTCGTCGTGGACGAAGAAGTGCGCGGCGTGACCGTAGCCGCCCTTCTTCATCCATGCCTCGTAGTCGGATTCGTCGTCCTCGGGCACCGGGTGCGGGCATGTGCTCCACTGCCTGTTCTTGAACAGGGGAATCTCCATCAGGACGCCTTTCTGTGTGCGGCTGGCGGGGTGCCGGCCGGAGCGGGGCTCAGTCAACGCCGTAGCCTTCGGGATCACCGAACGGGCCGCGCAGGGCATCCTGATCGATCTCGAACAGGCCGGTTACATCCAGCGCCTACGGACGGGACGCCGGTCAGGTGACGGGTACGATCTTCACCTCTGCGAGCGTGCCATTCTCGATCCGCAGCAACCCCAGCGTGCCGTACGGCTGGCGCCTGCGGTCGGTGGGCGAACCCGGGTTGAAGATGCGTAATCCGTCGGCGCTCTGATCCATGGGGATGTGGGAGTGCCCGAACACCACCAGCCCGGCTGCGGGGAACCTGGCCCGCATCCTGGCCAGCCGCCCCTTGGCCTGGCCGCTGTCGTGGATCATGGCCACCCGCAGGCCGCCGAGCGTCAGTTCCAGCGTCTGCGGGGCCTGGACGTCCGGGCCGTCGTTGTTGCCCTTGACGGCGTGAACGGGCGCGTAAGCGGCCAGCTCCTCCAGGACCCAGCCGACGCAGACGTCACCGGCATGCAGGATCGCGTCGGCGCCGCGCAGGTGCTCGGCCACCCCAGGAGGGCACGCCTTCCAAAAGCGCGGCGCGTGCGTATCGGACAGAACGACGACCTTCATCTCTCCATCATGTTCTGCCAGACCTGATCACCGCCCGGAGGCATCAGAACCCAGCCTGCCGATCAGGCGCTGGGGTGTTCTCGCCGAGAATGATCCACCAAGCTGCATCCGGCCTAGGAGCAGGGGGTACAACTTGGCGCCGCTGGTGGTGGCCGCCGCAGGCTGCAAGACCCGGCGCGGATGATATGGGGGTCATCTCTTCAATCCAGCCAGGTGATGCGAACGATCAGCACAAGATGCAAGTGGTCGGCGACGATGAAGTGCAGAAAGCCCCGACCGCCGAACATATCGAGCGTTCGCAACCCTCCCCCGTGCAGCGGACCTCTGCCCGCAGCGGCCGCGTCTCGTCCCAGGATCATCAGCTGGTCGGCCAGCCGCTCGACCTCCGCGATGACCAGCGGGGGCAACCCGAGGGCGACGTGCTCTTCGTCCGGGTCGTACTCCCAGGCCCACGTCTCACTCACCGGTGGCGTCACGGTGAGCGGCGTCGGTGATCTCCCGGATCTCGGCTATGACCGCCCTCACCGTCTGCCGGTCAGTGGCGGCGGCTACCTGCTGCTCCAGTTCGCGCAGACGAGCGGCTTTGGCGGGGTAGCGGTGGATCGCCACGAACTCGCCCCACTGGGCCAGGAACCCGTGCAGCGGGGCGACGGTACTCTGCCGTGCAGCCTGCTCCGTGGCCTGATCGAGATGTTCGACGAACTGCCCCAGGTAAGCCGGCGTGATCTGGGCCACCGCAGCCCGCAACGCAGCCGTCGTCAGCGGTGGACGAGGGATGAGCGCCTCGCCATCGTGATGCGGGGTGGACACTGGTGACCTCCGATCTGGTACGCCCCCACCGTACCGCCGTCCAGTGGCACCCTCCAGACACCCGACCGAGAAGGTGAGGACGTGATCCATACGAGTAGAAGAGAAGGGCGGCCTCGTGGCTCTGGTCACGGCATCAACTGCTGGTGGCTAGGACGGTTCTATTTGGGATCTGGCCCACATTTCGTGATCGAAGCTGCCCCGTAACCCCTGCCGTGGTTGGCCAGGATGCAACGAGTGTGAAGATCGTTGTCTGGGCGCCTTTCTCCCTCACCTGGCCGGGGTCGAGGTCGAGCGTGTCATCGAGTCTGAGGTCCTGCTCCGAGTCATGGCCAGGACTCGGGATCCTCGTCCCGGTCTCGGCGCGCAGGAGATCGGTCGACGATCGCCAACCTGGGCGCTGCGGCCAGCCCCGCGTCAACCGATGCAGCTCGCGGAGCGTGCCGGCCACGCGACGCCAGTCGGCCCGCGTCTCGGGCGGCCCGCCATCCAGGTAGGTCATCACCAGACCCTCGACGAACAGCCGGCCGTCCGTAGTCGTCGAAGGAGCAGCCCGGTCGATGGCTGACGACCTCGAATTGGAGGACGCCCCACGGGATCCTCGAGTCAGCTCCCTTGATCGTGATCGTGTGGCTGGACTCCTCAGCTCACTCCCGGTCGTTCCTGTGTAACTGCGGCGGACTCAATCGCGTGCAGGGGCATGCTCAGCTCCCCGTTCAGCTTCGCCGGGAAAGTTCGGCCATGTCTGGTGGCGTAGTGCTCGCGTGGCTCTCCACTGGGCTGTCCGTCCTTCCCATCCTGCCGAGTGGGATGACGGCGATCGATTCCCATGCGATCTCCCAACCGGCCGGCCGCTCAGTGAATAGCACGTTCACCAGGTGTAGGCGGGTGATCGCGATCGGGGCGTGGCCGGGCGTGATTTTCCGCAGAGCACTCTGCAGAGGGTCAGAGTCCGCGCTGCCGCCTGCGTAGCCGAGGGAAAGGTGCGGGCGCCCGCCACTGCGCCGAACCGCCGCTTTCCCACGAACCTCACGCAGGGCGGCGCTGACGGCCTTCCGCACGGTGACCAGACCATCGTCAGGCCACATGTCCAGCAGCACCCCGGATTGCCCCGAGATCGGCGATCCGCACAACGCCACCACCGGATCGATGTCAGCACAGTGCCTGGTGAGGGCGGCCGTGATCTCACTCTGCCCCTCCTTGCTGATCTCGGTGGCCAGCGCATCGCAGACCATCTCGATGGTGATGTGCAGCAACTCATCGCTCAGGGGCGCGATCGGGTAGCCCGTCATGGCCTTGCGGCACGCATTCGCCAACCTCAGCAGCTCATTGGCGAACGGCGGATCGGGCAGCGCGTAAACATGGAGCACCCGGGCACCGGAAGGCCAGGGGGAACCCTGGAACTGCGGAACGAACCGGTGCACGGATGCCTCCCGTGTGATCTGTCTACAGCGACAGGAGTTGGATCGTGGAGTGTCACGTCCGGGCAGGCGTGGGCGCGTACCGCCGATATGGCGGTAGCGAGCCAGCACGCCGGCGAAGAGGCGACGATCGCGTTTCTACCCCGGGATGGTATGCACCTGAACCCTCTGATCTGCGAAACCAAGACCAAAGGGGAGGAAAGCGTGACCGCCGACGACATTGCCGCCTCCGTCGGCTGACTCGCGATCGGCACCACGCAGTCGATCTGGAAGGACGTCGAGCGGGTGTTGTTCGACGGGTCCGGATCGATGTCGTCGGCGACGGACAGCGCCACCGCAGAGGTCAGCCTCACGTCCTTTACGGGCCCTGGCCAGTCAGGTGCACTACGGGCACCGCCCCATTGTTTACCACAGCGTAGAGAGCGCCAGTCGTTCGGCCTTCTGGGTGAGGTTCCTGCCCTTGGCCAGCTGCTTTGCCGCCTGCGCGCAGGTCAGCTTCGTCCCTGCGGCCGGCGTGAGCGTGAAGCTGGAGGCGACGCGCAGCATGTAAGCCTGGCCGTTGTCTTGGAGGAACTCGCGCAGTTGGGTGCAGCCGCCGTACACCTCATCGCCGCAGACGAAGTCGAAGACCAGGCCGTCGGCCTACGCGTCCGCGCACCCCATGTACTGGCGTTTCACCCCGGCCGTGGCCTCGCCCTGTTTCTCCTGCCCGCTCTCGTCGATCGCTGCGATCACCAGGCTGGCGCGCTGCCGACGCCGCACAGCCGCATCCGATCCCTTCACCGCGAACCGCTGGATCTCACCCATCGCGGCGGACTCATGCCACGCCTGCGCCAACTGGAAGAGGAAAGGCTGGTCAACCGGCACGTCGCCCCTGGCCTCCCACACGCATCACCTATCAGATCACGGAATTAGGCTCCGGCCTCTGTGCAACGCTCCATCTGGCCAGCGCCTGGGGAGAACGCTATCTCGACGTCAGTCCGTCCAGTTGAATCCGGTACATGCCAAGCCTTGCCCGAGGTGATGATCCTGGCTTCTCTTCCTGGCGGTCCTGGAGCAAGCCCGGGACGGGCTGCGCGCCAAGGACATCTGCTGGATGCTGAACACAGGACTGGAACGCAAGCACACCGAGAGCATGCGCGGCAAAGCTCAAACACCTGGTCGGCTGCGGCATCCTCACCGAACCCGAACCCGGGCCATTCAGTCCTTGGAGCGAGCGCTGGCGGCCGCGCTCGGGCTCAGATCGCGCCAGCTCCTGGTAGAGGGTGACGGCTTCCTGGACAGGAGGCCGCTCTTTGGTCAGACTGTCAACGTAACTTTGGTTGACGATGATTCGAACTAATCGAAGACTCGAAATGAAGGATCGCGTGAATCCGGAGGGCAGGCCGCGCCCCTGGGTGCAGTCTGAGGTCCCAGGGGCGCGGCTGCGTCAGTTCTCCCGTGCCTACTCCTTCGGCACGTACAGCCGGATGTTGTCGATGCGGGCCTGGCCCTCGCCGACGTTCGTGTACGGCTCGCCGATGACGAAGTAGTCGGGGTAGGCCGAGCCGGCCGGCCACTGGTTGTCCCACGTCTTGGAGCCGAATGCGCCCTGCGCGCGGTGCGACGTGTTGAACTGGCCGTTGTACTCCTCGGCGTCCACGTTGTAGTGGAAGATCGGGACGTTCGCCCCGATCACGCCGGCGTCGTCGTCGATGAAGCCCCGGGTGAACCGGTAGGTCTGCTTGCCGACGTTCTTGAAGACGCCGCTCACCTCGAGCGTGTAACCCGCCTCAGTGCGCTCGATGGCGAACGCGTAGTCCTTATGGGGCATCAGCTCTGGCTGCAGCTCCACGGCCGACTTCTGCACGCCGGAAACCGGCCGGCGGTCGCAACTCGTCACGAACGTCTGCGACTGGCCGAGCGAACCGGTGAAGTAGAGCATGTTCACCGTGGTGCGGTTGCTCTGGTCCCAGCGGTACTTCTCACCGGTCAGCGAGTTGCAGACGTCGTAGCCGTTCGTGTTCCGGGACGGGGCCGGGCTGAACTGGTCCATGAGGACCTTGCGGTGCCAGTGGTACATCGCCAGGTTCCGGGGCATCGCCGGGAAGTCGAGGATCGACATGAAGTGGAACGCGTTGTACGCCTCGTTGCTGTCCTCCCGCACCGAGCGGGTGGCGCAGGGGTCGGCCGGGTCGATGTCGTTCGGGTTGCTGACCCAGGGGTAGAACGTCTTGCACTCCCCGAGGGTGTACCCGTTGTACTTGCCGTCGTAGAACAGCGAGCCGTTACGCAGGCCGCCGAAGTCGAGCGTCTTGAGGTCGTACTCGATGCGGTAGTACTTCGGCAGCGGCTCGGTGTTGCGGATGATCGCGCCACCTGTGTAGTGAGGTACGGCGATCTTGGCGACGGCGCCTGCGGTCTCCAGCTTCTCCGTCTTGATCGACGGACGTTCGGCAGCGTCGGTATAGCTGTCGTCGACCCGCCCGCCGCTCTCTCGCGCGGAGAGGGACACTGTGAGCCAGCCGTCCCGGCCGAACTCGGTCTCCTGCCGGTAGGTCCGCATGGTCGCCATCGCCGCGTCGAACTTCGGACCGAGCTGAAGGCGGTAGAGGTCGCCGTTGTCGTCGTTGAAGTCGTCGACCGGCTCGCTGTAGTCGTCGAGCACCCACGGGCTGGCCTCAGTGCGGATCCGCTTCTCGAACGGCTCGTCATACTTGAGCCTCCAGCGCGTGGGGACGGGTTCCGGCTCGGGATCGGCGGCCGCGCACGGCGGGGTCACGCCGTCGTCGTTCTGGATGATCGTCAACTTCACGCTGTGTAAGGTCACTCCGGCCGAGCCCGCCTCGACGCGGAAGTCGGCGCCGCCGTTCTCGCGGTTGGCGAACCGGGCGTCCATCAGCTCGAAGCCCGCCGTCTTCCACGTGTTCGACCCGGTGCGGTTCACCGAACCCGTCGAGCCATAGGCGCTGCTGGTCGAGTCGTACTGGACGCGGAATGTGGCCCCGCCCTCGTCGAAGTACTCGAATTGCAGGCACGCGACGAACGCGCCATCGAAGGCGACCGCGTCGTCGACCTGGAAATACATGTGTTGCGCCGGTGCCGAGGTCTGCACGGTCCTGCGTGCGCTCAGCCCGCCGACCGTCACGGGTGCGGTCGTGCCGTCACCCTGTTCGATCTGGCGGAGACCGGTCCCTTGGTTGACCTCGCCTAAGATGATCAAGGCGCTGGGCTCGTCCGCGGCGGCCGGTATCGCGCCGAGGAGCAGAGATGCCCCCAGGGTGACCACGCTCAGGGCCACCACGGCCGAGCGACGTCCGCGATTGCGAGTTGTTGCTCTCATTGCGCTTCCTTTTCGTTGAGCAAGGCGTCCGTCCGTGCCACTCCGGGCCTCGGAGCCGCGCGTGAGGCGCGGCCCCCGTCACGGGTGCCGATGTGCGATGGTTCGGTTCACTCGTCGGTCACGCTCGCGCGCAGTCACTCCTTCCCGCCACCATCGGTGAGCACGAGCGTCGCGGTCGCACCGGACTCGACGGGTGCCGAGAGTTCGTGCGAGACGTACACGTCACCCGTGAGTCGCACTCGTCAGCGTGCTTCCGGTCGAGCCGTCGACCAGGGCGGCCGTCACGTCCTGGCAGATGAGGGTTGTGAACACGTTGGCCGTGACCGACACACCTTCGTCGTCGTGGGCGAACCCGACGTGCGCGGCGCCGTCGGCGGTGGCGTTGGTGACCTCGGCGAGCCCAAGCGCCGGCGCCAAGGACTCCGTCCACGAGCCCGTCTGGTGCGACTGGAGGACCGCCGGGGAGAAGAACCTATCGGACGTACCCGCCCAGAGCTCGATGTATGGCCGTTCGGACGACCCGCGCCGGAATATGTTCGTGTCGAAGGAGCCGTTCTGTCCCCACTCCCAGAACTTCATGCCGGGCGTGATGGTGTTGTCCCCGACGCGGACGACGCCTTCACGGTTCTCGTGATTTACCACGCCCCAGAAGTTGTTCTGCGGGGTGGTGGCCAGATCCTGACCGTGGGCGATGCCGTCGCTACGCCACTCGCTCATCTTCTTGATCTTGTCGAGCACGAGATACCGGCCGGTCGGCGTCTGCGGGTGAGCCGGCTGCTCGACGTCGGCCATCCAGCGGTATGCCGAGTCGTACCGGAAGGTGTCGACGTTCGTCACGATGCCCATCGTCGGCGAACCCCAGGTCAACTCCTCGCCAGGTGCAAGCGTGGTACAGGTCCAGTACTTGTAGCTCTTCGCCGTGTCCGTCGGGTTGCGCAGCGCCACGGACATGGCTATGGACGGGCTGTCCTTGAACACCGTGTAAGGGACCTCGGCTTCGATCTGCGTGGCCCCGTACGCGAATCGGCTGGGCCGGTCGGGATGGTCAATCGTGTCCTTCTTGGTCATCGTGATGTCGACGAGCCGGTACCGGCCGCCGCCGTCCTTCTCCAGGACGCCGAGCTCAAGCAGGGATGCGGCGTAGCGGTGGGCCGTGCTGACCGCGACATGGGACGCGGCTGCCAGATCGTACGGGCTCGCACCCGCTGTGCCGGCGGACGCCACCGTCTTCAGCAGCTCGAACACCTTAATCGCACTCGACGACTTCCTCGTCGTCGGCATTGCTGTCGTCACCATTCGAATAACTCGAATCCTCTTCGATTTGGTACCTGATCACAGCCTTGATAAATGCGAGACATCTTGTCAAGGGTTTCGATTCGTGGACTTTCCTGGCTGATCGACGGATTCCTCACCGGGCATTCGAGAATGTCGAATCGACGGTTCATCTCGACACCGGCGTGGGCCGTCGATGGTCGGCCACGGTGATGGGCACCGCGGCAAATGGTTACGTTGCTCGTCGCAAGGGGAGACAGACCCCGCCGCACGTCGAGCGCGAGCCCGGTCACCGGCAGGCGGCGTTCGAAGGACGTCAGGCGCGCGCTTGCTCGTGCCAACCCTGAGGTCCACTCGGTAGACTTGGCCACCAGCTGCTTTGTCAATGGCCAGTTGCTAAGTGAATCAGAACAATTTGAGGAGGGCCTTGCATTTGATTATGGAAGGCCTCCAGATCGCTGTAGAGCGGGATTTCCCCGATCTCGTCCGCGTGGCAATAATTCTCCTCCGCAACCCCTATCAGCAGAATTCTTCGGAGGTCGCGGAGACGTGGCGCAAGGCGACCTCAACTGAACCGCCGGAGTGGATGACGCAGTGATCATCTTGGCGCGGAGGGTGGGCCCGTCCATCAAGCAAGCGAACGCCTTCAGCCAGCCCTAAGCCACGCCGCACACCCGATCCCTAATTGCGAGGAGGATTGGTAATGGCGTTCCAGGGTTTATTGAGGTAATCCCAGCAGGCATAACGGGCAATACCGGATGACCACCGTGGATCCGGAGGAGTCGCTGTTCCCCTGACATGGGC
>NZ_BLAD01000129.1 GCF_009687845.1 Acrocarpospora corrugata
CGGCACTAGGTTCATCCAGTAGTCGCGCACCACCCGCCCGAAGTTCCCGGCCGCTGCTGGGACGCGGAGGATCCGCCGAAAACGATCATCCAGTCATGGCTTCCAGGTGGCCGAATCGGGCCACCTGTACCAGGAGAGAAACCTGTGGACGTTCCCGTCATCATCGCAGGCGGCGGACCGACCGGTCTGTGCGCCTCCATCGCACTGTCCCGCTTGGACGTGCGTTCGCTGCTGGTGGAGCGGCATCCCGCCACGTCGGCCTTCCCCAAGGGCCGCGCCCTCAGCATCCGCACGATGGAGATCCTCCGGCGCTACGGCCTCGAGGACCACGTCACCAAGGCAGGGCTTCCCCGTACGGAGAGCCTGCACTTCTACTTCGGCGACGCGCTCACCTCGGCCGAGTACATCCGCCGCGGCAACCTGCCGGATCCCGCCAGGGCGGCGCTGAGTCCCACCTTCACCACCGTCTGCTCCCAGGACATCCTGGAACCGCTGCTCCGCGAAGAGGCGGAAGCCCAGGCGTGCGGGGAACTCTGGTTCGGCCACGAACTGGTCGCCCTCTCCCAGGACCCGACTGGCGTCACCGCCGAGATCCAGGGACCGGATGGAACCACCAGGATCATCCGCGCCGCCTACCTGATCGGGGCCGACGGCGCCGGCAGCTTCGTCCGCCGCCGCCTCGGCATCACGATGGACGGCGACGCCGAGCTCAGCCGCAACCTCAACATCCTGTTCGACGCCGACCTGCGGCCGCGGGTGCGGGATCGGCTCAGCTTGATCTACACGATCGCCAATCCGTCGCTCACCGGTACCTTCATGGCGGTGGACAACCAGCGCCGCTGGCTGTTCAACCTCATCCACGACCCCGCCCGGCAGGGCGTCGACGGGCTCACCCGGGACGGATGCGTGGAGGTCGTCCGGCGCGCCGCCGGCCTGCCGGATCTTGAACTGACCGTGACCGGCGTACAGGAGTGGACCGCGGCGGCCCTGCTGGCCCGCCATTACCGGGACGACCGGGTGTTCCTGGCCGGGGACGCCGCCCACCCGATGACGCCCTACGGCGGATTCGGCATGAACTGCGGCATCCAAGACGCCGACAATCTGGCCTGGAAATTGGCCTGGGTACTGGCAGGGAAGGCGGGGACGGCACTGCTCGGCAGCTACGAGGCCGAGCGGCGTCCGGTGGGCGCGGCCACGGTGGCCGAGAGTCGCCACAGCCTGCTGGCCGCCCTCGCCGCGAGCGGGGTTTCCGGCCCGCGCCCGCAGGGCCGTCCCAGTGATGGACTCGTTCTCGGCTACACCTACGACGGACCAGCCGCGGCCGTCGTGCCGGATGGGAGCGCGCCGCCGGACATTTCCGACGCCGTGGCCGTCTACCAGCCGGTCGCACGGCCGGGTCACCGCGTGCCGCACGCCTGGCTGACCGACGAGGACGGGCGCACGGTCTCCACGCTTGACCTCACCGGCCCCGGCTTCGTCCTGCTGACCGGCCGGCCCGACGCCTGGCGGACGGCGACGCCCCCGGACGTCGCCGTCCACGAGATCCCCGAGCGGCTCGCCCACGCCTGGGGCATCGAGGCCGGTGGCGCCGTCCTGGTCCGGCCCGACGACCACATCTGCTGGCGATCCCCGGGCCTTCCGGCCGGGGCGGCCCCGGTCGGCGGCGCGTTGGATCTCGTCCTCGGCAGGCGAACGGCGGCAGTCCAAGCGTGACTGTTCATCGCGCCGCCCGCGGCGCCGGGGTGGTGACGTGGGCGTCCGCCGTCGGGAAGATCAGGCGCTGGGGAAGCACGGGACAGGTTCGGCCGATTGTGGGAGCATTTGGGCGTCATGCGTGCTCATTTCCCCTTGCGTCTCCTGAGGTCAGCGGCGTTCACCGCTGTCTGCGTCGTGCTGGCGGCGCTGGGGCACTGGTTCGCGGGTGGAGCCTCCCCGGGTATCGGTACGGCGCTGGTGAGCGCGGGTGCCGTCATGACGGTGACCGTGGTCCTGGCCGGCCGGGAACGATCTCCCGCGGTGGTCGTCGGACTGCTGGTGGCGGCGCAGTTGATCTTGCATGAACTGTTCGCCGCGCCCGCCGGGCCGCCGCACGCGCATGTGCTGAGCGTCGATGTCGGAATGCTGCTCTGCCACGGCGTGGCGGCGGCGATCACCGGGTGGGTGCTGGCCCGGGGCGAGACCGCGCTCTGGTCGGTGGTGCGCCTGAGGCGTCGCCCGCCTGTTCCGGATCCTGCTATCCGGGCGTGCCCCACTCGAAACGCGACCACGGGCCGCGACGCCGGTGTCCCGCCACGCGCTGCTGTCCGATCGTCTGCTCCTGTACGCCGTCCTGCGGCGTGGTCCTCCGCTTCCAGCCGGTTCCTGAACCCTCGCCCGAGCACGTGCTCGGGTGTTTCCGGCATTCCTCACACCAAAGTGGAGTCATCCATGTCCGTCTCAATCGCCGGTCGCCGTACCGGCATTGTCGCCGCCGCCGCGTTCGCCGTGGTGCTGGGCTTGGCCGTACCGGCGCTGGCGCATGTCACGATCCAGCCGGGAACCGCGGAGAAGGGCGGTTTCACGAAGATCGCCTTCCGGGTCCCGAACGAAAGGGACGACGCCTCGACCACCAAACTCGAGGTCACCTTCCCGACCGACACCCCGCTGCCCTTCGTCTCGGTCAAGCCCATCCCCGGCTGGGACACCAAGCTGACCGAGGGCAAACTGCCCAAGCCCGTCGTCTCCGACGACGGCGACTCGGTCGACGAGGCCGTGCTGAAGATCACCTGGACCGGCGGCAAGATCGCGCCCGGCGAGTTCCAGGAGTTCGAAGTCTCAGTCGGTCCGCTGCCGGAGGACGTCGACCAGATCGTCTTCCCCACCGAGCAGACCTACTCCAGCGGCGAGGTCGTCAAGTGGGCCGACGCGCCCGCCGCGGACGGTAGCGAGGCCGAGCACCCCGCGCCCGTCCTCAAGCTCGTCGCCCCGACGGGTGAGGACGACCACCACGGCACCGCAGCCGTGTCCCCGTCAGCCGCCCCGACCACGGCGGCACCCTCGGTGTCCCCCGCTGCCGCGTCGGACCACGACACCGCCGCCGCCTCATCCTCATCCGACGGTACGGCCAGGCTCCTGGGCGGCCTGGGCATCGCGGTCGGCGTCGTCGGCGCCGCCATCGGCGTCCTCGGCCTCCGCCGCTCCCGGGCCCAGTAATCCGGTCACGACGGTGATCGCGGGCTTCCCGACCGGGATGGCCCGCGATCACCGTCAGACCAGGAGGCCAGCCAGCCGGAACCCGGGTTCGCCATGTTCAGCCGGCCTGGCGAGCGGAACGCCCGTGAGATCAGGCCGAATTCGCGGGAACTTTTCGCGACGCCCATCCGACCCACTGATCATGACGCCCGAGTGAGGCTGTTGAGCCAGGAATGAACCCGCTCACGTAGCCAGCCGTAACTGGCGGTGACGGTGGAAGACCTGTTCAACGGAGATCGCCATGAACGCAAACGCTCACGTGATGCACGGGTCGTCGAGGAAGCGGGATTCAGCTCCTGAGAAACGCCACTCGGGTAATACCGGCCTTTTGATGAGGACATCGATGGGAACGCCCACTGTCACGACCACCGAGCTCTCCATCGGTGGCATGACCTGCGCCGCGTGCGCGGGGCGGATCGAGCGGAAGCTGAACAAGCTCGACGGCGTGAGCGTCTCGGTCAATTACGCGACCGAGAGGGCGAGCGTCACCCACCCCGCGGATCTCGACCCGGCGATCCTGGTGGCGGAGGTGGAACGCGCCGGATACACCGCCGAGCTGCCTCGCGAGCAACCACCGGACGAGCGGCGCTCGCTCTGGGCGCTGGAGGAACGTCTGGTCGTCTCCGCGGGCTGCGCCGTCAGCGTGATCATTCCCGCCATGGTCCCGGCGCTGTGGATCACCGGCTGGGAGTGGGTCAGCCTGGCGCTCACCCTGCCGATCGTGGTGTACGGCGGGTGGCCGTTCCACCGGGCCGCCTTGGCCAACCTCCGGCAGCGCACGGCCACGATGGACACGCTGGTGTCGCTGGGCACCCTGGTCGCGTTCTGCTGGTCGCTCTGGGAACTGCTCTTGCCGGCGGCGGGGCATCATGGCGGGCCGGCGGTCTCGGACCATCCTCTGGTGTACTTCGAGGTCGCCGCCGGAGTGACCGTGTTCATCCTGACCGGCCGCTATCTGGAGGCCAGGGCCAAACGCCGCGCGGGCGCGGCACTGCGCGCGCTGCTGGATCTCGGCGCCAAAGAGGTCGCCCTGCTCAGGGAGGGCGAGGAGGTCCGGGTACCCGCCGACCGGATCACGGTGGGCGACCTGTTCGTGGTACGGCCAGGCGAGAAGATCGCCACCGACGGCGTGGTGACCGAGGGCGCCTCGGCCGTGGACACCAGCCTGCTCACCGGAGAGCCCGTACCCGTGGAGGCCGGCGTAGGAGACCGGGTGATCGGCGCCACGGTCAACGCGGGCGGCCGCCTGGTGGTACGCGCCACCCAGGTCGGCGAAGACACCCGGCTGGCACAGATCGGCCGGCTGGTGGAGGCAGCCCAGTCGGGCAAAGCGGAGGCGCAACGGCTGGCCGACCGGGTGTCGGCGGTCTTCGTGCCCGTGGTCATCGCGGTCGCGGTCACCACGTTCGCGCTCTGGCTGCTGCTCGGCGCCGACCCGTCCGCGGGCATCCGGGCCGCCATCACCGTTCTGATCATCGCGTGCCCGTGCGCCCTCGGTCTGGCCACCCCGACCGCGCTGCTGGTCGGCACCGGCCGTGGCGCACAGCTCGGGATCGTGGTCAAGGGTCCGGAGGCGCTGGAACGGACTCGCCGGATCGACACCGTCGTACTCGACAAGACCGGCACGGTGACCGAGGGGCGGATGACCCTCTGCCGCGTGGTGCCCGCCGAGGAAGAGAACCCGGAGGAGATCCTCCGCCTGACCGGCGCGCTGGAGCGCGCCTCGGAACATCCCATCGGGCGGGCGATCGCCGACGCCGCCCGCTCGCCGCTGGCCGTGGCGGAGTTCACGGCCCTGCCCGGGCTCGGGGTCCAGGGCCGGGTGGCCGGCAAAGCGGTGCTGGCCGGACGTCCCGGCCTGGTGGCCGAGCGGTGGGGGCCGCTGCCCGCCTCCCTGGAGAAGGCGCTCGCCGAAGCCGAGTCGGCCGGGTCCACGGCAGTGGTCACGGGGTGGGACGGCCTGGCCCGGGGCGTGCTGGTGATCGCCGACGCGGTCAAACCGACTTCGGCGCAGGCCATCAGGGAATTGAAGGACCTGGGCTTGTCGTCGGTGCTGCTGACCGGCGATCACCCGGCTGTGGCCGAGGCCGTCGCGGCCCAGGTCGGCATCGACCGGGTGATCGCCGGAGTGCTACCGGAGGGCAAGGTCGAGGTGATCCGCGATCTGCAACGGCAGGGGCGGGTGGTCGCCATGGTCGGCGACGGCGTCAACGACGCGGCCGCACTCGCCCAAGCCGATCTGGGCATCTCGATGGGCACCGGCACCGACGCCGCGATCCACGCGTCCGACCTGACGCTGGTCCGCGGCGACCTGCGCGCGGCGGCGGACGCGATCCGGCTCGCCCGGCGCACGCTGGCGACCATCAAGGGCAACCTGTTCTGGGCCTTCGCCTACAACGTCGCGGCCCTCCCGCTGGCCGCCGCCGGCCTGCTCCACCCCATGATCGCCGGGGCCACGATGGGGCTGTCGAGCATCTTCGTGCTCACCAACAGCCTGCGCCTACGCAGATTCCACTAGTTCCTGAGGGTTAGCTCTCATGCGAGTGACATTCAGCTAAAAAACCCTCTCAAGGTGGAACCTTTCCCACCATCGCCACGACAGGTCACATACGCGGCTATTTCGGTATCCGTTTGGGTTGATGATCTGTCAGGAGAGGGAGTGGCCGGATGTCGGGAGCGAAGGAGCGCCGGCGTCGCGTCGAGGAAATGCGACAGGAGCAGTCGCGCCGCCGCGCGGATGCGGTCCGGCGCCGGCGGATGACCATGGTCGGCGCGCCGATCGCGGCGGTCGTCCTGGTGCTCGGCGTGATGGTGGTGATCAAGCTCAGCGGGACCGGCGCGCCCGCCGAGGTGCCGAAGGCCGCTGCCGGGAGCACCGTGGCCAAACTCACGGGAGTACCCGCACAGACGCTGATCAAGGCCGGTCCCCCACCTGACGGGACCAGACTGCTGCCCGTCTCCGGCGAGCCGCCGCTGGAGCAGGACGGCAAGCCGAGGATCCTGTACCTGGGCGCGGAGTACTGCCCCTACTGCGCGGCCCAGCGGTGGCCGCTGATCGTGGCACTGTCCCGGTTCGGCACCTTCACCGGCCTCCAGGAGTCCCGCTCCTCCGCCACGGACGTCTTCCCGAACACGGCCACCTTCACGTTCCGGTCGGCGAGCTACGCCAGTCCGTACCTGGCGTTCACGGCGGTGGAGACGCAGGACGCGGAGGGCCGCCCCCTGCAGCGCCTGAACGACGCGGACGCGGCGCTGGTGGGCAAGCTCAACGCCCCGCCGTACACGCCCGAGGAGTCCCGCGGATCGATCCCGTTCATCGATTTCGGCAACCGGTACCTGACCACCGGGGCCAGCCTCTCGCCGCAGCTGTTCGACGGGCTGGACCACGCGCAGATCGCCGACCGGCTGGCGGACCCCGCCGACGCCATCGGCAAGCCGGTGAGCGGCATCGCCAACCTCATGACGGCGGGCATCTGCGCGCTCACCGCGAACCAGCCCGCCGACGTGTGCGGCGACCCCGTCGTGAAGAGCCTCGGGGAGGGACTGAATGGCAACTGACGACCCCGGGCAGCCCGCCCGCTGGGTTCCGCCGGCCGGGACGGTACTGGCCCTGACCGGACTGGCGATCTCGATCTACCTGACCATCGCGCACTACACCGATCCCCGGACCCTGGCCTGCCCTGACACCGGCGCGCTCGACTGCGCCAAGGTCACCACCAGCGCCGAGTCGATGGTCCTCGGCCTGCCCGTCGCCGTCTACGGCCTGCTGTTCTTCGGGGCGATGGCGCTACTCAACCTGCCGGCGGCCTGGCGGCGGCAGGACGTCCGGCTGACAGTGGCGCGCCTGGCCGCGGCGGGGGTCGGCGTGGTCACCGTGCTCTATCTGGTGTACGTCGAACTGTTCCGGGTGAACGCGATCTGCCTCTGGTGCACCGGCGTGCACGTGGTGGTCTTCGCCCTGTTCGCGGTCACGCTGATCGGTTCGTCGAAGACGCTGGTCGACTGAGTTCGTGGGACCGGAGGAGGGTTCGGGCACAACCGGCCGGGACCCTCCTCGCGGCGTTGCTCAGCGCTCCTCCGGCGGCCGGGAGAGCACCCGGTCCTCAAGGTAGCAACTGCAGCTTCCGCAACCAGGCGTCATACCTGACCCCTTTCTCGCTTGCCGTCCGACTGAACGGTACGTCACGACGACGAAAAGGCAACATCGAAATTGTGTTCCGATCATCCGGCGTTCGGTCCTGCCGATTCGGAGATCGCCCTCGTTGTGATGGTTCCGTTAGCCCTGTTTTCTTGTACTTTTCGCCACTTCTTGAAACATTCACGTTGAATGGAACGGTGGAGGGCGTCGTGGAGCTGTATCCGATGGCCCGGGCCGGACATGGTCGGGGCGTCCCGATCCTAGACCGTCTCGTAGAGATCGTCACCATGTTGCTCGTTCCGGCGTCCTGGGGGGTCGTCGGCTGGGTTGTGGCCGACTGGGCCGGCGTGGCGGCCGGGAGCGCGGCCGGCATATTCGTCACCGGCCTCATCGCCCTGGCGATCTATCGGCGGCCGAACCGATCGGATCCGCCCAAGGCCTGGTGAGGACGCCCGCGGCTCCCGGAGATCCCCGCACGGGCCTGTGCGCACCGCCACCAGGACGGCGTCATCCGGATCAGCTACCAGGGCCGGACGGATGGTACGCGAGTCGGTGACCCTTCATAGCAGCCTCTCGCTCCGGCTGTCGGCGGCCCGTGTCGATGTCTCCGGCACGGGCCGCGGGACTCAGGCGGCGCGTTCGGCCTCGGTGAGCGAGGCCACGAGCTGGCCGCGGGCCCGGGCGACGCGGGAACGAATTGTGCCCACCGGACAACCCAGCAGCGTGGCGGCTTCGGCGTAGGGCAGGCCCATGATCTGGGTGAGCACGAACGCCTCACGGCGCTCACGCGGGACTTCGGCCAGTAACGCGGCCAGGGCGACCCTGTCCTCCGTACCGGGCAGGCCACGCGGCTGGCGGCGCTCGGCGGCGGACTGCCAGTCGGCGAGGTCGGCGACGACCGGGCGGGCTGAGGTGGACCGGAACCGGTCCACGACCACCCGGCGTGCGATGGCCAGCAACCACGTCCGGGCCGACGAATGGCCCGCGAATCTGGGCAGGCTGCCCAGGACTCGTACGAAGGTCTCCTGGGTGAGGTCATCGGCGGACTGGCTGTCGGTGAGGTAGGCCATGAAGCGCCGGACATCGGCGTAGACCGCGCGGGTAAAGGCTTCGACTTCGGCGGGCGCGCCTTCACGTGCGGCCAGCGCGAGCACGGTCAGACGATGCTCGTCCTCGGGCCTTCGGGGGTGGATGGTGGCAGAGCTCATACTGATCGTTCCTTTGGGGAAGCGCACGACGACTGCCAGGCGGAGCTACTCCGTCCGGTAGAACAAGGTGATAGGACCGGTCCTGCGCGCTCAGGCGAGGCCGGTGGGAAGAGCCGCCGGTGGGGCGCGTCCACTGCTGATGTGCCGCGGCGGCACCGGCCGCGGCATGTCGAGCGCGCCGGATGCCGCCCGGCGTTCGACCGGGGGGAAGCCCGCCGGCCCCGGCGGGAGCATTCGCGCGAACAGCCGGGTCATCAGCCGCCGCAGGATGGCCCAGAGCATGGCCTCGCCGCGCGCGAGCCAGAGAGCGGTGAGTCCCACGGCCCAGCAGTGCATGATGAGCATGCCGAGATCGGGAACCAGGCCGGAGGCGTGCACGTGCACGCCGATCGCGGCCGGCGGACGCGGTTCCCGGGCCGTGGCGAAGAGCAGGTGCAGGGCCACCTGCAAGCCGGTCAGCAGTCCGAGAATCACGCCGGGGCCGCGCTCACGGCCGGTGGCGGGCAGCGCCACCAGGAAGGCGACCGCGAGGCCGCCGGCCAGCACGGGTCCGGCGACCGCGCCGCCACCCGCCAGGTGGGCGGCCAGACCCAGCCCGGCGCACACCACGGCGAAGGCCGCGGCGCGGGCCAGGCGGAGCGTCAGTCCGGCGGTCATGGCTCGGGGCTCAACTCTCGTTGCCGGTCCGGCTCCCGCGGAGAGGATTTATCCAGACCAGCACGCCGATCCCCGCCAGGACGGCCAGCCCGATCCACAACCAACCCGGAATCCCCGCCGAGGACGTGTCCTCAGCAGCAGCGGGGGCCGGGGATGCCTGGGATGAGGAAGGCGAGGCGGAGGTGACGGAGGCGGCCCCACCGGTGATGGTGAAAGGGATCTCCCCTTCGATGGGGTGTCCGTCGGAGGAGACCACCCGCCAGGCGATCACGTACCCGCCGGGTGCCAGCGGGCCGCTGACATCGGCGCGGACGAGACGGCCTTCCGGGCGCGGCTTGGCCAACGCGACGGGCCGGCCTGCCACGTCATGCAGGACGACGGCGGGGAAACGCACGCGGGCGCTGTACTCCAACTCGATCGTCTGGACGCCCGAGACGCTCGCGTTCTTGGCCGGCGCACTTCTCTTCAGGCTGTCGTGCGCGGACGCGGCCGGCGCGGTGAGATCGAACAGGACGCCCCAGGCGAGAACGGTCGCGGCGGCGAAGGTGATAAATCGCGGCAAAGGTGCCATTAGCAAACTCCACGGCGGATATCCCGGGCATGCCGGGTGTAACGGGAACAGCGCCGCCGCAACCCGCGGAGCGCCTGATCACCGGAGGCCGGCCGCGGTGAAATCTCAGCCGGCGTGAAACACCGCTGGAGGACCACGACGGCATACCGCGGACGCGATTTCCCAGCCCGTGAAGTAGTCACACACGCCGACCGGCACCGCCGCTCGCGGTGGTGGAAACTGGCCGCGGAGCGCGGTGAGGAGCCATCGGAACGCGGCGAGAGAGCCCATCGCCCACAGGCGCAGCATCAGCCACACCGCGCGCTCACCTCGATAGAGCCACCAGCCGGTAAGTGCCGCTGTCACGAGGTGAACCACAAACATGCCCAGGCGATGGCCATGCCCGGGTAGGGCCGGCGCCGGGGCGGACCACGCGAACAGCTGATGAAGGACGACCTGGGCCGCGACCGTCGACGCCAGCACCACCTCGGCGCCACGCTCACTACGGTTGACCGCGTAGGCCATCAGCAGAGCGCCCAGGACACCGGCACCCATCGCCCAGCCGGGAACCGGTTCGCCACCGGCGAAGGCGTGCCCGCCGACGGAGACGACGACACACGCCACGGCGAAGGCGGCGGCGCGCACCAAGCGAAGGCTCGGCTCCCGGGGGGACACGACCGACATCCTTTCAGCGAAAGGGCTCGCTGAGAAGACGTCCCCGCAGGATCGTGTTGACGTGAACCCGCGTCCGTATTTCTGCTGATGGCCCGCGTTCTGCCACCCGAACTCCCAGCACAGAACGGCGGCACGCCTCGCGCACCTCGTCCAGCTCGTCGGCAGAAGGAAGGGCGCGACCACGACGTCCCCGGCCTCAAACCGGACACGTCATGGTGGTCTCAGGTACGAATTCCACGCGCCGACGGGTATCGGCGGCGCGTGGGATTCGCCCAGGGGCCCAACGGTGGGACGGTAGCGCGGGTCAGAGTGTGGTGCCGCTGCCCGAGGTGACCTGGGTGGCGTCCTCCGCAGGCGCTGCTGCGTTCTGGTCGAGGGTGGTGGGGAGAGCCGACTCCTGCCGGGTGGTCCTGCGGCGTTCGAGCAGGACGTCGACGGCGAGGAAGACGCCGAGACTGATGGCGAACAGCGGGACGAAATAGGCGATGAACAGCGTGACCACGGTGACCAGGATCAGCACGCCCGGAGAGAGCGCCCGGAGGCTACCGCGCGGCGCCGGGCGGCCGAAGCGGGCGCCGGTGCCGTTCCGTCTGGTCGGCCTGCGCTGCCACCACATCCGGTAACCACGCAAGATGACGAAGATGAGGCCGACCGCCAGGGCGATGAGGACCAGCTGGTTGGCCAGACCGAACAGGATGCCCATGTGTGCGTCGATCGTCCAGTAGGTCATCTTGGCCATGAACGGCCAGTCGGCGAGGTTGACCCGGTCGACGACCGCACCGGTGGCGCCGTCGACGGAGACGGCGTCGTACCGGGTCGGCCAGTCGCGCTTCCGTTCCGCCACGGTCCAGGCCGACCCCGCGTCCTCCGGAGGCGTGATGAACAGGGGCACCTGAAGGCCCTGGCCCGTGGCGGTGGCCATGACCCCGTCGATACCCGCCCCGGACGTGAAGACCGCGTCGCCGCCCGCGCCGCCGGCAGCACTGTGCTGGTGTTCGCCCCCGCCGCCGGCTGCGGCGCTCAGGCTGGTCTCCAGCGGCCGGCTGTTCCAGTCCAGCAGCGTCCGTACGTCGGCGATCTTCGCCCCCGCGTAGTTGGACCAGGTCAGCCCGGTCGCCGACAGCAGAAGCAGCCCGACGGCGATCCAGACGCCGGTCGCCGCATGCCACGACAGGTTACGGCCCCTCCCCCGGCTGGAGGTGTCCGGCAGCACGATGCGCCTCAGCCGCCGTTGGGTACGGCGCCGCCCTATCCACAGCGCGAGCCCGCCGAGCACGACGATCCACATCCAGCTCGCGGCCAGTTCGCTGTAGTTCCGCCCGAACGCCCCCAGGTGCAGGGTGCGGTGAAGGTCGTCGATCCAGGCGCGTACACCAAGCCATTGCCCGAACGTCGCCACCTGCCCGCGGACTTCAGCGGTGTACGGGTTGACGAAGACCGCCATCGCGTAGTCGGCCGGCACCGTGGCGTCGCTGAAGACCACCCGGGTGGTACTGGTCGCGTCGATGGCGGGCATCACCTCGACGATCTCGCCGTCCGGATGGACCGCTCTGGCCGCGGCGACCTGCCCACTGAGCGGGAGCGCGGCCGTCCCGGCGGTGACGCGGAGCTCGTGGTCGTACACAATCTGCTCGATCTGCGGCGCGACCGTGTACAGCAGCCCGGTGGACGCCGCGATCAGGATGAACGGCGCGATAAGCACACCCGCGTAGAAGTGCATGCGCAGCAGCAGCGGCCGCAGTTGCGTCCAGACACCGCGTCGCCGCGCCGCCCGCGGGGCCGCCGCGGTGTCCGGCTGGGGAAGTTGGTCGGTGGTCACGGAAATCCTCTCCAGGTCAGGTCAAAGCCGGTGCCGCGACTTGAGGCCGACGTCAACGACCACCGGAGGGCAGGCGCCCGCCCGGGGGACACCGCCCAGGACGATGGACGGCTCGTTTCTGTCGGCCGAACTGAGGGCCGTCGGCGGCACCAGCGCTCTGTCCAGGAAAGAGATGTCTGCGCTGTCACCTGCGCGACCTCCTCGGCATTCGAGCGGCTGTGGGGGGAACGGCCCTCAGAAGCCAGGTGCCAGGCCGGCCGCCGCTACGCCTCACCGGGCTCATGAGACGTAGTCGTGGCCGATCCCCGTCCAGTTCCCGGCCGGTCTCATGTGTTCATACCGTTATGAGAGTTTTGTCGGTTCGGTTGCCCGGGTGACCTGAGAGGCGGAAGCGCCGGTCTGTACGACCTCGTGGCGGCGGCGTCCGCCCTGCGTCGCCAGGCAGGCCATTGACGGGCTTTCGCGGACCCGATGAGAATGGCCACGCAGCACCGCGCCGAAGTCGTGGCACCGGCGGGCGACGGGCTGCTCATCCCCTCCCGGTGATCGGCGCACCGGCCCTTCGTCGGAGAGAAACGATGCTGCGTCTGAGCACATCGGCCCTCATGGCCTCTGTCCTGCTACTCACTGGCTGTGGCACCGCCGAGCCCGCACCTACCGTCGCGGGCGTCAAGGAGATCAGCGTCACGATCGCCGGCGGTCGCGTTACTCCCCCGCCGTCACGGGTGGAGGTTCCGAAGGGGCAGAAGGTGAGAGTCACCGTCACCAGTGACAAAGCGGACGAGGCGCACGTGCACGGCTACGACAAGGCTGCCGACGTCGAGCCCGGCAAGCCCGCCACGATCGAGTTCGCAGCTGACCGAGACGGGCTCTTCGAGGTCGAAACGCATGGCGCGGGACTTCAGCTCTTCCAGCTTGCCGTTCGATAGCCGTTCCAGCCGGCAGGCGGCGCGTCACGGACGACTGATGCGCCGAGCCCGTCACAGGTATGATCTTGGTGGAGCTGACGGTCGTGCCGGTCAGCTCTCACCGAGATCACCATTCCACCGGCAGCGCGTCCAGGCCGTACACGATCGCGAGTGCCCGGAAACGCGGCTCACCGGAGAGCCGTAGAGTGGGAAAGCGGCGCAGCAGCGCGGGGAACGCGATGCGCAATTCCATCTGAGCCAGCGGCGCGCCCACACAGCGGTGGATGCCATGGCCGAAAGCCAGGTGCGAGCGTGCGTCACGCGAGGGGTCGACCCCGTCCATCACAGGGCCGAGCGCCGGATCTCGGTTGGCGGCCACGAGGGAACACAGCACCATCTGCCCGCGGCTGATCTGCTGGCCGGCGATGACGACATCCTCGCGGGCGAAGCGGGGGAAAGCGACCTGGACGACGGTCAGGTAGCGAAGGAGCTCTTCAACCAGGCGATCGATCGGATAGTTCGGGTCGATGATCGCCGCTGAGTGGTCCGGGTGCTCCAGCAACCAGAGCCCGCCGAGGGCCAGCATGCTGGTACTGGTGTCGTGACCGCCAGTCAGCAAGCCGTCGGCCAGGCTGGCCAGCTCACGATCGGTGACGCCCTGGCCGTGCAGACGGATCAGAGCGCCCAGCAGTCCGTCGCCGGGTGCCAGACGCTCCCGCCCGACCAGCTCCGTCAGATAGACCATGGAATCGTTGATCGCCTGAAGCGAGCTCTCCGGCCCGGCAGAGAAGTCGAAACGATCGGCACTGAGCTGGAGAAACTCCTTGCGATCCTCGTACGGGACGCCCAGCAGCTCGCACACGACGAGCGACGGGACGGGGAGCGCGAAATCCTGCACGAGATCGGCAGGCGGTCCTTTCGCCTCCATCCGGTCCAGATAGTCATCCACGATTGCCCGAATGCGAGGTTCCAGGCGGTTGAGCCGCCGCATGGTGAACTCGGGTGTGAGCATTTTTCGCAGGCGAGTGTGCTCGGGCGGATCGCGGAAGCCGAGCCCGCCGGGATCCTCCTGCTGCGAGCCAGCGGCGATGATGTTGCCGAAGTCGTTGCTGAACCGCTCATGATCGCCGAGGACGGCGCGTACATCGTCATAACGGGTGACGAGCCACACGGTCGAGCCGTCGGGCATGGGCAGGGGATAGACCGGCTGTTCCGTGCGCATACGTGCCAGCTCGGCCACGGGATCCATGCCTTCGCGCAGGAACTGCACGAGGGGAAATTCTGAGTCGGACATGCTGCTGTTCCTCATATCGGATTCGCCCGGTGGGCGCAGAAGAGACCCGCGCGACCAACGATCGGCGTCTGGGGCTGTGCGAGAGGGGATGCCCCTCTTACGGCGGTCCTCGCCGGCTGATCGCGTCAGTCCGATGACGCGACGGCACGGAACGAGCGTCGGTCCCTACGAATAACACCGGCGGCAGGGACGGCAGAGCGACCAGGAGGGCCAGCACATGCGGAAGCCGGGCACCGGCCGTCCGCAGCAACGTCCACAGGAGCGCCTCGCCCTTTGCCAGCCACATGGCCGTGAGGACGATCGACCATGTGTGCACGAGCAACATGCCGATGCCGGAAGTCAACTCTGCGTGGACATGTCCGACGACCATCCCGGAAGCGGGTGCCTCAAGCACCGTGAAAAGCAGGTGCAGCACCAGTTGAACGCCGGCCAGGAACAGCATGATCAGCTTGAGCGACCGCTCCCGCGAGGTCAACGGCATGGCAGCGGCGAACGAGATCACCAGTCCCGCGGGGAAGTCCCCCGCCGACAACCCCGCCCCGCCCAGCGCGTGGGCCACTGCGGCCAGCCCGGCGCAGACCACGGCGAAGGCCGTGGCCCGAATGACCCGGAAAGGCAGAGCCGCAGGCATAGTGCCCGCATCATCGCATGTCGCACCGATACGCGATGCCAACGGACGAAGCCCAAGACCCCGCCGGGTTCGATCATGCCTTCAGGCATGCGCGCCCGCCCAGACGACGGGTCCCTTCGTGCTCCGTAGCAGCCGAATACGACCAGGGGTTCGGCGGAACCTGGGCTCATCGCCGTCTTCTTTCCTAACCTTTCGATGTCCTCGGACGTATCGCGCTGGCGATGGCCCGGCAGGTGAC
>NZ_BLAD01000130.1 GCF_009687845.1 Acrocarpospora corrugata
CTACTGGAACGCCCTCGTTGGCGTGCTGAAAGAGCTGGGAAAAACTCTTTCCGATGAGCTCGGCCTGACCGACGCGTTCGATTGCGTGACGAAGGGTGATCTAGGAGCCTGTGGCGACACCGCGCTCAACATCCTCGGCAGTCTTCTTGGCGGCGTAGCCGCACGAATGCTGGCGAGATACGGTCTCCCGTGGAAGTGGAAGGAGGCCGCCGATCTTGCCAGAAAAATCGGCGGTTTGATTGCTGAGGGCATCGGACACATCAAGAACTGGCTGAACTCATTCGAAATGGTGAAAAAGGCCAGAGCCAAGGTCGCCTCCTTGAAGAAGATCGGCTGCAGCAGCTTCGTCCCCGGCACCCAAGTGTTAATGGCTGATGGCACCCATAAGCCGATCGAAGAGATCAAGATCGGCGATCAGCTAATAGCGACGGATCCAGTAACCGGTGAGTCTGAAGCCCAGCCTGTCCTCGCCTTGATGGTTGGCGAAGGAGAAAAAAACCTCGTTCGAATCAATGTTGACACTGACGGCCCCAGCGGTGACAAGGTCGGTATCATCATCGCGACAGACCACCATCCTTTCTGGGTCGCTGGGCAAGCCCACTGGTTCAACGCCGACCAAATCCGCTCTGGCATGTGGTTGCAGGCCGCTGTCGGAACTCTCATCGAGGTCACTACTGTCTCCAAGTGGACAGCCATCGATCAGCGTGTGTATAACCTTGCGGTCGCCAACAGCCACACCTACCATGTGGCTGTTGGCGGCGCTGACGTTCTTGTCCACAACACCTCCGCCTGTATTAGGATGGCATCGGCTATCGGCAATGATCCGTATCTCGTCCGTGCCGCACGGGAGGCTGGAAAGAGTCATCAGAAGAGCCTAGATCACCTATTCGAACAACTTGCCAATGGGAACATGAATCCAGGAATCGGCAATGGGTCACTGGCTGGAACTGACGTCATGTATGCCCGCGCACGGGACGGGGCACGTCTATTCTTCCGCAAGGTAGGCGACAAGATTGTGATTGTCGGCAAGGCGAACAAGGGTAATGAGCAGAAAGTGATTAATAGGCTAAATGATCTCTATGGCTGATGATGCCTACTACTCCTGGCAAGAGGCCGCGTTTACGGTGAACATCCTGCTCGCGGGCGGTGTTGATCCCGAGAACCTGGAGACTGGAGACTCTATCGTGACGCTTCCAGGCGGTGAGAAATACAGTGCGCTCATGATGACCAGAGAAGAGATATCTCGCGTCATGGATCGCCAACAAAGCTCAGCAGAATCTCTCGGTGGAAGCTACTTCTGCACCCCTGATCTGGTCGTCGTCAGATCGAGAGGAGTAGCAGCCATGATCGATATTGTTCGAGACTTGGTTGAATCCGAGGAAATCTCAAGACTACTTCCTCGGATATCTAACGATGGAATACTCGAAATTCCATCGAATTAATTTTTACCGGTTTTGGCTTGTGGCGCTCGAAAACTTGGCCGGGGCTTTTGACCTGGAGGTCGCTTGCGAGCGTGTGGGGTGCGGAAACTCAGCCGTAGCGGTTGACCTGGGGGTTCGTGGCTGGAGCATGATGAGGTCTCGGGCATCCTGCTGACGGTGTTCTGGTCCTCCCTCTACCTCATTCTCGGACGTGTTTTTCAGTTCCTGGTCCTGCTGGGTCGCGGTGATCGGGCCAAGGCGGCCGAGGTCGTGGTGCTTCGTCATCAGGTCGCCGTGCTGCGCCGTCAGGTGAACCGGCCTGATCTCCAGCCGGTGGATCGGGTCGTGCTGGCGGCCTTGTCGCGGCTGTTTCCCCGCTCGTCGTGGGAGGTCTTCTTCGTCACCCCGGTGACGTTGCTGCGCTGGTACCGCGAGCTGATCGCAGAGATCGGGTACTGCGCCTGCCGATAATTCCATCCGTCCAGGTCACAGCCTTGCAGTGCTTCTCTTGCAGGCAGGCTTCGGCTCTTGTAGGGAAGCCAGTGCGGCAGGATGACCGGTCGTGCTTCTTCGCCTGGCCTATCTCGCCGTCACGAAAACCTTCGCGGCGTTGCGGTTGCTTCCGATGGGAGATCGGGACAGGGACATCGAGATTCTCGCCCTACGTTCACCAGATCACCATCCTGGAACGGCAACTCGGCGCCGACACCCGGGTGAGATTCGCTCCCGAGGACCGGGCCTTCCTCGCCGCTCTCCTGGCGCCGCTGCCCCGCGACGTCCTACGTCGGCTGAGGCTCCTCATCCGGCCGGATACCGTTGTGCGCTGGCACCGTGACCTGATGAAACGGCGTCATGCTCGCGCCTGCGCGCCGAAACGGCGCGGGCGCCCGCCAACCATCCGATCCATCTGCGCCCTCGTCCTGCGTCTAGTCCGGGAGAACCCATCCTGGGGCTACCGGCGGGTCCACGGAGAGCTCGTCACGCTCGGCATCAAGGTGGCGCCGTCCACGATATGGGAGATCCGCAAGCAGGAAGGCATCGATCCGGCACCCGAGCGGGCGTCCAGCACGTGGGCCGACTTCCTGCGCTCCCAGGCCGAGGCTCTGCTGGCCTGCGATTTCATCGAGACCATCACTCTTGATGGGCGGCGTCAGTACATCCTGGCTGTCATCGAGCACGCCACCAGACGCGTCCGCGTACTCGGCACCCCGCCCACCCGACCGCGAACTGGGTCGCCCAGGCCGTCAGGAACCTGGTGATGGATCTGGAGGACACAGGTTGCCGGGTCCGCTACTTGATCCGTGATCGAGACGGGAAGTTCCCGGCGCTGATGGACGAGATCCTCGCCGAGGCCGGCATCCAGACCGTGCTCATCGGTATCCGGATGCCTGTACTGCTGCATAACTCGTTGCGATGTGCTTGATCTGCGGTTTTGCCCAGCGAAGGCGGTAGGGCAAGATCGGGGCTTGTGTCGGTTCGTCTGCTGTATCTGATCTTGATTCGGGTGTTTGGCTGGCTGGTGTTGCTGGGACGTGGTCAGGCGTCCAAAGATGTCGAGATCATGGTGCTCCGCCATGAGGTGGCGGTGTTGAAGCGTCAGGTCGTCCGGCCGAAGCCGGACTGGGCCGATCGAGCGGTCCTGGCGGCCTTGGCCCGCTTCCTACCGACGGTGCTGCGAGCTCATCGCCTGGTCACCCCGGACACGTTGTTAGCCTGGCATCGTCGTTTGATCAAACGCTCGTGGACCTATCCCCACCGCCATGGCCGTCCCGGAACAAGCAAAGAGGTCCGGGATCTCGCCGTTCGCCTGGCCCGCGAGAACCCGAGGTGGGGGTATCGGCGGGTACACGGTGAGCTGGTTCGGCTCGGCTTGCAGGTCAGTGAAGCGACGGTGAGACGGATCCTGCGCTCGCGCCGACACGGTCCGGCTCCCCGAAGCTTCGACACCTCCTGGCGGACGTTCCTACGCCTTCAGGCGAAAGGGTTGTTGGCCTGCGACTTCTTCCACGTCGACACGGTCTTCCTGAAGCGTCTGTACGTGTTGTTCGTGATGGAGGTGGAGACGCGGCGCGTGCACGTCCTGGGTGTGACCGCCCATCCGACGGGCGCCTGGACGGCCCAGCAGGCCCGCAATCTGCTCATGGACCTCGGGCACAGGGCCAGCTCGTTCCGGTTCCTCATCCGTGACCGTGATGCCAAGTTCACCGCCGACTTTGATGAGATCTTCGCCGGCGAGGGTGTCTCGGTGATGAAGACGCCGCCGCGGACGCCTCGAGCCAACTGCTATGCCGAACGCTGGGTGCGCACCGTACGAGCCGAATGCACTGATCGGATGCTGATCTACGGCGAACGCCACCTGCGATCAGTCCTGCAAGAGTACGCCGATCACTACAACGCGCATCGACCGCACCAGTCCCGCCAACAACGGCCACCTGATCAAGACGAGCAAGTTGTGGTGCCGCTGGAAGGCTGGATTCAGCGCCGGAAGGTGCTCAGCGGAGCGATCAACGAGTACTACCGAGCCGCGTAACTTACCCTATGAAACGCCAGCTCAGGCCGCGTGTACGAGTTTTGAAGCGGTACACCGCAACCTGCTCATGGACCTGCAGGAACGGACCAGTGCAGACGCGTGGAAATTCCTGATCCGTGATCGCGACGCCAAATACACATCGGCGTTCGATGCGGTGTTCACCGCGATCGGCGTGCGCCCGATCTTCACCCCGCCGCGGGCACCGCGGGCGAATACGATCGCCGAAAGATGGATCTTGAGCGTCCGCCGTGAGTGTCTGGACCGGATGCTGATCGTCGGGCGGCGGCATCTGCGGCATGTCCTCACCGAATATGTCGACCATTACAACCGACATAGACCGCACCGGACGCTGAATCAAACACCGCCCGATGGGCGAGCCGATCGCCCGCCTGCAACGGACTTGACGTGCCCCACGCGGGTGATACGCCGCGACCGCCTCGGTGGACTGATCCATGAGTATTCCCAGGTCGCATGATGTGACACAGTTTTCGGCACCAACAAGCTCCGCTGCGTCCCGTCCCGGACCGATCACTGATCAAAAACGAATCGCGAGTCTGACCATCCGTCGGCGAGACCGGCTCGGCGAAATCCTCCACGAGTACTCACATGCTGCCTGAACTGCACGGATGAAATTTTCGGCAGGCGCAATCCTCGGCGGCCTCGTTAACGAGTACCAGATCGCCAGCTGACACCTCCGAGAACCGGCAGGTCAGACATCGAATCCCATTATTGAGCCCCGCAGGATACAACGGACCTGGCAGACTCGGCAAATAACAGAGATTCAGTTCTTCGGCGGATGGTTGTGGAAGATCACCTGTCTACTGGGTCTCCGTTCCCATGTCTCGGGAACGCACATGCTTGACAGCGCCATGAGCGCCTCAACTACCCGGCCTTGGGGGAAGTCCCCACAGCCTGCGCGACGCCTCGTACCAGCACGGCAAAAGCATCGATCGCCAGGCTCCTTGGGCTCCTTCGCCTCGACCACCCGGCTTCATGTCAACGGCACCCGCTGTGATCAGGATTGGTGATGCGCATGATGCGGGCCCACCACAGGAGAGCGGCCGAGGCGAGGCATGCGGTGGTGAACCAGAGCGGGGATATGGCCGGTTCAACTCCCAGGCCACGGCCAGCGAACGCGTCCAGGTCGATACCGAAGGGCGCGTATCCGGTGCGGAAGAAGCCATATGGGACGCGGTTGAGGAACAAGCCGAGGGCGGTCGTTGCCACGACGGCGGTGAGTCCGGCCGTGGCGGTCAGGAACAGGGCGGTCATGGCCACCCGGAAGGTACGTCGGGTTTCCCGATTTGCCGCGATCAACACCAGAACGGCCACGCCTCCGGTTCCGGCGGCGAGTTCGAAGGCCCACCAGAGGCCCGACAGGGCGTCCCCCGCCAGGCGGGTCACCAGCTTCATCGGCACGTGCGGAGTGATCCACAGCAGATGGCCATCAGACAGATTGACCAGCGCGGGGACGATCGGCGCCGCACACGCGGCGAGCCGGGCCGCCATGGTCAGCCGGGCCGTCATAGCGAGTCCGCCCGGCTGAGCGGACAGCGGTAACAGCAGCGGTCTCGGTGGAGCAGGTCGGCTGTGCGGGTCGGCGAGATCATGGGCGGACCGAGCTATCCAGATCATCGACAGCACGCTGGCGGACAGGGTGACCGCCTCGCCGTACACGTTCTGAAGGCCAGGAATGAAACCCAGGGGGATTCCCGCGAGGAGGAGCACGATCGGCGCGATCAGGGAGGCGATGCCGTATCCAATGGTCGCGCGCCGCCAACGGCCGTCCTGCCACTGGGCCACGAGAATGATGATCATCCAGATCAGCCCCGTCAGAAGAATGACATCACCGGAGTCGGCCGTCGGGGCGGCGCGCCAGCCGAGCGTGGGGGACACCTTCTCCGCCACTATGAGCACGTTGCTCAACACTCCCGCGAACAGCACAAGGCTGGCCGAGGAACCCATGGTCCCCTTGAGCACCGGATGGAAGGCCACAGTGACCGCGAGCATCACCAGCGGTTCGAGCACTGCGGCCCACCAGGTCCAGGCCGGTACGGCGGCGTACACCAGCCAGCAAACCACCTGCGTGTACAGCACCCCTCGCAGCACCCGTACGCTCCGGTTCGCCCCCGGCCGTCGTCCCACCACCGGACCCCGCAGGCTCTGCCAGAGCGCCCAAGCCCACAGGCCACCGGTCGCGAGCAAGACAATCACTTTGGGCCACGTGGCTCCCTCGTCCGCCATGGACAAGGGACTGGACAATAACGCCTCGTCGATCTCGACGATGAGCATCAATCGCCAGAGAATCCGTATATCGCCGGTGATCAGCACGGACACGGCAGCGACCACGAGTGCCACCACGTACCCGCCCCCGACAAATATGGCGGGAACACCCAATCGATAGCGGCGCACGGCACCGATCCAGGAATCAAACACGGATGACACCACACCGATCTCTGGTCAGGACGGATGGCCGCGGAACGCGTCCTCCATCAAATGCCAGAATGACCGGAAGCGGGTCCCGCCGATCGCGGATGTGGTGTCGAGAAACCACGCCTCCCACTCACCACCGGAGGTGACTACGTACGGATTGAGCAGGTAGACGTTACCTTCGACGTCTTCGGAAATATGCAGTGTGTGCGGAATGTGGTCCCCGACTTCGAAGTGATCCGGGTCCTGCGGTGCGTCGTAGTCGAAGAAATAATCGCTGGGCAACTCGCGGATCTGGGTGCCCGGCGGGGGACCCCATTCCGCGAGATGCGGGGCGACGTCGCGAGTCCAGCCGACCTCGGCTATGGGCAACAGGTGAAGACTGGTGCTGGACTGTTCATCCCAGCCGTTGCTCACATGGAGAAACTGCCGGTAACTCGGTGGCAGGCGCCGACCGAGACGCTCTTCCTGCTGACGGATCTCAGCTTCACTCGCGGGATCCATACCCAGCCAATCAGGCGGATACGGAAGAGCATCCGGCCCGGCACAGGCGGTGCGGAGACGCTCAGCCCAAGGGTAGCGGGGAGTATCGGGGGCATTCATGGGACGGATTCTACGGTATGTGATCAAGAAACGCTAACCATAGAATGTCCTGCGGAGACCGGGAATAGCTGATGACCGACGATGCCAAGAAGACCGGCACAAGCATGCTGTTTCAGCGACATCACGTCGCCGGGACACGCACGAATGGAGTCGGCATCACGACGGCGAGCGACTTAGGAGTGAGGGAGGGTCGTCAAAAGGCCCTCCCTCACTCAGCTACGGGCTAGGGTTCGATCGACACCCAGAACTGATTGTCCCCGCCGACCCGGTAATGCGCATAGAACGATCGCAGCACATGGCCGTGATCAACATTCTGCTTATGATTGAGCGCGCGTACCGAGAAATGTCCCTCGGCCGCCGCGGCCCCTTGTATCGTGCTGGCGAAGGGGTACTCGTCGCACGAGTTCCCCATCCCTCGAGGAATACCACCGATCTGCCACGGCGGCAGATATTTCTGCGGCATGTAGTACTTGCAATAGTTCGTGCCGAAAGTTTTCGGCCAGAACTGTTCAGAGGTGGTTCCTTCGTCCAGCATCAACTCTCGATTGGAGAAGTAGCCACGGTTCTGCTTGGCCTCGGCTTCCGAGGCGACGCGCACTAGAGGGTCGCTCCACGGCTCGGCCCAGTTCCCCGGGATGTCCTTGCTTGTCCCGCCCACGGGTAACAACTTGGTGGGCGGATAGGAAGGTTCGTCCCAGTCGTGCCCGTCTCGCAGCGGCGGGAATGTGGCCGCGTTCGTTGCCGGATTCAGCGCTTCCTCGATGTGATCGATGACTGCTGGGAACAGGATGTCCTTGCTCTTCGACATCACGAAGACCCGACTGGCCGCCCAGTTGACGCACCCTCCAGTGTGCACGTCCGCTCCGAAGCCGAACTTCGCCCAGTCGCATCGGAACATTGGCACTTTTTCCATGAGCCCGACTATGGTGTTGTCGGTGTCGCCTTTCCGCCGGACGCCACGGTCGTCGCCGTTCTCGTCCCACAACAAACGGCTCCACAGCGAGAGCTTTGTCGGCCACACCACATCATCGAAGATCCTGACCGTGGGCAGGATCATGCACCAGTTGTTCCTCGTCGGGTCGTCAGGGCGCATCGCCCGCACGATAAATTCGGATTCGGGATCGCTGTACCATGCGGAGACGTCCTTGGTCTCATCGGTCCCGCTCCGCACCTCGCATTCCGCGCCCCAGATCGCGGTTGACGAGGCTTCCAGCTGCAAGCCGATATCCAGGCCCCTCAGTTCGGCCGATGACAACTTGACCGCGCCGTTCGAGGACTCGACTGCCATTTCGTCGAGACGCACCCATACCTTCATGTCCTGCGGTTTCAGGTCGCCCCACGGACTGACGATGCCGTTGCCGGTCGCGTCGCCGAGATAGCTGTGCATGACCCAGGTGGCCCGGAATCTGAACCGGTCGTCGTCGTCGAAGATCGCGCTGCCGAACTCCTTGACTAGTCGGCGGTAGATGTTGCCACTTGTCGCCGACTTCTTCAGCGTTCTCGTGATCGGGTCTTCTTCGAAGTCCTGAATGTAGAGATAGGCCGACCAGCAGGAGAAGTAGGGCGCCTCCTGAATGCGGGCCATTCCCTTCTGGACGAAAGGTGTGTTCTTGCAGCTCTGCACATTGATGTGCCCGTACTCGAAGTTGTAGACGGGGACGGCCGCGACTGCCGCCGTCTTGGCCCTACCTGACCGGAAAATCTGCGGAGTCGCAACGCCGACGCTGCGGGCGTACAAGTCGCTGACATCGGCACTGCTCAGCGCTCGCTGATACACCTCGACCTCGTCGATGCCCCCGACCATGGCCGTGCCGATCCGCAGCGAGGCCTGGGCGTCCCAGACGGGGAAGGACAACTGCGCGGTCCCGGCTTGTGCCCCATTCAGATACAAAGTGGCCGTTCGTGTGGCCGCGTCATACGTTGCCGCGAGGTGGAACCATTCATCCACCGGAGGCTCGACCTCCGACAAGACTCCCTCGATCGTCGCGTCCGTGGCGTCGGCGCTGGTGAAGGTGAACACCAGACCGTGCTCGGCGGTGTTGCCCAGCCGGAACGGTGCCTGGTGGGTGCCTCGCTGCTCGGCGACGGTGTAGTCGCCGTCCTTGTCGCTCCACTGTAGCCACGCGGCGGCGGTGAAATTCTGGTCGGTGTGGATCACCGGTCCGTCGGTCTGGGCCAGCGGTTCCTCGCCGGGCTGGATGACGTCGACGGTGAACTGTTGCCAATCTGACCAGGGTGACGTGACGCTCCCGGTGACCGCGCGGGCGCGCCAGCGCACCTTCCAGCCGTCGGTGAGCGTGTCCGCCGGGACCGCGACGGACGCCTGTGTGTCGACGGGCACGTTGTCGACATCTCCGGCCCAGATCTGACCGGTGCCCTGCGCCGGGGTCGACGGATCGTGCTCCACCTCGAACTCGGCCCGCAGCACGCCGCCAGCCGGATCGGACACCAGGGCCGAGAGGATCGGCTCGGTGCTGGAGGCCAAGGTGGAGCCGTCGACCGTCCGTGATGGGGTGAGGGACAGGTCGGTCACATCGGGCTTGGGCAGGGTGACGGTGAACTGTTGCCAATCTGACCAGGGTGACGTGACGCTCCCGGTGACCGCGCGGGCGCGCCAGCGCACCTTCCAGCCGTCGGTGAGCGTGTCCGCCGGGACCGCGACGGACGCCTGTGTGTCGACGGGCACGTTGTCGACATCTCCGGCCCAGATCTGACCGGTGCCCTGCGCCGGGGTCGACGGATCGTGCTCCACCTCGAACTCGGCCCGCAGCGCGCCGCCGGCCGGATCGCTGACCTGCGCCTGCAGGCTCGGTGTCAGCGTCGGGGTTATGGTCTGGCCTCCGACCGTACGCGATGGCGACACCTGCAGCGCGCCAACTCCCGGGTCGGGGTCCGGGGTAGGCAGGGCCACGGTGAACGTCTGCCATGACGACCACGCCGAGGCAGTGTCACCGCGGACCGCACGTACTCGCCACCGGACCTGCCACCGGTCGGCCAGCGCACCGGCCGGAAGGGTGACCGACGCTCGGGTGCCGGATGCGACGTTGTTCTGGCTGCCCGCCCAGATACCACCCGTGCCGTGGGCAGGGTCAGCCGGGTCATGTTCGACCTCGAATTCGGCACGTACGGGCTGGCCGCCGGGTTCTCCCACGAGCGCCGACAGCGATGGGGTAAGCGTGTCTGTCTTCGTGACCCCCTCCACGACCTGCGAGGGAGTCACCAGCGGCTGGGTCGCCATGGGCGTACGATCCGGTGCCGGGCTCCCGGCCGCCAGCGCCGCGATCTCGGCCGGGGTCAGGACCTTTTGGTAGACGCGGATGTCGTCGAGTTTGCCGTTGAAGACCGCGCCCAACGTCATGGTGCCGTTGGCGTTCCAGGTGAGGGGGACGGTGTTGGAGCCGATCTGCTGCCCGTTCAGGTACAGGTAGACCATTCCGGTGGTTCCGGCGGCCCTGTCGTAGACCCCGGTCAGGTGGAACCAGCGCTTGAGCGGCACCGTGCCCGCCCACACGCCGTGCCCGGTCGCACTGGAAGTGTCGTTGTTGTAGATGACGAACTCGAGCCGCTTCTGGGTGCCACCTTCGGTGCCGAAGAAGAACGACGGTTTCGCATTCCCCATCGGGCGGAAGACCTCATACCAGTTTGCGTCGTCCTCCAGGTTCAGCCAGGCCGAGACCGTATAGGACTGATCGGTGCGCATCACCGGACCTGAGGTGGCGGCCGAGTTGGGGTTGCCGGTGGCGGTCATCGCCCCGCCCAGGATGCCCGGCGTCCAGGAAGCGGTCCCGCCCAGCGTGGCCGAGCGGCCCGCGCCGGTGGCGTCCCCGGCCGTGGTGCCGGAATTCTCATCCAGCTTCCAATGCACGACCGGGGAACTGATCGGGGCCGGAGCCGCCGCCGGGTTCACCCGTAAGGTCTGCCAGGAGGTCCAGGCCGAGGAGGTGGACTGGCCCGGATTGACAGTTCGGGCCCGCCACCGCACCAGCCACCCGGCGGTGATCTCATCCGGGGCGACCGTCAACGCCGCGACCCGACCGCTGATGACCCCGGTCACCGAACCCGACCAGATCAGGCCCGACCCCTGCGCGGGCATCGACGGGTCGTGTTCGACCTCGAACTCGCCGGTCAGCGGCCCGCCCGCACCATCGGAGAGGGTCGCCGACAGCTGCGGCGTCAGCGAGGTCGCCGTGACCTGCCCGGACACCGTCGTGAACGGCAGCACCGCGGGCGAGGACACAGCTGGAGCCGAGCCAATGGTGTAGGTGACACTCAGGCTCGGCTTGGTCACGCCCTCGTTGGAGTCGAACCCGCGGTCGTAGTACGGCCGGCCGGTGACCGTCTCATCCACCCCGCGCAGCATCAGCCCATGGTTGGCCGTCCCCGACGCCCAAGCCTGCGCGAACGCGGTGGCATCCCAGCTCATGGCGCCCGGAACCGAACAGGTGGCGAAATCCCTGGCGATCTGCTCCCCGGCCGTGGTCGTGGCCGGCTTGTTGGCCCAGGTGATCGTGCCCGGGTCCCAGGCGGAGGTGATCCGCTGCACCCGGATCCCCGACGAGGAGTCCCCGCACCCCTCCCACCCCTTGCGCCACAACGTCAACGTCGCCGCGCTCACGTTCGCCCCCGTGATCGCGGAGGTGCTGAAATTCAGATACGCCCGCTCCACCCCCAGGCTGCCGACGTTGTAGGTACCCACCCACAGAAAGGAGTTGGCCTGATTAGCCGCACCGTTCGAGCCATAACTGCCGATCCACGTATCCGAGAGCACCGGCAGCGTCGTCGTCGGGTCCACGGTGACGGGATAACTGGTGGCCGGATCGGCCAGGAATTTCGCGTCCGGACGCAGTACTAGCACAGGACGACCACCCTCGGTCGCCAGCTCGGTTGTGAGCTTTCCCGGCCGCCCGTGGCCCGGCTCCCTACCGGACTTGCTGTCCGTCATCACCGGCTTGGGCGCTGCGGCGACATCCCTGCCTTCGGCATCCTTCAGGATCAAGCGCCCGTTCTTGGCTTGGGTCAGCGTCAAGCCCTCGGTGTGCACGCCGATCCTGATCTCCACCGGACCGCTCGGCGGTCGCCGCAACACCACGTCGTGACGGAAACCCGACGGCAGCACGGTCACCACCAAATCGGCACCAGCGCCCGCGGCATCAGCGTAGGTGACCACGTTACCCCGCACCGAGGGCTTGGGCAGGTCGGCGGGCCAGCTCAGCGCGTACGTGCCCTTAGCGGTCGCCATCCTGGCGAACGGACCACCGCCGCCATTGGAAACTTCCACCGCAACATCCGACCGCAGGGCCTTGGGCTTCAGCACGCCGTCCCGCTCGGCCAGGGTGGTGTCGATCGGCACCCATGCGCCGTCGCGTTGGGTCCGCACCGGGCCTGCGGCGATCTCCGTCTTGAACGTCTTCCCGTCGGGCTGCGCGTACGTGATGCTGGTCGCCGTCGTCTCGTCAGCGACCTCGACGGCCTTACCCTGCTTGGCTGCCGCCTGAGAGGCGGCGATCAACGCCTGCGAGGGCACGTTGGAGACCGCGTTCCCGCTCTTCCCGGCAATCCACGCCGCGGTGTCGTTCAAACTCGCATGGTGATCATTACCGGAGGAGTCGGCTGCGGTTGTCCCGGTGCCCTCATCGAACTTCCACTGGCCGGCAGTCAGCTCGACTGTGCGGAAGGACCACGAATAAGGATCCATCGTGTTGTCCCACAGGTCGATGGCTCCCGAGACTGTGACCGTGTACGTGGTCCCCGGGCTCAGCGGCTCCTGAGGAGCGAACGTCGTGATCGTCTGCGTCGCGTCGGGAACGAGCGTGCCGTCGATCGTCGTACCCTGCGAAGACTGGACCGAGATGGCGGTTTCTCCGACCGGCTCAGAGAAGGTGACCTTTACCTCCGCCCCGAGTGGCACCTCGGTGGTATCACTTGCGGGCTCGTGGGTCAGTACGCGCGGGGCGAACACGTCTTCCTCATCAGAACCTGACGTGTCTTCGCTGTCCGGGATGGGTTCTCCCAGATCGAGCATGTCGGAACTGACGTGATACGGCTCCCCTCCACGCTTGGCCTCCACCTTGTCGGCGACCGCCGGGGTGAGGCCCACCGGATCACCGTCTTCCGGCTCCGGTACGTAGATCGACCGCTCGACCGCCTCCTCGTACTCGGGGAAGGTTCCGAGAAGGGTGGGACTGGCGATGACAACCGTCTCCCGGCGCGCGGGCGTGTACTCGATGAACAGGACCGGAATGTGCTCGGGCATCTCCCGGTCGGTCGTGGTGCCGGTCTCCTGGGAGCGGTGCTGCCGCCAGTTGATTACGGCGCTCTCGGAGGGGGCCATCATCACCAGGCCGTGGTCGGGCGCGCCGTTCGCCCATTCCCGCACGATGTCCTCGATCGAGTAGACCAGCTCGCCCGGCCCGGGACAGCCCGCCGTGTCGCTGTAGCCGTACGTCTCGCCGACCTGGCCGTTCGTGGTGTAGCTGGGCTGGCCGCTGCCCCAGGTCATCGTGTTGATGTTCATCTGCGAGGTCACCCTGCGGGTGACGATGCCGCTGCCGATGTGCCCGCAGTTGGTACCCGCCGTGCCGGCGCCGCCGGAACGGTAGTTCCAGAGCATGTAGTCGGCGTTGTGGATGGTCGCGTTGTCGAGATCGGTGCCGTTGACGATGAACCTGGCGTAGACGCGGGCGATGTCGGCGCTGGTGGAGGTGGTGCCGACCCGCAGGTAGCCGTTGGAGTAGTTGGTCGAGGGGGTGTTCTTGGCGACGAAGGTGTCACCGGCCAGTCCCGCGCCCACGTCGATGCTGTCTATGGACAACGTCACCGGGTAGGTCACGTCGGCGTGGGACAGGAAGGCCTGGTCCGGCCTGAGTACGAGGCTGGTGCCCGCCGCCGTCTTCTGGACGGCGACCGGGACCTTCGCGGTCCGCCCGGCGTCGAATGACTCGGCCGCGACCGCGTCGACGGCCTGGACGTTCAGCGGCGGGCTCTTCGCCGCGCCCTGGGCCGACTTCAGTTGCGGTGTGCTGCCGTCAGCCGCGGTGCCGTACGTCATGCCTTTGGGTGGCGTCACCGGCATCGCCAACGTGAGCGGGACTGTCGGGCGCTCCCGTAGCACGACCTCCTGGGTGAACCCGTCGGGCAGGGCTCTGACGACCAGGTCCGCGCCCTTCGCGACCGCGTCACGGTAGGTGATCGTGTCACCGTCGACGGTCGGCGCGGGCAGTTTCCTTCCCCAGCCGACGACCGCCTTGCCCTCCGCTCCGTCGGCGGTGACGACGGTCGTGGAGTTCTTGCCGCCGAATGTCAGTGGCGTCTTGACGAACGTGGCCGAGTACGAGCCGTCCGGTCGCTCGGCGATCGTCGTGTCGATCGTCTTCCAGGTCTTCTTGCCGTTCTCGCCCTCGACCTCAAGATGGATGGGCGAGGTGTGAAGTTCGGCGTGGAGCGTCTTGCCGTCTGCGTTGGCCCACACCTTCATGTTCTCGCTGAAGCGCGACGGCACCTCGACACGCTTGCCGGACTTCTTGGCCGCCGTCTGGGCCGCCTCCAAAACCTTGTCAACGGTACGGCTCCCCGAGGAAGGAGGTTCGACCGTGGTGGAGAGCTTGTCGGAGGCGAGATCCGCCATGCTCGGCCACGGAGAGGTTGCTGACGGGGGGTCCTGGGCGATCGCCGGGGCGCTCATCAACGACAGGGGCAGTGTCAGAGCCGCGACTAGGGCGGCGCGACGGCGCGTTCGGGTGGTTGAACTCCACTTACTTGGTGATGTGTCCACTCCGACCGTTCGAACGTATGTATCAAAACGGAGTGATCATCGCATATCCCATAATGTAAGTAAAGATCATTCTCTATATCGGGTAAGGTAGGTTAGTTACGGGTCCGTGGCACCAATGGTTTCGGGCACGACCTGCGCGGCGTAAGCGCGCATCTCACGCATGGCCACCGGCCAGGACGGGCGATGGTCACGGGCGGCTTGCATCACTGTGCGCCCGCCGTCCACCACGGCGCGCCCACAGGCCCGCCTTAATCGCCCGGTCGTCCGCATCCCGGCGCCGACCTGGGGGTCTGCTCGGTAAAGGAACCGCGGGAACACAGGCGTTCCCGGCACACCCAGCGACGCTTGTGCCACAGCAGCGTGATCGGCTCGCCGCCCGCGCACAGGTCCCGTGGTGAGGTGAGCGCGCATTCCTTGACCCGGGTGGCGAGCACCCCGCACGCCGGGCACCCCCGCGCTGTCTCATCATCGGTGAACACGTGGA
>NZ_BLAD01000131.1 GCF_009687845.1 Acrocarpospora corrugata
AAGTGATCACCGATGCGGGGCATGGGCTGCGATCCAAGCAGATCGCGTTGGCGTTGGGGCTGGGTGACAGCGCCTCGACGGTGGAGGGGCTGCGGGGAAAGCTGCGGCGTCTGGTGTCGCGGGGCTGGCTGAGGCAGGACTCGCCGGGGATATTCGCCCTGGTAGATCAGGCTTCTAGCGTTCGGGAGGGGTGAAGAGCGGGCTCTTCTTCCTTAGATTCGGGAGTGCGAAGTCCGTACGAACCGAGGGGAAGGAGAGCCCGGTGACAGGCTACGACACGGCCGCGAGCGCTGACTTCTTTGCAGCCTCCACGACTTTCTTCAACGGTCTGGTCGCAGATCTGAGCGCGGATGCGGCGGCGATGACCCACGATCAACTCGAGGATCTCCTCCAGGTCCGAGGGCGGGAGTTGCTGCGGCTGCTGCTGCAGGATCACCTGGATCTGCGGGCGGTGCGTGAAGAGCGGGCCCTGACCGGCCGAAGGCCGGTGCCGGCAGATGCCGGCGGGGTAGCGCATCGCATGATCGAGACGGGACATGAACGGTGTCTGGCCAGTGTGGTAGGCCCGGTGACGGTGCGCCGGGCGGCCTTTCGCGCGAGCGGGAGGGCGAATCTGCATCCGGCGGACGCACGGCTGAATCTGCCGGCCGGACGGCACTCACACGGGCTGCGTAAGCACGCCGCCCTGGAGGCGGTACGCGGCTCCTTCGATGACGCGGTCACGGCGATCAGGCGCTGCTGCGGGAAGGTGGTGGCCAAGCGGCAGGTCGAACGGCTGGTCATCGCGGCGGCCCGGGATGTGGAGGCGTTCTATGAGGCCCGCGTGCCGCTGCCGTGCACCGCAGCGACCCTGCTGGTGATCAGCTGCGACGGCAAGGGAGTCCCGATGCGTCCCGAGGCGCTGCGGCCAGCAACGGCCAGGGCCGCCGCGGTCAAGGGCGGCAACACCTACCGGACCCGGCTGGCCGGTGGGGAGAAGAGCGGACGCAAGAGGATGGCCACGGTCGCGGCCGTCTACGACGCCGAACCCGCCATGCGCCGCCCGCACGATGTGATCACATTCCCCGGCTCCGGCTCCGGCTCCGCGACACAGAACGGGCCGGGGCGACGGCGGCAGGGGCCGAAAGCGACCGGCAAATGGCTGACCGCTTCGGTGGAACGCTCGGCCGGGGACGTCATCGCGGACGCCTTCGATCAGGCCGCCGCCCGCGACCCCGAGCACCGCAGGCGCTGGGTGGTGCTGGTCGACGGCGACCGGCACCAGCTCGACCTGGTCGGCTCCCAAGCGAGGCGACATCAGGTAGACGTGCACATCGTGGTCGATTTCATCCACCTCGCCGAATATGTCTGGAAAGCGGCATGGTCACTACACACCCCGGGCGACCCTGCCGCCGAAACCTGGGTCGCGATCCAGCTCCTGGCGATCTTATCCGGACGGCTGGAGGAAACCCTCACCGAGCTGCGCCGCCAGGCACGGACCGCCGGGCTGAACCCCGAGCAGCGCAAAGGCATCCAGACGTGCGTGAAATATCTGACGGCCAAACGCGACCATCTCGACTACGCCGGCGCGCTCGCGGCGGGCTGGCCGATCGCCACCGGGATCGTTGAGGGCGCGTGCAGGCATCTGGTCGCCGACCGGTTGAACATCACTGGGGCCAGATGGGGACTCGACGGCGCCGAAGCGGTACTCAAGCTCCGCGCAGTGATCAGCAACGGCCACCTCGAACCCTACTGGGCCTTCCACCTCCAACAAGAACACCACCGCGTCCACCAGACCCGCTACCAGGACGGATACCAACTCGCAGCCTGATCACCGCAGTCCCTGGAAAAGATCCGCACCCTGAAGAGCACGGCGCGAGCACCCCGGTCCTTGCGATGGGTGACTTCAACGACGAGCCGTTCGACACCTCCCTGGTCACCCATGCCCTCAGCACCCGCCAGCGGCGCAGAGTACTCAAAGCGGAAACCCCGCGGCTGTGGAATCTGATGTGGCCCGCGATAGGTCTCCCCGAAGGCAGCTTCTACTTCAACAACGAACCCAATCTCCTAGACCAGTTCCTGGTCAACGCCAACATGGCCCGCCAAGACGCCACCCTCGCCGTCGACGCCGACTCCGTCCAGATCCTCAAGTTCGACGGAATGGTCAATCCCGGCACCTACCCCAGCCCTGTCCCGTTCGGCGGCATGGGCAACGAGGTCAACCAAGAAGGGTTCTCCGACCACTTCCCCATCGGTCTACGCGTTACCGAAGCGGACTAGATTAGCTGCGTCCTGGGCGGTGTTCCTCGCAGCGCCATCCGCTCGGGTAGGGCCGAGCTGGTTGGTTGCAGGGTCCCAGTCCGCTACGGCACATACCGGGACGCAGAGGAGTCAACACAGGTGGGCTGGGCCATTGCGCCGCCTCAGTAATCACCGGCACGTCGGTGTCGTCACTGTCGTGAGCTGGTCGTGGTGCTGCGCGGACACCGCTGTCCTGTCCGAAGCGGCATTCGCCGTCAAGGGGACGCGGGATCATGGTGTCGGTGGTCTTCGGCGCTTGGCCACGGAGTAGGTCGTCCTCTGTGACAAGCCCTCCGCTGCTATCGGCGTAGCGGTCACGGTCTTCGGTGCGGACCCACCATCGGCGGTTCAGTCGTTTCCCGGCGATGATCACGGGTACGTACTCGCCAGCCGCCGTGTCACGTACAAGGTCGTCAAGCTGGTACGGGAAAGTGGGGGCCCACGTGCCGTGGAGTTGGCCGCATCTGCCGGGGCTGCGCACAGGGCATGGCTCGGGGTTGTTGATGTTGCAGCGCTCCATGTGTAGCGATCGCACACCGCCTCGGATCTGGAGAGCGCCGCCCTCGGCGATGTATTTCCAGGGGAAGTTGTCAGTCTGTGCCCAGGGAACGTGATTGATGAAGTCCCGCTGAGGATCGACGGTCGTCCACAGCGGGGTGATGCCGTCGGCACGGGCGCGGCGGGTTCGCTTCTTGACGGACGCGAGGCTGGCGTAGGCCAACTGGACTTCGTGCCCCACAAGCAGGTCGGCGGCGCCCTTCACGAGCACATCAGTTCGGCGGCGACCGTCCTTGGCACGGTTCTCAACCTCGACGGTGAACCCACCGAGTATGGCTGCCTTGGCAATACGCTCTTTGATCGCCTTGTGCTGATCGCTCTCGTTGGACGGATGGTCTCGGACAGCTGAGTTGTGATGGGTGGCGAAGCGGACGCCGTACCTCTCGGTGAGGAACATCCACTCTGGGCAGTCCGGCCGCTTGTCCCGGCATTGCATGCACTGGAGCAGGCGCTCAGGGACCGGGAGGTTGCTGTCGGCACGGAGCTCCTCCCAGAGGCCAGGTAATTCCGGGTGCCCAAGATCTGGCTCTGTGAGGTTGAGTTCGAGGTCGCGGCCGACGTGGTAGACGCTGGAAGCCACTATCCGCCCGCCTCCCTGCGCTCAGGGGGTGTTGCAAGTATCCGTGATGATCCCGACAAAGACTGGCCTCCCGTTTCTGCTGGTAATGGTCGTGATCCATAACGTGATTGCAGTTCTGGGCATGCGCAAGAAAGCCCTGGAACCAAGGATCATTTGGGAGATTTCCGCAGTACCAATGATAAGTCGCTCGTTTCGTCCAATGGGCACGTGCAGAAGATCAAGATCTCGCCACGATGATGGCGATGATCCTCTCTGCTGAATGCTCTCCATGGTCTTGCTGCCGGGCCCGAGCGGCGGTGCCAGGCGGTGTGTCCTTGGCAACACCTTGGTGCACAACGATCACTTAAGTGGCCTTTTGCACCAAGAGTCGCTGGCACGCCTCAGCTCAGCCGCGTCTACGTTTTCTGTCGGAGGCGTCGCCTAGGGTGTGGAGTTCATCACTGATGAGCTTCTAGGCCCGGTATCGCAGCGGTTCGGCGGAGGATATGTGACTTACGGTCAGGTTGCGATTGGATTGAACGGGTTTCGCATCCAGGTCAGTCAGGCCAGCTTCGACGCCTTCGTCCAAGACTGGCCAGATACGTCCGACCTGGGCGAGCTCCGGGAAAGGGCAGGCGAGTCGTGGGCGCTGTGGGCTCAAGGTTCACAACTTTTTGGCATGCCGACCATGAGCGGCGCCGTCACCGACGGTTGGAAAAGCATCTCCCTGGAGGTTGCCCGCAATCTCGGTTTTGTCGCATTTCTGGTCAATCATGCACTTCCGCGATCCATCAGACACTACGCTGCCTTCAAGGACAGACCCTTCACGTTCCTCGGAGGCAAACGGGAGTTCGTTGGGGAAATCCGCGACCAGATTCCTAACCCGCCGCCGCTACTCTCCGGGTTTTCTATCAGACCGAGATATGCGCTGGAAGCTCGAGTCGTCGCTCCGGCGGAAGAGGCCTTCCTGGGGCTTTTCGTGACGCTGACCACCAGGACGGAGATCACTGCGGCTCTTCCGGATCTTGCGGCAGCCGGCGTGAGATTGGAAGGGTTCGACGCTCTTCTCCGGAACCGGGTCAGGGGCCAGCGCTCCCTGGTGGGCACGATCGACAGGCTCACCGGATCCGGTGTCACCTTCCGTGAGTCCTTCGATGGGGTCACTCAGATGAACGCCGACGAACTTGTCCTCGAACCGTCACGAGAGGCATTCGCGGCCTGCCTGCGGGTGATCCTCGGCAACAGGTACGAGAAGTTCGAACAGGAGCGTCAACGTCTCGAGGGCGAACTTCTTGGCGGCCCAGGCGTCAACGAAATGCTAGACCAGATGCAGAAGTTTCTCAGCGCGCAGCCGATCCAACTGGGCGAAGGCCTCGAATGCCAGATCGGAGAACGTCTGTCGATCATCAAAACCAGGCAGTACCGGAGCGTGTGGCGCGCTGCCCCGGTGGCCTACTGCTTCGATCCGGCCAGAGCCAAGCAGCACCAAATCGCCTGGCAGGGACTCACCACCTATGGCCCATTCAGCAGAGAGAGCTTCGCCAACAGGTCCCCCACGATCGTCGTCATCGCGCCCGACACGATCAAGGGAACCGCGGAGACGTTCGTGCGCGCTCTCAAGGACGGAGTAGAAGTGGGCAACGCCTACCCGGGCGGCTTCGCTTCGACATTCCGGCTGGCCAACCCCAGGTTCGTATGGCAACAAGTCGACTGCTCCAGGCTCCTGCCGCACGAGGCATACCGAAAATCGATCGAGCAAGCCCTCAGTTCTGAGACAAGGCCGGATGCCGCCATCGTGATCCTCCCAGACGAGTACGCAGACCTGCCGGCGGACGAAAACCCATACCTTCACGCCAAAGCGATGCTTCTGATGGCGGCGGTGCCCAGCCAGGAAATCAAGGCATCGACGATCACCCGGCACGCGGGGCTGGGCCACAGGCTCCAGAACATCTCGACATCCCTGTACGCCAAATTGAACGGCATTCCGTGGACAGTAGACCAGCGCCTGTCCATCGCGGACGAGATCATCATCGGCCTCGGTGTCGCGGAGCACGCGCGTAGCCGCTACCACGACCGGCAGCGATACGTCGGCGTGACGACGGTGTTCCGAGGTGATGGCAACTATCTGCTCGGCAATCTTTCCAGAGCCTGCTCGTTTATCGAGTACCCCGAGGTACTCAAAGAGTCCGTGCTACACGCACTCTCGGAAATCAAGGAACGCAATGGATGGCGGCCCGGAGACATCGTCCGGATCGTTTGTCACACCGCTAATCCGATGCGGACCAAAAAGCTCGATCACCTGATCGCTGAATGCGTACAGAAGGTGGGCCGCGACCAGACGGTCGAGTTCGCGTTCCTGACCATCGGGTCGGACCATCCGTTCACCATGCTCGATCCTCATCAGCCCGGCAGGAGCAGCCGGGGCGGAGGACCTGCCCGTGGCGTTATGGCGCCCGACCGAGGGACCATCGTCCAGCTCACCAAAGACCAGCGACTTCTTTCTGTCACCGGGCCGACGCTGATCAAGCGTCCAGGCTCGCCGCTCCCCCACCCGATGCACGTCAAGCTCCACCGCTCGTCGACCTTCCGAGATCTTGACTATCTGACGGAACAGGTTCTGAAGTTCACCTCTTTGTCATGGCGATCGACGCTTCCTGCGGGCAAGCCCGTGACCATCTACTACTCCGAGCTGATCGCTGACCTTCTCGTTCGTCTCAAAGCAGTCCCCGACTGGTCCCCGGCGCTGATCAATACAAGTCGGCTCAAGCACAGTGCATGGTTCCTATGACCGACTCGGTGATCGAAGATGGCCTCTCGAGTGTCGTGGAACGCATCAGCGGACGGATAAGCCGTGAATTGACCTGGCCATCGCCTGCGGCCGGACTCGCCTCCTGGGCCTTCGCCCACGCTGGCATACCGATCTTCTTCCGACAGCCTCCCGGAGACCTGGAGAACCTTCTTGCTGGACGCCCCACAGAAGCACCGGTGCTGGCATGCTGTGGCTACCTCCTAGCCCATCCGACCGCGCCCAGGACCGCGATCGTCCCCATCGACATGTGGCTCGAAGGCGTCGACCGATTGTCCAGCAGACGGGGTCTCCCCACCGACCGCCAGTCCTTTTTCTTCCGGCCCGCAGAACTTCTCGGAATAGCGGTAGGAGTGGCCGCCGTCGAAGCGAAATATCCACAACCCAGCAGATGGCTCCGCCAACTCATTGAGGAGGGAAGCGATCGGCTTAGCGCCGAGCCCTGGCACCGGACGTTGGACACGTTCGCCCGAGCGGAGCTGGGCTGCTCACCCAAAACGCGATTCGACCTGAACGGCGATCTGACCGCCAGTGAGATCGCCGGCCTCTGGCTTCTGGCGGACTTCCATCCGGAGATTGCGGCCCAGGTCGGCGTGACCGAACCGTGTGGACAAATCGAGGCACGGATCCTTCGCCAGGTCCTCCTGAGCGGCCTCCCGGAAGCCGATGTCGGCGAAGCGGCAGTCCTCTACTGTGCGCTCTCCACAGCAGTGAACAAGAGGCTGCCGGACGGCACCGCTACACCTCAGAGCGCGCTCACAACTCTCACCCAGCTGATGCGTAGGTTCCCCAGGATCGTCCGAGAACTGTCCGAGCGGCAGCGAAGCCGACCACGTCTGGTCGACATCCGGGACGAGTACGACGTCCAAGACCTCCTTCGCGGAATACTCCGCGGCTTCTTCGATGACGTGCGAATGGAGGAGTGGACCCCGAGTCACGCCGGAGCTGCTAGCCGAATCGACCTGATGCTCAAGCGCGAGGGCATCTTCATAGAAACGAAGATGACCCGCAGGTCCCTTACTCAGAGGAAGGTCGCTGAACAGCTGATTCTCGACAAGGAGCTATACCGGGGGCACCCCGACTGCAAGATGCTGCTCTGCTTCGTCTTCGACCCCACCCACATCCTGGACAACCCCGAAGGTCTCGAACACGACCTTTCCGACTTGGAGGGACTGCTACCGACCGTTGTCATCGTCTCCCCTCAGGAATAGACGATCACCGGGCGCTACGTGGAACGGGGTCCCACCGCCGACGTTCGTCGCGGGTTCCGTGTTCCTCTCGGCACGCGCTCGAGTGCGGCATCAATCGCCTCAAAAGGCACCGTACCGTGGCCACGAGGTACGACAAGCTCGCGGTCCGCTACGAGGCAACCGTACTGGTAACGGCCATCAACGAGTGGCTGTGACCAGCACACCTGACGCCATACCCGCTCCGAGGCGGCCAGCAGCTGATGAACCGCTCGCCCAAGCCTGAGCGCTACGGCGTCTGACAGGGGATACCCGTCAACGCCGGTGATGTCAGGAAGACGTCAGGCAGAAGGGGTGGCCAGCCGGATCCAGGAGTACCCGCCAGCGTCCGTCGCCGGGCTGATGGTCCGGTTTGGCCGCGCCGAGTTCCAGAGCCAGCTCTTCCATCGCATCGAGGTCGTCAGCACGGAAATCCAGGTGGAACTGTTGTGGCACGTCCTGACCCGGCCACTGCGGAGCCCGGTATCCGTCAACCCTCTGGAATCCCAGATCACAGCCGGAGTCGTCCGTCAGAGCGACGAACTCGTCCGTGCTGAAGAGTTTGCGCATCCCGGTCAGTGCTCCGTAGAAGTCCCCCAGCGTCCGCGGGTCGGCACAGTCCAGAGTCACCCCTCGCAGTACAGCGCTTGGCACCATTCGCTCCTTCGCGTCCGCGCGTCTGTCTCCGTGAGCCGCCGCTGCACGCGATCACCGGCCACAGCCACACCGTACTCGCCACATCCACCGCTGAAGTAGCGGTTTACCCCTGCCGCAGAGCAACAGGTGGCTGTGACCGGCGCTTTCGATACACGCCATAGCACGGTGGCGGCCCGCTTCCCTGCAGCCGTTCGTGGGACGTCAGCGTCACCTCGGCCTCCTCACCGGATTCCAGCCACGGGGTGAACGGCCCGCCTTCATCGACCAGCGTGTAGATCGTGTGCGGATCTCCTCCGCTGATGACCGCGTCCCAGGCGCGCAGTAAAGCGGTCCGCTTCAGTTCCTCGCCACGGACCATCGCCCGCAACTTGACGTCAGCCTCCTAGGAGAGCCGGGTTAGTCCGGAAAGTTTGGCTCATCGCCCCAGACCGCCGACGGGATGGCACGAACGGTGGCCGAGCCCGCTCGTGGGGCACTGATGCTCGGACCAGTGATGGAAGCGCTGTCGGTTGATCGGTACACGACACGATCGCCCACAATCGTCCCGGCATAGGCCCCGTTTGGGTCGTATACCTTGCGGCCCTTGATCTGACCGACGTACGTGCCGGACTGGGAGAAGAGCTTCGTGCCGGACACCCGAAGCGGCCGGCCATCTTTCGTATAGAGACTACTCACCACGTCATCTCACCAGGCGGCTCCGACATTTTCGGGCGCCCCGTCAGCCGGGTGGTTGGCCCGGCGGTCCTCCAGACAAAGGGCTCTGTGCTGTAAGTGAGTCGAGTTCTTGAGCCCTACACCATTCATACACCACGATCTTGGACACGGCCCTGATGTCAGGGGCTCGCGGCGGCGCGTTCTTCCGGTGTCACGTAACCGCAGTACGCCACTATCGCGAAGGCAACTGGACGCGGCGGAGCCTGCCTTCTAGGTACAGTTTGTCCAGGAGACACTAGGCCCCGGGGGAATGTACGTGTGGGCGAAGCATGACTGACTTCGGGACCTGGTGCACCCTCGGGACATTCGTGCCTGTTGGCGACCACCTTGCCGGCGTTATCGAGTCGAACGACGATGCTGCGGGCGTTGCGGCCCTCGCCGCGACTCTTCCGGACGCGTACGCCGTATCCGAGTCGCTCGCGAAGATCGCGGAGCGACACGGCAAGCATGCGGTGGCTAAGTTCCTCCGCAACAAGCTTCCCACCAAGGCAAGCGCCCGATCCGGGGACATGGGCGAGATCCTCGCGACGGCCTACCTTCACGAAGAGCGCGGGTATGTGGTTGGACCGAGCCGACTCATCCAGCGCGACCATCAAGAGTGGGCGATGAGGGGGGATGACGTACTTGGAGCAAAGCTCGACGCCGACGGCAAGCCCCACATCGCCAAGGCCGAGGCGAAAAGCCGCCTCACGCTGAGCAAGCCGACCGTCGTGGAGGCTCGCGAAGGTCTGGCACGCAACGATGAGTTGCCTTCGCCGCATTCGCTCACCCAGTTCGCCGAACGGCTCCTGTCCACGGCCGACAGTGACGTCGGCGAGGCCGTGCTCGACATGCAGCTCTTGGAAGGCGTCCGTCCCGACCGCGTCGCTCATCTGATGTTCCTCTTCACGAGCAGTGACCCGAGTAAGCACGTGACAGCAGATCTCCAGGCGTACGCGGGCGCCGTGCCACAGCTGGCGATCACGCTTCGGGTCCAAGGCCACCGGGAGTTCATTGAGAACGCCTACGAAAAGGTGATCGCCGGTGGCTCGTGAGGCGCGAGATCTAGCAGAAAGTCTTGCTGCAGCCACCGACGCCGGCTTCCGCGGGCGCCTACTGGCTCGTGGACAGGCCCAATCTATGATCCGGCGCGAGGGTGTGCTGCCGCAGGACGCACCCGCGTTCAGTCCCTTTCTGGACGCGGACCTGCTCAACTACGGGTACGCATTGCTAGCCACGAGTCTTGAGCTGTTGGAGTCCGCAGACGAGGACACGACCGAGCAGATCGTGATCGCACAGCAGGGGTTCATCCAGAGCTCTTACGCCCTTGAGGCTGCCACCCGGAATGCGACGCCCGATGCAGACTTGGTCTTCCATGGACTTGTCGCCGGCGCGGCCAGCCATCTCGGCGGCTACGCCGCGCGGGCGTTCTCGCTGATCCAATCGAGCCTACAGTCGGGGCGGTTAACGCCGATGGAGCAGACGCTGGCGGACCTCATATTGCGCGACTTGAGTTCGGTCGAGCGGCGGACCCAGTCGCTGCGTTCCTCCTCCCAACTCTCCGATGACGCTCTGTTGCTGAACTTCACCGCAGCAGAGAGCATCGGGGAAGACACCCCACCCGACCAGGTCGGCCCCGTTGTCCTTCTCCTCAGTGAAAACTATCTCTCAGCGGTCTCGGCCGCCTTGTTCGCGATCGAGATCGGAAGCCGGGACCTGCTCGAGGCGGCCCTCGAAGAGTTGCGGCTTGGCGAACGGGCGTCCTCGGACGTGAGCGCCCCCGGGCCGTGGTGGGTTTACCGGCTCACGCGACATCTGCTCGGCGGCCTGTTCGACACCAGCCTTGAGACGAACATCCCGAACGAACCACCGCCAGGAGTTGCTGACAACGTCGAACGGTGGCCTTATCTCAGGCGCACCTTCGTCGAGTCGCTCCTAGCGCGGGAACGCTCTGAGATAGACCTGTGGCCCTCCCAACTCCACGTCGTCGACAGAATTTTCCGGGACGGCCGGGATCTCGTCGTCGCGCTGCCGACCAGCGCTGGCAAAACTCGTATCGCCGAACTGTCGATCTTGGCGTGTCTTGCTCAAGGGCGACGCACGGTGTACGTCACCCCGCTGCGAGCCTTGTCCGCCCAGACCGAGCAAGTCCTCGCACGGACCTTTTCCCCGCTGGGCATCCGCGTCTCGTCCCTCTACGGCAGCATGGGGACGAGCGACATCGACGAGGAGACTCTAAGCTCCAGCGCAATTGTCGTGGCAACCCCGGAGAAGCTGGATTTCGCGCTTCGATCCGACCCGTCTGTACTCGATGACGTCGGTCTGGTTGTCCTGGACGAGGGGCACATGATCGGAGCCTCCGAGCGTGAGGTCCGCTACGAAGCGCAGATCCAGCGGCTCCTGCGTCGTCTAGACGCTTCGACGCGCCGCGTGGTGTGCCTCTCGGCTGTGTTTCCGTCCGGGAGCGAGCTCGACGACTTCGTTGCATGGATCACTGATGATGACCCGGACGGCCTGCACCGCGAGGAGTGGCGCCCCACGCAGCAGCGCTTCGGCCTTGTCGAGTGGCGTAGAGACCATGCGCGGCTGACCGTCACTCTCGGGCCCGACCAACCGTTCATCCCGCGATTCTTCGAGGCGAAGAAGCCAAGCGGCCGGCGTCGGAAGATGTTCCCGAAGGACCAACGTGAACACGTCATCGCCACCGCGTGGCGTCTGGTCGAAGAAGGCCAGACCGTCCTTGTCTTCTGTCCCCAGCGGAATTTTGTAGAGCCGTACGCCCGCGCGATCATCGATCTCTACGGCAGAGACCTTGTTTCCTCCGTCCTGCCCGTGGATGTCGACCTTAACGACGCTCTCGTCGTGGGCGCCGAGTGGTTCGGTGCCGATCATCCGATATTGGAGTGTCTTCGGCTGGGCGTAGCCATCCACCACGGAGCGCTCCCCGGTCCCTTCCGACGCGAGATCGAGCGACTATTGCGGCAGGGCAGCTTGAAGATAACTATTGCCTCACCCACTCTCGCCCAGGGACTGAACCTGTCTGCGTCAGCGGTACTCTTCCATGGCCTTCACCGCGGCAGGGAAATGCTCAAGGGCTCTGAGTTCGCGAATGTGATCGGGCGTGCGGGCCGCGCGTTCGTTGACACCGAAGGACTTGTTCTCTATCCGATCTTCGAGCCGACTTATGGGCGTCGGCAGGAGTGGCTCAAGCTCACGCAGGGAGACGGCGGTAAGGCCCTGCGGTCGGGACTCATCGAAATCGGCGTTGAACTCTTGAGAAGGATGTACGCATCGCAGGGGCTCGCTTCGGTAGAGCCTCTTCTCGAATACCTCACCGGCGGCCCCGACTGGTCCCTGCCAATTGTGTCCCAGGAGACTGATGAGGGACGGACCGCCGCCGCCGCGAGTTGGCAGTCGAACCTCGCGTTGCTCGACATCGGGATTCTGAGCGTCGTCGGAGACAGCGACTTGTACGCCGCAGCCGACGCCGCGACGCAGATCGTCGCCGATACCCTGCGCGATTCGCTGTGGGAACGGCAACTTCGCCACTATGACGGCACCTCAGCTGCTGCCTTGCGCGAACTGGTGTACAGCCGGACCAGGCACTTGTGGGTAACGTCCACACCGTCGCAGCGCCGCGGCTGGTTCTTGGCCGGGTTGGGGGCCGATGCCGGATCTGAGCTCTCCCAGGTATCTGGAAGCATCATCGCTTTGGCGGGCCAAGCCGAAGCCGCCATCGTCGAGGGAGACCACGAGACGGCCGCCGACCTGCTCGTGGCGATCGCCGACATTGTGTTCGCGGTGGAAGTCTTCGCTCCCGAGACGACACTCGGCGATTGGCGCGGGGTGTTGAGGCACTGGGTTCGCGGTCTGGCCCTCGGCGATCTTCCCGGTGACCGCGTCGCGATAGCGCAGTTCATCGAGGCCGACGTGATCTACCGGCTGGTCTGGGGAATGGAGGCCGCCAGGGTCTACGAAACCGCCCAGGGCAGCTCCGCGTCCGATGCCTTGTTGGGCACGGCAGTCTCCGCAATCGAGACCGGGACGTTGAATCGGGCAGCCTCGATCCTTATACGCTCTGGCTTCGACCATCGCCTCGCGGCCATTTCAGCAGTCATGAGCACCGGCGCCACATTCAACTCGGCTGCTGAAATGCGCCAGTGGATTGACGACCTCGACCCCGCGCACGCCCTCAGCGAAGACTGGCCGACACCCGAGTCACGGTCAGCTTGGGAGGCATTCGCGAACCCCTCGCAGACACGGCGCTCGCTTCAATGGAGCCGTACCACCGAGGACTTACAGGAGGTCACCTGGTATGGGACGGCACCCGACCCAGGTACGTGGCTGCGCGTGACTAACCACGGACCAGACAAAATTGAGATCTGGTCCATCGGCTACGACCTGCTTGGAGAAGCCGCCATTCTCCTCAACCGCGAGCGCCAGGGCGTGTTGCGCGCTCGACGACTTCGCACAGGCACCGGGATCCGCCTGCTTTATCGCGGCCCAGGCGACCTGGTCCCGAAGGCGCCGAAGGCATAAGCGACGGCTGAAGGCCCCAACGATTCCGGACAGGACTCGTGGAGGACTCCGCCGCCGGATTCTCTTCCAGCCCGATCAGCGACTGGCAGCCGGAATTCCCCACTCCAGCCCTTGTCGGTGTCGTCAATGGATTCCAGACCATCCTCGAAGGAACTCGCTCGAGTCACGGAGCAGTTCGTCAACCATTGCACATAGCTCGTCGTATTTCAGGCCACCCATAAGGAGCTCGACAAGGCCGAAGAGAGGGCGGTCAGCGGGAAGCGAGGTAACCCGGGGAATTATTACCCCGTAATGCACCAAGGTATTTCGCAATGCCCTTCCGCCCGGCGACAACACTTCCTGAACTTCAGGCGAGAAAAACTCCGGGCCCGGTAGTGCCATGCCGTGTACTTCAGCTAAGCGCTTCAGGCTGTCGAGAACCTGGAACAAGGTGATATATCGAAGCTTGAGCACCGCCACTGGCCACGAACCGCCCGGAAGACGTGGTGTCTCGCCCGTCAGCAACTCCGCTGTTGAGCAGGCCGCTTGCACCGAAATTAGCGCTGCCGCCATATTGGCCGGCACATTCCCGGCAAAAACACTCTCGTAAAGTTTCCAGGACTTCGCATCCGAGCTCTCCACCTCATGTTCGTCCACAAGGTCGAGCCAGCAAGCCGTGCCCTCGGCCACGGAATCTGGATCAGGTTGAGCGAAGGCCGCCATACCCCTGGCCATCTCATGCATTCGTTGTCCCATGGCGGCGGCCGGGCCGAACGCCTCGGGCGGCAGGCCGGAGTTGTAGTGCACCGTATGCGTTGTGCCAATCAAGTGCTGCCGATAGCGTACAACCCCCAGATCATCTCGAAGCCAGTCCAGCAATCTCCCGAGCCTCCCTCGCGCATCGGCGAAGAAGACGTGGTGGTGCTGCTTAGAAATCAGCCCATAGTGCTCGGCGACACCGTCGACGTATCTATCTGTGTCGAGGAAGAGTTTGTTGGCGTGCCTAGACGCCCTAACGGCGTCACCTTCGAGCGATGGCACGGCCGGTAGCTGCCCTGGATCGAACCTTTCCAAGTACTTCCTGCCCTCGTAGTTGATCAGGGCAAGGTGTTGCAGAGTACAGAGCATGGGCCAGACAGTCGCCTGAGGACGTCGAATGCAGGCTTGCCCGACCTGCCAGAGGTAGTCGCGGTCCAGCGCGAGCAAGCGAAGACCCGCTTCACGCGGCGTGAGATCCGGCACGAGGGGACCATACGCCAATCACTCCACCCAGGACCAACGGTTATCCACCAACTCTGCCAGCCGGACGTCAGCTGATTTCACCAGCGACTTCTGGCCCCACCTGCGGGCCTGTTTTGGCTCCACTTCGAGCTCGTCGAGGGTGCCTGGTTCCAGCGAGATTTGGCCCCACCCTCGTGGGTGGCCGGCCTTCAAGCAGCAACGACGGAACCACGGTAGGTGGGGCCAAATCTCCTCGGCCGAGGTCGTGGCAATCGGTGGGTGGGGCCACCGCTCGCTGGAAAGTGGGGCCAAGAGTCACCCGTGGAATCAGTCAGCATTCGGAGCGAAACTCACTCTGACACGCGGGCCTTGGCAGCTCACGCAGTCAAAAGACCGCGGACTTTTAATCCGTAGGTTCAGGGTTCGAATCCCTGGCGCCCCACCCATCTGACCTGCGACTTTACCCTTTATGGTAGTCACCCGATGACAGCGTGAGTCACTGTGGGGCACATGTGAGTCACGCCCGGACCGAGTGTGCCGCTTTGGCGACACGAGCCGTCTTGCGTGCGGCGGTCAGCACGAGCCGGGCGGT
>NZ_BLAD01000132.1:0-8346 GCF_009687845.1 Acrocarpospora corrugata
GGTGATGGGATTGGAGTCGCCGAAGCCCAGAATCCCCATGCTCCGCTGCGCCCCGGCGGCCGTCTTCAGCAGCCACTCACCCCGCGAGGGAACCCACACCATCTGATCGGACCTACCGTCACCGTCGTAGTCGTTCTCGGCGGACGACGCCGAGCCGCCGGGAATCACGTTGGAGTACCGGTAGGCGCTGTAAACGGATGCGGGGTGACCGCCGATTCTCCCAGTGAATGTCCTGTTGGTCTCGTGCTCGGGGGGTGCGCTCCCGTCGCTACCGCCACCGAAGCTGAAGACCGAGAAGTGGACATGGTCCGGTTCCCAGTGGTCGAAGAGGACGGCGTGGTGCTCACCGTTCGGCCCGTTGACCACATTGAGGAAGTCGCCGGGGCGCAGGTCGGTCGAACTGGACGGATGCGCGCTGATCAGTGAAACTCCGGGCGCCGTTCGCAGCGTCGTGGTGTTGTAGCTCGTGTTCATGTGCAGCGCCATCGACACCGCCCCCGAACAGTCCGGGCGGTACTCCTTGCCCTGCACATCAAGCGCGTTGGTTCTCCCGCTGCTGTCGTACCTGATGTAGGGCCGCCGGTTCACCCAGTCCCAGGCACGCGCGATCACCTCCGACTGGGCGATCTGGCCACCGACGCTGGACGCGGCTGAGGCTGGAGAGGTCTGGACCACGCTCAGGCCGAGCGTGCAGGCGATGACCGCCAGAACGAAGGCGAGTAGATGGGCTAAGTGATGGCGCTGACGAGCGGTGCCGTTCATTGTTTTCTTCCGATCGCTTTGCGTAGGAGAGGTTCCGACAGCCACCGCAGTCTCACCAGACGTGCTGTAGTCCGCCTTAAACCAACCTGTAGCTCGCGAACGGCAACACTGAAGCGCGGCCGGAAAACGTCCGGGGCGATTTCAGCGTCCGGCAGGTGGAACAGAGGTCGGAGCCGGAATCACGTGGCCCGCGACAGGGCCGTAACAGGCGGCCGCCGCGTGCGAGACGAAGGCCCAGTAGCGGTCTCCGTACGACCAGTGCCACCACGCGGCCGGGTAGTTGACCAGGTTGACGGCGGTGAGCGCGGTCGCGAGGATCAGCCTGTTCTCCGCGGCCTGGGGCGGCAGGCCGGTCGCGGCGGTGTGACACCTGTCGCCGAGGCCGGCCGGGGCGGCGCACACCTCGGTGCCCATGGGCAGTTCGATCCCGCCGTCGGTCGAAAGGGTCAGGTCGGCGGCGGCGCCCGCCACGTGCGCGGCGGTCTCGGGCGGGGCCAGGTGACGGCTCGCCACCTCCCGTACCCGCTCCTCCGGCCAATCCGGATGGCCGGCGCTGAGCTTCGCGCGGTACTCGGCGAAGGAGCGGCGCCGCGGCATCGGGCGGTAGCCCTCGACGATCAGCAGGCGCAGCCCGCGGGGCAGCAGGGTCTGGGCGGCGACCAGCCGGTCGACGACGCTTTGCCGCAGATGGGGGTAGGCGTCGCCGGTACCGGCCAGGCGGGTGTCCACGCGCAGCACTCCGAGCGTACGCAGATCGATCAACCGCTCGCCGCTTTCCACGATCGGAACACCGGTGACGCGCCGATCCGACATTAGAACGATCTCCGACATTGTTCCCAGCCCGCTCGCTGTGCTCGTACACCAGAGAGGGTGAGACCGACGCCTTAAGAATCCCTGTAGTCCACCTTTAGCGGGCATCCTCGGACAGCTCTTCGTACTCGCGAGAGCCGTACGACCGGAAGATCTCCAGTGCCTCGGCCAGGATCGTGCGGGCCTTCCCGGTGTCGCTGAGCGCCTCGTGCACACGCCCGAGGTCTCTCAACGCCCGTGCCCGCCACAGGGGAAGGTCGAGCTCATCCCATATCCGCAGGGATCGCCGGATATGCTCGCGGGCGTCCCCGAGCCTTCCCTCCGCGAGGTCCAGTTCCCCGAGGACCCGCAGCGTGATCGCCTCGCCCCATCGGTCGCCCAACTCCCGGCAGGTGTTCAGCACCTCTTCGAGGGGCCGCCGCACCTCGCCGAGCCTGCCCATCCGGATCTGTGTCTTCGACCATGTACGCAGGCAGTACGCCTCCATCAGCTCGTGCCCCATCTCGCGGAAGATCTTCAGGGCCTGGTTTCCCGCGTCCTCGGCGCTTTCGAGCTCTCCCCTGGCGCAGTGGTAGAGCGCCATCGACCGGAGGGTCATGCCCTCGCCGCGACGGCTCGAGATCTTCCGGTACAGCCACAGGGCTTCTCCCAGGTCGCTCCAGGAAGCCTGGTAGTCGCCCCGCTCCAGATGCACGGTACCGGCCAGCCGCTTGACGTTGGCGGTCGCCGCCTCGTCGCCGATCTTGAGCCACAGCTCCTCGGCCCCACTCAGGAAGTGCAGCGCTTCGGGCAGATACCCCTGCTCGCGGCAGGCCGCGCCCAGCCCGGCGAGCGAGGCGGCCTCCCCTCTGATCTCGCCCGCGATCCGGAAGATGGTCAGCGCCTGGCTGAAGAACTCCCTCGCCTCCGCGAAGCGATCCTGCTCGTACCTGAGCTGGCCCATCTCCGCGAGGAGCGTGGCCTCGCCACGGGCGTTGCCGACCCGGCGGGCGACGGCGAGGGCGGCGCTGTGGGTACGGTTCCACGCCTCGAAGAGGTTGTCGGTGACGAACACCGAGCCGCACAGCGCCGAGGCCAGCGCGACCGCGATCTCGTCCAGATCCAGGGCTGCCGCCAGCTCGACGCCTTTCACCAGGGCGTCCTGCTCGGCCTCGAACCACGCGTGCGGGTCGGCGAGCACGGCTCGCGCGACGGGAGGATCCACGGCCGCGGCGGCCGGGTAGGCGACGTGCAGGGATATCGCTCCGGACGGGGCCGCGTCGGTGATCTGCCCGAGCAGCCACAGCCACCGGCTGAGCACCCGCGTGACGGCGGCGGTGCGCGCCTCCAGAGGCTCCTCGGCCTCGGTACGTTCCCCGGCGAACAGGCGGACCAGCTCGTGGAGGCGATAGCGTACGTGACCGACCCCGTCGACCCCTTCCACCTCGACGAGCTGGGCGTCCACGAGCTGCTCGAGCATTCGCTCCGCCTCGTCATGCCCGGCCTCGATCAGCGCCGCGGCGATCCAGACGGGAAAGTCGGGAAGTCCGAGCGAGCCGAGGCACCGCAGTGTCCTCTTGCCCCGCTCGTGGAGCATCCGGTAGCTCAGCATGATGCTCGCGCGCACCTCCTGATCTCCCACCGCGAGCTCGTCCAGCCGGTGGCGCTCGTCGGCGAGCCGGCCCGCGAGGAACGCCACCGACCAGCGTCGCCGCGCGGCGAGCCGGGCCCCGGCGATCCGGATGGCCAGCGGCAGGTGCCCGCACTGCTCGACGATGCGCGCCGCGGCCTCCGGCTCCGCCTCGATCCGCGCGGGTCCCGCTATGCGGCTCAGCAGCTCGACCGCCTCCTCGCGCGCGAGGACGTCGAGCTCGACCAGGGCGGCGCCGGACAGCGCCGCGAGCCGGTTGCGTGAGGTGATGAGCACACCGCAACCCGCGCTGCCGGGCAGCAGCGGCCGGACCTGCGACTCGGTGGCGGCGTCGTCCAGCACCACCAGGACCCTGCGTCTGGCCAGCATCGAGCGGTAGTGGGCGGTACGGTCCTCGGTGCTGTCGGGTGGGACCTCGCCGAGCTGCCGCAGAATCCGCCCAAGCACCTCCCCGGGGGCGAGCGGGGCCTCGGAGGTCCCGAGCAGCTCGATGTAGAGCTGGCCGTCGGGGTAGTGGCCCGCGACGCGGTGCGCGGCGTGGACGGCGAGGCTGGACTTCCCGCTGCCACCCGGCCCCGAGACGACGCAGACGGGCATGGACGAGCCCGCCGCCAGCAGCGTGGTCAACGCGTCGGTCTCGGGGGCTCGGCCGGTGAAGTCGATCGTCGCAGGAGGCATCTGCGCGGGCACGAGGCTGTGCCTCTTCGGTGGCGACACCGGCCCGAGCAGGGCGGCGTTCGACTTGAGGATCGCCTCGTGGACGGCGCGCAGCTCCGGCCCCGGCTCCACGCCGAGTTCCTCGACCAGCGCCTGGCGCCCCTGACGGTAGACGGCGAGCGCGTCCGACTGCCTGCCCACCCGGTAGAGAGCGATCATGAGGTCGCCACGCAGCCGCTCATGTGTCGGGTGGCGGCTGACCAGTGCCGTCAGCTCGCCGAGTACTTGTGCGTGCCTGCCGAGCGCGAACTCGGCGCCGATCAGCTGCTCGCTGATCGTCAGTCGCAGCTCGTCGAGCCGGGCCGCCTCGGCCTTGAGGAACGAGTCGCCCACCCCGCCGAGCGCCGGTCCTCGCCACAGTGCCAGCGCGGCCCGGAAGGTCTCCACCGCCTCATGGTGCCGCTCGGCCGCGGCCGCCTGGCGCCCTTCGGCGGCCAGGCGTTCGAACTCGCGGCGGTCGAGCGACCCGGCGGGCACCAGGACCGTGTAGCCCGCCGGGTGGGAGACGATGACCTCCTCCTCGCCGAAATCCTGGAACAGGCGGCGCAGCACCGAGACATAGGTGTGCAGGATTGCCCTGGCGGTCCCCGGCGGGTCCTCCCCCCAGAGCGCCTCGACGAGCCGATCGGACGGGACCACCCGGTTGTCGTCCATCAGCAGCGCGGCGAGGAGCGCCTGCGGTTTTCTCGCGCCTAACGGCACGAGCCGATCGCCGCACCACACTTCCAACGGGCCAAGGAGCCGGAACTCCATACGTGACTACCTCCGGTCAGGGCCAGCGTGGATTAGGTACCGCTTCGATAAAACGAGATTCGGGGCGCCTCCGTCACCGGAGGCGCCCCTTTACGGCCGCTGGTCGGCTTGGTGCCGGTTCTCCACCGCTTGCCGGTTCGTCGCAGTCTTTACGGACAGGAACTTGTTGACTGGGCTTCGACGAATGCGTATGCATGGTTTTCGACCTTGACGAAGGTTGAACCTTGGCCGCGCCGGTCGTAACGCTCGGTCCAGTTCTTGTAGGGGATCGAGAACCTGACCCTGAAGCACCAGCCTGCGTCTACGCGGAAGGAATCCCAGTCCTGATCCCAGGGGGTGTGACCGCCGGGGCCGACATAGAGCGCTGGGGCATCGACGCAATCCGTCCCCGAGTTGCCGGTTGTACCACCACAGCTGACCCGCCAAGATTTGTAGGCGGTAATCCCGTAGGCGCTCTGATTCACCGTGGTAGAGCAGAAAATGCACTCTCCAGCTGCCGCGGCTGCCGGGGCGGGCGCGAGCCCCGCAGGGACGGCGACGGACATGGCGAGTGCGGTGAGTAACCGGGCGGTTCTGGTGAAGCCCTTCATGAACGTACGCGGCATTGTTCTCTCCATCTACGCTCGGCGGACTCCTCGGCCAATCCCGGGATCTCCCGGACTGGGCGCCGTCGTGAGTGTCCGAGACGGCGGTATAGGCATGCTTCATCTTCGCTATAGGCGCTCATCTGCCGAGGTCGGGACGCTTTACCGGACTTGTGATCATCGCGTGCTCGGTGGCCCCCACTCGGGTCCGTGTCATCAGCCGCAGAGTAGCTCTGAGTAACCACTGTTAGGTGGATGTGGCCACTGGTTCTCTGTTTCGAGTCCGGAGAGCTCGCCTCCAACCGACGCGAAGAACAGGAACTGGGGATGTTGTGCCTGCACATTCTCCAGTCGGCCGTCTGATCAACACGCTGATGATCCAGGACACCCTCGCCCTACCCGAGTGGGAGAACGTCCTGACCGACGCCGACCGGCGCGGGCTCACGCCGCTGTTCCACACCAACATGACCCCCTACGGTGAGATCCAGCTGCGCACCGACCGGCGCCTGGACCTCACCGACCTGCCGACTGCGTAACGCCGGACGCTCGCCCGTTCCGGCGGCAGCGCGGCTGGACCATCCCGGCGCTCGATGCCGGCGGGGCGTACGGCGATACTGTGGGCGTGAAGTACGTGTCCAGAGTGCCGCGACCGCCGCTGGACGGGCTGATCGACGACCTTTACTACCTGGAGGGTGCGCCGCCGTACGCCCGGCTGACGCTGCCGCCGAGTCCGTCGGCGTTGCTCATCGTCAACCTCGGGGCGCCGTTCCGCATCCGCGCCGGCACCGACATCGAGACGGCCGAGTACGCCGACGGCTGCGTGGTCACCATGCCCACCCGCGCCTTCGAGTTCGGCTATCCGCCGGGGACCCGGTCAGTCGGCGTGCACGTCAAGCCGTGGGGGCTGGCGCCGTTCCTGCCGATGCCCGCGGCCGAGCTGTGTGACCGGCCGGTGACGGTGGAGCAGGTTTGGGGCCGGCCCGCCATTGCTGAGCTGCGAGACCGGCTGGCCACGGCGGACGGACCGCACGAGATGCTGACGCTGCTCGAGGAGGAGCTGATGCGACGGCTGTGCGAGACCGCCGGTCTGGGGCTGGTCCGCCATACGAGCAGCGTCATCGCGGCGACCAGCGGGGCGGTGGCGATCGGCGACCTGAGCGTGGCAGCCGGTGTCAGCAGCACTCATCTGGCACAGCGGTTCAAGGAGCTCATCGGCGTCACGCCGAAGCGGCTGGCCCGCACCTACCGCTTCGCCGCCACCGTGTTCGCGATCAACCCCGCCGGGCCGATCGACTGGGGCGACCTCGCCGGTGGCGCAGGCTACTTCGACCAGGCCCACTTCGGCCACGAGTTCCGGGCGTTCACCGGGCTCACGCCGACCCGGTACGTCGAAGTCCGGCGGCGGTTCCTGCGCGAACATCCCGGCCACGCGCTGGACGGCTGGCCGCTGCCGGCCGATTGATTTCTTACAAGAGCGACAGCTCACGACACGCTAATTTGGGGACACCCCAAAGCAGAGGAGAGCCCGTGGGCAAAGTAGTCATGTACGCCTCGGTGTCGGTGGACGGCTTCGTCGCGGACGAGAATGACCAGCCCGGACCGCTGTTCGACTGGTTGACCAGCGGTGACGTCCCGTTGGACGAGAGCGGCGTATTGAAGGTGTCGCAGACGTCCTACGACTACACCCGGGCGTACTGGGAGCAGATCGGAGTCACAATCGCCGGGCGCCACGTATTCGACCTGACGGACGGCTGGGACGGGAAGCCGCCGGGCGGGATCGACCACGTGGTCGTCGTGTCGCACCGGCCGATGCCCGAGGGCTGGGACGCCGAGGCGCCGTTTCACTTCGTCGACGGCGTCGAGGCAGCCGTGGCCAAGGCGCAGGAGCTTGCGGGCGACCGCATGGTCGAGGTCGCCGCTGGCGACGTCGGCGGCCAGGTGCTTGCCGCGGGCCTGATCGACGAGGTGCGCATGGACGTCGTACCCGTCGTGTTCGGGTCCGGCAAGCGCTACTTCGGGTCGGTCCACGCGCAGCACCTGTTGGAGGATCCTGACGTGGTGATTCAGGGCAACCGGGTGCTTCACCTGCGCTATCGGGTGCGCCGTTGACCGATCTGAGCGGGTACGCGAAGAAGTCCACTGCAAACGGTGACACAAGATCGGGCCTCCGGCTGCGTTTGCGCATCGCGGCCAGTTCCTCCAGCACCTCGACAGCGCCCTTCTGCCGTTACGCGATCCCGCTGTCGGGCTTGGCCGCCACCGCTGAGCCTCACCAGGACCGGTTGAACAGCCCCCGCTCGAAGGCCACTGCGACGGCGGCGGCGCGGTCGTTGACGCCGAGCTTGGCGTAGATGTGCAGCAGGTGGCTTTTCACTGTGGCCTCGCTGATGAACAGGCGGGAGGCGGCCTCGCGGTTGGTGGAGCCGCGGGCGATCAGCGTGAGCACTTCCAGCTCGCGTGCGCTCAGCGGATCGGTCGGCGCGCGCACCTGGCCGATCAGCCGGGTGGCCACTGAGGGAGACAGGACCGCCTCTCCGCGCGCGGCGGCCCGCACGGCGCGGACCAGTTCCTCGGGCATCGCGTCTTTCAGCAGGTAGCCGGTCGCGCCCGCCTCGATGGCCGGCAGCACGTCGCTGTCGGTGTCGTAGGTGGTCAGCACGAGGATCCTGGCCGTACTGCCGCGCTCGGCCAGCCGCCTGATCGCGGTGACCCCGTCGGTGCCCGGCATCCGCAGGTCCATCAGGATCACGTCGGGCCGCAACTCCTCGGCGAGGATGACCGCCCGCGCGCCGTCACCCGCCACCCCGACCACCTCGAAGCCCGGCTCGCCGGTGAACATGCCGCGCAGGCCGTCGCGAACGATGGGATGGTCGTCGACGACGATCAGCCGGATCGGGGGCTCACTCACCTGGCCTCCTGAGCCGGGACCGTGGCCGAGACGGCGGTGCCCCCGCCGGGCTCCGACTCGATCTCCAGGCTGCCCGCCAGCCCGGTCACGCGTTGCCGCATGGACGTCATGCCGAAACCCCCGCTGTGGGTGCCCGGGATGAACCCGGCACCGTCGTCGCGCACGTCCAGCGTTACCACGTC
>NZ_BLAD01000132.1:8712-15446 GCF_009687845.1 Acrocarpospora corrugata
CTCGGCCAGGCTGTCCCTGGCCAGGCGGGCGGCGTTGTCGAGGTGGCGCCGCCACTCGACCGGGTCGTCCTTGGCCCGGGCGGCCGCCTGGACCTGGGTGATGATCCCGGCCAGTCCCTGCGCCAGCGTGTCGTGGATCTCCCGTGCCATGCGCTGGCGCTCGTCGGCGGCGCCCGCCTCGCGGGCCTGCAGGAGAAGTTGGGCCTGGAGCCCGGCGTTCTCCCGCATCGTCTCCTCCAGCTTGGCGTTGGCCTCGGCGAGCTGATCGACCATCTTCTTTCTCCGGACACTCTGGTCGGCGGTCATATCGCCGAAGCGGCTGACCAGGACGACCAGGACCACGATGGCGACGATGACCAGCACGTAGGAGGAGATGATGGCCGGATCAGGGCCGGGCAGCCCGCCGAAGTAGCCGGTGACCGCGGCCGCCGCCGTCGCGGCCACGCCCGCGATCCGCCATCTCCCACGCAGCAGGTGCCAGGAGTGGACGTAGCCGGTGAAGGCGAAGAAACCGGCGAACCACGGGCTGAGCAGGCCCAACGCCGCGACGAACGCCACCAGCCCGGCGATATAGAGGCCCGCCGCTTTGCCGTTCGCCATCCAGGCGGGGTGCAGAGTGACCATCCACAGCGTCCATCCCGCGGCGAGCGCGCTCAGGCCCAGGACGGCGAGCCGATAATCCCACGAAGTTTCTCCGGTGAGCAGCGCGAGCCCCGCCGAGACCGCCAGCGGAACGACAGCCAGCCCGGTGGCCAGCCGTCCTTCCGCGGTGTCGAGCGGGTCGGATGGCATCATCGCAGCCTCACTCCCAGCGGAAGATCCGGGCCGCGACCAAACCGATGACCAGCGCATATACCGCCATTATCGCAAGGAGCAGGGATTGCGTCGCCGCCCCGCTCCAGGCGTCGTAGATGGCCTGCCTGAACAGGCCGAGCGGGGTGAACTCGCCGATCGTGGCCAGCAGCTCGGGCATGGCCTCCTTGGGCTGCATCAGGCCGCCGAGGAAGGCCAGCGGGAAGTAGAGCAGCACGCCGATGCCGTTGGCGGCGCGCCCGCTCGCCGCGGTCGCGGCGATGAGCAGGCCGACCGCGAAGATCGCCGAGGTGCCGAGCAGGAAGGCGGTCACCATCGCCACGACGCGGGCGGGCAGGGCCGCCTGGAAGATCACCACCGAGACCGCGACGAGCACCGCCGAGGCGAGCAGCGCGAACACGAGCTGGAGGATCAGCTGCACGCTCAGCAGGGCGCCTGGACTGACCGGCGTGGTGGACAACCTTCGCAGGATGCCCCGCTCCCGATAGGTGGCCAGGGTGGTGGGCACCATGTAGAGCCCCACCAACCCGACCGCGATCGTCATCGACAACGAGGGCAGCGCGGTGTCCCCCGGGCTGGTCCCGCTACCGAAGATCACCAGGATGAAGAGCGGGACGGCCATGCTGAAGATCGCGCTGGGGTCGCGCAGCAGCAGCTTGGACTCGACCTTGGCGAGTTTGGAGAAGCCGGTCATCAGGTCTCCTGGGTGTCGAAGGTCCGGCCGGTCAGGGCGAGGAAGGCGTCGTCGAGCGTGTGCTGCTCGACCCGCAGCTCGGCCACCGGGACATGGTCACGCGCCAGCGCGGAGGTCACCGCGGTGGCGAAGTCGCCTCGGCCCGCGACGATCACCCGGTTGCCGGAGCGGGTCACCGACACCACCCCCGGCAACCCCGTCAGCACCGCGTCGTCGAAAGGCGCCAGCGGCCGGAAGCGCAGATGCTGGTCGGCGTCCACGGCCGAGATCAGGCTTGAGGGAGTGTCCAACGCGACGATCCGCCCTCGGTCGAACACCGCGACCCGGTCGCACAGTTCCTCCACCTCGTCCATGTGGTGGCTGACCAGGACGACCGTCACACCCGCCGCCCGAATCCGCTTGATCAGCTCCCAGGTGATCCGGCGGGCGGCCGGATCCAGCCCCGTGGTCAGCTCGTCCAGGAAGGCCACCTTCGGGTCGCCCACCAGTGCCAGGGCGATGAACAGGCGCTGCTTCTGCCCGCCGGACAGGGTCGCGAACCTGGCCTGGCGCTTGTCGGCCAGCCCCCACTCCTCCAGCAGTTCGCGCCAGTCCTTGGGCGCGCGGTAGAAGGAGGCGTACAGGTCGAGCGCCTCCCACACCTTGATGTGCTCCTGCAGGAGCGATTCCTGCAGTTGCACGCCGACCTGGTGGCTCAGCTCCCGCCTGTCCCTGACCGGGTCGAGCCCGAGCACCTTGATCGATCCCGAGTCGGGCCGCCGCAATCCCTCGGCGCACTCCACGGTGGTCGTCTTACCCGCCCCATTGGGCCCGAGGATGCCGAAGATCTCGCCCTGCTCCACGGAGAAGGACACCTCGTTCACCACCGGGAGCCTGCCGTACCTCTTGACGAGGTCGTTCACCTCGATAACTGCCATGCACCTACCTTGGCCGGACACCCCCTCGCCCGAACCGCCCGCCCGGCCATGATCCGCCGCTGATACGGCTGAGCCCGGAATCCACCGATCGGTTGATGCAGTCCTCCGAGGACTCCAGTACATCGCCCGGGCAGACGGCACCTCCAGCTTGCAGACGGAACCGCCACAGGCCAGCTTTGGGAACAGATCGACGATCGAGGACGCCTCACCGCGAAGCTACGCGAACTCGACAAGGCAATCGATCATCTGCGGAACATGGCGAGATGGCGGTCACCCACTGCCGCTGGGAGCGGTCGAACCGGTGCTCGGCGTCCTGCCGCGACAAGGTCTGCTGAATATGCAGGGGCGATCCGTCCAGGCCGCGCAGCATGTGGTCGGCTCTGGCGGTTCAGAAAGAAAGCCTCGCAAAGTCCTGCTGACCTTCACCGCTTACGAAAAGACGATGCCGCACCGGGGTTCCGGTGCGGCATCGCCGTTTTCAGGGGGTGGCGGGTGGGGTGCCGGCGCCGGTGCTGAGGTCCTGCGTCGCCCAGGCCGCGCCGACCATGGGCAGGTAGGTCTCCTGGAGGTGCCCGTTGGAGGCGTTGATGGTGTAGACGCTGGTGTAGCCCTCATGCACCACCACGGCGGGTGTCACGTTGGCCGCGGCCGGAGTGCCCGCGCTGGCGCTGAGGTCCTGGGTTACCCAAGCTGCGCCGACCATGGGCAGGTAGGTCTCCTGGAGGTGCCCGTTCGATGAGTTGATGGTGAAGATGCTGGTGTAACCCTCGTGCACGATCGCGACCGGCTTCGTCGCCGAAGCCGGGATGCCGGCGTCGGCGCTGATGTCCTGGCTGTACCAGGGGGAGCCGATGCCCGGCAGGTACGTCTCCTGGATATGACCGTCGGCGGCATTCCGCGTGAACATGCTGACATAGCCCTCATGCACCACCACCGGGCTGCCAGAGGGAGTGCCGGGAGCAGGGTCGTCGATGATGTTCTTGTAGCGAATCGGCCGGTAGTTCTGCATGCTCAACCACGACTCGGTGCCCAGCTGGCCGTGCAAGTTGGCCGTCGGGCCCTTGGCCCAGTCCATCTCCCAGCCGTTGCCGTCGGGGTTGCCCGTGCCGTTGAGGGAGTAGGTCACAGCGCCCTGGGTGTGGTCGTTGGGATTCTTCCAGCGGGCGAACAGTTCGATGTGGGTATCTCTGAGGATCGCGTCTCCGGGTAATAGTTCGTGCAGGCTGCCCAGATACCTCTTTCCAGCCCAGCTCTGGAAGTCGTAGGTGCTGTTTCCGCCCTTGCCGGAGTTGGCGGTGATGTTGCCAGGCCATGGAGACCAGGCCAGAGCAGTCCGGGCCGTATTTGTTGTCGCCTTCGACGTCGGTGTAGAGCGAGTTCGAGCGTCGCGACTGGTTGTATTTCACGTCGCGGCCGACCCAGTTCTGGGCGCGTGCGAGCACCTCGGAACGGGTGATCAGGCCGTCTGCTGAGGAAGCGGCATGCGCCGGCGCGGCAGTCACAATAGTCGTCACCGTGACACCCACAAAGCCGAACGTCGTCGCCGTCATCATGCCGAGTACGCCAGAGATAAATCGGTTAAGTTTCATGATTCCTTCGGTGGAAGAGTGTTTCTTCGTCCTGACACCGAAAGGTTCAATGGGCGTACTGAAATTGCACTGAAACCGCACTGAAAAAGCGTCTGGCTATCCAGTGATCTCGTCGGGCGTCAGAGTACGCGTGGTCTTCGCGGCAGCCAGGGTGAGCACCTCGCCGAGCGGGCCGCAGACCACGCACTCCTGGATGCGTTCGGTGCCGTCGTTGCTGGTCGTGGCCACGTGGCGGCCGTCGGGGCTGGCGGTGCTGGTGGAGTTGATGATGCCGACGGTGCCGTCCTGTCCGCTGCTGGCGAGCCGCCGTCCGTCCGGACTTACGGCCACGGCCTCGGCGGTCGGCCGGATCTCCACCGCTCTCCTGGCCAGGAGCAATGCCAGTTCGGGATCGGCCTGGAGTTGGCCGCGTGCGTCGGCCGCGACCTGGCGGGAACGGGCCAGGTCGCGTTCCTCGGCGCCCTGGACGACGTCCAGCGTGGCGAGGAGGCTGACCACGGCCAGGGCGGAGTCCAGTCCGGCCATGATCAGCCGCCGGCGCCGATGCCCTTGACGCTGTTCGCGGTCGTCCTCGCCGTGACCACTCGCTGGACGGGTCATTTGCTGCGCAAGCCGCCCAAGGCCGTACCACAACGAGGGTGCGTCTCGTCGAGGGCGCAACCTCCCGCTCGCCCCTTAAGTCAGCGGGTTCGGCAGGGTGTCGAGTTCGTTGAGCACGATCTGGCGCACCACCAGGTTGAAATTGGCAGGGATGTGACCGCTGAGGTCGAGCGGGGGCGCGGTCCTGGAGCAGGATGTTCTTGACGGAGTCCCCGGTGAGGAAACTCGATGTGTACGGCGTGACCACCCGGTCGAACTTCGTGGCGATCACTGTGTAGTCCACGCCGGGCACCGTGTCGCCCCCGTCGTTCAGCTTCTCCATGAAGTCGGAGCCGGTCAGCTGCTGCTGGCGGGCCTGCATACCAACGCGACCGCGGTGTCGAGCCTGAGCAGCCTGGCGAGGTTGGCCAGCCCGAGGGCGCTGGTGCCGTGGTTGGACGGCGTGATGCCGATCAGCTTGCGGACCTTTCCGCGCCTTTCAGGAACTTCAGGTAGTAGCGCGGCATCATTCCGCCCTGCGAATAACCGACGAGATCCACCTCGGATGCCCCGGTCTCCGTCAGCACCTTGTCGACGAAGTCCGACAGCTGCTGGGCGGACTGGGGTGTCGGTAAGACTCGGGCAGCCAGGTACACGCGATTGAGTTCGCCCAGTTCAGCGGTGGCACTACTGATCGGTGGGGAGATGTCTGACGGCGTCTTCGAGGTCGGCGTGGGTAGTCAGGGTGTAGCGGCGGGTGGTGTCGAGGCGGGTGTGGCCGAGGAGTTCGGCGACGACGATGTCGAGGCCCGCGCGCAGGAGGTTGGTCGCCAAGGTGTGCCGCAGGATGTGGGCGGAAAGGGCGAGGGCGCCCGCGTCGTCGAGGATGTCGGCGTCGGTGGCGAGTTCGTCCATGAGCTGGTCGACCGCCCGGGCCGACAGACGCCCGCCGCGGCGATTGAGGAACAGCGCCGGGGTGTCGGCGCCGGGCCAGGAGGCGCGGTCGGTGCGCCACTCGGTGATGGAGGTCCGCGCGGTGCCGTCCAGGAGCGGGATCTCGCGGGAGGTCTCGCCCTTGCCGGAGCGGACGATGACCTTGCCTTTGCGCGCCGAGAGCGGGACGTCGTCGTCGTCCAGAGCTGCGAGCTCGGCGATCCGGACGCCGGAGTAGGACAGCAGCCGGCCGATGGCGCGGTCGCGGGCGAGAGGGCGGCGTTCGACGGCGCGCAGGTAGCGCTTCTGCTGGCGGGCGTCCAGGGCGTGGGGCGCGAGCTTGGGGGCGTCGTCGCGGCGGACGACGGCGGGGCCGAGTCCGCGCTGGGTGAAGAAGTGGTCCAACGCGGTGAGGTGGGCGTTGACGGTATTCGACGCGCGGCGCAGCACGGTCTTCATGTGGGTCTTGTAGTCGCGGATGGCGAAGTCGCGGTCGTGGGCGTCGGTGAGCGGGTCGCCGTCGAGGCCGCTGGCCTCCAGCCAGGCGAGGAAGGTCCGGACCCGGGAGTCGTAGGCGCGGCGGGTGTCGCCGTCCAGCGGGGCCCGCTTCAGCGCTGCGGCGTACGGCGTGGATCGTGGTGAACCCTCGGGTACCGCTTGGTGCTGCCGCCCCACATCGCCCTCGCAATATCAGAAGTTGATTCGCCGGCTATTAGCTCCTAACGCAATGAGGCGAGTCTGCGCCAGCAGATCAGGGCGCAGGCCAGGCTGAGGAATGCTTCGTGGATGTCGGCGCGGATCTCCCAGCGGATGCGCAGGCGGCGGAAGTGGTGGAGCAGGGCGAAGGTCTGTTCGACGACCCAGCGGTGTTTGCCCAGGCCGGAGCCGTGCTCGGTACCGCGGCGAGCGATCAGCGGGCGGATCTGCAGGGCGCGGACCAGGCGCCGGTACTTGTCATGGTCGTAGCCGCGGTCGGCCGACATCGGGCCGCTGCCGTGGGCGGCCGCGCTTGCCGCGGATCTTCTACTCCAACGCCTGCGACATCACCGACGCCGCCAACGCCCTGGCCGCCGAAGGCCACCGCGCCTTTGGGCTGACGGACGGCCATCGCAAGAAGCCGGGAAGCCGAGCGCCGCCCGGCATCACGGCTGCCCACGCGCTTCCGTCCTCCGTCGTCCCAGGCCTGTCCGGCTCGGGCAAGCCTGCCCG
>NZ_BLAD01000133.1 GCF_009687845.1 Acrocarpospora corrugata
GGGGTGGGTGGGATGGGGATGTGGGTTTTGGCGATAACCGCTTCGTGGGTGACGAGGGCGTTGGGGATGAGGGCCGGCCAGTAGATGCCGTAGGACTGGGTGGTGATTGGGCCGCCGAAGAAGCCGGGGTAGCCGGCCAGGGCCATTTCGGTGATGGCGGCGGTCAGGGGGCGGCCGAATTTCTTTTCGTCGGGGTCTTTGAGGTTGACGCGGAAGTGGGCGAAGGCGGTTTCGTTGCGATCAGGGTCGGGGTGGTCGGAGCGGATGAGGTGGTATTCGGATTCGGCGTAGTCGGGGAGGGTGGCCTTCAGGGTGCGGGTGACCAGATCGGCTTTCTCGGGTATGTCCAGGCCGGTGAGGAGGAAGGAGATGCTGGCCTTGTGGCCGCCGGGGAGGTTGAGGCACACCTTGGTGGTCGGGGGCGGGGGCTCGCCGCGTACTCCATCGACGGCGACTCGGTCGGGGCCGGTCTGGGTTAGGCGGATCGTGTCGAAGCGGGCGGTGACGTCGGGGTTGAGATAACGCGGGCCGGTGATCTCGTACAGGAGTTGCGCGGTGACCGTGCCCACCGAGACCAGGCCGCCGTGGGCGGTGTGCTTGGTGATGACGGAGGAACCGTCGGCGGCGATCTCGGCGATCGGGAAGCCGGGATGTTCGAGGCCGGGCACCTCCTGGAAGAAGGCGTAGTTGCCCCCGGTGGCCTGGGTGCCGCATTCGATGACATGTCCGGCGACGAGCGCCCCGGCCAGGGCGTCCCAGTCGTCGCGGGCCCAGCCGTGGTGCCAGGCGGCGGGGCCGATGGCGAGGGCGGCGTCGGTGGTCCGGCCGGTGACGACGATGTCGGCGCCGCGGGCGAGGGCTTCGGTGATGCCCCACCCGCCCAGGTAGGCGTTGGCCGTCAGCAGGGGCCGGTCGCCGAGCGGTTCGCCGGTGTCCATGTTGGTCAGCAGCGGGCGCAGCTCTTCCAGCCGGGGCGTTAGGTCGTCGCCCGCCACGTACGCGATCACAGGGGAGAGCCCGAGTTCGGCCGCGACCTGGCGCAGAGCGTCGGCGCACCCCCGCGGGTTGAGGCCGCCGGCGTTGGCGACGACCTTGATGCCGCGGGCCAGGCAGGCGCCCATGACCTGGCGCATCTGGGTGACGAACGTGCGCGCGTACCCGCCGGTGGGGTCGCGCTGGCGGTCCTTGGCCAGGATGAGCATGGTCAGTTCGGCCAGCCAGTCGCCGGTGAGCACGTCGATGGGGCCGCCTTCGACCATCTCCCGCGCGGCGGCCAGCCGGTCGCCGTAGAAGCCGCTGCAGTTGGCGATGCGTATCACGGGACGTACTCCTTGATCACTACCATCGGGGTATGACGGTGCGGGAACTGCGGGTGGTCGTGACGGCCGAGGACTACGACGAGGCACTGCGGTTCTATCGTGACGTGCTCGGGATGGGCGAACTGGCCGACTTCTCCTCGGAGCACGGGCGGGTCAGGCTGCTCGACGGCGGCCGGGCCACGCTGGAGATCGTGGACGCTCGGCAGGCGGCGTACATCGATCAGGTCGAGGTGGGGCGGCGGGTGGCGGGGCACATCCGGCTGGCCTTCGAGGTGACGGATGTGCCGCTGGTCACGGCGGTGCTGGCGGAGGCGGGCGCCAGTGTGCTGGCCGCGCCGACGCGGACGCCGTGGAACTCGCTGAACGCGCGGCTGGAGGGGGCGGCGGGCGTGCAGCTGACCTTGTTCGAGGAACTGGGCGAATAGCTACCAGCCCTCAGCCCAGTCGGGGGCCGGCGCGGGCGCGGGTTCCAGGTCGCGGAGGTCGTGGGTCCAGGTCTCGGTCCAGGTGCCTTTGCGCCGGTCCTGTACGGTCTTCTGCTCGTGGATGGCGACCCGGCCCTCCCTGGTGGCCAGCAGCAGCCGGCCGCCGTGGTCCCAGTCGGCCCAGGCGGCGTCCGGCAGCGGAGTGATCCGCCCGTCCCGGTCCTTACGGAAATACCGGACCTGCACCCCTTCGATGCTGTGCCGCTGGAAGTCCACCCCGGTGTGCGCGAGGATCAGCGCGGTCCCGTGCCCGGTCGGCCTGGTCCGCTGGATCACCACCGCGGCCTCGTCCGGATCGAGCGGGAGGTCGAGCGGCTCCCGCGGTGGCCGCCAGCCCCGTTTGAGCTCGTTCTGGATGTCGCGGCGGACCCAGTTCGTGTGCCCGACCTCGACGGCGACCTTGTTCGGGAACCGGCCGTGGAAGGGCCGCTCCTGCATCGCGCCGCTGATGGTCAGGCTCCCGTCCCGGGTGAAACGGCACCCGATGGTGTACGTCCCGTACGTCTGCCACGCCGCCAGAGCCGACAGCCACGGCGTCCGGGACACCGCGAAGAACGCGTCCCACGGCGCCCGGCCATTCCGAAGCGCGAAATAACCGAAATATCGTCCGTCGGGGGAGATGTCGCAACGGCGGGGATAGAGCATGCCGCCGAACCACGCCCCCGGCTCGACCACCCGCCGCTCAAGGTCCCACCTGAGGAGATGCCACCAGTCCGCCGGCCCGCGCCGAATGATCAACGCGACCGGGGCGTCCATGGCGACCAGCACATAGAGGCGGCAGGGCGGAGCGGACAAATCAAGTCCTTCCGATCGATCTATCAACGAATGTATCCCAGCCGATGCGGAGGCCGTGGACCCCGAAGGGCCCACGGCCGGGTTGCCAGGTCGTCAGGGGATCACGGGTAGGAGACGACCTTGCTCGGGATGGTGGCGGTGCCGAAGGCCGGCGCGCCGGTGTCGTTGATGACGTGGTTGATCCGGCCGTTCCCGCCGAGTGAGACGGAGAGCAGGCTGTGGAACTTCACGCCGGGCTTGATCGGGACTTCGAAGACGCGGTCCACCTCGATGGTCGGGTCGACGTTGAAGTAGCAGTAGCTGCCCATGCCCCAGCCCTCGTGGACATTGACATTGGGCCCGACCTTGTAGGCCGCCCAGCCCTTGACCGCGCCGTTCATGTAGGCGGCCTGGTTCGGCGGGTCGTAGGCCTTCTCGTTCTGGAAGAAGATGGTCCGGCCGCGCTCGCCGTACCACTCGACGTCGTACTTGCGGTAGTGCTCGACGAACAGGCCGGTGGCCAGGACGTCGTCGCCGTTCACGATCAGGCCGGTCTCGGCGGTGTTGACGTTCCAGCCGATGCCCTCGCCGTGGTCGCCGCGCCAGAGCCAGGTGTGGTCGATGATGACGTCGTCACTGTTGACGATCACACTGGTGGTGGCGTTGCCGGCGAAGGCGCCGCCGATGCGGACGAAGACGTCCTGCAGGGTGGTCGGGTTGGCGGCGTGGTCGGCGCTGGAGTTGGCCGGGCCGACCTCGACCAGCACGTCGGACTTCTGCGGGCCGGCGTCGATGAGGAAGCCGGCCAGCTTGACGCCGTCCACGTCGGCGACCTTGATCGCGGTGGCCGCGTTCTCCGGGATGATCGTGGCCAGGCCGAGGCCGAGCACGACGGTGTTGGCCCGGTTGATGTTGATCGGGGCGTTGATCCGGTAGATGCCGGGGGTGAGGAGCAGGTTGAGGCCCTGGGCCAGCGCCGCGTTGATGGTGGCCGCGGTGTCGGTGGGCTTGGCGACGTAGAAGTCGGTCAGCGGCAGCGAGCTGCCGGCGGTCGGGCCGTTGGCCCAGCTCTGGCCGCGGGCGTTGGTGCGCAGGGCCGGGACGAAGACCCGGTAGTTGCCGCCGCCGTCCACGTACAGGTACGGCTTCTCCCGGCTGATCGGGGTGTTCTGCAGGGTGGTGTACACCGGCTCGGGGAAGCCGTTGGCGGGAGCGCCGACGACGCCGGAGAAGACCATGTTCCAGACGCCGTTGACCCAGCTGCCGATGGTGCTGTCGCGGGTGTACCACTGCTGCTGCGAGTACGGGCCGACCGAGCCGTCGATCTTGCTGTCCGCGATGTAGCCGCCGGACGCCCAGCCGTACCCGCTGGGGGCCAGGTTGAGGTTGCCGCGGATGTGCATGCGGCGGAACGGCGCGGCCTGGGAGACGGCCCAGCGGTTCTCGCCGCCGGTGGGCTGCACTGCCAGGTTCTCGGTGGAGCGCCAGAAGTTCTGGGTGGCGTTGCCGCCGAACCAGCCGGCGTCCACGGTCACGCCACCGTTGATGGTGACGTCGTCGGGGTTCTGGCCGAGGCCGACGATCGAGGTGTAGAAGCCGACCCTGGCGTTGACGTTGTAGGTGCCGGGCTTGAACAGGAAGGCGTGCCGCCCGGTGCCGAACTGGGCCGACTCCTGCTGGGTGAAGACCGTGTCGAGGGCGCCCTGGATGGTGGCGGTGGACATGGTCGGGTCGATCACGTGCACGTTCGGGCCGAGCGAGCCGCCGCCGGGGATCGGGTCGGGGTTGCCGGGGGTGGTGGTCCGGACCGCGAACTCCCAGAGCGAGTAGGTGTAGGCAGTGCCGCGGGCGGTGCCGAGCATCCGGACGTAGCGTCCCGAGCCGCTCACGGCGTGGGACTGCACGCCGCCGGTCGCGCCGGTGACCGACTTGAGGTCGGTCCACGGGTCGGCGCCGTTGGCCGAGACCTGGAGCTTGAAGGCGCTGGCGTACGCGGCCTCCCAGCGCAGGTCGATGGCGCAGATGGTCTGGGTGGAACCGAGGTCCACCTGGATCCACTGCGGGTCACCTGCTCCGCTGGACCAGCGGGTGCCGACGTTGCCGTCGAACGCCGCGGAGGCGGGGAAGCCCGCGCCCTGGAGCGAGGAGGCGGTGGCGGGCTTGTTCAGCGAGGCGTTGGTGGTGGGGCAGGTGCCGGGCGTGCCGCCGGGCTCGCCGTACACCTGGAACTCCCAGAGGGAGTAGCCGTAGCCGGTGGCACGGGTGACGCCCTGGATCCGGACGTATCTGGCGCTGCCGGTGATGTCCCAGGTGTCGGTGCCGCCGTCACCTCCGGTGACGGATCGCAGGTCGGTCCACACGGTGCCGTTCGGGGAGCCCTGGATCTTGTACGCGGTCGCGTACGCGGCCTCCCAGTTCAGCACGACCCGGGTCAACGGGGTCGAGGTCCCCAGGTCCACCTGGATCCACTGGTCGTTGGTGGCCAGGCTGGACCAGCGGGTGCCGGCGTTGCCGTCGACCGCCGCGGAGGCGGGGAAGCCGGCGTTCTGGACGGAGGAGGCGGTGGCGGGCTTGCCCTGGGACAGAAGAGTGTCCGCGAAGGCAGGTGTTGCGGGAAGGGTGATCAGTGCCGCCACTACCGCGGATGCGGTGAATAAGGCGGCGGCGGTTCGGGACAGACCTCTCATGCGTGTCTCCACAGCGGAAGCGGGGGGTGGAAGGTCCAACAGACGCGACTTACGACATGCCGTAAATCAACACCTTATTTCGATCCTTGATTTAACTTACGTGGCACATTTTCGTCAAGAGTCCGACTCAATCGCTACCCTGAGTGGTGTTCTCTCCCTGACCGAGAAATGGCTCCACGATGACCGAAACATCGAACGGGATCGACCCCACCAAGCCCAGCGTGTCCCGGGTGTACGACTTCCTGCTCGGCGGTAAGGACAACTTCGCGATCGACCGTCAGATCGCCCAGATGGTCCTGAAAATCGCGCCCGACGCGCCCGACGCCGCGTTCGCCAACCGGGGGTTCCTGCAGCGGGTCATCCGCTACCTGACCGAGGAGGAGGGCGTCCGCCAGTTCCTGGACATCGGCTCGGGCCTGCCCACCCAGGGCAACGTGCACGAGGTCGCCCAGGCGGTCGACCCGGCGGCCCGGGTGGTCTACGTGGACCACGACCCGATCGTGCTGGCGCACGGCCGCGCCCTGCTGGCCACCAACGACACCACCACGGTGATCGAGGCCGACATCCGCGATCCCCGCTCGATCCTGGACCACCCGGACACCCGGCGCCTGATCGACTTCACCCAGCCGGTCGGCCTGCTGCTCTTCTCGATCCTGCACCACCTCAACGACGACGAGGACCCGGTCGGCCTGTCGGCCCAGCTGTGCGACGCGCTGCCGGCCGGCAGCTGGGTGGCGATCTCGCACTTCCAGAACCCGGGCGAGGAGCACCCCGAGGCCGCCGCGCACGCCGCCAACGCCGAAATCCTCTTCAACGAGAACCTGGGCACCGGCCGCTGGCGCAGCAAGGAGGAGATCCTGGCCTTCTTCGGCGATCTGGAGGTGGTCGAGCCCGGCCTGGTGCCGCTGGCCGAGTGGCGGGCCGAGCCGGACGCCTACGTCTTCTCCGGCATCACTTACTACACCTACGTCGGCGGACTGGCCCGCAAGGCATGACCGATCTCCTGCCCGCGCTGATGGCCGCCGCCGAACGCTTCACCGTCGCCGGGCGGGAGCTCTACCTGGACTTCCTGCCCAACCTGCGCGCCTGGCAGCCGGTCACCGACCTGGTCGGCCAGGTCAGGCTGGGCCTGTTCTTCACCCTGCCCGACGGCCGGGAGATGCTCTTCGAGCTGATCCTCCGCCCGGACCCCGCCGGGACCTGGACGATCACCGGCGGGATCACCCTCGAAGAGGACACCCTGTTGGCCCTGCCGGAGGTCGAGACCACCAGCCCGGCCGGCCTCCTGGACAGGTACGCGGACGACCTGCTCATGCCCGCGCGCTGGCATCTCGACCAGGCGATTCAGAGCGCGTGCAACCCCTGAATGAGCTCCCGCAGGATGCGCTCCTCCGGTAGCTGCGCCACCGTCGCGGGCGGCCGGGCCGCGATCAGGCGCTGCTCGCGCAGATCCCCGAGCAGGATCCGGACCACGTTCAGCGACAGCCCTGAGTCGGAGGCGATGTCGGCCACCGAGGACGGCGTCTGGCAGGCCTTCAGGATCCGGAGCTGCTCCGGCGGCAGGCCGGTGACGCCGGTTACCGGCAAAGCCCGGACGATCGTCACCAGGTCGAATTCGGGGCCGCTCGGGCGGGTCCGGCCCCGGGTCAGTGTGTACGGCCGCAGCAGCGGGGGCTCCTCGGTCACGACTTCTCTCCGCGCAGCTGTGGTGCCAGGTTGTTCTGCCGGACCCGCCGGGGCAGGCCGTCGCCGGACGGCACGGGGGAGAGGGCGGGCTGCTGCGGGATGAGCCGCTCCACCGAGTACTCCTCGCGGGCGCCCTCCACCACGAGCTCCAGGGGCAGCAGCACGATCGCGGTGGTGCCGCCGTACGGGGACGGGCGGAGCGAGACGCGGATGCCGTGCCGCTGGGCCAGGCGGCCGACCACGAACAGCCCGAGGCGGTCGCTGTCGGCCAGGTCGAACTCGGGCGGGTTGGCCAGCCGGTCGTTGAAGTGCGCCAGCTCCTCGGGGCCGATGCCGAGGCCGCGGTCCTCGACCTCCAGCACGAAGCCGCGCGCGACCAGCTCGCCCCGGACGAAGACCTGGGTGTTGGGCGGCGAGAAGATCGAGGCGTTCTCCACCAGTTCGGCCACCAGGTGGATGACGTCGGTGACGGCGGGGCCGACCAGCGAGGTCTCCGGCGGCACGGTTACCAGCACACGCAGATAGTCCTCGACTTCTTCGACGGCGGCGCGGCTCACGTCGTACAGCGAGACGGGGTCGCGCCAGCCGCGGCCCGGTGCGGCGCCGGACAGGATGATCAGTCCTTCGGCGTGCCGCCGCATGCGGGTGGTGAGGTGGTCGATGCCGAACAGCTGCTCCAGCACGGCCGGGTCGCTGACCTGGCGTTCCAGCGTGTCGAGCAGGTCCAGCTGCCGGTGCAGCAGCGACTGGCTGCGCCTGGCCAGGTTGAGGAAGACCAGGCCGACGCCCCTGCGCAGTTGCGCCTGGCCGACGGCGGCCTCGACGGCGGTGCGCTGCACCGAGGAGAACGCCTCGCTGACATCGTCGACCTCGGTGGTGTCCCGGACCACGGTGAGCGGCGGGGTCTCGGCGGCGACGTCGACGTCCTCGCCGTTGCGGAGCCGGCGGACCACGTCGGGCAGCCGGTGGTCGGCCAGGTCGAGCGCGGCGTGCCGGAGCCCGGCCAGCTCGGTGGCCAGTTTGCGGGCGAACCTGAACGAGACGTACACGGTGACCACGACGGCGACCAGGCCGAGCACGCCCAGCAGACCGATCCGCCAGAGCACGGCCTCGGCCAGCGGCACCCCGCGCGCGGTGATCTTCGCGGCGATCTCGCCGCCCAGCTTGTCCAGCGTGATGGAGACGGCCTCGGCGGTGCCCTGCCAGCGGGCGGCCTCGATCGGCAGCACCTTGCCCGGCCGGACGACCTCCACCACGCCCTTCTCCAGGACGATGTAGTCGGCGTAGATCGGCGAGGAGTTCAGCGCGAGGTACGGCCGGCGCAGCTCCTCGTCGAGTTGGCTCGTTCCCAGCTGGTACAACAGCCGCCGCTGCCCCACCATCTCGGCGAAGGCGGCGCGCTCGTTCTCGGTCATCTTGCCGGCGCCGATGGTCCCGGCCAGCAGCGCGGACTGCTGGCTGACGATCTCACGCCCGCGCCCGACCAGGATGATCGCCTTGGTCTGCCCGACCAGGTCGATGTCCGGGGAGATCATCAACCGGTCGTAGACCTGGAAGCCGACCTCGGCGATGGAGCTGTACTCCTCCAGGGCGTCCAGCCGGGAGATCTCCCGGTTCTCCACCTGGGCGCGGAGCGCGTCCAGGCGGGCGAGCTGGCGCAGCAGTTCCTCGACCCGCTCGGTCATGGCCGGCGGCGTCGAGCTCTTGACGCTCGCGGCGTGCTCGGCCAGGGCGTCGGCGGCGGCGTCCGTCCTCTTCTGCTGGGTGTCCAGGTCGGCGTGGAAGGTGATGGTGGAGCCCAGGAAGGACAGCGACCTGAGGCGCTCGTTCTGCAGCTCGGTCAGCACGACCCTGGCGGGCGACACCACATGTTCGTAGACCCGGCCGATGGCGATGTACTGCATCCCGGTCTCGACGCTGATGGTGGCGGCGAAGCCCCAGATGGCGGTCAACGCGGTGACCGGGAGCAACAGGATGGCGAAGATCTTGAAGCGGACGGAACGTTTGCGGCCTGCCATGGAACCTCGTAAGAGGGGTGTCACATGCGTTAATAGTGGCGAAACAATAGCAATGTGTGAGCTGGGCTACTAGGTGACTTTCTTAACGATACGACTCCTAATCAGGATAGGAGGTGCGCCGATTGTCTGATTGTAAGACAATCAGTCCATGCGCCTTGCCATCGTCGCCGCCGCCGTGCTCTGGGGCACCGCCGGCACCGCAGGAACCTTCGCCGCCGCCGGTTCCGTCTCGCTGGCCGCCGCCCGGCTGGTGATCGGCGGCTCGATCCTCGCCCTGCTTTCTATCCGCTCCCGGGCCGGCTTCAGTCCCGCCCTGCTGCTCGGCGCGGTCTGCGTCGCGGCCTACCAGCTCTGCTACTTCGCCGCCGTGGCCAGGACCGGCGTGGCCATCGGCACCGTCGTCGCGATCGGCAGCGGCCCGGTGTTCACCGGCCTGCTCTCCTGGGGGCTCGACCGCGTCACCCCCTCGGGGCGCTGGCTGGGCGGCACCGCGGCGGCCGTGGCCGGCTGCGCGGTCCTGGTCCTCGGCGGCGGCGACGGCGGCGCCGACCCCGGCGGCATCGGGCTGGCGCTGGTGGGCGGCCTGCTCTACGCCACGTACGCGGTGACCGCCGCCCGCGCGATCGACCGCGGCATGCCCTCCGACACCGTGATGGGCACGATGTTCGGCGGCGCGGCCGTGCTCATGCTGCCCGTGCTGCTGCTCTCCGGGCCCGGTTTCCTGGCCACGCCGTCGGGGTTGCTCACCGCGCTCTATCTGGGCGCCGCCACCACGGCGCTGGCCTATCTCCTGTACGGCAGGGGCCTGCGCACCACCCCCGTCGCCACCGCGGCCACCCTGGCCCTGGCCGAACCCGCGGTCGCCGCCCTGCTCGGCGTGGCCGTACTCGGCGAACGCCTGACCATCCTCTCCTGGGCCGGTCTGTCCCTGCTGGCCGCCAGCCTGATCGTCGTGGCCATGCCGGAACGCCGGATCCCCCTAGGCTCGGCAGCGTGAAGCTGCGCCCTGTCTCCACCGTCCAGGCACTCGCCGACGCCCTGCGCACGAGGGTCCTGTCCGGCGACCTCGCCCCCGGCACCCCGCTTCCGGAGCAGGAGATCTCCGACACCTACGGGGTGGCCAGGCCGACCGTCCGGGAGGCCTTGGCCGTGCTCGTGCACGAGGGCCTGCTCCGCCGCGAGCGCAACCGCAGCGCGTACGTGCCGGAGATCACCACCTCCGACCTGGCCGACCTGATGTACGTCCGGGCCCCGCTGGAGGAACTGATGGCCGAGGCCCTGGCCGGTTACCGGGTCCCGGACGCCGAGGCCGCGCTGAACCGGCTGGAGGCACTCCCGCCGGAGGAACCCTGGGCCGAGGTGGTCGCCGAGCACATGGCCTTCCACCAGGCCCTGATCGTCGCGGTCGGCAGCCCCCGGCTGGAGCGCCTCTACGCCAGCCTGGCCGCCGAGACCCGCCTCGGCCTGGTCCGGCTGCGCGAGGTCTACCGGGAGCGCGCCGAACTCGTCGCCGAGCACCGTGACCTGCTGGCCGCGATCGAGCGCGGCCCGGCCGAGGCGGCCAGGCGGGCGGTGCGGGAACACTTGGAATGGCGCAGTTGAGGCCGTCTCTTGCCGGGAACGCCCGGGAGTCGTCACAATCGCGGCCATGCACGGCAATTCAGTGCCAGAGCCGGGCACGGATTCGCGCGTGCCAGATTCGTACGTATATGTCACCGAAGAGGGTGTGACGCGCCACTATTCCGACGGCAGCGTGGAAGCGCTCGCCTGGGAGGACGTGGTCGAGGTCCGGGTCGGCGGAGCCGACGACGCGGACGTTCTCATCGTCCTCCTCGACCGGGACGGCGAAGGCTGTGTCGTGCCCCGATCCGCCACTGACGCCACTTTTCTTGCACGGTTACGTTATTTGCCGGATTTCGATCTCGATCGACTGAGTTCAGCCATGGAGACCGCGAATTCCGGATATGTCGTCGTATGGCGGAGTCCGGAGCCGCCGTCGCCGTTGCCGGATCTGGAATACGACTAGGTTCCGTGCCGGCCCGCGCCGCGCTGGAAACGTTCGACGCCGTCGAGTCCGGCTTGGAGTGACGCCAGGCCGTATTGGAACTCGGCGGCCATCGAGTCGGCTTCGAGGGCGGACAGGCGGTCGTTGCGCAGACACGCCTGGGGGAGGGCGGCGAGTTCGGCGGCCAGCGCCTCGGCGTGTTCGCGGGCGGTGCCGCTGGGGACGACGCGGGAGGCGAGGCCGATGTCCAGAGCCTCGCGGGCGGCGACAGGGCGGCCGGTGAGGATCAGGTCGAGGGCGCGGCCGGTGCCGATCAGGCGCGGCAGGCGTACCGTGCCGCCGTCGATCAGGGGCACACCCCAGCGGCGGCAGAAGACGCCGAACGTGGCGTCTTCGGCGGCCACCCGAAGGTCGCACCAGAGCGCCAGCTCCAGGCCGCCCGCCACCGCGTAACCCTCCACCGCCGCGATCACCGGTTTGGACAGGCGCAGCCGGGTCGGGCCCATCGGTCCTTCCCCGTCCTCGGCCACCCGGTTGCCCCGCTCGGTGCCGATCGCGTGCAGGTCCGCGCCCGCGCAGAAGGTGCCCCCGGCGCCCCAGAGGACCGCGACCGAGGCGTCATCGTCCGCGTCGAATGTCCGAAATGCCGAGGCGAGCGCGGCGGCCGTCGGGCCATCGACCGCATTGCGGACTTCGGGCCGGTCCAGAATCACGGTGATCACTGCGCCGTCCCGTTCCGTTCGTACCGTCATGCCCCACATGCTCCCAGAACGTGCGTCAGGACGAGTTCTCTGTACATCTTTGGATCGTTCCGTCAAGCAACCGGGTACCCCGGTTTCGGCCGATTGTGGACAGTTTTGATCATTCCCTTGTACTGTTTCGATCTTTAACATTTACCTGGGTACCCACCTCTCCTGGTGAAACAGAGAATTACGTCAACCAACCGGACGGGGTGCGCGTCTTGTTTCTGCGAACACAAGGCAGCAGGTGGAGTGTCATGAGGGTGGGGCTCGAAGCGTCCACGACGGACGTTCCTGATCACGCAGTCCGGACGGCGCCCAGCATCTGGACGCGCACGTACGCGCGCGTCCTGGTGGCGGGCGACCTGGCCTGCGCGATGATCGCGTGTGAGACGGTCATCGGCGTGCGGCTCTGGCTGGGCGCGTGGATTCCGAAGTACGAGGCGTTCCTGGGCTTATCCCTGGCCCTGGTGTGGCCCGTCGCGATGGCGATCGCCGGCGCGTACCGAAAACGGGTGCACGGTGAGGGGACCGATGAATTTCGGGCCGTCTTCACCGGGGGTATGGGCCTGACGGCGTCGGTGGCCATCGGCGCCTACGCCACGCAGACCACCATCGCGCGCAGCTTCGTGATGGCGATGTTCCCGTTGGCGCTCTTCTTGACGTTGTATTTCAGGTATCGCATGCGCAAGCACCTGCACCGCCGCCGCGGCGACGGTCACTACGTCAGGAACGTGGTCGCGGTCGGGCACCGCGAGGCCGTGCTGGACCTGGTGATGCAGTTCCGGCGGCAGCCGCACCACGGCATGCGGATCGTGGCGGCCTGCCTGCCCACCGAGAGCACGCTGGACGTGGACGGCGTGCCGGTGCTGGGCGACTTCACCAACGTGGACGAGGTCGTGCTCAAGACCGACGCCGACTCGGTGGCCATCCTGGCCTGCCCGGAGCTGGACGGCTCCGCGCTGCGGCGGATGGCGTGGAGCCTGGAGGCGGCCAAGACCGACCTGTTCGTGGCCCCGGCGCTGATGGACGTGGCCGGGCCCCGGATCAGCATCCGGCCGGTCGCCGGGATGCCGCTGCTGCACGTCGAACATCCGGAGTTCGAAGGCACCAAGCACATCATGAAGAACCTGTTCGACAAGGTGCTCGCCTCGGCCGTGCTGCTGGTGGCCGCGATCCCGATGCTGGTGATCGCCGTACTGATCCGGACCACCAGCGAGGGCCCCGCGCTGTTCCGGCAGGCCAGGATCGGGCGCGGCGGCAAGGAGTTCCGGGTGCTCAAGTTCCGCACCATGGTGCAGAACGCGGAACACCTGAAACGGCAGCTCACCGACGACAACGAGTTCGACGGCGTGCTGTTCAAGATGCGGAACGATCCACGTATCACCAGGGTGGGCGGGGTGCTGCGGCGGTTCTCGCTGGATGAGTTGCCGCAGCTGCTGAACGTGCTGCGGGGGGAGATGTCCCTCGTCGGGCCGCGCCCGCCGCTGCCCGAGGAAGTCGCCCAGTACGGCGAGGACGTGCGCCGCCGGCTGGTCGTCAAGCCCGGCATGACCGGCCTCTGGCAGGTCTCCGGCCGTTCCGACCTCACCTGGGAGGAATCGGTCCGGCTGGATCTGCGGTACGTGGAGAACTGGTCGCTCATCCTCGACCTGCAGATCCTGTGGAAGACCTGGTCGGTCGTGCGAAGCGGAAACGGAGCCTACTAGCGGTGAAAGCGCTCGTGCTCGCCGGAGGATCTGGGACCAGGCTCCGGCCGATCACCCACACCTCCGCCAAACAGCTCGTCCCGGTCGCCAACAAGCCGGTCCTGTTCTACGGCCTGGAGGCCATCGCGGCCGCCGGGGTCCGGGAGATCGGCATCGTGGTCGGCTCCACCCACGCCGAGATCGAGGCGGCCGTCGGCGACGGCTCCCAGTTCGGCGTCGAAGTCACCTACCTGCGCCAGGAGGCTCCGCTCGGGCTCGCGCACGCGGTGCTGATCGCCCGTGACTTCCTCGGCGAGGACGACTTCGTCATGTACCTCGGCGACAACTTCGTGGTCGGCGGCATCAACGACATCACCGAACGGTTCGCCCGGGACCGCCCGGCCGCGCAGATCATGCTCACCCAGGTCGCCGACCCGCGCCAGTTCGGCGTGGCCGAGCTGGACGCCGAAGGCCGGGTGGTCGGCCTGGAGGAGAAGCCGACCGCGCCCAAGAGCGATCTCGCCCTGGTCGGCGTCTACCTGTTCAGCCCGGCCATCCATCAGGCGGTGGCCGAGCTGAAGCCGTCCTGGCGGGGCGAGCTGGAGATCACCGACGCGATCCAGTGGCTGATCGACGACGGCCGCCGGGTGGAGTCCTCGGTCATCTCCGGCTACTGGAAGGACACCGGCAACGTCGAGGACATGCTGGAGGTCAACCGGCTGGTGCTGGAGTCGGTGGAGCCCAGGACCGACGGCACCGTGGACGGGGCCAGCGAGCTGATCGGGCGGGTGGTGGTGGACGCGGGCGCGGTGGTCCAGCGGTCCCGCATCGTCGGCCCGGCGATCATCGGGCCGGGCGCGCGGGTCCTGGACAGCTATGTCGGCCCATTCACGTCCATCGCGGCCGACTGCGCGGTGGTGGGCAGCGAGATCGAGTACTCGATCGTGCTGCCCCGGGCGTCCATCACCGGGGTGCGCCGGATCGAGTCATCGCTGATCGGCCACGACGTGGTGATCACCCCCGCGCCCAGCATGCCCCGGGCGCACCGGCTGGTCCTCGGCGACCACAGTCAGGTTCAGATCAGTTCGTGAACCCGGAAGGCCCCGGACGCCAGGCGGCGTCCGGGGCCTTCCGCGTGTGATCCGGGTCAGCCGCCGCAGTCCAGCGCGCTGACCGTGGAGGTCACGTTGTAGTCGTCGTCGATGGTCACCAGCTTGTTGCCCGACCAGGCCGTGTTGCGGCAGTCCACACTGAGCGGGCCGTAGTTCCAGCTGTTGTTGACGATC
>NZ_BLAD01000134.1 GCF_009687845.1 Acrocarpospora corrugata
AATGGAATCACCGCTACTCGCGCGACCGCGCCAATCTGGCCCATCAGAGCCTGCCGGTCCTGCTGGAGGGCTTCGGCCGCATCCTGTCCGGCTGCGTGCAACTGCTGCGGCCTGGCGGGGTGGCGGCGATCACGGTGCGTCCCTACCGCCATCAGACCGAACTGATTGATCTGCCGGGCCAGGTCCAGGAGGTTGCCCGTCAGGCCGGGCTCGTTTTCGCCGACCGCATCGTCTGCCTGCTGTGCGGGCTCGGAAGAGACCGGTTGTTGAACCGGGCCTCGTTCTTCCAGGTCCACGAGGCCCGCAAGGGCTGGGCACGTGGCCTGCCCATCCACGCCACAGCACACGAAGTCCTGCTCATCTTCCGTAGGCCGACCATGTCCGCAACAGCTCCAGCCGAAGCACATCAGATCATGGGATAGCCCCGATCCTGGTCGGGCTGACCAGCGGATTTTGCTTGACGCCGGGGGTGGAGGTGGGCGTCGATACGGCCGCCGTCGACCGGTACCACCGTGGCCCAGGGGCCGCTGTGCCCGCCGTTGCCGCCTGTGTGGGCCAACGGGCTCGCCATGGGCACCGGTGGGCCGGTCGGCGGCGCAGCGCCCCGTCCACACCGCCGTCAACCCTCATCCCCCTGACCACCGCCCGGCCGATTAGGAACCCCGATCGGCCGGATTGCCTGTCCGACCGCTTCCACAGAGGTGATCAGTGATGACGAAGACACGAAGGCCGCCGCACGATCCCGAAGACCTCGGGGAAGTGCGGGCCGAGGTGATTGACGTGGTGACCGCGGGACGCCTGCTCGGCATGGGCCGTACCAAGGCCTACCGGCTGGCCAAGGCCGACCAGTTTCCTTGCCGGGTGCTGCGGATCGGCGGCCGGTACATGGTCCCGGTCCGTGGTGTGCGGGCGCTGCTCGGATACGCCGACGACGGCCACGTTCGTCGCGGCGAAGACCACGATGAGAAGGGATGATCCCGGTGGCCAACGGAACCACTTTCAAGACCTGCGCCTGCCGTGACGCCGCAGGCAAACGGCTCGGCACGACCTGCCCGAAACTACGTCGTTCGGGTCGGGGTGGTGAATGCTGGAACAGTGCGCACGGCCGGTGGGCCTACCAGCTGGAGTTGCCCGCGCACGCCGACGGAAGGCGCCGCAACCCGCTACGACGAAGCGGCTTCGACACCCTGGATGAGGCCGAGGCCGAACTCGACCACGCTCGCGGCCTGCTGGCCTTGGACGACGACCCCCTGGTGAAACGGCGGATCACCGAGCTGATGCTGTCGGTGCTGAAAGACACCAAGAAGCTTCCCGACACTGAGGAGGTACGGCGCAAGGTCCGCACCCATCAAGACCTCAACCGGCAGATCACCGTCGCCGAATGGCTGGAGGAGTTCCTGGCCCGCAAACGCCGGATCGAGGCGACCACCCGCTCCGGCTACGCCGCTCATGTCCGGCTCCACCTCACCCCTTACCTCGGGGACATCCGGCTGGGCCGCCTGCGCGTCTCCGACATCGCGGGCATGTTCGACGCGATCGAGGAGTTCAACGACATTATCGCGGTCGAACGAGCCAGCGGCGACCCAGCCCGGGTGACGAAGGTGAGATACCGGCGGCCGGTCGGGCCACCCACGATGCACCGCATCCGCGCCACCCTCCGGCACGCCCTCAACGTCGCGATCAAGCAGGACCGGCTGCTGGACTTCAACCCCGCGGCCGTGGTGGAACTCCCGCCCGCCGTTCGCCCGAAGCCGGTGGTGTGGACCGAGGGGCGAGTGGCCAAATGGCGAGCTGATTACGCGGCTCGGGTGGATGCCGCTCGCCGGGCGCGGGCCCGGGTGGATGTGATCGGCTTCTACATCTCCACCCCACGCCCTTCGCCGGTGATGGTGTGGACACCCGCCCACACTTCGGCCTTCCTGACCCGCGCCCGCCGACATCGCCTGCACGTGCTGTACCGGCTCATCGCCCTGCGGGGCCTGCGTCGCGGCGAGGCCGTGGGCCTGCGCTGGCCGGACGTCAACTTCGCGGCCCAGACGATCGGCGTGCACTGGCAGATCACCCAGCTCGGCTGGCAACCCGTCCAGGGGAAACCGAAGACCGACGCCAGCGACCGCATCATCGCCGTCGACGCCGAAACGATGAAACTCCTCAAGAAACACCGCACCAAGCAGGCTGAGGAACGGCTCGCCGCAGGCGATGACTGGACCGACAGCGGCTTCGTCTTCACCGATGAGCTCGGCCGGCCGCTACATCCGCAGCAGGCCACCGACCAGTTCTACTGGCTCGCCTTCGAAGCCCAGCTACCACCCGTACGCTTGCACGACCTCCGCCACGGCGCCGCCTCCCTCATGCTCGCCGCCGGAGTCGAACTCAAGATCGTGCAGGAAACACTCGGCCACGTCTCCTCAACCTTCACCCGCGACACCTACACCAGCGTCTACCCGGAGGTCGCCGCAGCTGCCGCCGAGTCGACGGCAGCCCTCCTGGCGACTTCTTCCTCACCGGTTCATACCGGCAGATAGTGCGGACCGCCTGCCCTACGACGTGGTACCCGATCCGATCGCCGGAACGGGTGATCAACGGAGGCTGAGCTCGGGTTCCCGTTGCAGGCCCGCTTCGAAGCCGGGGCGGGCCTGCGTCCATTGCACCGCGCGTGCCGGCGGGCGCCAGCGTGTGGACCTGCTGGAGCAGCTACCGCCTCTTGATCCAGACCGAATCCTCGCAGTGCCGCGTGACACCTCTGATGCCGGTGCACATCTTGAACACATCGACGTGGCTGATGTAGGTGCGGTCCTCTCCGCAGCCCCACGCGGCTCCGTTGGAGTCGGCCACCGTGTAGGTGCCGAGCATCGAGGTGGCGTACTCGGCCTCCACGTACAGGTTGTCGGCCTTGTTGTCGCACACCACGATGTGGTTGCGGTCCTGCGATACATGAACATTCCCAGCGGTGGTCGCATGACCCCATCCCGGTTCAGGACCGGCGGCTGAGGCGGGCACAGCGACCAAGACGGCAAGGACAGCCGAAGCGATGACGGCACGAACAAGCACAGCGATGCGTTCCGGTAGGGCCTGTCAGAACGGCTGACATCCTGAGGGAAGCTCCTGTGGGGTGCGGAAACTCAGCCGTAGTGGTTGACCTGGGGGTTCACGGCTCGAGCATGATGAGGTCTCGGGCATCCTGCTGACGGTGTCGTGGTCCTTGCTCTACCTCATCCTCGGGCGTGTCTTTCAGCTCCTGTTCCTGCTGGGCCGCGGTGACCGGGCCAAAGCGGCCGAGATCGTGGTGCTTCGCCATCAGGTCGCCGTGTTGCGCCGTCAGGTGAACCGGCCTGATCTCCAGCCGGTGGATCGGGTCGTGCTCGCGGCTCTGTCGCGGCTGCTTCCCCGCTCGTCGTGGGATGTCTTCTTCGTCACCCCCGCGACGTTGTTGCGCTGGCACCGCTCCCTGGTAACGCGCCGCTGGACCTACCCGTCCAAACGCCCGGGTCGTCCCTCCACGCGCGCGGACATCCGGGAGGCGGTGTTGCGCCTGGCCCGGGAGAATCCCACGTGGGGCTACCAGCGCATCAGCGGCGAACTGGCCGGCATCGGCCTTCGGGTACCGCCCAGCACCGTACGCGACATCCTCAAAAGAGCCAGGCTCAGTCCGGCGCCACGTCGCATCGGACCGAGTTGGAGTCAGTTCCTCAAAGCGCAGGCCGAGGGCATCTGGGCGTGCGATCTGTTCCACGTCGCGAACTTGGGCTCCTCCGGAGCCAGCTCTGCCTCGATCTTCTCCCGCAACTGCGCCGATCCGCGCCAGTACAGCGTCCACAGAGCCTTCTTCAACCGCTCCTCATCAAGCGGAGCCAATGCGGCGTAGAACTGCTCGCGATCCATTCGCTGCGCACCCACGGGAGTGATCGTAGGTGAACCGGACCGGCGAGGTGATCCGGGGCGATCATCTCGGTGACAGTCAACACCTTGCCGTCAAAAGTCGGCATCGCAACGCCTCGAAGGGATTCGGCTATTTGGTCTTCATCGTGACGTCGTAGCCCTCCACGCCGGCTGGGTTGAACTGGAGTTTCCGGTGCGCTCGCCGTCGTTGAGCTTCTCTCCGTCGATGTGGGTCTCCTGGCGTTCGCGTCCCGTCACGCCGCGGCCTTCGACGAGCTGGGCGGTCAGGGCGTTAAGCAGATCCGCCTGAGCGATGCCCTGGAATGGAGCGGGAGCGGCGGGGGCGCCGCGGGCGGTGGCGAGGGCAGCCGCGAGGCCGAGTACGGCGGTTCTGATGGCGATCGTGAGCGGACTTTATTGGAGTTCGGGGGGAGTGCCGTCTCGATTCTGGGAGCCGAATGTGATTTGCATCACATTCTGGACCGGTCTAGTGTCCGTGACGTCCGAGTACTACGCATAGTGCACCTGTTGTCACGTCTGTCGCTTTATTTCGCTCTTTTATCTTCTCCTTATCCCATGAATGATCGCGCTGTCATCTGACGGGGTTTGTGATGCATGGGGGGTCGCGTGGTCAGAGCGCGTGGCAAGGTCGTCGCAACTGCGCTTGCGGTCGTCGTGTCGGTGTTCGTCTCCACGATCGGCGTACCGGACGGCCTGGTCACCTCCGCGTCGGCGGCGGAACTGCCGGAGCCGATGAAGGAGAACTCGGTCGCTGGCCGTCCCCTTGCCGTGCCCTCGGTGGAGCCGGGTGCGGAGGATCTTCACAAGCCGCCGGTACCGCGCGCGGTGGTGTGGCCGAAGGCCGGGTCGGGTGAAGTGGCGGTGGGCGCCAAACCGGTGGCGGTCGGCTCGCTGCCGGTCAAGGTCGGCCCTCCCGAGCCGTTGCTGCAGGGGTCGTCCCCCGTGGTCGGCCAGGCTGGGAAACCGCTGGCACGGTCTGACGCGGCGGCGGCGCAGCAGGCCGATCGGGCCACTGGAGTTGCTCCGGCGCGAGTGAAGGTCCAGACCTTCGATGAGGCGACCGCACGCCGGATCGGCGGGGTCGGTGGATTATTCGGGTTTCCGGGACGCCTACAGCGGAGGTTTCGCCTCCCGGCTGTCGTTGGTCCGGCTGCCCGCGTGCGTGCTGGACAGTGCGCCTTCCGCGGGATGCCGGGCGAAGACGGCCGCTGAGTCCGAGCAGATCCCTGTGGTCAACGATGTGGAGGCGGGGACGCTGACCGCGCTGGTGGAGGCGGTCCCGGCCACGACTGGGGTCGCTCCAAACGCGGCCGCATCCCAGGCGCGGGTGTATGCGGTGACCAGCTCGGCCAGCGCGACCGCCAGCGGCACAACCGGCTCGTTCGAGGCCACCGATCTGAAGCCGTCGGGGACCTGGCAGGTCGGCCTGTCCGGCGGCGGGTTCACCTACTCGTACCCCATCCCGGTGCCGCCCGGCCCGTCCGGTGCCGGTCCGGCGTTGTCGTTCGATTACTCCTCCACCTCGGTGGACAGCCTGATGGATCTCACCAACAACCAGGCCTCGGTAGTCGGGTCGGGCTGGGACCTCAACCAGGGTTTCATCGAACAGACCTTCTACCCCTGTAGCGATGGGGCCGACCGATGCTGGGCCTCCGGCGGCAACGATCCCACCCTCCGAGATCTGACGCTGTCGGTCGGCGGGCGTTCCTCTCACATCGTCAAGGACGCCACCAGCGGCGATTGGAAGACGGTGGAGGATTTCGGTTGGAAGATCGAATTCGTGAGTTCCAGTCCTGTTTCGGGTCAGCCGTACTGGACGATCGTCACCCAGGACGGCACCCGCTACCGGCTGGGCTATCAGCGGGATGCCAGCCTGCAGATCCCCTTCCAGGGAGATGACGCCGGCGAGCCCTGCCACAACCTGTGGGTGCCCCGCTCGACCGGCGGGGCGACATCGATGTGCACGGCGCCTTACCGGTGGTTGCTGGACCAAGAAGTCGATGCGCGCGGCAACGTCATCGACTACACCTACCAGCGGGATGCCAACGGCTACTGCTCGACCCGGATGACGTTGGCCACCTGTTGGCAGACCTATGACCGCGGCGCCTACCTGACCCAGGTCTCCTACGGCTCCAACCTGAACGTGAGCGGCTCGGCTCCCACCGCCCGAGTGCAGTTCGCCATGGTCGACCGCACCCTGGACGGGCTCAGCGATGTGCCGCTGGACCTGCGCTGTGAGACGCCCAGCAGTGAGTGTTTCCTGAACGGCCCGGCGTTCTTTATCTCCAAACGCCTGGCCTCGGTCACCACCCAGACCTACACCCCCGCCACCGGCTGGGACGATGTCACCCGGCTGGAGCTGGGCCAGGACTGGCTGGGCGGCCTGGTCTCCGGCGGCGAAACCCAGGGCATGTTGTTGTGGCTGGATTCCATCCGCCAGGTCGGCCTGGCCGGAAACGGGCCTGACATCGCGCTGCCACCCGTGAAGTTCGATGCGACCCTTCTGAACAACCGCAACGACTCCAACGGCAGTGACCGGCCAGAAGTGCCCTTCCCCCGTATTGACGCGATCAACAACGAGCTGGGCGGCCGTACCGAGGTCACCTACGGTCAGCCCTCCGGCTGCGACATCAGCCCCGAGACCAAGGCCGTCGACCGGGACAATGAGGGCAGCGACTGCTATTGGCTGTACGCGAGCAATTACATGGACGCCAACAACGAGTTCCACCTGGTCGGCTCGGTGTGGAACAAGTTCATGGTCACCCGGGTGGTCGACCGTGACCTGGTCGGCGGGTCACCGGACATGGTCACGGACTACCAGTACCTGGGGACACCGGCCTGGGCCCTGCCGGGCACCTACGAGGTTCCCACCCCGTCCTGCTTCGACCCGCCGGTCCGGCCGCCGCAGCCGCCGTGCGTGAACTGGTTCGGCGAGTGGAGCGAGCACCGCGGCTACCCCACCGTCCGCACGATCAAGGGCAGCGGCACCGACGCCTCCGGCTACAGCGTCTCCACCAGCACGTTCTTCCGCGGCCTGTATGAGGACAAGCTCGCCAACGGCAGCCCGAAGAACACCACCGTCATCGATTTTGAGAACAACACCGTCAACGACCTGCGCATGCTGTCGGGCCGCACCTTGCAGGAACAGGCCTTCGTGGTGACCGGCTGGACCACTCCCACCCAGCAGTGCCAGTACAGCCCATGGTCGGCCTCCACTGCCTACACCTGGGGCGACCGGGTGTCCTACAACAACCACCACTGGATCTCGGTCAACAACAGCAACACCGGCCGCACCCCCTCCAGCTCTTCCACCTACTGGAGCGACAGCGGCCCCTGCCCGACCATCCCCGCGACCATGACCTTCCAGGAGCAGGGCGGCACCCGCTCGGAGTACACCAACGTGGTCACCGGCAACGGACCCGGCATCGCCGACCCCCACCAGGTCAATCAGACCCGGCAGGTCGCCCGGGAGAAGGTGACCTCCGGCTGGCGCTACACCGAGACCGCCACCACCTACAACGTCGACGGCCTGCCGAGCAGAGTCAACGAGTACGGTGAGCGCGGGGTCGCCTCCGACAACACGTGCACTGCGACCACGTACGCGAAAAACACCGCGAACGGTGCCTGGATGATCTCCTACCCGGCCTCCGAGGAGCGCCGCAAGGGTGACGACTGCGCGTCGGGGACGTTCATGGGCCGTTCGGTCACCCTCTACGACGGCGCCACCGGCGAGGGCGCGAACCTGCCCACGAAGGGCAACGCCACCGAGTCCCGCGCTTACACCAGCGCGACCGACTTCACCGCCACGAAGGTCACCTACGACGGTTACGGCCGCTCGACCTCCTCCACCGACCCGCTGAACAAGATGACCACCACGACCTACACTCCCTTCGTCGGCTGGCCCACCGGTGGTGTCGCGGTGATCGACCCGCTTGGTCACACCACCACGACCTGGGCGAATCCCGAGTTCGGTGTGCCGATCGGTACGCGAAACGAGGCCGGGTACGACACCAACATCGACTACGACCCTCTCGGCCGCACGGTCGCCCTGTGGACTCCGGCTCAGCCGAAGTCGGGGGGTACGGCGGCGGCGACGGTGACGTACACGATCCCGGTCAACGGGACCGGCACGGTGAACGGGCCGGCGCGCACGGCGGTGTCGAAACTTCAGACGGCCAGCATCTATGTGACCACTTATAGCTACGACGACGGTTTCGGCCGCACCCGGGAGACGCAGGTTGCCTCCCCTGCGGGTGGCCGGGTGGTCAACGCGACCGTCTATGACGCCCGTGGTTTGACCTCGGCCAGCAGCGGGCCTGCGTACAACGCCGCTCAGCCTGGCAGTGGGCTGCTCAACGCGGTGATGTCGACGCTGCCCCAGTGGACGAAGCAGACGTTCGACGGCGTCGGCCGGGCCGTGGTGTCGGCTGACATGACCGGATCGAGCGAGCTCCGCCGTACCACCACGAACTACTTCGGCGACCGCACCGAGGTGATCCCGTCGGTCGGCGGGAAGACGGTCAGTTACACCGACGCCGAGGACAAGGTCACCAAGATCGAGGAGTGGCTGACCGGGGTGGGCGCGGCTCCGGCCGCCCTCCAGGGGCCGACCGCCGCGAAGGCGGCCTCGGGCCGGGTCTTGCTGGCGGATCGCACGACCGAGGACTCGCAGACCTTCCGTAACCCCGACGGTTCGTTCACCGCTGAGTTCTCCTCCGGTCCTGTGCGGGTGCGGCAGCCGGACGGCGGCTGGGCTGGTGTTGACACGACCCTGGTCGAGGTGGGCGGGGTGCTCAAGCCCAAGGTCGCGGCGGCGACCGTCGAGTTCTCTCTCGGGGGGAGGGGCACGCTGGCCCGGCTGGAGGGGAACGCGGGCGAACGTTTCGCGCTGGAGTGGCCCGCTGACTTGCCCCGGCCGCAGGTCAAGGGCAACGTCGCGACGTACGTGGATGGTGCGGGGCCCGGGGCCGACTTGGTGGTGACGGCACTGAGTTCCGGCTTCCGGCATGACGTGGTGCTGCGGCAACCGCCGTCGGGCCCGGTGGAGTACCGGCTGCCGGTCGTCGCCCAGGGCATGACGCTGGCCAGGTCGCGGGAGGGTGGACTGGCGCTTACCGACGGGGGCGGGCGGATCGCGGCCTCGGCGCCCGCGCCGATCATGTGGGACGCGAGCGGGAAGCGCGGACGCACCGGCAAGATCGCGACGGATGTGGTGAACGAGGGCGGCAGGCAGGTGCTCGTGCTGCGGCCCGACCCTGCGTTCCTGGCGGACAAGGCCACCAAGTACCCGGTTACCGTCGACCCGACGACCACCCTCCCCGTACTTACCGACGCCTGGGTCAGCACCGGGGGAGAGACCGGTGCCGACACGCAGTCGAGTCCGTCTCTTTACGCGGGTACCCTTCAGATCCCCGCGTCCTCGAGGGTCTACGACCGGGCTTACCTCACCTTCAACGCCGCCTCCCTCACGGCAGCCACGGTGAGCGCCGCCACCCTGAACCTCTACCGCACCGAAGCGTCCGGGTGCGGCGACGCCAGCTCCGGCATCCGCGCGCAGCGTGTCACCGGCTCGTGGACCACGGGCGGGCTGACCTGGTCGTCCCAACCGGCCACCACCACGACAGGCCAGGTCACCGCGAACGACTCGGCGACCTGTGGCGCGCCCGGCTATATGACGTGGAACGTCCTGCCGTTCGCGCAGGCGTGGGCGTCGGGTACGGCCAACAACGGCATCATGCTGCGCGGTGCGGATGAGGTGCAGTCGGGCCGTCCCGAGTACGACCGGGGATTCCACTCCAACGAGACGACCGCCGGGGCGCAGTACAAGCCGTCCCTGTCGGTGACCTACACCTCGACCTCGGCTCCCACGGCGACGCAACCGGCCGTCGCGCCGTTCCGGACCGTTTCCGGCACGACCACCGCGACCTCCCTGACGCCTCAGCTCGCCGCGATCGTGAGTGACCCGATGGGTGGGCCGCTGACGGGCGAGTTCGAGGTGGAGCACGACCCGTCCGTCCCGGCCCAGGGCAGCGGCCAGATCTGGACCGGAAGCGCCGCCGGGATCGCCTCGGGCCAGTCGGCGGCCGTCGTCGTACCCGCGGGGGAATTCACGGCGGGGTGGCTTGTCCGCTGGAGGGTACGCGCGGTCAACCCGGCCGAATCGACGAGTTCGGCCTGGTCTTCGTGGCAGACGTTGCGCGTCGACCCCTCCTCGGCCCAGGCGCCGACGAGCTCGCCCATCGCGCACTGGAAGTTCAACGGCGACGGTGGCGACGCGACCGGCACCACCGGCCGTACCGCCACCCTCGGCGGCACATCCTCCTGGACCGACGGCGTCCTCGGCGGCGCGCTGGCGGCCACCGGTGGTGCCAACAGCGCCAGTACGGCCGGCTCGGTGATGCGGACCGACCAGTCCTACACCGTCTCGGCCTGGATGCGGGTCCAGGACAGCAACGACTGGTACGACCCGATCCGTCAGGTCGGCACCAACAAACCGGCCTTCTACCTGGGCATCAACCCCAGCGGCCAGCTCCAGATGGTCATCAACAACTCCGACACACCAGGCGCGATCACCTACGGCGTGTGGGCGGGGAGCTATCCGATCAAGCGCTGGTTCCACATCACCGGCGTCTACGACCGCCCCAACGGGCGGGTCCGCCTCTACCGGGACGGCACCGAGATCGGCACCAACACCGTGCCGCTTGGCTGGCAGGCAGGCGGCCAGGTCAAATTCGGCGCGGTCTACAACGGGCAGATCGACGACGTCCGCATCTACCAGAAGGTGCTGACCCCGACCGAGATCGCCGCCATCGCGGCCGGATCGCCCGCTCCCGACCGCACCCCGGTCGCAGACCAGCTCTCGGTGACCCCCACGCCGGTGACGTCACTGACGCCGACCTTGTCCGCGCGGGTGTCCGAACCCGGAGCCCAGGCCCTGCGGGCGGAGTTCCAGGCCGAGCACGATGGCCAGCAGGTGTGGACCGGCAGCAAGGACAACGTCACATCCGGCACCAACGCGACCGTGCAGATCCCGGCGGGCGAGCTGGAGGACGGCTGGGAGGTGCGCTGGCGGGCCCGCGCGGTACGCGGCGACACCGCCTCGGCGTGGAGTTCCTGGCAGACCTTCACCGTCAACACGCCGAAACCGTCGGTCAGCGCTCTCCAGCTGACCCCTTCGGCAATCGTCGGCGGGCAGACCGTGACCTCCACGGTGACGCCCCAGCTCAAGGCCACCGTGAGCGACCCGGGCGGGGCAACGCTGCGGGCCGACTTCGAAGTCGAGCAGCCGCACGGAACCTCAGCCTGGACCGGCAACGTCGCCACGGTCGCCTCCGGCGGCCAAGCGCAGCTCACCGTGCCGAACGGTGAGCTGATCGACGGGATCCCAGCGCGCTGGCGAGTGCGCGCGGTGAACCCGAACGGCAACATCACCTCGGCGTGGTCGCCCTGGCAGGACTTCACCCTCGACACCCCGGACCCGTCGATCGGGTCACTCCAGACCGACCCCTCGACGGTATCCGGTACGGAAACCCTCACACCGACCCTCACCCCCAACCTGCGCGCGACCGTGTCCGAACCCGGAAACAGCCAGGTCAAAGCCGAATTCGAGATCGAGCACGACGGCCAGCAGATCTGGACCGGATCCTCTCTGGCCGTGGCGTCGGGGCAGGTCGCATCAATGGGGGTGCCGTCCGGGGAACTGACCGACGGGTGGACCATCCGGTGGCGGGCCCGCGCGGTGACGGCCGCCACGTCGGCCGCGTCGGCCTGGTCGGAGTGGCAGACCGTCACGGTCCACCTCGGCCCGATCGACCCGGACCCCGCCGTGACAGCTCTGGAGATCACCCCGTCGGAGGTCGTCGAAGGCGTGCGGGTCGCGACCAGCGTCATGCCCGCCCTGAAGGCCCAGGTCACCGACCCTGCGGGCGGGACGCTGCGGGCCGAGTTCGAGGTCGAGCACGACGGTCAGCAGGTTTGGGCCGGGGCCGACGAGGACACCCCGGCGGGCTCGCAGGCGTCGGTCGTGGTTCCCGCTGGGGAGCTCCAGGACGGCTGGAACATCCGGTGGCGGGCCCGCGCCCTGGCCGGAACAGTCGCGTCGGACTGGTCAGCGTGGCAGGACGTGCGCATCGACCGTCCCGACCCGTCGGTGAGCGACCTGTCGGCGACCGAGTCGCTGACGCCCGAGCTCAGCGCGAAGGTCTTCGACCCCGATGGCGGGACGGTCAGCGCGGAGTTCGAGGTCGAGCACGACTCCTTGGTTCCCGCGCAGGGCACCGGGCAGATCTGGACCGGGGCCGCCGGCAACGTCGCCTCGGGGGAGACGGCGACCGTCACTGTGCCCGTGATGACGGAGGGCTGGAAGGTCCGCTGGCGAGTCCGGGCCGTGACCAGCGGCGCGGGAACATCGGCGTGGTCGGCCTGGCAGTCCCTGACGGTGACGGACGGGACGTCGATCCCCACGGTTGCCGGGCCGCGTAGCCAGCCTGCCGACCTGCACTCGCTCACACCCGCGCTGATCGCGACCTTCTCCGCGACGCAGGGGCAGGTCGGCGGTGAGTTCCAGGTCGAGCACGATCCCTCCGAGCCCGGCCAGGGGACCGGGCTGATCTGGTCGGGCAGCGTCAGCGGGATGACCTCCGGTAAGGAGGCGACGGTGACCGTACCGGCCGGGACCCTGCAGGACGGGTGGAAGATTCGCTGGCGTACCCGCGCGGTCCGGGGTGCCGCGGCGTCGGAGTGGACCTCCTGGCAGACCGGCACCGTGATCGCACCGCAGTTCTACACCACCACGTATGAGTACGACCTCAACGGGCAGCTGACCAAGCAGACCGACGCCAACGGCAACATCCGCACTTTCACCTACGACCTGATGGGCCGCCGGATCGCCGCCCACGATCCCGATGCGGGCGATTCCGAGGAGGGGTATGACGCGGCGGGCCGGTTGCTGTGGTCGACGGACGGCAAGGGCCAGAAGGTCTCCCACACCTACGACGACCTCGGCCGCAAGACGGGCATGTGGGCGGGAGAGCCGGTCGCCGGCACCAAACTCGCCGAATGGGTCTACGACACCCTGGCCGTCGGCAAGCTCACCTCGGCCACGCGGTTCACCAACGGCCAGCGCTACACCGATGCCGTCACCGGCTATGACGTGATGGGCCGCGCGACCGGATCCTCCCTGACCGTCCCATCCAGCGAAGGCCTGCTGGCCGGTACCTATACCTTCACTACCAGCTACAACACCGCCGGTGACATGGCCACATACAGCATGCCCGCTGCCGGTGGCCTGCCCGCCGAAACCATGACCTCCACCTACACCGACCTCGGCCTGGCGAGCAGACTGACCAGCGATCACAGCGGTACCTATACCTACGTCGACTCCACCACCTACACCGCCACGGGACAGCTGTCCCAGCGCGGTTACGGAGCCGCTGGAAAGATCAAGCGCACGCTGACCTGGGATCCGGCCACCGGCTGGCTGAACCGGGCGACCACCCAGACCAACGCCGACACCGCCACCCCGGTCACCGCGCAAGACGACCGCTACACCTACGACACCTCCGGGGAGATCACGCGGATTCTGGACGCCGCCTCGGCCATTGGAGCCGGTCCCGGTCAGTCCGAGTGCTACACCTACGACGGCCTGCACCGCCTGACCACCGCCTACACCACCACCGGCGCCACCTGCACCGCTGCAGCCGACGGCCTGGGCATCGACCCCTACAACCAGACCTACGCCTACGACGGCGTCGGCAACATCACCGCCCTTACCGACGCCGGGCAGACAGCCACCTACGTCTATCCCGCAGCGGGGGCCTCCGCAGTGCGGCCCAATGCCGTCACCAGCATCGCCCGGCCCGGCAGTACCGACATCTACAGCTACGACAACGCCGGGCAACTCACCTCACGAACCGCCGACGGCAAGCAGGGCACCTTCGTCTGGAACGAGTTCGGCCAGTTGGAGGTGGCCACCATCGCCGGCACCGGTGAGACGAGCATGGTGTACGACGCGGACGGCGAACGCCTCATCCGCCGCGACCCCGACGGGAAGGCCACCCTGTATCTGGGCTCAATGGAAGTCCAGGTAGTCGGCGACCAGATCAGCGCCACCCGCTACTACACCAGCCCGGACGGCGCCACCGTCGCCATGCGCACCACCAGCCAAGGCCAAACCGGCACGGTCAAATGGATGGCTGCGGGCCTGCATGGCTCGGCCCAACTCGCCATCGACGATGCCACCGGCCAGGTGGCCCGCGAACGCTACCTTCCCTTCGGCGAGCGCCGCGGCACCGACGACCTGCCCTTCACCGACCTCGGCTTCCTCGGCAAGATCGAAGACGACTCCACGGGCCTCACCTACCTATCAGCCCGCTATTACGACCCCCGGGCTGCCAAGTTCATTTCCACCGATCCCCTCTTAGACCTGCGCAAGCCTCAATGGGCCAACCCGTTCGCCTACGCGGGGAACAACCCCATCGGGTTGTCCGACCCCACCGGCCTGGCCACCGCCTGCGACACGGCGGCCGAATGCGCGAGTCTTGAATACAGCAAATGCATGAAGCAGGGCGCGCTTAAATGCGCCCAGGAACAGCTGCAGAATGCGCAGAACGCCACCGACCGCTACTGGAACCAATGCCAC
>NZ_BLAD01000135.1 GCF_009687845.1 Acrocarpospora corrugata
TTCAGCTGAAGGACACCATGAACACCATGGTGGACCAGCTGTCCGCCTTCGCCGACGAGGTCACCCGGGTCGCCCGCGAGGTCGGCACCGAAGGCCGGCTCGGCGGCCAGGCCCGGGTGCCCGGCGTCTCCGGCGTCTGGAAGGACCTCACCGACAACGTCAACTCGATGGCCACCAACCTGACCTACCAGGTGCGCAACATCGGCGAGGTCACCACCGCCGTCGCCAACGGCGACCTGACCCGCAAGATCGACGTGGACGCCCAGGGCGAGATCCTGGTGCTCAAGACCACCATCAACACCATGGTCGACCAGCTCTCCTCGTTCGCCTCCGAGGTCACCCGCGTCGCCCGCGAGGTCGGCTCGGAGGGCCAGCTGGGCGGCCAGGCCCGGGTGGAGGGCGTCGAGGGCACCTGGAAGCGCCTCACCGAGAGCGTCAACGAACTGGCCGGCAACCTCACCACCCAGGTGCGCGCCATCGCCGAGGTGACCAGCGCGGTCGCCCGCGGCGACCTGACCCGCTCCATCACCGTGGACGCGCCCGGCGAGATCGCCCAGCTCAAGGACAACATCAACACGATGGTGTCCACCCTGGTCGACACCACCAACACCAACCAGGACCAGGACTGGCTCAAGTCCAACCTGGCCAGGATCTCCCGCCTCATGCAGGGCCACCGCGACCTGATCGAGGTGACCCGCCTGATCATGAGCGAGCTGACCCCGCTGGTCTCGGCCAGCCACGGCGCCTGCTACCTGGTGGTCGACGGCGAGCTCACCCTGATCTCCGGGTACGGCATCCAGCCCGGCTCCTCCCCCCGGCAACGGTTCGCGCTCGGCGAGGGCATCGTCGGCCAGGCCGCGCTGGAGACCCAGCAGATCATCCTGGAGAACGTGCCGGCCGAGTACATCACCATCGAGACCGGCCTCAGCAAGGCCAGCCCGGCCCAGATCGTGGTGCTGCCCATCCTGTTCGAGGACCAGGTCCTCGGCGTGCTGGAGATGGCCTCGTTCAACCAGTTCAGCGAGATCCACCTGGACTTCCTGGCCCAGCTGGTGGAGACCATCGGCGTCACCATCAACACGATCATCGCCAACTCCCGGACCGAGGATCTGCTGAAGGAGTCCCAGCGCCTCGCCACCGAACTGCAGGAACGCTCGGACGAGCTGCAGCGGCAGCAGGAGGAACTACGCCGCTCCAACGCCGAACTGGAGGACAAGGCGGCCCTGCTGGCCAAGCAGAACCGGGCCATCGAGATCCAGAACTTCCAGATCGAGCAGGCCCGCCGGACCCTGGAGGAGCGGGCCGAGCAGCTGGCCGTGTCCAGCCGCTACAAGTCCGAGTTCCTCGCCAACATGTCGCACGAGCTGCGCACCCCGCTGAACAGCCTGCTGGTGCTGGCCAAGCTGCTCACCGAGAACGCCGAGGGCAACCTGACGCCGCAGCAGGTGGAGTTCGCCCGCACCATCCACGGCGCCGGCTCCGCGCTGCTCCAGCTGATCAACGACATCCTCGACCTGTCCAAGGTGGAGGCGGGCCGGATGGACATCCACCCGCAGCAGCTGTCGCTGCCGAAGCTGGTGGACTACATGGAGGCCACGTTCGCGCCGCTGGCCCAGGACAAGGGCCTGTCCTTCACCGTGGAGGTCGACTCGAGCGTCCCCAACGAGCTGCGCACCGACGAGCAGCGCATGCAGCAGGTGCTGCGCAACCTGCTCTCCAACGCGGTCAAGTTCACCCCGAAGGGCAAGGTCAGGCTCCGGGTCTCGCACGCCCCCGACACGGTCCAGTACGTGGACGAGACACTCCGCAACTCCGACAGGATCCTCGCGTTCGCGGTGGTCGACACCGGCATCGGCATCGCCCCCGACAAACTCGAGGTCATCTTCGAGGCGTTCCGTCAGGCCGACGGCACCACCAGCCGCAAGTACGGCGGCACCGGCCTGGGCCTGTCCATCTGCCGCGAGATCGCCCGCCTGCTCGGCGGCGAGATCCAGGTGGACAGCGTCCCCGGCGAGGGCAGCACGTTCACCCTCTACCTGCCCCTGTCGTACGCGGGCCCGCTGGCCGCCAGGGACGGCGGGGCGGCCACCATCACCTCCTACGCTGCCGAGCGCCGGGACCGGTTGATGCTGGCCGACCACCGCGCCGAAAGCGACGACGTGCTGCCGGACATCCCGCTCCCGACCGACCTGCCGGAACCCCGGCTGATGGCCGAGATCGACCTCGCCCCCGGCCGCGACTGGCAGGGCGAGGACCCGCTCACCGGCGCCAAGATCCTGATCGTGGACGACGACATCCGCAACGTGTTCGCGCTGACCAGCGTGCTGGAACGGCACGGTTCCGTGGTGGTGTACGGCGAGAACGGCCGGGAGGGCATCGAACAGCTCGAACGCAACGAGGACGTGGCCCTGGTCCTGATGGACATCATGATGCCGGAGATGGACGGCTGGGCCACCACCTCGGCCATCCGCCGGATGCCGCAGTTCGCCGACCTGCCGATCATCGCGCTGACCGCGAAGGTGATGCGCGGCGACCGGGAGAAGAGCATCGCCTCCGGCGCGTCCGACTACGTGCCCAAGCCGGTGGACGTGGACCGGCTGCTGGAACGGCTGCGCGGCTGGCTGCTGCGCGGCACCACACCGGTCGAGCCGGCCGCACCGGAGGGAAGCTGATGCCCGACCGCGCGAAGATCCTCATGGTCGACGACCGGGAGGAGAACCTGATCGCGCTGGAGGCGATCCTCAGCTCGCTGGACCTGGTCCCGGTCCGCGCCAAGTCCGGCGAGGAGGCGTTGAAGGCGCTGCTCGGCACCGAGTTCGCGCTGATCCTGCTGGACGTGCGGATGCCCGGCATGGATGGCTTCGAGACGGCGGCGCACATCAAGCGCAGGGAGCGCACCCGGAACATCCCGATCATCTTCCTGACGGTCGCGGACAGCGCCCCCGACTACGCCTTCCGGGGTTACGCGGCCGGCGCGGTCGACTATCTGACCAAGCCGTTCGACCCGTGGGTGCTGCGGGCCAAGGTCGCGGTCTTCGTCGAGCTGTACAACATGACGCAGCGGCTCACCGAGCAGGCGGTGCTGCTGCGGGAACGGCTGGCGGCCGAGCTCCCCAACGGCAACGGCGACCAGCCGCCGGTGCTGCCGGAGCTGTCCCGCCGCCTGACGGCCGCCGAGAACGAGCTCACCCGGGTGCGCGAGGTGGCCCGCAAGACCGGCGAATCCTCGCTGACCGGCCCGCTGGCCGACCTGACGCAACGCCTGGCCCATCTGCGGGCCGGCTTCGACGCGCTGTCCTGACCCTCAGGTCAGCGCGGCCTGCCGCAGTGCCCGCATCTGGGCCGGGAGCGGCATGCCCCGGGCCGTCCACAGCTCGCGCATCCGGTCGGGGTAGTCGGTGACGATCCCGGCGACGCCGAGATCGATGAGCTCGGCGGCCTCGTCGGGCTCGTTGACCGTCCAGGCCACGACCGGCAGGCCGCGCAGGGCCGCGCTGGTCATCAACGGCAGGTCGATCAGCACGTGGTCCGGGGACAGCACGGTCGCGCCGACGGCTTCGGCGGCGGCCGGCAGGTCGGAGCCGAGGTCCCGCACGTCGAAGCCGGCCAGCCAGTACGGATCGAGGGTGTCGGCCTCGACCAGCGCGAACCGGTGCGGAACCGCCTCCCTGGCGACCTCCAGGATCCGCCAGTCGAAACTGAGGATCGCCGAGGTGTCCAGCCGGTGGTGCCGATCGAGCTCGGCCAGCACCAGCTCGGTGAAGAGCTGGTGGTCCGGCGACAGGTCCGGCCTGGTCGGATCCGACTTCAGCTCCACGTGCAGCCGGACGTGGTCCGCGCCGTACACGCCGACCAGGGCGAGGACGGCGCCGAGGGTGGGCATCCGGGTGTCGGGGACCGGGACCTGGGTGGCCGCGAACCGATCGTCCGGCCGGGCCGGGCGGCGGGTCCCCGCGTCGAGGGTGCGAATTTGATATTGGGTGAGGCTTTTGACCGGCTTGCCGACGTAGGGGAACAGCGGGTCCCCCGGGCTCGCCGGAGTGGTGTCGGCGCTGGTCAAGGCCGAGATCGTCAGGTCGTGGCTGAGGATGAGCCGGCGGTCGGCGGTCAGCGTGACGTCGAATTCCAGCGCGTCCACGCCGAGTTCCAGCGCGAACGCCAGCCCGGGCAGGGTGTTCTCGGGGCGCAGACCGCGTGCGCCCCGATGGCCATGCAGCTCAACATGTCCGTACACACCGGCGAACCCTACCGTGTCAACCTCGGGGCCCCGAGGACCGCCACCCGCTCCGGCGCGACTAGATGAATGAGTCCAAGGCGTAGCTGCGGAGATAGGGCGAGGGTGCCCACGCTCGGTTTGTGACGACCAAGTTAGACACCCTCGCAACCGCACTGTATGTGAAGGTCGATGATCTGCTGAAGGCTTCACCGGACCTGGCCCCGTGGCGGCCGAAGAAGGGGATCGCGCCGACGCTCGGCGATGCCGAACTGGTGACCTTGGCGGTCATGTCGGCGTTGCTGGGTTTCGTCTCCGAACGGCGCTGGCTGCGCTATGCCCACGCCGAGCTGAGCGGGATGTTCCCCTACCTGCCTGGACAGTCGGGGTACGGCAAGCGGCTGCGGAAGGCATCGGGGCTGGTGGTGGCCGTGATCCGGATGCTGGCCGCCGATACCTCGCTGTGGAGTGATGATGTGTGGGTGGTGGATTCCACGCCGGTGGAGTGCGGCCGTTCGCGGGAGACCGCCCGGCGCAGCGATCTGGCCGGGTGGGCCGAATACGGCTACTGCGCCTCGCATTCCCGGTATTTCTGGGGGTTGCGGCTGCATCTGCTGTGCACCCTGGGCGGGCTGCCGGTGCTGTTCGCCCTGAGTGGCGCCAAGGCCGACGAGCGCGAGGTCTTGGTGGGCATGTTCGATGCCGCCCCCGAGGTGGTGGCCGGCCGTCCGGGCCAGTCGATCATCGCCGATCGGCAGTACTACGGCCGCCACTTCGAGCACGCTCTGACGATGCGTGATCTGAACCTGCTGCGACCGGCCCGCCAAGGCGAACCCCAGCGAGCCGGAGCGCAGCTGTTCAAACCGCTCCGCCAGACCGTCGAATCGATCAACCAAACCTTCAAGAGTCAGCTTGACCTGGAACGTCACGGTGGTCGCACGCCAGCCGGGGTCATCATCCGCGTCCTGTCCAAGATCCTCGCGCTGACCGCCGTGATCTGGCATAACGACAAGACCGGCCAGCCGATCAAACGATCATTGATCGCTTACGACCACTGAACGTGACCAGACCCCTTGGACTCATTCATCTAGACGAGCGATCTGAGCTGGAGGGTCTGGTCACGGCCGGGTCCGACGCCGATCGCGGAGATGGGGGCGCCGCTCATCTCCTCCAGCGCCCGGACGTAGGACTGGGCGTTGGGCGGGAGGTCGTCGAAGGTCTTGGCGCTGGTGATGTCCTCACGCCAGCCGGGGAACTCCTCGTAGATGGGCTTGGCGTGGTGGAACTCGGTCTGGGTGGTCGGGATCTCGTCGTGGCGGGTGCCGTACACGTCGTAGCCGACGCAGACGGGGATGCGTTCCAGGCCGGAGAGCACGTCCAGTTTGGTGAGGAAGAAGTCGGTGACGCCGTTGATCCTGGTGGCGTACCTGGCGATGACGGCGTCGAACCAGCCGCAGCGGCGGTCGCGGCCGGTGGTGGTGCCGTACTCGTGGCCGGTCTGGCGGAGCCACTCGCCCTGCTCGTCCAGGAGTTCGGTCGGGAACGGGCCCGAGCCGACCCGGGTCGTGTACGCCTTCAGGATGCCGATCACCCGGGTCAGCCTGGTCGGCGGGATGCCGGAGCCGGCGCAGGCGCCGCCGCTGGTGGGCGAGCTGGAGGTGACGAACGGGTAGGTGCCGTGGTCGATGTCCAGCAGCGTGCCCTGGCCGCCTTCGAGCAGCACGAACTTGCCCTCGTCGAGCGCCTTGCAGAGGACCAGCGAGGTGTCGGCGATGTGCGGGCGCAGGCGCTCCGCGTAGCCCAGGTACTCCTCCAGGACCTTCGCGGGGTCCAGGCCCCGGCGGTTGAAGATCTTGGTCAGTATCTGGTTCTTGTCGTGCAGCGCGCCCTCGATCTTCTTCTGCAGGATGCCCGGGTCGAGCAGGTCCTGCACCCGGATCCCCATCCGGTTGATCTTGTCGGCGTACGCGGGGCCGATGCCCCGGCCGGTCGTGCCGATCTTGGCCTTGCCCAGGTAGCGCTCGGTGACCTTGTCCAGCGCCTTGTGGTGGGGCATGATCAAATGCGCGTTCGCCGAGATCAGCATGCGATCGCAGTTGATCCCCCGCTTCGCCAGCCCGTCGATCTCACCGAGCAGCACCCCCGGGTCGATCACGACCCCGTTGCCGATCACCGGGATCACCGACGGCGAGAGCACGCCCGTCGGCAGCAGGTGCAGCGCGTACTTCTGATCGCCGATGACTACGGTGTGCCCCGCGTTGTTGCCTCCCTGGTAGCGCACCACATAGTCGACCTCACCGCCCAGAAGATCGGTGGCCTTACCCTTGCCCTCATCGCCCCACTGGGCACCCACGAGAACGACAGCCGGCATGCTCAAACTCCCACACACAAAAGCCAAGCCCCTGACGCAATAGCATCAGGGGCTCTTGCAACCCGAGAGTACCTTGTTTATGGCCGAGCCTCCGGCTCGGCGGGCTTGGCCGCTCCTTAGCCTGTGTCTTCCCTCGTCACTCCGGCCGCTCCGCGACCTGCGTTCCTCAGTCCAGACACAGGCGCGGCCAAGCCAGATGCCGCATATGACTACCTCTATGGAGCCAGGGCTTCGGCGGCCGCTGGGCTGCTGTCCTGGAGGAATTGGGAGCAGCGTTCGGCTTCGTCCTTCTCGCCGATGGCCAGGGCGGCGCGGGCCAGGGCGTTGAGGCAGCGGAGGAAGCCGCGGTTGGGTTCGTGGTCCCAGGGGATGGGGCCGTGGCCCTTCCAGCCGGCCCTGCGCAACTGGTCGAGGCCGCGGTGGTAGCCGGTTCTGGCGAAGGCGTAGGAGGTGACCGCGTGACCGTTGGCGAAGTAGTCGTCCGCCAGAGTCGCCCAGGCCGCCGAGTACGCGGGGAAGCGGGCGGCGACGTCGGCGGCCTTGTAGCCGTTCTCGATCATCTCCCGGGCTTCGACGTGGTCGGGCAGCAGCGTGGGCGGCGGACCGGCGAGCAGGTTGTCGTTCAGTTCCATCGGCGAAGCGACTCCCGTCCTGGGCGAGGATTCACGTAGACAGTCTTACCTGATGCGTGCCATCCGTAATCATTTACTGGAGATTAAGCTAAGGGCCCGAATCCTTGCGGTTCGGGCCCTTATGTCAGGCAGGGTTACGCGAGCTTGGTGCCGACGGACTTGAGGTCCTGGCAGGCCTGGAGGATCCGGGCCGCCATGCCGGTCTCGGCCGACTTGCCGTACGCGCGCGGGTCGTAGGCCTTCTTGTTGCCGACCTCGCCGTCCACCTTGAGCACGCCGTCGTAGTTGCGGAACATGTGCTCGGCGACCGGGCGGGTGAACGCGTACTGCGTGTCGGTGTCGATGTTCATCTTGACCACGCCGTACGAGATGGCCTCGTGGATCTCTTCAAGCAGCGAGCCGGAGCCGCCGTGGAAGACCAGGTCGAACGGCTTGTCCTTGCCGAACTTGGCGCCGACCGCGTCCTGCAGGTCCTTCAGCACGGACGGGCGCAGCTTGACCGCGCCGGGCTTGTAGACGCCGTGCACGTTGCCGAAGGTGGCGGCCAGCAGGTAGCGCCCGCGCTCACCCAGGCCGACCGCCTCGGCGGTGGCGATGGCGTCCTCGGCCGTGGTGTACAGCTTCTCGTTGATCTCGTGCGCGACGCCGTCCTCCTCGCCGCCGACCACGCCGATCTCCATCTCCATGACCACGCGGGCCGCCGCGCACTTCTCGATCAGCTCGGCCGCGATCTCCAGGTTCTCCTCCAGCGGCACGGCGGAACCGTCCCACATGTGCGACTGGAACAGCGGCTCCTCACCGCGCGCCACCCGCTCCCGGGAGATCTCGACCAGCGGGCGCATGAAGCCGTCCAGCTTGTCCTTCGGGCAGTGGTCGGTGTGCAGCGCCACCGTCACCGGGTACTTCGCCGCGACCACGCGCGCGTACTCGGCGAGCGCGACGGAACCCGTCACCATGTCCTTGATCGTGGTCCCGGAGAGAAACTCCGCGCCACCGGTCGACACCTGGATGATGCCGTCACTCTCCGCCTCGGCGAAGCCGCGCAGCGCGGCGTTCAACGTCTGCGACGACGTCACGTTGATCGCCGGATAGGCGAAGCCGCCCGCCTTGGCCCGGTCGAGCATCTCGGCGTAGACCTCTGGGGTCGCGATAGGCATCGGAAGTCAGCTCCCTGTTCACATCTGATTGGCCGTGTGCAAGTATTCCGAAACGCGGGCCGATGAGGGAAGCGTAGGGCTTCTACGCCGTTTCACGTCGCCCGGGGTAGGCTCGTCCGCGATGGACGTCTCGAATCTTCTCAGCGCCGAATGGTGGATCGTCACGTTCGGCCTCATCGGCATTCTCACGATCATCTTCGCCGAGACCGGGTTGCTGATCGGCTTCTTCCTGCCGGGCGACTCGCTGCTGGTGGTGGCCGGTATGGGCGCCTCCGCCCAGGTGGCCAGCGCGGTCGGCCTGGACACCCCCTTCCCGCTCGGCCTGCTCCTGATCGGCGCGCCGATCTGCGCCATCGCCGGCGCCCAGCTGGGCCACTACATCGGCGCGAAGGCAGGCCCCCGCCTGTTCGCCCGCCCGGAATCCAAACTTTTCAAGCAGGAGTACGTCGACAAGGCGCAGCACTACTTCGAGAAGTTCGGGCCGGAGAAGGCCGTGGTACTGGCCCGATTTATCCCAATTGTCCGGACGTTCCTCAACCCGGTCGCGGGCATGCTTGGCATGGATCGCAAGCGTTTCCTGGTCTGGAACATCGTCGGCGGCGTCCTGTGGACCGACGGCCTGCTGCTGTTCGGCTACTTCATCGGCAGCCGGATCCCGAACGTGGACAGGTACATCCTGCCCGGCGCGGCCGTGATCATCCTGCTCTCCGTCATTCCGATCATCCGGGAGATCATGAAGAACCGGAAGGCGGCGAAGCTGGCGAAGATAATCGTGCTCCCCGCCCCCGACCCCAAGGGCAAGCACCACCGCGAGACGTCCAACGGCTGACATCGGTGAATTCACCGGTACGTTTCGTGTGGTAGGTATCCGCACCGTTTCACCCGCTACCGTGTGAATTGTGGGACGCCACCGATCAGACCCATTGGGCCCGGCCCGGCTGGTGATCGTCGCCATGTCGGCGGTCGCGGTGCTGGGCCTGCTCGTGGTGGGCGTGTTCGCGCTCGTCAACTCGACCGAAGCCGAGTCGCTGCCCGTCCCCGTGACGAGCACCCCGACCCCCACCCCGGCCGAGACCGAAGCCGAGGTCCCCACCCTGGAGATCATCTGCGCGGCCGACCGCTGCCCGGTGTTCGTCCGGGTGCCCGGCGGCGACATCCTGACCGACCAGGATCTCGGGCCGGGCCAGCGGGTCCGGCACTACGAGCCCGAGCTGGAAGTCGTGCTGGACGACGCGGGGACCGTACAGGTCCTGGAGAACGGCAAGGAGCGCCCCCCGGGCAAGGCCGGGGAGCGCGACTCCTTCGAGGTCAGCCGAGCCCAAGATCCGCCAAGCTGAACACCGTCCGGTACGGCAGGCCGGCCGCCGCCAGCTTCTCGTCCCCGCCCCGGTGCACGATGGTCGCGATGCCCACCACGATCGCCCCCGCCTCGCGCAGCGCCGTCACCGCGGTCAGCACAGAACCGCCGGTCGTGGTGGTGTCCTCGACCGCGAGCACCCGCCGCCCGGCCACATCCGGGCCTTCGATCCGCCGCTGCAGACCGTGCGCCTTGCCCTCCTTGCGCACCACGAACGCGTCCAGCACCTGGCCGCGCGCGGCGGCGGCGTGCAGCATCGCGGTGGCGACCGGGTCCGCGCCCAGGGTCAGGCCGCCGACGGCCTCGTAGCCGAGGTCCTCGGTCAGGTCCAGCAGGACCCGGCCCACCAGCGGGGCGGCCAGCCCGTCCAGGGTGATCCGGCGCAGGTCCACGTAGTAGTCGGCCTCCTTGCCCGAGGAGAGCACGACGCGGCCGTGCACGACCCCCTTGGCCTTGATCTCGTCCAGCAGTTTCTCGCGGTCGCTCATGGTGCTCAAGCGTAGATCGGGGCCGCCGGCGCCGTTCCCGCCCCCTCCGCGGGAGGTCGGCGCCGGCGGCGTCTGGGGGAGCGTCAGCCGTACGGCCGACGCCAGGGTTTCCGGGAGGCGGTGCGCCACGACCTCGGCGGCCAGCCCGCGCAGCGAGCGGCGCAGCGCGGTGAGCCGGACCGCCAGCCGGACCCGGATCAGCGCCGCCACCCGGGCCGGCGGCATCAGCGCCAGCGTGTCGCCGCCGGGGAAGGTGGCGCGCATCACCTCGGCCGCCCGCAGCAGATCCGCGATCCGGACGAACGGATCGGCCGGCGGGACGCCGAGCGACACCACGACGAGCCGGTGGCTTGAACCCGGACTCAAGCCACCGGCCGCCGCTTCCCGGTAGAGCTCGGCCAGCCTGGTCCGCAGATACGGCGGCGTGGCCAAGCCCGACAGGGGGTCATCGCAGGTGAGTTCCGCCATCGGCGCGAAACTCGCCTCGGCCCACCCGGACGCGAAGGCGCACAGGGCGGTCAGCGGGGGTTCAGCGCGGCCGAGGGAGGCGTAGAGCGCGGCCAGGTCCCGCAGACCCTCGGCCACCCCCACGCCCGTCCTCGCCCGCGCTCCGCCCAGCGCCGCGCACGCGTGGTCCACGCTCTGGCCCCTGTGCAGAGCCAGCACCATCGCGTCCACGGCGGGCGCCCACCAGTCGGCGGGCACGGCCCAGGCCGCACTGCCCGCCCGCCAAAGGGCCTTAATGCACCGCAGATCGGAAACCTCTGCCTCTTTGGTGAGATTCCTGCGCGGTACGTCGTCAATCACGTCGAGTTCCTCCCCTGTCAGAGGGAAAGACGGGACTTCGGTTTAGCGATGACGCGGGTTGCGGAATTATTTGCCGAGCAACCCTTGGTAATCGTGAGGTCACATTGAGTGTAGAAGTCAGTCAAAGCGACGCCGAACTGCTGGACGCCATCCGCGCCGGCAACTCGGCCGCCTACGGCACGCTCTACGAGCGCCACGCCGCCGCCGCGCGATCCCTGGCCAGGCACCTGGTCCAGAGCGAGGCCGAGGTGGAGGACGTGGTCGCGGAGACCTTCACCAAGATCCTCGACCTGATCGGCCGGGGCGGCGGGCCGCAGGACGCGTTCCGCCCCTACCTGCTGACCAGCGTCCGCCGCCTGGTCTACGACCGGAGCGCCGCCGACCGGCGCAACGTGACCACCGACGAGATCGAGCGGTTCGACCCCGGGGTGCCGTTCGTCGACCCCGCGCTGGCCGGGCTGGAGCGCTCACTGGTGGCGCGGGCGTTCCTGTCGCTGCCGGAACGGTGGCGGATGGTGCTCTGGCACACCGAGGTGGAGAACGCCAAGGCCGCCGACATCGCGCCGCTGCTCGGCCTGACCGCCAACGGGGTGGCCGCGCTGGCCTACCGGGCCAGGGAAGGGTTAAGGCAGGCCTACCTGCAGATGCACCTGGCCACCGCGCCGCACCAGGCGTGCCGCCCGGTGCTCGGCAGGATGGGGGCGTACGTTCGGGGCGGTCTGGCCAAACGGGACACCCGATCGGTGGACGAGCACATCGCCGACTGCCCCGACTGCCGTGCGGTCTTCCTGGAGCTGACCGACGTCAACCAGGGCCTGCGCGTCATCGTCGGCCCGCTGATCGCCGGTCCGGTGCTGGCCGGCTACCTGGCCGGGCTCGGCAAGACCGCGGCCGGCGGGGGCGTGCTGGGCGGAATCGGCTGGTTCCGGCGGCTGCCCAAGTCCCAGCAGGCCGCCGTCGCGGGCGTGGCCGCCGCCGTGCTGGCCGGGACCGCGTTCCTGCTGGTCTCCGGGGAGGATCCGCTGCCGCCGCCGAGGGCGGTCGCGGTCCCGCCCGTGCCGTCGCCGCCCAGCGTGGCCCCCGAGCTGGAGCCGCCGGTCGAACGGCCGGTGCCGGTCCGGGCCGTGCCCACCCCACAGGCGCCGCCGACGAAGTCGAAGAAGCGCGAGCGCCGGGACAGAAGGGAGCCGCCGAAGCTGGTCGCCAGCATCGAGCCGCTCGGCGCGCTCATCCGCGACCGGCCCGGGATCGTCGGCGTCCGCCTCCACAACGAGGGCGAGCGGCCGACCGAGGAGGTGACCGTGTCGGTGGACCTGCCGCCCGGGGTCGACGTGCTCCCCGCGGACGGCGGCAAGGGCAACGCCGTCGGCGGGGTGGACCCGGTGGGTTCGGTGGACGGCTGGTCCTGCCGGACCGGGGAGTCGGTGCGCTGCGTCCGGCCCGCCCTCGACGGCGGGCACTCCACCGCCGTCTTCCTGAAGGTGCGGGTGGCCGAGGACGCGCCGGAGGGGACCGGCCCGACGCTGCGGGTCAGCTCGGGGCCGCTCGAAGTGTCGGCCAGCTCGGCCGCCGGGGTACGGGCGTCCGGGGCGGCGGCGCGGTTCGCCGCCGACGGGCGGGTGCTCACCCGGGTGATCGGCAACACCCTGCTGAGCTGCGACTCCCAGCAGTCCGACTGCCGGGCCGCGCGCAACCGCGAGGCCGGGCGGCGGGACAACGACCTGTGGGCGATGAGGCCGCTCGACCAGGACGACGAGGACGACACCCGGGCCTCCAGTTCGGCGGTGCTGGAGCTGCCGGAGGACGCGGAGGTCGTGTGGGCCGGGCTCTACTGGTCGGGGGTCAACGATCCGGGGCGGAAGGTTCTGCTCCGGGGTCCGGACGACGATCGGTACCGGACGGTGCGGCCGGCGGAGGTCACCAAGCTGGTCATGCCGATCGGGTCTGGGTACCAGGCGTTCGCTGACGTCACACGGCTCGTCAGGTCCGCCGGCAAGTGGTGGTTCGCCGACAAGTCGGTGGAGTCCGGTGTGTCCCGGCACGCGGGGTGGGGTCTGGTGGTGGTCGCCAAGGATCGGGACCAGCCGTACAGCCAGGCGGTGGTGCTGGACACGGCCACGGTGATCAAGGACAGGTCGCTCACCGTGCCGCTCCGCGGGCTCACGCCCTCGGCCGCGCCCGCCCGGCTTGACCTGGTCGTATGGGACGGCGACGCGGACCTGAGCGGGGACACGGTGCTGCTCGACGACACCCCGCTGCGGCCAGAAGGCGGCGACCGCGACCCGCGGAACGTCTTCGACGGCTCGACCACCGGGCGCTGGAACACCTTCGGCCTCGACGTCGACACCTTCCACCCGGTGCTGAGCCGCGACCCGATCCTGCGGATCGGCACCGCGCGCGATGTCCTGCTCTTCGGGGTGGTCGCGGTAAGCGTGCCGGCACGGTCTTAGGGGAGGGAAATGCCAGGACAAACTGGTACGGTCGGCCTTGGGCGCTCGGACATCAGGGCTGAATCGGCGGGATTCATCCACGCGGGTTCAGCGGCTTCATTACCCTGAGATTGCCACGTTAGGAAGGGCGGTGTCGCGTGGATCGCTGCGCGCTTTTCGTTGACGCTGGCTACCTGCTGGCGGACGGCGCCATGGCCGTGCACGGAACCCGCCATCGTGAAGCCGTCGCGTGGGACTATCCCGGCCTGCTCCAGCTGCTCACCAACCTGTCCAGGGAGCGCACCGGGCTGCCGCTGCTGCGCTGCTACTGGTACGAGGCGACGGTCGAAGGCCGCCGGACCCCCGAACACGACGTGCTGGCCGACATCCCCGGCCTCAAACTCCGCCTCGGCCGGATCCGCCCCGGCCGGCGCGAAGGCGTCGACGCCCAGGTGCACCGCGACCTGATGACCCTGGCCCGCAACAACGCGGTCGCCGACGCGGTCGTGGTCAGCGGCGACGAGGACCTGGCCCAGGTGGTCAGCGACGCCCAGGACCTCGGCATCCGGGTCACCGTCATCCACGTCGCCGCCGACGGCAGCTGGGCGGTGTCCCGCACGCTCCGCCAGGAGTGCGACGACCTCATCGAGATCGGCGGCGGCCATCTGCGGCCGTACGTGAACCTGGTCACCGGCGTCGACACCCAGGTCAACGGCCAACTCGGTCAGGCCGGTCAACTCGGCCAGCTCGGCCAGTCCGCCGGCAACGGCCAGCCGCGCGCCAACGGCTCCCCCAACGGCGCCACCCCCGCCAACGGCACCCCCTCGCTGGCCCCCTTCCCGCCCCCGGTCCAGACCCAGGCGCCAGCCCCCGCGCCACAGCCCCCGAGCCAGCCGGCCCAGCCGCCGTCACACGCCCGGCCCGCGCCCGCGGCCCAGCCGACGTACAACTACCCGCCGGAACCGCAGGCCGCCCCCCC
>NZ_BLAD01000136.1 GCF_009687845.1 Acrocarpospora corrugata
GGTGGGAGAACCACGTTGCCCGGCGGAGCCGACATCACCGCCACGGCAACCTACGGGGGCGGGCGGAGGCCCGCAACGATCCAAAGGGTGGGTGGGAGAACCACGCTCACCCGGCGAAGCCGAAATCACGGGCCAGGGCCTGGATGGGCGGAGAGCCGCGTCAAAACAAAAGGTGGGTGGGCATCCACGTCAAGCGATGCCCACCCACCCCGAAACGCTTAACCCGCCGGAGGGGCCTCGCCCTGAGCAGGGGGAGCCTCACCCTGGGCCGGCGGAGCCTCGCCCTGGGGGGCTGCCGGGGTGATGGAGCCGAAGCGGTTGCTGGGGACCCAGCCCTGGGCCGGGTCGAAGTTGCCGTAGCGGGGGTTGAACTTGACCGGGATCTTCTCGGCTTCGAGGCCGAGTTTCTGCTGCCCCGCCGTAGTAGCGGCCTCGTCGGTGCCGCCGCCGAGCTCGGTGATCATCTTCTGGGCGCTGATGGAAGCGCGCAGCCAGTCGCGGACGGACGACGGCGGGACACCACGCCCGAGCAGCGCCTGCTCGACCGACGCCTTCCCACCCTGCTGGGAGATGAAAGCATCGATCTCCCCCTCACTGATGACGACCCCGTTCGCCAGCCCCACCTGAGTGAACTGGTTGATATTCGCCAACTGCAGCAAAACCGCCTGGGGAACAGTCCCGGGCAGCTGCACCTGGTCGGCGGGGATCTTCGCCGCCGACATGGCGGCCTCGAAGTCGCGCACCCCGTTGTCCAGCTGCTCGCTGGTGATGCGCTGGTCGCCGACGGTGGCGGCGGCTCCGACCTGGAGCGGGCCGCACGCGGTCAGGGTGGCGGCGGCGACCACTATGGCCAGCAGAACGCGCTGTGCTTTCACGATTGAATCCTCCGACGACCTCAGCTAGGCGAAGTCACCCTATCAACGGGAGCTCCTGCTCTGGCCTTGGGCGGCGGCTGCCCGCTGGGGTTCGAGGAACATGGCCTCGATCAGGTCGCCGCACCACCTGAGCAGTTCCAGGTCCCGAAGCGGCTGGCCACCGATGGGTTTGGTCTTGGGGACGGGCACCAGCATGGTCTCGGTCGCCTGCTTGACGAGCGCCTTCGGGTAGAGCCGCTGCAGCCGTACCTGCTGGGAGTCCTTGAAAACTACAGGCGCGAACTTGATGTTGGCGCCCATCAGCTGCACGTCGGTGAGCCCGGCCTTGCGGGCCCTGATCCGGAAGCGGGCGACTTCGAGGAGGCTGTCGACTTCGGCGGGGAGGCGTCCGTACCGGTCGGTGAGCTCGTCGCGGACGGCGGTGATGTCCTCTTCCGCGGCGATCGCGGCGATCCGCTTGTACGCCTCCAGGCGGAGGCGCTCACTGGTCACGTAGTCGTGCGGGATGTGCGCGTTGATGGGGAGTTCGACCTTGACGTCCTGCTGCTCGGTCACGACCTCGCCGGAGAGCTTCTGCTTCTGCTCCTGGACGGCTTCGGCCATCATCCGCACATACAGGTCGAAGCCGACGCCCTGGATGTGGCCGGACTGCTCGGCGCCCAGGATGTTGCCCGCGCCGCGGATCTCCAGGTCCTTCATCGCCACGTACATGCCCGCGCCCATCTCGGTGTGCTGCGCGATGGTGGCGAGCCGCTCGTGCGCGGTCTCGGTGAGCGGATTCTCCGGCGGGTAGAGGAAGTAGGCGTAACCGCGTTCCCGCCCACGCCCGACCCGCCCCCGCAGCTGGTGCAGCTGGCTGAGCCCGTAACTGTCGGCCCGGTCCACGATCAGCGTGTTCGCGTTGGGCACGTCAAGACCGGATTCCACGATCGTGGTGGACACCAGCAGGTCGTACTCCCGCTCCCAGAACCCGACCATGATGCGTTCCAGCTGCTGCTCGTTCATCTGCCCGTGCGCGACCGCGATCCGCGCCTCGGGCACCAGCTCGTGCAGCCGGGCGGCCACCTTGTCGATGCTGCGCACCCGGTTGTGCACGAAGAACACCTGCCCGTCGCGCATCAGCTCGCGCCGGATCGCGGCCCCGATCTGCTTCTCGTCGTACGGCCCGACGAAGGTCAGGATCGGATGCCGTTCCTCCGGCGGGGTCAGGATGGTGGACATCTCCCGGATGCCGGTCAGGCCCATCTCCAGCGTCCGCGGGATCGGCGTGGCCGACATGGCCAGCACGTCCACCTGGGTGCGCAGGTGCTTCATCTGCTCCTTGTGCTCGACCCCGAACCGCTGCTCCTCGTCCACGATGATCAGCCCGAGGTCCTTGAACCGGACTTCCGGCGAGAACAGCCGGTGGGTGCCGATCACCACGTCCACGCCGCCGGTCTTGAGCCCTTCCAGGGTGTCCTTCACCTCGGCGTCGGTTTGAAAGCGGGAGACCGGTTTGACCATGACGGGGAAGTTCGCGAACCGCTCCCCGAACGTGGACAGGTGCTGCTGGACCAGCAGCGTGGTCGGCACCAGCACGGCCACCTGCTTGCCGTCCTGGACCGCCTTGAAGGCCGCCCTGACCGCGATCTCGGTCTTGCCGTAGCCGACGTCGCCGCAGATCAGCCGGTCCATCGGAATGGGACGTTCCATGTCGCGCTTGACTTCGTCGATGGCTTCCAGCTGGTCGCCGGTCTCCGCGTAGGGGAAGGCGTCCTCCATCTCGCGCTGCCAGGGCGAGTCGGCCGCGAACGGGTGTCCCGGCGAGGCCATCCGGGCCGAGTAGAGCCGGATCAGCTCGCCGGCGATCTCCTTGACGGCCTTCTTGGCCCGGGTCTTGGCCTTGGCCCAGTCGGCGCCGCCCATCCGGTTGAGGGTGGGCGACTCGCCGCCGACGTAGCGGGTGACCTCGTCGAGCTGGTCGGTGGGGACGTAGAGGCGGTCGCCCTTGGCGTACTCGATGACGAGGTATTCGCGGGTGGCGCCCTGGACGGTCCGCTGGACCATCTCGATGTAGCGGCCGACGCCGTGCTGCTCGTGCACGACGTGGTCGCCGATCTTGAGCTGGAGCGGGTCGACCATGTTCCGCCGCCGGGACGGCAGCCGCCGCATGTCCTTGGTCGACGCCTTCTGCCCGACCAGGTCCAGGTGGGTGAGGACGGCAAGGCCGCCGGTGACGAAGCCGTGCTCCAGCCGCCCGGTGGTCACGTGCACCACGTCACGCCCCGGCGGCGTGCCGATCGACGGCACCAGCCGGGCCGCCACGTCGACGCCCTTCAGCAGCTCGACCATCCGCTCGGCCGGGCCGTGGCCCTCGCTGAGCAGCACCACAGAACGCCCAGAGCCGAGCCAGCCCTTGATGTCGCCGAGCGCCCGCTGGGTGTCGCCCCGGTAAGCCTCGACGTCGTGCGCCGCCAGCTCCACCCCGTCACCGAACGGCGCGATGCTCCACCACGGCTGGCCGAGCTCGCCGGCGTGCGCGCGCACCTCCTCCAGCGTGCGGAACGCGGCCGCGTCCAGGTCGATCGGCGCCTCGCCGCCCGCGGCGGCGGTGATCCAGGACGCCTCCAGGAACTCCTGGCTGGTACGGACGAGCTCCACCGCCCTGCTGCGAATCCGCTCCGGATCGCACACGAACACGGCGGACCGCGCGGCCAGGTGGTCGACCAGCAGGTCCATCCCCCCGGCCAGCACGGGCGCGAACGCCTCCATGCCCTCCACCGGCACACCCTCGGCCAGCTGGTCCAGGATCTCCTTCAACGCCGGATGCCGCTCGGCCAGCTCCGTGGCCCGCTCCCGGACCTCCGGCGTGAGCAGCAGCTCCCGGCAGGGCGCGGCGAACAGGCCGTCCTGGGCGACTTCGAGCGAGCGCTGGTCGGCGACCTTGAACCAGCGGATCTCCTCCACCGTGTCGCCCCAGAACTCCAGCCGCAGCGGGTGCTCCTCGGTCGGCGGGAACACGTCGAGCAGGCCGCCGCGGACGGCCACCTCGCCGCGCTTCTCCACCATGTCGACCCGGTGGTAGCCGTTCTCGACCAGGCGGGCGACCACGTCGTCGAGTTCGGCGTCGTCGCCGGCCCTGAGCCGGACCGGCTGGAGGTCGCCGAGCCCGGCCACGATGGGCTGCAGGACCGCGCGGACCGGGGCCACCACCACCCGCACCGGGCCCGCCGACTGGTCGCCGGCGACCGGGTGGGCGAGGCGGCGGAGCACGGCCAGGCGCTGGCCGACGGTGTCGCTGCGCGGCGAGAGCCGCTCGTGCGGCAGGGTCTCCCAGGCGGGGAAGACCGCGACGGCGGGGTCGGGCAGCAGGCTGGTCAGGGCGGCGGCCAGGTCCTCGGCCTCGCGGCCGGTGGCGGTGATGGCGAGCACCGGGCGGGTGCGGGCCAGCGCGGCCACCGCGAACGGGCGCAGCGCGGCGGGCGCGACCAGGTCGGCGCCCACCTGGTCGGTCAGCGCCTCGGTCAGCTGCGGATCGGCGGCGACCAGGTCGAGCAGGCCGGAGAGCGCGCCGGACAGAGCGGCTTCGGACGTCGGCATCGTGTTTTCGGACATCGCCTAAGGCCCCCACTTGAGTGCACCGCCGCGCCGCCTTAACCCGTTCGAGGGCAGCACGAACATCCCGGAGCCTGTTTGGGACCGGGGGTATGCCTCCAAGGCTACTTCCCCCGGCGAGGGCGTCGCGGGCGAGTCGGGCCGAATCCGCAACGATCATGTAGTCGATTGGCTACCCTTCGTGACATGCCTGACGTGCGATTGACCACTGCGGGTGGCGTCTTCAGCCAGCGGATCCGCGAGCAGTGGAACGAGCAGCTGGGCCGCCGGCTCGACATCCTGGTCGCCGGCTGCGGCCGCGGCATCCCGCTGGAGCTGGACCAGATCGAGGCCCGGGTGACCGGCGTGGACGAGGACCGCCCCGGCCTGCGGGCCGCCACCAAGGCCAGGGCCGACCTGGACTCCTGGTCGCTGGGCGACCTGCGCTCGGTGCCGCTGGTGCCCCGCTCGTACGACGTGGTCTGCGTGGAGTTCCTGCTCGAACGCATCCCGCACGCGGAGCTGGTGCTGGACCGGATGGTCAACGGGCTGCGCCCCGGCGGGCTGCTGCTGATCCGGATGCGCGACCGGAAATCGGCGTACGGGTTCCTGGACAGAAAAGCGGTCTGCCGGGGGCTGCTGTGGCGCTGGCTGGGTCCCGCCGACGTCGCCGGGCCGCTTCCGGCGATCTACGAGACGGTGTCGTCGCGGGAGGGCATTCACGCGTACTGCCTGATGCGCGGCCTGATGATCGCCGAGGATCACGCGCTGACCAGCGGCCCGGCCAGGCTCGGGCCGCGCGGCGGCTTCGTGGCCGGGCTGTGCCGGACGGTCGGCGGTCTCTCGGCCGGCCGCCTGGCCCCCGACCACGACGAGATCGCCCTGGTCATCCGGAAACCTCAGCACCATTTCGCCCGGCTCATCTGAGCGTGAGCTGCGGCTGCCAGGAGTCCGGATCGTTGGTGTTCTCCCGGTAGGTGGACAGCTGGACGACCTCCTTGCCGTCCAGGCTGACCAGCACGAGCGCCGCGTTGAACTCGTTCTGGCAGGAGCCCGCGCAGCCGAGCGCGATCAGGTGCTCGTCGTCGGCCCAGGCGAGCAGCCGGAGCATCGGCTGGACACCGACGACCTTCCCGGTGGCGCGATCCTTGACCACGGTCTGCGGCCCTGGCGGCTGGCCTCTGTCGGCGATGAGCTTTCCGTTGGGCGAGACCCCGGCCTCCTGGTTCAAGATCATCCCGTCGCTGGGATCCGGGCGCGGGTTCCCCTGCAGGTCGTAGAAGGCCTTGCCGGGCTCGGAGGACAGGAACTCGTAGATCAGCGTCCCGTCCTCGCTCCAGAGGAAGTCACGTCCGAAGTTGCCCATTCCGAGCGGATCTGAGCTGTTCGCGAGAACCGGCCGGAATGTGATCTGGCCGGTGCTGGCGTCCACGACGGCGAAGCCGGTCCTGTCGCTGGGCTCGGGCTGGAAGCTGGTGTGTTTCTTGTCCAGCCAGCGCGTCTCGTTGGGCGGCCCGGCGTAGGTGGTGACCAGCAGGCGGGTGCCGTCCGGCGACCAGTAGGCGGAGCCCGCGCCCTGTTCGACGCCGACCCAGCGGACCACCTGCCGGGTGGTCATGTCGAGGATGCCGACCCGATCGGCGGGCAGGTCCCCCTCCATGACGGCGGCGAACCGCAGCCCCCGCGCGACCTGCACCCACGACCAGTCAGCCTGCTCGTACCGGCCGGTGACCGGGTTGTACAGCGACCAGTGATACCGGAGGACCTCCGTGCCCCGGTCGGTCGGATCCCAGCTCAGGGTGGAGTACGCGGAGACGGCCACCCGCCCGGCGGCGATGAACGTCTTGGGCGGATTGTTGTCGGTGTCCACCTGGATGTCGCTGGGCGGCGGGCTGGCCACCGCGGTCACCGTGGCGTCGACCGCGGGCGCGGGCTTCTGACGGAACGTGCCGGGCAACACGAGCGCGCCGGTGACCACGGCTGCGGCCGTCACCACCGCCGCCAGCGCAGGCAGCCAGCGCCGACGCCGGCGTCGGCGCAAAGCCCGGTCGGCCAGGTCGGCGGGCACCCTGGCCTGCTCCGACCAGTCCCGGAGCGTCTCCCTGAGCAGGGTCTCCTCGTTCATCGGGTCAGCTCCTCCTGCGTGGGCGTGAGCTCGCGGGCCAGGGTGCGGAGCCGCGCCAGCGAGCGATGCGCGGTGCTCCGGACGGTGCCCACGGAGCAGCCCATGATCCGGGCGATCTCGTCCTCCGGCAGGTCCTCGAAGTAGCGCAGCACCAGCACCGCCCGCTGCCGGGCGGTCAGCCGGGACAGCGCCTGACGTAACGTCAGCCGCAGGTCGATCCGGCTGGTGTGGTCGCCCGCGACCCGCTCCGGCGGCTCGGCGACACTGGTCTCGTGCCGTCGCCAGGCCAGCCGCCAGGTGCTGACCTGCTGGTGGTACATGGTGCGCTTGACGTACGCCTCGGGGTCGTCGATCCGGGCCCAGCGCGTCACCGCCTTGGCGAGCGAGGTCTGGACCAGGTCCTCGGCCGCGTGCTGATCGCCGCCGGTGAGCAGGTAGGCCAGGCCCATCAAGGCGGGTGATCTCGCTGATACGAATTCGCGGAAACCGCGTTCGTCAGCTGCGTCCACGACCACCTCCTCCTAGAGCTAATGTCAGCCTCTAAGACGCCTTCGGGCGAGGTCCCCTATGCCTGAGATCGGAAATTCGACAGATGACCGAATGGACGCCCGACGCGCGCGAGCTGGCTGACCTGGAACTCCTGCTGTCCGGCGCGTTCGCGCCGCTGACCGGGTTCCTGGGCGCCACCGACGTCACGAGCGTGACGGAGCGCGGGCAACTCGCCGACGGCGCGCCGTGGCCGGACGCGATCACGCTGGCGCTTCCCGACGACCTCGGCGACCAGATCACCCTGACCGACCCGGAGGGCGCGGCCCTGGCCGTCCTGCACGTGACAGAACGGGACGGCCACCACGTCGCCGGCCGTCTCGAAGCGGTCGGCGCCCCCGTCTACGGCCCGTTCGCCCGCCTCCGCCGCACCCCGGCGGAAGTCCGCAAGGACCTCCCCGACGACGTCCTCGCCGTGACCATGCGCGGCCCCCTCGACTCGGCCGCCGTCGAGGACATCGCGGCCACCGCGGAAGAACTCGACGCCGCCGTCCTCCTGCTCCCCCTCGTGTACGGCGAAGCGGGCCCGGCCGTCGTCCGCGCCGCGCTCAAAGCCTCCGCCGAACTGCCGGGTTCGACCGTCGTCGCGGTGCCGCTCGCCCCCCGCGAGGACGCTTTCATCGACCTGGAACTCCGCGAACACGTCGCCGCCAACTACGGCGCCACCGAGCACTACGCGGGCCCTGCCCCGGTCAGCCTCCCCGGCCCGCCGCACCGGCGCGGCCTGGTGGTCTTCTTCACCGGCCTGTCCGGCTCCGGCAAGTCGACCGTGGCGCGCGGCCTGCGCGACGCCCTGCTGGAGCGCGGCGGCCGGTCGGTGACCTTCCTGGACGGCGACGTGGTCCGGCGGCTCCTGTCCAAGGGCCTGACCTTCTCCCGCGAGGACCGCGACCTGAACATCCGCAGGATCGGCTTCGTCGCCGCCGAGGTGGCCCGCCACGGCGGCCTGGCCATCTGCGCCCCGATCGCCCCGCACGCGGACACCCGCGACGAGGCGCGCGAGATGGCGGAGTCGGTGGGCGCGGACTTCGTGCTCGTGCACGTCTCGACGCCGCTGGAAGAGTGCGAACGCCGCGACCGCAAGGGCCTGTACGCGAAGGCGCGCGCCGGACTGATCCCGGAATTCACCGGGATCTCCGCCCCCTACGAGGAGCCCGACGACGCCGACCTCGAACTCGACACCACCGACATGCCGATCGACCGCGCCGTCTCGAGGGTGCTCACCCACCTCACCGCGGGCGGCTGGGTGCGCTGATCACTGCTCGGGTCGCTGCTCGGGTCACTGCTCGGGTCACTGCTCGGGGACCTTGGTCGCCGTGAAGTGCCGTTCCCGGGCCAGCCGGGCGAAGGCCGCCGCCCCCTCCGGGGTGGTGTCGAACCGGGTGTCCCCGCGCGGCGCGAACGCCGAGTCGAAGTAGACGAGCGCCTTGATCTGCGGATAGTCCCGGATCTGCAGGCGCACGGACGCAAAGAAGTCGGACTTGAACTTGGGGGCGGACCGCCGCTCGAAAGCCCCCCACTCGGACACCATGATCGGCTTGCCCGGGAACCGGGACTGCGTCCAGCGGTAGAACCCCGGCCACCCCGGGTGGTCGGGCCTGGTCTTGTCGACCAGCGTGGCGAAGTCACTGACCCGCTCATCCGCGTACGGATCGAGCCCGATCCAGTCGACCACGTCGTCACCGGGATAGAGCCGGTCGAACCACGGCTTGGTGGCCCAGTTGGGGGCACCCATGTACGTCATGACGGTCACCGCGTTCCGCACCCCCTTCTCCCGCAGCCGGTTCACCACATGGCGGTACATGGCCGCGTAGTCCTGCGCCGTCATGCCTGGTTTGGCGCGCACGTCGTCTTCCGGCTCATGATGAATCGTCAGGAAGAAGCGCCCGGGAAAGGTCCGGGTGATGTGCTCGGCGAGCGCGTCGATCCGCGGATCCAGCACGCCGCGCGCGATCTCCGCCCAGGTCCTGGTCCGCGACGGCTTCCAGTTGACCAGCAGCAGCCGCCGCCCCGAGGCCAGCTCGCGCTCCTTGTCGGTGGGGAACAGCTCCTCGCCGCGGTGGTAGACGTGCACGATGTCGGCCGGGCGGCCCATCCGCCGCTCGGCGCGCTCGATCGCGCGGTCCGGCGGGGTGCCGGTGAAGACGTCCGGCGCGATGCCCCACCACGCGCCGCAGGTGGGGATGAGTTTGTCGGTGACCACGCAGGTGGTCTCGTGGCTGAGGAGACCGTCCGGACGGGTGCCGATGCCGGTGCCGGAGGCGGGGGCGCACCCGGTGAGCAGGGCCAGCGCGAGGATCCCCCGTTTGACGATGAGCATGGGGTTCACCATTCCATCGGAGCCGGGCGCGGGTGGAGTGCTTTCTCATATCCCATGGCGGACATGTCCACGGAACGTCTGTTATTGTCCCGTGATTCGCCTGTGGAAAAACTTCAAAATTGGCTGGGGTAAAGGCCAAGGGAGCCTATAGTTCGTACTCTGTTTCGCTGTTCCCGCGCCACGACGAGGTTCCCAATGAGCTTGCCCCCGCACAGCCGGGATCTCGCCGAGTACGGCGCCGTGTTCCGGCGACGCCGCTGGCTGGTGACGATCTTCCTGCTGGGCGGGGTTGCGGCCGGGTTCGGCGCGCTGGCGGGCACGCCCCGGGCGTACACGTCGACGGCGGAGGTCCAGGTGCTGCCGACCGGCGTGCCGGAACAGGTCAATCAGATCACCCAACGCCAGCGTGAACCACTCAATTTGGATACCGAAGCCCAGATCGCCCAATCATCCGTGGTCGCCGCCAAGGCGGCCGAAATCCTGAAAAATACGAATCCGGAGGGGCTGCGGAATCGGGTCCGGGTCGATGTTCCGCCGAATTCCGGAATTCTCAGGATTTCGTTTGTAGCGCCCGATTCGCTGGGGGCGGCGGCGGGGGCGCAGGCATTCGCGGACGCGTATCTGAAGCATCGGGCGGACGCGGCCGGCCAGACGCTGCTGGCCCAGATGCGGGCGTTGCTCACCAAACTCCGCGAGGTCAACCTGGGGCTGACCAGGGCGGCGGCCACCATCGCCGTGCTGCCCAGGGGCACGGCCGAACGGGCGCTCGCCGCCCACCGGCAGGCGGTGCTGAGCCGGCAGTCCTACGCGCTCACGCTGAAGTACGACACGTTCAAGACCACCGCGATCACGCCCGGCAGCGTGATCAGCCAGGCCAGGCCGCCGGTCCGGACGAGTTCCCCCAGCCCACCGCTCTACCTGGGCAGCGGCCTGTTCGTCGGCCTGCTGGCCGGCGCGCTGTCGGCGTTCGCGCGGGACCGACTGGACACCCGGCTGCGCGTGCCCGCCGATATCGAACGGCTGACCACGCTGCCACTGCTGGCGCATCTCCCGGCCACGGATCGCGCCGGACTGAACGACACGCTCGCCGCCCTCCTGCCCGCCGGGCCGATCCTGCTGAAATCGGTTGGCACCGAGGCTGGTTCGGTGATCGTCGACGAGTTCTCCGGACTCAACCTCGTCACCACCGGACCCGCCCCCGTCGCGGTACTGCTGGTCGGACTCCAGCGGGCTCGGGCCTACGAGGTGGCCCGCTCAGCCCGCAGCCTGACCGGACGCGGCACGACCGTGCTCGGCGCACTCTCCGTACCGCCCGTCCTGCTCTCCCCGGAGCGCGCCCGGTGAGGACGGTCTGGCCGATCTGGGCGCTGCTGGTCGGCTACCCCGCCTGGTGGGCCCTCGGCTTCGGCGGCCTCTCGGTCATCGTGGTCGCCATCCCGATGCTGGTCATCCTGTCCCGGCGACGCCCGATCAAGGTCCCCAAGGGTTTCGGCCTGTGGGCTCTGCTGATCGCCGGCTACCTGCTCAGCGCCCTCACCCTCGCGGACACCCCCGACGGCACCTACGGCGACCTCACGGCCGGACGCGTGATCGGCTACGTGATGCGCCTGACCGTCTACCTGGCGCTCCTGGTCGTCGTGCTCTACCTGGGCAATCTCACCCACGAGGAACTCCCGCAGCTCACCCTCGTCCGCATGCTCGGCGCCCTGTTCGTCACCACCGTCGCGGGCGGCCTGCTCGGCGTGCTCTTCCCGCGCTTCGCCTTCACCTCGCCGGTCGAACTCGTGCTCCCCCGCTGGATCTCCGGCAACTCCTTCGTCACCAACCTGATCCACCCCACCGCCGCCCAGATCCAGCACGTGCTCGGCCACGCCTCCCCCCGCCCGGAAGCCCCCTTCGAATGGGCCAACGCCTGGGGCAGCAACGCCTCGGTGCTGATCATCTGGTTCCTGGTCGGCTGGTGGGGCCACGGCGGCCCGCTCCGCCGTACCCTCGCCGCCGTCCTGCTCGCCCTGGCCGCCATCCCGATCGTCTACTCCCTCAACCGCGGCCTCTGGCTCGGCCTCGGCCTCTCCCTCGCCTACCTCGCCCTCCGCTCCCGCCGCCCCCTGGCCGTGGGTACGGCGGTCGCCGCCGCGGCCACCGCCTTCCTGCTCTCCCCGCTCGCCTCGATGGTCGCCCAGCGCCTGGACAGCCCGCACAGCAACGACATCCGCGCCTTCACCGTCTCCGCCACCGTCCAGGCCGCCGCCGGCTCGCCGATCATCGGCTACGGCAACACCCGCAACGCGTTCGGCAACCACCGCTCGATCACCACCGGCAAGAGCGACTGGTGCGACACCTGCGGCCACCCGCCGCTGGGCAGCGACGGCCAGCTCTGGCTGCTGCTGATCACCCAGGGCTTCACCGGCGCGGTCCTGTACGCCGCGTTCTTCGCGGGAGCCGTCCGCCGGTACTGGACTGATCGCTCGCCTGTCGGGCAGGCGGGAGTGCTGGTGATGATGCTGGCGCTGTTCTACATGTTCATCTACGACGGCATGGTCACCGCGTTGAGCCTGTACCTGATCTCGTTCGCGCTGCTGTGGCGGAACGCCGCATGAGCGACGCCGACCTCCGACTGCGCTATCTCGACGAGGTGATCCCCTTGCTGTTCCCGCCATCGGCCCGCATGTCGGCCCGTACCCTGCTGCCGCATCGGCTGGTGCCCCGGCGCCTGGTTCCCCGCGCCCACTGGCACGTCGGCGGCCGGGTGCTGGTCGGCGACGGGCCGGACACGATCGAGACGTACCTGACCGAAGTCCTCGGCCAGCGAGTCCACACCGTGCTGCATGTGCGCCCCGCCCGGCGCGCCAACCGCAAGCCGATCCTGGAGGCGTACGGGGCGGGAGGGCTGGTCGGGTTCGTGAAGGTCGGTGACAGTGCCAGGGCCCGCGAGCTGGTCCGGCACGAGGCGGCGACCCTGCGTTCGCTGACCGAACGGCCGTTGAAGGTGGTGGTGCCACCGACCGTGCTGCACTTCGGCGAATGGCGCGAACTGGACGTGCTCGTCCTGTCGCCGTTGCCGGTCACCGGCCGGAAGGTCAGGCCCGCCCTGCTGGCCGCCGCCGTCACCGAGATCGCCGCGCTCGACCCCGCCGGAGCCTGGCACGGCGACTTCTCGCCCTGGAACATGGCCGCGGCCGGCGACGGCAGGCTGCTGGTCTGGGACTGGGAACGTTTCGGCGCCGGCGTCCCGCTCGGCTTCGACGCGCTGCACCACTTCTTCCAGAGCGCGCTCCGGCGGATGCGTCCCGCTCCGGCGGCACACGCCTGCGTCGCCCGAGCCGGCCGAACCCTGGAACCCTTCGGCCTCTCCTTCGCCGAAGCCCGCCTGACCGCCGCGCACTACCTGATCACCCAGGCCGACCGCCACCGCCGCGACGGCCACGAGCCGCTCGGCCCCGCCTCGACCTGGCTCAACCCCGTCCTCGACCAGCTGGAGGTGCTGCCGTGAGCGCCCTGAAAACCACCGCACACGCGGTCTCGATCACCGCCGGCCGGCTGACCGGAAGCGGCCGCCTGCTCCCGTCCTTCCTGATCATCGGCGCCCAGCGCTGCGGCACGACCTCCCTCTACCGCGCCCTCGCCCAGCACCCCCTGATGCTCAAACCCGTCCTCCGCAAGGGCGTGCACTTCTTCGACATGTCCTACCACCGGGGCCTGTCCTGGTATCGAGCGCACTTCCCGTTACGCGCCACCGCGAACCGCCTCGAATACCGGTACGGCCACCGGCCTCAGGCTTTCGAGTCCTCGCCCTACTACCTGTTCCATCCCCTCGCGGTCTCGCGGATCGCCTGGGACCTCCCCGGCGTGAAACTGATCGTCCTGGTCCGCGACCCCGTCGAACGCGCCTACTCCGCCCACGCCCACGAACTGGCCCGCGGCTTCGAAACCGAACCCTCCTTCGAGCGCGCCCTCGCCCTGGAGGAAGACCGCCTAACCGGCGCCGCCGACCTCCTCAAAGCGGACCCCTCCCACGTGAGCCACGCCCACCGCCACCAGGCGTACGTATCCCGTGGCCGGTACGCGGAACAGCTGGCCCGCCTGGATCTCCTGGTCGGCCGTGAACGCATCCTGGTCCTGGACAGCGGCACCTTCTTCATCGACCCCGAACCCACCTACGACCGCGTCCTCGAATTCCTCGGCCTCCCCCGCCTGACCGACCCCACCTTCGACCAGCACAACGCCCGCCCCCGCACCGAGATGCCCCCCGCCCTCCGGCACCAGCTATCCGAATATTTCCTGCCTTGGGATGTTCTGTTGCAGCCGTGGCTGGGCCATGTTCCCTCCTGGCGCCGCTGACCCATGCCCAAATTGCCCACGGGCGCACTGGCCGGCTTGACCAGCGCGACCGCCAATGCCGCCGCGCAGTTCCTGCTGGTGTTGATCGTCACTCGGATGTTGGACTTGGAGACCGCGGGGGAGTTCTTCACCGCGATGGCGCTGGCGCTGATGCTCGCCGGGATCCTCCGCCTCGATTCGGGCAACGGGTTGATCTATTTCCGCGCCCGCCAGGACACCGGGGCAGAGCCCCAAATACGCGACGACGGGGGCGGGGCGGGGGCCCCAGATGGTCAGCAAATGGCGAAGACCCCTGCACAACCAAACGGCCAGCGGATAGCGGAGGCCCCCAGGCAACCACATGGCTGGGGGGCGGCGGAGACCCCTGCACAACCAAATGGCCGCCGAGCGACGGAACCCTCCGGGCAACCAAACGGCCGGAGGGCGGCGGAGCCGCGCAACGGCGGGGGCGGGGCGGAGCCCCGAGGGGAAACAAAGGGTGGGTGG
>NZ_BLAD01000137.1 GCF_009687845.1 Acrocarpospora corrugata
GTTGGGCCCCAGCCGATGGCTGGGGCCTTTCGCATTTATCCACCTAGCATGTATCCGCCCTCATACATGCATCTCACCCGACCAGATCGTGACAGCCTTCCCCCCAAGCAGGACCCGATCGTCACGCATAGTGGTCCGAACCACCCCGCCCCGCTCGGACAGCTGCCGTCCAGCCAGCGAATGTGCCCCCAGCCGCTGCGACCAGTAGGGCGCCAGCACACAGTGCGCTGACCCGGTCACCGGATCCTCGTCGACGCCGGCCCGAGGGGCAAAGAATCGCGACACGAAGTCCGCATCGGAATCTGGCGACGCGGCCGTCACGATAACGCCGCGCACATCAATCGTGGCAATGGCCCCAATATCCGGTGCGAGCGTCCGCACAATCTCTGGCGAATCCACCTCCACCAGCAGATCGAACTGACTATTCCCCACCCAAACCGGTTCGACTCCCAAAGCCTCCCCCAGTCCAGCCGGCACAGCGCATTCCGATGGCACCTTCACCGGAAAGTCCATCGTGATAAGTCCGGACGAATCACGCTCCACTGAAAGGATCCCGCTCTGGGTGGAGAAGTCGATTCGCCCGTCCTCCGCCCCGATTTCATAAAGAATATGCGCTGCCGCCAGCGTGGCATGCCCACACAGCGCCACCTCGACCTTCGGCGTGAACCACCGCAGCGAATATCCTCCCTCCCCCCGCACCACGAATGCGGTTTCCGAATGCCGCATTTCCGCCGAGACCTCTCGCATCCACGAGACGGTTGCCGGACCTTCCAGCAGGCAGACGGCGGCGGGGTTACCCTTGAACGGCCGGTCGGTGAACGAATCGACGGTGAAGATACGCATGTTATGCACCCTACAAAAAGAATGCTATGGCGTGGCGTGTCGGCTCGCCCTTGAGGAATGGTCGGTTAGCGTCCCAAGTGTCGGGACAAACCCGGAAAGGACGAAGCCGATGGGGGCAGTGCGCAAGGTAGCGAGCTACCTTGGCCTGGGCGGGGCCGAGCAGTATGACGAGCCCTATGGCGAAGCAGAGTACGAGGATGACTGGATTCCGGCCTCCGAGCGGGCGGCCCGGCGCTGGCAAACGGAGGGCGAGCCCGCGCGCATCGTCATGGTCCGCCCAAAGAAATACGACGACGCGCTAACCGTGGGCCGCCACTTCCGTGACGGCCACAGCGTCGTGATGGACGTGGGCACCATGTCCACAGTCGAGGCAACCCGCATGGTCGACTTCGCGGCCGGCCTGGCCTACGGCTGTGAGGGCCGGATCGAGCGTATCGCCGAGAAGGTCTTTCTCTTGACCCCGTCCAACGTCGAGGTCTCCTCCGTCTGACCAGAGATCAGTCTGACGAAAGATGAGCACACGGACGCAACGTCGCTGGGTCGGAGAGAGGACACACCACAAGCAGGCACCCAGCGCCGTTGCGTTCAGACCCGCAAGAGCCGACGACCGAAGAACCCGGAAGCCCAGAAGCTCGAAGGCCCGAGGCTCGAAGAAGGCCCGAAGCTCAAAACCCCGGAAGCGTCAGCCGGCGCGAGGTCCGCGGCGGAGCAGGCGAGTCAGCGCGGTGAGATCCTCGGTGGCCACTTCCCTGCGCCCCTTCGCCTCACGGGCGTACTCGTGCAGGGCCCACACCGCGCCATCCGCGAGCTTGTGCAACTCGGCGACCTCGGCTTCGATGCGGGCCAGCTCCACCAGTTCCCGCTGCCGTACCCGCCACAGCCGGTAGAACCCCCAGCCGCAGACGCCGGCTCCCACCGCCGCGGTGGGCCAGAACAACAGCCCCAGCCCGGCGGCCAGCACCAGCCCCAGCACAATCAGCACATACCCACCCTGCCGGGCGGGACGGCGGGTGATGTTCCTGGCGACGATCAGGCGTTCGGCCTCGGTCAGGGTCGACGGATCAGGGCCGTCCGGGCGCAGCACGATCGCGTTCCCCATGATCGGCACGGTGACCGACTCCGGCGTTTCGCCGAGCGTGCTCTCCGCCAGGTGTTCGGCCGCCGCCTTGACCGCGGGCGCCGCGACATGAAGAGCCAGGGCGGCCAGATAAGGGTCAGCGCCCGGCTGCACATCGTGCAGCAAATGCCCGCTCAACGCACTCAACGGCGCATCCGTCTCCGAATCGGCGATGAGCACCCGCAACACCGCCACCGGCTCCATCTCCGGCCAGACAGCCTCACCGGACACCGTTGCCCCGGACGCCACCGCGCGAGACGCCACGGCACTCTCACCCCCCTGCCGCACCGACAGGATCTCCTCGCACCGCTCCCGCAGTCGGCCGAGCCGCTCGGCCGCCAGCGCCGGCACCCCCAGCGCCGGAATCCCCGCCAGTTCCGGAAACTCCAGCAGAGACGGCGGCACGACGGCCCTCGTCTCCCCGGGCACCAGCGCCTTCAGCCAGAGCTCGTCCTCCGGCGGCACCTCGATCGCGTCCAGCTTCCGCAGCACGAAGATCTTCCCGGCCGGCCCGTACGCCCCCCGGGCCGCCGCCAGCCACAAGGCCCGCTGGCCCGACGCGACCGGCCGGTCCTCGGCGAGGTCACCGAACGCCGTCCCCAGCCAGGACGCGTGAATCCGATCCCCGTGCCCGCACACTGCCAGCGCCAGGCACAGGAACAGGGACGTGCGCCCCTCGTCCAGCCGGGCCGCCCGCGCCAGCGGTTCGAGCGCGTCCTCGCCGTTCATGATGAGCACCAGCGCCTGTACGGCGGGCGACAGCCAGTAGTCCGGCACGTCCACGTCGGGAAACGGCGGCGGGGTGCCGTCGGCGGTGAGATGGGTCAGCAACGCCTCGGCGTATCGATGCAGCTCCGAGGCGGACTCGCCGGTGCTGACGTCCATGCTCAAGCGTACGCTCCCCGACGGCCGACCCCCCGAAATGTTCAACGGGCGACCAAGTGGCCAGACACTCCCTTGACCGCCCAAAGACTAGACGTCATCGACCCACCTTTACCGGAAGGCGCGCCGTCACATCCGTTCCGGGACCTCGATGCCGAGCAGGTCGAGCCCCTGGGTCAGCACTCGCAAGGTCAGCGCGGCCAGGGCGAGCCGGGACTGCCGGTCCTCCTCGCTGCCGGCCTTGAGCACGGGGCAGTTGTCGTAGAACGTGGTGAACGCGCTGGCCGTGTCGAACAGATACGCGCACAGCCGGTGCGGTGCGCTGGCCGCGCCGACCTCGCTGACGACGGCGCCGAAGCCGAGCAGTTGCAGGGCCAGGGCCCGCTCGGCCGGGTGCCCGAGCAGGATGGGCCCGCGCGTTTCGGCCGGATCGTACTCGCCGCGCCGGAAGATGGACCGGATCCGGGCGGTCGCGTACTGCAGGTACGGCCCGGTGTTCCCGGTCAGCGCCAGCATGCGGTCGAAGTCGAACACATACTCGCTGTCGTGGCTGACGGACAGGTCCGCGTACTTGATCGCGCCCATCCCGACGGCGTGGGCGATCTCGGCCCGGGTCGCCTCGTCGTAGGCGCGGTCGGCGACCACGGCGGCGGCCCTGGCTTCGCCCTCCTCCAGGAGTTCCAGGAGCTTGATGGACTTGCCGGCCCTGGTCTTGAACATTTTGCCGTCGCTGCCCAGCACGCTGCCGATCTGCACATGCTCGGCCCGGACCTCGTCGGGCAGCCAGCCGGCCAGCCGCGCGGACGCGAAGAGCATCTGCATGTGCAGGGCCTGGGTGGCGCCGATCACATACGTGATCCGGTCGGCTTTCAGGTCCTGCACCCGGTGGCGGATGGTGGCCAGGTCGGTGGTGGCGTAGCCGTACCCGCCGTCGCTCTTGCGGATCATGAAAGGGAGGGGCAGGTTCTCGCGCCCGGTGAAGCCGGGCGGGAAGACGCACAGGGCGCCGTCGCTGAGCACGGCGATGCCGCGTTTCTGCAGGTCGTCGCAGACCTGGCCGAGCATCGCGTTGTAGCGGCTCTCGCCGGCGATGTCCTCGTCGCGCAGGGTCACGCCGAGCTGGGTGTAGACCTTGTTGAAGTAGCGGATGGTGGCGTTCATGAAGATGTGCCAGAGCCGCATCGTCTCCGGGTCCTCCGCCTGGAGGGTGACGACCCGGGCCTTGGCCCGCTTGCTGAAGTCGGGGTCGCCGTCGAACTTGGCGCGGGCGGCCTGGTAGTAGACGTTGCCCTCGCCGGCGGACAGCTGCGCGACGGCGGCCTCCTCGCCCATGTCGAGCAGGTGCTCGATGAGCATGCCGAACGGGGTGCCCCAGTCGCCGAGGTGGTTCTGCCGGATGACGTGGTGGCCGAGGTGCTCCTGGACCCGGACCAGGGCGTCGCCGACGACGGTGGTCCGCAGGTGGCCGACGTGCATCTCCTTGGCCGCGTTGGGCGCGGAGTAGTCGATCACGACGGTCTGCTGGGCCTCGGTGGCGACGCCGAGCCGTTCGTCGGCGAGCTGCTCGGCGGCCTGGGCGGCGAGCCAGCCGTCGGCGAGGGTCAGGTTGACGAAGCCGGGCCCGCTGATCTGCACCGTGCCGGGGATGTCGATGTGGTCGGCGATCACCTGGGCGACCTCCCGCGGCGCCCGCCCGAGTCGTCGCGCCAGGCTCATCGCGACGTTCGCCTGGTAGTCGGCGAACTGGGACGGCCTGATCAGCGGGTCTTCGGCGGCATACTCCGGGCCGAAGGCGGCGGCCAGCGCCCGCTGGACCCCTTCGGCGAGTACGAGTTGCGGGTCGGTCATGAATCCAAGCCTATCGACGCCCGGTCTTTCTCGTCGCCACGATTACGGCTCACCAGAGGCGGTGCGACCGGGGGATCGTGCCGACCCGCTCGCCGACCTTGGTGACGATCTTTCCGGTGGCCAGCCGGGCGGCCAGCTCGCAGGCCGAGGCGATCCCTCTGGCCCGGGACGAACCATGCGCGATCACGACGGTTCCGTTCAGTCCGAGCAGTACGGCTCCGCCGTGCGCCTCCGGGTCGAGCCGCCGGTAGAGCTCGCGCAGCCGGGGCCGCTGGAGCAGGCCGCCGAACTTGGCGACCCGGCTCTCGGCGACGGTCTCGCGCAGCTGGCCGAAGGCGTACCGGACGCTGCCCTCCATGGTCTTGAGTGCGATGTTGCCGGTGAACCCGTCGGTGACGATCACGTCGACCTTGCCGGTGAGCAGGTCGTGGCCCTCGATGTTGCCGGCGAAGTCGAGGCCGGGGCTGGATTCGAGTAGTTCGTGGGCGCGCTTGGCCAGTTTGTTGCCCTTTTCGGGTTCCGTGCCGATGGTGAGCAGGCCGACCCTGGGGTTCTTGACGTCCAGGGAGGCTTCGACGTAGGCCGCGCCCAGGTGGGCGAACTGGACCAGCATTTCCGGTTTGACGTCGGCGTTCGCGCCCGCGTCCACCAGGATGGTCGGGTGCGGCAGGGTCGGCAGGGCGACCGCGATGGCCGGCCGGAGCACGCCGTGCTGCGCGCGCAGGCGCAGCTTTCCGGTGGCGACCACGCCGGCGGTGGAGCCGGCCGAGACGACGGCGGCGGCGTCGCCGCGGCGGAGCAGATGGCAGGCGACGGCGATGCTGGAGCGCGGGCGGCGCAGGCTGGCCAGCGCGCCCTCGTCCATGCTCAGCATCTCCTCGGCGCGGACGATCGGGATCTCGGCGGTGGCGTCGTGCGCGGACAGGGCCTCGTAGAGCACCCTCGGCTGGCCGACCAGGACGACCGGCAGGCCGAGTTCGCGGACCGCCAGGACGGCTCCGGCGACGATCTCCAACGGGGCGTGATCGCCGCCCATCGCGTCCAGCGCGATGGGCAGAGGTTCACTCGCCATGAGTTGCCTTGGGGAACACCTTGAGGATCACAGCGCCGTCCAATCCTGACTCCTACTGAATGGTAGGTCCGGCGCCGGGTGCTCAACCCCGCATGTTCCAGTCGGCGATCTTGCGGGACACGATCACTTTCCCGAACCGGGAGCTTCCGGTTACCCGGATGAGCGGCCCGTCCTCGGTCTTGCCGCCCGTGACGTGGCGTTTGGAGAACAGCGCGCTGCCCTCGTCGACCACGTTCGCGTTCTCGGGGACCCGGACGATGAGCTTCCCACAGAAGGAGTTGAGCTCCAGGGTGATCTCGCGCCCCGGCAGCACGCTCTCGGTGAGGTCGATGATGAGCGCGCCGAAGACGGCGCTGAACGTGGTGTGCCGGCCGGGCACCCAGCGGCCGCTTCTGATCACCTTGCTGAACACGGCCGAAACCTGCTGCCTGTCGGTTCCGGTCGGCATGTTTGGGCGGATCGTGTCGGGCAGATCCCTCGTGATCGGGACCAGGTCGCCGACCGTCACGGCCGTGTAGGTGGCCTCCAGGCGGTCGGCGTGCTCGGTGCTGGTCAGCCGGCCGGTGGCGAGGCCCTCGGCGATGACCCCCGCGACGCGGTCACGGTCGGCGTCGGAGGCGCGCTGACCTGGATCGTTGACTGTCACACCGCCCAGGCTACCGCGTTTCGAGATATGTCGCGAGATGGTGATTCTTATGACAGAGACCTTTGCCAAATCGTGGAAGTGCCTGTTAAATGGCGCGGCACCCGGTATATGAGTTGCATAGACGCCTGACAGCCACAGTTGGTTTACACGAGTGCGGAGAAACGTACCGAGAAGGGAAGGCCGAGTGATCTTTACCGAGGGGAACCGAGGCTTCCGCGCCTACACGAGCAAGCACCTTGACGGGCTCCTGGGCAAGGCCGGGTTCGACGCCGAGGCGCGGCTGCGCGCCGCCGCGGTGGCGACCGTCCTGCCGTTCCGCACCAACGCCTACGTGGTGGACGAGCTGATCGACTGGTCGGCCGTGCCCGACGACCCGATCTACCGGCTGGTCTTCCCGCAGGACGACATGCTGCCCGCCGCCGACGTGGCGCGGCTGGCCGGCCTGCTGCGGGACAGTGCCCCGGCCGCGCGGGTGAACGCGGCGGCCAACGAGGTACGGCGGCGGCTCAACCCGCATCCGGCCGGGCAGCTGGCACTCAACGTGCCCAAGGTGGACGCGGAGCCGGTCCCCGGCATGCAGCACAAGTACCCGGAGACCGTGCTGTTCTTTCCCAAGCAGGGGCAGACCTGCCATGCGTACTGCACGTACTGCTTCCGGTGGGCGCAGTTCATCGGTGACGCGGATCTGAAGTTCGCATCCGGCGATGTGGACAGTCTGGTGCGCTATTTGGAGGCGCATCCGGAGGTGACCAGCGTGCTGTTCACCGGCGGGGATCCCATGATCATGGGGGAGTCGGTGCTGCGGCGGTATCTGGAGCCGCTGCTGGCGTTGCCGCAGATCGAGTCCATCCGGATCGGCACCAAGTCGCTGGCCTACTGGCCGGGCCGGTTCGTCACCGACCCGGACGCCGACGCGACGTTGCGGCTGTTCGAGGAGGTGGTCGCCGCCGGGAAGAATCTCGCGTTCATGGCGCACTTCTCGCACCCGCGTGAGCTGGAGCCGCCGGTGGTGGCGGAGGCCGTACGGCGGGTGCGGAACACCGGGGCGGTGATCAGGACGCAGGCGCCGCTGATCCGGTCCATCAACGACGACGCCGGGACCTGGGCCGAGATGTGGCGACGGCAGAGCACCCTCGGGATGATTCCCTACTACATGTTCGTGGAGCGGGACACCGGTCCGCAGGACTACTTCGCGGTGCCGCTGGCGCGGGGGTACGAGCTGTTCCGGGACGCGTACGCGCAGGTTTCCGGGGTGTGCCGGACGGTGCGTGGGCCCTCCATGTCGGCCACGCCGGGCAAGGTGTGCGTCGACGGGGTGGCCGAGATCGCCGGACAGCGGGTCTTCGTGCTGCATCTCATCCAGGCCAGGGAGCCGGAACTCGTCGGGCGTCCGTTCTTCGCGCGATATGACCCGCGGGCCGTCTGGCTGGACGACCTGCGCCCGGCCTTCGCGGACCGGTTTCCGTTCGATCCGGCCGTACCGGTCGCGCGGCTCAGCGCCTGATTCGATTCAAGGCGGCGGAAAATATGTTCGCCCGGCCCGGGAGGCAGGTTTACCGTGCCTTTTTCCCGGGCCGGTGAGCATCTCGCCGCATGTCTCGCCAAAACCGGCTCTGTGCCGATGACCAGAGGGTGGTCCTTAGCGCTTCCATATCCGGAATTACCGGGCGCTGACGCTTGCCCATCGCTGGTGACCTGCGGATTCACCTTTCCGCTCCGTGGTGATAGAAATTCGGCTCAGTAGCCAATCAGCCGGCGTGCTGCGCCGGTACACGGGGGTTCTTAGCTCTTATTCCGAGGATTCGGAATAAGGCAGGGAAGGCAAATCATGAAGCGTATGATCAAGGCCGTCATCGCGGTGGCGACTTTCGGGGTCGCCGCGGCAGTGTCCGCGCCCGCCGTGGCGCAGGCGCAGGTCGTCGTCGTTCCGCCGGCGGTGGTCTCCGGCGACGACCCGATCGGCGGTCTGCTCAACGGTCTGCTCGGCGGTCTGCTCGGGGGCGGCGGCGGTGACCCGATCAGCGGCCTGCTCGGCCCCGTCACCGGCCTGCTCGGCGGCAGCGGCAGCCCGGTCGAGCAGCTCACCGGCACGGTGAGCGGGCTGACCGGCGGACTGGGCGGCGTCACGGGCGGACTGGGCGGCGTCACCGGCGCCCTTCCTGGCATCAGCGTCAAGCGCCTGATGTCCGCCGAAGCCGCCCAGACCGAAGACGAGCAGAACAGCATCGACGCGCTGCTGGACTCGCTCCAGGTCTCGCTCGGCTCCGTGCCCGCCGACCTGAACGGAACCGTCGGCTCGCTCGGCGGGGTGGTCAAGGACGTGACCGGCGCCGCCGCCCGCCTCACCCAGACCACCAAGGACCTGACCAGCACCGTCGAGCACGTCGTCGGCAGCACCGAAGGCGCGGTCGCCGAAGTGGCGCGCGTCACCGAGTTCGGCAACCTCATCACCGGGCTCCCCGCCATCGGTGACCTCAACCTCACCGGCACGGCCACGCCGCTCGCCGGGAAGGCCACCGCCATGGACGCGGCCGTCGCGCCGGCCGTCGACGCCGTCTCCACCGCGCCGCTCGCCGAAGCCGAAGCCGGAACCGGCTCGGCCAACCTGGTGAAGAACGTGACCGACACCGCCACCACGCTCCTCGGCGGCCTCGCGCCCGCCCTGCCCGCAGCGCCCGGTCTGAACTAGCCGACTTCAGGACACGTTGGCGTGGCCACGTCAACGTAGCCGTACATCGTGTGCAGCGACGAAGGCCGGGCATCCCGTGGGGGATCGCCCGGCCTTCGCGTTGCCGATCAGTTGTACTCGTTGCCCCCCGGCGGACGCACCGAAGTGCGGCGGGCGATCTGGGCTTGTAGTCGGGCCATCTGCCAGTGCAGTTCGACCAGTTGCTCGGCGAGGCGGCCTCGCGGTAGTTCGGACGGATCCTCGGCGGCCAAATGATCGATGGCCGTCACCAGCTCACTCATCCCGCCCTCCCAGCACATCGCGGTCTTCCCTCAGATCGAATCTCCGTTCGAATCATAAGGGAACACCGGGCGCGGGCGCATCAGCTTTCGTATATAGGTGCGATAAACCCGCGGGCGAGGGTGTTGGCGGTGACGTTGAAGCCGACCACGGCGGGCGGGGTGTCGGTGTCGACGCCCAGCGACTCCACGCTCAGGGCGTGGACCGCGAACAGGTAGCGGTGCGGGTAGCCGGGGGGCGGGGCGGCTCCGCCGTACGCCTTGGTGGAGAAGTCGTTGCGGGCGTGTTTGGCGCCCTCGGGGAGGCCCTTGAAGTCGGGTCCCGAGCCGGCGCCGGTGGGGAGCTCGGTCACGTCCGCCGGGATGTCGTAGAGGACCCAGTGCCAGAATCCGGAGCCGGTGGGGGCATCCGGGTCGAAGCAGGTGACCGCGTAGCTCTGGGTGCCCTCGGGGGCGCCGGACCAGCGCAGCTGCGGCGACAGGTTCTGCCCGGCGAACCCCCAGTCGTTGAAGATGTGCGCGGTCGGCAGGGTGACGGCGTCGCCGACGTCGTCACTCTCGACGGTCAGCTCCGGGACCTCGGGCAGGTGGTCGTACGGAATGGGCGGCGGGGTAGGCACAGGATTCTCCGATTGCCAGGTAACTGATCTCTTCGAGAGTCATCCTGGTACGTCCGCCTGCCTGACGCCAAGCAGCTCAGGCCTTGTTGTAGGCGGCGATGACTTCCTTGGGGTCGCCGTCCATCTTGATCTTGCCCTTGTGCAGCCAGATGACCCGGTTGCAGGTCTCCTCGATGACGTCCAGGTTGTGGGCGACCAGGAAGACCGTGCCGGCGGACTTGCGCATCTGCATGATGCGGTCCTGGGACTTGCGGCGGAACTCGCGGTCGCCGGTGGCCAGGGCCTCGTCGATGAGGAGCACGTCGTGGGTCTTGGCGGAGGCGATGGCGAAGCGGAGGCGGGCGCCCATGCCGGAGGAGTAGGTGGACATGGGGAACTGGACGAACTCCCCGATGCCGGAGAAGTCGACGATCTCGTCGTACTGGGCGCGGACCTCGGTGGGGGTCATGCCCATCGCGTAGCAGCCCAGGACGATGTTGCGTTCGCCGGTGAGTTCCTTCATGAGGGCCGCGTTGACGCCCAGCAGGGACGGCTGGCCGTCGGTGAAGACGGCGCCCTTGTGCGGCGGGAGCAGACCGGCGATGGCGCGCAGCAGGGTGGACTTGCCGGAGCCGTTGCGGCCGATGATGCCGATGGCGTCGCCGTGCCTGGCCACGAAGGAGACGCCCTTGACGGCGTGGATCTCCTTCATCTGCGGGCGGCCCTGGCGCTTGACCAGGCGGCGCAGGGCGTTGACGGCGTTGCCCTTCTCGGCCTCGCTGGCGGCCCCGTACACCTTGTAGACGATGTGCAGGTCGTCGACGATGACGGTGGGAGTGCCGACTGGTGACGCCTTTGGTTCTTCGGCGGGCACCGGCCACACCCTTTCCATTGCCTCGCTGGCCTGGGGAGCCTTCGCGGGCTGTGCCGCCCCCTGGGCTACCACCTCTGCCTCAGCCACGGCCGTACCTCTCCTCAGCCCGCCAGAAGTACCAGAAACCGACAATGAGCGCGAACACCGCCCAGAATATGGCAGTGGCCCAGGCCCATTGTGGCGGGGTGTGCTGGTAGATGAGTAGATCCCGCATCAACTCGATGAAGGCCGCGGCGGGATTGAGTTCCAGGACGTAGCGGATGAAGCTCAGCGATTCCGGCAGTTGGTCGACCCGGGCGGGGATGCTGAAGAAGACGCCCGACGCGTACAGCCAGGTGCGCATGATGAACGGCAGCAGCTGGTTCATGTCGCGGGCGAACGCGCCGATCCTGGCCATGAACAGGCTGGCCCCGACGTTGAAGATCAGTTGCAGCAGCAGCACGACCGGGACGAGCAGCCAGCGGGTGGTGATCGGCTCGCCGGTGAGCAGGATAATGATCGTCAGGACGCCCATCGACCAGGCCAGCTGCTGGAGCTCCTGCACCGCGTACGCCAGCGGCAGGGCGGCGCGCGGGAAGTGCAGCGCCCGGATCATGGACAGGTTCCCGGAGATCGACTTCGCGCCGCCGGTCACCGTGCGCTGGGTGAAGGTGAAGATGAAGACGCCGGTGATCAGGAACGCGGTGTAGTTCGGGATGTCCTTCTGCTGATCGAGGATCACGCCGAACATCAGGAAGTAGACCCCGGCGTTCAGCAGCGGGGTGAGCAGCTGCCACAGCTGCCCCAGCGCCGAATCCGAATATTTGGAGACGTTTCGTGACGTCGCGTACTTGAGCACGAAGTGCCGACGCGCCCACAGCTGGCGGACGTAGGACGGCAGGCTCGGCCGTGCGATGGCGCGACGAAGCCCGTGACGCCGGGCGAGCTCGGCCAGCGAATCCGTCGCTGGGCCGCCCGCCTGGGCGTCCGCGACGGCGGATTCCGGCTGGCTCATGGCATGGACTCTATTGGATGCTGGTGAACGGGGAGCCTGCGATGGTCATCCGTTGGCTCCTCACGGTGGTTCCGTACGGCCGCCGCGGCACAGCACGCCACAGCTTGGTCAACCGTAGCCCAAGCCATCCTGATATGGGGACAAGAGCAGGACCCTCGCCCCAAAGCCTCCCTCCCGGCTTGACCAGCAAGTAGTCATGTGTACCTTGTTGAGTGGTTTGTTCCTCGGATAGTCATTTGAGGCAAGCTTGTTGGAATGTGTGTGACGCCCGACTGACGCACGTGTGACCGAACTGCAACGCAGCAGAGACAAGTCTGCAGCAGGTGGTGAGGGATGCTCGCGGACGACTGGCAGGGCGTCAGCTGTTTTGACCGTGTCTGCAAATCCGGGACCTCATAAGGGGCCAGGGGGCGCGCCGCACGGACAATCCGCAGCTCAGCGCCGTAGCCCATCCTTTGAGGGAGGACCAACTCACTATGCGCGTAACCAAGGGCGCACAGATCATCGCCGGCTCCGCGCTGCTCGCGCTCGCGGTCGCCGCCTGCGGCGGCGGCGAAGCACCGGCCACCGGTGGTGGCACCGCTGCCGTTCAGCCGGTTCGGGTCGAGATCGCCGAACCCCAGCACGAACTCGTCCCGGGCAACACCGCTGAGACCAGCGGCGCCGAGGTGCTCAACGCGCTCTTCATCGGCCTGGTCAACTATGACGCCGAGAAGAAGCCGATCAACCAGATCGCCGAGTCGATCACTTCAGAAGACCAGACGAACTGGACCATCAAGCTCAAGGATGGCTACAAGTTCCACGACGGCACCGCCGTCGACGCGCAGAGCTTCGTGGACTCCTGGAACTACACCGCCAACGGCGCCAACGCGTTCGAGGGCAACTACTTCATGGGCAGCATCCAGGGCTACCCGGAGATGAACCCGGTGGACCCGGACGGCGAGGGTGAGCAGGTCGCGCCCGCGGCCACCGCCACCACGCTCGCCGGCCTGAAGGTCGTCGACAACTTGACTTTCACGGTCGCGCTGACCAACCCGTTCTCCGGCTTCCCGACGATGCTGGGCTACACCGCCTTCTACCCGATGCCCAAGGCCGCCTTCGGCCCCGACGGCAAGGTCACCGAGGCGTACGGCAAGAGCCCGATCGGCAACGGCCCCTTCAAGATGGCCAAGCCGTGGGAGCGCGGCAAGGACCAGGCCATCTCGGTCGTCCGCAACGACGACTACAAGGAGGGCAAGGCCAAGGTCGAGGCCGTCGACTTCAAGATCTACACGGACCTGAACACCGCCTACCGCGACCTGCAGGCCGGCAACCTGGACATCATGGACCAGCTGCCCGCCGAGGCGATCGGCAGCGCCAAGGCCGAGTTCGGTGACCGCTACATCGAGCAGCCGTCCTCCGGCATCGGCTACATCGGCTTCCCGATCAAGAACGGCGCCGACTACGCCAAGAACGCGGACGCCCGCAAGGCCATCTCGATGGCGATCGACCGCAAGACCATCACCGAGACGGTCTTCTCCGGCACCCGCGTGCCGGCCGACGACTTCATCAGCCCCGTCGTCTCCGGCTACCGTCAGGGCGCCTGCGGCGAGGCCTGCACGTACGACCCGGTCAAGGCCAAGGAGCTGTACGACAAGGCCGGCGGCGCCAGCCTGGGCCCGATCGAGATCGGCTACAACGCCGACGGTGGCCACAAGGAGTGGATCGAGGCCGTCGCGAACAACCTGCGCACCAACCTCGGCGCCGAAGTGACGCCGAAGCCGGTGGAGAAGTTCGCCACCATCCTCGACGACCTGGGCGCCGAGAAGTGGAAGGGCGGGTTCCGGATGGCGTGGATCATGGACTACCCGTCCCCGGAGAACTACCTCAAGCCGATCTTCGCGGCCGGCGCGGGCTCCAACTACTCGGGCTTCGACAACAAGCAGTTCGAGGAGCACATCAAGGCGGGCGACTCGGCCAAGACGCTGGAAGAGGGCATCGCGGCCTACCAGGCGGCGGACGACATTCTGCTGAAGGAGCTTCCGTACATCCCGGTGTACTTCTACCAGACCAACGGCGCCTACTCGCAGCACGTGAAGAACGTGAAGATCGACCCGTTTGAGCGGATCGACCTCTTCAACGTAGAGAAGGCCTAGCCGGTTCTCATCCCGAGTGGCTCTTGAGCCACTCGGGATGGGCCATCACTCTTAGGGGCAGCCCGCTCGGTTGCAAGTGGGCTGCCCTTTGTCATGATCGGGAGACCGAATGGGCCGCTACGTTGTCAGGCGCCTGCTTCAGGCGATCCCTGTGCTGCTTGGCACCACGTTCCTCATTTTCGCACTCGTCTACGCGCTGCCGGGCGACCCTCTGCAGGCCCTGGCCGG
>NZ_BLAD01000138.1 GCF_009687845.1 Acrocarpospora corrugata
GTCCAGTCCAAGTCGTCGGCGAGGCGGGCCACCAAGGCCGCGGGGCCCTTGGTTTTGGGGGTGGTCCAGTCGTGGGCTTCGACTTCGATGTGGGCGCTGCCGTTGACCGCGCCGGAGAGGAGCGCGGTGAGGGTGTCCTGTAGGACGCCCTGGGTGCTCGGGATCTCATGGCTGTGGTTGTGGACGTGGCCCAGTTTGACGACGGGCGCGCCGGCGAGGGCGAGGCCGCGCAGGGCGGAGGCGGTCTCTTCGGAGCCGCAGGAGAGGTGACAGGCGTCCAGGCAGACGCCGAGGTGCTCGGAGTCGATCCCGCAGACCCGCTGAAGGGCCTGCTCGGTGGTTTCCAGCACACAACCGGGCCACGGCTCAAACCCGACCCGAATGGTCTTCCCGGTCACGCTGTACAGACCGCGCAGCTCGCGGGAGAGACGCTCCAGCCGCCGGGACGCGATCGAGTGCAGATCAGCCGGCCAATCCCGCCGCCAGCCGATCGGAATCGTGGAGATACTCCCGAACCGAACATCCTCCGGCAGCAGAAACGCCAGGATCTTCGCCAGCGCCATCGTGTACCGATACCGCTCGGGCTTGGCCCAGTCCGGACCGGGCGCTTCCTGGTTCCGGCCACCGGTTCCGTTGAGGCTCACCACCTCAAGGCCGCGTTCCTCCAGCGACCGGCGGAGCCGTACCAGCTCGATCCGGTCGGCGATCAGGTGGTCGGCCACCGGAGGCGCCAGCCACAGCCCGATCCCGAGCCGGTCGACGTTCAGGCGCTTGCGCACCGGCACCGCGTATCGGGTCAGGTGAGCGATCAGGTTCTCCAGGTCCTCCGCGGGATGAACGCCCGCGTTGTACGCCAGATGAACCAGCGTCCCATCCTCATGGCGCAGCCGCATCGATGCCTCCAAGCTCCGACCCCATTGGCCCACACAACCTGTCCTGGCCGCATGCGACACGAGTCCCTCCGTACCGGGAATCCGGCCCGGTACGGCGAGCTTGCTCTCGTGCACCGGTCTCCGCGTCCGCCCCGCAGCTGATTTCCCTGTACGCCGCGCGGGTGACGTCGGCAGCGGTCTCACCGTAAGAACGGCGACTTGTGATCCACTTGGGCGAGACTTGGCCAGATTCGCTCTACGAAGTGTAGTACTACAACCGGTGGCGCGAAACCGTTTTCCCGGTTGATCCTCCAGATCGGCGATTCTCGTGAGATTACGTCGGCAAGCCGTAGAAATCGTCGTCGAGAAGTTCGGCGAGGCCGTCGGTCAGCAGACCGTCCAGGGCGCGTTCGCGTTGCTCGGCGTTGGACCAGGCGGCGTCCAGGGCCGCCTTGGGGACCGGGCCGGGGGAGTCGCGGAGCACGGCGAGCAGGGCGCCCCGGCACTGCCGGTCGGTCCCGGCGTACGTCTGGCCGCGGCGGGGCGGGCCGTCATGGGCGGGTTTGCCGGTGAGGAGCCACTGGCAGCGGCCGGCGACCGGGCAGTCGGCGCAGCGGGGGGCGCGAGCCGTACAGATCAGGGCGCCGAGCTCCATGACCGCGACCGCCCAGCGCGGCGCGTCCACGGCCGGGATCAGCGATTCGGCCAGCTTGCGCTCCGGGGCGGTGGTCGCCGTCGGCGGGAACTCCTCGCCGCGGACCGCCCGCGCCAGCACCCGGCGCACGTTCGTGTCGAGCACGACATGCCGCCCCCCGTACGCGAAACTGGCCACCGCCGCCGCCGTGTAGTCACCGATTCCCGGCAACGTGCGCAACTCGTCGTACGTGGCGGGGACGGTGCCGTCGAAATCGGCCGTGATGGCCTTCGCGCAGGCGTGCAGGTTCAACGCCCTGCGCGGGTACCCCAGACGTCCCCAGTGGCGTACGGCTTCGCCTGGGGCTTCCTTCGCCAGGGACTCCGGGGTCGGCCAGCGCGCCAGCCATTCCTCCCAGATCGGGAGAACCCGCACGACCGGGGTCTGCTGGAGCATGATTTCGCTGACCAGGATCCCCCAGGGGGTCGCCTCCTGACGGCGCCAGGGAAGATCTCTGTTGTGCTCCGCGTACCAGTCGAGGATCGGGGCATGAAGAGTCACGGTCGAACTCTAGCGGCGTGTGACACCGCACATACTCCGCATCTCGATCTCCCTCGGCGAGGCGTGACGGAGAGCTGACCACGACTCTCCATACTGTCCGTATGGATCCGGACACGTTCCGTGGTGATGTTGGAGTCGAGGGTGGTGACGTCTACTGGCGTCGCCGGGTGTCGGTGCTGACCGGCATGCTCGTGGTGGTGGCCGTCGTGGCCTGGGCCTGCGCCAGCGGCTCGGACAAGCCGACGACCGCCGCCAAGACGGGCACGACCGACGCGATGGTCGTCTCACTGCCGTCCCCGAAGATCTCCCCGCTCCCGGCCTCGCCCACGCCCTCGGGCAGCCCGTCCCCCGGATCGCCGTCCGCGTCCCCGTCGCCGCCGCGCAAGCTCGGCGACGCCTGCGAAGGCAGGGACCTGGTCGTCAGCCTCCGCGCCAACCAGGACATCTACCGAGGCGACCAGACCCCCGGATTCCTGCTCACGGTAGTCAACATCGGCCACGTTGCCTGCACCGCCGACCTGGGCCCACGCGCCCTGGAAATGCGCATCTCCACCGGCGGCCAGCGCGTCTGGTCCACCGCCGACTGCGTGGCCGGCGAAGGCATCGACCGCCAGATCCTCCAACGCGGCGTCCCCTTCGTCCGCGCCATCCAATGGCCCCGCTACCGCTCCGGCGAAAACTGCACCGCCGACCCACCCCTCGCCCACAAGGGCACCTACGTAGCCATGGCCCGCTACGGCACCCTCAAAAGCTCCCGCAACGTCTTCCAGCTGAAGTAACCCCACCGGGTCGGACCGCCAACGCACGGCCAGTTGCTCGGGCCAGCCCGATGAGGCGTTATTGATACTTGAGCAGGAAGCGGTTGGTCCGCGCGAGCAGCAGGTCGCAGAGCGGGGACAGCGCCGCAGGGTCGACACGACCCACCGCAAGCAGCGCATCGGACCAGCCCGGAGAATTGATCACCTGCGCGAGTAGCGGTATCGACACGGCCGCCCCGTTCCCGTCCGCGACCCTGGCCATCAGCTCGCCCAGGGCGCCGGCCCGTTGCCCGGTGGATTCGATCGCGCTGGCGGCGGTTTCCGCCTGCGCGATGAGGCTCGCGGCCTGCTCGGGGTCGTAGGCGGCCACCACCGCCGCGAGCTTGCCCAGCGCCTCAACCTGGCTGAGCGGCTCGGTGATCTCCCGCGCCAGTCGTTTGGCGCGGACGTAGTCCCCGGCGGCTGCCACGGCTGCCACCACTGCTGCCAGTGCGTGGCCCTGCTGGTACGCATACCTGGTGATGCCACGCGCGAGCCGTTCGGCGCGGACGTAGTCTCCGGCGGCTGCCACCGCCGCCACTACCGTGGCCTGAACGTTGGCTCGCGAGTAGTCGTCGGCTGCCACGGTGTCGAGGTCGATCTCCACCTCCGACGCGAGCGCGAGGGCGTGGCCGCAGTCTCCGATGGCGGCTACCAGGGTTGCCACGGTGGCCAGTGCCCCGGGCCGTTGTCGGGGGTCGCTGAGAGCGCGGGCACCCCGCTCCGCTTCCCCGGCCAGTTCCCGGCACCAGCCGTCATCACCTATGGCCACCACGGCATTGGCCACCGCGCACAAGGGCCAGGGATGCGGGTAGCGGCGGGCCGCTGCCTCCGCCTCCCTGGCCAGTTCGATGGCGCGTTCGCGGGCTCCGGCAGCGGTCATCCCTGTTGCCACCTGCGCCAGTGCCTGAGCCCGGCTGCCGGCGTTCGGGATGGCGCGGGCGATCTGTTCGGCCCGGTCGTAATCGCCCGCGGCGGCCATCGCGGGTGCCAGTTTCCCCAGCACACCTGGGCGCAGATACGATCCCAAGATCCCGCGCACGGCCGTTTCCGAAGCGGCGGCCAGTTCGACGGCGCGATCGTGGTCTCCGGCTGCTGCCACCGCCGCGGCCAGGTCGCTCAGTCCGTCGGCGCGGTCCTTCTCTCCGGGGATCTTCCCAGCGGCCGTTCTCGCCTGGCCAACCACCTCCTGGAACCAGTCCTCGTCCCCCGTGGCTGCCACCGCGGCCACCAGTTGCGCCAGCAGGTTGACGCGCTGGGCGTGATCGGTGACGGCATAGGCTGCGGCCTCAGCATGAGTCACCAGCTCCAGATACCAGTCACAGCTCGCCACGGCCGCCATCCCCCGCGCCAGCTTGCCCAACGTGTCGGCGCGCTCCCCGGTGTACGGGATCGTATGGCTTGCCGCTACCGCGTCCTTGGCCAGCCGGATGGCGCGGTCGTGATCCCCGGCGGCCGCAGCCGACGACGCCACCACCGCCAAAAGATCGGCGCGGTCCATGTCGCGCTTTTGATCGTAGGCGGCGGCCTCCGCCTCCTCGGCCAGTTCCTGGTACCACGCATGCTCTCCCGCTGCTGCCACCGGCGGTAACAAACTCGCCAGATCCCAGGCGTACATGGTGGGATCGGAACTGTCGAGGTCCGCCTTCGCGGCCCTGGCCAGTTCGATGGCATGGGCCCGGTCCCCGGCGGCGGCCACCGCCGATGCCACCGTGATCAGCGCCTTGGCACGCTCGTCGGGCCACTCGAGGGCCCGGGCGAGCTGTTCTGCGCGGGCATGGTCGCCTGTGGCCACGGCCGCGTTCGTCAGCTCCTTGAAGACCGCGTCGTGGGTCGGCGTGTGGCTGTTCGTGCGGGCAGTGACCTCTGCTGCCCTGCTCAACCGGCGGGCGCGGTCGTGGTCTCCGGCGGTGGCGACTGCCGTTGCCAGCTCCGCCACCGCATCAAGGCCGAAGCCACCAGGGCGGTGGGCGGACGCGCTGGCGATGTCACGGGTGACGGCCGTCGCGGCCGTGATCACTTCGTCGTACCAGATGTTGGCGTGATGAGGGCCGCTGGCCCGGATCACCCCCCGCAAAGCGTAGGCACGCAGAAAAGGGCTGGTGATGCTGTGCGCGAGCGCGACGGCGCGGTCGAGGCGACCGAGCCCGGCCCACACCTCGGGCAGGCCGATCGGCGTGTGTTCACCGCGCTCCTCCAGGTCGTCGCGGGCGACCGTGAGCAACAGCAAGGCGCCGAGATCGGGGGCGGGCTGCCGGATGAGAAGATCCGTCACGGTGGCGATCTCGGCCAACGCCAGCGCGTCACCGCCGGTGCGGCCGCGCATCCAATCGTGCCTGGCCGCGTCGGTGGCAAAGCCGACCAACCGGGGCATATCCCTGGCGGCAGCGAGGAGACGGAGGTAGCCGCGCAGCAGGTATGGCGGCGTATGCGGCGGCCAGCCGCTATCCCGGTAGGAGGCGGCCCAGATGTGTATCCGCTCGTGGTGGTCGGCGAGGGCGGCGCCGAACCGCAGTTCGGCCGTCTGACGCAGGGTTTCGTGGGCGAACAAGTAGACCGCCGGCCCAGGCGGCTCCCTGCCGGGGTCGGCGGTGGCCTCTGCGTCGGGCCCATGGCGGCTGCTGATGCTGCGTCCGAACACGCCGCCGAGCAACTGATCGAGCTCTGGGTCGCCCGGTGAGCTGTTCCAGGTCGGTGAGCGTGAGCCCTCCGCCGCAGGCGGTCAACAACCCCAACACCTCACGCTGCACCGCGGGACCGCGGAGCAATCGGTCGAGTTCATACTTCGCCGCGACCTCGAGGCGGTGGGCGTGCAGAGACGCTGTCAGGCGCCGGGGTGCGATTCGGCGCAACGGATGGCTGCCAGGCACGTCGTCTGGCAGCTCGGGGTCCGGGCGGCTGGCGACCAGCACTCGCAGAGCCGGCGGGCAGCGGAGGGGCAACAACGCCGCGATGCTGGGATGGTCGGCTGCGATCAGTTTGCCGGTGTCCTCGTCCAGCCCGTCAACTATCAGCAGCAACCGGCGGTCCGCGATCGCGCACTGGCGGGCCGCGCCGCGCAGCAGATGCGAAAGATGCCGCCGCCGCGCCCCGGCCTCCAGCGGCGCCTTGGGTGGTTCACCCGCCAAGGATGCGAGTTGCCTGATCAGCGCGTCGATGAACGCGTTGCTGTCGGACTGGCCGGCGAACCGGCTGGTGACGAAGAACGACACCACGTCGACCCCGGCCGGAGGGTGCAGCGCGAACCAGGACAGCAGCGCGGTTTTGCCCGCCCACGGCCCGGCCTGCCACCACAGGTAGGGCTGGTCGGTGTACGGCGGATCTCCGGCGCAAAAGGCCGCCAGCTCAGCAAGCTCCCGCTCGCGGTCATAGAGCCGCTCTGGAGCGATGTCGGCCACGTCCGTGCGGTGGGAGATGGCGGACAGCTCTCCAGCTGATGCCCGCAGGGTGGAGGTGGACAAATCTCCGGCTGATATCTGCAGGGCGGGACCGGACAGTACCGCAGCCGCTGCTCCCAGGGTGGGATCGGAGGGGGTCGAGGCCGCATGGGCGGCCAACCACAAGCGGCGGACCTCCTCGACATCCCCGTGCAAGGCGATCACCACGTACCGCATCGAGCGCCAGGAGGTCCGCCGGATCCCTTTGATCACGTCTCGGACGGTGGTGTGGGTGATCCGGTGCTCGGCGCGCCGGGCGATCTCCCGATAGCTGCTTAGCCCGTTCTCCTCATGGAGACGTCGCAGATGCGCGCGCAGGGTCTCCAGGGCGCTGTCCCCAGGCAGGGGGAGATCAGGCTGCGTCATGGTGCTATCGAGCATCCCAGACGAAGGGGAACCACAGCCTTCAATCGGTGGATCCATCCCGGCCTGACTACGAAGCCGTCTCCCTGGAAGAAACCGGAAGAGCGCGGATCATTACGGAAGCTCTCGGCAGACCTTGGAAGACATCACCGGAACCGGTCCGATCGAGTCGCATGCTGAAAGCACCCTCCCGATGGGGGTGACGCGCGCTGGACCCCTACGACGTTCGCCGCGCGTGCGTCTTTATGGGCTCTTCATATCTCGAAAGGGACGACACCCATGGGCTTCTTCTCCCATCTGACCGCCGTGGCCGCCGTCGGTGCCCTTCTGATCGGAGCCCCGGCCACGCTCTACCTGTTCTCGACCGACTCCGAACGCCGGGCCCGAGCACTGCGCCTGCTCCGCCTGTTACTGCGCCGCTGAACCCGCGCTGGTGAAGTTGTTCCGGGTGCTCCTGGCGGTTGATCAGCTTCGGGGCTCCAGGGTTAGACGTAGCGTTCCAGGATTGAGGATTCGGCGAGGCGGGAGAGGCTTTCGCGGACGTTGCGGGCGCGGGTTTCGCCTACGCCGCCGACGACCTGGAGGTCGTCGATGCTGGCGGCGAGGAGTTTCTGGAGGCCGCCGAAGTGGTCGACGAGGCGGTCGACGATGGTGGTGGGGAGGCGGGGGACGCGGGCCAGTAGGCGGAAGCCGCGGGGGCTCACGGGGGCGTCAAGGTGGTCGGGGCCGGTGTGGCCGAGGATCTGGGCTACCCGGGTGAGGTCCAGGAGGTCCAGGGCGGAGAGGTTGTCCAGGTCGTCGAGGGCCTCGGTGGCGCGGCGTGGGAGGCGGGCGTGGGAGGCGGGGAGGTAGTCGCGGATGGTGAGGGCGAGGTCGTCCTCGACGCCGCCGACCAACTCGTCGAGTTGGAGGGAGATGAGGCGGCCGTCGGTGCCCAGTTCGACTACGTAGCCTTCGATTTCCACAGAGATGCGGCGGACCATTTCGAGGCGCTGGACGACGGCGGAGACGTCGCGGACGGTGACCAGGTCCTCGATTTCGAGGGCGGAGAGGGTGCCGGAGACCTCGTCGAGGCGGAGTTTGTAGCGTTCTAGGGTGGCCAGGGCCTGGTTGGCCTTGGAGAGGATGGCGGCGGACTCCTCCAGGACGTAGCGGACGCCGGCCAGGTAGAGGGCGATGATGCGCATCGACTTGCTGATCGCGATCACGGGGTGGTCGGTCTGGCGGGCCACCCGCTGGGCCGTGCGGTGCCGGGTGCCGGACTCGTCGGTGGGGATGCCGGGGTCGGGGACCAGGTGCACGGCGGCGCGGAGGATGCGCAGGTCGCCGCCGTTGAGGACGATCGCGCCGTCCATCTTGGCGAGTTCGCGGAGCCGGGTGGCGGCGAATTCGACGTCCAGTTCGAAGCCGCCGGTGCAGAGTTCTTCGACGGTGGCGTCGTAGCCGAGGACGATCAGGCCGCCGGTGTGGCCGCGCAGAATGCGCTCCAGGCCGTCGCGAAGCGCTGTTCCGGGGGCGAGAGAGGCCAGGGTGGCTCTTCGTCGTTCGTCCCAGGATTTGTCGGTATGCACGTCAGTGACCCCCGCTGGTCGTGTCTCTGCGCCCAGACGGTCTATCCGCCTCGCGACAAGCCTGCCCAACTCAGCAGACCCATAGCACCGTCCAGTTTACCGAGGTAACTGCTCGCTCACCGGATGTGCGTCAGGGCGTCCCAGACGTTCTCTGCCTCTGTAACGTCGAAGCCGGGTGAGAAGTTCGTGGTACGGATTCCGGAGGGGCGGGTGGAGACGAGGTCGCCCCGGGCGGGGGCGGGGTCGAGTTTGAGGGTTTCTGCGGCGAGGGAGCCGGTGGGGACCAGGGCTCGGGTGAAGCCGAGGCGGGCGGCTTCGGCGAGGCGGCGGCGGACGTCGCGAACCGGGCGGAGTTCGCCGGCGAGGCCGACTTCGCCTAAGGCGACCAGGCCTTGGGGGAGGGGTTTGTCGCCTGCGGCGCTGACTACGGAGAGCATCAGCGCGAGGTCGACGGCCGGGTCGGTGAGGCGGATTCCGCCGACGGTCGCGGTGAACACGTCGCATTTGCCGATTTTGGCGTTGAGGCGGCGTTCCATGACGGCGAGGACCATGGCTACCCGGTAGGAGTCGAGGCCGGAGGAGGTTCGGCGGGGTTGGGGGGCCTCGGTGGGGCCGACGAGGGCCTGGAGTTCGGCGGGGATGGGGCGAGTGCCTTCGATGGTGACGGTGACGCAGGTGCCGGGGACCGGTTCGGGGTGGCGGGAGATGAACAGGCCGCTGGGGTCGGTGATGCCGGTGATGCCGCGCTCGTGCAGATCGAAACAGCCGACTTCCTCGATCGGGCCGAACCTGTTCTTGATCGCTCGGACCATTCTGAGACGGGAGTTGCGGTCGCCTTCGAAATGCAGGACCACGTCGACCAGGTGTTCCAGCACGCGCGGTCCGGCGATCGAACCGTCCTTGGTCACGTGGCCGACCAGCACGGTCGTCATGCCGCGTTCCTTGGCCAACCGCGTGAGGTTCGCGGCCACTTCCCGAACCTGAGTGACGCCCCCGGGCACCCCGGTCGCGTCGGCGGACCCGATCGTCTGCACCGAGTCAACGATCAGCAACCGCGGCTGAACCTTCTCCACATGAGTGACAAGCGCGCCCAAATCAGTCTCGGCCGCCAGATAGAGCTGATCTTCTACTGCCCCGATCCGGTCAGCCCGCATCCGAACCTGAGACGCCGACTCTTCCCCCGTCACATACAAAACCGTGTCGTGTTGCGCCGTCTTGGCCGCAGCCTCCAAAAGCAGCGTGGACTTCCCAATCCCAGGCTCTCCCGCGAGCAGCACGACCGCCCCCGGCACCAAACCACCGCCGAGCACACGATCCAACTCACCCACCCCGGTCGGCCGAGCATGCGCGAACTCCGCCTTAACCTGCCCAATCGGTACGGCAGGCGAGGTGACCGCGCCACCCCTGACCACATTCACACCCTGCCGAGCCCCGGCCTCCTCAACCGTCCCCCAGGCCTGGCACTCCCCACACCGCCCCACCCACTTGGCGGCCAGCCAGCCACACTCACCACACCGGTACGAAGGCTTCGCAGCTTTACTCACGCCCGGAGGCTACCGGCCCCCACCGACAATCTCGCCTGGGTGGGAGAACCGCCTTCCTCAGAAAGCGCGCCAGCGCAGGATTGTCGGGTAAGGGATCTCAACCCCCGCCGTCTCCCGGATCGCCCGCTTCGCCACCGCCGGTGTGAACTCGATGCGCAGCACCGCCTCCAGCTCAGATCGTCGCGCGAACACCATCCGAGGATCGAGCGTCACCCGCTCCCACCCCTGCCGGGACCAGAACTCCTCCACCGTCCGCACCGAATACGTCGGCGCACTCTCCCGGAACCACTCCCCGAACGCCCCCCGGGAAGCATCCAGATCCACCACGAACGCCGCCCCGCCCCGCCGTACGGCCCTGGAGAGCTCTTTCAAGCCTGGTTCGCAGCCGGGACCGAAGAAGTACGCCCACCGCGCGACGGCCACGTCCACGGACGTGTCAGGGACGGGTAGCGCCTGTGCGGTGGAGACCTGCACGCTGACGTTCCGGAGCGGTGCGCACCGCCGGATGGCGAGGGCGGCCAGCTCGGGGTGGGGCTCGACGCCGATCACCTGACGGGCGGTGGCGGCGTATCCGGGCAGGTGATACCCCGTCCCGCAGCCGATGTCGAGAATCGTGGCGTCCACCCAGGTGCGTACCCCCTGAATAGCCGAATCGATCACCCCGTCCGGGTCGACCGCGCGGTTCTCCAGTTCGTAAATCTGCGGGTTGTGCCAGATGTTCGGGCTGGGCACAGCCCCCCGGGGGATACGCGGCATCGCACCACGATAGGCGGCTAGGCCGCCACGGCGGTTCGCTCGCTTAGTCTGGAATGGTGAGCGAGCTAGCGAGCGTCCGGGTGGGGAGCCGGGGATGAGTCCCGGCGAGCGGACCTACATCGGCGGAGACGACCCCGCGGACGGTGTCCGGCGGGAAGTTGTGCGGGTTCCCAATGCCAAGATCGCGCTGTCGACCGCGTCGGTCTATCCCGAGCGGACGCCGGACGCGTTCGAGCTGGCGTCGCGGCTCGGATACGACGGCGTCGAGATCATGGTGGGGCAGGATCCGGTCAGTCAGGACGTGGAGGTCCTGGAGCGCCTCCGGGACCATTACGAACTGCCCATTCTCGCGGTGCACGCGCCCTGCCTGCTGGTCACCCAGCGGGTGTGGGGGCGGGATCCGTGGGCCAAGCTGGAGCGGGCCAGGGACGCGGCGCAGCGGCTGGGCGCGCAGACCGTGGTGGTGCATCCGCCGTTCCGATGGCAGCGCGACTACGCGCGCGACTTCGAGGTCGGGCTGGCCAGGATGCGGGAGGAGACCGACATCGTGTTCGCGGTGGAGAACATGTTCCCGCTCCGGGCCCGGGGCAGCGAGGTCGTGCCGTACGCGCCGGACTGGAATCCGGTCGAGCACGACTTCCCGCAGGTGACGCTGGACCTGTCGCACACCGCGGTGTCGGGTTCCGACGCCATGGAGATGGCGGCCAAGCTCGGCGACCGCCTGGCCCACCTGCACCTGGCGGACGGCAGCGGCGTCACCAACAAGGATGAGCACCTGGTGCCAGGCCGGGGGAACCAGCCGTGCGCGCAGATGCTGGAGCGGCTGGCGAACGCGGGTTATGGTGGTCTGATCGTGCTGGAGATCAACACGAGGAGGGCGGTCGGCCGCACCGAGCGGATCGACGATCTGGCCGAAGCGCTGGCCTTCGCACGGCTCCACTTCGCCGCCTCCTCCGCGAAGAGATGAGCCACGGCGAGCGATGAGCCACCAGGTCTTCGACGTCGACCGCGTGGCGGAGGCGTATGACGCCGCGCGCCCGGAATATCCGCCTGCCCTGTACGCGGCGCTGACCGAGCTGTCCGGCATCCGGTTCGAGGGCGCGTTCGCCGTCGACGTGGGCGCGGGCACCGGCATCTCCACCCGCGGCCTGCTGGATCGCGGCGTGCGGGTGGTCGCGGTGGACCGCGCCGCCCGGATGCTCGCCTTCTTCCGTTCCCGTACGGCTGGCGCGGCCCTGCTGGCCGACGGGAATTCGCTCCCGCTCCGGGACGGCATGGCCGACCTGGTGACGTACGCCCAGTCCTGGCACTGGCTGGACCGGACCGTTTCGATCGCCGAGGCGATCCGGGTGGCCAGGCCGGGCGGCGCGGTGGCGGGCTGGTGGAACACGGTGGACGCGGGCAAGGCCGACTGGCTGGCCGCCTGCCAGATCCGCCTGGCCGACCTGCCGGGCTACACCGGCCCGGCCCAGCCGGGCTGGAGCATGCCCCCGATCGGCGCCGCGATGGCCGCCGCGGGGCTGCGCGTCTCGGAGACGTGGGTGCACTGGACCCGCCACATCCAGGTCCAGGACTTCCTGACCGATCTCCGCTCCCACTCGTACGTGGCGGCGATGCCCGAGGCCGCGGCCGACCGGCTGCTCGACCGGGAGCGCGGCGAGATCATCCGCGTCTTCCCGGACGGCGACATGACCATCCCGATGCGGGTCTACCTGGCGGTCGGCGTCAAATCCCTGACCCACCAGCAATCTCCCGCCCTGACCGAACCCAAGGGCCTCCAGGAGCTCAAGCAACTGGCCGTGGGCCTCACGGAGGGCTCATGAGCGAGTCACGCGGTCCCGGCCGACGCCCTGGGCGCAGGCCGGGGGTTTCCGACACGCGCGGGCAGATCCTCACCGCGGCCCGCACGATCTTCGCCGAGAAGGGCTTCGACAAGGCGACGATTCGCGGCATCGCCCGTGCCGCCGGCGTCGATCCCGCGCTGGTGCATCACTACTTCGACACGAAAGAGGGCGTCTTCATCGCGGCCATGCGGGTGCCGTTCGATCCCGCCGTGATCGTGCCGCTCCTGCTCAACGGGCCCCGCGAGGAGATGGGTGAGCGGCTGGTGCGGTTCATCCTGACCGTCACCGCCGATCCGCAGGCCCGGGAGCCCGTGCTCGCGCTGATCAGGACGGCCGTCACCAACGAGCAGGCGGTGGCCATGATCAGGGAGTTCATGACGGACGCCCTGCTGGGCCGGGCGGCGGCGGCGCTCGGCATTCCGATGCTGCGGATGGAGGCCGCGTTCGCGCAGATGTTCGGCATGCTGATGGCTCGGTACATCCTCCGGCTCGAACCGATGGCCTCGGCCGATCCGGAAGAGTTGATCGCCCTGGTCGCGCCCGCGATTCAGCGTTACGTCGCCCCCTGAACGATTCTTACAGAGCATTGTTCTATGGTGGTCACGTCGACGTTGAGGGAGGAGCGCCATGCTGCTGGTAGCGATTATCGGGCTGGTCATGACGGTTGGTGTGGTCGCGCTGGCGGCCCGCCGGGTGCTGTTTCTCTACCGGCTGGCGACCATCGGCCAGCCGGCCCCGCAGCGGATCGCGTACGCGAAACAGCATGCGGGAGCCGAGCTGAAGGCCCAGCTGGTCGAGGTTTTCGCCCAGAAGAAGCTGCTCAAATGGACGCCGTCCGGCGTGGCGCACTTCTTCGTGATGTGGGCGTTCATCATCTTGCTGACCGTCTACATCGAGGCGTACGGCGCGATCATCCAGGGCGCGGTCACCGGCCGCCCGGACTTCCACATTCCGTTGATCGGGACCTGGCCGGTGCTGGGCTTCCTGCAGGATTTCATCGCGCTCGCCTGCGTGGTCGGGCTGATCGCCTTCGCGGTCATCCGGATCAGGAACTCGCCGAAGAAGCTCGGCCGCGACTCCCGGTTCTCCGGTTCGCATCTGGGCGGTGCCTGGCTGATCCTGTTCATGATCTTCAACGTGATCTGGACCCTGTTCCTGGCCCGCGCCGCCGCCGAGCGGACCGGCAACTTCCCGTACCAGTCGGGCGCCTTCTTCACCCAGGCCGTGGCCAAGCTGCTGCCGGACAGCCAGCTGCTGGAGGAGATCGCG
>NZ_BLAD01000139.1 GCF_009687845.1 Acrocarpospora corrugata
AATCGAGTTCTTGAGCCCTACACGGTGCCGTGGGTGTGCGGCATCGCGGAGAACAGGGGGAGCATGCCATTCTCGTCCCAGGCACCGCGCAGGACCTTGCCATCCAGCGCGACCACCCACTCGGCCGGGCTGCCTGCGGCGAACTCGCGTAGCCATGCCCGATCCGCAGGTCCAGTTCCGCGGCATCCAGGCTGGTCAGGACGCGATACAGGGTGCTGCCGCTGGGGGCGCGATATCGGCCATGGGAGGGGCAGAAGCGGGCTCCGGCCAGCCATAACAGGTCCTGTGGCAGGTCAGCGGCGTGGTCACCCATCTCCCGGTGGTTCTTCGCACCGCTCAAGGTGGTGATGACCGCGACCGCCAGTACCGCGGTGAGTGAATGCCGTATCCCACGCGGGTCCCGCGGGGTCGCTCACCTGCGCGAGCATTGCCAGCAGCCCGTGTATCGGCCCGGTGTCGGCGCCCTGGCCGTGCTCAGTGTCGCCTTCCAGCGCGGGCGACTCGATTCCGGGTACGACAGCATGCGAGACTGACACCGATGACCTTCTTGCGGGTGGGTGAGCGTAGAGAACTCCCATGATCCCGTACAGAAGGTCATCCCCATATCTGGGCTCCGATCGTCACGCTCTGCGATATCCAACGAATCGGACGCAAGATCCCAGATACCCCAAGCAGGCGACTTCGAAATCGCCCTGATATCTAGGTGACCGAAGCGCCAGGCACTGCCAGCTCCGCAGCCTGGGACGACCTCGAGCACCCGCTACCGGATCGCCTCAAAGTTCACGGGGGAGCGGGCCCCTGTGAGAACAGGGGCCCGCTGATACCCGAGGGCCCTAATCCGGGGGGATGACCCGGAAGTTGGGGATGGGCCGTTCGGTTCGCTCGGCTTCCTCAGTGATGACCTTCGCGTTCTCGGGATACTCGACCCGGCCGAAGAAGATGCCCTTCAGGCAGTTTCCGCACCAGAAGATCGGGCGGCCCTTCTCCAAGTATCGAGTGTCCTGGACGAACACGAGGTTCAGCCGCCTGGCTGCGCAGTGCGGGCATTCCTGCTCTCCCACGGAAAGTGGATCGGCATAGGCCCGGTCGTATTCGGCGAGCCATTTCTGATAGGTCATGACCGCTGGTTCTTCGGATTGAGTGGATGGTTATCCCACCATAAGTTCTCGAACTCCTCGGCCTGCGTCTCCCAGATATTCCCCGCGTCATAATCGGCGGGATAGCCCATCCCGTCGCGCAGTTGCTGGACGTGGAAGCGTTCGTGGGCCAGCGTTCTGGCCAGCTCTTCCTCGTTCTTGAACGCGCCGTTTCGCAGAGTGATCACCTGTTTCGACGAAGTGCTGCCGGCGTATCCGCCTCGGTGGTTCTTATCGATGATGATCCTAACGTTTTGGAGGTCGATCCCGTATTTGTTCGCGACCATCTGAACGTTGGCCATCGTCATCGCCAGCCTGACGCCGCGGGCGCCGTTGCTGCCGTTCCTGGCGAGGTTGGAGCCCTTCCGGTACTTCGCCTTGCTGGCCAGCGCCACACCCTTGGCCGCCTTGCCGAAACCGGCGGTCACCACGCCGGCGAACGCCCAGAAGCACGAGCCGACGTCGCCCTTGCTGCATTTGACGAAGTCCGCGACGAACAGGTCGTAGACGAGGTTGAGGACCGACTTGCTTCGCGGGCAGTTGTTCCACCCGTTCTTCTCGCACCACTGGTGGAAGGCGTTCATATCCTCGCCCGGGGTCGGGCTCGGCGTCGCCTTCGGGGTCGGCTTCGGCTTCGGTTTGGGCTGGGGGCTCGGCGTCGGTATCAGCGACGGACCCGACTTCGGGCAGTCCATCCGCCCCGAGCCGTTGCCGCAGCCATCGACCGCCAGGCCGCTGGGGTCGGACAGGCCGATCGGGTTGTTGCCCGCGTACGAGTACGGGTTGCCCCATTGGGGGCGGCGGGCGTCGAGCAGCGGATCGGTGCTGATGAAGCGTGCGATGGCTGGGTCATAGTGGCGCGCCGACAGGTAGACGAGCCCGGTGGACGCGTCCTCGGTCTTGCCCAGCCAGCCGCGGTCGGTTCCAGGCAGATCGTCGGCTCCCCGCCGCTGCCCGAAGGGCAGGTAGCGTTCCCGGCTGACCGTTCCGGTGGCGTCGTCGATGGCGATCTGCTGGCTTCCGTGCAGGCCCGTCAGCATCCAGGTGACGCCGCCACCGTCCCGCATGGCCACCAGGGTTCCGTCGGCGCCGGCGTAGTACCGCTTGGCCGTCACCGTGCCTCCGGACAGCCGCAGCTCCATGCCGCCGAGGTAGAGCGTGGTGGCGCCGCCCGGCTCACGGCGGATCACCCGCTCGCCGCCGGCGTCGTAGACCATCGAGGTGGCCTGGCCGCCGAGCGTCACCTGGCTGAGTTCGCCAAGGTCGTTCCACTCGAAGGTGCCCGCCTGTCCGCCGACGTTCCGGCTCACCAGCTGGCCCGCCGTGTTGTAGCTGTATGTGTCATTGCCGGTCGGCCGGGCGATGGCGGTGACCCCGTTGGGCCGGGTTCCGGTCGGGTAGGTGTAGGTGGCGGCTTGGCCGCTGCTGGTCAGCGTGGTGATATTGCCGACCGCGTCGTAGGCGTAGGCCTGGGCGTAAGGATCCACGCCACCGCTGTCGGAGCCGGTGGCGCAGGTGGCGCCCGTGGTGGTGAAGGCCCCGACCAGGCGGTGCAGGCCGTCGTAGGAGAAGCACTCCGACTGGGCGCCGGGAGTGTCGAGCACGCGGGTGATCTCGCCCGCCGCGTTGTAGGAGAACTGGTCGTCCTGGGCCGTCACCGGGCTGGCGGTGTCGGCTTTGGCCGTCGTGGTCATCCTGGTCAGCCAGCCGGTCTCGTCATCCCAGGTATAGGCGCGCTTGACCTGCGCGGACGCACCGTACCAGCGCTCCAGCAGTTGGGCGCTCGGCGAATGGAGGGTGTCGTTGACGTAGGTGGTGCCGCCGCCGAGATCGGAGGTCAGCGACTTGGGGAGGCCCACACTGGTGTATCCGAAACTGACCACCTCGGCTGGGAGGCCGCCTGCGGCGGGCATACCCTGCTGGGTCAGGTTGCCGGACCGGTCGTAGGCGGCGCTGAACACGTAGTCGCCCGCCAGGGCGCCCTCGACGGCGGGGATGGTGCGCTTGGTGGCGGTCGGCCGGTAGTAGCTGTCGTAGGCGGTGACCGTGTCGACGTAGGCGTTGCCGCTCACAAGCCGGGTCGCGGAGGTCAGCTTGCCCTTGGCGAGGGTGTCGTAGACCCATTCGGTGAGCTTGGTGCCGGTTACGGCCTCACCCGACCATTGGCTCGTCCTGCGGCCGAGGTCGTCGTAAGTGCTGGAGATCTTGGTCCCGTTACCGTCAATGGTGAACAGCACACGTCCGGCGGCGTCGTACCCGATGCTGGACGAGCCTGAGTCGGGGTCGGTCGCGGTGGTGTTGCGGCCGAGCAGGTCATAGCCGAAGATCCTGACGTTGCCCTTGGCGTCGGTCGAGCCGGTCACCCGCCCGGTCAGGTCGTAGGCGTAGGTGGTGTCGTGGTGGGTGAGGCCGTCCTTCCACTCCTCGACCTTGATCCGCTGACCGTAGGCGTCCAGGACGTTCGCCGTCTTGCCGCCGACCGGGGGCGTCGTCTCGATGCGGTCAGCGCCGGGGTAGGCGGTGGTGGTGCGGCGTAGTTCGGAGCCGAGGTGGTAGTTGATGACCGCCGTCGGGCGTTCTAGACCGTCGTAGACGGTCTTGGCCCATTGTGGGAGATCGGTGAAAGCGGGGTTGAGCAGGCCGCTACCCGCCGCTGCCATGTTATGCACCGGATTACTGGAGACCGCAGGCAGCCCCCTGCTGTCGTATGCCGTGATTGTCACTATTCGCCCCCCTGCGGGGGACTCCATCTGCTGCTCGCGGTCGCGCCCGTGGCCGTCCTCGTAACCGGTGTGGCTCACATAGGTGGAACCGGAGAGCAGCCGGAGGATCGTTGTCTTCGCCGGACCCGTGGGCTGGCCGAGCGCGCCGTTGAACGGGATGTCGTAGGCGACCGTCGCCGACGGGGTTCCGCCGCTACGCGGCTCACCCAGGCCCCAGAACGTGGTTGTACGGCCAAGCGCGTCGTAGTCGATCTCGAAGACGCCGTTGTTGGGATCGACGACCGAGATGGCCTTGCCGGTGAGGTGGGACGCCTTGGTCGTCGTGATGTGGCCGAGCGGGTTGGTCGTCTTCAGGCCGCCGCTCGGCCAGCCCACCGCGGGGAGGTACTGCATGGTGGTGGTCTTATTCAGCGGGTCGATCTGGGAGATACCGCGCCCGTAGTTGTCGAAGGCGGCTTTCGTCGTGGCGAAGGTGGCCGCCGTGACGTACTCCCGGGTCTCGGTGACGTTGCCGTCGCTCGGGGCGTTGGTCGCCGGGTCGGTGCCGCCGTCGTACAAGCGAATGTTCTTGCCGACCAGAGTACCGGTCGTGCAGCCGTCTCCGGAGCGGCGCTCGATCACCGACGGGTAGTTGGTCATCCACGTGCCGCCGGCGGTGTTGCGGGCGTAGGTGAACGTCGAACAGGAGTTGTCGGTGGCGGTCGAGGTGTCACCGTAGTCGTTGGTCCGGGTGGGCAGGCCGTCGGCGTTGTAGACAGTGCGACTCTCGGTCCAGCGCCAACTCCCGCCGGTCACCCGCTCCCGGGTACGCTCCCGGGTCGGCAGTACGAACGCCGGATCCTGCACTCCGGGGCCGTTCCCGGTCACCGTGATCGTGTACTCCTGCCGGGTCGATCTCTCCTCCTCGTAGGTGCGCGGGCTGTAGCCGGTCATCTGCCAGGTCTGCTCCTGAAGCAACTGCCCCTGCAGTGCCCGCGCGTCGGTGACGGTGCCGCCCTCGAAGTCAGTGACGGTCCCGCCCATGCCGCGCAGGAAGGTCCGGGTCTTCACCGAATACTGCGACGGGTCGGTTCCCGAGCCCTCGATGGTCCGCACTCCGGCATAGCCCCGCCAGTCGGTGAGCGCGGGCGCGTAGAAGGGGTCACCGTAGGCGAGCGGCGAGGCCCACCCGGGCGAGCCGATGTACTCGTACGCGGTCACCATGTCGGGCGACCCGGTGACCAGGTCCTTCTCGGTGACCTTGCTGACCAGCTGCTTGTAGTAGACGGTCCAGGCCTCGTTGCCCGGGATCGACTGGTCGAGCTTGTAGCAGTCCCCTGCGTGGTCGTTGAAGTAGTTGCTTCCGTTTCGCCCGTTGCCGCCCGAGCACGGGTTGTTCTGCGCGTACTGGACCTCGATCCGTCCACCCATCCCGTTGCCGATGGCCCCGACGCGCGGGACCATGCGCCACGACAGGAGGTCGTCCCATTCGGACAAGTCGTCGTAGACCATCTTTCCGGCCAGCATCACCGCGTCGAAGTCGACCGGTGGCAGTTTGATCGTGCCTCCGGCCAGGCCCGTCTGCTGGACGGTGTCGAGCCAGAGCACCGGGTCGTACGGACCGAAGTCGTCGCGCGTGTAGACCCAGCTGTGCGTGAAGTCGAGCCGGTTCACGGGATCCCACGCCGAGGAGGTGGGGTTGACCGACTCGGTGAGGATCGATCCGATCTTCCGGGTGGAGAAGAACGCGATGGAGGAGTTCGAGCAGCCGCTCGCGGTGTCGCAGCGCAGGTCGCCCGGCACGTCGGTGCCGCCCCGGTCAGCCGTGGTGAAGGTCATTCGCGCGGTCGGCACGCTGCCCGCGACCTGCATGTTGTGCCCCCACCGTAGCTGCGAGAGGAACCCGCCGCGGTCGTAGGTGAGGGGATAGACCACCTCGTGGAGACAGGAGGGGAAGCACAGATTGTTCGGTTCCCGGTTGTAGCTGTAGTCGATGACGTTCTCGTTGCGGTCGATCTCCTGGTCGAGGTTCCAGCGCCACACCCCGGTGCAGGTGGGCGGCGAGAAATCGGCCCAGTACCGGTCGGAGCACGGCTCGCCGAAGTTGTTACCGACGTAGGGCACCTGCCAGGAAGAGTCACGCGTGTACCCGAGCCGGTACACCTCCCCCTCGGACGACTGCGCCCGCCAGTAGTCCTGCCCGCTCGCGGCCCCGGTGAGCAGCTCCAGCTTCCACCCCAGGTCGGGAACCGTCTTGTATGCCCCGGAGGTACGATCCTTGACGATCTGCGCCGATCGCCCGCCCACATTGAGCACGAGCTCCGACTGGGTCAGGTCGTTGGTCGTGGAGTCGCCGTCGTTCAGATCGGGCGACTCCCAGCACAGCGCCTCGCCTCCATCCACCTGCTGGGCCAGCCAGATCTGGTTCCCTTCCTCGTCGTAGAAGTAGTCCACGGCGCAACGGCGGTAGCGGCGCTCGATGAACCCGCTGCTGAGATCCCAGCCCGCGCCGACGACGCCCGATTGGTTGTTGGTCCAGTCGCCCTGGCCGTCGATCGAGGAGGCGTTGTAGCCGAGCGAGAGATTGGGCCCGTTTCCGCCGGGAGAGGGCGGTTCAGGAATGGGCAGATCGTAGGAGAACGCGCCGCCCGAAGTCCCGGCCTGCCAGGTGCCGGCGGGCTTCAGGTCGGTCGCGCCGAAGTTGCCGTCAGCGCTGGCCAGGCCGGCGGATAGCAGGTAGACGGCCGCCGACGGGGAGCTCTTGGAGGTGACCGTGGTCTTTTCGGCCCCGATGGCCGGTCTGCCGGGCCGTACCCGCGTGGTGATGATCCCGGAGGACGCCTTGATGTCGGCGACGAGCGTGCCGGAGCCGAGGTCGTTGACCGCCTTGACCTCCTGGGGGCGCGCCTGACAGTCCGGTGGGCGCGGGATCGCCGCCACGCACGCGGGCAGCCGGAGCAGCCGCAGCCGCCCGGCGAGGTTCCCGCCGAATGAGTCCTTGAATCCCGCATAGGACAGTTCGATGCGAAGATCGGCTTGGCCGACCGCTGGGTCGGCCTGGCTCAGTCGAACGCCGAGCCCGATCCCGCCCAGGCCGCGGACGACCTCGCCGGGCAGCGTCTCGACTCTGATCCGGCCGCTCTGACCCGCCACCCTGACCGGCAGGTCCCCGACGCGGGCGAAGGATCGGGACACCTCCACTTCGGCGCTGTCCGCCTTCGGCCAGACCGGGTCGCGCTTGACGGGCTTCGGCTGGGAGTCCTCCGCCCCCTTCGTCGGCTTGACATGAGGTACGGCCTTGCCTTGCACCGAGGGTTCCGGCTCTTGCGTCCTGGTCGCCGCGGCGGCTTGCCGCGTCATCCCCTCGGGAACCCCGACCCCGGAGATCAGAACCGCTCCCGCGATTCCCACCGCCACAATCGTGAATCCCCGCCGATTGCCTGGTAAGCCCATATCGTGATCCCTTCGCAGGCATGGCGACGCGGGCCTCGACGGGAGGCCTTGGCGTCAATTGCTGAGAGAGAGCGATCAAGGCGCATCGTTATTCAGGCTGGGAATCCGGTCAACTTACGAGAATGGATATTTCCACATACAGACCGCGTTCGCGCAGGTGTATTGACGCATGTCAGTACGTCTCGTCAGACGGATTCGTTAAGTCGCCGATCAGTTATATTCTCTGGTCTGTGATTTTCGTCACACACTGAAATGGACCGCTCCTACGAGTGGGTGTGAGCTGGGGTTTTGGAGACCACTTCCGGTGCGCTTCAGCACTGTCCCTGCCGAAAATTCCATCCGTGCGTTCAAGCGGCATGTGAGTCAGGGTGACCGCAAAGTCTTCATCGCTGGTCAGGTGCCCATTCCGGGTGAGGTCCGAGGCCCAGCAGGGCCAGGAGCAGGGCCGGATCGTGTTTGACCTTGCGGATGGTGGCAGCGATCCTCCGATTCCCGGATTGACGGATCAACCCGATCACGGTGTTACGGAGAGTGGCCATCAGACGGGGTCTGGAGCCGGTCCTGATCACCGAGGCATCCTCACGGAAAGTAACATCTCGGATGTTCTCCGGGGGGCAGCCTGGGCACCAGCGCATATCTCACGCGCGTTTGTGCAGCTCATAGGCTGTTAGCAGAGACGTTACCGTCCGCAACAGGTGTTGCGCGTCGATGACACACGGTGTGTCATCGACGGCGTTGTGTGGCGTTGAGCTGGGCCATGAGTTCGCGGTTGGCGGCCCGCGCTGCGGCGAGGTCCTCGTCGCGTTCGTCGAGTCGCAACCGTAGATCGATGACTTGCTGTTCCAGATGAGCGATCTGCTGGGCGAGAGCGTCGGCATCGGGGACTGCGCCGAGTCCGGATTCTCGCCAGGCTTGTTCACCGAGTGCTTCGGAGAGTCGGCGTTCGAGCTGCTGGATGCGGGTGCTCAGGCGGATGGCGCGTTCGTGAGCGGCGAGAGATCGGCTTGGAGCGACGCGCGGGTGACGGCGGGACCGGTGCCCTGGCCGGTGCCGGGTGGAGCGGCTTCCAACACCTGGAGCTGCTGGAGTAGATCGCGGTGGCGGTAGAGGAAACTACGGTCCACGGCGGCGGCCCGGGCGATAGCCGACACGCTGATTTCGGTGCCATGGCTGCGGGCTTGGTCAAGGGCGGCGATGACCCGCTGGCGGCGGGCGGAATCGGCTTGGCGGCCCTTCATCATCGCGTCGGTCCGTGGCGAAGCCGCCGCTGGCGTGGAGGGCGTGCTGACTGCTGTCATGCGGACTGTTCCCTCCGGGGTGCGGGCATCGGCAAGGTGGTCGGGCTGGGGCCCGGCGCGAGGGCATGCCCAGGTGGACCGCGCGATGACGGCGGACGGTGGCCACTGCCTGGTCGATGTCGGCGCGTTCGGTGTCCGAGATCTTTTGAGGATGTCGCGTACGGTGCTGGGCGGTACCCGAAGGCCGATGCCGACCAGTTCGCCGCTGATGCGCTGGTAGCCCCACGTAGGATTCTCCCGGGCCAGGCGCAACACCGCCTCCCGGATGTCCGCGCGTGTAGAGGGACGACCTGGGCGTTTGGGTGGGTAGGTCCACCGGCGCGTGACCAAGGCGCGGTGCCAGCGCAACAACGTCGCGGGGGTGACGAAGAAGACATCCAGCGACGAGCGGGGAAGCAGCCGCGACAAGGCCGCGAGCACGACCCGATCCACCGGCTGGAGATCAGGCCGGTTCACCTGACGGCGCAATACGGCGACCTGATGGCGAAGCACCACGATCTCGGCCGTCTTGGCCCGATCACTGCGGCCCAGCAGGACCAGAAGCTGAAAGACACGCCCGAGGATGAGGTAGAGCAAGGACCACGACACCGTCAGCAGGATGCCCGAGACCTCATCATGCTCAAGCCACGAACTCCCAAGTCAACCCTGGCAGCTGAGTTTCCGCACCCCACAGGCAGATCAAGCGCGGCCGGTTATTGAGGGCATATATCCCGGTACGTCTCACCAGGGATGTACTGCCGCCATTCTTCCGGCGTGAGAGATCGGCCGGCGAAGAGACAGGCGGATGTGAACGGGTCTTCGGGCAAGGCGACGCCCCACCATTTGATCGTCTTGTCGTTGCCACCGGTCACCATGGTCGTGCCGTCAGGATTGAAGGCCACGGCATAAACGCCGCCGGTGTGGCCAGTGAAGGGATCTCCCACGGCACTGCGGGTGTCCACGTCCCACAGCCGGGTCGTCCCGTCGAGCCCGGTGGAAGCGAGTGTCCTGCCGTTGGGGCTGAACGCCACTTCGCACACTCCTTCAGTGTGACCGGTGAGAGGGTCGCCGATCTGGTCACCCGTGGAGGTGTCCCACAACCTGATGGTCCGGTCCGCGAGGCTCGCCGTCGCCAGGATCGCGCCGTCGGGGCTGAACGCCAACTCGGTCACGCTCTCGTTGTGGCCAGTGAGCGGAGGAACGACCTCTTGCCGCGACGCGGCATCCCACAGGCGGGCCGTCCCGTCGTCGCTGCCCGTTGCGAGGACCGCTCCGTCGTTCGGGCCGTAGACGACCTTCGTGATGCCGTCGGTGTGACCGATCAAGCGTTTGCCGACCCGACGGCCGCTCGCGACATCCCAGAGCCGGACGGAATTGTCGTCGTTCCCGACGGCGAGCATGGCCCCGTCAGGGCTGAAGTCCACCCCATCCACAGAACCCTGGTGCTCTTTGAACGGAGACATGACCCGGCGCCGGGTCTCGACCTCCCATATGGTCGCGCCACGCCCGTCGGTGGTGGCGAGGAGATCGCCCTCAGAGCTGAACGCCATCCCGTCCTCGTAACACTCGGATTTCATCGGGTTGTTGGCAGCCACTTTCAGAGGCCTGCCGAGGGTTTCGCGTTTCTGTGTGTCCCAGAAGCGGACCATGTCATCGGCACCCTGCGTGGCCAAGGTCCGGCCGTCGGGGCTGAAGGCCAGGTCGATCACCTCGTCCTCGGCCGGCGTCTGCGGAGCGACCTCACGGGCGATGTTCAGATTCAAGATCCGCAGCCCGGAATAGGCGCTGAGGAGGAGAGTGTGCCCATCGGGGCCGAGGCTGAGAGCGCCTGCGGCAGACAGCGGTTCGCTGATGGGGCGCAGGTCGGGCACGCTCCAGAGCCCGGTGCTCTGGCTTCCGGTCGCGATGACGCCCGTGCCGTCAGGGGTGAAGACGAGGTCGTTCAGGCCCATGCTGTTGTCGGTCTTCACCTCGCGGATCTGCTTGCGCGTGTCCACGTCGACGAGCCGGATGCCGCCGTCACCATCGCCGAGGCCGATGGCGATCGTCCGGCCGTCCGGACTGAATGCCTGCGGGCACCCCGGGCCGTTGTGCTTGGCGATGGGAGCTCCGATGTAGCGGCGTGCGGTCACATCCCACAGCCGGACGTAGAGCGCTTCCGCCTGACGCTCCCCAACGGCGAGTGTCTTCCCATCGGGGCTGAAGTCCAGATCGCAGATGTCCACCGGCTTCCCCGACCAGATGGGATCACCCAGGGCACGGCCTTTCCTGATGTCCCACAACCAGACGGCTCCCTGGCGGCTGTCGCCGACAGCCATGATCTTTCCGTCCCGACTGAAGGCGATCTTCTCGTCGTATCCCGATATGTCGGGCGGGTTCCGTTTGCCGACGGATCCGAAGAAGGTCGCCTGCGCGCCGGACAGCCGCCACAGTCGCAGAGTGCCGTCATAACTACTGCTGGCCAGCAGATCTCCGGCGTGATTGAAGACCAGGCCGGTGACCAGGCCGGCGTGGCCCTTGAGCGGAGAGCCGAGCGGTTTACGCGTGATCGCGTCATAGAGCTGGATGGAATGGTCCGGCGCGTCGGCCAAGGCGATGATCTTCCCGTCCGAGCTCTGGGTCGCAGCGGTGAACGATGGGGAGCCCCCGCCGATGGTGCCCCCGTCGGGGGTCAACAGCGTGCTGAGCATGCTGCGACGGGCCTCGTCGGTGGGTGAGATGTCCCATGCCGCCGTGGCCAGCAGGCGGGCGACGGTTATGTCGGCGCTCCGGACGACCTCGGCCTTGGTCGCGAGTTCCCGGGACAGGGCGTCGCGGCTGTCCGATCGCGCCACGAGCGCGGTGCCCACGGCGGCGATCGCGAGGACCACGAGCGCGCCCGCGACCAGGCCGCGCCATCGGGCCGACCGGTTCCCGGCCCGCCTGGCCGCGCTCAGGAACTCCGTGGCCCCCGCCGAGAGCGGCGGATAGCGTTCCCACCTTGGGCGGGCCTGTTCCACCGCGACGAGCCGGGCGCCGCGATAGAGGAAGGACGGGTCCCTGTCTCCCTTGGCCCACGCCTCGGCGTCGGTGACCAGCCTGCTGTACACGACACGGTCGTTCTGGTCGTCGTGCAGCCATTCGCGCAGCCGGGGCCAGGCGAGGAAGAGGATGTCGTGGGCGACCTCGACGGTCGACTCCCGCAAGACGACGATGCGCCTTTCCGCGAACGCCGACAGCACGTCCTCCATGTGGTCTTCACCCTGGAGTTCCTCGCGGGGCACGCGGCGCCCGCTGGGCTGGCCGTCCGCGGACACGGTCGTCAAGTGGTGGAACACCTCCCGGGCGGTTTCCCGCTGACGGTCGGTCAGTTTCGCGTAGGCCTCCTCCGCGCTGGACTGCACGGCGAGTGCCACTCCGCCGCCCTTGCCGTAGCCGCGGATCGTCAGCCGCCGCCCTTCCCGCCACTCCCACGTGGTCAGCATCGCCTGGGAGACCAGCGGCAGCACGCCAAGCCCGGTCGGCCGGTCCCACGCGATGGTGTCGTTGGAGCGCAGGTCGCTGAGGATGGTGTCGATCAGGCCGTCGGCCAGCGTCAGGCCCGCGCGTTCGGCCGGTCCGGAGATGGCCCGGCGCAGCTCGAACTCCAGCAGCGGGCTGAGGATGAAGACACCGTCCCGCATGACGTCGATGAGGTCGGGCAGGGCGGCGCAGCGATCCCAGAAGTCCCCCCGTACTCCGATGACCACCAGCGCGGCGGGCTGCCCCTTCGGCCCGCACGGCGTCTCGGCGACGGCGCGCAGCAGCGTGACGAAGGCTTCGGCGGTGTCCTTTCGGTCGGCCCGGTCGGCCGCGAGGGTGAAGACCTCCTCGAACTGGTCGACGACGAGAACCAGCCGGGGCGCGTCGTCCGCGTCGTCCGCGTGCGCCTGGGCGGCCTGGCGGAAGAGCACGTGGGCCTGGTCGGGGGCGTCGACGAGCGCGCGGCGCAGACTGACGGCGTCGGTCCCGAGCAGACCTGCCAGGTGCACGGCCAGCTCTCCCAGAGGGGCTGAGGTGGGGGTCATGACCACCCGGGGCCATTGTTCGGATCCTGGTAGGCCCAGCGCGCCATCCGCCAGTGCGGGAAGCAGCCCCGCGCGGAGAAGGGAGGATTTGCCCACGCCCGAGGCACCACTGACCAGGAGCATGCCTACACCGCCTAGCCGCTCGCCCAGCATGGCGACCAGGTCGAAGGTGGTCTGCTCCCGGCCGTAGAACACTTCGGCGTGCTCCACGCCAAAGGGCAGCAATCCCCGGTACGGGCACACGTCGGCACCCGGGAGGTCGCTGGCAGGCCCGCTGCTGTCCGGAGCGGTCTGCCTCCTGATAACTGCGAGTTCGGCGCGGATGTGGCCCAGGTCGGCCGTCTGCCGCCGAATCTCCGCCCGGTCGGCGCGATGTTCCAGTTCCTGGTTGCGCAGGCCGCGCTGGATCTCGACGATCGACTGCTCCAGCCCACCAAGGAGGAATGCGAATTCGCCAAAGGTGTCGCGCAGTTCGACGAAGACCGCAGCGATCTGCGAGCCCAACTGCCGCCCCTCTATTCGCACGGCCTCGCGCAACGCCGTCCCGGAGGCGTCGATCTCGCGCAGGACCGTGGCGATCTCCGCGCGCAGCGACTCGGCGTGTTCGTCGCCGGCGCTCAACGCCTCCTCCAGGAGGGCCGACAGCTCCCGTTGGGTTTGCAACGCGTCCGGGACGGCTCCGCCGTTCCGCGCGCGCAGGGTGTCGGCACCTCGGACGATCATGTCGCTGAGGACATTGGTTCCCAGACCGCCGACCAGTTCAGAGACCGCCCCCGTCGACGCCTGGAGCAGCGGGACGAACGCGCCGGCGCTGAACCCCGCGAGGAGCGCGATGGGGGCGGCGTCGCGCACCTTGTGCGCGAAAAGGCGGGTTCCGTCCACGCCGAGCTGACCATGATGCGCCGCGAATCGGACCCACCCACGGACACCTTCGCGCATGCGTTCACGAAGATCTTCCACCGCTGCGAACTTCTCCTTGGTGCCGGTGCCACGTCTGGCGAAGTATCACATTTGAGC
>NZ_BLAD01000140.1 GCF_009687845.1 Acrocarpospora corrugata
TTGCGCTAAGCCATTGTGAATGGCCGGGTACGCACGACTCCAGCATGTCCGGAGCATTCAGCTAGAGAATTCGGACTAATCCTCGAATCTCAATGAATTTGCTCCTTCATGCAGATATGTCTGATTCGCACTTTGCGTGAGTTCATACAGGAGAGTCCGTGCATCTTCTATCCCGGCATGCGCTGCTGGCCGCAGCCGTCGCCATCGGCGCCGGAGCGTTCGCCGCCGTCCCCGCCCACGCCTCCGCTCGACTCGCCACATCCCCGCCGCCCGCCCGACGCCACCAGCCAGACGGCAAGCCAGGCCCAGTCCACGACCGCAACCGCAACCGTCAAGCTGAGCAAGACAGATCAGGCGTCGAAGCCCGCTGTTCCCCTTGTCGTCTGCGGTCCGCCGTACGTACAGGACGACATGAATCTTGGCCCGAAATATCTGCCCAAAACCGGTAACCTCGGCAGGATCTTGAAAGATTACGTACGCTATGGCGGACTGAATCCAGAAAAGTTCCTCTACCGCTACCGGGATGAGCAGATCAATAGCTCGCGTTATCCGGACGCATTCGGATTCGCCCGCCCGTGGGGCTGGCCCAATGCCAGACCGCTCATCTACACGGGGACACTGCCGGTCGGCATGCTGCTCGACCGTTTCGGCGGCGAGGGCGGCGCGTTCCTCGCCCCGTACGGCACGCCATACGAGCAGCGGGCACTACCGCCGAGCAACCTCAACACCGTCTCCGGCGACCCGACCCACCTCTGCAATTACCACGTCTACCGAGTGATCCAGAAATTCCAGGTCGACGCGGGCCCGGCCTCCCGCGCATTCCAGCTGCAGGGCCAGGGCAAGCAGTACCACACGCTCGCGAAGTACATCCCGGGCGCGCCTTCCAACCCCGACGGCGAGGTCTCCATCGGCTGGCTGGCCGATAACGGCTACCTCGAACGCGTCAACTAGCCGACACAGCACCGAGCCCTCCCGGCACAGCACGCGCCGGGAGGACCGCCTGCTTCTCCGGAGGACATCTTCAAGCCGTAGCCACTGCACCTGCCCGGCTCAATAAGCCCAACATGGTGAAGATCGTATGAATTGTGGGTTATTGGCCGATGTCAGGACAAAGATTGGCAAATACTGCCAGAGTTGATCATGGCAGAGGCGCTGGCGAGCAGTATGCGATAAATGTTCATGTCATGAAAATGAGGCTTCTTCGCCTGTTAAGCGCCCCCGTGCTCGCTCTGTCCCTGGTGATCTCGGCCATGGGCACGCCGGCACGGGCCGAAACCGACGCCCAGCTCGCCCTCCAGTGGCTGCAGACCTGGAACACGTACAGGTTCACCCAGGTGGCGGACCCGCTTCCGGCCGGCCGGGCCCGCAAGTCCCAGAGCATCTCCATCGTCATCAACGCGCCGCGTGCGCACGTCTTCAATGCCTACTCCGACTTCCAGCACCACATCGGGGCGAACCCGTTCCTGGAGCGGGTGGTCACCCACTCCGACAAGACCAAGCACGGCGTGCGTACCAAGAATCTCACCGCGATCGAAGTGATCCCCCTTGAGCCGCCCATGACGCTGAACACGCACGCTCAGCAGCGCCTCAACCTCAGCAAGTTCTTCTACGAGGTCGACTCGTGGTCGACGGGGAACGTCGTGACCCACCAGAAGATCGTGTTCGAGAACGTCGGTCTGCTGCGCACCCGCGTGACCGAGCACCTGACCTTCGAGACGACCCTGGATCTCATCGACTACACGCTGACTCAGGGCGTGCTGGCGCACCAGGGCATCCAGCAGGGCCTGAAGCAGCGCATCGAGAGCGGCGCGCTTTAGTCCAGCGGGCGCCCGCGCGTGGTGGCCCGCCGCTGTCGCAGCGGCGGGCCACCGAAACCGTGCCCGGCCCCAGAAGAACGCCGGAAGAACAGTTGAGAACAGCAGCACAGAGGCTCTCGCCGGCGCCGAACCAAAGCCGGTGCCCCGCCATCTAAGGAATCATGACGGCAGACAGGCTGCGCCCGGGGGACCCGTCGAGGCTGGGCCGCTACCGGCTGGCGAGCCGGCTCGGCTCGGGTGGCCAGGGCGTCGTCTACGAGGGCTACGACGAGGCGGCCAACCGCGTGGCGGTCAAAGTCCTGCACGCCTACCTGTCGGGCGACTCCCCCCTTCGCCGCCGTTTCACCCGCGAGGTGACCGCCGCTCAGCGGGTGGCGTCTTTCTGTACGGCACGCATCCTGGGCCACGACCTTGAGGGCGAACGCCCGTACATCGTCACGGAGTTCGTTCCCGGCCCGAGTCTGCGCGCGGCGGTGCGGGAGGATGTGTTCTCGGGTGGCCCGCTGCACCGGCTGGCCGTGGGCATGGCCACCGCGCTGGCCGCCATCCACCAGGCGGATGTGGTGCATCGTGATCTGAAGCCGGAGAACGTCCTGCTGGGGCCCGACGGGCCGCGAGTGATCGACTTCGGTATCGCCAGGGCCGCGAGCCTGTCGATGACCTCGATGGGAGAGCTGGCCGGCACCCCGATGTACATGGCGCCGGAGCTGTTCTCCGGCGGACGGGCCGAGCCGGCGGCCGACGTGTTCGCCTGGGGCGCGATGGTGCTTTTCGCCGCGACGGGACGGGACGCGTTCACCGCTCCGACGACGTTCTCGGTCATCAACCGGCTGCTCAATCACGACCCCGACGTCGATGTCCTGCCCGCGGGGCTGCGGGAGCTGGTTCTGGCCGCGCTGTCGAAGGACCCGGCGGCGCGTCCGTCCGCGCAGGGTCTGCTGCTGGCGCTGCTCGGTGGCGGCGGGGGCGCGACGCTGGCCGAGGGCGCCCAGGCCGCCGTCGACGTGCGCCCGCCCAGCGGGCTGGCGGGCGAGCCGACGCTCGGGGCGGTGGCGGAGAAGGTCTACGCCGGGCTGCCGCCGTCCGAGCGTCAGGTGGCGCGCGATCTGCTGTTGCGGCTGGTGGACGTCCGCGACGGCGAGGAGGTGCCGCGCACCGCGACTCTGGATGAGCTGGTCGAGGTACGGCATCCGGCCGCCGAACGCGTTCTCGCCACACTTGAGCAGGCCCTGCTGGTCCGCCGCAACGAGGACACGGTCGCCATCGGCAACGCCGCCCTGCTGTATGCCTGGCCCAGGCTGCACGAATGGGTGACCGGCGACCGCGACGCGCTCGGCCGTCACCGCGAGCTGGGCGAGGCGGCCCGGCGGTGGGCGCGCAACGGCCGCCGCCCCGAAGACCTCCTCCGCGGCACCGCCCTGCGCCAGTCGCTGGACTGGACCGGCGCCACCCACCTGACCCTGAACATCACCGAGCGGGAGTTCGTCGAGGCGAGCAGAACCGGGTCGGTACGGCAGCGCAGACGCCGGCGCCTGGTCACCGGAGGCGTGGTCGTCCTGCTCATCGCCTCGCTCACCGCCGGCGCCCTGGCCTGGGACCAGTCGGTCAGAAGCGACGAGGCCGGCAGGCACCTGGCCGACGAGCGGGCGCGCGCCATGTCCCGACGGGTGGCGCTCCAATCGGACGCGCTCCGCGGGAGCGACCCGGTGAAGGCGATGCTGCTCAGCGTGGCCGCCTATCGCATCGCGCGGGTCCCCGAGGCGGATTCCGCGGTGCTGAGCTCGCTCGCCCAGCAGGAGCAGTCGGTCTTCATGGACCCCTCCCCCGCCAACGAGGGACGGGCGCTGAGCCCCGATGGGCGGACGCTGGTCAGCGCAGGCGCCGGCCGGGTGACCGCCTACGACGTGGTGACGGGACGGCAGATCAGCACATTCGGCGGAATCGGCGAAGCGCCCGTCACCGCCGCGGTGGGTCCCGACGGCGACACGCTGGCGCTCGCCCGGGGCAGCAGGATGGAGCTGTGGAGCCTGCGGACCGGCCGGCCGCTGGGTGGGGGCCGGTGGTCGCCGGAGGAGATGACCAGCGACGACGGCCGTCCGGAAAGCCTGGAGTTCAGCCCCGGCGGCGGCTACATCATCATCCGCGACAACATCGGCGGGCCGTATGTCGGGTTGTGGAATGTGGCGCGCCGGGCGCTGGAGAAGCAGGACGAGTACGTGAGCGACGTGCGGCTCGGGCCGGGCGACCGCTTCGGCACCGTCAACACGGCGCTGCGGACGTTCCCCGAAACGGGGACGCCGGTGGGCAAGCGGCTCCCCGGTCGCCTGCCGGGGCCGGTTCTCGCCTTCAGCCCCGATGGCGCGCTGGCGGCCGTACAGGGAGATGACACGACGTTGTGGTCGCTGTCCACCGGCAAGCGGGATCGGCGGGTTTTTCCCGGGTACGCCACCGACGGCGGCTTCAGCTCCGACGGCCGCTTCCTGATCACCTTCGACAATTCCGCGGGCGGGCGTCTCACGCTGTGGCGGCTGGCGGACGCGGCCCCGATCCTCCGGCTCACCGTCGCGTCCAGGATCGTCGGATCTCCACGGCTCGACTCCGGGAATCGCACGCTGAGCATCCTGACCGACGCCGGGCAGGTGACCACCTACGACGTCAGCCGGCAGACCGGTCCCCGGCGCGTCCTGCCTTCCGATGCGCTGCACAGGCGGTTCACCGCCTCAGGCGATGCGCTGTTCGCCCTGACCGGGGACACCGTGCGCAGCTGGTCGGTGCCCGGCTTCACGGAGACCGGGCGTTTCGGGGTCGCCGGGAAGGGGTTGATCATGCGGGTCAGCCCGGACGGGCGCACCGTGGTCACCCTCCGGCCGAACGATCAGAGCGCGGGGCCCAAGCTCTGGGACGCCGAGTCCGGGCGAGAGCTGGGCGAGGTGGCCATAACCCCGAGTTACGACTTCGCGGACATGCGGATCAGCCCTGACGGCCGCCTGCTCGCCATCAGTCACACCATGCCCAACGACTATTTCGGCCAAGGCGACGTCGTCATCGTCGAGCTGCCGCAGCGCAGGCAGGTGATGCGGTTCGGCGCCGTCGCGGGAGGCGCGCTGTCCTTCAGTTCCGACGGCAGGTTCCTCGTCACCGCCGATCCCGGGGGCGCCGACGTCATCGATCTCGTCGCCCGTAGGGTGCTTCCGCATGCGGAAGGGCCCGGGACTCTCGCGGAGAGGTGGTTGACGCTCGCGCCGGAGGGTCCGCTGGGCGTTTCGCCGTACGGGAGCAGGGCGGTGGTGCTGTGGGATACCCGCACCTGGCGGACGACCGGGCAGGTGTTCAGGGTGCCGGGAGATGTGGCGGGGGCCAGGTTCTCCCCCGACGGGCGGACCCTGGCGGTCGCCCATGACACCAAGGTGACGCTGTTCGACACGGTCGCGGGGCGGCAGCTCGGCGCCGCCTGGACGGTGACCACCGGCACGTTCGATCCGTACGCGGTGGATGATCCCATGCCCGCGCTTGCTTTCACGGCCGATGGCTCGCTCCTGCGCGTGGTGGGGCATGACGGCGCGTTCCAGGAGTTGCCCGCCGACGCCGCTCGGGCCGTACCGGCCGTGTGTGAGCGGTCGGTACGGCGGCTGACTCAGGAACAGTGGCGCGAGCATGTGGGAGCGGACCTGAGCTACCGGGAGGTCTGTCCTTCCAAGGGCGTGTCCGTGATCAAGTGACTGGGCTGGGTCGAAAGTCCCAGGAGTTGGGGGCGGGTGGGCCCAGTTTCCGGGACGGGCGCGCTTACCTGCCGAATCGGGACGGATGCCTGCGCACGATGGGGCGGTTGTGGCGGAAGATGGTCACTACTTTGATTTGCGCAGCAAGGACGTGAAAGTGACTCCTGGTGATGTCGGGACAGGAGGCCCGCGATGAACGCCGGCCGTCGTCCCATCGGCGAACCTCCGCCAGCCGGCCGGCTCGGGCAGCGGACGCGGTACGCCCTTCTCGTCACCGTGGTGATCTGCGTCGCCGTCGCCGTCCCGCCCCTGCTGATCCCCCGGCAGGACGACCGCGCGGAGGCGTCGGGCGGGCAGGGCATGCGGCCTCCGGCTACCGCGCCCGCCTTGGCCCGTACGCCCATGGCCGGGGGTGGCGAGAGCACTCCGCGTCCGACCGGCGAGGGTAGTGAGAGCACTCCGCAACCGACCGACGAGAGCGCTCCGCGTCCGACCGCCACGCCCGGACGCCCGCGCGTCCCCTCCTGTGCCGCCCCGCGCGGCTCGGAGATCACGGCTGTCCCGGCCTGCCTGATCTACGCGTCGGCGCTCGGGACGGGGTGGCGGGTGTCCGGAAGCGGGACGAACGTCACACCCGGCCGTCCGGTGCCCGACAGCGACCAGGTCGCCGTCAGGATCCAGAAACGGGTGAAGAGCCGCGATCAGCCCGCGACCGTGACGCTGCTGGCCAGCTCGGCCGTGGCGATCGGCGCGGGCAGCCGGCTGCGCCTGCGCGTCTATGGCGGCCGGCAGTACGGCACCATCCTCCGGTTGTCCGCCTCGCCCTCGGCGGGACGGGCGGGCGCCACGACCGTGACACTTCAGGCGCCGCCGGAGCGCTGGGCCTCCTTCGTGGTGCGTGTGGGCGACCTGTCGCCCGCCCGGCTGCGCCGGATCGACCTCGCCATCGCCACCGACCAGCTGCCGCAGTCGTACGAGTTCTACCTCGACGACCTCGCGCTGGGGAAGTGAGATGGCCGCCGCCGCGGGGCACCTGCGGGGCCAGGTCGTGGATCCGCTGGTCGCGCCCGCCGCCATCTGCCGGGCGGTGATGCTGGGCAGGGCCGCGGTCGTGCTCACCTCCGCCGGGGCCGGGCTGCTGCTGGTGCCCAGCCTGTGGCCGGTGCTGTCGGTGATCGCGGTGACCGTGCTCGCCACGGTCGTCGAGGTGACGGTGCTCACCCGGCATCCGGCCGTGGTCCGCCGGGCGTTGCCCGTCATCGGAGTGGACTGGCTGGCGGCCACGGGGATCCTGCTGCTGAGCAAGGGCGGTATGGCGTACTTCTGCTTCGCGGCCGGGTCGGCGGCGCTGGCGGGCGCGCTGCTCGGTATGCGCGCCCTGGGGATCTGGGCCGTCCAGGCCGCGTTCGGGTTCGCGGCCGCGGCGTGGGCGTTGCGGGCGACGCCGTACTCACCGGATGTCGCCGCCTTCGTGATGGCGTTTCCGATGCTCAGCGTGCTCGCGGGCATGGGCGGGGCGGTGGCCGTCGCCGCGCTGGTGCGCTACGTCGATCTGACGGTGGAGGTGGCGGCGTCCGCGCAGCGGTCCGCGGCGGCCGACGAGCGGGCCCGGCTCGCCCGCGAGTTGCACGACTCCGTCAGCAAGACGCTGCGCGGGGTTTCGTTCGCCGCGCTGGCGCTCCCGTCGTCGCTGCGCCGGCACCCCGCCCTGGCCGAGCAGCTCGCCGACACCGTCTCCCGGGGCGCCGAGGTGGCCGCGCGGGAGGCCAGGCAACTGCTGGAGGGGTTGCGCGGCGACATGCCGGACCGATCTTTCAAGGACACCGTCCACCAGGTCTGCCGGTCCTGGCAGGACGGCTCGGGTGTCGCCACGCGGGTGACGGTGGCGTGCGCCGAACCCGGCGTCGCCGTCCGGTACGAGATCGTCCGCGTGCTTCAGGAGGCGCTGACCAACGTGCAGCGGCACGCCTTCGCCTCCCATGTCACCATCCGCCTGATCCAGTCCGGGGGACTGCTGGAGCTGATCGTCGGCGACGACGGGATCGGCTTCACCGTTCCCGAGGAGCTGGGCGGGTTGCAGTCGCAGGGGCATTTCGGGCTCGTCGGCATGGCGGAGCGGGCGCGGGCGGTCGGCGGGCACCTGCGGGTGCGGTCCTTCCCGGGGGCGGGCACCGTGGTCACGGTCTGCGTGCCGGTGGCGGCACTGGAGTTACTCACTGCGAGGGAAATGATGGATGTGATCGAGTGAGCGATGTGATCGACGTGCTGATCGTCGACGACAACCCGATCGTCCGCACCGCCATGTCCGTGTTCCTGGGCGCCGACGACCGGATTCGGGTGGTGGGCGAGGCGAGTAACGGGCATGAGGGGCTCGCGTTCGCACGCCGGCTGCGTCCTGCGGTGACCTTGCTGGATCATCGCATGCCCATCGCGGACGGGCTGTCTGTGGTGAGCGAGATGAGCCTGTACACGAAGGTGCTGGCGCTGACCAGCGACTACACCGAAGATCTGATCGCCTCGATGCTGCGCGGCGGAGTGCGCGGGTACCTGGTGCACGGGCAGTTCGACCCGCCGGAGCTGCTGCGGGCCGTGCTGGCGGTCGCTGAGGGGCGGGGCTGGCTGTCGCCGGTGGCCGCGTCGGTCGCGACCTCGCTGGTACGGGGGCAGGCCGAGCGTGACCAGGAGCAGCGTGAACGAGCCGAGCGGCGGCACGCCGTACAGACGAGGTTCGGGCTCACCAGGCGTGAGCGCGAGGTGCTGAACCTGCTGGCGCAGGGGTTGAGCAACGCGTCGATCGCCGTGCGCCTGGGGCTGACGGAGAAGACGGTGAAGAACCACCTCAACAGCGTTTTCGGCAAGCTGAACGTGAGCAGCAGGACCGAGGCCGTCCTGGTGTGGACCGGCGGTACGCGCGCCTGACACGCGGAGTCCACGGCTCGTCCATGCAGGAGGCGGGCCCGGCCGCCCGGGAATTGGGCCACGGCGCCGACCCCGACTGGGCCTTTCCGCCTAAATCCGCAGGCGGCCGGGTGACTAGCGTTCGACCCGCGCCGCGCGATTCTCCCCCTTGGCGACTCCGCCGGCAACCGTACGGCCTGCAAGCGGGCCTCGCCCCGGCCGTCTCATGAAGCGTCCCACTGTGAAGGGAAATCAATGTCAGACCACACGGTTCGCCCCGGCTCCGGAAGCGGCGCCCCCGCAGGCGGCTCCGCGTCCACGCGGCGGCGCCGATGGAGCCGGGCGGCCGGGACGGCTGTGCTCGCCTCAGGCCTGCTGCTGACCGTGCACCCGTTCGTGCTTCCGTCTTCCGCCGCCACGACGAGTGTGTCGACCGCGGCGGGCTCGCACGCCTCGCACAAGTCGGCGCCCACGCCGGCCGCCACCGGAAAGCCGCCCGTGGTCCCGACGTTCTCCGGGCCGCCGCCGTTCGCCCAGTACCGCGAGATCCACGCCAACTGCAAGGTCACCCATCATTTGTCGGACGACCCGATCGTCTATCCGGGCCTGCCGGGGGCGGCCCACAACCACACTTTCGCGGGGAGCCCGACCACGAACGCCAAGTCGACCAGGTCCTCCCTGCTGGCGGGCGGGTCGAGCTGCCAGGACACCAAGGACAAGTCCGCCTACTGGATCCCCACGCTGTTCCAGAACGGCAAGGTGGTGGACCCGACGATCGTGACGACGTACTACAAGTCTGGTGTCAAGGACTACCGGACTGTGCTGCCCTTCCCGGCGGGTTTCCGGCTGATCGTGGGTGACATGCGGACGGCTTCCGCCGCGGACTTCAAGGGCAACTGGACCTGTGGCGGCAATACGTACAACACTTTCCCGAAGTCCTGCCCGTCGGGCAGTTCGCTGATCGTCCGCCTGAAGGCTCCGAGCTGCTGGAACGGCCGCGACCTGGACACGGCCGATCACAAGAGCCACATGGCCTACCCCGTCAGCGGCGTCTGCCCGGCGTCGTTCCCGATTCCGCTGCCGATGCTGGAGATCAAAGTCCCCTACAAGCTCCCCGGCGGAAAGACCGACGGCCTCGCCTACTCCTCCGGCGCGAGCTACTCCTTCCACTACGACTTCATGGAAGCGTGGGCGGGTAACCGCCAGGCCGAACTGGTGAAGCACTGCATCAACGGCGGACGGCAGTGCAACGGCTACGGCGTCGACCAGCACAAGCCCTGACGGAGCAACGACACACCTAAAAGCCCAGGTCACCAGAACCGTGACCTGGGCTTCGGGCGCGTGAACCCTTAACGGCAGAAATTGGGCGCCGTTTGAGCGGGAAATGGGCTGCAATCCGGAAATCGCCCCCTCCTATGGTCAACCCGTTGCGCTCGCGGAGCACCCGCGAACGCCCAGGGACAAGGGGAGGACCGAGAATGAGTACATTCTCCAGCCGGGCTCGGGAAGCAGGGCAGAACAAGAACCGGAGCCGTGCCAGGCTCGCGACCGGGCTGCTGGTCACGGCCATGGCGTTGCTCGCGATCCCGGCGGCGGCACACGCATCCGCCCGCATCGAGATGTGCGGCGGGCAGTACGCCACCTACGTCGGCACGGCGGGCAACGACGTGGTCTACGGCACCGCCGCGGCCGAGGTCGTCGTCCTCAAGGGCGGCAACGATCTGTACGTGGACCAGGGCGGCGACGACATCGTCTGCCTGGGCGCCGGCGATGACACCTTCACCAACCTGAGCGGAGTCGGCGGCCCACCGGCCACCGGCAACGACGTCGTCTACGGCGAGGACGGAGACGACTCGATCTTCAGCTCCAACGGTTACGACACCTTCTACGGCGCGTCCGGCCGCGACGTGCTGGGCGGCGACCAGGGCAGCCAGACCATGTCGGGCGGCCAGGACAACGACCAGTTCTACGGCGGCCCCGGCTACCAGTCCGCCAACGGCGACGCCGGCACCGATAGGTGCCAGTACACGGTGGAATCCCAGACCAGCTGCGAGATCCTCTACTGACCATCCGCCCGAGGGCCGGACCCCATCAGGGTGTTCCGGCCTTTTGGCCTTCTGCCAGCCATAACACCAGGTAACCGTGAGATTCGAATACCTTCTGGTATCCCTGGGCAAGAAGAAAGTCCACCCGCGACTTCTGCTCGGCCAACGATAAGAACGGAAAGCTCTGCTTTCCCACATCCGCCAATATCCAGGGCGCGCCGCGGTGAGTCCGATCCCAGAGCAGTGTCCGGGTACGGCCCGGTCCCCGAATCGACGCGTCCTGCCCACGGACTTGCGCATGCACCGCCACCAAAGAACAGACTGCCCGCGGCCACAGCCAACGAGCAGTCTGTCCAGGTACGAAATCTAGCTAATCAATCGATTCTTCCACACGCATGGGCCTACTGGAGCAAATCCAGCGATTTGTCACCTTTCCGGCCACGCCCGGAAAGTCGTCGCTCTTGACGAGCGACACCGTCTGTCAGCCAGGAGTTCCAGTAGCAATAGCCCCATCTACCAGGGGGAACTCCACGCCGCCGCCCATAAGGGCGACGTGTCCAAGCTGACGACCGGTGAACCGGTGCCCTGGAAACGCAATGAGCGAACTTCCATGTCCTGGCACGAATTCGCATGCACCTACGTGGACATGAAGTGGGCGCGACGTATCGGCAAAGCAACGCGCGAGCATAGCCCCTATGCCCTGACCACGGCACCCCTGCCATGCCCGGGAAAGCCGCATGCCCCACAACCCCCGGGAGATACGGACGGCACTCCGACGGTGGACTTCAACAAGAAGAGGCCAGCGAATTCACCATGGCTGGCAGACTTACTCGCCTGGCTCAGGAAGAACACCCTTCCCGTCTGTAGCCTGGACGTTCGCAAAACTTCATCGAGCTCAGATAGCCCTGTTGACCTGCAAAGATGCCCTGCCTGCCCTCTATGAGGGCCAGGCTCCACCCCGAATACTAGGTGGTGCTGGAGCGCTGCCTGTGGGTGGCCGTGCTGAAGGCGCAGGCCGATCTCGGGGTGCCCGTGCCGGAGGGCGCGATCGCCGCCTACGAGAAGGTCGTCGGAAGCGAAGAGATCGGTACGCCAGCCCCGTCGGCACGATGAGAACATGCAGCATCGCAGTCTGGCCGGCGCGTCACCGCTGGGTCGTCGCGCTCACCTGAGCGACTGCTGGCCAGGCCGTGGCCACCACCCGGGCCATCGCCACCACCCAGGCCAGCGACGCGGGCACCGCCGTCGACCTGTTCCAGCGCGCCTCCTGGATGGCCGACTGCTGCCGACTACACCGCCGCCACGAACGCCGCGCCGACCGCCTCGGCTCTTTCGTCGCTATCTCCGCCGCGCTGATCTGCTTTCCCACTGGGCCCGGATCTTCGGTAACGCCCTCACCTGGGGCCGACTCACCGAATGAGACTTCGTCTAAGTCCGCAGGTCGACAGAGCTGATCACTGCGCAGCTGAAGATCTCGGAGGGTACGTCGCGTTGTTGGTCCGTCAGCGGATTGAGGAAGATGACCGGCCCATCGGCCGGGTTCAGGGGCCGGGGAAGACTTGGCGGAGTTCGTCCAGATGATGGGCGCCGGTGATGCCGGGCGGGGTGTGGCCGGGGTCGAGTCGGCCGTAGACGAGGCGGACGAAGGCTTCGGCCGGGAGTGTCACGTCGGCTTGCTGGGCGTCGCCGCCTGGGCTGGTCGTCACCGTTTCGGGGGTGAGCGTGATTGTGAAGGTTCTTGCGGGTTCTGAGGTGTGGATGACGAGGGTGTGCGTGGTTCCGGTTGGCTTGGCGCTGAAGCGGGCGATGAGTTCGAGGTTGTCGATCATCACGGCGACGGCGTCGGAGGCGAGGGTGACGTCGGGGCGGGTGACGACGTCGATGTCCCAGGTGTGGAGGACGTGTTCGTTGAGGCGAAGCCCGAAGAACGCGGGGTAGTCGAGAGTGAAGGGGCCGAAGTCGACCGAGCAGCGGGCCTGATCGTCGGGGGTCATGGCTTCGAGCCGGGCGAGGGCGGAACGGTCGGCGGCGAGGGCGTCGGCGGCTTGCGCATCGGTAGCCTTGGCGTTCCACTCGTCCCACACCGACGGCGCGAACTCCGGCGGCGTCGGCTGACCGTTCAGAGCGTCGTCCAGGCGACGCTCGAAGATCACCGCGCCTGATCCGAGGTGAGACAGAACGTCCGCGGTGATCCACTTGGTCGGGTACGCCTTGGCGATCAGCTGTTCGGGCCTGAGCGTTTCGACCAGGTCGCGGAGGCGCTGAATCGAGGAGCGCAGGGGATCGAGCGAGTCAGGCATGGCTGATTCCGTTCGTTGATCGGCAGAGTCAAGCTGGGCTGAATCTCGCAGCCCAGCGGACAGTCGAGGAGCAGGGTGACGCCTATGACGATCATTGCAGCTCCGGGCAAGCAGCTGAGGATGCGGGCGGCGACTGACCGACCATGGAGGGCGGTCCGGGTGCGAGCTCCGATGGACGGAAAGGAACAGGCCGCACGGGCGTCACGAACAGACCACACGGGATGATGAGCACGCCGCACGTGATGGGCAGGGTCGTGGCCTGGCTGGTCGCCCGCGGCGACCGCCGTCTGCCCTGCCGCGGCACCCAAGCCAACGGCCGCCGGCTCCACCACCGCGCCGCCGCTGTCAACCTCCGCCGCCTGGTCAACCTGAAACTCCGCTGCATCGGCAACACCTGGGCCCTCACCCCCACCAGCCCATAGCCGGTGGACGCCAACTCGATGCCGGCCCTCAACCAAGATCTTCAGTGCGTTCCTAGGTCTGTCGTCCGAGAGATAGCCGGACTTATTGCTGAGGCGGGTCCGGGA
>NZ_BLAD01000141.1 GCF_009687845.1 Acrocarpospora corrugata
GGCGGGTGGTGGCCTCCTCGGCGATCGGGAACCCGGCGGGGTCCAGGGTGCCGACCCGGCGGGCCACGTACTTGCGGTAGGGCACGAGTTCGGGGTCGATGAAGCAGCTCATCACGCGGACGCGCAGGGTGTCCGGCAGTGCGGCGGCCGGGAGCAGGGCGAAGACCTTGGCGGCGGAGATCTGGCGGTCGCGGTGCGGTCGGCAGGTCTCGCAGCGGGCGATGTGCCGGATGAGTTGTTCGCGCGTCTCGGGGCTGAGTTCGCCGCCTTCGAGGATTCTGGCGCGGCGCGGGCAGTCGTGCGGGCCCTGACCGGCGAGGACCTCGGCGGTGACGGCGTCCCTGAGGCGTTCGGTGGCGGCGTCGCGGAGGGTTTCCGCCTGCCGTACCGACCGGCCCAGGGTGGCGGCGAGGTCAGGGCCGGACAGGCCGTGGCGGGTGCTGAGCTCCAGGATCTCGCGGTCCTCGGGCGACAGCAGTTGGGTGGCGTTCCAGGCGGTCACCCGCAGGTCGGTGTCGCCGGGCTCGCCCGGGACGGTCACGCCGGCCGGATCGGTGTCGTCGGTGATCACGAACCCCGGCATCCGGCGGCGCGCGCACTCCCCGCGCGCCAGCGCGAACAGCCAGGGCCGCAGCTGTTCTGGATCGGCCAGCGACTGGATATGGGCCTCGGCGGCGATCAGCGTGTCCCGCAACGCCACCTGGGCCCCGTCCGGGCTGCCCAGCATCGCCCAGCAGAACCGATAGACACTCTCGGCATACGAATCGTAGAGCGCGGCGAGGGCGCCGGGATCGCGGTCACGCAGCGCTTCGACCAGGACTCGGTCATTCATGTGACCGAAGGTAATGGATTAGTAACTAGCAGTTCCAGCGATTCCCGCGAATGACAGACATTCTGATTCGGTACGGCTTGCGCCCCATTTATCCGACCAAATCGCCCAATATCATTAGCCACCCTACCAAAAAAGAAGCATCAACCCGCCAACGGCCACGGACAGCCCCGCCAGAATCAATGTCACCACCGCGCAGACCATCGCGGCCTGAACCATCCCCCAATCCGTCCCCGAAGCCGGTTTGCCTTTCATGTCCGCCAACGCGCGCGGCCCCAGCGAAAGCGCGATCAACGCCGGAATGACCCCGATCCCGACCAGGAACAGCAGCGGCAACGACCCGAACCCCAGCCTCGTAGTCCACACCACGACCCGCCGATCCACCCCCGCCTCGCCACCCTGCCCGGCCGCCCCCGCAGCCATCCCACCACGCCGATGCGCCCCCATCGAGACCATCCCCCATCCACAGAAATTTCCAGAAAAGCCGGTCCGACGCCCGGGGTATCACCCGCGATACGAAATACCCGGCTGTCCGGCATTCATAACACCACCACGAGAATTAACCGATTAGACGGACATCCCGAACGAAGCCGCAGACCAGCATCTACCGAAATACCCGGCAACGAACCGGCGGCACTGGATGGTGCGCGGAGCGCTATCGGCGACCTCACGCCAGCCGATTGTCAGAGAATGACCGCGCTTGAGCATTTCTACGATTTCAGCGACCGCGCGCTCGTTGCGCCACTGCTTCATGAAGGAGGCGATTCGCGATCGGCCCGGGGCAGCGGTCCATCCGCGGCGGCAGGGCGGCGGTACCTCACGGAAGGGCGCTATCTGTCGGCGGACAGATTGCAGCTCATCCCCCGGCCATCAGGCAGGGTCCAACGGGGTCCGAAACGTCCCCAGCCGTCAGGCAGCGACTATCTGGTCGAAACGTGCAGCCCAGCGCCCGCGCAGCCGTCGGCGAGCGCGTCCAGGCCGAAGGCGTCCACCGGGCCCAGGGCTCCGGTGCCGCCCACCCCGTCGATGAGCGCGGTGATGGAAGCCCAGGCAAGAATGCGGGCGGTGAAGTCGTAGGGGTCGCCGCCGTCGAGCTGCACGGCCGCCAGGAGCGTGCCGTCGGCCGCGTACGCCTCCGCGATGGTCTGGGAGGAGAGGGCAGGATCGGCCGGCGCGGAGTTCCGGGAACCGGAGCGAATGACCCGGTCCGCCATGGCTTCAGTGACGCGCCGGGCGCCCGGCAGGTGCGCGATCACGGGGGTCGCGCGGGCGAACACCCCGGCGGCCCGGGTGAGGCCGCCCAGCCAGCCGAGGTAGACGTTCACCTCCCGGAGCCGCGGATACGCCCGGGGCAGCGCGAAATGTTCGCTCGCACCGAGCGAGATGCCGTGGCGTTTGCGACCGCCCACGGTGAAAAGACGGGTTCGGCCGTGCTCGCGGATGATGCGGCCGTCGCGATAGCCGTACATGGGCTCAAGGATCATGCCGAGGGCGGAGGCGCGCGTTCCGGCGCTGGCGCGGCGGGCCAGGTTGCCCCGGACGAAGTAGCCGATGTCCACGCGTACCGCTTCGGAGCCGGCTTTGCGGAGGGCCAGGGCGGCGGCGAGGTTGCCGGGGACGTAGTCGTAGCCGAACGCGGTGATGAGGGTGGCGCCGCGGGCGGCGGCGGGTGGGCCGTAGCGCTGGAAGACGCGTTTGATGAAGGGGGGTTCGCCGGTGGAGTCGAGGTAGATCGCGCCGGCTTCGGTGACGGCCTGGACCGCCGGTTCGCCCCAGCGGGCGAACGGGCCGACGGTGGAGATCAGGACATCGCCGGATTCGACGATCCGGCGGACCGAGTCGGGGCGGCTCACATCGGCGACCGCGGTCGGCAACTCGATCGGGAGAGCGGCCGCGAGCGCGGCCAGCCGGGCCGGATCGCGCCCGGCCAGCAGGGGCCGGGCGCCGCGCGCCAGCAGGGCTTCGGCGGTGAGCCGCCCAGTGAAGCCGGTGGCGCCGAACAGGACGATCCGGGGGGTGCTCATGCCTGTACCGTAACCCGATTGGGATTTCAAGATCCAGAGAGGGTTTGCCCCGATTCTGGGTTCCGGTATGGTCACGGCCTTTTCTCTGGGCCGGCCTGAGCGCTGCGATCCTTGGCGAACGGCTCCGTCTTCGGCTTGTCGGTGTGCACCGGCGTCGCGCCCCCCATCGCCAGATCCTCGTACGGCTTCGCCGTCGCCCCCCACGTCCGCGCGATGACCTGCGTCGACGCGGCCGCCGCCCCTTCGGTCACGCTCTCCACGGTGATGATGAACCGGCGATTGGTGCTGGACCGCACATCGTCCACGAAAGCCGTCCCCCCGCCGATCAGCTTGCCCGCGGCGTCCCGCAGCAGCGCGGTCACCACCAGGCTCGACGCCGGCTTCTGGAACGGATCGGTGACATACCCGGTGATCAGGTACGACCCCGTCCCCAGTTTCTCGGTCTTCACCTTGGTCACCGGAAACGCCTTGAACGCGGACGGAATCCGCGCCGCCTGATGCCAGGCCGCCGGCCGATAGTTGATCTTCACGGAGACCGGTTTGGCGGCGGCCAGGGCCTCGCCGGTGAAGGCCAGGGTGCCCCACGGCGGAATCGCGTCCAGCGGCTGCTCCATCCGCACGACCTCTTTGCCGGTCGCGTCGTGGGCGCTGATGGTGGCCACGGTGTTCTCACCGAAATGCCAGCGGTTGGGGTTGCCGAGCACGGCCGCCCAGTTCACCACGTACCCACCGCTGGCCTTCACCACCGAGGAGGCCTGCTCCTTCAGCGCGAGCGGGGCGAGCTGTCTGGGCGCGTTCGAGTCGTCTTGCCCGCATCCCGCCAGCACCATCAGGGCGGTCAGGATGAGTGCTGCTATACGCTGCGTCACACAGTTGTGATAACGCGTGTCCGCCGGGGGCGTCCGGCGGACACGCGCGTGACTGTCGATTCTTTAACGGGCGCGCTGAACCCGACCCTCATCCCAGACCGGTTCGGGGGATTCGTACACCTGACCGTCGGCGCCGAAAACCAGGAAACGGTCGAAGTCGGCGGCGAACCAGCGGTCGTGGGTGACCGCCAGCACCGTGCCCGCGAACGCGTTCAGACCCTCCTGGAGGGCTTCGGCGCTGGCCAGGTCCAGGTTGTCGGTCGGCTCGTCGAGCAGCAGCAGGGTCGCGCCGGACAGTTCGAGCAGCAGGATCTGCAGGCGGGCCTGCTGACCGCCGGACAGCGTCTCGAACCGCTGGTCGGCGATCATGCCCGCCAGCTCGTACCGGGCGAGGATCTTCATGGCCTCGTTCTTGAGCCTGGCGTGCTCGGTCATGACGATCTCGCACGGGGTGCGTTTGGCCAGTTCCGGGCGGGTGTGCGTCTGGGCGAAGTGGCCCGGGACGACCCGCGCGCCGAGTCTGGACGCGCCGGTGTGGCGGATGGTCTCACCGGCCAGCAGGCGGAGGAAGTGGGATTTGCCGGATCCGTTGGAGCCGAGCACGGCGACCCGCTCGCCGTACCAGACTTCGAGGTCGAACGGCTTCATCAGGCCGGTCAGCTCGACGCTCTCGCAGATCACGGCGCGCTTGCCGGTGCGCCCGCCGCGCAGCCGCATGTTGATCTGCTGATCCTTGGGCGCGACCTCGGGCGGCCCCGCCTCCTCGAACTTGCGCAACCTCGTCTGGGCGGCGTGGTACGCGCTGGACATGCCGTCGTTGTAGGTCGCCTTCTGCTTGAGCATGGCGACCAGGCGCTTCAGCTTGGCGTGCTCCTCGTCCCAGCGGCGGCGCAGCTCGTCGAGGCGCTCGTTGCGCTCTTTGCGGGCTTCGGCGTAGGAGACGAAGCCGCCGCCGTGGACCCAGATGTTTCCGGATTCGACGGTGACGATGCGGTCGGCGGCGTTGGCGAGCAGCTGACGGTCGTGGGAGACGAGAAGGACGGTTTTGGAGGTCTCGCGGAGGGCTTGTTCGAGCCAGAGTTTGCCGGGGACGTCGAGGTAGTTGTCCGGCTCGTCGAGGAGCAGGGTCTGGTCGGGGCCGCGGAGCAGGGCTTCCAGGACCAGGCGTTTCTGCTCGCCGCCGGACAGGGTGTTCACTTCACGATATTTCACGTTGTCGTACGGCGTGCCCATGGCGGCCATGGTGCAGGTGTCCCAGAGGACCTCGATGTCGTAGCCGCCGGCGTCCGAGTAGTCGGTGATCGCTTGCGCGTACCGCATCTGGGTCTTCTCGTCGTCGCGCTCCATCATGAGGAGCTCGATGGCGTGGAGTTTCTCGGCGGCTTCCCGCACCCGGGTCGGGGCGACGGAGAGCAGCAGGTCGTAGACGGAGCGGCCGTCCCGGATGCTGCCGATGAACTGGCGCATCACGCCGAGGCCGCCGGAGCTGGCGACGGAGCCTTCGACCGGTTGGATGTCGCCGGAGACCAGCCGCATCAGGGTGGTCTTGCCCGCGCCGTTCGGCCCGACGAGGGCCGCTTTGACGCCTTCACCGATCCGGAAGGACACGTCGTCCAACAAGGGCCTGCCATCCGGTAGCACATATGTCAGGTGGCCAACCTCAACGTGTCCCACGACAATTCCCCTCCCAGGTCCTCGCGCAGGGTACCTCCCGTATTCGCGGACGGGCACCCCATTTATGGCTGCGCGGTTTATGGCTGCGCGGTGTCGATGACGACCGACGTCAGCGTGTCGGTGATCTCGAACCCCAGCCTCGCGTAGACATCTTGGCGTTTACCCTGATCTGCCGCATCTGGTGAGATGCGCGTACTCGCACGGCCACTTCGTGCTGGCCGCCGTCGCCGCCGACTGCGTCGAGGGCAAGTCCTGGTCGAGGCCACCGAGGCCCAGACCCCGTTCCGCACCCACTACACCGGCCTGGAGATCGGCGCGCCCAGGCCCGCCTCCGGCGCGACCGCCCTCGTCACCTCGCCCACCTCGACCGTCCCCACCACCGACGGCGACATCGCGTTCGTGGTCGACGGGTGGAACTTCCCGTCCAACGTGAAGGTCGGCCTGGAGAGCACCGGCCTCAACGCGGCCTGCACCGGCGGCACCTCCCTCCGCAGGACCCAGGCCACCGCCGACCGCAACGGACGCTTCACGGTCGCGGTGGTCCGCAAGGGGTGCGTCACGGTCGCGTACCAGCTGGAGGCCACCGAGATGCAGACCCCCTTCAAGACCTACACGACGACCTTGACCTTGTCCGAGTCGAAGTAACCGGCCTTACCCGCCAACGCCAGGAGCAAGCCGCAGCTCCTGGCGTTGCGGGACCGCCCGCCGCTCAGCCGCATTCGCGTGGCTTGACCCGTCGCGGTGTTGCTCTTGGTGCATGCTGGGGGCATGGGCGAAGTCGTCATACGTCAGGCCGTTCCCGGGGATTACGACCGGATCGTTGGCGTTGTCGATGACTGGTGGGGGCGGCCGATGACGGGCGGGCTGTCCCGGCTGTTCCTCGATCACTTCTTCGCGAGCAGCCTGGTCGCCGAGTCCGAGAACCGGCTTGCCGGATTCCTGGTGGGCATTCTTTCGCCGTCGCAGCTGAGTGTTGCCTATATCCACTACGTGGCCGTCGACCCGGAATTCCGGTCCAGCGGCCTGGGGCGGGAGCTCTACACGCGCTTCTTCGACCTGGCGCGCTCCGACGGCCGAACGGTCGCGCAAGCGATCACTTCCCCCATGAACCATCGTTCGATCGCCTTCCACAGCGCGATGGGTTTCACGGTCAGCGAGCCTTTCCACGACCACGACGGCCCCTGGCACCACGCGCGTCCGCTTCAATCGGGCGCTCTGACGTGCTCAGACTTTGTCGACGATCACCGTCATTGAGGTGTCGGTGATGATGAAGCCGAGTCTGGTGTAGACACGCTTGGCGGGATTCGCGTACGAAACGGCCAGGCCCAGGGTGGTCAGCCCGTCCGCCATCGCGCGTAGTTGCGCATGACGAAGCAGCCGGGCTCCCAATCCTCGCGGGGATTTGGCCGGGTGCCGGAATACGTCAGAAATCCACGGCACTTCATGCCAGAGATTGACCAGGACCCCGGCCACGATCGCGCCGCTCTCGTCGACCGCGACCGTGCTGCACGGGAGCAGCTTTCCCATCGTTTCGCCGCGGAGCAGCGGACCCAACCCCTCCTCACGGGGATGGTGATCAGGATGTCCTGGCGGGTATGCGGCCGTCCAAGCCGGCACCATCTCTTCGCCCTGCTGCGCGTTGGCCTCGGCGAAGTGGATTCCGGGCGGCGGGGCGCTGTCGGCGGGAGGCAGAGCTTGGGTCAGCTCGCAGTGCATCGTGTGCGCGTGCCGAATCAGGCGAGCGCCCCGCTCGACCAGTTCCGTCCCGAGTTCGACCGGCACCGAGACCACCCAGCCGACCAGCTGGCTCATGATCACCTCGCCTGGCTCGGGCCCGAGCACCTCCACCATGTCCGCCCAGGGCAACCCGTCCCGGACACCTTCGAGATAGCTGATGACCGGCACGCCCTGAGGGCCGGTCGCTGTCTTTCGCATCCAGCGAGAATCCCGCCCCCAGGGCACCCGGGCAATCCATTTACCAGCTCAGGCCAGCAGTCTCGCGGCCAGCCACGGCTTGATAATCGGCAACGCCTGATCGGCCTGCATGGCCTGCATATGGTCGAGGCCGTCGAGCACCCGGACCTCCCAGCCGAGCTTTTCGAGCTCGGCCCGCCGATCGACTATCGGCCCCGCGATGTCCACCCGGACGCCGCCCCACCGCGGGCCGTAGTCGATCGTGTCCGCGGACCCGGCGAAACAGAGCCGGGGACAGCTGAGCTCGGCCTGCGCCGCCAGGTCGTCGAAACCCTGAAGCTCGTGGTAGAGCACAAGAAACTGCTTCGCCTGCGCAGGCGACAGCGACACCGAGACCGTATCCCAGTCCCCCGGCTCGACAACCTGCTCGGACGGTGATTCCTGCGCTTCGACGGCCATCCGATAGGTCGCCTCGGTCGTCGCGAGCATTTCCGCGTACGGCCCGCCGACCGGCGGATACCCGCCCATGACCAGCGCAGCACACCGGCGGCTACGCATCGCCAGTTGCATTCCGGACAGCGCCAGCCACGAATACCCGTAGAACCCGAAGCGGTCGGCGTCCGCCGCGTCGGCGACCGTCAGCAGATCACCCGTAATGACGTCGGGCGTGAGCGTTTTCGGGTGCGCCATGAGGTGCTTCTCGTAGTCGAAGGCGACGACTCGGAAGGTGTCCCGCAACCCGGTGACGAGTGAATGACCGAGTTCGGGATCGCCTCCCCAGTCACGCATCGCCTGCGCCTCCGGCCCTTCCTCGGCGGGCTTCGGGTTGATCGGCAGCAGCAGGTTCGGGCCATCCCCGTGCACCTCGATGTCGATGGTGGATCCGTCCCGCAGGACTGCGACCGGCATACGATCTCCCCTCTCTATATGGCGTAAACTATTTCCGTACCGGGTCACAATACCTTATGTCGTAAGGAGTTTCATCAGTGGTCGTCTACGCAGGTCAAGGTGATCCGCAGCGCACGCTGGCGCTGCTGTGGCGTGCGTCTTCGGCCGGCCCCGCCCGTCCCGCCAGAGGCCCCAAACCCGCCCTGACGGTGGACGCCATCCTGAACGCGGCGATCGCGGTCGCCGACGAGTCGGGGCTGGACGGGCTGTCCATGCGCGCGGTCGGCGAACGCCTCGGCCACACCGCCATGTCGCTTTACACCTACGTGCCGACCAAACGCGAACTGATCGACCTGATGTACGACCAGGCCCACGCGGGACTCGCCCGGACGGAGCCGTCCGGCGGCTGGCGCGCCGAAACCGAAGCCTGGGCCGACGATCTACAGGCGTGCTACCTGCGCCACCCCTGGCTGCTCCAGGTGTCCCACGCCCGCCCGGTCCTCGGCCCACACGAACAGGCCGTCCTGGAGCGCGTCCTCCGCGTCCTCGGCCCGGCCGAACTGCCGTCGGCCACCGTCAGAGCAGTCGTCAGCTCCCTGTTCAGCCTGGTCCGCGGCTCGGCCCAGTCGATCGCGGAAGCCCGCTCCGCCGCCGGCAGCACCGGAACCCCCGACCAGGAATGGTGGTCGCTCCGCTCCCGGCTCATGCGGGAAATCGTCCCCGACTTCGCCGAACGCTTCCCGCATTCGACTCTGCTGGCCGCGCAGCCACCGCCCGACGGCGCGGACCAATGGGAAAGGATGGCCCGCGACGCGTTCACCGGAGGTCTCGCCATCCTCCTGGACGGCCTGGAACGCCATTCAACCTCGGGCTAGCACAATTCACCGCCGCAAGCACACGCACCCATCTTAAGGGTTAACCCTAAGGAAAATTCTGGGATCATCTGTACGCTGTGAACGTGATGCGAATCCGGCCTGTCGAAGACGGCGACTTCCGCCTTTTCCGGCGCTACGAGCCGGGCGCCCCGCTCTCCGCGTGCATTGGCCTGGACGCGCACTCCGGCGAGCCGATCCGCGTCGCATTCGATGCGGCCGGCGGCGGCAATATCATGATCGTCGGCAGATCCCGGGAGGCCGCCCTGGGAATCTGTATGGTCGCCCTGCTCGACCTGGCCACACAAATCACCAGCACCCCAGGTCAGCGCGAGATTTACACCACGCCGCCGTTCAGCATCATGGATTTCGTCTCGACCGAGGAGTCCCGGGTCTTCGCCGACGCGGCCATGTCACTGCCGCTGCCGGTGAAACTCGAACGGGACACCATCTCCGAGATGACCTCCCTCGGCGATTTCCAGTACGCGCTGCTGCAACGCGACCGCCACCCGGAAGCGCCCCGGCACGCCAAGTTCCTATTCATCTGCGGTTTTCACGCCGCCCACGGCATGCGCTCGCGCGGATCTTACGCACCCGACACCACCACTCCCAACGCCGCCCGGCTGGCGCGAATCCTGCGCGACGGCACGGCGCACTCGCTGTTCGCCGTCGTGTGGTGCAACACCTTCGCCAACCTCGATCTCACCAGGCCAGAAGGACTCGCTGATTTCGATCACGTGATCGTCCTGGACGGCGCGGGCGACCCTCCCCCCGACCTGCCCGCCGAACCCGGCGAGAACGCCTGGTACATCAACCGGAGAACCCGATCCGCGACACCCATCACCCCGCTGGCGCTGCCGCCGGAGTCGTGGTCCGACGCCGTGATCAGATCCTTTGTGTGAGGGGCCATGCCGAAACGGACGACCCAGAAACACACCATTCGCGTTTTCATTTCCTCGCCCGCGGACGTCAGTGAAGAACGGGCGGTGCTCAGGAAAACACTGGAGAAACTCGGATACGATCCATTTTTACGCGGCCGGGTGAGCATCGAAGAGGTGTCCTGGGATCGGCCGGACGCGGAAGTACCGCTGCGGGCAGCATTTCCTCCCCAAGAGGCCATCAACATGGGGCTTCCGCTACCGAGCGAGTGTGATGTAGTAGTGGTCCTCTTCTGGGGACGACTGGGCACTCCGCTTGGTCCAGCCTATGTCCAACCCGATGGCCGACCCATCCGCTCGGGAACAGAATGGGAATATCTTGACGCGGTGCGGGAAGAAGTCGCGTCTGGACGGCCGCGCGTTCTACTGTATCATCGGGATGCGGATGTCATGGTGTCCCTGAACGACCCCGACCTCGCGGAGAAGCAAGAGCAACTCAGCCTCGTCACTGAGTTCCTGGCAGATTTATCGGGACGGGCCGGTTCTGGCCCGGCGGGCGTGAATAGATATCCTGATGTTCTTAGATTCGGATCGCTCATAGAGAGCCATCTTCGATCCATTTTCAAAGATATCATGGATGAGGTTATGAGATCGGATACCGACGCAGGCGCAGGCGCGGCACTCCCAGCCGACCCGTTTCCCGGTCTCCGCCCTTTCAACGAAGACGAATCATTGGTGTTCTTCGGCCGCGAGCACGAAACCAGTGAAATCATCGGCCGGCTCGGCGATCCGCGCAGCCGTTTCCTCGCGGTAATCGGCGCGTCCGGCGCCGGCAAATCCTCGCTGGTGAACGCGGGCGTCATTCCCGAATTGCGGCGTGGTGCCATTCCGGGCGCCGACCGCTGGGAAATCATACGATTCACCCCGGGTGAGATCGAGGGCAGCCCCTTCCTGGCGCTGGCCGCCCGGCTCTCCGACGGCGGCGCCAGCGGCACCGCACAGGAGATCACCCAGAAACTGGAACGCGATCCCGGCAGCTTCCATCAGTACGTCGACAGCGTGCTCAAGGGCTCCCCCGCGTGGAACAGACTCCTGCTCGTCATCGACCAGTTCGAGGAACTCTTTGGCTCCGGCATCGACGAGCGGCAGCGCGCCCAGTTCGTCGCGGTGACAGCCGAAGCGGCGAAATCCGAGCGGGTCGTCATCGTCATCACGCTGCGGGCCGACTTCTACGCCCACTGCCTCGACCACCCCGATCTGGCCGCGCTGCTGCGGATCGGTTCCTTCCCGCTCAGTTCGGCCGGGCTCGGCGCCCTGTTCCGCATGATCACTCGTCCCGCCGAAATCGCCGGGCTCACCTTCGAGGGCCAGCTCGCCGAGCGCATTCTCGACGACGCCGGCGCGGAACCCGGCCGCCTGGCACTTATGGCTTTCGCCCTCAACCTCGTCGCCCAGCACGCCAGCGACGGCAATCTGCTCATCAGTGAGTACGAGCGAATCGGCGGCATTCAGGGAGCCATCGCCACCCGGGCCGAAGAAGTATTCGACACCCTCACCGAGGACGACCGGGCCCAATTGCCCAAGCTGTTCCGCCGCCTCACCGACGTGAGCGAGGCGGGCGTCCCGGTAAGGCGGCGAGCCCGGTTGAACAGCCTCGCCGATGACCAGGCCACCCGCCGATTGATCGCACTGCTGACCCAGGCCAGGCTCATGGTGGTCAGCGATGACGAGGAGCACCGCGAAGCCACCATCGAGGTCTCCCACGAAGCGCTGTTCGGCTCCTGGCCGCGCCTGGCCGAATGGATCCAGCAGACCAGAGACGACATGGTGCTGCTGCGGCAGCTGCGCCGCGCCGCCGCGGACTGGGACCGCGCCGGTCGGCCCGACACATTCCTGTGGCCGCACGAACGGCTCATCATGGCCGAGGCGATGGTGCAGAACCTCGACCCGGAACTCGACCCGGTCATCGAAGAGTTCATCATCCCCGAAGTGACCAGGATCCTGACCGAACTCGAAGGCGACTCCACCCACCAGCGCCGCGCCAGCCTCGGCGACCGCCTGTTCGAGATCGGCGACAACCGCCCCGGCGTCGGCCTCACCGCCGAAGGCCTGCCCGACATTCTCTGGCGCACCATCCCCGGCGGCCGGGTAATCATCCGCGACCTGCCGGAAATCCAGATCCCCGACCTCCAACTCGCCGCCTACCCGGTGACGTACGGCCAGTACCAAGCCTTTCTCGACGACCCCGACGGCTTCCAGAACCCGGCCTGGTTCGACGGGCTGGCCATGCGGCCAGAAACGCCCGGCCGGCAGTTCCGCGCCATCCCGAACCACCCCGCCGAGAACATCTCCTGGTATGACGCGATCGCCTTCTGCCGCTGGCTCACCGCCAAATCCGGAATCCCGGTACGGCTGCCGACCGACTGGGAATGGCAACTCGCCGTAGGCGGCCCCGGCGACGGGTCGCGCTACGCGTGGGGCCCGCAATGGGACGACGCCGCCGCGAACACACTGGAATCAGGGGTGAGCCGGACCATGGCGGTCGGCCTCTACCTCGGTTCCGGCACCCCGGAAGGCATCCACGACGCGCACGGGAACGTCTGGGAATGGTGCTTGAACCAGCTGCCCGACACCTCGGTCGAGGGCGTCGACTTCGCGTCGGAAGGCGCTCGGGTGGTCCGCGGCGGTTCCTGGTTC
>NZ_BLAD01000142.1 GCF_009687845.1 Acrocarpospora corrugata
GGGTGGGAGGGCCACTGCAAGCGCGGGATCGTTTTGCGGGGTCGGCCGAAAGGCTGATGTGGAATGTCGGTGGGGGGTTCTAGGCTCGGCGACCGTGGGTGAGGGTTTCGTCAACTGGATACAGCGCCTCGGTGAGTTCGTCCTGCTGGGGCTGCTCGGGCTGTTCCTGCTGCTCGAAGTCAGTTTCGCGGCGGCGAACGATGGGCCGCTGATCTTTCTGATCGCCATCGGTGGTCTGAGCGGGCTGGTGGCCCTGGTGTCGCGGCGGCAGTTCCGGGTCGGCTCGATGGTGGCGCTGGTCGGTGTGTCGCTGGTGCTGACGGCCACGGCCGTCCCGCTGGAACCGGTCCGGCTGCCGGGGATGGTCGAGGCCGCGTCGCTGATGCTGCTCACCGTCAACGTGCTGCGCTGGGTCCGGCCGCTGAGCCGGGCCGTCCTGCTCGCCGTGGCCGCCATGATCGCCATGCAGCTGGCCGCGGCGCTGCGGGTGGGTAGCTTCCCCGGCGTGGTGTTCGAGTTCCTCTTCTTCGTCGGCTGGGCGCTGGCCGCGGTGATCGGGGCCTACCAGCGGTTCCAGCAGAATCGGCGGGAGGCTGCCGTGGAGGCGGTCCGCCGGTCCGAGCGGCTGGATCTGGCCCGCGAGCTGCACGACCTGGTGGCCCATCACATCACCGGCATCGTGGTCCAGGCGCAGGCCGCCAGAACGGTCGGCGAGCAGCGGCCGGAGGCGGTGTTACCCGCGCTGGACGCCATCGCGACCGCCGGCGGTGAGGCGCTGACCTCGATGCGCCGCCTGGTGGGCGTGCTGCGCGCCGACGACGCGGCCTCGCGCAGCCCCGGGGTCGCCCTCGCCGACCTGCGCACCCTGGTGGAGCGTTTCGCCGAGCAGGGCCCGCCCGCGAGTTTCGACATCGGGCACGGCGTCAGCGACCTGGCGCTCCCGCCGGAGGTGATGACGACGCTGCACCGGGTCCTGCAAGAGTCGCTCACCAACGTCCGCCGGCACGCGCCTGCCGCGGCCTGGGTGGAGGCCGCGCTGACCGCGCCCACCGACCTGGTCAGGCTCCGGGTCCGCAACGTCGGCTCTCCCGGCGACCCCCGGCTGATCCGGCTGGGCGGCGGGTTCGGCCTGGTGGGCATGGTGGAGCGGGTCCAGGCGCTGGGCGGCAGGCTGACCGCGGGGCCGACCCGGGAGAACGGCTGGGAAGTCGTCGCCGAATTCCCAGCCGTCACCGGTTCGCGTTAACGGCCGGCGTCGGTGGCTGGCGTCAGTGGTCGGCGTCAGTGCTCGGCGTCAGTGCTCGGCGTCAGTGGCTGGCGTCAGTGGCTGGCGAGGAAGGCGAGTAGGTCCTGGCGGGTGAGCAGGCCCACCGGCTTGCCGTCGTCGAGGACCACGGCGGCGTCGGCCTTCTCCAGGGCCTCGACCGCGCGCGCGACCGGTTCGCCCGAGCCGATCATGGGCAGCGGCGCCGACATGTGGTCCCCGAGCGGGTCCTCGGCGCGGACCCGGCCCCGGTAGAGCCCGTCCAGCAGGTCGCGTTCGACGATCGAGCCGACCACCTCGGCCGCCATCACCGGGGGCTCCTCCTTCATGACGGGGAGCTGCGAGACGCTGTACTCGCGCATGATCGCGATAGCCGTACCGACCGATTCGTGCGGGTGGACGTGGACGAACTCCGGCAGGCCGCCGGTCTTGCGGCTGAGCACGTCGCCGACCCGGCCCTCGTCGTCGGCGGTGGACAGGAAGCCGTAGTCGGCCATCCACTCGTCGTTAAAGATCTTGGACAGGTAGCCGCGCCCGCTGTCCGGCAGCAGCACCACCACGATGTCGTCGGGCCCGGCCTGCTCGGCCACCCGCAGCGCCGCCACCACGGCCATCCCGCACGAACCGCCGACCAGCAGCGCCTCCTCGCGGGCCAGCCGCCGGGTCATCCCGAACGAGTCCTTGTCCGAGACGGCGATGATCTCGTCGCAGATGGTGGTGTCGTAGGTGGCCGGCCAGATGTCCTCGCCGACCCCTTCCACCAGGTACGGCCGCCCGGATCCGCCCGAGTACACCGAGCCCTCCGGGTCGGCCCCGATGACCTTGACCCGGCCGCCGGAGACCTCCTTCAGGAACCGACCGGTGCCGCTGATGGTCCCGCCGGTGCCGACGCCCGCGACGAAGTGGGTGATCCGCCCGTCGGTCTGCTCCCAGAGCTCGGGGCCGGTCGAATGGTAGTGACTGAGCGGGTTCTGCGGGTTGGAGTACTGGTCCGGCTTCCACGCGTTCGGCACATCCCGGGCCAGCCGATCCGACACGGAATAGTACGAATCCGGGTGGTCCGGCGACACCGCGGTCGGGCAGACCACGACCTCCGCGCCGTACGCCCGGAGCACCGCGATCTTGTCCTGGGCGACCTTGTCGGGGCAGACGAACAGGCACTTGTAGCCCCGCTCCTGCGCCACGATGGCCAGCCCGACCCCGGTGTTGCCCGAGGTCGGCTCGACGATCGTGCCGCCGGGCACCAGCGCGCCGCTCTTCTCGGCCGCCTCGATCATCCGGAGCGCGATGCGGTCCTTCACCGAACCGCCGGGGTTGAAGTACTCCACCTTGGCCAGCACCTGGGCGCGAGCGCCCGCCGACACCTTGCGCAGCCGCACGAGCGGGGTGTTGCCCATCAGCTCGATCAGCGAATCGTGTACGCGCACCGCGAGAACCACCTTTGTACCGAAGCGTTTTTTGCCGAAGCTTTGTCAGCCTGCCAGGAGCCGGGGTCCCGAGGGGGTGGTGGGGACTCGGCTAGTTTCAATCTCACACCGTATATGGGGGAGGCTGGTGTGATCTGGACTCCGGGGGCGGTCAGAGCCGCCCGTCGTATCGCGACCGCGGCGGTGGTCGGCGGTGGCGGCCTGACCGCGCTCGGCGCCGCCGCCTACGGACTGCTCTTCGCCGAAGCCGTGCTGGCCCGGCGCATCGTCGGCCTGCCGCACGGCCTGGACGCGCCACCCTCCGACGGCCTGTACGGCGCCGACTTCCCCGGTCAGCCTATCCGCCTGGCCATGTTGGGTGATTCCACCTCGGTCGGCCTGGGCACCACCACCCCCGCGCACACCCCGGGCGTGAACATCGCCAACGGCCTGGCCAACGTGGCGGAACGCCCGGTACGGCTCACCGTGGCCGGCCAGTCCGGCGCCACCTCCGCCGACCTGGCCGTCCAGGTCGACCGGGCGCTGTCGGCCCACCCGGAGGTCGCGGTCATCTTCGTCGGGGCCAACGACGTGACCACCCAGACGCCGCCGGCGCAAGCCGTACGCCACCTGCAGAAGGCGGTGCGGCGGTTACGGGAGGCGGGCTGCGAGGTCGTGGTCGGGACCTGTCCGGATCTGGGGACGGTCCGGCCGATCGCCCAGCCGCTGCGCTGGGTCACCCGGCGGTGGAGCCGTCAGCTGGCCGCCGCGCAGACCGTGGCGGTGGTCGAGGCGGGCGGTCGGACGGTGGCCTTCGCCGACCTGCTCGGGCCGGAATTCATGACATACCCGGCAGAGATGTTCGGACCGGATCGATTCCATCCATCTGACCGAGGCTACCTACAGGCCGCTTACACGGTGCTACCGTCTGTATGCGCCGCGTTGGGGTTGTGGCCAGAACCGGAACCCGAGCGCGTCGAAGGCTCGCAATACCTTCTGGCGGCAATGGCCGTGGAGGAACCCGGCACCGAGGTCACGGCGACCCGCGTCGCCGGCCGAGCGGTCGGCCCCCACGGACGGTGGGCGATCCTGCTCCGCCGGAGACAGGGGACGACGCCCGGCAACGCCTAGGCCCGGTTACCCTCCGCGTCCGGACCGTCACCCCCTGGAGGAGTGAAATGATCCGGCCCAGTGCCCCCAACGCCCTCGCGCTCGCCCTGCTGGCCAACGGAGCACTGGTCGCGTGCTCCGGCAGCGACGCGGCCACCTCCAATTTCCCGGCCTGGCAGAACACCCAGGTGAACGCGGTCAGCCGGGTGACGACCGGGGCGGGGGTGGCGGCGACCACCTCGATGCGCCCGGACGGCACGCTGGAAACGGTGGCGGTGGACCTGGCCAGCGGCAAGAAGCTGTGGGCCTACCCGGCCACGATGGCCGGGCGGCTGCCCGGGATGGGCGTGCAGACGCCCGCGACGGTGGAGACCGGCGGGGGCGGCGCGGTGGTGGCGGCCGTCGATCCGGTGGCGAAGGAGGGGCGCTGGCACGCGACGCTGTCCGTGCGGGACGCCAGGACCGGGGCGCAGAAGTGGACCAGGCCCATCCATTCGACCTTCGGGCCGCAGCGGTGCGGGCCCTATCTGTGCCTGTCGGAGCACACGGCGCTGGCGGGGGCGCGGATGGTGGTGCTCGACCCGCGGACCGGCAAGCTGATGTGGCGGCTGCCCGGAATCGCCGAGGTCGAGTGGTCGGACCAGAACCGGGTGGTGGTGCTCCGGCTGGCGGCCAATCCGGTGCTGGAGGCGTACGAGCTGACGACCGGCAAGGCGGAGTGGCAGCTGCCGATCGAGCAGGCGCTGGGTGAGGGCATCGACCTGTCCGGCGGGTGGGCGTTCGGGTCCACCGGGGACAAGCTGGTGGGATATGTCGCGCCTTATACGAATCAGCGGAGCAAGAAGACGTCCACGTTCGGGCTGTTCTCGGTGCGGCTGTCGGACGGCATGGTGGACTGGATGCGTCCGTCCGTCGTGCGGGTGTATCCGAGCGGCAATCCGGCGTACGCGCCGGTGGTGCGGCCGGTCGACCAGCAGGGGCAGTACGGGGGATTCGCCCGGTTGGACGGGGAGAGCGGGCGGGTGCTCGGGCAGATCACCGCGACCCAGGTGCCCGGGTCCGGGTGGTGGCTGGCGTTCCCCAGGAAGATGGACAAACTCGGCTTCCTCAAGCACGACACCCCGAGTTCGGCGTTCGACCTGGCCAGTGGCCAGCGGGCCGAGGTGAAGGGTCTCAAGGGGTGGTCGTTCTGTGTCACCGATCCGCAGCCGCTGAAGCTGGCCGGGGACGCGACGCCGGGGTTCTACTCGGTCGCGGCGCTGTGCGAGTTCGATCTGGCCACCGGGAAGCGGGTCGCGACCGCCGAGGCGCCGCCGTCGTGGTTCACCGGCAGTCAGGGCGGCTGGCGACTGTGGCGGGACGAGAAGGGCGCGCTGCACGCGGTCAAGGACGGCACCGCGTCGGCGCCCGGGATGTACGGGTGACCAGTTCCGGGGGGTTCGGCCGGGGTAACCGTACAAAGTTCTGGCCCGGGTGTGGCTTCTTCTGTACCAGGCGGTAACCTCCGAGAGGAGCCAGCCGTTCAACCCCAGGAGAGCCAAGATGCCCGAGGCAGTCATCGTCGCGACCGCGCGCTCGCCGATCGGCCGCGCCTTCAAGGGGTCGCTGAAGGACATCCGTCCTGACGACCTGACCGTACAGATGATCCAGGCCGCGCTGTCCAAGGTCCCGGAGCTGGACCCCAGCCAGATCGACGACATCATGGTGGGCTGCGGCCAGCCGGGCGGCGAGCAGGGCTTCAACATCGCCCGGGTGGTCTCCGTGCTGCTCGGCCTGGACGGCGTGCCCGGCACGACCGTGAACCGGTATTGCTCCTCCTCGCTGCAGACCACCCGGATGGCCTTCCACGCGATCAAGGCGGGAGAGGGCGACATCTTCGTCTCCGCCGGGGTCGAGTGCGTGTCCCGGTTCACGAAGGGCGCGGCCGACACGCTGCCCGGCACCACCAACGACATCTTCCTGGACGCCAAGGGCCGCACCGACGCGTCCGCCGCGGGCGGCGCCGGTGTGTGGCGGGACCCGCGCCAGGACGGCCACCTGCCCGACGTCTACATCGCGATGGGCCAGACCGCAGAGAACGTGGCCTCGCTCCGGTCGGTCTCCCGCCAGGAGCAGGACGAGTTCGGCGTACGCTCGCAGAACCTGGCCGAGAAGGCGCTGGCCAACGGGTTCTGGGAGCGCGACATCACCCCGGCGACGCTGCCCGACGGCACCGTGGTCAGCAAGGACGACGGCCCGCGGGCGGGCACCACGTACGAGGCGGTGTCCCAGCTGAAGCCGGTGTTCCGCCCCGACGGCACGGTCACCGCCGGCAACTGCTGCCCGCTCAACGACGGCGCCGCCGCCGTGGTCGTGATGAGCGACCTCAAGGCCGCCGAACTCGGCCTCACCCCGCTGGCCCGGATCGTCTCCACCGGCGTGACCGGCCTGTCCCCCGAGATCATGGGCCTCGGCCCGGTCGAGGCCTCCCGGCAGGCGCTCGCCCGGGCCGGCATGGCCATCGGCGACATCGACCTGGTCGAGATCAACGAGGCGTTCGCGGCCCAGGTCATCCCGTCCTACCAGGAGCTCGGCATCGACCTGGACCGGCTGAACGTCAACGGCGGCGCGATCGCGGTCGGGCACCCGTTCGGCATGACCGGGGCGCGCATCACCTCGACGCTGATCAACAGCCTGCAGTTCCATGACAAGGCGATCGGCCTGGAGACGATGTGCGTGGGCGGCGGTCAGGGCATGGCGATGATCATCGAGCGGCTCGGCTAGCCCTGGAAGTCGGGACCGGCCTTCTCGATCCGTACCCGGATGAGGACACGCCGGTCCCGGACCATGGCTGCGCGGTAGTCGTCCCAGTCGGGGTGTTCGCCGCTGATCCCCCGGTAGTACTCGACCAGGGGTTCCAGCGCGTCCGGCAGCGCGAGGACGTCGGCCGTACCCTCGATCTGCACCCACTGGCCGTAGAAGGCATCACTCATCACCGTCAGGAACACTTGCGGATTTTTCCGGATATTTCGTGTCTTGACGGCTGTCTCGCGGCTGCTGATCACCACGTGGCCCTCCTCATCGACGCCGACCGAAATCGGGGACATCTGCGGGCGGCCTTCGGCGTGCCACGTCATCAGGACGGCACGGTGGTTGTGGGCGCGGATGAAATCGAGTGCCTTGGCTGGATCCATACACCCATGATGCTTCAACGATCATGCGCCCGCACCGTTGGCACGGCACGGGCGCGGGGTGCGAGCTGGCTTAGAAGAAGTGGCCGCGGCGCCGGCGCTCGTGCTCCAGCACGATGGCGGCAGCGTAGCCGTGGGTCAGCCCGTGCTCGTCCGCGAGCCAGTTGGCACGTTCGTCGCAGCGCAGGAAAGCCGGGCCGTTGTCGATGGCTTGAAACCACTCTGGGAGTTCGCGACCGGTGATGGATGGAACACGCGCGATCAGCTTTGTCTGTGTCTCCGGTGAGTGGTTCAACGACATGGGCACCTCCACGGATAAGGCTCCTTTTGGTTGACACTGCCTCACTCATCGGGGCTTGACAAGACCCCATTGGGCATCCATTAGTTACGAGATGTTGATCATTCGTTGCCCTGGGTGTCTCTTGACCAGAAAACAAGACGCCCCCCGGTGATCCGGGAGGCGCCCGTTCTGGTACGGCTGAGCAGGGACGATCAGTCGTCGCCGCTGAAGTAGCTCAGCAGCCGCAGGACCTCCAGGTAGATCCAGACGAGGCTGAGCGCGAGGCCGAAAGCCATCAGCCAGGAGAACTTCTCCGGCACCCCGGCCCGCACGCCCTCGTTGATCTGGTCGAAGTCGAGCAGCAGGAAGAAGCAGCCCAGCAGGATCATCGCGACACTGAACACGATCGCCAGCGGACCGCCGGACCGCAGGCCGAGCCCGCCGTCGACGAAGAAGCTGGCGATGAAGTTCACCAGGATCAGACCGAGGGCCGCGAACGCCGCCCCGATCACGAACTTGGTGAACTTGGGGGTCGGCCGGAAGATCTTCAACGAGTACACCGCGAGGGTGCCGAGGAAGGCCATCATGGTGCCGAGCACGGCCTGCAGCACGATCCCGGGGAACCGCGCCTCGAAGTAGTTGCTGATCACCCCGAGGAAGACGCCCTCGAAGGCCGCGTAGCCCAGGACCAGCGCCGGATTCGGCCGCTGCGTGAAGGAAACGATCAGCCCGAGCACCAGCGCCACCAGCGCGGCCCCGATCCCGATCCCGATCCCCCAGTCCAGGTACCACGACGTGCCGGCGGTGGCGAGGATCACCCCGAGGACGATGAAGCCCTTCATGACGACGTCGTCCATCGTCATGGTCCGCGTCGCGGGTGGCGCATACGACGGCGCGTTGTACATCTCGTTCAACTGCTGAGGGCTCGGCGCGGGTCCCGACCAGCCCTGCTGGCCGACGCCCCCCCGCCGACTGAATATCGGGTTCCTGCTCTCCACCATTCCTCCACGATGCGGACTACATGATCAGCGTATTGCCATGCTCCCTTGTGAACGAGACTCCCGCAAGAGCAGCCACTACACCACACGGCCCAACGAGCCAACCCCCGCCCGAGTTCCCGTGATCCACATTCCCGTCACGCGCGCTCCGGACACGCCTGGTCCGGCTGGGTGTCGGCGCTGGTCAGGAAGGCCATGAGCAGCATGCCGAGCTGATCGCGCTGCTCGGCCGTCAGCCCGCTGAAGATCTCCGCGCTGATCGTGCGCTGTAGTTCCTCGATCCGTTGGAGCTGAGCGGTCCCCGCCTCGGTCAGGCCGAGCCGGAAGGCGCGCCGGTCCGCCGGGTCGGCATGCCGGGCGACCAGGCCGTCGGCCTCCAGCGCGTCGACCAGCGGCGTGATCGCCCGTCCGGACACCCCCAGCCGGTCGGCGAGATCCCGCATCCGCACATTCGGTACGGCGGCCAGGCTGACCAGCAGACGGACGCGGGCGGCCGACAGCCCGTGCTCGCTGAACCGCGCCTGCCCGCGCCGCGAGAACGCGCGCCACGCGCCCCCGAGCAGTTCTCCCAGCTCGGTCGGAGTTGACATGGGTTCTCCCGGGAGGCAGATAATAGCGAACTAGGTAAGTATCAAGTAGTTCGGTTTATACGCTATCTCAAACGGGGGCAACGATGGCCGACCAACGGGTGATCCTGGTCACGGGCGCGACCGGCAACCAGGGCGGCGCGGTGGTGGACGCCCTGCTGGCCGAGCCCGGCCGATGGCAGGTACGGGCGCTGACCCGCGATCCCGACAGCACGGCGGCCCAGCGGCTACGCTCCCGCGGCGTACGGATCTTCGGCGGCGACATGGCGGATGCGGCGTCCCTGCGGCCCGCCCTCGACGGTGTCCACGGCGTCTTCAGCGTGCAGAACTCCCGTACCGCCGGGCTCAAGGGAGAGGTCACCCAGGGCGTCACCGTCATCGACGCCGCGCTGTCGGCGGGGGTCAGGCACTTCGTCTACGCCTCCGTCGGCGGCGCGGAACGTGTCCGCGGCATCCCCCATTTCGACACGAAGTGGCAGATCGAACAGCATCTGCGCGGCACCGGCTTACCGGCCACCGTGCTACGCCCGAGCACTTTCATGGACGTGTTCACCATGCGCGGAGCCGGCATCGGCCTGGGCATGATGGCCGCCGTCCTCAACTCCGACAAGTCCCTGCAGATGATCGCGGTCCGCGACATCGGCGTGTTCGCCCGCCTGGCCTTCGACCACCCGGAAACCTTCACGGGCCAGGCCCTCGAACTGGCCGGCGACGAACTCACCATCCCGCAGATCGCCGCCGCCCTGCGCGACTCCGGCCGCCCCGCCCGCTACCGCCGCTTTCCCCGGCCACTCCTGCGCCTGATGGGCGCGAGGCCCGAATGCTCTACTGGTTCGGCGACTCCGGCTACCAGGCGGACATCCCCGCCCTGCGCCTCCACCACCCCGGACTCCGCACCCTGCCCGACTGGCTCCAGCTGTAGCACTTGTTTTTCGCTACTCGTGCGCATATACTCGCCTACAAGTAATCGTGGACGGGGATGGCGATGGCAAAGCAGCGCAAGGTCAGCAACCTGCTGGCGCTCGCCGTGCTGTCCACCCTCGCCCAGGGCCCCATGCATCCCTACGAGATCGCCAACGCACTGCGCGCCTGGGGCAAGGACCAGGACATGGAGATCAAGTGGGGATCTCTCTACACAGTCGTCCGCAATATGGACAAACACGGCCTGATTGCGGCCGTGGAGAGTGTCCGTGAAGGCCGCCGGCCCGAGCGCACCATCTATCGCATCACCGACGCCGGTCGCGCGGAGATGGTCGATTGGGCGCGCGAGCTGGTCTCGGCCCCCATGCGGGAGCATCCGCGCTTCCGCGCCGGCCTGTCGGTGCTCAGCGTCCTTCACCCGGACGAGGCCACCGCTCTGCTGCGGCAGCGGCTGGACCTGCTGGAAGACAACATCACGGCCGCACGCGACGCGCTCACGGACTACACCCGGACCATCCCGCGGCTGTTCCTGGTCGAGTCGGAATACGACCTGGCCATGCAGGAGGCGGAAGCGGCCTGGATCCGCTCGCTGCTCACCGAACTCACCTCGGGCACCTACCCGGGGCTGGACACGTGGCGGACCTTCCACGAAACCGGCGAGATACCGGCGGAGCTGGCGGAAAGGACCCGCACCACGGAGTAAACGACGGCCCCGGCGCGGTGCGTCAACACCACGCCAGGGCCTGTTCCTCGAACCACACCTGGGAAGGCGCTCGGCCCGAGGCGGCAACCACGAGAATAGCCTGGCTCCCTCCCCGGTCGGTTCGGCACGCAACCGATCACCCCGGGAGAACGACCATGACTGAGGTAAAGACCGCGATCGTCGTCGGCGGCGGCATCGCCGGCCCCGTGGCCGCACTGGCGCTGCGAAAGGCGGGCATCGCGGCCACCGTGTACGAGACGTACCCAATAACCGCCGATGGCGTCGGCGGCACCCTCGCCCTCGCCCCGAACGGCGTCGCGGTGCTGCGCACCCTCGGCGCCGACGAGGCCGTGACCGCGACCGCGACGCCGATCCCGCGGATGTCCATGACCGTCGGGGGCAGACACCTCGACATGCCCGGCCTCGCCGACGTGCCGCCGCTGCAAGTGGTGCACCGCCGCGATCTCCACCACGCCCTGCACGACCGGGCCGTCGCCGGCGGCGTGACCATGGAGTACGGCAAGCGACTGGTCGACGTGCACGAGACCGGCGAAGGCATCACCGCGAGGTTCGCCGACGGCAGCACCGCCAGCGCTGACGTGCTGATCGGAGCCGACGGCATCCACTCGACCGTACGCCGCCTGATCGACCCTGACGCGACCGGCCCGCGCTACACCGGGCTACTCGGCTTCGAGGCGGTCGCGCGCCACGACGTGGACGCCGAGCCCGGCACGATGACCTTCGCCTTCGGCAAGGGCGGCTACTACCTCTACTGGCCGGAGCCCGGCGGCGGCACCCGATGGGGCGTCAACCTGCCGCAGGAGCGGCCGATGAGCCTCACCGAGGCCCGCGCGGTGCCCTCATCCGAATGGCTGCGGACGCTGCGCGCCGCCTACGCCGACGATCACCCCGGCCGCGACCTGATGCTGACCAGCGACGCCGACGAACTCCAGGTGGTCGGATCGTTGCACATCATGCCGCGGGTCAGGCACTGGCATCGCGGCCGCATGGTGCTGGTCGGCGACTCGGCGCACGCGCCCTCCAACAGTTCTGGCCAGGGCGCGTCGCTGGCCATCGAGAGCGCGGTGCAACTGGCCCGCTGCCTGCGCGACCTGCCCGACATCCCGGCGGCGTACTCCTCCTTCGAGCGGCTGCGGCGCGGACGGGTGGAGAAGGTCGCCGCCCGCGCGGCGCGGATCAACCAGGCCAAGGCGCCGGGCGCGGTGACCAGAGCGCTGATGCCGCTGCTGATGCCCCTCATGATGAAGACCGTCATGAACCCGGAGAAGACGATCGGCCCCGAGCAGCGCTACATGATCGACTGGGACGCCCCGGTGCTCGCCTGACCCCTGCTATCTCAACCTTGCGGAGCCCGTGCAATCCGTTCTTGCGCGTCAAGGGTGACCTGGGCGTGGCCGAGCCAGGTATCGACGCGTCTTAGCTGAATTTCCAGGAGCTTGTCCTGTTGGACCAGAGCCTGTATTTGATCGTCGATATTCTCTATATCGGCTTTCTCGGTGGTACCGGCCAGCTTCGTGTATAACTCGGTGCTCTGCTGGGCGACCTCTTGGCGAAGGTCCGTTACCGACTTGGCGTGCAGCTCAAGATCTTTTATTAGTTGTTTCAGTTCCTCTCTTCTGTCTGTGCCGTCCAGATCGGTAATTGAATTGAGTCGTGCCTCAAGTTCCTTGCTCCGCTGCTCCAGTTGCTCTTGTGTGACGGGAGCGGCTCCAGAGGATGTGCCGCTGTCGTTTCCTTGTGCGATGGCGGGGGGAGGCGTTTGGGGCTCTGGGCGATGATTGCGACGGAAACGGCGATGGCGACCGCGCCGAGTCCGACGAACAGGAAGGTACGGCGCAGGGTCGGCCTGCGGGTGGTGCGCGCGGAGCCACTGGGTTTTTCGCGGGGAAGAGCGGTGGACGGGGTGCTCTCGTCGGGCGGGGGCACCGGAGTGGCGGGGACATCTCCTAGCTGAGGGATCCGAGGGGAGATATCAGCCCTGGCGTGGGTCAGTAGCGCACCCTGATGTTCGGCACCGGACTGGTTGAGCTGAGTGAGGATCTGGTCGAGCGTGGGCCGGTCGGCAGGGATCTTGGCGAGACAGGAGGCGACCAGCTCGCTCAGCCCGTACTGGTCGGGGACCAGGCTGAGGTCGGGTTGTTCGGTC
>NZ_BLAD01000143.1 GCF_009687845.1 Acrocarpospora corrugata
GGACCTGCCGTTAAGGAAGCTGTCACCAAGTACACGCGAGCGGTGTTAGCGCAGGTAGAAGGTGTCGGGGTATCGATCGTCGGAGCGCTCGATAACCAGCGCGGCTGGCTGGCCTGCCGGACTACAGACTGCTGATCAGGTGGGTGGGCTGATCGTCCTCCTTGTGCGTGATGACGATGGCCAGCGTCTGGCCCGGGCGGTGCACCGCGCAGCAGGATCAGACAGATAACCATCGCGGGCGAGCCGTGACGTTCCCGAGAATCGTGCACCTCGCCGGCCCGAAACAGGCGGAGTCCCGGACACGATGTAAGAGGTAGCCAACCGCGCGAGCGATGGAGGCGTCCTGCCTCAGGAGCTGTTCGGCGAGTCTGGAGCGTCGTGGTAATCGTGGTAGCGGTCGCGGTGGCCTTGGCGGGCGAGGTGCTTCTGCGCCGGCATAGGGGGTGGACCTGCAACGGAACCGTTTCGTACGGTAAGCGCCTTCCCGCATGCGAGGATGGGTGCCGAACGGAAGTCCGCGAGAGTCGTTAAGAGTCGGCCCTTGGAGTGTGGCGGAACGAAAACGTACGCTAAGCCTGTTCACGCAGGTCAGCGAAGGGGTGCCTGAACGCGTCGCCGAGGCCGTTGGCGTATGTTTCCGTTCCAGCGCACAAAGCGCACGCTATTGCAGCCGAAAGAAAAGTCGCGTTAGAAGCCTGCGTCGTGCGCCTTAGCGTGGATGGCGCGGTGGGTTAATTCAGCCCCGTCCGCTGCCTCAGTTCTCCCGCAGGTCGTCGCGGACCGCCCGGGTGAGCTCGTGGTCCTCGCCCAGCACCCGGACGCAGTCGGCTAGGACCCGCTCGTACAGCGGGGCGGCCCGGTCGGGATCACCGGCCGCCCGGCGGGCGCGGGCGAGGCTGTGGCGGTGGGGGAGCGCGTCCGGGTGGCTGTCTCCCATCGTCTGCGCGAAGAGGTCGACGATGAACTCCCACAGTGGGATCGCCTGGTGTGGGAGATCGGCCGCCTCGTAGACCTCGGCGAGCAGTTTACGGGTGACCAGGGTTTCGACGCTCAGGTCGCCCTCCAGCCGCCGCCAGTGCTCCAGGTGGTGCTCCCACAGGGGGATCGCCTGGCCAGGATGGCCCGCCGCCTTGTAGGAGCGGGCGAGTTCGAATGCGGACAGGAGGGTGTCCAGATCGTCGTCTCCGAGCACCCGCCGCTGCTCCGCGACGACCTGTTCGTACAGCGGGATCGCCCGCGCGGGGTCACCCGTCCACAGGTAGACCTGGGCGAGGTGGCGGCGGGCGTTGAACATGGCGTGGTCCTGCTGTTCCAGAGTCTGCGCGATCAGCTCGACCATCCGTTCCTGGTCGCTGTCGGCTTCGTCTCTGACCCGCAGGAGGCTGCGGTGCGAGGCGTCGGTGTCGGGGTCGGGGTGATAAGCGCCGGGCGACTTCTGCCGCAGGGAGAGGTTCCGCACGTGGAGGGGGAGAGCCAGGCCCGGCCGACGGGCCGCCAGGTAGGCGTCGGCGAGGTTGGCGCGGGAGGAGAAGGTGAAGTCGAGTTCGCCCTGCACGCGTTGGAGGAGGGTCCTGGACTCGAGTATGCGTTCCGCGGTCGCGAGGATCTGTTCGTACAGGGAGATGGCGCGGTCGAGGTCACCGGCCGTTTGGTAGGCGGCGGCGAGGGCCACGCGGGAGACGAGGGTTTCCGGGGCGTCCTCGCCGTGCGCGCGTTCGTGGTCGGTGACAATCTTGAGGTAGATGGTGATCGCGCGGCCGGAGTCTCCGGCCGATTCGTGGGCGGCGGCCAGGTTCTCGCGCGCGTCCAGGGTGATGGGGTGGGTCTTGGTCAGCATCCGCCGCGCGACGGCGACGTTCTGTTCGAGGAGCGCGATTGCCCGTTTCGGGTCTCCGGCCGCCTGGTAGGCGACGGCCAGGTTGTTGCGCGCGTTCAGGATCTGGGGGTGGCGGTCGCCCAGCACCCGCCGGGTGTCGGCGAGGCTCTGTTCCAGCAGGGGGATCGCCGTGACGAGGTCTCCGGCCTCCTGGTGGGCGTTGGCGAGGTTGTTGGCCGCGCTCAGGGTGTGCGGGTGGTCCTCGCCGTGCACCCGCTCGCAGTCGGCGAGGTTGCGCTCCAGCATCGGGATCGCCCGCTCCGGGTCGCCGGCGGTCACCCAGGCCTGGGCGAGGTTGTTGCGCGCGGCCAGCGTGGTGACGTGGTCGCCGCCCAGGACGCGTTCGCAGTGGGCCAAGGCCTGCTCGTAGAGGGGGACGGCCCGCTCCGCAGCGCCATCCGACTCGTAGGCGTAGGCGAGGTTGTTGCGGGCGCCGAGGATGTCGGGGTGGTCCTCGCCCAGCACGCGCCGGTAGTCGGCGAGGTTCTGCTCCATCATCGGGATCGCCAGCGCCGGTTCTGCGGCTGCCTCGTAGGCGGTGGCGAGGTCATTGCGGGAGGCCAGAGTCTGGGGGTGGTCCTCGCCCAGCACCCGCTGGCGGTCGCCCAGCGTCTCCTCGAACAGGCGGATCGCCTGCTCCAGGTCACCGGCCTCCGCGTGGGCGGCGGCCAGGCTGTTGCCGGAGGCGAGGGTATCGGGGTGGTCCTCGCCCAGCACGCGGCGGCGGTCGGCCAGCGTCCGCTCGAACAGGCGGATCGCCCTTTTCAGGTCACCGGCCGCCTGGTATGCGTGGGCGAGGTTGTTGCGGGTGACCAGGGTGGCGGGGTCGTCGTCGCCGAGCGCGCGTCGCTGCTCGGTGAGGGCCTTCTTGAACAGGCGAATGGCCTGGCCCGGGTTGCCGGCCGTGTGGTACGTGGCGGCGAGATTGGCACGGGCGACCAGGGCATCGGGGTGGTTCCTGCCGAGCAGCCGCTCCTGCGCGGCGAGGATCTCCTGGTACAGGGGGAACGCCCGCCCCAGGTCGCCCGCCCTCTGGTACGCGTGGGCGAGGTAGGTGCGGGAGGTCAGGGTGTCGGGGTGGTCGTCGCCGTGTACGCGCAGATGGGTGGCCTGGGCGCGGAGCAGGGAGGTGATGGCCCGGTGGGTGGAGCCCTGGTTGTCGAGGAACAGCCCGGTCTCCTGGAGGAGGTGAGCCGTGGCCAGGGTGTCGGTGGAGGCGGGGGCGTGGGTGGTCAGGGCGTCGGTGTGCGGGAGCAGCGTCCGCAGGCCGGTCCAGGCGGCGGGGTTCTCGATATCGTCGGGGAGCGCGGCGACCAAGAGGCCGGTGGCCTGTTCCCGGGCGGTGCCGATGTCGCCGGGCCGACGGTGCGGGTCGGCCGGGTCGGCTGTTCTGGCGACGGCCTGGACGAGCCGGTGCACGATGACTTTCTCGTGATCGAGGGTAATCATGTTGTACGCGGCGAGGGCGCCGAGCGCGTGCTGCAGGTCAGGCGGGGCGGCTAGGCCGTCGAGCAGGGAGCGGGGGAGGGCCTCCGGCGCCCACCAGGCCAGGATCCGCAGCAGGTCTCCGGTCAGGGGCACGGTGGCCAGCCGGTCGAGGGTGATCCGCCAGATCCGGGCGATGGCGCGTTCGGCGTCCGCCCCCTGGGCGGTTTCTGCGTACATGACCGCGGGGTGCTCGGCCAGCAGGGCCAGGTAGGCACATGGGGACAGGCGCGTCTGGTGGAGGTAGGCGGCGGCCTGTTCGACGGCCAGCGGCAGGTTGCCGAGTTCCGCGCACAACTCGGCCGCGCCGTCCGCCGCCCCGGGGGCGATGCGGGACAGCAGTTCGACCGCCTGCTCTTGCGGCAGGACGTCCAGGCGCAGCAGGCGGGCGCCGAACCGGTGCCAGCCCTCGCCCAGGCGGGTGGTCACGATCACGCGTCCGGTCAGTGTCCGCTCCAGCAGCGGCGTGATGTCGGACGGGTTGGTGACGTTGTCGAGCACCAGCAGCCATCCCTGGTGGGCGGCCAGCCAGGAGACGGCCCGCTCGGCCAGCGCCTCCGGCGGCAGCACCGCCGCCAGTTCCGGTTGCAACGCCATCGCCAGCGCGGCCAGCCCGGCCTGAACTCCCGCCGGTGTCTCCGCGGTGATCCACCACACCGGATGGAAGTCGTGGGTGGCGGCGTAGCGAGCGGCCAGCGTGGACTTGCCCACTCCGCCCAGCCCGTGCACCGCGGCCACGACCACCGAGCCGGGCCCCGCCAGCGCGGTCGCCAGGTCGGCCAGGTCGTCGTCGCGGCCCACGAACACCGCGGAGTGGGCGGGCAGCCGCGCCATCCCCGGCGGGGCGTCCACGTCGGTGACCGGCCGTACGGCCGCCACCGGCAGCACCGTCTGGACATTGGTCGCGTTGGGGCCGGTGGATATGATCCCCCGGTTATCGCCGCCGACGGCGACGGCTCCCGGCCCGGACGCCGAGACACCGGGCACCGGCTCGCCGGAGCGCCGGCGCCACAGGGGGCTCACCGCGGCTGGGGGCCGGACATGCCGTCCCCGGTTGAGATGACGCCGGTGTTGTCGCCGCCCAGGGCGACCGACCGGTCCCCCGACGCCGACACCGGTGGCCGCTGTTGCCCGCCGCCGCGATTGGCAGCAAGCCCCCAGAGGGCCAGCCCAAGCCCGATCAGCGCGACGAACACACCGATCACGCTGGCGATCTTGTCGGCCCTGTCCAGACCCACGGTGGAGAGGTAGATGCCCAGCCCGATCAGCGCGGTGACGGCTGTCGCCGTTCCCGCCAGCACACGACCCGTCATACCCGTCATCATCGCTCACCCTCAAGGGATATTTCTGATGCCCGGGCGGAATCCTTTAGAGGCTGGCGGCGGCCGCGAGCGGGAGCGGGACCAGCAGGTAGGCCCAGCGGACGGCCAGCTGGTCTGGTGTGGGCGCGAGCCAGATGGTGGCGTCGGCGAACAGGCAGAGCGGGACGACGTTGCTGATCGTGCCCAGCCCGGGTTTCTGGCGCAGCGGGATCCACAACAGCATGACCAGCGCGCCGACAATGATGAGCCAGGTCCCGACCGACCGGTCACCGACAGGCCCTGGTGGAAGGTGTCCAGGGGTCGTTACCGAGGGTCGACTCGATCTGGAGCCCTATGTCGGCGAGACGAGGATCCCGGTGAGCTGTAGGACTGGGCTCAGCGTACGTTTTCGTTCCTCCACCCTTCTGAGGGCCGAGAATACGATCGCCCGTCCGGCGCCGGCATCGAGGCGGAACAGGCAGGTGACGGCGAGCCCGGCGAACGCCATGATCACCAGGAACGCGGCGTAGAAGGGGGTGACGGCGGCGACGTCGCCGAGGCTGTCACCGATCTTGAGTACCCGGGAGGCGACCACGGTGATGAGGGTGGCGGCCATCAGCGACACCATCGTCGTTGATGCCGTGTCGGAAACCTGCGGCCACCCCTTGGTCGGCCTGGCCCGCCATTCGGCGTCGGTCATGTCGTGGTGTAGCGGCGTGTCCTGGCCGGATGATCGTCTCCGTGGCCGAACCGGCGGGAAGGGCGTAGCGATCGGCGCTCCGGGACCGATAAGTCCGTAGATCTGTCGATTCGCTGGTGGTCAACCAGGCATCAGGACATTACCGGGGGGTGTGTTTCCGAACCTGCGGTCGGTTTTGCAGGTGGGCGCGGGGATCCTTGAGTGGCGTTGTGGCCGGGGGGTTGGGGAGTAGCAGGTGAGCGAACCGGATGAGGATCAGCCGCCGGTGCCGCCGCGTGGCGGTCCGTCCGGGGCGGACGCGGACGAGCAGATCGCCGCCGCTCAGGAGGGCGCACGCCGATGGACCCGGCAGGCTGCCGCCTTGTCGATGCGGGGTGTGACCTGGGCCAGTCCGCGGGCGATGCTGGCTGGGTTGTGCGCCAGCGCGCTGGTCCCGATCGCGTTGGGAGCGCCGGGGCTGCCGGCGGTGGCGGCCGGGTTGACCGTGGTGGGTTCGGTCGGGGGCAACGTGCTGGCCAGCCTCATCGGCGAGTCCTTGAACGCTGCCCGCGCCCGTACCCGCGCGCGATCACCCACCGATCCGGATGCCGCGAGCGCTCCCGATGCCGTCGCTGGGCCGGACACGGGTGGGTCGGCCTTCGCCGAACTGGTGCGCCAGGAGCTCGCCGCACGGATCGAGCAGGTGCTTGCGGCACAGGATCAGCAGGCCGAGGCACTGGCCGCAACGCTGGCGCTGGTGCTGGAGCGGATTGACGCGACCGCTGTCGTGGTCGGCGAGGTCGTGGTCGGGGGGCAGGAACAGCTGCTGCGGGAGCTGATGGCTGGGTTCGCCGGCCTCGGCGAGCAGGTGGCCGGGTTGGGCCCGCTGCTGCGCGGCCTGGACGGATCGGTCGTGCGGCTTCAGCAGTCCTTGGCGCGGCAGGACGCCGAGCATCGGTTCGACCGTTCCCAGCAGCAGTGGGTGATCGCGTTGCTGCTGGAGTTCCATGAGCAGTTGGCCGAGTTGGCGATCCGCCTGCCTGACGCGGCAACCACGGCGGATCCCGGCCCGGTGAAGCTGTCGGCCGTCTGGGCGGGGCGCTGCCCGTATCAAGGGCTGGCCCCGTTCGGCCCCGCCCAGACGGCGGTGTTCTACGGCCGGGGGCAGTACACCGCACGCCTGCTGACCATGGTCGCCACGCACACTGGCAGCGGGCCCATCATCGTCACAGGAGCGTCCGGAGCCGGGAAGTCCTCCCTGCTGCACGCCGGGTTGCTCCCCGAACTGCGTATGCCGACACAAGATTCACTAGCCGCGGCCTATGGCACGGCCGACTGGCCGCAGATCACCTTCACTCCCGGATCGCGGCCGTTGGAGCAGCTGGCGGTGCAGCTCGCGGTACGCTGCCACGCCGACCCAGATCATGTGCTGAACGAGCTGCGCACCGACCCGGCCGGGGCTGCGGTGCGGCGAGCCCGGCAGGTCCTGGCCACCGAACAGATCCGCCGCGCATCCGGCGATGGGGCGCGCGCGAGGGCGCAGCAGGGCCCGCAGCGGCTGATTGTGGTCGTCGACCAGTTCGAGGAACTGTTCACCCTGGCCTCCGCCGACTACACCGGCCATCCCGGCCAGGGCGAGGGGCCCGGGAGCCCGAGGGAGGATGAGGCGTTCGTCTCCGCGCTGGAGGCGCTCACCGCTCGCCCAGACGTGGACGCTGTCGCGGAACCGTCGGCCAGGTCAGCTGGCAGTCGGGGCGAGCGCGGTTTCACTGGGCGGGCGGCAGACCGGCTTCCGGCTGGGCTCGTGGTGCTCGCGGTACGCGGTGACTTCCTCGACCGCTGTTCCGCTTACTCGGTGCTGGCCCGCGCGTTGGAGGAGAAGCTGTTCGTGCTGGATCCGATGAACGAGCAGGAACTGCGCCGGACCATCACCGGGCCGGCCGCGGCCGCCGGGTTGCGGGTGGAGGACGGCCTGGCCGAGCAGATCGTCAACGACCTGATCAGCCACCTGCGCACCACGGCCGCCAGACCGGGCCGAATCGGGGGATCTGCGGGATCGGGGGCGGCGGGCGCATTGCCTCTCTTGTCGATGGCCATGGCCCGCACCTGGCTTAACCGCGAAGGCACTCGGCTCACCCACGCCGCCTACGACCACGCGGGCGGGGTCGCCTCCGCCGTCACGGACACCGCCGAAGACACCTACACCCGCCTGGATCCCCGCCAACAGCAGATCGCCCAGCGCATCCTGCTGGCCTTGACGATCACCGGAACTGACGGACAGATCAGCCGCCGGCGCATCCCGCTGACCGAACTGACCGAGCTGAGCCAATCCGCCGACGGCGACCACCCCGGCAGCGACCACCTCCAGCAAGTCCAGCAGGTCGTGGAGGCATTCACCACCGCCCGTCTCATGACCGCCATGTCATCGGCTGGTGCCAGCGACCTACTGCCGGAACCGACACCGACTTCAGCACAGGGATCGGCAGCGGGACCGACTGGGCCTGGCCTGGGCGCGGAGACAGCCTCCACTGCATCGCTGACCCGGTCGCGGCGGTCGTCGGACACCCGCTCGACAAGCGAACCGGCCGCTACGGTCGAACTCGCCCACGACGTGTTGCTGACCGCGTGGCCACGCCTCCGGTCTTGGCTCGCCGAGGACCGGGCGGACCGGATCGTGCACGGCCAGATCGCCGAAGACGCCGCCGAATGGGATCGGAGCGGCCGGGACGCATCATTTCTATACCGGGGATCCCGCCTGGAAGACGCGCAGACCGCGGCTGCACGCTGGCGGACCGATCCCGGCCGTTACCCGGCCCTTGGTCTATCCGATGCCGCCTCCGCCTTCCTCGCCGCCAGCACGCGCGCCACCACCCGAACCCGGCGCCGATGGCAAGCAGCAGCTGGGGTCCTGGCTGGGCTACTGGTGATCGCGGTCATCACCGCAGTGACTTCAGTCCGCTTCGGTCGCGACGCCGATCAGCAGCGCGACCTGGCGCTCAGCCGCAGCGCCCAGTTCCTGTCCCGGCAGACCGCCGCCCACAGCGAATCCCTCCCCGACGACCCAGCAACCTCGGCACGACTGGCCGCCGCCGCGTGGTCGATCTCCAAGACCGACGAAGCCTCGGCAAGCATGGCCGCCTTGCTCAGCCAACCCCAACGCGCCGTCCTGACCGGTCACACGCACTGGGTGTTCTCGGTGGCGTACTCTCCGGACGGGACCCGGCTGGCCACCGGCAGCGCCGACGGAACCGTGCGAATCTGGGACGCCCGCACCGCCATCCAGCTCGGGGAGCCCTTGATCGGCCACGCTGGCGCGGTGCGGTCCGTGGTGTTCTCCCCGGACGGGACTCGGCTGGCCACCGGCAGTGACGGCAGCGCGGTGCGGATCTGGGACGCCCGCACCGGCACCCCAATCGGCAATCCCTTGATCGGCCACTCCAAGAGGGTGAGCTCGGTGGTGTTCTCCCTGGACGGATCCCGGCTGGCCAGCGGCAGTGACGACGGAACGGTGCGGATCTGGGACGCCCGCACCGGCACCCCCATCGGCGAACCCCTGACCGGCCACACCAGCTGGGTGAATTCGGTGGCGTTCTCCCCGGACGGGACCCGGCTGGCCACCGGCAGCGCCGACAAGACAGTGCGGATCTGGGACGCCCGCACCGGCACCCCAATCGGCGAGCCCCTGACCGGCCACACCGGCGAGGTGCATTCGGTGGCGCTCTCTCCAGACGGGACCCGGGTGGCCAGCGGTGGTGAGGACGGAAAGGTGCGGATGTGGGACGCCCGCACCGGCGCTCCAATCAGCAAGCCCCTCGACCACACCGGCGTGGTGTGGTCGGTCGCGTTTTCCCCGGACGGGACCCGGTTGGCCAGCGGCAGCGCCGACGACACGGTGCAGATCTGGGACGCCCGCACCGGCACCCCTGTCGGGGAACCCCTGACGGGCCACACCGACGATGTGAATTCGGTGGTTTTCTCTCCGGACGGTACTCAGGTGGCCAGCGGCAGTAACGACTTTGAGGCGCGGATCTGGGATGCCCGCACCGGCGCCCAGCTCGGCGAGCCCTTGATCAGCCGCACCGACGGCGTGAGTTCGGTGGCGTTCTCCCCGGACGGGTCCCGGCTGGCCACCGGCGGTGACGACGGAACGGTGCGGATCTGGGACGCCCGCACCGGCACCCCAATCAGCAAGCCCCTGGTCGGCCACACCGGTGTGGTGTGGTCAGCGGCGTTTTCCCCGGACGGGACCCGGCTGGCTACCGGCAGCTTCGACGGGACGGTGCGGATGTGGGACGCCCGCACCGGCACCCCTATCGGCGAACCGCTGACCGGCCACACCAGCTGGGTGAGTTCGGTGGCGTTCTCCCTGGACGGATCCCGGCTGGCCACCGCGGACAGCGACTTTAAGGTGCGGATCTGGGACGCCCGCACCGGCGCCCAGCTCGGCAAGCCCCTGACCGGCCACATCGACGTCGTGCAGTCGGTGACGTTCTCCCCGGACGGAACGCGGCTGGCCACCGCAAGCGACGACCGAACAGCGCGGATCTGGGACGCCCGCACCGCCACCCCCATCGGGCAACCCCTGACCGGCCACATCGACTGGGTGCAGTCGGTGGCGTTCTCCCCGGACGGAACCCGGCTGGCCACCGGCAGCGCCGACAAGACGGTGCGGATCTGGGACGCCCGCACCGGCACCCAGCTCGGCAAGCCCTTGATCGGCCACACCGACGAGGTGAGTTCGGTGGAGTTCTCCCCGGACGGAACGCGGCTGGCCACCGGCGGCAAGGATCTCAAGGTGCGGATCTGGGACGCCCGCACCGGCATCCAGCTCGGCGGACCCTTGGCCGGCCACACCGGCTTGCTGCAGTCGGTGGCGTTCTCCCCGGACGGAACGCAGCTGGCCACCGGCAGTGACGACGACACCACGCGGATCTGGGATGTCGCGCTTCCGCGTGATCCCCTTGGTGCCGTGTGCGCCATCGCCCACCGTGGATTCACCCCGGAGGAATGGCGGCAGTACATCCCCGACGCGTACCGGCCCACCTGCCCGGCCTCCCGGTAGACCGGACCGCTCCTGGCCCGTGATCAGGACTGATGTGACAGGGAATTTGAATTATCTGTCACACTGACATTCGCGGCGGCGCGTAGCCCCTGTTCGCCGCTCGCCGGGCTGGACCCGACTCGATAACGTTATGTGTCACATCGGCGCGGAGGTGATCATCTCGTGTCGCTCGTCTCCTTCCCGGTGCCGCCCAGCGGCGCAACTTTGAGCAGCAACGGCGGGGAGAGCGTCGCCGAAGCCGTCGACCGGTTCCTCGACGGGATCAAGACGAAGACGACCCGCAACAGCTACGCCGAGACCCTCGCCCACCTCATCGCGTGCGTCGGCGCGCAGGCTGCGGGCGTCTTGGACCCTGACGACTACGCCGCCGTGATGGACCAGTGGGACGGTACGGCGGCCGCGACCTGGAACCGGCACCTGTCCGCGCTCACCTCGTTCACCACCTGGGCGCAGCGCCAGGAGCTCCTGGCCACCAACCCGGCCCGGCGGCTGGAGCGCCGCAAGCCCGGCCGCCGCAGCGACCGTTCCATCCCCCGCATCCGCCTGGACAAGCTGTTCGGCGACGACCGGCAGAGCCTGCGTGAACGATTGCTGTGGCGGATGTTGTACGAAACCGCCGCCCGCGCGCAGGAGCTCCTCTCGCTCGATGTCGAGGACCTGGACTTGGAGTTCCGGCGGGCCCGCGTGCGCTCCAAGGGCGGCGCGATCGAGTACGTGCATTGGGCCACCGGCACCGCCCGGCTCCTGCCCCGCCTGCTGCGCGGACGCAGCTCAGGTCCGGTGTTCCTCGCCGACCGGCGCGCTCCCGTCTCCGGGCCGCGCGCCCCCGCGGCGGCCGACGTCTGTCCTGCCACCGGACGCGGCCGGTTGTCCTATCCGCGCGCCGAGTACCTGTTCAAGCAGGCCTCCGCCGCGCTCGACCCGCACGGGGCCGGCTGGTCGCTGCACCAGCTAAGGCATTCCGCGCTCCAGCACCTGGCCCAAGCCGGCCGTACCGCTCCCGAGCTTCAGGCCAAGTCCCGTCACCAGCACCTGGCCAGCCTCGGCCACTATGTCCGGCTCAGCGACGAAACCGCCGCCCGCGTCACCGCCGAAGCCGACCCCGACGCCAGGCGCAGACCGCGCTGACGAACGCTTCCCTGGGCTACAACCGGGCCCGCTGGCGCGGCCTGCTGGCGGCCGGCGTCTGCTTCCTCCCGGCAGCGCTGATCGTCACTGCGCTGGCCTGGGGATACGTCACCTACGGGTCGACACCCGCACGCGATTAACATCCCCAAGCTGGAGACCGCAAAGTCATTCCTCAGCTGTTCCGCCCGGCCACGGCCCCTTTCCGGCGTATTCGGTTCCCACCCC
>NZ_BLAD01000144.1 GCF_009687845.1 Acrocarpospora corrugata
GTCGAATTTTCCTAATGAGTCGACAAATTCACGCAGTACTCCCAGTTGTCCGGGCGTCAATTTTCCGGTTTCCAGGCTGGTCTTGACCTCTCGTAGAAATTTGATTTCCTCCCGCGACCATCTCGCATCACTTTTGTCCGTACGGCTCGAACGGCGCGTCATCCATAAGGTTGCGAATGCGATTCCCGAAGCGATTAGGGTACCGATCCCCGCAAGGAGATCCCCAACGTCCCCAACTCCTACCGTAAGGGATCTAGAGATTAGCTCGACCCCTACGACTGCGGCGGCGATCCCCATTGGCACGCCACAGCCGATAAAATCAGCATACTTGGCGCCGGCGTATACCGCCTCACGCGCTCCCATAGCGGAGATTTGCGCAGGGGTCTGTCCGCGCGGCTTGGATGACGGTCTATTTTTCTACGGTCAGCGACCGAACGGGCCATGATAATGATGAAATTGACTGCAGCTGCACCGGCAACCCAAAGAGAGATGGGTTCCATCGATACGTGGCTTATTTCGGTAATAGCATACGCCAGGGCTAATACAAAGGGAAAAATGAGAAGAGAAATCAGAAGATGTAGGGCGGCAAGTCTCCAAAGCCTCATAACCCCCACCTTCATGCAACTGCGCCCTCTTGTCGTTGGCTTCTAGTGAAAATCCTGCATGTCCTTCATCTTCAGCCCCCGTTCCCCGTAGGTCAACCCGCGTACAGTGACACTGTGGCAGCGGTGACACTTCCGCGAGCCGCCAGGCCGATCCGGGGACAGGCCAGGGACGGCTGTCCCCGCACTGTCCCCCATGATCCGGCCTATTGTCACAGGTAAACCCCTGTACGGGGACACGGAGACAGCGGGGACACCTCAATCCCCTAGAGCACGGTCCACCATGCCAAGCCATACGTGGTCGTGGCCGTCCACGCATTTGGCGTAGATCTTTAGAAGGACTTCGACGCTGTGTCCGGCCCATTCGGCTACCTGGGTGGCGGGGACCCCGGCGTTGAGTCGCATGGAGACGCCGGCGTGTCGAAGGTCATAGGGTCTGCGCGCCAATGCGGAATTGGCCTGGACGGGCGTGAGTGCCAGCTGGCGGGCGGTCCGCCAGGTCCGCGTATAGCCGGACGTCATGACGAGTCCGCCGCGTTCGGTGCGGAACAGCCTGCCGTCCTGGGCTACTCCGTATCGGGTGATGTGTGTACGAAGGATCGCGACCAGTTCAGGCGGAATCGGGACGGGTCTTTTGCTCTGCGTGGGCGACCTTTCAGCCCTCGCGTTTCGTGAACTTGCCCGCTGTCGGTCCATTCCGTGCCGACCGTAGGTCGGGAGCCTCCAAGCATGAGACGTCCCCACCCCTGTTCGGGTAGATCGCAGTCGTGTTCCTGCAGTGCGACCACCTCGCCGGGCCGCATCATCGCGTAGTACATGCAGGCGAAGAACGCGACTAACCGGGGTCCGCGACGCCATCCCGCATAACTGACCGCTGTGAGCAGTTCCCGAACCTGCATGGGCGAGGCGACCACGGCGGGATCAATCTCGTCGCACACGTCCTCATCGGGTGCCTTCCAATCGAGGTCGCTGTCGAGCGGGTTGGTTCTGATCCGCTTCTTGGATGTGGCGTATCGCAGGACGTTGTACAGGACACGGCGTCGTCTGCTGAAGTACGCTGACGCAGCCGCTGTCCCGTCCAGTTTGCTCGCGCACGCATCCAACGCGGCCGTGATCCAGTCGTATTCGGCGACATCCCCGATGGGAATGGAGGCTCTCGCGATCCATTCCAGCGCGGCTTTCACGTCTGCGTCCGGTTGTGCGTTGTCGCGGTTCTGCTTGTTGAAGGCCCAGTGGTAGAGGGCTGCCCGAAGCGCTGTCCGCTCCGGCATGCCGCGCCGGTCTTTGACGAGTACCGGTGTGACGGCTACTAGCGTTTCAGCGATGGAAATTCGCTGTTTGCCGGACACTTTGCCCCATCGGGCGTCAACGTATTCGACCGCGTGGGAGTACCAGCTGATGCCGTTGCCGATGCGTAGGTTAGATTCCGGCATGCCCGATTCAATGTCGAACGCTTCGCCCTGCCGTGCGGCATGGACCAGTTCGGACCGGAAGCTGTCGGCCAGTTCGGCGGTGGCGAACACGCGGTGATGGACCTTGCCTTCCACCACCCAGCGGACCATGAACGGGGCTGTGCCGCCGCGCTTCTTTCTCATCGTCTTCCAGAACCGCACGTTGTAGCTGTTCACCGGCAGCCCCCAGCAGGGCTGCTCTCAGCCATCGAGTCCAGCCATGTCTCGTAGTCGCACCGCTTCACGCGAAGCGTCCCGTTGGGGAACCGGGAGCATGCCGGCGTCTTGCCGAGTGCGCGCCATCGCTGCCAGGTGCGCCGCGGGATGTCGAGTTCTGTAAGGATCTGGGGCACGGTCAGCCACGCGGCCTGTCGAGTCATTCGGCCCCCCGGTGGCGGTAGCGTCCGCTGGCATCGGCGACCAGTTGGCCGTCTGCCGCCATACGCTGGCAGGTCTTCTTCACATGCTCCCGGGTGAGCCCGATGGCTTCCGCGATGGTTCTCGGTGGACTGTCGGGATGGGCGCGGACGTAGCGGAGGACCGCCGCGCGGGCCTCGGACAGGGTGTGGTCTTCGGGTGGACCGTCCATCAGGTGCCAGATTCCGGCGTCGGAGTTGAAGGACAGGGCGTATTCGTTTTCGTCGATGTCGCGTCCGGTGACGTGGAGGATGCCGTCTGCGGTTCCGCGGGCGCGTTTGAGTACCAGGGTGGCGTCTGCTGCGCCTGCTAGGCCGTTGGTGCCGGAGACTTCGTTGAGGAAGTCTTCGGAGCCCATTTTGCGGACGTGGTGGACCAGGACGACGGCGATGCCGTGGCTGTCGGCCAGCCGTTTGACCATGCCCATCGCGGCGTAGTCGGCGTCATAGGCGGACAGGCCGGGGGCGCTGGTGCCGCGGATTTTGGCGAACACGTCGATGATGACCATGCGGGCGTCGGGGTTGTTGTCCAGCCATCGGCCGATGGCTTCCTCTCCGCCTTGGGGCAGGGTGGGGCAGGAGGTGACCAGGGTCAGCCCGGCGGGCGCATTCTCTCCGGCGAGAATCTTGCGCATGCGGGATTGCAGCCGCCGGGGGGTGTCTTCCAGCGCCAGGTAGAGCACGGGGCCAGCGGCCACGTCGATGGTTTCCAGGGCTTTGCCGCCGGCGGCGACCGACAGGGCGAGTCCGAGCAGCAGCCAGGATTTGCCGACTTTGGGTGGGCCGGCGAGCAGGCTTACGCCTTCGGCGAGGAGGCCGGGCACTGCCCAGCGGGGTTCGGGAAAGGTCATGGACATCAGCTCCTGTGCCGACCAGGCGATGCGCGGGGCGGCCGAACCGGCGGGTTGGGGTACGGCGTTGCCGGTCTGGGGTGCGACCAGGCGCAGGTGGGCGGGGCGGTGCGGTGTGGTCATGCGGCCTCCCGGACGGTGCGGGGACGGCGGGCGCCGGCGGCCAGGCCGGAGGCGATGGTGCGGGCGGTTTCGCCGGGTTTCTGGCCGACCTGGCAGCCGGCTTCGGTGAGCCAGGCGGTGACGTCGTGTTCGTGGAGCGCTCCGCCGGCCACGAGTTGTCCGAGCGCGCATGCGGCCTGCCAGAGGGCGTTGTTGTGGCCGTCGGCGGGTGAGCCGGTGACGCGCTCCAGTTCGGCCGTGACGGCGGAGCGCAGGTAGCGGGTGCGGCGGTCGGCGGCGGTGAGCGGGACCGTGACGGGCCGCTGGGCGGGGAGTGGGGCGGGGGTGAGGCGTTCGGCCAGCCAGCCGGGGCCACATGGCGGCGTCGTTGTCGCGGGCCGCCTGCTGCAACAGCGGGTACTGGTCGGACACCCACCACCACCGCAGCTGACGCCCGATCAGGCGGAACAGGCCGACCGTCGCCCACCACAGCACCTTGAGCAGGTACCACGGGGAGCGGACCGCGTGCAGGCCGGCCACGTAGCCGGCTTCGCGGGCGGCGAACTTGACCGTGTGCGCCAACTGGCCGAAGCGCAGGCCGGCCGGAATGACCGGAGGCCGGGGGGCGGTGACCTCCGGTCCGCCGGTCAGGTCGGGCCGGTCCACCGCAAGCGGGATCGTGTCGGCGGGCGGGTCGTCGTCCAGCAGCACCTCATAGGCGGTGTCGCCGGACTGGCCGCCTTCCGCGGGGTCGGGGGTGGCGGTGCGGCGGTCGCGTGCCGTTTCCAGATCCAGGATCTCGGCGTCGGGCCGGTCGTCATGCTCGGGCGGGTGGGTCATGATGAGGTCACCTCGTGTCGTTTGCTGTGTGCGGGGTGGCAGGGCGCGGCCACTGTTCTTGGCGGAGTGGGGGCCGCGCCCTGCGTGCTGCTGGTGATCTCGCGGTTGAGCCGGAACGAGTCCTGGTCGGAGGCGACCGAATCGGCAGTGATGTGCGGAGTCACCGGTTGCCGTCCTTCTCTTCGGCGAGGCCGTTCAGGTAGTCCTGAAGGGCTTTGCCGGTGAGGGTCACCGCGGTCACGGCGTCGTCGCCGATCAGGTCGCCGTTGGCGTCGATCTCGGCGTCACCGTGCACGACGGTTCCGGTCACGTTCGCGCCGGTGATGTTCCACTCGACAGACTTTCGCCTGGTCATGACGGGTTCTCCTTTCCGGTGAGCGCGACCAGCAGGGCGGCCAGGCGCTGCCGGACCTCTTCCATGGCCGCGTCGTACTGGAGTTCCAGGGCGAACACGGTCGCGTAGTCGGCGCCGGCGCGGCGGGCCGCTACCAGCTGGGCCATGATCTGGTCGGGGTTGTTCACGGGGTGTGCTCCCGGTTCTTGGCGGGGTTGCAGCAGTTCTTGCTGTGCAGGGCCATGTGGGTGTGCAGGTCGCCGGACACCTTCCGGTGGGTGACCCAGTAGTGGACGAGCGTGCCGACCACCAGCGCAGCGCAGCCGAGCGTGATGAGCGCGGCGACGGTGAAGGCGATCCCGTGGCTGATGGCGCCGGCCATCAGGGTGGAGAGGGCGGCGGCGGTCAGGGCGGCACCCGTGATGTGGACGGGCATGGCGGGTCTCATTTCGGGTCAGGGTGGGTGAGGTGGTCGCGGACGGTTCGGGCGTTGTCCATGCCGCACCCCAGGGCGCGGCGTACCTTGTCGGCGCCGGGCGCGGGCGGCAGTTCCCCGGCGGCGATCAGGCGGCGGGCGCGGGAGACCAGCGCGCGGATCTCCTCGCTGTCACGGGCGCCCGGGGAGTGCTGGGAGGGGTACCGGATCACCGCGTTTGTCCTGTACGACGGGCCGGTATCCCCCCGACTCGGGTCGCCGTGGTCCAGGTCGGAGAAGGCGGCCAGGATGATCGGCAGAGCGGTGACCACGGCGACGGCGACGATTGGTCCGAGCAGGTGGAGCACCAGCCGGGACAGCTCGAAGGTCTCGGCGACCAGGGGCAGGTATTGCCAGGTGTTCATGCCGAGCGTGAGTGCCAGGAACAGCCACTCGATCCTGACCAGCACGCGGGAGGTGATGGGCTGGCCGCGGGTGCCCAGGTAGGCGCGGGCGCCGACCACCACCAGCAGGGCCAGGGACAGGAACGGTTCGACCAGGCCAGGCCAGCAGCCAGCCGGGCGACCACGCGGGCGCGTCCTCGGCGGCGAACGCCTGCACCCCGGCGGTGGACCAGCCCAACGCGAGCGTGAGTGAGACCATCGCCGCGCAGGTCAGCAGGCGGCGGACCCGGGCGGCTTGCCACGCTCGCATCGCCGGATCCTGTCCCAGCGCATGCAGCCGGGCCGCTTCATGCGCCTGACGCCGGCGCTTGCGCACCTTGGGGGTGTCCAGCAGCAGGGGCACGTCGTCGTCTTGCAGGTCGGCCAGAAGATGCGCCTCTGCCACCTCGGCGCGCAGCCGCTGAACACGGCGGGTCTCCCCCCGCGCAACCGTCGCGCCGCGGAAAGGCTCTACCGCCGTACCCGCGGGTGCGGCTTCGGCAAGGTGGGCTTCCAGCGCGGCCAGGCCACGCTGAAACTCTTCGGGGTCCGGCGGGGTCGGCGCCGGGGTCGCGATGCTCATCGCTGATCGCCTCCATCCTTCGGGTCGGTGAACTGGTCAGGCAGCAGCCCGGACCCATCGCAGGAACGGCAGCCGTCCCCGGCGCACCACCAGCAGGCGACCGTGCCGGTTCCGGGCGGCGGCGCCTGCGGGTGGTCCAGGCCGGGCGGGTGCGCGGGCTGGAAACCGGCGACGCGGCGGCGGGTGAGGCAGAAACGGCGGTTCACGCGGCCACCTCCGCCGGTCCGTAGTGGCAGTCCAGGCACACCCCGAACCGACGGGGCAGCACGTAGCCGACGTCCAGACCGCAGTCCGGGCAGGTCCGGCGGGCGGCGTTGGCTTTGGCGAGCGCTTCCAGCTGGGCGGGGGTGGCGGTCCGCTTCGGCAGCGCGAACCGCACGTCATACAGGTAGGCGGCGCGGACGCCGGGGGCGCCGTGCCGGCGCGAACGCCACAGCACTTGTGCCTGCACGCCCTGACCGCCGGGCCGTAACCCTTCGGCGGCCAGCTGACGCAGTGTCATCAGGTGCGGCGGGGACATGCGCCACGGCCAGGTGGGGATGCTGTAGCGGGCGCCGGTCGGGTCCCAGAACGCGGCTTTGATTCGGCTCACAGGGGGGTTCACCGGTCCTAGAGGTAGATGCGTTCGAACGCGCGGAGTTCTTCCGGCGAGGCGTTGCGGCGGGCCGCCTGGTAGATGGCCATGGCTCGGTCGGACTCGCTGTCGGCCCGGTAGCCCTTCTGCCGGGCCAGCTGGTCATGCTCCCGGGCGGCTGCCACGAGCTTGGTGACCTGTGACTTACGCATGGTGGGGACTCCCGTGGGGGCGGAGGGTGGGGTTGACGGTGTCGAGCAGTTCGGCCAGGAGTCCTCGGTGGGCGGTGAACACCTGCCCGTGGTAGCTCGCGTCCAGATCGGCGAGTAGGGCGGCGTAGGTGTCGGCCCGTACCCACGCGGCGCGTTTGGCGTCGTCAGCGCCGACCAGGGCGGGGAGGTCCTGGCGTCGGCTGACGTTCAGGTCTGCCCTGGCGGGTACGGTCACCATCCACGCCTCATCGCTGGCGCGGGGGTCGGGCACGTACCGGGCCGCCAACACCTGCCAGAACACGCCGTTGAGTCGCAGGCCGGTCTCTTCCGCCAGTTCGCGGACCGCCGCGCTGCCCGGGTCTTCCCCGGGCTCCACGTAGCCGCCGGGAGCGCCCAGCCGTGGCCGTCGCGGCGCTCGACCATGGCCAGCCAGCGGCTGCCATCGGCATCGGTGGCGGTCACGACGGCGTCGGCCGCCAACTGCTCTCCCCAGTGCCCGAGTTCGTTGCGGCCGTAGCGGATACCGGTTGGCGCGTGCGGGTTGAGCGGCCGGCCGTTGACCACGGCGAACGGGAGTGCGGCGGCACGCTGGCGGGCGGGCCAATCGATGTGGGCGGGGTCGGTTCGGGGGTCGGCCCACCCTTCCTGGACGCCCGTGGTGAGCACGTCGGGGTGGGTGTAGGTCACGGGGGCGGCGGTGTTCATGCAGGTCATCGCGGTGTCCCTTCTCAGAGTCCGGCCTGGGAGCGGGCCAGCATCCGGCAGGCGCGGCACCATGCGATGTGGCAGGCGCCGTGTTGCCGGCAGAGCTGGACTGGGGGGAGCGTGGTCCCGCACCGGCAGCTGACCGGGGAGGACTTGCGGGCGCAGTCGCCGCACCGGTAGCGGGCCATCAGGCACCCGCCGCGGAGAAGTCGGCCACGGGGTCCGCGAATCGGGCGATCTCCTCGGCGGTGTAGCCCGCCCACACCCCGACCTGGGGGCGCAGATGCAGCGCCATGGCCAGGCAGTGCAGCTGTACCGGGCAGCCGGCGCACACCGACTTGGCGACGTCTTCCCGGGCAGCCCGGTCGGTGTCGGACTCCTCGGCGAACACGTCGGGACCGGTGTGCAACTCCGGATCCGTGCCGCACGGCGCAGCCTCTGCCAGCTCCGCCGATAGTTCATCGGTGAGCAGGTCCAGCAGGCGGGCCGCCGGGTGGATGTGGACTAAACGCAGTCCGGGCAGCTGACTCACCGCGACACCTGACCGGTGGCGGGCTGGCAGCCGTTCGGGCACGGGTAGGGACCCGAGCCGGGGTTCCAGATCTGACCGTTCCGGCAGCTGAACGGGCATCCGCTCGACTGCGCAGGGTTCGACCCGTGGGTCATGATGAGAACACCCTCTCTCAAAGGCGGTTGAAGCCTGACCAGGTTGGCTAGGCAGGTTGTACAAGCTTCATGTTGATTGGCCTGCCTAGGCATGTCAAGAGAGAATGGCTAACTTGGCTAGGAAAGTTGTTCAGGCATCGGTACGCTGACCGCATGCAACTCGACCCGGACGACCCGCGTCCTCCCTACCTACAGGTGGCCAACCAGCTCAGGGCGGCCATCCTGACCAGGAAGTTCGTTCCAGGAGAGAAGCTTCCTTCCGGCCCAGAGTTGGCCAAGCGATTCGGCGTCGCCCGCATGACCATTCAGCAGGCCATCCGCGAGCTGCGCGATGAGGGGCTGGTGGTCACTCGGCAAGGGAGCGGCGTCTTCGTGCGAGAGCGGGTTGCCCGCCCCGTCGGCCTTCGGCCCCACATCGAGCAAGCGTTCAGGAAGCCAGAAGTAACCATTGAGTTCGCGGGATTCTCCGGTGAGACCCTGCATGGGGCCATCCAAGAACCATTGGACAGCATTCGGGCAGGGCGATTGGTGCCGGGAAGCATCACCGTGCGGATATTGGTCCCGGATGCGGGACGGCCGTGGTCGCTTCCCTGCCGAGTCGATAATCTTGAAGATGAACCGCTATTCCGGAAACGAGCCGAGCGGATCATGTCCCGCCACGCTCAAGCGATCGTGGACTCCGTTCATGAACTTCGCGACCTCGGCTTGGTGGCGTCCGCCTCGGTCGAAGTACGGATCAGCGGAGAACCGCCCCGTTTCAAGCTGTACATCATCAATGGCGAGGAAGCGTTCTTCGGCTTCTACCCGGTGACCGAACACACCGTTGCCCTAGGCGGCGGGCCATTGCCAATGTTCGACCTAATGGGCAAGGACGCAGAACTGTTCCACTTTGCGGTCAGCGATGGAGAGGACTCCACGTCCGGTCAGCTCGTCCAGCATTCCCGCGCGTGGTTCGACAGCGTATGGAGCACTGTAGGAAGGCCAGTCTCGTGACAACGGCGCCAGCCCCTCATAGGACCCTGAGAGGCATACGGTGGGTGCTACTCGACTTCGACGGACCGGTCTGCGATGTCTACGCGGGTCTGCCGGCGTCCGAAGTGGCGGCCCAACTCCGGACGTTGCTCGTAGCCAGGGGGGCGGACCTCCCAGAGCACATGCTCGCCCAGGATGACCCGCTTGAAGTGCTCCACTACAGCGCAACGCTAGGCGAGGACCTGAACCGAGCTACCCATGATGTACTGACAGAGTTGGAAGTGAACGCAACAGCTACCGCCCAGATTACGCCAGGGGTTGAAGATGTGGTGCGCTACGCGGCAGACGTCGGGAAGCCGGTAGCGATCGTGAGCAACAACTCCGTTGCCGCCGTCAGAGCCTTTCTAGGCGCTCATGGGCTCTTGCCGATGATCAGGTTCATAGCGGCACGAGCCGAAGCAGACCCAAGGCTCATGAAGCCGAATCCCCATCTCGTACGGAAGTCGCTGATCGAACTGGCAGCGGTTCCAGCACGGACAGTCCTCGTAGGTGACTCCCTTACCGATATTCAAGCAGCCAAGGCGGCTGGAGTTCTGTCCGTTGGCTACGCCAACAAGCCGGGTAAGGTCGATAGGTTTGCCGTCACCAGCGTAGATTTCGTGATTACAAGAATGCACGATCTTCTACCACTACTCTAAGTCCAACTCGTACGGGCGGAGGGTTGTAAAGTTGACGGCACCGCCCGACAATGGGGGGAAATTGGATTCGCAACAGACCGCGAGATGCTACGCTATTAGCGTGGCATCCATATTAGGTCGGCATCGGCATGCAATTAGGAGAAGATACTTCCCCGTAAAAGATTCCTACTGGGTAGGCCTGTTAACTCTGATTGCATCCATAGCGTATTCCCTGCTGGGCCTCGTAGAACTTGCCACCTTTCGCGCGGGAATATACGACCTAGTTATTTTCGATCAGACCATCAGGCAATACTCAAGATTCTCCATCCCGGGCTCCTACGTCAAAGACCAATGGAATCATCTGGGACAGATAGTCCCCATCTTTGGAGACCATTTTTCGCCCATCATTGCACTGCTGGCCCCATTTTATTGGATACACAATGGGCCAGAGGTTCTAGTAATAGGGCAAGCCGTCCTTTTTGCCGCGGCGGGGTTTCCAATATTTACTCTCGCCAATCGTATAGTGGGGCGCATTCCGGCTTATCTAGTCGCGATTGCCTATCTATTGTCCTGGCCATTGGCTCAAGCGGCAGCTTTCGGGTTTCACGAATTTGCCTTCATGCCATTGCTGACTGCATTTCTATTCGAAAGGCTTTATGCCGATCGTAAGGTTGCAGTCTTGCTTATACTCGGCGCTGTACTTCTCGTCAAAGAGGACATGGGCTTCTTCGTCGGAGGGTTTGGGCTCGCACTGCTTTTCAAGCAAGACTGGAGGCGCATCGGCGCCTTCCTAGCTGTAGCTGGCCCTATATGCGTGTTCGTGCTAAGCCAGGTAGTAATACCGTTCTTTGGTGGAAGTGGAATGCGTTATTGGTACTACACTGGCGTTGGTTCGTCGCCAGGTCAAGTGCTAAAAACATTGCTGACCGATCCGATCCTTGTGCTCACAACTCTAGGAACACCTACCACAAAACTCATTACGATCTTCCTACTGCTGGTATCTTGGATCTTTCTATCGCTGTGGTCGCCCTATTTCTTGGCTGTCGCTCCACTTTTGCTGGCACGGATGCTGGCCACGGACCAGCCGGGATGGTGGGGCACGGATTATCATTACAATTCCGCGATTGTCGCCGCACTCGTCTGCGCGTCACTGGATGGTATATCGCGCCTGGACAGGACCATAAGAAAACGCTTTTCAGAGTATGCCCGATCCCAATCTATTTTTCGCGCTTGGGCGGCCTTGTGCCTATTCATCGCAATTGCAAGCATTCCTGGATTCTCCTTAAGAGACCTCTTTGATTCACAGTGGTACTCTTCGCCGCCCCGAGCAGCTTCAGCAGAGGCGGCTCTAGCTGTTGTTCCCGATGGGGCATTGGTGGAAAGTCCAAACGCCTTAGGTCCGCGACTATCAAGCCGAGCCAAGGTGGTGCTTTGGCGGAAAATGCCCCAGCGAGCCCCATGGGTAGTTGCGGACGTGGCCGCTCCGCAGCTGATTTTCAAGAGCCTCGCGGAACAACGAGAGGATGTTCTTTGGCTCCAGCAGCACGGCTACCGCACGTTATTTATCCGAGAAGGCTTCATCGTTCTTCATCGCTCTTGAGGCTGTCAACCTAGAGAGGTCCGCTCTGTGAACATGAGAGCGGAGGGATCCGCCGGAAATGCTAAGGACTTGAAGTTCCCGGGGATGTCAGGTAGCGAGGTGGCGGTGGGCCCGCCCGTGAATGGTGATTCGACGCATGTAACCAGTGGCACTCTATCCGGCATTGTCGGAACGGCCCGGTCGTATTTTCCTGGGGCCGAGTCTGATGTATCTGGTCGACTAGCACACACCG
>NZ_BLAD01000145.1 GCF_009687845.1 Acrocarpospora corrugata
GCCGAAGTACCGGCCGCTCTGGTTGGCCGCCGCGCCCAGCGTGCTCTCCGCGGCGTCGGCGGGAACCGTCAAGGCCGTGATCACGCTGAGTACGCCAAGGGCGCCGGCGAGCAGCACCTTTCTGCGTGGCCGCTGGGGTCGATCCGAGGGGGTGGCGTCTGCGCTCATGCCTGAGCCTCCACAACTGAGTCACGAAAGGGGGGAAACGCCCTGCGGGGTCGACGCCCCGACCCCGTGACGGAACGCATGCCGCAGAAGGAGCCCCCCTGCCGTCACACCACCGGTCTGGCAGGGGAAGACCGCCTCGGGGACTCAGTGTGGAAACCTGTCCGAAATGTGTCAATACCACCCTGAAAGTTTCGACTCCTCCGGCTCGCGTCCACATCCTTGGACGTACGGCCACGCCCATCCCAGCCTGCTGAGATAGTTCGGCTGCCGCGCCAGGTCGGCCTGAAACATGTCGGTGAAAGGTTCACCCCCTACCCGTAGTACTTCAGAGCTACGCGGGGAATGCACTCCCCGGCAGGACGCCGACCACGAGGTGTGATCCATAGCTTCGGCACCCGGAAGCACATCCACTTCGGAAGGGACGATCCCCCATGGCGCCCCACCCGCGCGGAAGCCGCCTGCGCCGCGCCTTGCTCGGCGCGCTCGTCACCGCCTCGGTGGCCGGCCCGATCTCGGGTGCGGCCCGCTCCACGGCTGTTCCCGCGCCCGCCCCTGCCGCCTCCGCGCCGCTGCGGGCCACGACTCCCGCGGCCCTGGCCGAGCGGTATGCCGCCGGCCGCGACGCCATCCGGGCGGCGGAACGGACGGCCACCCGTGACGGCCACCGGTGGCGGGCCGCGATGCTGCGCGCCATGGCGGACCCGGCCCGGAGCTTCCTGTTCTTCGACGGCCGCGACGGTGGCCGCGCCGCCGAAGTCTTCGGTGACCTGTCGCAGGCCGAGCGGATCGCCGTGCTGGTCCCCGGCGCCGACACCAACCTCGACAGGTATGGGCTCCTGCGCGGCGGCGCGCTCAGACTCGCGCGCAAGCTCGGCGACCGGTCCGCCATCATCGCCTGGCTCGGCTACCGGACCCCCAGCACGACGAGCCTCGAAGCGCTGACTCTCGACCGGGCGGACACGGCCGCCCCTGACCTGCGCGCGTTCGTGCGGGAGCTGAGCACGGCCAGGCCCGCCGCTCGGATCTCCTTACTGTGCCACTCCTACGGAAGCGTGGTCTGCGCCAGGGCCGCGCCCGGCCTGAACGTCGCCGACATCGTCCTGTACGGCAGCGTCGGCACCGCCGCCGACACCGCCGCCGCGCTGCGCACCCGGGCGACCGTCTGGGCCGGCCGGGGCACCGCCGACTGGGTGGCCCATGTGCCGCACATGCGGCTCCGACTGCCCTTCGCCACCATCGGATTCGGCACCGATCCGGTTTCCCCGGGGTTCGGCGCCCGGCTCTTCGCGGCAGGCGACGGAGGCCACAGCGACTACCTGGACTCAGGTTCCCTGTCCCTGCGGAACATCGCCAGGATCGTCTCCGGGCAGACCCCCGCCGATGCGTGATCTCCTCCAGCGCATCGACGCGTCGACCCCCGCCGGCCGGGACCGGGCCGTCGACGCGCTGCGGGCCCTGGCCGTCCTCGGCGTGGTGCTCGGCCACTGGCTGGTGACCGCCCTGGTCGCCGACAGCGGCACGGTGCGTGGCGCCAGCCCGCTCCGGTACCTGCCCCAGCTCGCCCCCGTCTCCTGGGTGTTCCAGACGCTGGCGGTCTTCTTCCTGGTGGGCGGGCAGATGGGGGCGCGAGGTCACGCCTCGGCCCGCGCCGGGGGCATGACGTACGGACAGTGGCTCGGTGGGCGGCTGGCGCGGTTGGCGCGGCCGGTCGCCGCCGTGCTGGTGGTGTGGACCGTGGCGGCGGTCGCGATGCTCTCCGCCGGGGCCGGGCCGGAGACCGTGCGGACGCTGGTCAGACTGGTGCTGTCGCCGCTGTGGTTCCTGCTGGTCTTCGCGCTGCTGACGGCGGCCACTCCGCTGGTCGCCCGGCTGCGCCCGTGGTGGCCGTTCGCCGCCGTCGCGCTGGTGGACCTGGTCCGGTTCTGCCTGGGCGGACCCGCCTGGCTGGGCTGGATCAACGTGGCGGCCGGGTGGCTGGTGCCCTACTGCCTGGGCGCGGCCTGGGCGCGGGGTGACCTGCGGAGCCGCGGGACCGGATGGGCGCTGCTGCTGGGCGGCGCGGCCGCCACCGCCGGGCTCGTCCGGTGGGGCGGCTACCCGGCCGCCATGGTCGGGGTGCCCGGTGCCGGGGTCTCCAACCTCGACCCGCCCACCCTGGCGGCCGTCGTCTTCGGGCTGGCCCAGTGCGGGGCGGCCCTGCTGCTGCTCGGCCCGCTGCGGCGGGTGCTCCGGCGGCCCGCCGCCTGGGCGGCCGTGGCGCTGGTCAACCTCGCGGCGATGACGATCTTTCTGTGGCACCAGACCGCCCTGATCGCGGTGACCGCGATCGGCACGCTCGCGGGCGCGGCGCTGCCGGGGCTGCACACCGTCCCGGACGGATCCGGATGGCTGCTCGCCCGGATGGCCTGGTTGCCGGTGTTCGTGCTGGCCCTGCTGGTGTGCTGGGCCGCATTCGGCACCTACGAGCGGGGACGTGCTTAGGGTGTTTTCCGGATGGAAGGAGGAGCCGGGCGCGATGACACGGCTGATGGCGGCGCTCCGGGGCGTCCCGCGTAACCTGCGCGACGACCTGTGGACGACGGCGTACGATCCGATGCCGCGTACGGGACGGTCCAGCTGGCTGGACTGGCTTCCGGCGTACGCGATGGTGCTGGTGCTGGCCTCGGTGTCCGCCGCCGTGGTCAACATGAACCAGCTCGCCGCGGACTACGGGCTGGACGCGTCGTACGCGGTGCTGCTCGGCGGGATCCAGTCGGTGGCGCTCGTCCTCGCCCTGTTCCAGCCGGTGCCGGCCTGGTGGGCGGTGACCATCGCCACGGTCATCGTCGCGGGAGTCGCGGAGCCCCGCGCCCAGGACGTTCTGTTCCCCTGGACCGGCGCCGGGCTCGCCCTGCAGGCCGGCGTGCTGCTCCTGCTGGCGCTGCGGGTCCGGCCCCGGGCCGCGGTCGAGGCGCTGGCGATCAGCGTCCTGGTGGGGCTGGCCTGCGGCACGTTCATCTCCCGGGCGCACCACGACGTCGGCTCCGCGGCGATCCTCACCGCCGCGGTGGTGGTCGGCGCCGCGCTGCGCGGCAGCCTGAGGGCCCGGACAAAACTGGTCATCCAGGAAGAACTCACCGCCGAGGAGCGGGCCCGGCGCACCCTCCTGGAGGAGCGCAACCGGATCGCCCGCGAGCTGCACGACGTGCTCGCCCACCACATGTCGATGATCTCCATCCAGGCGCAGGTGGCTCCGCACCTGGTCGCGGACCCGCCCGAGGAGCTCAGGGAGAACCTGGCGGGGATCCGGGAGAACGCGGTGGAGGCGCTCACCGAACTGCGCCGGGTGCTGGGCGTGCTGCGCTCGGCCGACCAGTCCGAGGGGGCACGGCACGCCCCGCAGCCCACCCTGGACCGGCTGGACGAGCTGGTCGGCAATGTGCGCGACGCCGGGCAGACGGTCACCACCCAGATCACCGGCGCACCGCGTCCGCTGTCCCCGGGCGTCGAGTTGTCGGCGTTCCGTATCGTTCAGGAGGCGCTCAGCAACGTGATACGGCACGCTCCAGGAACGGAGGCGCGAGTGGACATCAGGTATCAGCCGGACGCTCTCACCATCCGGGTCGTCAACACCGCGCCGGACGAGGCCGCCCCGCCCTCCCGGGCCGCCGGGCACGGGCTCCTGGGCATGCGCGAACGGACGACCATGCTGGGCGGCGAACTGGCCGTCGGCCCCACCCCCGACGGGGGCTACGAGGTGACCGCGATCCTGCCCGCCACCCAGCAGAAACCCGGTTGAGGACCCCCATGAGGAACATCCGCGTACTGATCGCCGACGACCAGGTCATGGTCCGTCAGGGCTTCACGGTGCTGCTCAACGCCGAGCCCGGCATCGAGGTCGTCGGCCAGGCCGTGAACGGCCTCGACGCCGTCGCCAAGGTCGCCGAACTCACCCCGGACGTCGTCCTGATGGACATCCGGATGCCCCAGCTCGGCGGCATCGAGGCGACCCGCCGCATCACGGAGACGGACGGCACCGCCGTCAAGGTCCTCGTCCTGACCACCTTCGACCTCGACGAGTACGTGTACGAGGCGCTGCGCGCGGGCGCCTCCGGATTCCTGCTCAAGGACGCCTCGGCCGCCGACCTCGCCCAGGCGGTGCGGGTGGTGGCGGCCGGCGACGCCCTGCTCGCCCCGAACATCACCAAGCGCCTCATCGCCGAGTTCGCCCGGATGACCGGCACCCCCCGGGCCCCGCTCAGGAGCCGCGTCGGCGACCTGACCGAACGCGAGTCCGAGGTGCTGTCCCTGATCGCGCAGGGTCTGTCGAACGCGGAGATCGCCGAGTGGCTGGTGGTGGCCGAACAGACCGTGAAGACCCATGTGAGCCGGATCCTGGTCAAGCTGGGCCTGCGTGACCGGACCCAGGCTGCGGTCTTCGCCTACGAGACGGGACTGGTGCGCCCGTCCGGGCGTCACCAGAACGAGTCACCCCGTGGCGGGTGACCGCTTCCACAGCTTGGTGACGGTGCCGGTGATCGGCCCGGCGGCGGCCGGATGCGAGCCCGTACTGACCATGATCGGCTTTTTCGGGAACGCGGTCGCGCCGGATTTGATCCGGTAGTCGACCTCGGTGGTGAGCAACCGCGGCTTGCCAGCGGCCAGGATGAGCGCGAGCGTCGTCCTGATCTGCAGGTCCGCGAACGACGCCCCCAGGCAGCGCCGCTGGCCGACCCCGTACGGCAGGAACGCGTACGGCGAGGGCCGGGCCCCGATCCAGCGCGACGGCCGGAAGACACCCGGATCGGGGAACGCCGCCGGGTCATGGTGTTCGAGCAGCGGCGCCGTGAAAGCCAGCGCGCCGCGCGGGATCGGCGGCGCCCCGTCGACCTCGATCTCCCGCGTCACCCGGCGCGGCAGCGACAGCGGCACGGTCGGGATCAGCCGCTGCGACTCCTTGACCACGGCGTCCAGCTGCTCCTCGTCGGAGACCTCCAGGTCAGGCGTGCCCAGGATGGTCAGCAACGCCCACGTCATGGACATCGCGGTGGTCTCGAACCCGGCCGCGAACATGCCGTGCAGTTCGCCGGCGATCTCCGGCGTGGTCAGCGAGTCGCCGTTCTCGTCGGTGGTGTGGCAGAGGATGGACAGCGCGTCCCGGCGGGGTTCCTCGGCGCGCCTGCGCTCGATGATCTCCGCCAGCCGCTCGTAGACGGCGGCGACCTGCCGGGTCCACCTGCCGTACGGGGTCCAGTCGCGTTCCTTCTGGTACATGAAGACCATCGGGTTCAGAGTGGACTGGAGCAGCCGGCTGACGGCGTACGCGAGGGCGACGTTCTCCTCGTCCGGTTCGAGGCCGAGCAGGCAGGTGAGCATGTTGGCCCGGGTGATGTCGAGGAACTCGGCCGCCATGTCGAACGGCTCGTCGCCGCCCGCCGCGAATCTGGTCCGCTTGAAGGTGCCGGCGAACACCACCGCGTAGTGCTCCATCGCGCTTTTGTGCACGATCGGCATCAGCAGTTTGCGGGAACGCCGGTGCCGCTCGCCGTTGAAGGTGATGACGGCGTCGAACATCAGCGACCAGGGCCGCCCTTCCGGGAGCGTGAAGACGCCGTCGCTCAACCGGTGGAAGGTGTCGTTGTCGGTGAAGTACTGCCGGACGGCTTCTTCGCCTCTGAGCAGGACGACCGACCCGTTTCTCCCGGTCAGCGGGACGACGGGCCCGGGAAATTCCGGTGCGATCCGGTCCAGCGCGTACCAGGCGGGATGGCGCAGGAAACGGAGATTGTTGATGATTGGATTTCCGGCGGGCCCTGCCGCGTCAATTCGCAGCGCGGTGTCGAACATTTTGGCCATGTCTCACGCATCCGTTCCCTCGGGGGGAGCGTATGCGCGCAATATGCCGTCATCAAGAATGCTTTGTGTTGCTTCTGGCTCACATCAACGGGATCGCGTGATGAGAGTCCGGGTCGGCCCGCTCGGGCCGACCCGGACATCATGATCAGACCAGGTCGAACCGGTCCAGGTTCATCACCTTGTCCCACGCCGCGACGAAGTCGCGCACGAACTTCTCCTTCGCGTCGTCGCTCGCGTAGACCTCGGCGAGGGCGCGCAGCTCGGAGTTCGAGCCGAAGACGAGGTCGGCCCGGCTGCCGGTCCACCTGACCTCGCCCGCGGCGTCCCGGCCCTCGAAGGTGTTCGCGTCCTGCGAGGTCGCCGACCACGTCGTGCTCAGGTCGAGCAGGTTGACGAAGAAGTCGTTGGTCAGCGACCCGGGGGTCGTGGTGAGCACGCCGAGCGGCGACTGCTGGGCGTTCGCGCCCAGCACCCGGAGGCCGCCGACCAGGACCGTCATCTCGGGGGCGCTCAGCTTCAGCAGGTTCGCCCGGTCGAGCAGCAGGTACTCGGCCGGCAGCCGGTTGCCCTTCTCCAGGTAGTTGCGGAACCCGTCGGCGGTCGGCTCAAGAGCGGCGAACGACTCCACGTCGGTCTGCTCCTGCGAGGCGTCCACGCGGCCCGGCGTGAAGGGGACCTCCACGGCGACGCCGGCGTCCTTGGCGGCCTGCTCGACGGCCGCGCCGCCGGCCAGCACGATCAGGTCGGCGAGCGAGACCCGCTTACCGCCGGTCTGGGTGGCGTTGAAGGCCTCCTGGATGCCCGCCAGGGCGTGCAGCACGGTCGCCAGCTGGTCGGGGTCGTTGACCGCCCACCCGCTCTGCGGCTCCAGTCGGACCCGGGCGCCGTTGGCGCCGCCGCGCTTGTCGCTGCCGCGGAAGGACGAGGCCGACGCCCACGCGGCGGACACGAGCTGGGACACCGACAGGCCCGAGGCGAGGATCCTGCCCTTGAGGGAGGCGACGTCGGCGGCGTCCACGAGTTCGTGCGTCACCGCGGGGAGGGGGTCCTGCCAGATCAGCGTCTCGGCCGGGACCTCGGGGCCGAGGTAGCGCACTACCGGGCCCATGTCGCGGTGGGTCAGCTTGAACCAGGCGCGGGCGAAAGCGTCCGCGAAGGCGTCCGGGTTCGCCAGGAAGCGCCGCGAGATCTCGTCGTAGATCGGGTCCACGCGGAGCGCGAGGTCGGTCGTCAGCATCGTCGGGGCGTGGCTGTTCAACGGGTCGTGCGCGTCGGGTACGGTGCCCGCCCCAGCGCCGTCCTTCGGCTTCCACTGGTTGGCGCCCGCGGGGCTCTTGGATAGCTCCCACTCGTAGCCGTACAGGATCTCGAAGAAGCTGTTGTCCCACGTCACCGGGGTGTTCGTCCAGGCGCCCTCAAGGCCGCTGGTGATCGCGTCGCCGCCCTTGCCCGAGCCGAAGGTGTTCTTCCAGCCGAGGCCCTGCTCCTCGATCGAGGCGGCCTCGGGGTCGAAGCCGACGTGGTCCGACGGGCCGGCGCCGTGGGTCTTGCCGAAGGTGTGGCCGCCGGCGATCAGGGCGACCGTCTCCTCGTCGTTCATCGCCATCCGGCGGAACGTCTCGCGGATGTCGCGGGCCGAGGCGAGCGGGTCCGGGTTGCCGTTCGGGCCCTCCGGGTTGACGTAGATCAGGCCCATCTGGACCGCGCCGAGCGGGTTTTCGAGCTCCCGGTCGCCGGTGTAGCGGGCGTCGTCGAGCCAGGTGGACTCGGGGCCCCAGTAGACGTCCTCCTCGGGCTCCCAGACGTCCTCACGTCCGCCGGCGTAGCCGAAGGTGGCGAAGCCCATCGACTCCAGGGCGACGTTGCCGGCCAGGATCATCAGGTCGGCCCAGGAGAGCTTCTGGCCGTACTTCTTCTTGACCGGCCACAGCAGGCGGCGAGCCTTGTCCAGGTTCGCGTTGTCCGGCCAGCTGTTGAGGGGGGCGAAACGCTGCTGACCGGCCCCGGCGCCGCCGCGGCCGTCACTGATCCGGTACGTGCCCGCGCTGTGCCACGCCATCCGGATGATGAGCGGGCCGTAGTGGCCGTAGTCGGCCGGCCACCAGTCCTGCGAGGTCGTCAGGGTCTCCGCGATGTCCCGCTTCACGGCCGCGAGATCGAGGCTGTTGAACGCCTCGGCGTAGCTGAACTCCGCGCCGAGGGGGTTGGCCACGGCGGGGTTCTTGGCGAGGATCTTCAGGTTGAGCCGCTCCGGCCACCACTGGCGGTTTCCGCCGCCCTGGGTCGGGTGCGGTGCGCGTCCATGGGCGACCGGGCAGCCTTCTCCGCCGTCCGTCTTCGCGTCTACAACGATTGCGTCATGGTTTTCAGACATGGGAAATCCTTCCAAGCTGAGCGGATCTCGGTGCTTATGAACCGGAGCAGCTGGGGCAGCGGCCCCAGTAGATGACCTCGGCCTCGTCGATCGTGAAGCCGTGTGCGTCGGCCGCGGTCAGGCAGGGCGCCTCGCCGACCGCGCAGTCGACGTCGGCGACCGCGCCGCACGAGCGGCACACGATGTGGTGATGGTTGTCCCCGACCCGTCCCTCGAACCTGGCCGGGCTGCCGGCCGGTTCGATGCGGCGGACGAGCCTGGCCGCCGTCAACGCGTGAAGGGCCTCGTACACGGCCTGGAGGGAGACGTGGCCCACGCGATCGCGCACCCCGGAGGCAATCTCCTCGACACCGAGGTGATCGCCGTCCCGGACGGTCTCAAGCAGTGCGACCCGGGCGGCTGTCACCCGCAGGCCTGCCCCGCGCAGCTCCTCGGGGATGGTCGGAGTCTTGGGTGCGGTCATGGCCTAAACCTACCGCCATAAAGACAAACTATCCAAAACAATGAACGACCCCAGTTTAGCGGGGTTTATCCGTCACAACGTGACGAGTCGGTCACTGTCCGGATGTAGGCGCGAGGGTGTTCGAGCGGCGGGAGATCAGCCAGCGGCCGTCGCGGCGGACGAACACGTACAGCGCCCTCATTTCCGGGCTCTCGCCGGCGCGGGCTCCGCCGGCACCCCCGTGTTCTGCCCCGCGACCATGGACCAGTCGCCGTCGGCGCCGCGCCGCCACAGATAGGTCGGCAGGCCGAGCGATCGCGGCGTGAGGGGCTTTCCCCCGGCGTCGAGGTACTCCTGCCGCACGCCCGTCAGCGCTATGTCGGGGGTGAAGAACTGGATGTGCTCGACCTCGTACCGCACGCTCGCGTCGGCCATCGCCCCCGGGAGCACCGACCGGGTGAACGCGGCGATCGTGTCGAGACCGATGAGGCGACGACCGCCGCCCGTGACCCAGACCGCCCCCGGGTCGAAGAGCGCGAGGAACCCTTCGACGTCCTCGGCGCGCTGTGTCCGCTCCACCACGGCGACGAGTTCGACGAGCCGGCTGACGTCCCGAGAGGACGCCCCTTCAGGTGCGACGGAGTACATGGCTAGAGTCAACTTCATCAAGTGCACTTGACGTCAACAGGTGATGATGTGGACTCGTTGAGCCCGGACGCCGTGTGGCTCAAACCCGGTCAGGTCGCCCAGCGGGCGGGGGTGGCCGTGTCGACGTTGCACTACTACGAAAGCCTCGGCCTCATCCGCAGCCGGCGAACCGCCGGCGGGCGGCGCGAGTACCGGCGCGACACCCTGCGCCTGGTGGCGTTCATCCGGGCGTCGCAGACCCTGGGCATCTCCCTCGAACGAATCAAGAACGCGCTCGGCGGGCTGCCCAGCGACAGCCCGCCGACGAAACGCGACTGGGCCCGGCTCGCCCGCGAGTGGCGCGACGACCTCTCGGCCCGCATCGACCGGCTCACCGCGCTGCGCGACAATCTCGCGAACTGCATCGGCTGCGGCTGCCTCTCACTCACGGCCTGCCCGTACACCAACCCGGCCGACCGGCTCGGCCGCGAGGGACCGGGCGCCCGCCGCCTGTCGACACCGAACGAGTGACCGCCGCTATCAGATCGGCCGGGCGACCGGCTATCCGCGTTTGGTTCCCTGAGACTGATTGCCGATGAGTTCCAGCAGCGCGGCGTGCGTCTCCTGGTCGGCCGCCGCGACGAGGCCGCCCGCGCCCGTGTGCAGTGGCTGGCCGTGGATGCCGGTCACCACGCATCCGGCGGCCTGGCACAGGGCGATCCCGCTGGCGAAGTGCACGCTGTCCCGTAGATCGCCGTCGGTGACGTAGGCGGCCCGGCGGCCGGCGGCGACCCAGGCCACCGCCAGGGTGGTGGAGACGACCCGCGCGCCGAAGCGCTCGGCGAAGGCCGGGTCGGCGAGCAGCTTGACGGCCCGGAAGCTCGCTTCGTTCGGGAACGGCGGATCGAGGTTGACGTCCACCAGGCGCGAATCGGGCGACGGGGTGAGCCGTTCGTCCACGCCGTCGCGGCGGAGGTGAGCCCGCGCGCCGTCCGTCCAGAACACCTCGTCGGAGAACGGATCGGCGGAGGCCGCCACCGTGATGCCGGAACCCGCGCGGAGGGCGACGTTCACCGCGACCAGCATGCTCCGCGCGGCGTAGTTCAGCGTGCCGCACAGCGGGTCGACCAGCCACCGCCGCTCCGCGTCGTCCGGACCCGTGTGCCCGCTCTCCTCGCCCGTCACCGCGTCATCGGGCCGGGCCGCGCGAATGACGCCGAGAATGGCCTGTTCCGCTTCGATGTCCGCCGCCGTGGCGAAGTCTCCCGCGGCTTTCTCGACACGCGCCAGCGACGCACCGTACATGGCGCGGACGACGGCGGCTCCCGCCCCCGCCGCCGCCAGGGCCAGTTCCTCGTCCGTGATCATCGGGTACGGCTCCCGCCCGCGAGGACCTCACGGGCAATGGCGTCCCGCTCCGCGGCCTCCCTTTCGGCGCCCTCCTGCTCGGCCACCGCCCGGATGTCATACGCCGCGCGGGCGTGTGCGATCTCGTTCTGGTGTTCCTCGGTCCAGGTGACCAGCGCGCGGATGGTGTGGTGCAGGGTCACGCCCATGGGCGTGAGCGCGTAGTCCACCCGCGGCGGCACGGCCGGATACACGGTGCGGCTCACCAGGCCGTCGCGTTCCAGTTGGCGGAGCGTCCGGGTGAGCATGCGCTGACTGACGCCGTCGATCGTGCGACGCAGTTCGGTGAAGCGCAGACTGCGCTGGTCGAGCAGCGCGATGACCAGCAGGGACCATTTGTCGGCGATCCGATCGAGGATCTGCCGGACCTCGCAGTCCTCCCGCGTGTCCCACTGGAGGGCGTCGTAGTCGGTATCCCGGCAGTAACCGGGGGACATTGAAGTGCCGTCTTCCATGGTCATTGATGGTGTCCGAAGCTGCTGCTGGTTACAAGAGAGAACCAACGGCCATTTGGAGAACCATCGTGTCAATACGTGCG
>NZ_BLAD01000146.1 GCF_009687845.1 Acrocarpospora corrugata
GAGGTGTTCGGCGGGGAGAGGGGCGGCGGCGACCCAGGCGGGGAGCCGGAGGGGGAGGTCGATTTCGGCGGTGAGGTCGTAGGTGCGGTCGGCGCGGGCCTGGCGGGCTCGGGCGATCCATTGCGGCACCTCCGACAGCCAGGCGTGGGCCTGGTCGTGGGTGGTGCCGGGAACGAAGCCGACAGTGCCCTTGTCGGCGGCGTAGTCGGCGTCCAGGAGGGCTTCGCCGAGGGTCTGCAGGACGAACGCGTTCCAGGCGGCCAGGAGCTGGCTGCTCACGGCGGAGCTGGCCGCCCATGGCGTGATCTGGTCCATGACCTGTTCCTCGCGGACCTGCTCGGCGGCCATCAACTCGTCGTACGCGGCCCGGCCGGCACTGCGGAGCGCCTCCAGCGTGACCGCGTCCCGCTCACCCGCGAGCGCGGCGCGCAGCTTGGCGGCTAGCGGCGGTTTCGATGGATACGCCACGGAATCCTCCGGCGCTGGGCAGTCAAGATCAGCCACTCTAGATACCCGCCCCGGCACCGGCCCAGATCCACTGAGCACGCTATTCAGAGAGGACCACTCTCGACGTTCGCAGGAACCACTCTGGACGTTCGTTCGCAGGACCCGCTCCGGACATTCGCAGGGACCGCACTGGAGATCCGCAGGACCCGCACTGGAGATTCGCAGGGACCGCACTGGAGATCCGCAGGGACCGCACTGGAGATCCGCAGGACCCGCACTGGAGATTCGCAGGGACCCGCTCTTGGCCTGGAGGGCGGTTCTACGGCGCCCCTTCTTGACCCGGAGAGGGCTCGGTGACACCTGCTTTCGACCCGGGGAATGTTCGTGCCCGCTCTTGACCCGGGGAAGGTTCGATGCCGCTTTCGACCTGGGAAGGCTCGATGTGGATCATTCGGATGGAGATGCCTCACGAGCGGAGACTTCGGGCAGATATGGAGTTCAGGCGGATGGGGAGATGGATCGGGCCGGGGCGCCGATATGCGGTGGCCCGGCCCGGGGTGGTGTCGAGGTGGGTGGTGATGCTTCGGGAAATGGCCGATCCAGAAGTCTCACCATATTTGCTGATATTTCGTCTCCAGGGGAGGTTTGGAACGGTCCAGGCTATTAGGCGGCCGAGCCGCCCTCGGCCAGGGTCAGGAAGTCCTGGGCCATGGCGGGGAGGCGCTTGCGCGCGTGCACGATTGCGATGATCTTCCGGACTGAGGGGTCGAGGGAGCGGACCACCAGGCCGGCGCGGGTGGCCTGTTCGGCCATGCCGCGGTACCAGAGCAGGGACGCCTTCCCGTCCCGTACGGCGGGCAGCCACCGCGCCCGTTCGTCCGACTCGATCGCGGGGATCGGGCGGACGCCGTACGTGGCGAAGATCTGGTCGAACTCCTTGCGGCGGGGGCTGCCGGGCGAGGGCAGCACCAGGCGCATGCCGTTGAGGCGGTTCATCGGGATGGGGTCGGGGAGGTCGAGGCCCGGCGGCGAGATCAGCACGATCTCCTGGCGCTCCAGGGGATGGCTGATCAGGTCGGTGGGCACCGGCAGGTCGGTCAGCCCGAGGTCGGCTCGCTGCTCGCGGACGGCGCTGACCACGCTTTCGCGGCCGTCGCAGCGGACGATGTGCACGCGGATGCCGGGATGCTCCGCCACGTAGGCGGGCAGTAGGCGTCCGGCGAGCCCCGGTTCCAGGCTGGGGGTGGAGGCGATCCGGAGTTCGGCGCCCGTGGTGTGCGAGTGGGTGGCGAGGGCCTCGATCTCCCGGACGGCGTCGAGCGCCTCCCGGGCGAGTTTGACGACCCGCCGCCCTTGTGCGGTGACGACCACGCCACGACCGGACCGGGCGAACAGCGTCATCCCGAGCTCGCGCTCCAGATCCCGGATTGCGCGGGATAGAGCGGGTTGAGCGATGTAGAGGGATCTGGCCGCGTCGGTCATGGTGCGGTGCTCCGCGGTGGCTACCACGTAACGGAGCTGCTGCAGATTCATGCCAAAAACGCTAGGGCAGAGCAGGCCGGTGATTCCGGAACATCGCAGAGATCACCTCGCCTGATTACGGATTGTGCCCGTTCGCTGCTACATCCGTGACGGATGTGAAATGGGTATTGTTCTGCCCATTCTCGCGCAAAGGGGTAGACGTTGGGGCCGCAGAACCCGTACCCGCCATCGGGCAGCCATCCCTACGGTCAGCCGCCCCACCAGCCCCAGCCGAACCAGCCTCCGCCCGGCGGCCCCCGGCAGAGCCCGCCCCAATCGCCCCACCAGCCGCAGCCTTCGCCGGGCGGTCCGCAGCAGAACCCGCCCGTACCACCCCATCAGCCCCAGCCGAACCAGCCTTCGCGGGGCGGTGCGCAGCAGAATCCGCCCGTACCGACCCACCAGTCCCAGCAGCCGCCGGGATCGGGAAGGTTCGTCCCGGCGAGGCCGCCGGCGCGTAGGGCGCCGGGTCCATTCTTACCGGGTCAGCCGGGTGGGACCGTACAGCCGCAGGGGCCGTTCTTTCCGCAGGGGGCGCGGCCCGCGCCGCAAGGGCCCTATGGGCCGCCGCGGCACACGCCGCCGCACTGGCGTCCGCCGCGGCGCAAGTCGAGTGCGGGAGTGATCGTCGGGGGGTTGCTGGGGCTGGGGGCGTTCGTGCTCGCGGTGCTGATCGTGAGCGCGGCCCTGATGGACAACGCGCGCGGGCCGGTGACCACCGCCCAGGCGGATCGGCCCCGGGGCACCACCGAAACCGGACGGCCCGGCACGGAACCGCAGGCGAAGCCGGCCGTCAAGCTGGACCGGTCGCTGAAGAAGAACACGCTCTACCAGGTGGGGGCGCTGCCGCGGACGCGGTGCCCGGCGGGGAACGCCGACATCAACTCGCACGGCCAGCTCAAAGCCCTGATCATCAAGACCGGCGCGTGCATGGGCCGGGCGTGGAAGCCGCGGCTGGAGAAGGCGGGGATCCCGTTCAGCCCGCCGAAGTACGCGATCGTGGCCAGGTCGGGCCGGGGCGCGTGCGGGGACTTCCCGATGCGGGGCAGCATCGTGCCCTACTACTGCCCGTCCAACACCACGATCTACGCGTCCACGTCGGCGATGGCCAAGGGGAAGGGCGACGCACGCGGATACGGCTCGATCGTGAGCTGGCACGGCGGGATCATCGGCATGATGGCCCACGAGTACGGCCACCACGTCCAGTACCTCACCGGCCTCTCGCACACCCGCCAGGAGCAGAACAACCTGGCGACTTCGGAGAACCAGCGGCTGGCGATCAGCCGGCGGTTCGAGCTGCAGGCCAACTGCCTCAGCGGCATGTTCATGCGCTCGGTCTCGTCGACCTACCCGATCCCGGCCAACCGCCGCCAGAACCTGTTCTACTTCTTCTCCAACGTCGGCGACTGGCCGGGCTACCCGCGCGACCACGGCTCCCCCGCGAACAGCGGCGCCTGGTTCCGCCAGGGCTGGCAGCGCCAGCACGCCTACCAGTGCAACACGTGGGCGGTCAGTTCCTCATCAGTGTCGTGATCACCACAACATCATCACGGCCGCCGCGACATTGCCCGGGCAGTTGCACAGCCGTTAGCCGTCTTATAGGAGATTTCAAGTATTGCTTCCTAGGCTTGTGTCAGTCTTGTCCAGTTATGGGGGCTAGAATCCCTGGTCATTGCCGGGGCATTAGCTGATAGATGGGAGCGGTCTGCCATGCGACGTGGGGGAGGCGCAGAGGACGAGGGCCGTCCACGGCGGACTCGCAGGCGTCCGGTCCCGCGCGACCAGCAGCCGGCGCACGACCCGGCCGGGGGCCAGCCGCCGCAGCAGCAGCCGCCCCGGCCGTACCCCGTTCCCGAGCGGCCGCAGGAGCAGCCGCCCGGCCGGCCGCCGCAGTCACGGCGGCGCGGCGGGTCGAACCGGGCCGCTGAGGAGACCGCCACGGCTCCGCCGCAGAGCGCCCACCCGACCGGTCCCCCGCCCCCCGAACATGCCGCCATGGGGCATGACAACCCCGGGCAAGAGGGTCCGCGGCGGGCGGGCGGCAGAGCGCCCCGGTACGCGCGGCCGATGTCCACCGGCGCGATCATCGGCTGGACCGTGCTGTCCGCGTTCGTCCCCGGCGCGGCTCATCTGCGCAGCGGCAACCGGCGCGGCGGCATCATCCTGCTCGGCGTGTTCGCGCTGATCCTGATCGCCGGCGTCGTGTACGGCCTGCAGTTCGTCGGCAACGTCGGCGCGGCCATCCGGGAGAGCACCCTCGTCACGGTCACCATCGCCGCCGCCGTGCTGGCGCTGGCCTGGTTCGTGCTGGTGCTGCTGTCGTACATCACGCTCGGGCCTGACCGGCTTCCCCAGTCGGGGCAGATCATCTCCGGCATCGTGGTGGGTGTGCTGTGCGTGTCGGTGATGGCGCCGTTCGCGCTCACCGCGACCACCGTCAACAGCACTCAGGAGTTCCTGGACGCGTTCCCGTCCGACAAGGGGAACCCGACCGCGATCCCGGTCAAGGCCGAGGATCCGTTCAACGGGCGCAAGCGGGTCAACTTCCTGCTCATCGGCGGCGACGCGGCCGGCAACAGGACCGGCGTGCGCACCGACTCGATGACCGTGGCCAGTGTGAACATCGCGACCGGGAACACGGTGCTGTTCAGCCTGCCGCGCAACCTGCAGCACGTGTACTTCTCCGAGCGCAGCCCGCTGCACAAGCAGTTCCCGGACGGCTTCCGCCGCGAGCTCCCGAACGGCGGCCTGCTCAACGAGGTGTGGCAGTACGCGGAGGACTACCCCAACCTGGGGGTACGCGGGCCTGAGGCGCTCAAGGACGCGATCGGCACCACGCTCGGGCTGCACATCGACCACTACGCGATGGTCGACATGTTCGGCTTCGCCGCGCTGATCGACGCCATCGGCGGCCTCAAGATCCGCGTCACCCAGGACGTCAAGTACGGCGGCAAGTTCGGCACCGCCGGCACCATCCCGGCGGGCTACCGCCTCCTGTCCGGCGAGCAGGTGCTCTGGTACGGGCGGTCCCGGGTGAACAGCGATGACTTCAGCCGGATGGCGCGGCAGCGCTGCGTGATCGGCGCGCTCGCCCAGCAGGCCAGCCCGGCCGTGGTGCTGGCCAACTTCACGAAGATCATCCGGGCGGCGAAGCGGCTGTTCCGGACGGACATCCCGCGCGAGATGCTGGAGCACCTGGTCGATCTGGGCGTGAAGATCAAGGGCGCGAAGATCACCAGTACCCAGTTCGTGCCGCCGCAGATCTGGCCCGGCAGCGCCGACTGGGAAAAGATCAAGAAGCTGACGGCCACGGCCATCCGCAAGTCGATGACCACCACCCCGGTCGTCGCCTCGGCCACCCCGTCCGGAGCCGTGACCGCCAGCACCCCCACGGCCACGGCCACGCCGTCGGTGACGCCGTCCGGTTTGGCCACGCCTACCCCGAACAAGAACACCGCGGACCAGACGCTGTCGGAGATCTGCGGCTTCTAGCCCCACTCATTGGCTATCCGGCGCCGATCACCACCGCGCCGGTACTCGCCATACCGGCACCAGGTAAGCGCGGATGGGCATGAAGAAGGGCCGATCCTCGGCGCAGGACCGGCCCTTCGGATGAGGGCTGACTCGGGGTCAGCGTGGGGTGGGGGCAGCCGCCCCGGGGGTTACTTGGTGATGGTCACGGTGTCGATGTCGAACAGGTTCCCTGCGCCGCCGACGAAGACCAGGTAGAGCGTGCCCGACACGTTTCCGGTCAGGTTGGTGGACCTGGACTGGAAGGTGTCCCAGCTGCCGGTGTTGATCAGCGGGATCGAGCCCAGCAGGGTGCCGGTCTGCGAGCCTGAGCGGATCTGGACCGTGCCGCCGGAGCCGGCCGAGGAGAAGCGCACGCTGGCCGTCTTGGCTCCCGAGGTGTTGACCTGGGAGTAGGCGGTCCAGTCGCCGTTCTCGATGTGGCCGGCGGTGAGGCCGCCGCTGGCGGGGCCGTGGGTGGCGTTGGTGACGCCGCTCTGCGCGCTCCACGCTTCGCCTTCGACCGTGATGGTCTGCGGCGGGGTGCCCCGGGTCAGCGTGATCGTGTCGATGTCGAACAACGCGCCGGCCCCGCCGGTGAAGGTGAGGAACAGCGCGCCGGTGCCGGTGCCGTTGAGCGTCGTGGTGACGTTCTGGAAGGTGTCCCAGCTGCCGGTGTTCGGGATCGCCACGGTGCCGAGGACCGGGCCGGTCTGCGAGCCCGACCTGATCGTGACGGTGCCGCCGGGGCCGCCGGAGGAGATCCTGGCGGTGAAGCCGGTGGCGTTGACGGTGCTGAGCGTGGAGTAGCCGGCCCAGTCGCCGTTGTCGATGTAGCCGACGGTCAGGCCACCGCTGGCGGCGGCGTGACCGGCGGTCTGCACGCCGGACTGCGAGGTGAACGCCTCACCCTCGGCCGTGTTCTGGGTGGGCGGCGGGCCGCCCAGCTCCTTGATCCGGATGTTCCGGAACGACACGTCGTCGCCGGTCCCGTGGTTCTGGATCCCGATGTAGCCGGAGGTCAGCGAACGCGCGGGGTCGGTGTTGGTGAAGTCGTTGATCTGCCGGCCGTTCAGGTAGACCCGGACCCGCTCGCCCTCGACCAGGAGCTCGTAGGTGTTCCAGGCCCCGGGCGGGTTGAGCGCGGCGTCCCGGGCGGCGACGTCGGCCGACTTGAAGCCGTAGATCGAGCCCGTGGTCTTGTCCGCTGTGTCGGTGGCGTCGATCTGGACCTCGTGGCCCTGGTTGATCGCCGACTGCGGGTCGGTCGGGGTCGGGAAGCCGAGGAGGATGCCCGAGTTGTCGTCGCCGGGCATCGTCCAGTCCAGCTTCAGCGAGTACGAGCCGTACTGCTTGGCCGAGTACCAGAGCATGCCCATGCCGCCGACGGAGGTCAGCGTGTTGTTGGTGTTGGTGAAACTGCCGGGCCCGTTCTGGGTCCAGCCGGTGGTGGAGCCGTTGTAGATGGTGGTGTAGCCGCTCTCCACCCGGCAGTCCTGTTTGGCCCAGCCGGCCGCGTACCGGATGCCGCCGAGCAGGAGGGTGCGGAACGCCGCCTCCGCGTAGCTGGCCTGGGTGTGGCCGAGGCCGGTGTAGAACGAGCGCCCGTTGCTCTGCGTCTTACACCAGGTGATCGGGTGGTCGGCGCCCATGCCGCCGCCGGTGTAGCTGCCCTCGTCCAGGTTCTGGAGGACCTTGGCGACGGTGCGGGGGTTGGTGCGGTAGTTGTACCACTCGTCGGAGCGGGACCAGGTCGGGCCGAGGTGCGCGGTCGCGGCGTGCGAGCGGTCCTCGGTCCGTACAGTGGCGGTCTGGATGGCCGGGTGGCTGTTGAAGTAGCCGCCGACCAGCTGGCCGTAGAACGGCCAGTCGTACTCGGTGTCGGCCGCGGCGTGCACGCCGACGTACCCGCCGCCGCCGTTGATGTAGTTCTCGAAGACGGTCTGCTGGGCCGCGTTCAGGACGTCGCCGGTGGTGCTCATGAAGACGACGGCCTTGAAGTTGGCCAGGTTGGCCGCGGTGAAGAAGTTGGCGTCCTCGGTGGCGGTGACGGTGAAGTTGTTCGCCGCCCCGAGGTCGCGCACCAGCTGGATGCCCTGCGGGATGGAGTCGTGCCGGAACCCGGCGGTCTTGGAGAAGACCAGGACCTGGTACGCCGGGTCGGCGGCGTGCGCCGCGGTCGGCACGGCCAGGACGGCGGCGGCCGCGACGAGCGTGGCTACGGCTAATCTAAGCCGTTTCATCACGTGCCTCCTACTTGGTGATGGTGACGGTGTCGATGTCGAACAGGTTCCCTGCGCCGCCCACGAAGACCAGGTAGAGCGTCCCCGACACGTTGCCGGTCAGGGTCGTGGTCGCGTTCTGGAAGGTCTCCCAGCCGCCGGTGTTCGGGAGCGTGATCGAGCCCAGCAGGGTGCCGGTCTGCGAGCCGGACCGCACCTGCACGGTGCCGCCCGCCCCGGCCGAGGAGAACCGCACGCTGGCCGTCTTGGCTCCCGAGGTGTTCAGCTGGGAGTAGGCGGTCCAGTCGCCGTTCTCGATGTGCCCGGCGGTCAGGCCGCCGCTGGCCGGCGCGTGGGTGGCGTTGGTGACGCCGCTCTGCGCGCTCCACGCCTCGCCCTCGATCGTGGTGCTGGTGCCCCGGGCGATCGAGAAGGTGTCGATGTCGAACAGCGCGCCGGCCCCGCCGGTGAAGGTGAGGAACAGCGACCCGGTGCCCGCGCCGTTGAGCGTGGTGGACACGTTGGCGAAGGTGTCGAAGCTGCCGGTGTTCGCCACCGCGACCGTGCCCAGGACCGGGCCGGTCTGCGAGCCGGAGCGGATGGTGATCGTGCCGCCGGGGCCGCCGGAGGAGACCCGGGCGGTGAAGCCTGTGCCGCCGACCGTGGTCACCTGCGAGTAGCCGGCCCAGTCGCCGTTGTCGATGTAGCCGACGGTCTGGCCGCCGCTGGCCGCCGCGTGACCGGCCGTCTGCACGCCGGACTGCGAGGTGAAGGCCTCACCCTCGATGGTGCCGGCCGGCGGCGCGCTGGTGGTGTTGAGGGTGAACGCGTCCAGGTCGAACAGGTTGCCCTGCCCGGTGGCGCCCTTGAAGACCAGGAACAGGGTGGTCTGCCCGGCCGGCTTGTTGGTCAGGTTGGCGCTGACGTCGACGAAGGTGTCCCAGCCGCCGGTCGGGGCCACGGTGGCGGTGCCCATCAGGGTGCCGGTGGCCGAGCCCGCGCGGACCTCCAGGGTGCCGCCGACGCCGCCGGAGGAGACCCGGGCGGTGATGCTGTTGGCGTTGGAGACGTTGTACGGCGTGAACGAGATCCAGTCGTTGTTGTCGACGAAGCCGACCGTGGTGCCGCCTTCGGCGGGGCCGTGGGTGGCGGCCTGGATGCCGTTCATGGCGCCGTAGTGCTCGGCCTGCCGGTGCTTCGGCTGGGTGATCCGCTCGCTGGTGGCGTTCAGGCCGCCGTTGTCGGTGTAGTCGGCGACGAAGACGCCGTAGAGGTTGGCGGCGGCGTCGTGCTCACCGTCGGAGGGCACGGTCAGCGTGCCGCTGCAGCCGTTCTGCTGGGTGATCTGGTGGCGGTGGCTGTCGTGGCCGAGCAGGTAGGTGAGGCGCACCCGGGAGCAGGTGATCGTCCCGTCCTGCGGGTCGGTGACCGTGATCGTGTACGGCACGCCGTCGCCGAAGCTGAACAGCTGCCCGTTGTTGGGCAGGTTGAGGGTGACCGTCGGCGCGGTGTTGCCGACCGTGATCGTCACGTTCGACGTGGCCGGCAGGTTCTGCGGGTCGCGCACGGTCAGGGTCACGTTGTAGGTGCCGTTGGCGGTGAAGGTGTGGCTCGGGTTGGCGGCCGTCGAGTTGGCCGTGCCGTCGCCCCAGTTCCACGAGTAGCTGAGCGCGCCGCCCTCGGGGTCAGAGCTGCCCGCGGAGGAGAACGCGACGGTCAGCGGGGCCAGGCCGGAGGTCGGGGTGCCCGCCGCCTTGGCGATCGGGTTCCGGTTGGTGCCGCCGATGTACTCCACCCGCCACAGCGCCTGGTTGTTGGAGCCGGTGCCGTAGTCGAGCACGTAGAGCGCGCCGTCGGGGCCGAAGGCCATGTCCATGACCTGGGTGCCGGTCCACGGGAGTCCGGAAATTTCACCGTATCCGCCGGTTGACGTGACCGCGATGGCCTTGATCCAGCGGCGGCCGTACTCGCCGGCGAAGAAGCGGCCGTCGAGGGACTGCGGGAACTTGACCGTGGAGGTGGAGGCCGCGTCGTAGCGGTAGACCGGGCCGCCCATCGGGGACTCGGAGCCGCCGCCGAACTCGGGCGGGGAGCCGGCTTCGCCGCCGTACCGGATCCAGGCGGGCTTGGCGGCCGGGAGGGTGGTCAGGCCGGTGTTGCGGAAGGAGTTGTTGGTCGGGCCGCCCGCGCAGTTGTACTTGGCCTGCGAGGGACCGCTCGGGAAGGTGTACTCGTTGTACGTCTCCGCGGTCGTGTTGCTGCCGGTGCAGTACGGCCAGCCGTAGTTGCCCGCCGAGGTGATCCGGTTGAACTCGACCTGGCCGCCGGGGCCCCGGTTGGCGACGGCTCCGCCCGCGTCCGGGCCGTAGTCGCCCAGGTAGACGATGCCGGTGGCCTTGTCGACCGACATCCGGAACGGGTTGCGGAAGCCCATGCCGTAGATCTCGGGACGGGTGTTGGCGGTGCCAGGGGCGAACAGGTTCCCGGCCGGGATGGTGTAGGAGTTGCCGTCCGCGGCCGGCTTGATCCGGATCAGCTTGCCGCGCAGGTCGTTGGTGTTGCCGGAGGAGCGCTGCGCGTCGAACTGCGGGTTGCGGTTGGTGCGCTCGTCGATCGGCGTGTACGACTGGGACTCGAACGGGTTGGTGTCGTCGCCGGTGGTCAGGTAGAGGTTACCGGCGGCGTCGAAGTCGATGTCACCGCCCGCGTGGCAGCACTGGCCGCGGTCGTTGTCGACCCGGAGCACGATCTTCTCGCTGGCCATGTCGAGCGTGTTGCCCGTGGTCAGGGTGAAGCGGGACAGGTAGAACTGGCCCTTCCAGGTGTTCCAGTCGGTCTGGGTGCCGGTGGTGGGCGCGTCCCCGTTGGGGGTGGACAGCCGCGGCGAGTAGTAGAGCCAGATGAACCGGTTGGTGGCGAAGCCGGGGTCCACGGCGACGCCCTGGAGGCCCTCCTCGTCGTGGGTGTACACGTTGAGGGTGCCGGCGAGGGAGGTGTTGCCGGCGGCGTCGGTGATCCGTACCTGGCCGCTTCTGGCGGTGTGGATCACCGAGCGGTTCGGCATCACGGCGAGCGACATGGCTTCGCCCAGTTCGCCGGACCCGGAGGCCAGCGAGACCTGCTGGTAGTCGGCGGCGGGCAGATCGGCCGCCAGCGCCGGAGCGGCGGGGACGACGCTGCCGGTGGCGACCAGAACGGCCGCCACGGCCAGCCGGGCCCACAGCCTCGGATGTGGTCGTGACATGGGGGGTGTCCTTCCTGACCTGGGTATCAGTCAGGCAAGGCGCGCGCCGCCGCGCTTGTTGCCGTCGTGCTTTGCGGTGGGGCGGAACGACTGAAAGACAAGACGGGTGCCACGTCTGTAGCCTGCGTCTTTCTGTCGGTTTCTTGCGAGCACAGGGAAGAATTTACCGCTTTCTAACATACCAGTCATCGCTGTGTACACCCCCGCTGCCACAACGTCCCAAAATCCGGCCGTGTTACGCAAGTGTTACCTGCACGAAGCGCTTCGACGCTTGCGCGGCTACGCAAGAACATCATTTAATTCGGCGCGCCATGCAAATTAATCCGCTCGGAGGGTCGACTTCCTGAGCGGATCCCGCAACCTTTACACCCCCCAGGAGGAC
>NZ_BLAD01000147.1 GCF_009687845.1 Acrocarpospora corrugata
AACCCAGGTCTCGGCGTCATGACCGTGAGAATGACCGCCCTGGCGGGGACCGGCGTGCTGGTCCGGCTCGCGCTGCGCCGCGACCGCCTGCTGCTGCCGATCTGGATCCTGGTGATCGCAGCCATCCCGGTGGCGACCGCCTCGGCCATCGCCGAGCTGTACCCCGACGTCGGGTCGCGCCTGGCGCTGGGCGCCACCATCATGGCCAACCCCGCCCTGCAAGCCCTGACCGGGCCGATCTTCGATCCCACCTCGGTCGGCGGACTGACCGCCTGGCGGGCCATCACCTTCGCCACCGTGCTGGCCGCCCTGATGAGCATCATGCTGGTGACCCGCCACACCCGCGCGGAGGAGGAGAGCGGGCGGGCCGAACTCATCGGCGCCGCCCCGGTCGGCCGCTACGCCCTCCCCGCCGCCGCCGTACTCGTCACCGGCCTGGCCAACCTGCTGGCCGCCCTGCTCCTGATCGCGGGTTTCGCCGGGCAGGGGCTACCGGCGGCCGGGTCGATCGCCTTCGCCGGGGCGGTGGCGGGCGTGGGCCTGGTCTTCGCCGGGATCGCCGCGGTCACCGCGCAGCTGACCGAGAACGCGCGCACCGCCAACGCCCTGGCCATCGCCGTCCTGGGCCTGTTCCTCCTCCTGCGCGCGGCTGGAGACGCGGCCGGGGCAGAGGCGGTGTCCTGGCTGTCGCCGCTGGGCTGGGCGCAGCGGACGCGCGCCTTCGCCGACGAACGCTGGTGGCTGCTGGCCATCGTCGCCGCCGTCGCGATCCTGCTGGTGGCGGCGGCCGATCTGCTGGCGCGGCGCCGCGACCTCGGCGCGGGGCTCCTGCCCTCCCGCCGGGGCCCTGCCTCCGCCGCGGCGTCCCTGAGATCGCCGCTCGCACTGGCCTGGCGGCTGCAGCGGGGTCTCCTGCTCGGCTGGGCCGCCGCCTTCGCCGTGGCCGGCGCGGTATTCGGGTCGCTGGCCGCCGGCGTGGGCGACATCGTCGGCGACAACCCCCAGATCGCCGACATGCTCGCCCGGCTCGGCGGCGCGGGCGCCCTGACAGACACCTTCTTCGCCACCCAGCTGAGCCTGTTCGCCCTGGTGGCCGGCGGCTACGCCGTCCAGGCCACCCTGCGGCTGCGCGCGGAGGAGAGCATCGGGCGCGCCGAACCGGTGCTGGTGGCGGCGGTGCCGCGCTGGCGCTGGCTGGCCGGCCACCTGGCCTGCGCCCTGGCCGGATCGGCCCTCATCCTGGCCATCGCCGGATTGGCCGCCGGCCTCGCGCACGGGCTGCGCATCGGCGAACCCGCGACGCAGGCGATCCGCATCCTGGGCGCCGCCCTGGCCCAGATCCCCGCCGTCTGGGTGCTCGCCGCGATCACCGTCCTGCTGTTCGGGCTGCTGCCGCGCGCGACCAGCCTCGCGTGGGCGTTCCTGGTCGTCTTCGCCCTGCTCGGCCAGCTCGGGGAGCTGCTCCAGATCGACGAGAGGATCCGCCGGCTCTCCCCGTTCGCGCATTCACCCTCCCTGCCCGGAGGAACGATCGCCGTGGGTCCGTTGATCGGGCTCTGTCTCCTCAGCGCGGCACTCATGGCCGCGGGCCTGGCCGGTTTCCACCGCAGAGACCTGAACAGCGATTGATGGCCGCGCGATCGCTGCACGAACTGGCCGAGTCACAGCTGTCCGCGACGACGCCGCAGGCTCGTATCCGGGGCCGCGAACTGGAGATGGCAGGGGCGGTGCAGGTACTGCGCTTCACCCCGCGCATGGTCGTCGCCGAGGTGGATGATTCGACCACCCGCGTGGAGATGGGCGTCACCGATGAATACCTGTGGTGGTACTGCTCGTGCGTGGAGGGCCGGACGGGAGCGTTTTGCGGGCACTGCGTCGCCACAGCGCTGGCCATCGGCCGTACGCCCAGGTGAAGAAGACTCCGAGATCAACGGCGACTTCCGCCCGCGCATTTGTTCCGATCCGCCCCGGCGGCCGGCTCACGCGGACTGTGTGATCAGCATGGCCAGCGCCCAGACGAAGAGCGCGGTCTGGATGAGGAGCTCACGCCAGCCACGCCGGGGAGCGGCCTGGCTGGCATACGACAGCGACTTGATCGGCATGACCGGCGGCGCGGGGGACCTGTCTGCGCCCAGCGGCTGGTCGAAGCGGTGGAAGAACACCTGGGTCAAGGTCAGGCCGAGGCCGGTGATGAAGCTGAGATGCTCCAGCCCGACGGCGGCCTGAAGAGCGACCAGGACGGCCATCAGCACCAGCAGAATGTCGTCAAACATCTTGATGAAACGTCCCTCACCACTGTAGACGGCGGCGATGCGCTCGATCCGGGCGTCGCAGGGGACGACGAAGAAGTTGATGAACTTGATCAGGGCCTGCAGGATGTACAGGCCGAGCAGGATCTTCAGGGCGGTTTCCATGACTGTCCCTCCGGGGTCAGGGGCCGAACCAGGTCGCGATCATGTCGGGGTCGGCCAGAACCAGTGAGCGCGCCGGCAGACCCAGGTTCTCGCCAACCCCGTCACCGACGATGTCGCTCAGCAGAGGGAGGATCCGATCAGCGAGGGCAGGGCGCATCTTCTGCCGGACGATCGCGTTGTCGTCGGAGTACCAGACAGGGAGCAGAGCCTTCAGCAGGTCACGCTGGAGGTTCTTCCAGCCCGCCAGGGTCGTGAAGAACCTCTGCAGCCTGTCGAGCGCGGGTAGCGAACGATCTCGGGCGATGAGAGCGAGATGTCCCTGCAAGGTGTCCGCGGTTCGCTCGATCAGCGCCTCCAGGAGCGCCTGCTTGGAGTCGAAGTAGTGGTAAAGCCGCCCTTGGAGGTGCCCGCCTCGGCCAGGACGTCCTGGATGCTCATCTGCTCATAGCGCTTGGTCTGGATGAGCCGCTGCGCGGCATCCAGGAACTCGCCGCGGCAGAACGCGTTCCCGGGCGCGACATGCCGACCCGGCAAGCCGCCGTCAGGTCCCTGATGACTGGCTCGGCAGCGGAGAGGGCCGCTTGTCGCCATGCAGTCAGCGATCACAGAAGCATGATCTTGGGCAGCTGTGCGCGCGTCGGGTCGTGGAACTGCCCCCGAGCGCGGGGCCGGGCGTCACCGTCATCGTTCGCCCCGGTCGAACACGCGCTCACAGGCGCGGAGGGCTCGTCGCCGTCATCATGGCGCGCGGAACTGGCGATACAACGCCCGTTGGCTGCTTGACGGTTGGGACCCCAGCGTAAATGTGGGCACGTTGGCCCGGAATACCGGGTCTCAATACTTCCTCAGGGAATCCTCAGACTTCCACCAAGTGGCGTGCCTACGGACGGCCCGATGATCGAACGGTCCCGGTCCGCTACCGGTCCGGGGACCGAATCGGAAGAATGGATCGGAACATGACCACACCCAACGGCGCCGCCACCGTCATCGGCGCTGGTACGGCCGGGCCCGGCGACCGCTCAGATCATGGACGGAGCCCGATGATCGATGCGGAGAGGCCCAGGACCTACTGCGAGGCGTTTCAGCGGACAGCGGCGGTGGATCCGGACGCGGTCGCCCTGCGCACGGTCGGCGGTACCGCGACCCTGACCTGGGGGGAGTACTCGAATGAGGTACGCGCGGTCGCGGCCGGGTTGAGCGCGATCGGGGTGGGCCGAGGCGACACCGTCGCGCTGATGATGGCCAACCGGCTGGAGTTCTATCCGCTGGAGGTCGGGGCGCAGCACCTCGGTGCCACCTCGTTCTCGGTGTACAACACGCTGGCCCCCGAGCAGCTGGCCCATGTGCTGGCCAGTTCCGGTACCAAGGTCGTGATGTGCGAGGAGCAGTACGTCGAGCGGATCCGGCGTTCCGGCGCCCCGCTCGAACACGTGGTGTGCGTCGATGGCGCGCCTGAGGGCACCATCAGCGTCAAGGAGCTCGTCGGCCGCGGTTCGCCGGACTTCGACTTCGAGGCGGCGTGGCGGGCGGTGCGTCCGGACGACGTTTTGACACTGATCTACACCTCGGGCACGACCGGCCAGCCCAAGGGCGTGGAGATGACCCACGAGAACCTGTTGTTCGAGGTGTACGCCGTCGCCGAGGTGCTGCCGATGGCGTTCGGTGACCGGACCACGTCCTTTCTGCCGAGCGCGCACATCGCCGACCGGGTGGCCGCCCTATATTTCCAGGAGACGATGGGCACGCAGATCACCGTGGTGCCCGACGCGCGGCAGATCGCCGTGGCGCTCGCCGACTGCCGGCCCACGATCTGGGCCTCCGTACCCCGCGTGTGGGAGAAGCTCAAGGCGGGCATCCTCGCGAGCGTGGCGGCCGAGCCGGACGAGACCAGGCGGCAGGGGCTGCTGTGGGCGCTGGACGTCGCCGCGCGCAAGACCGAGGCCGGCATGACCGGAGCGGAGCTGCCCGCGGAGCTGGCCGCCGAGTACGCCAAGGCCGACGAACTGGTCCTGTCCAAGCTGCGCGCCAAGCTGGGGCTGGACCGGCTCAGGTGGGCGGTCTCCGGCGCGGCGCCGATCCCGAAGGAGGTCCTGGCCTTCTTCAGCGGACTGGGCGTCCCGATCGCGGAGGTCTGGGGCATGTCGGAGCTGAGCTGCGTCGCCAGCGTGACATCGCCGGCCGAGCACCGGCTGGGCACGGTGGGCCGGCTGCTGCCCGGGATGGAGGGCAGGATCGCCGAGGACGGGGAGTTCCTGGTACGCGGGCCACTGGTGATGAAAAGCTATCGGGGGCAACCGGCGAAGACCGCGGAGGCGATCGACGGGGACGGCTGGTTGCACACCGGCGATGTGATGACCGTGGACGGCGACGGCTACCTCACCGTCGTCGACCGTAAGAAGGAGCTCATCATCAACGCGGCCGGCAAGAACATGTCACCGGCGCACATCGAGAACGTCATGAAGGCCGCATGCCCCCTGCTCGGCGGCATCGCCACCATCGGGGACGGGCGGTCGTACAACACCGCGCTGGCCGTGCTGGACGCCGACGCCGCAGCCGCCTACGCCGCCCGGCACGGGCTCCCGGACGCCTCCGCCGCGGCTCTGGCCGCCGACGCGGACGTGGTTGGCCAGATCACGGCGGGGATCGCCGCGGGCAACGCCAGGCTGTCTCGGACCGAACAGATCAAGCGGTTCCAGATCCTGCCGGCCTTCTGGGAGCCGGGCGGAGACGAGCTCACCCTGACCTCGAAACTACGCCGCAGGCCGGTCGCCGAGAAGTACGCCGCCGAGATCGAAGCGCTGTACGCCGACCGGCCAGGAGCGGGCGTATTCGAACCCGAACCGGCACCTGCCTCGGCCGCCTTCTAGTCCGAAGTCGGCCCGGGTGTGAGCCGGAAAGGGCGGGCAGGGTGAGCAGGCGTGAGGGCAGCAGCGCGATAGTCGTCGGCGCGGGTATGGCCGGTCTGGTGACCGCCCGGGTCTTGAGCGACCATGTCGACCGGGTGCGGATCTTGGAGCGGGATCGCCTGCCCGAGGACGCGATCCCGCGTAGCGGTGTCCCGCAGGGACGCCACGCCCATATCTTGCTGGCTGCCGGTCAGTGGGTGCTGGATGGCTGGTTTCCGGGCCTTGCCGACGAACTGCGGGCAGAGGGCGCGGTTCCCCTCGACTCCGGCGGACTGGTGTGGCGCCAAGGGGGCGCCTCCTGGACAGCGTCCGATCTCGGCTTGTGCGCCTTGTCCATGAGCCGGCCCCTGCTTGAGACAACAGTCCGCAGGCGGTTGCTGCGGCAACGGCCCAACGTGTCGGTCGCTGACGAAACAGCGGTGGACGGCCTGCTTCTTGAGGATGGCAGGGTGGTCGGTGTTCAGGTCGACGGCGCGCGGCACCGGGCTGACCTGGTGGTCGCGTGCTCCGGCCGCCATACCCGTTTCCTGGACCTGCTGGCCGAAAGGGGGTTTCCAGCACCAGAGATGTCGGCTGTCCGCATCGACCTGGCCTGCGGCACGCGAGTGGTGCCGCGACAGCCGGACGACCTCACCCGCGCCGTCGCCATCGAGGTCGACGACCCGGCCCAGAGCCACCGCATGGGCCGTATGGTGCCGGCGGAGGGCAACCGATGGATCATCACGCTCGGCTCCTTCCACGACGATGCACCCCCGATCGAGCCGGCCGCGTACGAGGACTTCGCCCGTTGCCTGCCGTCGCCGCTGATCGCCGACGTCCTGGCCCGGACCGAGGCGCTGACACCGGTACTGACCTATCGGATGCCCACCAGCCGGCGCCGCCACGTGGAACGGCTGGACCGGACTCCGGCGGGGTTCCTGGTGCTCGGAGATGCCATCTGCAGCCTCAACCCCCTCCACGCGCAGGGGATGTCGTCGGCGGCCCTGCAGGCCCAGGCCCTGGGCCGGGCCATCGCCCGCCATGGCCTCACCTCGCCGCAACTGGCCCGTGCCTTCTACCGGCAGGCCGCCAAGGTGGTCGACGCGCCGTGGAGGCTCGCCGCCGCGGCCGACTTCGCCGACCCCTGCGCCGACGGCCCCGAATCGGTGGGCACCGGCCTGCTCAACCGCTACCTCGACATGGTGTTGCGGGCCTGCCGCACCTCGATCCCGGTGGCCCGCCAGACGCTGCGGGTGCAGAACCTGCTCGCCCGCCTCGCATCGCTGATGACCCCGGCCATGGTTGTGAGGGTCCTGCTGGCCGCCCGCCGCTCCCCAGCGGCGGCGACGAACCCAGCGGATCGTGAAGCCGGCAGCCCGGTCGGGTAGCCGGGTTCATTCGGTCAGGAAGGCGTCGATGCGGGTCAGGAATTCGGCCCAGGCCGGTTCGGACGGGGTGAGCAGGTGGTTGCGGCTGTCGAGCAGGACCAGCCGGCTGTCGGGGATGAGGGCGGCCAACTCGTTGGCCTGTGCGGCCGGGACGCGCGCGTCGTCGCGGGAGTGCAGGATCAGCGTCGGGCAGGCGACCCGGTGGGCGATGGCGGACACGTCGATCCGGGCGAACTCCTCCAGGAAGCGGACTCCGTTGGCCGGTGAGGTCGTCCGCCGCTGAAACGCGATGAACTCCTCCCAGTCCTGCGGCGTGCCGTCGGGCAGGAACTGGGAGGCGAAGACCTGCAGAAAGCTGGGATCCTGGATGCTCCAGCCCACTCGGGCCAGTTCCAGGTCGAGGGCGGCCGCGGCGCGTTCGGCATCGTCGCGGGCCCGGACCTGCCGTCCCTGGGCGTACGCCCCGGCGAGGATCAACCGGGTGACCCGCTCGGGACGGCGCGCGGCGTATGCCACCGCTACCGCGCCGCCTTGTGAGACGCCGAGCAGCGGGAATCGGTCGAGTCCCGCCGCCTCGACTACGGTGTCCAGGTCATCGACCCAGTCGTCGAAGCTGAAGCTGGGCACCTGCCAGTCCGACAGGCCGCACCCCCGCTCGTCGTAGCGGATCAGCCGGCGGTCGCGGGCCAGGCCGGCCAGCCAATGCGACCACACCGGCGTGGTCCACTCCAGGTCGAGGTGGCTCATCCAGTTCGCCGCTTTCAGCAGCGGCGGGCCCGTGCCGACGGTGGCATAGGCGATACGGGTGCCGTCCTCGGCCTGACAGAACCGGATCAACTGATGGTCCGCGCCAGCCGGCTCTCTCGCCGCTGCCGCCCCGACGCCGAGCCCGGGTCCGGGTCCGGCCGCGGGACCGGACCGAACCACCGAGGCCGGGGCCACGAACTGGTAACCCCGCCGGTGCACGGTGCGGATCAACCGCTGCTGCTCGCCGGTGTCCCCGATCGCCAGGCGTGCGGTCCGTAACGCCGTGGTGAGCGCGGCCTCGCTGACGAAACGGTCACCCCACACCTCGTCGAGCAGCTCATTCTTCGACACCACCCGATCCCGGTACGCCACCAGGTGACACAGCAGATCAAAAGCCCGCGGCTCCACATGGACCGGCTCACCGCCCCGGCGCAGCTGATGACCAGCGGTGTCTAATTCGTACTCTTCGAAGCGAAACGTCTCCCCAGCCACTGACGCAGCCTATAAGCCGTTGCTCGGAACTCGATTTTGCCAGGTATGAGAACGATGTCGTGGGGCGTGAGGAGCTGTGGATCTGATGTCCGTGCGCGGTTCACCCGCGGCCCGGCTCCTCCTCTGCCAGGAAGGCGTGCAGTTCGTCCAGAAACCGGGGCCAGGCCGGTTCGTCGGCCGTGAGCAGATGGTTGCGGCCCTCGAGCAGGACCAGCCGGCTGTCGGCAATGAGCTGGGCCAGTTCCGTCGCCTGCGAGACGGGAACGCGTGGATCGTCGCGGGAATGAACGATCAGCGTTGGGCAGGAGACCCGGCGGGCGAAGTCGGAGACGTCGAGGCGGGACTGCTCCTCCAAAAACCAGGCCCCGTTGGCCGACGAGACCGACCGTTTCTGGAAGCTGGTGAACTCATCCCATCGCTGCGGCGGACTTCCGGCGAAGAACTGGGAGCCGAAGAACCGCTGATAGCTGTTGTCCTGGGCGTGCCATCCGGCCAGGGTGAGTTTGAGGTCGAGGTCCGCCTCGTCGTGCTCGGCGGCGTCGCGCGCCCGGGCGATCCGGCCGCGGGCGTAGGCCGCGTTCAGGATCAGCCGGCTGACCCGTTCGGGCCGGCGCGCGGCGTAGGCCACCGCCAGCGGGCCGCCCTGGGAGACGCCGAGCAGTGGGAAGCGATCGAGCCCCGCCGCGCCGGCCACGGCGTCCAGGTCCTCGATCCACTCCTCCAGGGTGAAGCCCATCGTCCAGTCGGACAGGCCGTAGCCCCGCTCGTCGTAGCGGATCAGCCGCCGGCCGCGGGTCAGGCCCTCGAACCAGTGGGTGAACATGGGCATAGTGCGTTCCAGGTCCATCTGGCTCAGCCAATTGGCGGTCCTGACCAGGGGAGGCCCGGCGCCGGTGACGGCCCAGGCGACGCGCACGCCGTCCGCAGTCCGGCAGAACCGGATGGTGTCGCGGGCCCCCGTGGTCGTCTCGACCGCGGCGATCGGTACGGCGGTCGTAGCCGCCCCTGCGGCCGAAGCGGATTCGGTCGGCGCTACCGTCGTCTCGGCTATGAACTGGTAGCCGCGCCCCTGTACGGTGCGGATGAACCGCTGCTGGCGGCCGGTGTCGCCGATCGTCAGGCGGACGGCGCGCAGCGCGGTGGTGAGCGCGGCCCGGGTGACGAATTCACTGCCCCAAACCGTTTCCAGCAGTTCCCTTGGGGACACCACCCGGTCGCGGTGCTCCACGAGGTAGCAGAGCAGGGCAAAAATCTGGGGTTTGATGCGGATCGGCCGCCGGTCGCAGCAGAGTTGGCCGTGGCTTGGGTCCAGGTCAAACTGTCCAAAGTGGTAAGTTTCCGAGCCCACTGTCGCAGTCTACGCGGGTCATCCGTTGACCGTCTCCGAGCCGGCGTGGGCCACGTTCCTCCCGCGCAACGGCGCCCTGCCGGCCGCATGGATCGCGGGCCGCACCAGCCCGCTCGCGCAAGTCTCAAGCCCGCGAACCGTCGATCGAACACGGAAAATTCCGTGATGGTGACGATTGCAATCCCCGAAACCGAGGTATTCCGTGCCGGGGGAAACGGAATGTTCCCGGGTTGACATGCCGAAAGACGCCCCGTCGGTCACCTGCTCAGACTTCCTCATTTCTTCCTCATAATTCCCTCAGGTGTTCCCGGTTCCGTCAGGCATAAGATTCCGGCGAGTTCACACATGCGTTGCTCGCTGCCCTCCGTAAGGCATCCGAAAGTGCTCGCCCGCAATGAGCGCGGCTCAGCCACGAGGGGAAGGCGGCCGTCCGGCCGCCCGGACTCACCACTGTTTCACTCACGCCACCCGCCAGAGGGCGAGTGGCGCAGGTGCCCCACGCGC
>NZ_BLAD01000148.1 GCF_009687845.1 Acrocarpospora corrugata
GGCAATCCTCCTGTTCTGCTGGGCGCACGAGAAACCTCAGTGCAGAACCATGGAGGGCCGCCTCATCCGCAGATTGGGCGACTGATCGCCAGAGCGGTGCGCGGGCGCATATGTTTTTTGCGGTCGGTCGACAAGCGCCGAGATACCGTCTCGGGATGCTGCCGCTGACACACAGTTTAGGCACGGCCAGGTCATTCACCCGGTGCCACAATCGCGTCTGAATTTTCCCGCCATAAGGGCAAATAACCGCCGATATTTGGGTCCAGGCAGCAGCTCAACGACACGGCTATGACGGGGCAGCATGATCGAATAGCCGGCCGGGGGTCAGCACCAAGTCAGCACCGGACCCGTAACCGACGGGAACAAATGGGAAATAACCGGCATTCGGCACGGAGACCACGATCACGTCGACGATCTTGCCAGTGATCACAGACCGAAGAAAAGATCGGATAGCAGCGCGCTGACCAGCGTAAACACCAACCTGCTAGCCCTTAGTCAAGGCACGACTGATCACCAGACGCTGAATCTGGTTCGTCCCCTCCACGATCTGCAGGACCTTGGCCTCACGCATATAGCGCTCGACCGGAAAGTCCTCCACATACCCATACCCACCAAGAACCTGTACGGCGTCGATAGCAGCCTTCATACACATATCAGTGGCGAAGAGCTTGGCCATCGCCGCGTTCGTCCCATAAGGCCGCCCAGCGTCACGAAGCCGGGCCGCATCCAAATACAGCGCACGAGCAGCCGCGATCTGCGTAGCCATGTCAGCCAACATGAAGCCGATCCCCTGAAAATCAGCGATCCGCGACCCAAACTGCCGACGCTCCTTCGCATACGCGGTGGCAGCCTCAAACGCGGCCTGGGCCAAACCAACCGCGCAGGCGGCGATGCCGAGGCGCCCACCATCAAGGGCAGCCATCGCAATCCGGAAACCCTGCCCCGAGTCACCAATGAGCGCGTCAGCAGGCAGCTTCACACCATCGAAACGAACCTGGGCCGTCGGCGACGAACGCATACCCATCTTGCGCTCCGGAGCCCCAAACGACACCCCCTCGGTCCCGGCGGGAACATGGAAACAGGAGATCCCGTCATCGGTTTTGGCCATGATCGTATAGAAGTCGGCCACGCCACCATGCGTGGTCCAGGCTTTGACCCCGTCAACCGAGTAACCCCCGTCGACGGCCGCCGCCCGGGTCGTCATGGCCGCCGCATCAGACCCGGATTGCGGCTCCGACAACCCGTACGCCCCGAGCACATCCCCACCCAGCAGCACCGGCAACTGCCCGTCCCGCTGCGCATCCGTCCCAAAAGCCGAAATCGGGAAACACGACAGCGTATGCACCGACATCCCCAGCCCAACCGCCAGCCAGGCCCCCGCGAACTCCTCGATGACCTGCAAATACACCTCATACGGCTGCCCACCGCCCCCATGCTCCTCCGCATAGGGCAACCCGAGCAGCCCGGAAGCCCCCAGCACCCGGAACACATCCCGCGGAAACCGCCCGGCCACCTCATCCCCGGCCGCCCGGGGCGCGACCTCCTTCGCGGCCAGCTCACGCACAAGATCGAACAGGTCATGGCCTTCGGCCGTCGGGGAGACCCTGTCCACTTTCACTAGACCACCACGAGATCCCGGGTGGTCAGGTTCAGGCGTTCGCCGCCATCTTCCCCGCACACCACGATGTCCTCGATCCGCGCACCATGCCGCCCAGGCAGGTAGATACCGGGCTCAACGGAGAACGCGAACCCGACCTCCATCACCCGCGTGTTCCCCGACACGATGTACGGCTCCTCATGCGACTCCAGCCCGATCCCATGCCCGGTCCGGTGAATGAAGTAGGACCCATACCCGGCGTCCTCGATGACCCGCCGCGCCACCGCGTCGACGTCCTCACACGTCACCCCAGGCCGGACGTAGTCACACGCCGCCTCCTGCGCCCGCCGCAGCACATCGAAATAGGCCGCGTACTCCGCCCCCGGCTCACCCACCGAGTAGTTCCGCGTCGAATCCGAGCAGTACCCGCTCGGCATAGTCCCGCCGATGTCCACCACGACCTGATCGCCGACCTCGATGACCCGATCGGACAGATCATGATGCGGCGAAGCGCCATTCGGCCCCGACGCCACGATGACGAAGTCAACGACGGCATGACCGGCCGCCGTGATCGCGTCGGCGATGTCACGGCCCACCTCACGCTCGGTACGTCCCGCCCGCAGAAATCCGGGCACCTGCTCGTGCACGGCGTCGATCGCCGCCCCGGCCGCCCGCAACGCCGCCACCTCGGCCGGCGACTTCCGCATCCGCAACTCACCCAGCGCCGCCCCGGCGAGACGCTGCTCCACCCCGGGCAGCGTGTCCCGGAACCGCAGCGACTGCATCGCCCACATCCGGTCCGACAACCCCACCGACCCGACATCCCCAAGACGTTTCGCCACGACCGCATACGGATCGTCGGTCTCGTCCCACGGGACGAACTCCACCCCGATCCGCCCGGCGGGCGACGCCTGCGCGGCCGGCAGTTCCAGCCGGGGCACCATCATGAACGCCTCGCCGGCGGCGGGCACCACCAGGCAGGTCAGGCGTTCCAGCGCGTGCGCGTGATATCCGCTCACGTAACGCAGGTCGGGACCAGGGGTGAGCAGCAGCGCGCCGAGCCCGGCGGCGGCGGTGGCCGCCCGGACGTCGTCGATTCTGGTCACCGGATACAGCTCTGAGGACTCCGTTGTCACAACTCCCCATCTAAGCAGAGCCCCCCGACAGTGCCGGAACCACCGGTCGGCCTAAATACGTCGCACCACGGGCGAATGGCTGCTACGCTCCGCGCAAGGCCGATCACGGCCAGTTCCCGAATGTCCGGATAGATGCTGTTTTGAGAGCGAGCCCCACCATGGTCGGCGTCGTGGGCGGCGAACAGCCGCCCCTCCACCCCGCGGACGACCGCATCCCCTCGATGAAGGCTCCCATGACCGCCGCGGAGATGGTGCAGGACCTGCGCGAGCGGCTCGACCGGCAGGAGGATCGGCTCGCCGGGGAGCGGAGCGTCAGCACCGCGCTGCGCGAGGCCATTCTGCCGGAGCCCGGCGTCAACATGGATCTGCCGACGGCGCGCATCGCCGTGCGGTACGCGCCGGCCGTGCAGCCGCGTGGTGACGGCGCGGCTCCGCCGTGCGCCACGCTGGGCGGCGACTGGTATGAGGCGACCACGCTCCCGGACGGGCGGGTCCTGCTCGCGGTCGGCGACGTGTCGGGGCATGGGATGGCGGCGATCGCGCAGATGGCGCAGCTCCGGCACGCGCTGGTGGGGCTGGCGATGACCGGGGAGCCGCCGGACCGGCTGCTCGGCTGGCTGAACGCGCTCGTGCTCAACCGGCTCGACGACACCATCGCCACCGTCATCGTCGGGCTGCTGGAACCGGCGACGGGGCTGCTGACCTGGGCTCAGGCGGGGCATCTGGCGCCGATCATGGTCAGGGGCGGCCGGGCGCGGCCGCTGGTCCCGCCGAGCGGGCTGGTGCTGGGCGCCTCGCCCGACCCCCGGTTCGGCGTGTCCGAGGTGCGGCTCCGCTCCGGCGACCTGCTGCTGATGTTCACCGACGGCCTGGTGGAACGGCGTGACCGCGACATCGACGAAGGGCTCGCGCTGGTCATGCGCGCGGCCGAGAAGATCGGGCACCACGATCTGGACGCGGGGCTCGGGTTCCTGATCGACGCGGGCGGCGGCCCGAGCCCGGAGGACGATACGTGTCTCCTCGCGGTGGGGGTGCTGGGACGATAGAGGGGTGCTGATGCTTCTCGACACCCCGTCGCTGTACTTCCGGGCCTACTACGGCATCCCGGAATCGATGACCGCGCCGGACGGCATGCCCGTCAACGCCGTGCGGGGGCTGATCGACATGATCGCCACGCTGGTCCGGTCGCACTCCCCCACCGAGCTGGTCGCCTGCATGGACGCGGACTGGCGGCCGGCGTTCCGGGTGGCCGCGATCCCGACGTACAAGGCGCATCGGGTCGCGCAGGGGAACCAGGAGGAGATCCCGGACACGCTGGCGCCGCAGGTGCCGGTGATCGAAGAGGTGCTGGCCGCGCTGGGGATCGCCACCATCGGGGTGGCGGGGTACGAGGCGGACGACGTCATCGGCACGCTGGCGGTCCGGCAGCGGGGGGCGGTCGAGATCGTCACCGGTGACCGGGATCTGTTCCAGCTGGTCGACGACGCGCAGCCGTGCCGGGTCCTTTACACCGTAAGGGGGATTCGTAATCTCCAGATGGTGGACGAGGCGTTCGTCGCCGCGAAGTACGGCATTCCCGGGCGCGCGTACGCGGACTTCGCGACGCTGCGCGGTGACCCGAGTGACGGCCTCCCCGGGGTGCCGGGGATCGGCGAGAAGACCGCCGCCGCGCTGATCACCCGCTTCGGGTCGCTCGAGGCCCTGCTGGCGGCCACCGGCGACGACGGGTTCCCGGCGGGGGCCAGGAACAAGCTGGCCGCCGCCCGCGACTACCTGGCGGTCGCGCCCGCGGTCGTCGCGGTCGCCCACGACGTGCCGATCCCGGATGTGGACCTGCGGGTGCCGTCCGCCCCCCGCGACTCGGCCCGCCTGGTCGAACTCGCCGACCGGTACGGTCTGGACAGCCCGCTCAACCGCCTGCTGCCCGTGCTGGCCCGCTGACAACCCGCGCGGAGAGGGCCGGGGCTCCGCTACCTTGAGGGCGTGCCGCACAGAACGATCCGGGTCCCGGATGAGCGAATGCCACGGCTCGTCGACGGGTTCGAGCGGATCCGCGATGAGTTCGACCTTCCCGACGCCTTTCCCGACGCGGTCCGGGAGGAGGCGGAGCAGGCCGCGTCCCGCCGGCCGGTCGGCGAGGATCGCACCGACCTGCCGTTCCTGACCATCGACCCGCCCGGGTCCATGGACCTGGACCAGGCGCTCTGCCTGGAGGAGCGCAAGGGCGGCTACCGGGTCTGGTATGCGATCGCCGACGTCGGCTTCTTCGTCCGCCCGGGCGGCGCCATCGACCTGGAGGCCAGGACCCGGGGGGAGACCCTCTACCTGCCGGACGGCCGGATCCCGCTGCATCCGGCGGCGCTGTCGGAGGGCGCGGCCAGCCTGCTGCCCGGTGAGGTCCGCCCGGCCGCGCTCTGGTGCGTCGACCTGGACGCCGAGGGCCGCACGGTCGGCGTGGACGTGCGCCGGTCGCTGGTCCGCAGCCGGGAGCGGCTCGACTACGACTACGTGCAGACCGCCGTCGACACCGGCCGCGCGGACGGCACGCTGCGGCTGCTGGCCGAGATCGGCCCGCTCCGGCTGGCGCTGGAACGGGCGCGTGGCGGGGTGAGCCTGCCGACGCCGGAGCAGGAGGTGGTCCGGGACGGGGAGCGCTACCGGCTGGAGTTCCGGACGACGCTGCCGTGTGAGGCGTGGAACGCGCAGATCTCGCTGCTGACCGGCATGGCGGCGGCGCAGCTGATGCTGGACGCCGAGATCGGCCTGCTCCGGGTGCTGCCGCCGGCGGATCCGCGCGACCTGGCCAAGATCCGCCGGGTGGCGCTCGCGCTGGGCGTGTCCTGGCCGGAGGGCGCCACCTATGGGGAGGTCGTGCACGGGCTCGATCCGAAGATTCCCGGGCATGCGGCGTTCCTGCACGAATCCACGGTTCTGCTGCGCGGCGCGGCCTACGTCGACTTCAACGGGGAGCCGCCCCGGCAGGCCACGCACGCGGCCATCGCGGGGCCTTACGCGCATGTGACCGCGCCGCTGCGGCGGCTGGTGGATCGGTACGCGACCGAGGTGTGCCTGGCGGTCGCCGCCGGGGAACCCGTACCGGAACAGGTTCAGGAAGCGCTGGTGGTGCTGCCGGATCAGATGCGGGCGGCCGGGCTGCGGACCGGCGGGGTCGATCGGGCGTGTGTGGATCTGGTGGAGTCGTTCGTGCTGCACGAGCGCGTCGGCGAGGAGTTCGACGCGGTCGTGGTCGACGTCACCGAGGGCAGGCCGGGCGGGCAGGTCCAGCTCACCGACCCGGCCGTGATCGCCCGCTGCGACGGGGAGCGGCTGCCTCTCGGGGAGCGGATCCGGGTGCGGCTGATGCGGGCCGACCCCAACAACCGCGAGGTCCGGTTCACCATGCTCAGCTGACCGAGGAGTAGGCCACCACGCCGCGCCGGAGCGAGTCGACCGCCTTGCCCGCGTTGTCGCGCACCTTGCTGCCCTTCGGCGCGGCGTCCCTGAGCTGGCCGAGCAGGTCGAGCAGCTGCTTGACCCAGCGGACGAAGTCACCGGCGGCCAGATCGCCGTCGGTGAGGACCGCGTCCAGCGTGTGGCCCTTCGCCCAGCGGAAGGCCGCCCAGGCGAAGCCGAAGTCGGGCTCGCGGATGAACGAGAGGCCGTGGTCCTCCTCGATGCCCTCCAGTTCGCCCCAGAGCCGGATCATCGACGCCAGCGCCTCCTTGGCGGCCCCGGCGGGGATCTTCGGGCTGCGCGTGTCGTCGGACTGGCGGGACTCGAACACCAGCGAGGACACGCAGGCGGCCAGTTCGGCCGGGTCCAGCTTCTCCCAGATCCCGGCCCGCAGGCACTCGGAGGTGAGCAGGTCGAGCTCGGTGTAGAGCTGGGCGAGGCGGCGGCCCTCGTCGGTGACGGTCTCCCCCTCCAGGTAGCCGAGCTGGTCCAGGACCCCGCAGACCCGGTCGAAGGTGCGCGCGATCACATGCGAGCGGCCCTCCACCCGCCGCCGCAGCGTCTCGGTCTCCCGCTGCAGCTTGTAGTAGCGCTCCGCCCAGCGGGCGTGGTCCTCCCGCTCGTCGCACCCGTGGCACGGATGCTGGCGCAGCTCCCGCCGCAGGCTGTTGATCTCCTCGTCCTCGGTGGCGTGGTCGCGCGCCCTGGTGGGCTTGCCCAGGTCCCGGTCCCCCAGTTTGGCGTGCATGGTGGAGACCAGGTTGGCGCGCTCCTTGGGGCTGCGCGCGTTGAAGTTCTTCGGGATGCGGATGTGGTCCACCGGCTCCACCGGCACCGGGAAGTCATCCGCGGCCAGCCGTTTGACCTGCCGGCCCACCGTCAGCACGGTCGGCGAGGCCGACTCACCGCGCGGGGAGATCCCGGGGTCGAGCACCACCGCGAGCCCGGCCCTCCGCCCGCCGGGAATGCGGATCACGTCGCCGGGCTTCAGCTCCTCCAGGCTTTGCGCGGCCTGCGCCCGCCGCGCGGCCCCCCGCTGCTTGGCCATCTCGGCCTCCCGGTCGGACAGCCGGCGCCGCATCCCCGCGTACTCCTGGAAATCGCCCAGGTGGCAGGTCATCGCCTCGGAGTATCCCTCCAGGGCCTGTTCCGACTTGCGCAGCTGCCGGGCCAGGCCGACCACCGCCCTGTCCGCCTGGAACTGGGCGAAGGAGTCCTCCAGCAGGGTCCTGGCCCGCTCCCGGCCGACCTGGCCGACCAGGTTGACCGCCATGTTGTACGAAGGGCGGAAGCTCGACCGCAGCGGATACGTCCGGGTCGAGGCCAGACCGGCCACGCTCATCGGATCCATGCCCGGCTGGTAGACGACCACCGCGTGGCCCTCGACGTCGATGCCGCGCCGCCCGGCCCGCCCGGTCAGCTGGGTGTACTCCCCCGGCGTCAGGTCGGCGTGCGTCTCGCCGTTCCACTTGTCCAGCTTCTCGATCACCACCGACCTGGCCGGCATGTTGATGCCCAGAGCCAGCGTCTCGGTCGCGAACACCGCCTTCACCAGGCCCTTGGTGAACAGCTCCTCGACGACCTCCTTGAAGGCCGGGAGCATGCCCGCGTGGTGGGCGGCCAGGCCGCGCTCCAGGCAGTCCCGCCACTCCAGGTAGCCGAGCACGGCCAGGTCCTCGTCCGGCAGGTGGGAGGTCCGCTCGTCCACCAACTGGCGGATCTCGTGCCGCTCCTTGTCGCTGGTCAGGCGGAGCCCCGCGTACAGGCACTGCATGACGGCGGCGTCGCAGCCGGCCCGGGAGAAGATGAACGTGATCGCGGGTAGCAGGCCCTCCGCGTCCAGCCGCTCGATGGTGGCCGCCCGGTCGTGGCTGGTCCGGCGCGGGCGCAGGTAGCCGCGCTTGCCGCGGGTGTTGGCCAGCCGCTGCTCGTCCCGGGACAGCCGCATCAGGCTGGCGTTGATCCGGGTCGCGCCGTCCTCGTTGGCGAACAGGTCGTAGAGGCGGTTGCCGACCAGCATGTGCTGCCAGAGCGGCACCGGGCGGTGCTCGTCCACGATCACCGTGGTGTCGCCGCGCACCTCGCCCAGCCACTCGCCGAACTCCTCGGCGTTGCTGACGGTCGCCGACAGGGCCGCCACCCGGACCGACTCGGGCAGGTGGATGATCACTTCTTCCCAGACCGCGCCGCGGAACCGGTCGGCCAGGTAGTGCACCTCGTCCATGACCACGTAGCCGAGGCCGGCCAGGGTGCCCGATCCCGCGTACAGCATGTTGCGGAGCACCTCGGTCGTCATGATCACGATCGGGGCCTCGCCGTTGACGCTGTTGTCGCCGGTGAGCAGGCCGACCTTGGCCGCGCCGTAGCGGCGGACCAGGTCGTTGTACTTCTGGTTGGACAGCGCCTTGATCGGCGTGGTGTAGAAGCACTTGCGGCCCTGCTCCAGGGCCAGGTGCACGGCGAACTCGCCGACCACCGTCTTGCCCGAGCCGGTGGGGGCCGCCACCAGCACCCCGTCGCCCGCCTCCAGGGCCTGGCAGGCGTCGACCTGGAACTCGTCGAGGCCGAAATCGTAGAGCTCGCGGAACGAGGCGAGCGCCGGGCCGCTCTCGGTCTGCTGTTCCCGGAAGACGGCGTAGCGTTCCGCAGGCGTGCTCATGCCGTCAACCCTACCGATATCCGCGTTACGACCGTCCTGCTTCCGGGCTCGCGCCTTTACAAAGTAGATCCTGTTTGTACGGAATCCTCACGGCACCAGCACCCGCAGCGCCCCCGGTTCCACGGCACAGGTGAGCGGCGCGGGGCCGACCCGTTCGCCGTCGGCGTACGCGACCGCGTCCGGCGCGTCGAGCGTGACCACGGCCGAGCGGACGATCTCCACCGCCGGGTGCGCGGTGTGGGTGCCCTTGTAAACGCGCGGGAAGGTGCGCAGGAACGCGCTCTTCGGCATCGCCGCCAGGATCAGCACGTCCAGCAGGCCGTCGTCGGGTTCCGCGCCGGGGCAGACGCGCATGCCGGCGCCGTACGAGCGGGTGTTGGCGACGGCCACCAGCATCGCCTCGCGCCGGATCACCCGGTCGTCCAGGGTGATGGTGAACGGGATGGGGGTGAACGAGCGCAGCTCCTGGACCAAGGCGACGACGTACTTCGCCATGCCGGGCGGCCAGGTCATCCGGTTGGCGCGCTCGTTGACGCGGGAGTCGAACCCGCAGGCGACGACTCCGGCGAACCACCGCGACTGGGGCGAGATCCGGGCCGCGTCGATGGTCCTGGTCCGGCCGCCGAGCACCGCGTCCGCGGCCTTGAGCGGGTCGCGGCGCGGAATGCCGATCGCGTCGGCGATGTCGTTGCCGGTGCCGGCCGGGATGATGCCCAGCGGCACGCCGGTGCCGGCCACGGCCTGGACCGCCAGGTGCACCAGGCCGTCGCCGCCGAAGGCGACCAGGGCGGCGGGGGTGGCGGGGG
>NZ_BLAD01000149.1 GCF_009687845.1 Acrocarpospora corrugata
GCTGGGGGGCGGTGGGTGGGGCGAAGGTGGCGCTTCTCGCTTCGCGTGCCAGGTCGGACAGTCGGCGGTAGCCGCCGGACTGGGGAGCGGTGTAGGAGGGCGTGAAGCCGTACGGGCCTGGGGACGGCGGCATCGCCGGTTCGGGCATCGCATACGAAGACACGCCGAACGGCCGGGCGAACGCGCTCTCCGGCGCCCGGGTCATCCCCCTGCGCCCGGTCATCCGCTCCGGAATCGACCGGGCCATCGCCAGCAGATCGACCCCCCGCGCATGCGCCGCCAGCAACGCGATCGCCAGCAACGTCCCCACCACGATGGTCCCCCGGCCGATCCCCCCCGAGGCCACATTGATAATCAACCCAAACGCGAACACCGCCGTCAGCAGCGCGAGAACCGTCTCCGCGTCGAAAATCCGCCGCGTCCACTGCTCCATGTATCCCGGCCGCCCATCGGGCTCCCGCATCAACAAAAACGCGGCGATATAAAGAAATATCCCGATCCCCGAACCCAACACCAAAACCGCAAACCCCACCCGGAACAAAACCGGATCCATCCCAGAAAACCGCCCCAGCCCCGCACACACCCCCGTCAACATCCGCCCTTCACTACTCCGCTGCAAAAACCGCGGAGTCTCCCGCCCAGAGTCCACAGGAGACGCGGTCTCCTCATCGGAGCCGGAGCCGGAGCCGGAGCCGGAGCCGGAGCCGGCGTTCGACCCCTCTTCCGAGCTGCGCGAGGAGTCCGCGGCCGATTCCGCTGCCGGGCCCACGCCCGACTCCATGGTGGGCTCGGGGGTTGGTTCCGGCGCGGAGTCCGTGCTGGGCTCGGCGGTGGCGTCGGGGACCGGTACCCGCGCGGAAGCCGGGGCCGAGTCCGCGGCGGAGCCCGTGGCCGATGCCGTCCCGGCCGTGCTCTCCGCACCGGTGTCGGTGTCGGATGTCGGGGTCTGGGGCGGTTCGGGATTCGGGGTTGCCGCGTTCGGGTGTTTCGCGTTCGGCCCGGACGTGGGTTCTTCGGTCATGGTTCCATCGTGGTCGGTTGGTGGGGGCATGTGCCATCGGGGGAACCCCTGAACTCGGTCTCAGGGACGCGCCCTGATGCATACTCTGGGGCGAGATGTGACGATGCAGAGGCGATGTCTGAGATTCCTGACGCCACACCGGCGTTTCCCAAGCTGACCAGGCCCCTGTCCGGGCGTGTGGTGGCGGGAGTCGCGCAGGGGGCGGCCGAGCAGTTGCGGCTCGACCCCGTTGTGCTGCGGCTCGCGTTTGTGCTGCTCACCGTCCTGGACGGCCTGGGGATCGTGGCGTACGCCGCGCTATGGATGTTCACGCCACGCGAGCCGTCGGAGAAGGTGGACCGGGGCCGCGACTGGGGCCAGGTGGCCGCCTACGGCCTGGTCGGCTTCGTGCTGGCCGCCATCGGCGTACTCAGCGGAGCCGCCGCGGGCGGCGTCGCCACCTGGCCGATCGCGATCGGCGGCATCGGCTCCCTGATTCTCTGGCAGCAGGCCGACCCCGGCCGCCGCCAGCGCTGGATGAACAGCACCGTCGGCCAGGTCCGGCAGACCTGGGTGCGCTCTGGCATCGGCCTCCTGCTGGTCGTGGTCGGCGCGATCGGCTTCCTGGTCGCCCAGGATCAGCTCGCCCAGGCCGGCACCGGCCTGATGTTCACCGCCGTCGTGGTCGGCGGCATCGGCCTGATCGCCGCCCCCTGGCTGGCCAGCCTCTGGAAGGAACTCCAGAAGGAGCGCACCGAACGCATCAGGCAGGAGGAGCGCGCCGAAGTCGCCGCCCACGTGCACGACTCGGTGCTGCACACCCTCACCCTGATCCAGCGCAACGCCAACGACCCGCGCGAAGTGACCCGCCTCGCCCGCTCCCAGGAACGCGAGCTGCGCAACTGGCTCTACCAGCCGAAACAGGACGCTGACGCGACGCTCGCGGCGGCGGTCCGGCGGGTGGCGGCCGAGGAGGAGGACGCGCACGGCATTCCCATCGAAATCGTCTGCGTCGGCGACTGCGAACTGGACGAGAGCCTGTCGGCCTTGCTCCACGCGGCCAGGCAGGCGATGGTGAACGCGGCGAAATATTCTGAATCCCCGGTCGTGTCGGTCTACTTGGAGATCGAACCCGACGAGGTGACGTTGTTCGTCAGGGACCGCGGCAAGGGCTTCACCCTCGACGACGTGCCGGATGATCGGATGGGCATCCGCCAGTCGATCATCGGCCGGATGGAGCGCAACGGCGGAAGCGCCCGGGTCAAGACCGCCCCGGGCGAAGGCACCGAGATCATGTTGACGATGAAGAGGACCGCATGAAGACCGTACGTGTGCTGATCGTGGACGACCACCGGCTGTTCCGGTCCGGGGTACGCGCCGAGCTGGGGCCGTCCATCCAGGTCGTCGGCGAGGCCGAGGACGTGGAGACGGCCGTGCGCACGATCGCCGAACTCGAACCCGACGTGGTGCTGCTGGACGTGCACATGCCGGGCGGCGGCGGCCAGGAGGTGCTCCGGCGGGTGCTCGGCGGGGGCTCGCAGGTGCGTTTCCTCGCCCTCTCGGTCTCCGACGCCGCCGAGGACGTGATCGGCGTGATCCGCGGCGGTGCCCGCGGCTACGTCACCAAGACCATCAACGGCAACGAGCTGACCGACGCGATCAACCGGGTGGCCGAGGGCGACGCCGTCTTCTCGCCCCGTCTTGCCGGTTTCGTCCTGGACGCGTTCGCCTCCACGGAGGCCCCGCCGATCGACCCCGAACTCGACTCCCTGACCACCCGGGAGCGTGAGGTGCTCCGGCTGATCGCGCGCGGATACGCGTACAAGGAGATCGCCAAAGAGCTCTTCATCTCGGTGAAAACCGTCGAGACGCACGTGTCTTCGGTGCTGCGCAAGCTGCAGCTCTCCAACCGGCACGAACTCTCTCGCTGGGCCACCGCCCGTCGCCTGGTCTGATCCGCGCTCGCGTGCGACGCTTCCCTGATGGGACGTGACGTACCTGCCATAACGTTCAGCCGGGAAGACCGCCGGATTTATCGCGACAAGATCCGGCGGTCCCTGGACGTGCTGGCCCAGATGTTGCGCGAGTCACGCTTCGAAGCCGACCGCCCGCTGGCCGGGCTGGAGATCGAGCTCAACCTGGTCGACGAGCGCGGCGAGCCCGCGATGAAGAACGCCGAGGTGCTGGCCGCCATCGCGGAGCCCGACTGGGCGACCGAACTCGGCCAGTTCAACGTCGAGATAAACGTGGAACCGCAGGACCTCTCCCAGGACGGCCTCTTCACCCTGGAACAGTCGGTCCGCGACAAACTCAACCACGCCGAGGAGCGGGCCAGAACCGTCGGCGGCCACATGGTCCTGGTCGGAATCCTCCCCACCCTCCGCGAAGCGGACGTCAACGAGGCGACCCTCTCCGCCAACCCCCGCTACAAACTCCTCAACGAGCAGATATTCGCCGCCCGCGGCGAAGACCTGCATATTGGCATCGAAGGCGTCGAACGCCTCGACACCTACGCCGACAGCATCACCCCCGAGGCCGCCTGCACCAGCGTGCAACTCCACCTCCAGGTCAGCCCGCCCGCCTTCGCCGCCCACTGGAACGCCGCCCAGGCCATCGCCGGCCCCCAGGTCGCCGTCGCCGCCAACTCCCCGTTCCTGTTCGGCAAGGAACTCTGGCGCGAAACCCGCATCAGCCTCTTCGAACAGGCCACCGACACCCGCCCAGAAGAACTCAAAGCCCAGGGCGTACGACCACGGGTGTGGTTCGGGGAACGCTGGATCACCTCGGTCTTCGACCTGTTCGAGGAGAACGTGCGCTACTTCCCGGCGCTGCTGCCCATGTGCGAGGACGAGGACCCCCGCGAAGTCCTCGACAGCGGCGGCACCCCCACGATGGGCGAACTCTCCCTTCACAACGGCACCGTCTACCGCTGGAACCGCCCCGTCTACGCCGTCGCCGACGGCCTCCCGCACATCCGCGTCGAGAACCGCGTCCTCCCCGCCGGCCCCACTGTCGTCGACATCGCCGCCAACGCCGCCTTCTACTACGGCCTGATGCGCGTCCTCCCGTACGCGGAACGCCCCGTCTGGACCCAGATGTCCTTCGCCGCCGCCGAGGACAACCTCCGCACCGCCGCCCGCCACGGCCTCGACGCCCGCCTCTACTGGCCCGGCCTCGGCGAGGTCCCCGCCGCCGAACTCATCCTCCGCCGCCTCCTCCCCCTAGCCCACGAGGGCCTCGACAAATGGGGCGTAGCCCCCACCCACCGCGACCGCCTCCTCGGCATCATCGAACAACGCTGCCTCACCCACATCACCGGCGCCACCTGGCAATCCCAGACCTTCCACACCCTCGGCGCCAACCACGAAGCCCTCCGCCAAATGACCCTCCACTACACCCGCCACATGCACACCAACGACCCGGTCCACACCTGGCCGGCCCTCTGAACCCGGCGGCCCGCCGCGCACATGGGGTCTGGGAAGCGCCTGAACACGGGTCAGTACATTGCGAGTTCGTCGCTTTCGGCGAAGATCTGGTCCGGCGGACTGATCAGATAGCCCATGGAGGTGAGGACCCGGACAGCTTCCTCCGGGGTGTCGCGGACGGCGGCACCCAACTGCATGGGACGCCAGGTCCTGCGGCCCTCTTCCACGGCTGTCCTCCACGTGTCGGTCTTGTCGATGCTGAGCTCCTCGATGAGGAACTGCAGCACGTCTTTGAGGCAGAGCCGGAAGCGAGGTCCGCCGAGCGGGAAGTGCACGTCCTGCAGCCGCGGCACGTCGGGCGTCGGCGCATCGAGTTGGGCGGCGCGCTTCTTGGTCCGCCGGTTAGTGCAGCCTGAGAGCAGGAGGAAGACGATCTCGTCCCGGTGGGCGTGCACGTGGAAGTGTGCGGAAGGGATGTTGCTAGTCGGCGCGCGGAGGTATTCCCAGCGGAAGTCTGAGTTCGGATGACGACGCGACCGGCACCCTACTCAGGTAGATCGCTTCGAACGGCGGAACGTCATCACCCACCACGCCATGCACCGTGGTGGTGAGGTTGTCAGCGAATTCCTTGGCCCGGTCAGCGAGAGCGTCATCGGTCTCGGCCAGGGGCATCAATCCTCGAGCAGGTAATCAATACTGTTGACGGCGTCCAGGATCCATCTGCTCGGCTGTCAGTTGATACGTCTCAGCCTGTCGGCGCAGTTCGTCCTCGGAGATGCCTGCTCGCTTCAGGAGAGCCGCTCGCTCCCTGCGCAGTGCCCGCTCGCTCTTCTCGATCACAGTGCTCATGCGACCTCCCTCTGGGCGACGGTTCTGTTCAGTAAAGCGGAAGCCTCCGACATTTCGTGCCAATCGACATGATGCCTGCCTCGAAGGTATCCCCATCATGTCGTGGACGACACAGCGGGACGCTACCGACTGCTCCAACTTCCCGGGCAGCTTTGCCAAGGAGGGTCAGCGCGCCAAACCACCTATGAGCTCGTCCGACTGCCACCTGACTCTGGCCCCCAACGGCACAATCCCCGACCCACGGATGCCTGCCCCGGCCGGGATGCCGCCCGTTAGGGTTGGGACCCTCGTGGGAGCAGAGGAGGCCGTGCAGCGACGCCAGTTTCTCACCGGACTCGCGGGCATCACCACAACAGCCCTGTTCGCCACGGGGCAGTCGGCGGACGGGATGGCCTGGGTGGCCGCCGACCGGGCGCTGACGGCCGCGAACAGGTCAGGTGACCCTCGTCGCCGTCGGCGGGGCCTCCCGTTCGGTGGCGATCGCCATGCGCAGGCAAGGTCGTCACGATGGCGCGGTCACGTTGCTCACCCGGGCCGCGCTCGGGCTCGTGTGGACATCGGGATCCCGGATCAGGAGGTGCTCGCGGTGTATGCCGCACTGCTGTGCACCGCCGCCTACTCCTGCGCCCAGAACGGGCAGCGTGCCCAAGCCCTCGATCTGATCGGCGAAGCCGAACGGCCGCCGCCCGGCTGTCCGCCGGTAACGGCCGCGGCAGGTTGCCCACGCCCGCGAACGTCGGCGTCTACCGCATCGGTATTCACACTGTTCTCGGCGAACCGGGCGTCGCTCTCGACCATGCTCGCGCGGTGAACCATCATCTGCTGCCCACTCCCGAACGGCAGGCCCGCTACTGCATCGACATCGCTCGCGCGTGGGAACAGCACGGCCGTCCCAACCAGGCCGTCCTGGCCCTGCTCGCCGCTGAACGCGTCGCCCCGCAGAAGATCTCCCGCCCGTCGGTGGCCGCGATGGTCTCCGGCATGTTGTACGGACCTGGTCCGACGCCTGCGGAACTTCGTGCCCTCGCCGTACGCAGGGGTATTGCTTGACGGTCGTTCCAGGCGTGATGGCGATGTGTTTATGGGGTGACTGCGATGTCGTCTTTTTAGGGGATTTAGGCGGCGGATCCAGGTAACGATGGAGAGGTGTTCCCTCGAAAGATGGTCGCCGTCATCGTTGCGGTGTGCGCTGTTCTGTCGGGCTCCGCGTGTGGAGCGGTCACCGGGGCCTTGTCGTCATCGGAGCCGTCTGATTCCTGGGCAGGGTCTACCTCCGCCGCCGATCCTGAATCCGAGCCCAGCTCTGGTGCTGGATCTGACCAAACTGAACCGGAGATAGAGCCCAACACCCAGAATGCGCCGTCCTGGGGATGTGAGGAGGCCGGCGACACGTTCGAAAGTGATGTACTGCTTGCGCGTTGCCTGACCGAGAACTTCTGGATGCGGCAGTTCCAGGCGATCGGTGGTACTTACGAGCCCATCCGGGATTTCGTCCCCTACTCCGGCTCCGACGGTCCCACCTGTGGCGGTCAGCCGTCCGTCGCGAACAACGCGTTCTACTGCTCTGACGGCCATTTCATCGCCTTCGACGCTGGTTGGCTCCAGGGCATGTACCAGCAGTTAGGCGACGCCGCCGTCTACGTCGTCATTCCTCACGAATTCGGCCACGCCGTGCAAGCGCAGCTCACCCAGAATTTCAACTTCAGCGTGGAACGCGAGCTTCAAGCCGACTGCTACGCCGGTGGCACCCTCAACGCCCTCATCCAAGCGCAGCAACTCCGGGCCGACCCCGGCGACGATTCCGAAATCATCAACAACCTCCAAGCGGCCGGCGACCCCACCGACGCCTGGTGGGAACCCGGTGCCCACGGAACCCCCGAACGCCGCCAATCCGCCTTCGCCACCGGCTACCAACAGGGCGTCACCGCCTGCTGATCTCTCCGCGAGCTGCAGCGGTTATCAACGGGGCGTGACCGTCTGCTGGCCTCTCCCGTGAGTGGCATCGGCTGCCAACAGGGCGTCACTGCCTGCTGGCCTCTCCCGCGGTGGCATCGGCTGCCGACAGGGGCGTGACCGCCTGCTGGTCTCCCCCTGGGTGGCGTCGGCTGCCAACAGGCGTCACTGCCTGCTGGCCTCTCCGTGGGTGGCGTCGGCTAAGTAGGGCGTCACCGCTTGCTGATCCCTTCCGTGGCGGGCATCGGCGTCTGTGGGGCTCGTCACTGAGGCAGCGGCTAGCGTCGGTGATGTGGCGGGAGGAGATTCGGTGGCGGGGTTGAAGACTGTTGTGGTGTGTTGTGGGGTTCTGGCTGGCGCGAATGTGATGAACAACGTGGTGGCCAAACGATGGGCTCCGTTGACGTCGGCTGTGGCCACGGGGGTGCTTTTGGGGGTCGCGCGCCGGGAAGGGTTACGGAACGAGGAAATCGGCTTCGAGCGTCTGAGGGCGGGGGCTTTGATCGGTGGCGGGCTGGCGGCAGGAGTCGCCGCCGTCTACACCGTCGGGATTGGGCTGCCGCGAACACGCTCCTTGTTTCGCGACGAGCGCGCCCTCGCGCTCACCCGGGCTCGCGTCCTGGAGGAAGCCCTGCTCCAGGTGCCGATCGGAACGGTGCTGCTGGAAGAGATCGCTTTTCGTGGCGTCCTGCCCGCTCTGCTGTCCCGCTCCGTCCGCCCGAGGACGGCAGCCGCCCTCTCGTCCCTCCTTTTCGGCCTCTGGCACATCCTCCCCGCCCTCGACATGGCCCGCGCGAATCCCACAATCACCCGCCTGACCACAGGCGATTTCGACAGCCTGACCGATGGTGACGCGGGCTGCGACCACAGCGGAAGCGTCGTCGCCACCGCGAACGGCACCAGCGGGAGCATCGACCCGGACCCGAGGGCGCGCCCGGCCGTCGACCCAACCGCCGAGCCGATCTCCCCCGAATCGGAAGGGGAAGCGCGCTACCGCCACTCGCCAGTCGACCTGACCCGGCTGGTGGCAGGGACAGTGATCGCCACTTCAGCTGCTGGAGCCGCCTTCTGGGAACTCCGGCGGAGAGGCGGACTACTTGCTCCCGCCCTGGTCCACATCGCCACGAACTCCTTCGGCTACGCGGCATCCCGAATCGCCCGCCGCATCGACGCCCGATCCAACCAAGAACAAAACGACGCCCGATCCAACCAAGAACAAAACACGGAGTAGCGCCCGAACCACCAGAACTTCCGGGAATGCGATCCGTCTTCTGCAGGGCGAGGTCCTGGACTTCTCTGCATTGTTTACCGGCGTGATCTTCGGCGTCCCCGGCTTGGCGGCCGTTGGTCGGGCGTCCCCGGCTTGGCGGTCGTTTGCCCTGGCGTCCCGGCTTGATCTCTCCGCTCTGGCGGCCGTGGTCAGGCGTCCCTCTGGCCTGGTAGCCGTGGCTGGCGGGGCGAGGCCGCATGACAGGGGGTCGGGCGGGTGTCCGTGTCGGCCCGGTTAGGGGCGGGTGGCGGTGGTGAAGCGGAGGGGCATGGTGAAGGTGAAGGTGCCGTCGGGGGCGGCCAGTGAGCGGACGCCTTCGGTGAAGGTGTGTTTGGCCTCGGGGAGGGCGGGGGTGGGGATGGATTCCATCATGGCGCGCATGCCGGCGGACCAGAGCCAGGACCAGTAGTGGTCGGGGG
>NZ_BLAD01000150.1 GCF_009687845.1 Acrocarpospora corrugata
GTTCGAGGCACCTGGAGAGGCGATACCGGGGCAGTTCGGGCCGATGATCCGGGTCTTGTTGCCCTTGGCCACCGCGTACGCCCAGAACTCGGTCGTGTCGTGGATCGGGACGCCCTCGGTGATCACGACGGCCAGCGGGATGCCCGCGTCGATGGCCTCCTTGACCGCGTCCTTGGTGAACGCCGGAGGCACGAAGATGACGCTGACGTCCGCGCCGGTGGACGCCATCGCCTCGGCGACCGACGCGAAGACCGGCAGGCCCTCGTGCACGGTCCCCGCCTTGCGCGGGTTCACCCCGCCGACGACCTTGGCGCCGGAGGCGAGCATGCGCAGCGTGTGCTTGGTGCCCTCGGACCCGGTGATGCCCTGAACAATGATCTTGCTGTTCTCGGTGAGCCAGATAGCCATTACGCACCTACCGCCGCGAGTTCGGCGGCGCGCTTGGCCGCTTCGTCCATCGTGTCGACCAGTTCCACGCCGGGCAGCCCGGCACTCTGCAGGATCTCGCGGCCCAGCGCCGCGTTGTTGCCGTCCAGCCGGACCACCAGCGGCCGGGTCACGGTCTCGCCGCGCTCCCCGAGCAGCTTGAACGCCGACACGATGCCGTTGGCGACCGCGTCGCAGGCGGTGATCCCGCCGAAGACGTTCACGAACACCGACGTGACCGCCGGGTCGGACAGAATGATCTCCAGCCCGTTCGCCATCACCTCGGCCGACGCGCCGCCGCCGATGTCCAGGAAGTTGGCCGGCTTCGGCTTGCCCGGCACCGACTCGCCCGCGTACGCGACGACGTCCAGGGTCGACATGACCAGGCCCGCGCCGTTACCGATGATCCCGACGTTGCCGTCCAGCTTGACGTAGTTGAGGTTCTTCTCCTTGGCCCGCGCCTCCAGCGGGTCCTCGGCCGCCTTGTCGACGTAGGCCACGTGCTCCTTCTGGCGGAACTCGGCGTTCTCGTCCAGGGTGACCTTGCCGTCCAGCGCCTTGACCTGGCCGTCCGCGGCCAGAATGAGCGGGTTCACCTCGACCAGCGAGGCGTCCTCGTCCACGAAGACCGCCCAGATCTTCTCGATCAGCGCGGCCGCGCCGTCCAGCGACCGCTCCGGCAGGCCACCCGCCTTCGCGATCTCCCTGGCCCTCGCCAGGTCCACCCCCGTCAGCGGGCTGACCGGCACCTTCGCGACCTTCTCCGGCGCGGTGTGCGCCACCTCTTCGATGTCCATCCCGCCGGAAGCGGAGCAGATCGCGAGGAATGTACGGTTCGCCCGGTCGAGCAGGAAGGAGAAGTAGTACTCCTCCGCGATGTCACTCGCCTCCTCGATCAGGACCTTGTGGACCGTGTGGCCCTTGATGTCCATCCCGAGGATCTGGCCCGCCTTCTGCTCGGCGTCCGCGGCGTCGTCCGCCACCTTCACGCCCCCGGCCTTACCCCGGCCGCCGGTCTTGACCTGGGCCTTGACGACCACCCGCCCGGTCAGCTGCTCGGCCGCCGCGCGCGCCTCCTCCGCGGTGTGCGCGACGATTCCGCGCGGCACCGGGATGCCGTACTCCGCGAAGAGCTCCTTCGCCTGATGTTCGAACAGGTCCACGAGGGTCCGTCCCTTTGATGTCGCCTAGATGTCAGCGGCCAGACGGCTTCATCCAGCCTGGCTTTTCCGCGCAAGAAGCCTAGCCCCAGCAGCGGTGTGACGATGTCACGGGGTGTGGTTAACCCTTGCCAACACTCCTGAATTACGGCATGGTGACACAAACTAGCTGTGCCGCGCAGCCGGAGGACTATCTCGCGAGTTGCGGATAGCCGTGCGCGGCCGGAGTGCTACCTCGCGACTTGCGGGATGGCCGTGCGGACCCAGTTGACGATTTCGTCCGTGGTCGCGCCGGGCGTGAAGATCTGCGCCACGCCGAGCCGCTGAAGCTCAGGAATGTCGCCGTCCGGGATGATCCCGCCACCGAACACCACAATGTCCTCCGCGTCCTGTTCGCGCAGAACCTCCAGGACTCGCGCGAAGAGCGTCATGTGCGCCCCCGACAGGATCGACAGGCCGATCGCGGCGGCGTCCTCCTGGATCGCGGTCTGCACGATCTGCTCGGGGGTCTGATGCAATCCCGTGTAGATGACCTCCATCCCCGCATCCCGAAGTGCCCGAGCGACGACTTTCACCCCCCGGTCATGCCCGTCAAGCCCCGGCTTCCCGACAACCACCCGAATCCTGGATTCCATGTCCGCACTGTACATACGGGTGTGGCGGCCACACATGCGGCCATGGGAGGACCGGATGCTCTGTCGCAGGCGTGCTGAAGGTATGCCGACGGTTGGGCGGATTCGGCGACGGGTGCCCTGGCCGGGGCCGGAGGCCAATGGCGCCGAGCGCGAGCGTCCCGAAGGGCGGGTGGGTGGGAGAACCCGCCGGCCCTCAGAGCTTTTCGAGTTTGGCGTACGCGAGGATCAGGGTCTTCTGGCCTGAGCTGCCGAAGTCGATTTTGGCGCTGGTCTTGCCGTCTCGGCCTTCGACGGAGACGACCGTGCCGAGGCCGAAGGAGTCGTGGGTGACGCGGTCGCCGGGGTTGAGGTTGGGGATTTTGCGGTCGGTGGTCCGGGCGGCGGGGGTGCGGACGGTGGCGGCGCGCCAGGCGTTCTTCTTGGGGTCGTTGCGCCAGTCGATCAGCTCGTCGGGGACTTCGGCGAGGAAGCGGGAGGCGGGGTTGAAGGAGGGGGCGCCCCAGGAGGTCCGGACGGCCGCGCGGGAGAGGTAGAGGCGTTTCTCGGCCCGGGTGATGCCGACGTAGGCGAGCCGGCGCTCCTCTTCGAGTTCCTTCGGGTCGCTGAGGGAGCGCATGTGCGGGAAGACGCCGTCCTCCATGGCGGTCAGGAAGACGACCGGGAACTCCAGGCCCTTGGCGGTGTGCAGCGTCATCAGCGTGACGACGCCACCGTGGTCCTCGCCTTCGGGGATCTGGTCGGCGTCGGCGACCAGCGACACCTGCTCCAGGAAGTCGACCAGCGTGCCCTCCGGATTGGCCTCCTCGAATTCGGCGGCCACGGAGATGAGTTCGTTCAGGTTCTCCAGGCGGCTCTCGTCCTGCGGATCACCGGAAGTCTCCAACTCGGTCCGATACCCGGTCCCGGCGAGCACCTCCTCAGCCAGGTCCGACAGCGGCAGCTCCTTCGCCCGCAGATCGTCGAGCTTCGCGATGAACTCTTTGATCGCGTTCAACGACCGGGTGGCCAGCGCGGGCGCCTCGTCGGCCCGCCGCAACGCCTCCCAGAAACTGATCCGCTCCCGCCCCGCGAACGCCTCGATGGTCGCCTCGGCCCGATCCCCGATCCCCCGCTTCGGCACATTGAGAATGCGACGCAACGACACGGTATCGGCCGGATTCGCCAGCACCCGCAGGTACGCCAGCAGATCCTTGACCTCTTTCCGCTCGTAGAACCGCACCCCCCCAACCACCTTGTACGGCAGCCCCGTCCGAATGAAGATCTCCTCGAACACCCGGGACGCCGAGTTCGTCCGATAGAACACAGCCACCTGCCCCGGCGTGATCTTCTCCTCGTCCTGCAGCCGATCGACCTCCTGCGCGACGAACATCGCTTCGTCATGCTCGTTGTCGGCCACGTACGCCACGATCTGCGACCCGGCCCCCTGATCCGACCAGAGGTTCTTCGGCTTCCGGCTGGCATTCCGCGAGATCACCGCATTCGCGGCGTTCAGAATCGTCTGCGTAGACCGGTAGTTCTGCTCCAGCAGGATCGTCTTCGCCGACGGATAGTCCCGCTCGAACTCCAGGATGTTCCGGATCGTGGCCCCCCGGAACGCGTAGATCGACTGATCCGCGTCCCCGACCACGACCAGTTCGGCCGGCTCCAGCGGCTCCCCGTCCTCCTGGGTGCTCCGCGTCCCCACCAGCTCCCTGACCAGCGTGTACTGCGCATGGTTGGTGTCCTGATACTCATCCACCATGACATGCCGGAACCGCCGCCGATAATGCTCGGCCACATCCGGGAACAGCTGGAACAGCGCCACCGTGTTCATGATCAGGTCGTCGAAGTCCATCGCCCCGGCCTCGACCAACCGCCGCTGATACAGCTTGTACGCCTCCGCGATCTGCTTCTCCAGATGCGTCTGCGCCTTGTCCCCAGCCGTGTCGTAGTCGACCAGCTCGTTCTTGAGATTGCTCACCTGCGCCGAGAACGACCGCGGCGGATACTTCTTCGGATCGAGATCGAGCTCCCGGCACACCAGCGCCATCAGCCGCTGCGAATCCGCCTGATCGTAGATCGAGAAACTGGACGGCAGATCCAGCCGCTTCGACTCCCGCCGCAGAATCCGCACACACGCGCTGTGGAACGTCATCACCCACATCGCCTTGGACCGCGGCCCGACCAGCTTGTCGACCCGATCCTTCATCTCCTTGGCGGCCTTATTGGTAAAGGTGATCGCCAGAATCTCGCCAGGATGCACATCCCGCTCAGCCAGCAGATAGGCGATCCGATGCGTGAGCACCCGCGTCTTCCCCGACCCCGCCCCCGCGACAATCAGCAGGGGCCCGCCCTGATGAACCACGGCCTCCCGCTGCTGCGGATTGAGACCATCTAGCAAGGGGTGGGTTACGAGGCTCGACACCCCCCTAGGTTATTGCCACCCACCGACAGTAATACTGCCGATCCTCCGGATCGGCGGGCTTGGCCGCTCCTTAGCCTGTGTCTTCCCTCGTCACTCCGGGCCGCTCCGCGACCCTGCGTTCCTCAGTCCAGACACAGGCGCGGCCAAGCCGGGGGCTTCGTAAGGTCGATGGTTGCCGGGGAGGGGGGGTGTTAGGTGAAGGTGCACTGGCGGGTTAGGCCGGGGTCGGGGTCTAGGTCGGTTTCCAGCATGGAGCCTGGTACGAAGCCCCAGGCGTCCAGTTCTCGTTTTCCGGCTGAATGGTCGCCCTGGGTGTAGTACCAGATGTCGTTTCCGCCCGCGTGGCGCTCGCCCTTGGCCCAGCACACGAACCAGCTCGGATTGGACTCCAGTTGGCCGACGATCACTCCGGTTCTGGCGAACTCGTACACGTCCGTGGCGGGGGTGTTGGGGCATTGGAACAGGCCGTTCCAGGTCTGGCCCTGGCGGGTGTCGGAGATCGTTGTCGGTTTGGGGACGCAGCGGGGTGCGGCGTCCGCGGGTGGTGCCGCCGTGGTGGTGAACGGGACCTCGGGGGAGGATCGGGTCAGACCCCAGAGTGCGCCTGCCAGTCCGACCGCGACGGCGATCACGATCACGCTGATGGGCTGGCGTTGCCGTACCGGGCGGGGAGTCGCCACCGGGGCGGGGACGGTCTCCTGGTTGGTCTGGGCGGTCCAGGCCGCGCGCCAGCGGCGGGACTGCTCCTGGATCGCCTTCGGCGGGAGGCCGCCCTGGGCCAGGCAGGCTTCGACGAAGCGGAGGGTGGCCGCTTCTGGTGGGCGGCTGAGCGGATTGCGGCCGATCAGGTTGGAGATGGCCGACGGCGCGATACCGGCGCTCTTTGACAAGGTCGCGTATTTGGGGCGACCGCACCAGGCGTGTAACTCGCGGAGTTTCTCGGTGAACTCGGGCCAGCCGAGTGCGCCCTCCGGGGTGGGCGGAGGTGGATCGTCAGTGACGGCCATGGGACTCGGCCCCCTCGAAGAGCCGGACGTTTTCGGCAGGGTCATCATGCCGGGCGCGGAACCCAGAATCAACTGATTCTGAACGAACCGCCCTACCTGGGAGAACGCCGTTCAGAACGGTTCTGACCTGTTCTGACCGGCTACCCCCTGACGCCCCCCGGCCGCCTCGTGCTTGATTTCGGTCATCACCCCGACGAGACACGAGGAGGGCTCAATGCGTACAACCGGACGGCTGGTGCTCATCGCGGCGCTGGCCTTCTGCGGGGCGGCGGCGGCCCCCGTGGCCGCCCACGCACTTCCCGGGCAGACCGTCACCACCTTCGCTGACGTCGCAGGACGTCCCAGCCCCTGCCTGAACGACACTCCCATGTGTCAGCCGAGGGGCATCGTCAAGGCCGGCCCGCACGCGGCGTACTGCAAGGTGACAGGCCCCATGGTGGTCCTCGGCGGGTCCGCCAGCAACTGGTGGGTCCTGACCGACCTCAACGGGTCACTCGTCTACATCCCCGCCATCTACGCCGACAACTGGCAGCAGATCAGCATGCGCCTCCCCTACTGCTGAAACTTCCCGAGCACGGCCCTCAGTAGTGCACACCCTCAAAAATTCACCATTTGCTGAATTAATGTGAAAGGAAAGTCCCGATGTCAGCTCTCTCAATCCTCCGTCGCCCGGCCTTCGGCCGGTCCATCCTGCTCGCCCTCACCTTGGCCGCCGCCGCGGCGCCCCTCGCCACCCACACGGCCGCCTCCGCCGGCACGGTCACCATGACCGCCCGCCCCGACTTCCAGCTGCCCTTCCCCTGTGGCCAGCAGTGGCGGCTCGACACCTGGGCGCACTCCCCCGCCCTCGACATGGTGAAGGAGCCCAACCAGGTCGGCACCGAGGGCGCGCCCTTCGTCGCCGCCGCCGCCGGACGCGTCGTCCAGTCCTTCTTCCACTCCAACGCCGGCAACATGATCCAGATCGACCACGGCGGCGGTTGGTTCACCACCGGCATCCACCTCCAGTCGCGGGCCGTCGGCGTCGGCGCCGTCGTCTCCAAGGGCCAGGTCATCGGCGCCGTCGGGCGGACCGGACCGACCTCCAACAACCACCCGCACCTCCACTTCGAGCAGGCCTTCGACGCCAACGGCAACGGCACGGCGACCTGGGGCGCGGCGGGCACCGAGCGGGTCACCTCGGTGTTCAACGGCGCCACCTACGGCACCGCCAACAACCAGACCTTCCGCAACGTGAACAGCTGCGGCGGCGGCACCCAGCCCCCGCCCGCGCCGGCCAAGTACTACGTCGACACCTTCGCCGCCGCCCCCGGCTACTCCTCCCCCGGCGGCACCCGCACCGGCACCCTGAACGCCGGCACCAACTACGTGTACTGCAAGGTCTGGGGCCCGAACGTGCAGGTCGGCAGCGCCTACAACCACTGGTGGCTGAAGACCGACCTGGACAGCGGCAGCCCCTGGCAGAACCAGTACGTCTCCGCCTACTACCTCTCCCGCTGGGGCAACGACGAGGCCAAGGACAACAACGGCGTCGTGATCCGCGACTGCTAAATGCCTTTCCTCCTGGTACGGCTTCCGCCTGGATGGCGGGAGCCGTACCGGCATTTGGGGGAATTATCGTTCCATGGCGCTATGTTGCCGCTGGAGACTCGAGGAGGAACGTCGTGCTGGATCCAGCGGACATCAACAAGGTCCTGGTCGTCACCGCGCACCCGGATGACATCGACTTCGGCGGTGCGGGCACGATCGCGACCTTCGTCGACCGTGGCGTCGAGGTGGTGTATCTGCTGGCCACAGCCGGCGACGCGGGCGGTTTCGACCGTACGGTGGACGCCGAGGACATGGCCGAACTCCGGCGCGCCGAACAGGTCGCGGCGGCGAAACAGGTGGGCGTGACGGATGTCCGCAACCTGGGCTACCCGGACGGAATGCTCGAAGCCACCCTGGCCCTGCGCCGCGACATCGCCCGCGTCATCCGCCAGGTACGTCCCGACCTGGTCTTCACCTCCACCCCCGAACGCAACTACGCCAGAATCGGCCCAAGCCACCCGGACCACCGCGCGGTCGGCAGCGCCGCTCTGGACGCGGTCTACCCGGACGCCCGCAATCCGTACGCGTTCCCGGAACTCCTCAACGACGAGGGCCTGGAAGCCTGGACGGTCCGCGAGGTGTGGCTGATCGGCTCGCCGACCCCGAACCACTACGTGGACGTCACGGCCACGGTCGACCGCAAGATCGCCGCCCTCCGCGCGCACGAGACGCAGACCGGCCACCTGCCCGACCTGGAGAAGATGGTCAAGACATTCCTGACCAACAACGCCAACGCGGCAGGCCTGCCGGAAGGCTCGTACGCGGAGGGGTTCCAGGTGGTTTCGACGGGGTGAAGCCGGGGCCGGGAAATGTCGGTGCCGGGGCGTAGGGTCGCGTCGTGAGTGAAGAGGCGAAGGCGTATGTCGCGGGGATCTTCGACCGGGCGGCGGGCGATTACGAGCAGGTCGGCGTGGACTTCTTCGGTCCGGTGGGGGCACGGCTCGCGCTGCACGCGCAGCCCGGGGAACGAGTCCTCGACGTCGGCTGCGGCCGGGGGGCGAGCCTGTTCCCCGCGGCCGAGCGCGTCGGACCCACCGGGTTCGTGCACGGCGTCGACCTCGCCCCCGGCATGGTCCGCGAGGCCGGCGCGGAGCTCGAACGCAGAGGCGTGACCAACGCCCGGGTCACTCTCGGCGACGCCGAATCCCTCGACTTCCCCGACGAATCCTTCGACGCGGTCCAGAGCGGCCTGGTCATCTTCTTCGTGCCCGACATGCCCCAGGCGGCCCGCGAGATCGCCCGCGTCCTCCGTCCCGGCGGACGCCTGGCCCTGGCCACTTTCGCCGAAGACCGCGAAGAGGACCAAACCCTCCAAGCCACCCTTCGCAACCTCCTCACGCCCTACCTCCCCCCACCCCCACCCACCGCT
>NZ_BLAD01000151.1 GCF_009687845.1 Acrocarpospora corrugata
ACCTGGTAGTGGCGCAGGAACAGCTGCTCCAGGGTGGCCGGCTGGCAGGTGAGGCCGCGCAGGCCGGCCTGGGTGATCACCCGCATCACGGCGTCCAGGTGTTCTGCGTCGACCTCCAAGCTCACCCGGCCTCCGTTCACGGCCAGGTCGTGCACGCCGGGCAGACCGGCCAGAGTGTCGGGAACCGCCGCCAGGTCGGCGGTGATCGAGGTGCGGGTCAGGTGCCGCAGCTGCGTCAGTGTCCCGCTCTCCACGGCGCGGCCGTCGCGGATGATGGTGACGCGGTCGCAGAGGGCTTCGACCTCGGTGAGGATGTGGCTGGACAGCAGCACCGTGCGGCCGGCGGCGTGTTCTTCGGCGACGCAGTCGCGGAAGACGGCCTCCATGAGCGGGTCCAGGCCTGCGGTGGGCTCGTCCAGTAGCAGCAACTCGACGCCGGAGGCCAGCGCGGCGATCAGCGCGACCTTCTGCCGGTTGCCTTTGGAGTAGGCGCGGCCCTTCTTGGTCGGATCCAGGTCGAAGCGGTCGATGAGATCAGCGCGTCGTCGTGGATCGAGCCCGCCGCGCAGGCGGGCGAGTAGGTCGATCGCCTCGCCGCCGGACAGGGTGGGCCAGAGCGTCACGTCGCCGGGCACGTAGGCGAGCCGCCGATGTAAGGCGACCTTGTCCCGCCACGGATCCGCGCCGAGGAGTTCGGTGCGGCCGGAGTCGCCGCGCAGCAGGCCGAGCAGGACGCGCAGGGCGGTGGTCTTCCCGGCGCCGTTGGGGCCGAGGAAGCCGTGCACCTCACCGGTCCGCACGTCCAGGTCGAGGCCGTTCAGGGCCTGGACGTGGCCGAACCGCTTGGTGAGACCGTTGACGAGCACGGCGAACTCTGACGACATGGGGCGCTCCCGAAGCCGATCGGATAGGACTGCCGACCAGACTTCCCGGCGCACCGCTGGTGACGTTACTCCGGGCCGGTGGGCGGCGCCAGCCCTCCCCTGGCGCGATCGCGGAGCCGTCTGGCCGCGCCGTGCCAGGCCGGGACGTCGCGTTCGTCGTCGAACCAGCGGGCGACCACGATGTCGGTGGAGGAGTGCAGCAGGATCGACAAGATGATGGTGACCGCGACGACCTGGAACACGTCCTGCGCGGCGGCGATGCCCGAGCCGAGTACGAGCAGGCCGTAGACGACCGAGGCGAACCCCTTCGGCCCGAACCAGGCGACCGCCGCCTGTTCCCGCATCGTCAGGCCGGAGCGCAGGAAGGAGATCCAGATGGCGATCGGCCTGGCCAGGAACAGGGCCAGGACGGCGAACAGCCAGCCACGCCAGCCCACCGACCCCAGCAGGGGGAAGCTGATGAGGGCTCCGAAGACCAGCAGCGCGGCCAGTTTGAACAGCTCGGCGATCAGCTCACCGAAGTGCTCGAAGGATTCGCGCTGCCGCCGGCCGAAGGTGGCGACGGTGATTCCGGCCGCGAAGGCGGCCAGGAACAGGTTGCCGTGGGTGAGTTTGCCCAGGGCGAGCACGAGCAGGCCGATGGCAAGGCCGTTGAGCGGCTCGTATTGGGTGGAGGCGGAGAACCAGCGGGTCTGTTCCAGCTTGATGGCCAGCCAGGGGACGGCGACGCCGATCACGATCCCCAGGGCCAGTTCCAGGCCGAGTTCCCCCAGATGCAGATCATCGGATCCGGCCGCGATCGCCAGGAACAGCACCACGAACGGCAGCGCCAGCCCGTCGTTGACCCCGGATTCGACGTTGAGCAGCTGGCGCAGCCGCGGCGGCACCTTGTCGTTGCCGACCAGGGCGGCGGCGAACACCGGATCGGTGGGCGCGAGGATCGCGCCGACCAGCAGCGCCTGTGCCCATCCCAGGCCGACCAGGTAGTGCGCGCCCGCGGCGGTGACCAGCAGAGTCAGGGGCAATCCCCAGCCCAGGGCGCGGCCGGGCAGCCGCCACGCCTCGCGCAGGTCCCGCCAGCCCACCCGCATGCCGTCGGAGAACAGCACCGCGAACAGGGCCAGCTCGGCCAGCACGGCGACGATCTCGTCGGCGGGGGTGAGCGAGACCAGCCCCAGGGCTCCGTCGCCGAGCACGAATCCGGCGACCAGGAACAACGCGGCGGTGGACAGGATCGTGCGGTTGGCCAGGCTGGACAGCAACACCGCCAGCAGCAGGACCACGGCGAAAGCCGGGAGCAGCGCCCCCATCAGGTCGGCCGCCGGTTCGGATCAGCGTTCATGAGCGGCCTCCAGGCGGCAACGTCGAATTCAACGCCGACCAGACTTCCCGGCACACCCAGGGTCACCGTAGCAGCGGCCCACTGGACGCCGATCGCTCGCCCGGCCTCGGTTTTGATACGTTGGCGGCGGTGTGCCGGGAAGCCTGGTCGGCGAGTTCACTCGTTTCGGCCTCCTGGGAGCATTCATGACCTGCCGCCCCGCTTGTCCCGACCGGGCGCGACCCCGGCCGCGCTGCCATGTCTGAACTGGCCGTGGACGAGTTCATCATCGACTACCGCATCGTGATCCTCAGCCTCAACGGCGCCTTGTCATCGGCGACGTGCGCGACCTTCCGCGACGCGCTCGCGCGGGCCGTCGCCGTGCGCCATCCGGCACAGATCATCGTCGACGCCACCCGCCTGGCCTCCACCGACTCCGCCGGGCTTTCGGCCCTGGCGGAGTCGGCTGAGCACGTTCGCGGCACCGGGGGCCGGATGATCGTTGTCGGGACCGGCCCGCACCGGCCTTCGCTCACCGGCCTCCCCGACACGGTCGCCACGGTCGGAGCGGCTCTTTCCGAACTCCGCGGACGGGGTGGCTCTTCCGACCAGCCCTGACACCGACGCAAACGCCCGCGCCCCGTCGGGCCGGTTGGAGCACAGGTCTTGACTGCTCACGCCCCTGCCTCCTTTAATAAACCGACCGCCGGTTTATTATGGAGGCAGAAATGGCTCGGAGTGTCGATCCGGCGGCACACGCCTCGCGCCGCGAAGAGTTCCTGGATGTCGCCCAGCGACTCATCCAGACCCGCGGGTATGCGCAAATGAGCGTCCAGGACGTCCTGGCCGGCACCGAGGCCTCCAAGGGCGCCTTCTACCACTACTTCGACTCCAAGCAGGCGCTGCTGGAAGCGCTGATCGAGCGGACCGCCGACACCCTCGCGGCGCATCTGGCTCCGATCGCCCGGCTGGACGCGCCAGCGCTGGATCGGCTCCAGCGATTCTTCGCCGCACTGGCGGGCTGGAAGGTCCCGCGCCGGGACCTGCTGGTGGCCCTGCTGCGGGTCTGGTACGGCGACGACAACGCCGTTGTCCGGCAGAAGATGCGGCCCGGCCTGGCCGATCGGATGCTGCCCCTGCTGAACGACATCATCAGCGACGGAGCGGCGCAGGGCGTCTTCACCACCCCTTACCCCGAGCAGACCGGCCGCGTGCTGCTGTCACTGCTCAACGATCTCAACGACACCCTCGGCGAACTGTTGCTGACCCAGGAGTCGCAGGAGCCGGGTGCGGTGTCCCCGCCGCCGATCGAGGCGATGCTCGCCGCCTACACCGACGCGATGGAACGCGTTCTCGGCGTCCCGGCGGGCTCGTTGCTGCTCGTCGATCCGGCGACGCTGACGGCCTGGTTCGACCCCACGGGCGACCGCCCATGAGCGCGGCCACCCTCACCCCCACCCTCAGGAGTGGTCATGGTCATCGCTTTGAAGATCCTGCTCGGCCTGTACATCCTGCAGGCGCTGATCAAGTTCATCAACCTGTTCGCCATCCCCTACCCGGCCCGCATCAAGAAGATCGCCGCCCTCTACAGCGGTCAGGGGCGCTTCATCAAGGTGTTCGACGACATCCTGCTCCTGCTCATGGCCGTCCTGGTGGCGCTGCAGGCCGCGGTCGGCATGGAGCACCTCAGCTTCATCACCGGCCTGCTGGTCGGCCTCACCCTCACCCAGGTGCTCTTCCACCGCTTCAACCAGCCGCTGCCGCCGGACCGGGAGCCCGCGCCGCCGCTCATCCCGATCAAGACGATGTCCTACGCCATCCAGGCCGCCCCCCAGCTGGCCTGGCGCGAGCTCATCATCCAGAGCGCCCTCTTCCTCTGGGCGCTGACCACGCTGATCACCCAGAGCGGTTGATGAGGTCGATGGGCGTGGCGAGAGCACGGCGGGGTTCCTGACGACGAGGGGTTTGGCATCACCGGCAGTGCTGCGGTGCCCGCAGCCGGATCAGCGACGACTGTCACCGGGCCGCGATCAGGACGCGACCTCTGCGATCGCTTCCAGGCCGCTGGCGAAGCCGCCTCAAGCGAGGTATAGATCCGTTTCACAACAAATGGCCCAAGTGGGATGAGTGAGAGATGTCGCACTGTGCGGACGAGGGTAGAGCCCTATAAGAGGTGAAATCAGCATCGGTTACCTGACCTCGGGCACCACTCTCCCGCTGCGGGGAGCGAACCCGGAACCCGCTGAGCGACGGGACGCACGCCGAACGGGAGGTCGTCATCGATGACCAGGATGAAAGTGAGAGCGCTGATCACGCTCCTGCCGCCTGAGCAGGGTGGCTTGTCCCACGCCCTGCCGCACCGCACACAGTCGCTGACGGTCCGCGCGCATCATCGGGAGGCCGGCGTGGTTCGCCGCCGGCCGTTCGCCGCGGCGATCATTACCGACGACTGGATGCCATTGACCCCCGGGGACAAGCATCACATCGTGACCATGATTGTCACCGACGACAAGGCCGCCGAATACCTTCGCCCAGGCGAGCGTTTCGACCTCTGGTGCGGACACGATATCGGCGGCGGCATCGTGTCACGGCGCATCGTCATCTAGAGGGAATGCTCCGTCCGTGTCGCGTCGTCCGGACCCGTCGGCACGCAAGGCCGGTCCTTCAGGCCTCCCGGAGGGCCGTCCTGAACAGGTAAGGCCTGTCCGTCTGCTGGGCCACCTTGTTCGCTGTGTGTGATGATGGAAATTGCACCGTTCGGCTCGAACACCGCCAGGCGTACCGCGGCGAGTTCGGAGACACCGTGCTGGCGCAAGACGATGTCGAGGTCGGACCGTGTCAGTCCACAGCGGCGCAGGGCAGATTGTTGCACCGCGCCGTCGTGGACGAGCAGGCGCGGCGGCGGGTCGGCCATCCGGCGTAGTCCGGGCAGGAAGCGCAGGTGGACGACGGCGAGGTGGGCGAGCAGCAGCGTGATCAGGGCGGCGGCGCCGTCCAGCCAGGAGGCGTCGGTCGCGGTCGCCGTACGGCCGATGAGCGCTCCGACCGCGACGGCCGTGACGAAGTCGAACGGGGCGAGTTCGGTCAGCGCGCGCCGTCCGGTGAGCCGGAACACCACTACCGCGGTGACGAACAGCGCCAGCACCTTGACCGCGGCCAGCAACGCCCGTTCCGGAGCGCCCACCAGGGCATCGAGCACGTCACTCATCGCGGCCGGCCCTGATGACGCCGCAAAGCTCTGCCGTCGCCCCCGGGGCGATCATTGCGACTCTGTCCACGTTCCTTGCCCCCGACTACATACGGCATCGCCGAAACAGCATCGGGATGTGGCCGGGCTACCGCCAGAAAGCAAACGGCTTGGCCGGATGAGCCTGCTGTCAGGCGTCTCAGCGTGGCGTGATCTACCCTGCCCGGGATCTACGAAACGTGGTGACCTGCTGGGAGGGGAACGGCCAACTGCCCTGGGCCGCTGCGGAGGCAGTATCCGCCGAGCACCGCCAGCGCGGCGAGGCCGTACCCGATGGTGCCGGTGACGCCGCCGAGCGCGGTGCCGGCCGTGAGGTACTTGGCCGCTCCCGCGAGCGGAACCCCGAGCCACTCCCATCGGCCGTCGAGCGCGACCAGGGCGACCAGAAGCAGTGCGTACCACGAGTAGCCGGGTGTCAGCAGCAGGAACGCGGTTCCGGTGACGAGCAGCGCGCCTCGCCAGGGCTGGTCGGGATCGCCATGGCGCAGCACCAGGAGGGTGACCACGAGCAGGAGTGCCGCCACCACCGGCAGCGCCCAGGCGTCGGGGACGATGAGCCGAACCAGGGCGTAGCGCTCCCGCGCGGAGGCGTCGTCATACCCCTCCTCCCGTACGTAGCCGGACAGGTAGCCGAAGACGGACGCGCGGGAGGTCAGCAGGTAGGGCAGGTAGGCGAGGGCGACGACGGCTGCCGCGGGGCCTGCCACCGTGAGCGTGTCGCGGAACCACCGATCCCTGGAGAGCACTCCGGAGAGGGCGCCGGGCAGGGTGACCGCCGGCAGGAGTTTGACCGCGATGCCGGCGCCGAGCAGGGCGCCGCCCAGGGCGCGACGGCGCCGGATCAGCAGGAACGCGAGCACGGTGAGCAGCACGCCGAGTACGTCGGCGTGCGCGTTGTTGACCGCCTCCAGCGGCACCGCCGGACACCACGCCCAGTAGGCGGCGCAGGAGGTGACATGGCCGGGGCGGCGGCGCAAGAGTGCGATCGTGACGCAGATGGAGAGCAGCGCGCCGCCGAGTTGGAGTGGTTTGTGCCGGGCGCCGGGAGGCGAGAGCGTGTGGACGAGAAGGAAGTAGGCCTCCGCGACCGGCGGGTAGATGGTGTGGACGGCCGGTCGGTTCAGGCGGGTGCAGCCACCGGTGGGGAGTGGGGAACGGCCGGGTTCCCGGCAGGCCGCGCCGGTGGGGAACAGCCAGGGATCCCGTAGTGCGGTGAGGGCGGGGTCGGCCGGGGTGTGGTCGTAGGGCGAGTTGCCCGCGGCCTGGACTCTGCCGTCCCAGGCGTAGCGGTAGGAGTCGGTGCTGGTGCGGGGCGGTGCCAGCAGGCCGGTGGCGGCCACCGCGATGCCGCCGGCCAGGACCAGGGCCGCCGCCTGGCGGGCCGGCGTGCCGCGCAGTGACCAGGCGGCGGCGGCGAACAATGCCCACGCCGCCGCGTACCAGCCGAACAGTTCGGCCGGGGCGGTGGAGAAGAGGTCCTGGCGGACGGTTGCGGCGAGCACGGCCACCAGGGTCGCGAGCAGCACGGCGGTTCTGGCCGGCGCGGGAATCCGGCGACGGACGGCTGCCGGGGTCAGCGCAGGGCTGCGAACCATCGGCCTGCCTCCTGCCATCGCTCGGTGGTGGCGAAACCGGCGGCCTGGGCCAGGCGGGCGATGTCGCCGGCCGAGACTCTGGCCCAGCCGAACCAGTCTCCGACCGCGTCGGCGCGGCGGAGCCGTACCCGCTCGACCCGGCTGGTCGTCTCCGGGGTCTCCAGTTCGACCAGGACGGAGCCGCCGGGACGGATGAGTTGGCGAGCCCGGCGTAGCAGCGCGTCAGGGTGGGCGCCGATGCCGATGTTGCCGTCGGCCAGCAGCAGGGTGGCCCATCGGCCGCTGCCGGGGACGTGGTCGAACACGTCGCGGCAGAGGGCGAAACCGCCGGCCCGGCGGGTCAGTTGCACGGCGTGCGGGGTGATGTCGATGCCCAGTGCGGTGACGCCCCGCCGGGCCAGGGTGGCGGTGAGCCGCCCCGGCCCGGAGCCGACGTCCAGCGTCGGGCTGACGCAGCGGGACAGCAGCGCCTCGTCCCCGTCGATGGGCTCGAACCAGCGGGCCGCCTCCAGCGGTTCCACGGTTCCGTCGACGTGCTCGATCTGGGTCGCGGTGCCGGCCAGCGACTGGGAATACAGCTCGCCCATCATGCGATGTCGATCTCCATGGTGGGAGGGTAGAGCCGTCGCGACGCCTCGGCCCTTACGAAATGCTGACGTGAACGCCCAGCTCACGGCTGGTG
>NZ_BLAD01000152.1 GCF_009687845.1 Acrocarpospora corrugata
GCATTGGCTGCCGTCCTCGTGATACTCGGCGTCGCCATCGGAACCGCCGCCGCGCTCAGCGGCGGGGGCGAGAGTAGCGACGAATCGGAAAAGTCGACGGCTACTGTGAGTGAGGAGCCGTCCGTTACGTCGGCTCCGACCGTGGCCAGGTCGGGTGCCGCTGAGGTGATCGGAATTCTATTTCAAAGGCGTTGCCCAGTTCAGCTCATATCCGGCCTTCTGGAGGAGTATCGCCGTGCGTTCGAGGTCGTCATCCCGTAGTTCGCGCCAGACCCTGAGCAGTGCTTCGAAAGGTGCGAGGAGCGGGACGTTCTCATAACGGGCCGGAGTGCCCCACGTGAGATCGACGGCGATTCCTCTTCCCCCGTTCACCTGCCTCCCCACAGCGCTGAACGGGTGCCAGCGGAGGGTGTGGCCGTTGAACCGCGCGTCGAGGATCGCGATGCCCTGGTTGATGTGTTCCCCCTGGATTTCGAGGGCGGTACGGATGTCGTGGTCCTCCCAGACGACGAACAGTCGAGTCGCTTTGATCACAGAAGGGAGCACCCCGAGGTTCGCCAGCGCGGAGGCGGCGTCCGCGCCCCGGTAGAAGGGGCGACACTCCATATATCCGACATAAGCGGCATCCATATCCTCAGCCAGAATGTGGACCTGAGGGCGAAGACCGCCGCCGCCTGCGCGAATTTGGGCATCCACCATCTCGAGAAGGATGTTGGGCAACTGTTCCACGATGTCCGTCATTTCATCAGTATCCTGAAGTTGTCGGTGGGAATATCGTGACATGCGGGAAAAATGGGTAACTGCTCTGCGATCCAGGCTCGATAGCGGGCCAAACGGCCGCCTCTTGGATCCGGTGGCGCTGGACGAGGCGGTGGAACTCTTCGCCTGCACCACCGATCCTCACGACATCGCGGAGACCTGCTACCTCGTCGGCCTGCTGCACTGGCGCCGCGGTGAAGTGTTCGCCGACGAGCGGGTCCGAGGGGAGGTCTACACCGCTCTTCCGCTCTTCTTCGTGCTGAACGAGTCCCGGTCCCGGCTGCCACTGCCCGACTCGGCGCTGTCGACGATGCCACCGAGCATCCTGCTGCCGGAAATTTCCGACACGAGTTGGCGGCGCCTCATCATGCTGCTTGAGCAATGGTTCAACAATCGCGGCGACCCGCACAGTCTGCGACTAGCGGTGGGCGCCGGACGCAACGCCGTGCGGGACACCTCCCCTGGCCACCCCGACCGGGTCGGCCGCCAGTGCTTCCTGGGCTCCGCACTCCTCACTCTCTTCGAGCACACCGGGGACATGGACGCGCTGGAGGAGGCCATCGCGGTGGCGACCCACGCGGTGGCGCAAGCGCGTACCACGGAGGAAAGGGCGGGGAGCCTGACCACCCTCGCCGTCAGCCTCCGGTTGCGGTTCGGGCGCACGGGCGAGCTTCGACCACTCCAGCAGGCCATCGACGCCTACCGGCGCGCCCTGGCCGACACGCCGGAAGGCTACGAGAAGCGCAGAGTGCTCCTCGGCGGTCTCGGTCTCTCGTTGTACGTGCTGTACAACCGCACCGGTGACCCGGCACCGCTCGACGAGGCCGCCAGGATGAGTTCCGCGGCCATCGATAGCACGCGGGAGGGCGATCCGGACCTTCCAGGAATGCTCGCGAACTTCAGCAACGTGCTCCACGCACAGTTCGGGCGCACAGGAAAACAGGCCACCCTGAACCAGGCCATCGCCACGGCACGCAGGGCGGTGGACGCAGCACCGCCGCACACCGTGCTCTGGCAGGCCTGTCTCTACAGTGTCAGCCTCATGCTCCAGGCCCAGTTCGAGCAGACCGGCGACCTGGGCGCGCTCGCGGAGGCCATCGAGGCCGGTCGCGTCGTGGTCGCCGCCACGCCGGAGGGTAATCCCGACCTGGCGAAGTACCGGTCGGCTCTCGCCGTACAACTGAAATCGCGCTTCGACCGGACGGGTGACTCCGCCGCGCTGGACGAAGCGATCTCGATCGGCCGTGCGGTGGTGGAGGCGACTCCCGCGGACCACCCCAACCGGGGTTTGTTCCTGACCAACCTCGCCGTCGCGTTCAAGGCCAAGGCCGCGAGCACCGGCGATATCGCCACGCTGCGTCAGGCCATCGACTGCAACCGGCTGGCGGTTGACGCGATCCACGGCTGGCAACGGGCCGGGGCAAGGACGAATCTGGCCGCAACGTGGTTGGAGTACTTCGATCGCACCGGTGAGACGGAGGCGCTGGAGGCGGCGGTCGCGGCCGGTCGCCGCGCGGTCGAGCAGGTCGCGGAGCACGACTACTACCGGGCGCTCTGCCAGGTCAATCTGGCTCGGGCACTGACCATGCTGGGGCATGCGACCGACGACGACGGGCTTGTGGACGAGGCGATCGGCCTGCTGGAGGCGGCCGCCGCCACGGGGAGCACCCGGCCCATGATCCGGGTCGAGGCGGCCAGAGGCTGCGGCAGGCTCGCGATGAGCCTCGGCCAGACCGACCGTGCGGCACGCGGGTACGCCCTCGCCGTCCGGCTGCTGCCGGGCCTGGCCGCCCGTGCGCTCGTCCGGGCCGACGCGACCCACTGGATGGCCGAGTACGCGCGCCTCGCCGGTGACGCGGCGGCCTGCGCCATTGAGGCCGGTCGGCCCGAGGAAGCGGTCGAACTGCTCGAAACAGGCCGGGGTGTGCTGCTCGCGCAGTCGCTGGAGGCCCGTACCGATCTGACCGACCTGCGGGACAGGGATGCTGACCTCGCGGACCGGTTCTCCTACCTGTGCGGCCGGCTGGACGCCGACGAAAGAGCGAGCCTCAACGAGGACACCGCTGACCGCCGGCGTGAACTGGCCGAGGAGCTGACCGCGCTGGTCGCCCGGGTCCGGACGCTGCCCGGCCTGGACCGGTTCCTGCTGCTCCCGGAGGCGGCCCAGCTCGTCGAGCAGGCGCAGGATGGGCCGATCGTCATGATCAACATGAGCGATTACCGGTGTGACGCGTTGATCCTGACCACCGAGGGGGTGCGGGTTCAGGAGCTCCCCGGCCTTGCCGCCGCCGAGGTCTACGACCGGCTCGACGCGATGCACGAGGCGCTGGGCCGGACGTCGTTCGCCAGGCGTGACCGCCACGCCGAGCAGGTCATGCACGCTACCCTGGCCTGGCTTTGGGACACGGTCACCGGACCGGTGCTTGAGCGACTCGGGATGACCGGCTGCCCGGACGATGGCGAGGATTACGGCCGCATCTGGTGGGTGCCCTGTGGGGCGCTGGCCTACTTCCCGCTGCACGCGGCGGGGCACCATCTCGACGCGCCGGGGGCCGGGCGCCGTACCGTGATCGATCGGGTCGCGTCCTCCTACAGCGCGACCGTACGGGGACTGACGCACGCACGGGCCAGGGCCACCCGGCAGCGGGCGGGGCGGCCGCAGATGCTGGCGGTCGCGATGCCGCGCACCCCCGGCGCGTCCGACCTGCCGGGGGCGCGGCGCGAGCTCGACGAGCTCACCAGGCTCTTTCCCGACATGGATGGACTGGTCGGCGAGGGTGCCACCCGGGATGCCGTGCTGGCACTGCTTCCGGAGGGGTCCTGGGTGCATTTCGCCTGCCATGCCGCCTTCGATCCGGACGACCCGTCCGGCAGCCAGCTGCTGGTCCACGACCACGCGCGGCGGCCGCTCACCGTGCTGGAGGTCTCGCGGCTGCGGCTGGAGGAGTGCGAGTTCGCCTACCTGTCGGCCTGCAGCACCGCGGTCACCGCGCCTGAGCTGGCCGACGAGTGCGTGCACGCCGTCACCGCGTTCCAGCTGGCGGGATACCCGCATGTGGTGGGCACACTGTGGGAGATCGACGACGCGGTCGCCGCGGAGATCGCCACCGGGGTCTATGAGGATCTGGTGGCGAACGGGTCCGATCCGGCGCGTTCCGGGCGCTGCCTGCATCGGGCGACACGCGTGATCAGAGACCGCTACCCTCACATTCCCACCCTGTGGGCCGCGCATATCCATATGGGCACGTAAGGAGTGCTTTATGAATCTCGGTCTGCCGGAGAAGCTGGCCGCCCTGTGTCGCGAGCTCGACGATCCCGCCTTCGTGGAGCAGGCCTCCGCCGTCGGTGGGGCGGAGTTGCTCGACCGGCTGCGGGCGGGACGCAGCCCGCACCCGGAACGAGAACTCGACGAGCTGAATCGGCTGTTCGAGGCGGCCGACGGACTGGGCTTCTACCCGGCGGCGCAGCGCGGATACGGCCCGCTGCCCGGCGCGCGCGGCGCGGCGGGCGCGGCGCGGTGGTGGAACTGCCCGGACGGGCGGTGCTCGGGCCACGGGCTGGTATGGCGTGGCCAGCCCACCCCCGTGTGCGAGATCACCGGCGCTGAACTCGTGGCCCGGCCGTTGACGCCATGACCGGCTTTCTCGGCGAGGTCGGCAAGAAGATCGCCGAACGCTGGGTCGGGCTCCTGGCCCTGCCCGGCCTCCTGTTCCTGGCGGCCGTGATCACGGCATGGCAGCTGGGGTATGCCCACGCGCTGGACCCGGCGCCGCTGGGACGGCAGATCACCGCCTGGTCCACCGACCCGGGAATCCGTACGGTCGGCGGCCTGGTGCTCATCATGGTGGTCTGCGCGCTGAGCGCGGTGGGTGTCGGGCTCGTCGCGAGCGCCCTCGGGCGGGCGGTGGAGTGGCTGTGGACCATCCAAGGCGCCTGCGCTCCGGCCCGCTGGCTGGTGACGCTGCGCCGCCGACGCTGGGAACGTGCCGTCAGCCGGGCCGAGTCGGCCACCACGGCAGGCGCCGCCGCCCGGGCCATCGCCCAGGCCGACCGCATCTGCCTGCGGGAACCTGACCGACCCTGCTGGATCGGCGATCGCCTCCGGGTGCCTCGGGTGCGCGTCGAGGAGGCGTACGGCCTGGATCTGGACGCCTGCTGGCCGCGTCTGTGGCTGATCGTGCCGGAGGAGCCCCGGCTCGCGGTGGGGGCCGCGCGGGAGTCGCTGGCCACCGCCGCGCGCCTGGTCGGCTGGTCGTCGCTCTATCTGCTGCTGGCCCTGTGGTGGTGGCCGGGCGCGGTCATCGGGGCCGTCCTGTTCGGGACGGGCTGGTCGCAGGCGCGGGCGGCGGCCACCGCGCTGGCGGAGCTGGTGGAGGCGACCGTCGACCTGCATGTCGGCGACCTGAACGACCGGCTCGCCCCGGCCAGGGGGGTTGCGCCGGGCACCGGCCGCGCGCTGACCACCCTGCTGCGGAAGAGCCGCTGGGACCCCGACTATCCGGAGCCCGCAGAGCCCTGACCACGCGGACGGCAGGTCGCGGTCAAGCCGTAGTCTCGACGGGGGTCGGCGCGGGGACGGGCTCGGGTGTCCGACGGAGGCCGAACGCGATGATGATCGCGCCCAGGATCCCGGCGACGTGTGGGGCTCAAGAACTCGAATCACTGTCAGCGCAGAGCCCTTCATCTGGTGGGACGGAAGGATTGAGGGGCGCCGAGTGGCTGGTCCGGATCCCTGGGATCATGTTTCGTGATCTTATCCACGGTGTACGCGGTCACCCGGCGCCTGCTGTCTTTGCCCGCACTTCTGTTACGGCGCGACGCCTCCAAGGAGGCGGAGCTGCTGGGTGCTTCGGCATCAGAACGCGGTCCTGCGCCGTCCCGCGGGTGCGGTATGAACCAGCCGACCGCCTGTGGTTGGCGGCTCTCTCGCACCTGATACCCCGCCCCCAATGGGAGAAGGTCTTCCCGGTCACGCCGGCCACCCTGCTGGCCCGGCACCGCAAGCTCGTGGCGAGGAAGTGGAACTACAGCAGACATCGCCGTCCTGGACGCCCTCCCACCGCGGCTGCGGTCAAGGACCTGATTCTGCGCATGGCCGCGGACAACCCGGGATGGGGCCACCGGCGCATTCATGGTGAACTGACCCGCCTCGGCCACAAGATCGCCGCCTCGACCATCTGGAACATCCTGAACCGGGCCGGGATCGGCCCCGCCCCGCGCCGCAGCGGACCGACGTGGAAGCAGTTTCTGACCGCCTAGGCCGAGCACATTGTCGCCGTCGACTTCCTGCATGTGGACACCGTCACCTTCAGACGCCTCTACGCCTTGGTCATGCTCGAACACTGCGCCTGCTGATAATTCCATCCGTGCAGGTCACGGCCTTGAAGTGCTTCTCTTGCAGGCAGGCTTGGGCTCTTGTGGAGGAGGAGTGCGGCAGGATGATCGGCCGTGCTCCTTCGCCTGGCCTACTTAGCCGTCACGAACACCTTCGCGGCGCTGCGGTTGCTGCCGTTGGGCGATCGGGACAAAGGACGTCGAGATCCTCGCCCTGCGTCACCAGATCGCCGTCCTCGAACGGCAGCTCGGCGTCGGCGCTCGGGTGAGGTTCGCTCCTGAGGATCGAGCCTTTCTCGCCGCTCTCCTGGCGCCGCTGCCCCGAGACGTCCTGCGCCGGCTGAGGCTTCTCATCCGGCCGGATACCGTCGGGCGGTGGCACCGCGATCTGATGAATCGCCGTCATGCTCGTGCCTGTGTGCCGAAACGGCGCGGACGCCCTCCCATGGTCGGTTCCATTCGTGCCCTCGTCCTGCGCTTGGTCCGGGAGAATCCGTCCTGGGGGTACAGGAGGGTCCACGGAGAGCTCGCCACCCTCGGCATCACGGTCGCGCTGTCCACGGTCTGGGAGATCCTCAAGCGGGACGGCATCGATCCGGCACCCGAGCGGACGTCGACCACGTGGGCCGATTTTCTGCGCTCCCAAGCTGAGGCTTTGCTGGCCTGCGATTTCATCGAGACTGTCACTCTTGATGGGCGGCGTCAGTACATCCTGGCCGTCATCGACCACGCCACCAGACGCGTCCGCGTGCTCGGCACCACCGCACACCCGACCGCGACTGGGTCGCCCAGGCCGTCAGGAACCTGGTGATGGATCTGGAGGACACCGGCTGCCGGGCCCGTTATCTGATTCGCGACCGGGACGGCAAGTTCCCCGCGCTCATGGACGAGATCCTCGCCGAGGCCGGCATTCAGACCGTGCTCACCGGTATCCGGATGCCGAGGATGAACGCGATCATGGAACGGTGGGTGCAAATCGTATTATTGAGCCCCACAGGGAGGAATTTCGGTCCTCCGCCTACGTACGGCCGGCTGGACGTAGACGCGAAAGGGT
>NZ_BLAD01000153.1 GCF_009687845.1 Acrocarpospora corrugata
TTGACGAGGGGTGCGCCGCAGGAAGGTGTGCCGCGAAAGGTGGCAATGAGGGGGAGCTTCGTCGCGGAGGCGGGGCGGCGGAGGGTCGGCGCGGGAACGTGGTGAGGGGGGTTCTTGGAACGCGCCTGGGTCTGGAGTGAACGTGTGGAGCGATCCGGCCGTAGCACTAAGTGAAGGCACGGGAAGGGGCTGAACTGCCGGGGTTGCGGTTCGGTCATAAGCACGGATGGGTCCAAGCACATAAGTGCCGCTGCACGCGAGCGTTCCAAGGGGTGGGTGGGTGGGGAGAGGGCCGGCAACTCGTGCATATCACTCCATTGACTGCCGAGCGCGAGCGTCGCAAAGGGCTCCGCCAACCAATCATCATCCGACGATCTCCACAATGAAGCCCCGTCAACAAGTTCTGTCAAGACACTAGTCAAGTCGATTTGAGTTGACATTTCGTAGCCTCTTGACTTTTTGTGGTTATGTCGTGTTAAGACAGTATCTCAGGAAGATCCGGTAGCTATGTTACGTGTGTTACCAGTGTGACAGACCTATCTATTGACCTGCGGCAATATTTTTATCGTTGACGGCTTGACCTATAACCGATAAGCATGGGTCCCTCGTTTTCCGGAACCGTGCCCTTCGGGGATGTCCATAATGGCGTGAAATTTCGCGCGAATCCGAAAATGTTTTGATCAACCCTCCTCGTGATCATGGCCTTGTGCCGTGTGCTGCGTGGACTTGGACTCTGGGAGCCCCCCACCCATGAGGATCAGCGAGAAGCCCGCCCGCGAAAGCCGTACCGGCCCGGTGGAACGTCCTGGCCTGTCCGGCCCGGCAGCGCGGAAACTGCCGGTGCCACCGCGGGAGCGCAAGCCGGCCCTCGCGGCGCTGGCCGTGCTCCTGATTCTGGGCGGAGCACTGGCCACGACCCTGCTGGTGCTGCGCAGCGGCGACCGCGTCTCAGCTGTACGGATCATTGAGCAGGTCGGCGCGGGCGAGAAGATCCCCTCGTCCGCCCTCCAGGAGGTCCAGATCGCCGAAACCGGCATCGACTACGTGGCCTGGCGCTTCCGCGACCGCGTGCTCACCACCTACGCCTCGGTCACCCTGCTCCCGGGCACCCTGCTCACCGAGAACATGACCAGCACCGCCAGCGAACAACTCGGCCCAGGCAAAGCCCAGGTTGGCCTCGCCCTCAAATCAGGACAAGCCCCGGTAGGGCTTACCAAGGGCGACATCGTCCAGATCATCTACGTCCCCGCCGCCGGCCGGGGCACCGGCGCCGCCACCTCCCAGCAGCGCATCCTCGCCGCCAACGCGCTCGTGCACAGCGTCGGCGCGCCGGGCCGTACCGCCACCGGCCTGGTCACCGTGATCGTGGACGCGGCGGTCTCCCCGACCGTCGCCCAGTACGCCTCCAGCGGCGAGATCGCCCTGGCCGTACTTCCCGGGGAACGGTAGCGAATGGCACTGATCGTCCTGGCCGCCGACAAGGGAGCCCCAGGAGTGACCACCGCCGCGACCGCGCTGGGCGCGGTGTGGCCGCGGCCGGTGCTGCTCGCCGAATGCGACCCGTCCGGCGGCGATCTGGCCTACCGGCTGCCGGCCGCAGACGGCGGCGTGCTCAACCCGGGCCGGGGGCTGCTCAGCCTGGGCGCGGTGGCCCGTCGCGGGCTGCACGCCGAGCAGGTGTACGAGCACACCCAGAAGCTGATCGGCGGCCTCGACGTGCTGGCGGGGCTCACCAACGCGGAACAGGCCGCCGGTCTGACCTGGCTGTGGAGCCCGCTCGGGCGTTCGCTGGCCGCGCTGCCGCACACCGACGTGCTGGCCGACTGCGGCCGGCTGGGCTCCCACCCGGCCGTCAACGAACTGCTCGCCGAAGCCGACCAGGTCGTGCTGTTCACCCGGGCCAGCCTCGATCACGTGGCGCATCTGCGCGAGCGGCTGACCCTGCTCAAGCAGCAGGTGGGCGTGGTCGTGATCGCCGATCCCCGGGCGTACCGGTCCGAACTCGACGAGGTCCGGCGGATCGTCTCCGGATGGGATGTCGCGTTCGTCGGCGGTCTCGCGTACGACCCGAAAGGAGCCGAACTGCTGCGCGGCCAGTGGGGTGGGCGGCTGGACCGCAGCATGCTGATCCGGACCGCGCGCGAGCTGGCCGGCCGCCTGGCCGGGCGGGTCGGCGAACCGGAGCCGCGCCGGGTCAACGGGCGGCCGATCGTGCCGGGGCCCCGCGAGGAGAGCCCGTGAACATCGACCACACCCTGGTGAAACGCTTCCGGCAGGAGGTCGGCGACCGGCTCGCCCAGCAGCGCCGGCTGGACCAGGCCAGCGGCCTGCGGCCGATGAGCGGCGAGGATGAGCGCCAGTTCGCGCGGGCGCTGATCGCCCAGGTTCTGGAGGAGTTCGCCCGGGGCGAGATCGGCGTCGGCCGGACCCCGCCGAGCGCGGAAGAGGAGGAGGCCCTCGCCGCCGGCATCCACGCCGCCCTGTTCGGCGTCGGCCGCCTGCAGCCGCTGCTGGACGACCCCGAGGTCGAGAACATCGACATCAACGGCTGCGACCGGGTCTTCGTCGGGTACGCCGACGGCCAGGAGCTCACCCACGAACCGGTGGCCGAATCCGACGAGGAGCTGATCGAGCTCATCCAGATCCTGGCCGCCTACTCCGGCCTCTCCTCCCGCCCGTTCGACACCGCCAACCCGCAACTCGACCTGCGCCTCCCGGACGGCTCCCGCCTGTCCGCCGTGATGGACGTCACGGTCCGGCCCGCGATCTCCATCCGCCGGGCCCGCCTGGGCAAGGTCTTCATCAGCGACCTGGTCGGCAACGGCACACTCTCCGCCGAACTGGGCCGATTCCTGTCCGCCGCCGTGTCCGCCCGGAAGAACATCATGATCGCCGGGTCCACCAACGCGGGAAAGACCACCCTGCTGCGCGCGGTCGCCAACGAGATCGCCCCGGTGGAACGCCTGATCACGGTGGAACGCGCGCTGGAACTCGGCCTCGACCAGTTCCCCGAACTCCACCCCAACGTGATCGCCTTCGAGCAACGACTGCCCAACTCCGAAGGCCAGGGCGAGATCAGCATGGCCGAACTGGTCCGCCGGTCCCTCCGGATGAACCCGTCCCGGGTGATCGTCGGCGAGGTCCTCGGCGACGAGATCGTCACCATGCTCAACGCGATGACCCAGGGCAACGACGGCTCGCTGTCCACGATCCACGCCAACTCCTCGATCGAGGTCTTCAACCGCATCGCCACGTATGCCCTGCAGGCCGAGGAGCGCCTCCCCATCGAGGCCAGCCACATGCTCATCGCGGGCGCCATCGACTTCGTCGTCTTCATCGAGAAACGCAATGACTACCACCGCGGCGGCCGGTTACGCCGATTCGTCTCCTCGGTCCGCGAAGTAGCGGGTTGCGACGGCCGGGTGCTCTCCTCCGAGATCTTCATCGCCACCGACAACGGATCCGTCATCCCGCACGCGCCCATCGCCTGCATCGAGGAACTGGCCGAACACGGCTACGAAGGAGCCTGGTCATGATCCCCCCCGGCCTCCTGGAACCCGCCGTCCTGCTCGCCGGCGCCGCCATCGGCGGCGGCCTCTTCCTCCTCGCCCTCGCCCTGTACGGCAGGCCCCCCCGCCCCTCCGCTCCCGACGGCGCCGCCCGCCGGATGGAACTGCTGCGCACGCTCTCCACCAGAACCGCGGTCGCCGTCATCACCGGCGCCGTCGTCCTGGTCCTCACCAGCTGGCCCGTGGTCGCCGTCGGCTCCGCCCTGCTCGTGATCGCCTGGCGCGGCCTCACCGGCGGCGCAGCCGAGGAACGCGGCTCCATGCGCCGCCTGGAGGGCCTCGCCGCCTGGACCGAATCCCTCCGCGACACCATCGCCGGCGCGGCCGGCCTCGAACAGGCGATCCCCGTCTCCATCCGCGCCGCCGCCCCCAGCCTGCGCCCGCACCTGCGCGCCCTGGTCGACCGCATGCACACCCGGATGGCCCTCTCCGACGCGCTCCGGATGTTCGCCGACGAACTCAACGACCCCTCCGCCGACCTGGTCGTCGCGGCCCTGATCCTCAACTCCAAACTCCGCGGCCCCGGCCTCCGCGACGTGCTCTCCGCCCTCGCCCTCTCGGCCCGCGAAGAGCTCGACATGCGCCGCCGCGTAGAAGCCGAACGCCGCGCCACCCGCCGCAGCGTCCAGATCGTCGTCGGCACCGCCCTCGCCTTCGCCGCCTTCCTAGTGATCTTCAACCGGTCGTACGTCGAGGAGTACAACTCCCTCCTCGGCCAGGCCGTCCTCTTCGTGGTAGCCGCCCTGTTCGGCGCGGGTTTCGCCTGGATGCGACGCCTGGCCAGATTCGACCAGCCCGCCCGAATCCTCGCCCCCTACCGCCGCGCCGAGGCCCCCGCCCGCCAGGAAGAAGCCGAGGTGCCCTCATGACAACGGCCGTTTCGACGCCCAGCCGCGCCGGGGTGGCGTCGTCCCCTCCAGGGCTCGCGGCGATGCGGGCGCCGACTCGCGTGCCGTCGTCTCTTCCTCGGGTGGGGGTGATCTTGTGACGGAGACCGTGCTCGCCGGGGCCGTGCTCGGGTTGGGGATCTTTCTGCTGTTGCGGGCGTTGTTCCCGCCGCGGCCGGGGCTGGTGACGCGGCTGGCCGCGCTCGATCGGGCGCGGGCGGGCGAGGAGGCGGTGCGCACGCCGCTGGTCGCCTCCAATGAGCAGGTCAGCGCGTTCCGCCGGGCGCTGGGGCTTCGGCTGGCCCGGTTCTACCAGTCGCGCGGCTGGGAGGTGCGGTCGGTACGGGCAGACCTCACTCTCCTCGGCAAATCGTTCGAGGGCTTCCTGGCCACCAAAGTCCTGCTCGCGGTCTCCGGCCTGTTCGCGTTCCCGCTGCTGGTCGGCTGGCTCGCGCTGATGGGGTGGGGCGTTTCGCTGCATGTCCCGTTCTGGTCGGCCCTGCTGGTGTCGGTGGTGTTCTTCCTGCTGCCGGACGCCCAGGTCCGGCGCGACGCGGCGGTACGGCGGCGCGACTTCCGCCACGCGGTCGGAGCGTTCCTCGACCTGGTGGCGATGAACCTGGCCGGCGGGCGGGGGGTGCCCGAGGCCCTGCTGATGGCGGTCTCCGTCGGCAGCCCCGGATCCGCGGGCGCGAACGGATCCCCGGCCGACGAGCCGGGCTCGAACTGGGCGATGGAGCGCATCCGGGAAGCCTTGGCGAACGCCAGGATCGTCGGCATCACCCCGTGGCAGGCCCTCGGCCAGCTGGGCGACGAGATCAACGTCGACGAACTGCGCGACCTGTCCGCGGCGCTCGGCCTGGTCGCCGACGACGGAGCCAAGGTGCGCTCGTCGCTGACCGCCCGATCCGCCACGCTCCGGCGACGTGAGCTGGCCGAGATCGAAGGCAAGGCAGGCGAACGCTCCCAATCGATGCTCGTGGCTCAGCTCCTGCTGTGCGCCGGCTTCGTGATCTTTCTCAGTTATCCGGCAGCCATGAAGATGTTGGGGTCATAGATGATCGAGTACCTGGTAGTCCTGCTGAACGTCCGAATCCAGCAAGCCCGCAACGCCCCTACCAAAGGCGCCTCCGCGGTCGAATGGGTCATCATCACGGCGATCATCGCCGGCGTCGCCCTCGGCCTCGCCACCCTCATCAAGGGCCTGGTCGAAGGCAAATCCGCTGAAATCAGCAGCAACTTCGGCGGCGGCGGGGGCGGCGGCGACGGGAGTGGTGTCGGTCAATGACCCCAAGAACCCCAAAGCCCGTCCGCGTTCCTCAGTCTCGCCGGGGTCGCGAGCGAGGGGCGACGGTCATCGAGCTGGCCATTCTGATGCCGGTTGTTCTCGTTGTGGTGCTTCTTGTGGTGCAGATGGCGTTGTGGTTTCACGGTCGGCAGGTGGCGGATGCCGCTGCCCGTGAGGGGGCGAGGGTTGCGAGGTCCGCCGGGGACTCTGAGGCGTGGCCTTCGGAGGCTGAGGCCAAGGCGACGCAGATCATTCAGGCGATCGGGCCGGAACTGTTGCAGTCCGCGACCGCGACGGCCTTCGAAGAAGGGGATCAGCGCGGGGTGGAGGTGACCGGGACCGCCGTCCAGGTTGTGCCGTTGCTTCCAGAACTCGCTTTCACGATCACTGCCCGGTCGGGTGGGCCGGTCGAATGTTTCCGGCCCGACGACGGGAGTGAGGCGTGCCAGTGAACTCCCCCCGAGGCTCGACGTCCGGTAATCGCGACCGTGGGTCGATGACCGCGGAAACCGTGATGCTGGCACCGATTTTCCTGCTTTTCCTCATGTTTCTGGTGGGGGCAGGGCGGGTCGTCGAGGCTCAGGGTGAGGTCAACGGGGCGGCCCGGGACGCGGCCCGGGCCGCTTCGGTGCAGCGCAGCGAGGACGCGGCCGTCGCCGCTGCCGAGCAGACAGCCCAGTCCGTGCTCGGCGACGACTGCCCGCCGCAGGTCAGCATGGCCGGCACCGAATGGGTCGAAGGCGGCGTGGTCGCCATCACCGTCACTTGCGAACTGGATCTGGACTTTCTCGGCTTCGGTACGACAACGCGGATGAGCGGTAACTCGGTGGTCCCGCTGGAACAGTTCCGGAGGGTCGAATGAGCAGGCCAGACCGTACAGACAAAGGCTCGATGTCCGTCTTTGTGGTGTTGTTCTCGGTGGCAGTCTTCTTGCTTGCCGGGCTGCTCGTCGACGGCGGAGCAGCGATCAACTCCCGCCTCAAAGCCGCCGACATCGCCGAGCAGGGCGCCCGCGGCGCCGCCGACCAGATCGACGTCGACAACCTGCGCGCCACCGGCCAGGTACGGCTCCTCGCCGACACCGACGTCTGCGGCCGAGCCGAAGAGATCATCACCGCCCACTCCCTGGACGGCGTGCAATTGACCGAATGCACCGTCGGCGGCGGCCAGACCGAGGTGACCATCGGCGTCAGCGTGCACTGGGACGCCTTCTTCCTCTCCGTCATCGGCTTCCCCGGCGCCGACATGACCGCCATCGCCACCGCGATTCCCGACGAGGGGGACGCATGACCCCCATACCGATCCGGTCGAATCGATGGCCCACCCCCTCACCTGTCATCACCCTGAAAAGGCC
>NZ_BLAD01000154.1 GCF_009687845.1 Acrocarpospora corrugata
GGTCAAGAGCAGCGCCTGACCCCTTGGAATGGGGACTTCGGCGTTTGGCGGCGGTCTTGTCCCAGGGCCCTCCGGCTGGATCCCGGGCTAATAGAGGGTCTTGGCGGGTGCGTTCGCGAGCCGTGCGAAGACGTCGATGCCCCGGGCCACCAGTTCCTCGGCCTCCTCGCGGGTCGCGCAGGCGGCCACCTCGCGGCAGATCCCGCCCATGGCGTCGGTCACGATCGCGACCATCGCGCGGACGCCCAGCGCGTCGTCATCCTCGGACAGGTTGAAGTTCTCCCGCAACAGGGCGGAGTTCTGCCGGAACCAGTCCTGATTGATCCTGCGCATGCGCAGGCCGAATCCCGGAGGCGTGTCGCCGTCGGCGGCCATCCGCACCACATCGCGGTGCTCCCAGGCGCCCAGCAGGTAGGCCCGGGTCCCGGCGAGAAACAGGCGCAGTCCGTTGGTGACGCCGGCCGCGCGCACGGCCAGGACCGTCTCGCGGGAACGCGCTTCCTGGCTGCGCTGGTACTTCAGCCAGATGGCCAGGTAGACGTTGGTCTTGCTGCCGTAGTGGTAGTAGAGGGACCCCACGCTCATGCCCACTCGCTCGGTGATGTCACTCACGCTGGTCGCCGAGAATCCATTCCTGACGAAGAGCTCGCGGGCAGCGTCGGCCAAGGCCTGCGCGGCCTCGGTCTGCAACCGCGGATCATCGAGGTCGATCGTCGCCTCGGTCGCCTCGACCGCTCGCCCGGGGGTCCCCGGCCGTCTGGACTTGGCTCCGGCCTTCGCCATATGCTCCCCACTCCCGGTCGGCGTCGCCATCAATGCCGATCGACTAACAGCCGAAGATCTGAATGCCATTCAGTCTACGGCACTGAGAGGGCCCAATGGAGATCGTTCGCCCGATGTGACACCCGAACGTACAGGTTGGAGACGATCCCGCGCAGGCATCCCGGTCTGGCGAGACACCTTCGCGTCCCAGGGGAGAATCCAGTGATCGGCAACCTGCAGTGCACGGTGTTGGATTGTTCCGACGCTCTCGCCCTCGCCCGCTTCTACCAGTCGCTTCTCGGCGGCGAGGTCAACCGGCGCGATCCTCGGTGGATGCTCAGCGACACGTGGGCGACTCTTCACACGGACGCGGGCACCGTTCTCGCCTTTCAAGGCGTCGCTGACTACCGGCCGCCTAACTGGCCGGACCCGGCTCACCCGCAGCAGTTCCATCTGGACATCGGCGTGGACGACCTCGACCGCGCCCAAGCGCAGGTCCTCCACCTGGGCGCCACACTGCTGGACAGCTCCCAGGGCTGGCACATCTACGCCGATCCGGCCGGCCACCCCTTCTGCCTCGTACGTGAGAGCGGCTGACCGCCGGATGCGGGGGATCGCTGTTCGCGAGAGCGACCCCCCACGGCCTCCAGCGGTGTCTTGCGCTCACTTAAGTTCCCATAGGCCACTTGTAGTCCCCTTGGGGATCACTAGTGACCGGCTCCGGGGCACAGAGCAGCGCTGTCCTGGCTGGCGACGGCGGCGCAGGCCGCTACTTGACGATCAGTCGTCCCTCAGAGAGCCCGGGTCATGAACGCGCTGTGCGGGTCGGGACGGTAGTCCGCGAACGGCTCGCAGTAGTCGAAGCCAAACTTCTCGTACAGCTTCCTGGCGGGCAGGAAGAAATCGGTCGACCCGGTTTCGAGGCTCAGCCGGGTGAATCCCATCCGCCTGGCCTCGGCGATGATGTGCTCCAGCAGCAGCGACGCGACCCCACTCCGCTTACGGATCGGCTTGGTACGCATCGACTTCACCTCGGCGTGGTCCGGATCAAGCCTCTTGATCGCACCGCAGCCCACCAGGGTGTCACCGTCCAAGGCCGTCCAGAACGTGACCTCGGGCTTGCGCAGCCCGTCGAGATCGAGGGCGTGCACGCTCTCCGGAGGCGAGGTGGACCGCATCTCCCGCATGTGCTCGCTGAGGAACTCGGCGATCTCCGGGCCGGAGAGGTCGTCGATCACGATCTTCACTTCGCTCGCCTTTCTTCGATGCCACGTTATTAGCATGGCTGCTCGACCGGCTTACCGTGCGGGCCACCCTCTGGCGGGTACGGCCTGAGGCCGTGCCACCGATCGCCCGGAGTCGCCGCCTTCGCGCGGCCTGACGCCGGAAATATCACCCCCCAGAAAGGGTTCGCCCATGGCTCAGGCCACGCTGCGGAGCAGCCGCATCCTGCTGGTCCCACTCTCCGACGACCATCTGGAACACGAGGTCGAACTGGACGCCGACCCCGAGGTCATGCGCTACCTGGGCGACGGCCGCGCCCGTACCCGCGAAAAGGTCGAACGCCTCCACATCGAACGCCTCGCGGTGGCACAGCACGTCCCCGGTCTGGGCTTCTGGGCGGGTTTCGTCGATGAAACTTTCGTCGGCTGGTGGATTCTGGAGCCGCCCGAGCGCCCCGATCAGGGCCCGATCGAAGGACAGGCCGAACTCGGCTACCGGCTTCTCCGCCGCCACTGGCGCAAGGGCCTGGCCAGCGAAGGCGCCCGCGAACTACTCCGCCACGGCTTCGCGGACCTCGGGCTGGACCGGATCTTCGCTGAGACGATGGCCGTCAACACCGGTTCCCGCGCGACGATGGCGGCGATCGGCATGACGCATGTCCGTACCTTCCACATGGACTGGGAGCAACCACTTTCAGGCAGCGAACATGGCGAGGTCGAGTACGCGATCACCAGGGAGCAATGGCTCGCACCTGCGGAAACGTGACGGCCTTGCAAGTTTTCAGCGACTTGCGCAAAGTTCTCTAGAGAACTTTGCTCTTCCCTCTGAAAGGGTTTGCGGGGAAGTCGGGTCAGCGCAACCACCCTTGGGGTGGGCATATCAGACCACTAGAATTTGGACATTAACACAAAGTCAAATCGGCAGTCAACCCTCACCCGGGGGAGCCGATCTCGATGACCAGAAACTCTAGTCCATCCACTCTGCGGGCGCCACCAGTACCCAGAACGGCACAATGCCGTAGTCATATCTGGAACTATGTACTAATGTAGTTCTTCATGATGAATGAGGTACATAAATTTGAGGCGGACGCGGACGGGTTCCTGCACGATCCTCGGGCCAGGGCTTCCATGAGCCAGTTCGTCGATGGCGGCGATGACCTGCTCACCTTTGAGGCGGCCGCCGCCGTCCGCACCGCCTACCTCGCCGTCGAACGGATCCGCGCACACGGAGCCCAAGGCCGCGGCCTCAGCACGGGCGCCCTCGACCTGCTGGTCCGCCTGGGCGGCGCGGAAACCGGGATAAGTATCGGCGAACTGGCCCGAGCCGCCGGAGTCAGTTCGCGCAACGTCACCGGCCTGGTCGACACCCTCGAACGCGACGGCCTGGCCCGCCGCGTCCCCGACCCGGAAGACCGCCGTTCGGTCCGTGCCGAGATCACCCCGGCCGGCCGCGCCTGGATCGACGCCTTCCGCAAGCCGTCCCAACTGGCCATGCGCTCGATGTTCACCGGGTTCACCCCCGATGAGCTGGTCGTCTTCCGCGACCTGTGCCTACGCCTGGCCGAAAACCAGCACCGCCTCGCCGACCACCTCCGCAAGAACGGAACCCCATGACCCTCCCCGACCAGACCCGCCAGACCGTACGCGGCTACCACGAAGCCCGCTTCCGCGGCGACGTGACCACAGCCGCCGAACACCTCGGCGACCCATTCCGCTTCCAGAGCCCGTTCATCGACTCCACCGACCGAACAGGCCACCTGGCCACCCTCCCCGGCTTCGTCTCAATCGTCACCGGCACCGACCTGATCAGCGAGCTGTACGGCGAAGCCGAAGCCACCCTCATCTACGACGTCCACACCGCAACCCCCGTCGGCACCCAGCGCACCGCCGAACACTTCCGCCTGACCGACGGCAAAATCACCTCAATCCTGCTGGTCTTCGACGCCGCACCCTGGCAGCCGATGAAGGCACGCATCACGTCGTAGAGCCCTCGTCATCGTGACGGCAGGGGAACGACCACATCGGCTGGGCCGAGGCGGCACTACACGCCTCTCCACGTGACGTCGTTACTGAAACCCCTGCCGATGAGGGCATCTACGCGCCTCTTCACGTGACGTCGTGGCTGAGGGCCGACGAATCCCGTGACCAGCCCTGGCCGGACACTGAACGACATCCCGTCCAGGGCGAGGGTCGGCCCGAACGGCTTCCGCAGGCCGCTGACAACAACGCACGCGTCACTCATGCCGTCGGCTCTACGCCGACCCCGGTGTCAGCCCGGTGCCGGCGACCGCCACCTCGCTGACACCTTCCTCAACGACACCGAACCCCGAGCCGGCGTCCTCGTCGGCGTGAACAGGGACTGAGTCGTCGTCGTCGGGTGCTGTGGGCCGTACGGGCGTGAGTTCGATCGCCGGCGATCTGCTCTGGTGACAGGCCAGGGGTTACGCTGCACCTGCGTCCTAGGGAGGCATCCACTAAGTTGGTGATCGCCGCGAGTCGGATCCAACCAGCGACGGACAGTTACTCTAACCGTAGACGGACAAGGGGATGGCGTGCTGCTCCGGTTCCGTGCGGCGAACGTTCGGTCGCTGCGCGATGAGCAAGAGTTGGCTTTCGTCGTCCCTGAAGACGAACTGAGTCCCGCAGCGCGCGCGGTGAGCCTTGGGGAGATCGCTCGACATGGGTCTTCTCCCTGATCGGCATCTTCGGTGCCAACGCGTCGGGCAAGTCGAATGTGCTCGCAGCCCTGACTGACATGCGTGCGGCGGTCCTCAATAGCTACGCCAATTGGGCGTCTTTCGACGGAACTCCTCGACAACCTTTCCGCTTGGACCCAAAGGGCGAGGACGATCCGAGCTTCTTCGAAGTGGACTTTGTGATCGATGCGGTCCGCTGGACGTACGGGTTCGAGCTTGGCCCCACGCGGGTCGTGGCGGAATGGATTCACAGTTACCCCCGTGGTCACCGCCAGGTGTGGATGGATCGCGACACGTCACGCGCAGAGACGTATGAGTGGCCGGGTAACCGGGTGAAGGACCGTGCGCAGCTGGTGCGACGCACTCGGCCTAATTCCCTGCTTCTATCGACAGCGGGCACGGACAACCACCCTCAACTGTCAGCACTTTTCCATTGGTTCCGCCGTAATCTGCTGCTCATCAATCCAGAAGATGAGCGGGAGGCTCGTGAGGCGTTCACCACAGATGCGCTGTCGGGCCGGCAAGCGCAGCGAATCAAGGAGCTGCTGAGGGTCGCGGATTTGGGCATCACCGACGCGCAGGTCACCCGGGAGGGGAAGAATCGACCAGCGCCTGTGCTGTTCCATCAGTCCACTGCCGGCGATGTCCCGTTCGAGTGGCGGTATGAATCCTTGGGGACTCGCTCGTGGTACGCGCTACTGGGTCCGGTGCTCGTAGTGCTCGATGAGGGCACCGTGCTTCTGGTCGATGAACTGGACGCCAGTCTGCACCCGCGATTTGCCGCTGAAGTGGTCAGGCTCTTTCAGGATCCGCAGGCCAATCCAAAGGGCGCGCAGCTCATCTTCACATCGCATGATCCAACGGTTCTCACTACTTCGAGTGGGGAGCGTCCGATGGAACCGGGACAGGTGTGGCTGACGGAGAAAGACAAGGATGGTGCTACCGCGCTGTATCCGTTGACGGCCGCTTCGCCGACAGAGAATGAGGACCTGATGAAGTCCTATCTGGCCGGGGTGTTCGGCAAGGTCCCATTGATCTTGGAGGGCCAGATCGCCCGTCGGCTGATCACTGCGGACGAGCGGAAGGGAGCCCGGCGGAGGAGAGTGGATGGCGCGTAAGAAGGGCAAGGAAGCCCTGGGCCCGTCAAAACAGCAGCGCGTCCGCCGGCGCCGAGTCGTGCACGTCTACACGGAGGGACAGGTCAC
>NZ_BLAD01000155.1 GCF_009687845.1 Acrocarpospora corrugata
CCACCGCGTCACTCAGCGGGTGCCGGTACTCGTAGACACCAGCCTCCTGCAACAGGGCTGTCTCCTCCGTCTGCACAATCTGCCGCTCGACCTGATGCAGACGCCGCATAGCATCCGCGATAGCCGTCTGCAGCCCTCGATACTCGGCATGCAGCGCCTCGGTCATCGCGGAGACGCGCATGGCGTCCATCCCACCCAGACGCTCGACCCATGCGCGCAGCTCGTCGTTCTCCGCCTCCAGCTTCCTCTTGCCTCCAAACAACCCTCCGCTGCTTCGCTCCGGTAGCACGGGCACAGAAGCAGGAGCGAGCGGCAACGCCTGAGGCGCGGGAGGTGGAGGCGACGCCTGGACAGGCACCCAGAACTCCCAACCGGGCGGAGCCGGAGGCCAAGAAGGATCCGGCTGCCAACCCTGCGGAGGACGCCAGTTCGCAGGCGGGACCGGCCACCCGGGCGGCGAGTTGAACCCGTACTCCATTGGCACGCCCTCCTTGAGCCGCGCGTGGCCCTGGCAACACGCGCCACAAAGGAAGACCGCCACCACAGTTCATCGGTTTACAGTGCCCGCCAATAAATCTAGGACCCCGTCACTTATAGACAGGCAACCCCTCGGCGGCGAAGCTCATGGCGGAGCACTGGGCAATTACTTGTGCTTGAACAGATGGCTGGGTGCCCTGATCAGCGATGACGCCTCCACGATTCCTGTGACCTGCGCTTCTGGCTTCAGCCGTCTTCCAGCTTTTGTCGTCGGTTCTCAGTCGCGTGTGGCCTGCAAGTGCCCTGCCGCAACCCCTTGCCCCCCAGGCAAGCTGATCAACCACTCCACATGCCGTTGACCCAAAGTCAAGCAGTCTGAACCGTTCATCTGGGTCCCCAGAGGTCTCCGGCCATGCGTCGCCGTTGTCACCCAGTTCGTCACTCGGTACGCCGCTACGGACTGTCCTTGTCAGCTCATCCTGCCATCATGCATGCATCCCTACGACGGTGATCAGGCCCTTAACGCAGAGTTCTCGGTTGAGCGAGAAGGCAAGTACTTGGCTCTCATCCAGGAAAGCTCAAGCGGACGCCCTGGCAAGAGGCGAAACGGGGATTACAACAGAGCTCTGGCCTTGCTGGTCGAAAGGTTACAGGACCGTGACGCCGTTCTGCTGGACGCGCTGGTCGATTCCAAGGAAACCCGTCATCTACCAGAAGAGGAGCGGCGAATTATCTCCGGACCCATCCGCCTTGCAGATCATCCTGATCCCTTGAAGCTGCGTAGGATGCTGACCACTCCGCAAGCCAGGATCGGCCAATCCAAGAACAGCAACAAGACTAAACGGATCCGGCTCCGGCTCAGCGTGCCCGGCTATTCGCCGGACGAAGCTGACCAGCTGGCCCATGACCTGGCAGCCGCATCATCGTCTATCACTCCCCTCGACGGGCAGCCCGAGGAAACCGAGTCTCTGAACCCCGAACACGGCCAAACCTCGGCGGTGGATGTTGACATCAACGCCGTGATCGCGGCAGTAGAGCAGCTCAATACGCAAAAATCAACCGGCGAAGCCAAGCGACACCAGCCATTGACGCTACTGTGGGCAATCGGTCGGACCAAGCATGGTCAGAGCCGCATGGTGCCCTGGCCTGAGGCGAAAGCGGAGATCGACCGACTCATTAGCGGATTCGGCCAGCCCGACGATGCCCCGAACGCCTACCTGCCTTTCCTTGCGCTCGCCAACACGGAGCTGTGGGAGCTAAGCGCCGTTCCCCCTGCCAAAGGCCGGATTGGGGACGCTCGCCGGAACTGGCTGAACGGTACGACACCGCCAATTACGGGTGGCCTGAGCCAATCAGTCCATACGCTCTTCACCAGGTCAACTGAAGCTCTTACTCGGGTCGTCGATACCCTCCTGCTGCTGTACTTCGATGGTGTGGATGAGACCGCGCTGTTGCACGCCGTCGGATTGGCGGCTAGCGCGGCGAGCATCGAAGCCCAGCGCCAGCTTTTCCTGCTTTCTCAGGTCTCTGATGAGTCGACACCCGAACGCGCGCCGGACATCTACAACGGCGTACTCTCTAGGGCCGCGCTAGCCGATCAGCGTGGTGAACAAGCGGTCCTAAGACGGCTACTCCTGCAAGGAGGTCCTGCCGAATGCGCGCTGTGTGGAGCCGAACTGCCTGAGCGCTTCCTCATCGCCGCGCACATCAAGAAGCGCGTCCGTTGCACAGAGCATGAACGTCGGGACCTTGAGAATATCGCCATGCTCGCCTGCGTCCTGGGCTGCGACAGTCTTTACGAGCACGGCTATATCACGGTCTCCGAAGAGGGAAGGATCCTGCTTAGTAAGGCGCTCGAAAAGCACCCACCTCTTCTTGACCACGCCCATCGGCACCTACGTGGCCGAACGACAAGCCAGTGGAGCGCCCAGCGTGAACCCTACTTCGCCTGGCATAGAACCAAGGTTTTCCTGACTGGACCGTCACTCAAACCATCTGATCCGTAGTCAGACCGGAGGTATCCCTACACGTCCATGCTTGTCCTCTGACCAGCCCGGAGCGGCTCGACCGTGAATCCTTTCATCCTTGGGCGACTCGGTGGTTTTGAAGGACAGCGATGGCTTTGACCAGGTGGCCGGCCTTGCTGGGGCTGCACCGTAGCTTCCGCAGGATGCGCCAGCTCATGAGCTGGGTGTTCGCGCGCTCGCCGGGTCCGCGGAGCCGGGCGTGGGAGCGATTGGCCCGCTTCTGAGATTCGGGCTTGTTCTTGCCCTTGTACGGAGTGATCACCGTCTCGGCTGCTGCCCCCTGGTATGCCTTGTCGGCCAGCGTGATGATCCCGGCCCGGTCCAATGCGCGCGGAATGCCCCAGATCCGGGCGGCGGTCAGATCATGTGTCTTGCCCGGCAGCGCCCCCGACGTCCACACGATGGCGCCGTCCGGACCGGCGATGACCTGGATGTTCATCCCACGAACGCGGTGTTTGCCGGAGAAGTACGGGCGGTCGGCCTTGACCCGGTCGGTGCGGATGAGGGTCCCGTCCAGCACCAGGAGGTGCAGCCCGTCCTTTCTGGCCTTACCTAATGCGGCCGGCAGCTTCGGCGAGCGCGCGGACAGGAGAGCGACGGTCTCCTCCACGTATCGCCACGCGGTGGCCGCCGACACCCCGAAACCGTTTCCGACCTCGGTGAATGTCTCGCCTTTGCGCAGGTAGACCAAGACCAGGAGGGCCTGCTGCCCGGGGTTGAGCCGCCGCCAGATCGAGCCGATCGCCTTGCGCCGCCTGCGGATCAGCCCAGCCACGTAGTTCAGCGTCGAGCGCGACAAATCGACGGAAGCGCGATAGAACAGCACCCGAAGCTCCTGGTGGTAACGGATGGATTGTGGTGATCAACCCGTCTACCAGGGGCTTCGCTACGTCATGGGCCAAACTCCAGCATCGCGATCATGCTGTGACCAGCCCGCCCGCAACAGGGGATGAAAAAGGGTCCGTCTTCGTGCGTCCAGGCGTGTTCAAGGTCGTCGTTAGCAACAGCGTTAGCAAGACCCTCCCTGCGCGGACGCTCCGGAGTGCTCGTCCACGCGAACGGCGAGACGGTGTGACAGAGGGAATCGCGTGGTCGAGTGCTCCGGCACACGGGGGGCTGGGGGCTGAGAAGCCCCCGCTTCAAGCTCGCTGGACCGTTGTGAAACACCACCAATCAACTGTGTAGCAGGCCGGAGGTTACGTCTTCCTTCGGGCATGGCGCTGCTTGTGTAGCCATTGCGTCCCATGCGGGAGTTTGATGAGGTGTAGCCATGGTGGAGACCCCTCGTTCCTTTCAGGACATCGTGCGGCGGCGCCAGCGTGCGGGTTTTGTGGGCAGGGAAGGCGAGTTGGCGTTCTTTCTCAGCAACCTTGCGCTTTCCGTGGATGACGATGCACGACGCTTCATATTCACAATTCACGGTGATGGAGGTGTGGGAAAGAGCTTCCTCCTGGCCAGGCTCCGACAAACCGCGACTGAGCAGCGTTGGTTCACTACCAGCGTTGATGAGTCGACTTATAACATCGTCGAAGTTATGGCATCGATGGCCCAGGAGTTGGAGCTCCAGGGCGGCCGGATGAAGCGCTTTACTCAGCGATACTCGACGTATCGGCAACATCAACACGAAGTGGACACGGAGTCTGATCCCGCCGAAGGAATCGCGTCCATCGCGACCAAAGCGGTCGTGCGGGTGGCCCTGGATGCGGCAACTTCGACCATTCCGGGTGGCGGTATGGTCGCCAAGGCGGTGGATTCGGGGGCGGTGGCCGACAACGTCGATCGGCTGCGCGCTGGGGCTCTACAGAAGCGGCACAAGCGAGATGACGTACGGCTGCTCACTGCACCGGAGGAGGAGCTCACACCGCTCTTCGTTGAGGGGCTGTACCAACTCCGCCGACCAGTAACACTCTTTTTCGATACCTACGAGCGAACTGGCGCCTACCTGGATCGCTGGCTTCGGGATGTGCTGATTGGCCGTTACGGCGATGCGCCAGCCAACATGATTATCACGGTCGCCGGGCGCCATCCCTTGGATCCGAGTAGCTGGGCGGACTACTTCGGTGTGCTTACCGATATGCCTCTCACTGCATTCACCGACGTAGAGGCACGACAGGTCCTGGCGAACAAGGGCATCGTCGACGAACGAGTGATCGAGGTCATCCTCTCCGTGTCCGGAGGGCTGCCCTTGGCGGTGGCGATGCTGGCAGAGCAAGCACCAACGGCACCTGAAGCTCTTCGCGACCCCTCAGGCAGCCTTGTCGAACGTTTTCTGCAATGGGAAAGTGATCCCATTCGACGCTCGCTTGCGCTGGCCGCCGCCTTGCCGCGACAGGTGAACCGTGATCTGGTTGCCACCTTGCTACCTGAGGAGACCACAAACCTAGGGGAGCTGTACGGGTGGCTGCTTGGCCAAAGTTTCGTCACGCAGACGGTGAGTGGCTGCCGGTATCACGACCTGGTTCGTGAGCCGATGATCCGGTTGAGCCGTAATCAGTCGCGGCAAGAGTGGCATGCGGCTCACCTCAGGCTGGCGTGTGCTTACCAGGAATGGCGCGAGCAGCTTGGACAGCCCGACAAGGACCAGCAGAGTGATGAGAAGTGGCAGGACTACCTTCTGGAGGAGTGTTATCACCGCCTGTGTGCGGACCCGGTAGGCGCGCTTCCAGAGGTCATAGATTTAGTCGTTGAGGCATATAGAAAGGGAACCACCTCCATACTTCGATGGGTCGATATGATCGTCCAGGTAGGAAAAGACGCGGACGCAGCGATCTTGGCGCTATGGGGTCCGCAGTTGCAGGCAGCGTTGAATGCGGATAGTAATGATCATTCATCATTCATCGGCCGCCTTCTCCAAGAGGAGTGGTTTCCCGCCAGCGCCCAAAAACACGCTTTTAGCGTCCGTGGACATCAGCACTACCTCTTCAATCGATACACGGAGGCGCTGGCGGACTTTACCACCGCCATCGGCCTGGATCCCGAGTATGTCCGGGCGTTCGCTTGGCGCGGTGAGACG
>NZ_BLAD01000156.1 GCF_009687845.1 Acrocarpospora corrugata
GGGCCGGGGCGGGGGCTCCCGTCAAGCGCAGGATCGTGATCCATGAGGACCCGGGGCTGTCGCCCATGCGGAGGGTGAAACTCGTTCCGCGCGTCAAGCTCGGCGACGGAGTGATCAAGGGCATCCGTTTCGGCCGCGCCCGGACGCCGTCGCCCTTCGGCGGCCCCATGGGCGATCACACCAGTTCGTGGGCGAGTGTGGTGGACTCCGTGCACGCCTCCCTGTACGGCAGATCCCTCCCCGACGCGTTGCGGAAACTCTCGGCCATGCAGGACGCCGTGCAGGAGTGGATGAACAGCGACACCTCAGAAGGCAGCAAGCTGTTCGACACCCTCGCCCCGGAGGACCAGGACAAGCGCGAGAAGGCCCTGGGGCACTACGCCGCCACGGTCAAGCGGCTGGTCGGAGAAGCGAAGCAGCACCTCGGACAAGCGCCGCCGAACGACCCCGATGCCCAGTCCGCTGCGCAGGCCGCGGCGGCGAAGCTCCTCGCCGACGCGGTCGGGCACCACCTCGCCTACGTGAACTTCCTGCCGTTCGCCACCGTCCGCGCCGGCAGCGACCGGGGATCGATCGGATCGGGCGAAGGGGAGGCCCGCGCCGCGGTGCTGGACGGGGAATTCGCCAGCGAGGAGAACCTGGACGGGCTCGAGGCCCAGAATCCGGGCAGCGGAAGGCACCGCGGCTGGCGGAATTCCCAGGTCACGCTGGGAACGAAGAATCCCGATCTCGTGCTCCGCGCTGAGATCTGGAAGCTGTTCTCCCTGGAGGCGGCGGTGCGTGCGGCCGACCTGGAGCACGTCGTCGCACCGGAGCGGGCGAAGAAGACGGCGGAGAAGCTGGACGCCCTGAAGACCATGGGCGATGGTCTGGGGGATCTGGTCGACGTCTTCCTCGTCGAGGACGGAGTGAAGGGGCCGGACGGAAAGACTTCGAGGCGAACGAAGAAAAAGCACTTCTCGTTCCCCGACGGAGGGGTGAAGATCACGCTGCCCGCCCGGACAGGGCAGGGGGCGACAGGGGTACCGAACGGGCCGGAGGTGGTGGCGATCGGTTCCCTCCAAGATCTGACGAAAAAGCTGGACGAGATCGACAGTTGCGCCGTGGCACAGGTGCCGGATCGCAGCGGTGCCCCCGAGCTGTGGCAGATGCGGGTCCAGGTCACCGATCTCACGAAGCAACTGCGCGGCATCATGGGCGAAGTGACGCCCGGTCTCTCCGACGAGCTGCGCGCGTTCAAGGACGGCATCAAGAGCACGGGCGACGACCTGGCGGAGGAGTCCCGCCGCCTGCGGGAGGATCCCGACCGCACGCGGGAGGCCCCCGCCCGGATGCTCGCGCACCTGCTGCACGACTTCCAGTCGATCGTGGTCCGCAGCTATCCCGGCGCGGCGTCCAAGGCCGGCTTCCTCGGTGGCAGCGCGGCGGATTCGGCCGTCAACGTGCTCGAGGAGCATCTGGATAAGGCGGGGCTCGCCGTGGAGCCGGCGATGCTGGACGCCTTCCTCGACAAGGTCAAAAAGTTTCACACCGAACTCGGCGAGCCCGAATACGCCGTGGACGCGCGCTGGATCGCCGAGGCCGGCGGCGGCGGCCTCCTCGTCGCGATCCGCAACGGCAAGCTCGAATTCGGGGGCAGGCCCGACGCTCCCGTCGGCATCGCCGGCATGGGGTCGCACACCACGTCGTGGGTGACCGAGTGCGCCGCCGTCGAGCAGTGGTTCAAGGAGAAGGGGGAGGCCGGGATCGGCGACCACCTGCGCAAGCAGGTCATCAAGGATCTCAAGGGCGAGCTGATGACCGACCTCGCCCCCCTGCTGCCCAACGACCAGCTCAGCGCCGACCAGCTCACGGACATCTTCGAGGCCGCCCGGGCGGCGCTGGAGGCCGAGGCCCCCGAGGACACGATCGAGGCATACCTGAGCTTCCGCAACCTTCTGCCCTACGCCACGGTGGACGCGGGCAACCGCGACGGCCAGGGAGAGCGGGCCACCGCGTCCAAGGGCGTGAACTTCGATGAGGAATCGCTGGAGGCCGCCATGGCGCTCAAGCAGGACGAGCTCGACAATCCCGGCACGGCCATCGCCGTGCTCCAGGCCGCGGCCACCTCCCTCAGGAACGTCGCCCCCGACCTGGCCGGCCCCGCGGCCCCGAAATGGCAGAAGGACTTCCTCGAAGCGGTCGACACCACGATCGCCGGGCTCGACCACATCGTGAGGAGGCTCAAGAACTCGGTGCCGCAGAAGGCGCCTGCGGCTCCGCCGACCGACCCGACCGGAAAGACGAAGAAGAAGGAGAACGAGAAGACCAAGGCCGAGATGAAGAAGGAAAGGCTGGCCAGAAAGGCGAACGACGAGCCGCCGAGCGTCGATGACATCCTTCAGATGCGCGATGCGGAGCACGACGCGGTCTGGAAGGCGGGGCATCCGGGCAAGAAGACGACGCGGCCTGCCGGTGCCGCCGCGCAGAGCCCGCCCTGAGGCCCGTTCTCGTGCGGTGGGCGCGGCTCACCGCCTGAGGGGTTTGCGTTTCCGGAGATAGTCGGTGAGGCGGACGTCGGCCTCGAAGGCCAGGTCGGCGTCCGGTTCGGGGTCGAGCCAGAGTTCGGAGACGCGGTGCCAGGCGGGCGGTCCGAGGAAGGGGCCGGCGACGGGGTCGGGCCCCAGGGCCGGTCGTAGGGGCCGGTGCCGGATGGCCGAACTCGCCGTCTTCGGGGAACACCTTCACGAGGCCGTGGCCGGTGGCGGAGAGTCTCGCGGGCCTCCCGGACCGCGGCGGGCAGGAAGTCGATCGTGGTCACGGCACCGTCTGTGCCGACGAGGACGTCCAGGAGCGCCGCGTTGTAGCCGGTGCCCGCACCGATCTCCAGGACCCGGTGAACCTGGCCCTCGCGCTGGCCGAGGACCGGTGCCGCGATATCGTCAAGAAGACCAAGGACGGCCTTGAGTCACCCGCCGCCAGGGCAAGGTCGGCGGGCGCCGTCCGGTCGTCGACGACGACAAACGCGCCGCGATCCTCGACCGCCAGCGGCGCGGGGAGTCCATCCGGACCATCGCCGCCGGGGTCAAGGTCTCCATCGGCACCGTCCACAAGACCCTCAAGGCAGCGGCCGAGGACAACCCCACCGACCGACCACAGCCACCTGCCGCATCGGAACGGCCAGTCACGTTAAAAGCCGCCCACCGAGCTCCTTAGCGTGACTGGCCGTTCCATTGCTGCTCAAGCCCCGAGACAAGCCGGGTGGCGTCGATGAGGATCTGTGCCCGGTGGTGCACCGCCGAGGCACGCACCAGGCTGGCATGCAAGGTTGCGCAGTTCTCCGATGACAAGGCACCGTCCAGGCTGATGATCACGACGCGGTGGTCGAGGATGAATTCGCCGATCGCCGACGACGAGATCGTCGATGCGGCGCTTTCTCGTCCAGGCCCTGGCCGGGCGCCGGGTGAAGCTGATCACCTACGACACCAGCCAGTCCATGCGCGCCCGCGCCGCCGGCCTCGACGTCGTGAAAATCCGCCAGGACCCCGGGCCGGAACCCGACCCGGACCAGCGACCGGGCCGCAGGAACGGCCAGCCGAAGCCAGAACAGCGGATCTCCACCCGCCAGCAGGCATGATCTTCCCCGACAAGGGGCCAGCCCCGGCCTGCATTCGCTCACCTGTTCGCCCAGAACCCTAGCCGCCGCCTACCGCGGTTGATGCGTTGATCTTGCAGCCTTTGCTGGCGCGCCAATCCGACCTCGGTGAGGGTGGTACGGAAAACGAGGTCATCACCCGGTCACGGCTTGCCTCAGCCGTGGCCGGTGGCGAACAGGACGCGCGGCTCCAGGTCCAGCCGGGTGGCCGGGGCGTGTTCGGGTGGGGTGAGGTTGAGGGTCCAGTTGCCGAACCGGCGGATGCTGTGGGTGATGTAGGGCGAGACGGTGGCCAGGTCGTCCGGGTCCACGGGGTGGCCCTCGGCCGCCAGGGCGTTCGCGGCGTCGGTGATGTCGCAGGCGTTGGAATAGATGACGCAGTTGGCGAGCAACTCGTTGAACTTGACGACCTTCTCGTGGTGGTCGGGGTCGTTGTGGCCGATGAGCTTGCCGCCGAACATCAGCCAGTCGGCGAAACCGTGGAAGGCCTCAGTCCGGTTGGTGACCGCGGTGATCTGCTCGCGCAGGGCCGGCTCCGACAGGTAGCACAGCAGGGTGAGGGTGCGGATGGCACGGCCGAGCTCGCGGAAGGCCCGGTAGAGGCGGTTCTTGCGGGAGTGGTTGCCCAGCCGGCGCAACAGCGTCACCAACGACAGCTTGTTCTCCCGGATGGAGATCGCGGTGCGCAGCAGATCCGCCCAATGGGTCTCGATCAGTTTCCAGTCGACCACCTCCTCGCCGAACAGCGCATCGATGTGCTGGTAACGGCTCTGCTCACCGGGCCGGTAGAAGATCAGGTCGTGCCAGTTGCGGATGCGGGGCAGCAGGTCGAAGCCCAGCAGGTCGGAAAGGCCGAAGACCGGCAGAGACTGGCCCTGGGTATCGGCGTGGACGGTTTCGGGCTGGATGTCGGAGGCGTTGCGCGGCAGGCCCTCGATGATGTAGACCGCCTCCCACACCCCGCACGGGATGAAGTGGGAGAACAGCGCGATGTAGGTGTTGGAGACGTGCCGGTAGGCGATCCCGCCGTACCCGGAAGCGCGCAGGTTCGCCGATTCCCAGCCGTCGGTCCGCCCGAACCTGCAGGTGGTCGTAGCGGCATCGGTCCAGGGCGATTGGGTTCATCGAGTACGAACAAACCTAGCGTCGGTCGGGATGCATTATTACTTCCTGCTGGTCAGCTATAAGTGGTGCCAGAGTCGGCTGAGCGAGGGGTTCTTCCTGAGTGATACGTTCCCCGATCTTAAGGCGCTTCACGGCGTCAAGAAGATCCTGCAGCGCGGCTGCGACCGGGATTCCCGCGCGGATCAGGTGAGACACCGTAGCCAGCAAGCCCTCGGCCGCGTAGATGACGGTGGTCACGGCACCGATCACTGCGAGGACATTTGCTAGAAGGTTCATCGGGCCGGTCTCCTTTTCTCACCGAAGAACGTCCTGGTGATCCGTTCCTCCATGAGCAGGATCACCCATGGTCAAAGAGCAACGGCCCTTGGCGACAAGGTATGTGAGTGAACGGACTAGGTAGTGCTACCGCGGACGGTAGCTCATTCGACTGGCACCATCCCGCACTACGGCGGACAATGGCGGACAACATTCCATTGCGCACGTTTGGGGTCGCGATGCCGCGCAGAGCTCGCCCGCTTGATCCTCAGCGCAATCCCGTGCATCGGCTCGCGCAGGAACTGCGCGAGGTGCATCGGCGGGCGGGTAAGCCGACTCGCGCATGGCTAGGAAGCCGGATGAATTGCTCCCATGCGACCGTTTCTCACATCCTGAATGGAGACCGTTTTCCGTCTTGGCAGCTGACCTCTGCGTTGATCACTGCCTGCG
>NZ_BLAD01000157.1 GCF_009687845.1 Acrocarpospora corrugata
CCGCGGCTGGGCGGCGAGCATGTCCCAGATCCGCCGCCGGTGCAAGGCCCGTGCCCGGGCGAGCCGCTCCAGCATCGCGGCGCCGAGTTCCTCGCCGAACAGCCGCCAGGCGGTCACGCCCGAGGCGATCGGCCCGGTCACCGGGACCGTCCCGGCGGCGGCGTCCATCGCGGCGCGGACCGAGGTCGCGCCCAGGGCCAGCCCGATCGCGGTGTCGATCAGGACCTGCCCGCGATCATGGCCGGGGTGGAACCCGGGAACGGCAAGCGCCTTGGACATCTGCCCGCGCAGGCCGCATTCTTCGGCGAGCAGTCGCAGCAGCGGTACTCCCGCAGCGGCGATCAGCCCGGACGCGCCGTCGGTCATCTCCAGCGACTTCGACCAGGTCGACGTGCGTTTCTCCAGCTTGCGGCGGCGACGTTCGGCTTTAGCGCGTTTGATCTTCTTGAGCAACCTGGCGGGGGGCTTATTCTTCACTTCGGAGGTACCGGCCTATTGGGGGATCTTGATCTCAGCAATCCAGATCATCCCAGCTTGGGGCGGTACCTCCAGCCAGATGTAACACTATGTGACGATCATCCCGTGGCCGGTGAATTCACGAGGCCAATGCCACGATGGCCGGATTGGCCGAACGGGCCGCCATCGCCGTGCGACGCCACCGCGATCATGACGCCGCCGCGTTCGCGGCACGTCACCGGGATTGGCCCGGATGGGCCCGCCGGGCCGCCGCCGCCCGCGCCCTCGCGATCGCCCTCGGGGTGAGCGCTGAGGATGTCGCGGTCGCTGACGACCTCGACCGTCGCTACGCCGACGGCCGCTACCCGGGTATGGTGCTCACGGTCACCGAACCGGTCACCGGGTGTGCCTGGCGGTTCATCCCCGATTTGACCTTGGCTCCCGGCGCGGGCTGGCTGCTGCTGGACCAATGCCCCGGATGCGGCGAGGCCGTCCCGATGGCGGCGATCACCGCCCTTGCCGATCTGGGCGAATACCTCGCCCCTGATCCCGAGGTCGACACCGCGTTCGACAACGTGCCCAGTGATCACTTTGGCGATCCCGTCCATCGCCCCGGATGCAGCCACGCCGCCCTGACGTGACCGCCCACCCAGCGGGAGCGCCCGCCATCGGCCCGTCTGACCGCGCGCCATCCCCAACGGGAGGCTCCCCGGCCTGTCACCCAAAGGCCGGGGAAACCCGCCGGCCTCGCGCCCGACCCCCGGCTGACTCTCAGCCTTCAATCCGGACCTCGCCCACGCCAAACCTCAAGCTCCACCACCAGCCGAGCACACCAGACGCTGGGCGCATCAGGGTCGCCATACCTTCCAAACCACCCCGCCCCCACCCCCATGACATCGACTCCCTCCTAGGAGTCGGGAGAGCCATCGGTACCCCCTTAGGGCCACATGCTGCCCAGACGGCCGAGACCTGTTCTACCTATCTGGCCGGAAACCCCACCGGTAGCCCCATTGGCAGTCACGTCCTCATGCGCGCAGGTGCAGGAACCGCCTCGCACACGCTCCTCCGACTGGAGGGCACCTCGGTGCGCACACGCCGTGGATGATGGAGCCGTCCGGCGAACCGGACTTCGGCGCGTGCACACTCGCGTTGGGGGCCAGTTCCGAGGCGACCAGCTCACCATCCTGGGCACCAGGAGTGCGCGTACCGACGCCCGCACCGCCTGAGCGAGTGTGCCGGCGAAGATCTTCCGCCAAAGCATCGCCCCTTGATAGACGTGCCCGCACATCCCCGCCCCGACCAGATCCGGCTGTGGATCATCGGAAATGATCTCTCGCATGTCGATCGCCCTCCGCTCGTCCAGGACGTTGTCGATCGACTGTGCGCCCCGTGTCCAGTCGTGGACCTCACGGTTCGTTCCGCAATATCGCAAGAGCACAGCTGATCGCTGTTGAGAGCGCGCTGGCGTCGGCGGAATGGGGCCGGCCGGTATCGGTCGTGAGCTGATACGCAGACGAAGTCACCTGCATCGCGCTGGTAACCGGGCCTCGCAACCGAACACGCGATATAGCCCCCTGCACTTCCCATTGGATTCATGCGCCCTCGCAGCGGATCCGTGTGCGGTGCCCGGCCATCGAGCCCCTCGTCGCGATGGGCGATCGCCCGGCCCGCTGGAAGTCGGCTTACGGGGCATACGCGCTGATCACGGTGGTGTCACAGGTAGCGCAATGGGTGGGTGGATGACTGGCGCCACAAGCATCCACCACCCGAAAGGGACAACCGACATGGCAGTACCACCCTGCTTCACCAGGATCGCCGCAGTACTCGCACTGACCGTCTTTTCGGCCCTCGGCTGTAGCGCCAACGGCTCCCCAACGAGCTCGGGGGCCGAGGCGGCCGTGGACCGCCTGGCCGGCTCGCCCACCTCGGCTGATCAGCGCCAGGACCGTCCGGCGTCCGCCTCAACCCAGGCCGTTGTCACCCCGGCCCAGGCCAGGACCCTGCTGACCCGCAACCGCCAGCTCTGGGCTCGCGCCATCCGAAACCAGGGAGCGGGATTAGAGAAGATCCTGGCCGACACGGCACTGCGGCAGAGCCGGGCCAAGATTCGATTTGATCGTCTCCTTGGCCGTACCGCGACGCTTCCCACACCCATCTCCCAGGTGCAGGTGTACGTCCCCCGCCCGCTCGGGAACCTCGACTGGTTCGCCGCCTCCTTCCGCGAGTCCGGTGGCTACGGCACCGCCGTGCTCGCGCGTACGGGAGGAAGTTGGAAGCTGGTCTCCGGGAGCTGGTCACGCGTCAAGCCGCCAGCGGTCGCCCTGGACAAGGGAGGATCGGCCGTCGGGGTCGCCGACGGCGACGGCCAGCGACTGCTGCTGTCGCCCCGGCAACTCGCCGTGACCTTCGCCAAGAACCAGGCCACGTTCGGCCAAGCCGGCACCCAGGTACTGGCCGACGGTATCTACACCAACGAGGCAGGCGCCGCGCGGCGTGCCGAGCGCCAAGCCGTGGAGGGCCAGTGGCTCGTCCAACGCCAGGACCGCGCAGGCAAATCGCTCTACGCGTTGCGAACGGTTGACGGCGGGGCCCTGGTCTGGCATTCGATCACCGACACCCAGACCTTCACCGCCCTGCGCCGAGACGTACAGGAGCTCCGGTTCACCCAGGACTCCGCCCGAGCCCTCAGCCAGGGACGCGCCTTCACGACCACGGCGACCATCACCGCCCACGGCACATTCCTGACACACATCCCCGCGAACACCGGCAAGGCCCGCACCATCGGCGACTACTACACCCTGGCCGACGTACGCGGACGCTGACCTTCAGCCGTCGTTTATGGGCTACTTTCAGGCGGGAACGACTATGGGCGGTGGATCGTTAGGCGAGGTGATCGGGCTCACCGCCCCCGGCCGATGCAGGTCGGCGGCCATCTCGCGGGAGTGTGCTGCATGGAAGTGACCGGGATTATCTCTGCCCTCCTGATCGGCATCGTGATCGGAGCCCTCGGCCGCCTGGTCGTACCGGGCCGTCAGTCCATCCCGATCTGGCTGACCATCGTGATCGGCATCGTCTCGGCGTTCATCGGCACCGCCATCGCCGCCGTGCTGGGTGTGGCGGACACCGGGGGAATCGACTGGATCGAGCTGGTGATCCAGATCGTGGTGGCCGCGGGCGGTGTCACCGTGGCCGCCGGACTGTACGGCAGGCAGCGGCGCGAGTTGCCGCAGCGTTAGCCGGTGCAGGGGCGGCACCGGGGTACGCCGCCCCTGCGAACTATCGCGTGCGAATGCTTGTGGGCGGTCCCGTGGAGGGGCGGCCCACACGCTTCTTACCAGTCTTCGTCTCTTACCAGTCTTCGTCGCTTTCCTCTTCCTCGCCTTCGAGGACCTCTTCGATGATTTCACCGGCCACGAGCCCGCCGACCACGCCCGCGGCACCGGCGGCTGCGACCCCACCCCAGCCTGGCCCGCTGTGATGCTCAGCGTGATGGTCGCCGTGGCCGTCATGGTGAGGGTGTGGTGGCCGCCGAATCCGTGCCGGGCAAGTCCGATCAGCCAGCGGTCGATCTCGCTGGCCCAGTCGGTGCGCAGGGCTTCGTCGTGGCTTACGAGCATGTGTACTTCGTGGTGCCGCAGCCTGATCTCCGGCTCGTGCCGGCCTCCCGCGAGCGCTGGTTCCGCAATGTGCTGCTGCGGCACTTCGACGACGGGGGGCAGTTGGCCATGATCTATGGGGAGGTCTTCGCCACCCTGACGGGCCAGCGGCTGAGGGTCAGGTCGAGGTCTCGACCGGGGCCGGCATGGGCTCGGGTGTCCGGAGCGCTCGGCGGGTGCGGAGGCCGAACGCGATGATGATGGCGCCCAGGGTTCCGGCGATGACCGGGACGATCAGGGCGGTTCGCAGGGCGTCGAGTCCTGCCTGCGGTGGGACGCCGTCGCCAAGGGGTGCGACGTTGACGGCGGTTACCGCGGACAGGCCGAGGGCGGTGCCGAACTGGATGGCGGTGTACAGCAGGCCGCCGGCCAGCCCGTGTTCGGGTTCGTCGATGCCGTCGGTGGCCGCCATGGTCAGCGGGCCGTACGCCAGGGAGAAGGCCAGGCCGAGCAGGAGCATGGTCGGCAGCATGGCGGTGTAAGCCCAGTCCAGCCCGACGGGCAGGAACAGCAGATAGGCAGCGGTCGCCAGGAGCATCCCGCCGAACAGGACGGGGACGGTGCCGTAACGGTTTACCAGCCGGGGGGTCAGGGTGGGGGCGAGGATGACGTCGATGCCGATGACCAGCATGGCCAGGCCGGTCTGGAGGGTGCTCCAGCCGCGTACCTCCTGGAGGTAGAGGGTGACCAGGAACTGGAAGCCGGCGAAGGAGCCGAGGAACAGCAGGGCCCCCAGGTTGGCGCGCACCAGAGGTCCTGAGCGCAGGATGCCCAACCGCAGCAACGGGTTGGGCGACCGTCGTTCGATCACGATGAAGGCGGCCAGGAGTGCCAGGCCCGCGGCGAACGCGCCTATCGTGCCGGCCCAGCCGTTGCCGGGGTGCTCCAGTCGGACGACTCCGTACACGAGCGACAACATCGCGCCGGTGATGCTGAACGCGCCGGCCAGGTCGAAGCCGCCCGCCGGGCGCTCCGGAGCGCCCGAATCCTTGAGGAGCGGGATGGCGGCCAGCAGGATCAGCGCGGAGAGGAGGACGGGGGCGAAGAACACCCACCGCCAGCCGATCGAGGTCAGCAGGCCGCCGGCGACCAGGCCGAGGCAGTAGCCACCAGACGCCGTGCCGGCGTAGACGCCCAGCGCCTTGGTCCGTTGCGGGCCCT
>NZ_BLAD01000158.1 GCF_009687845.1 Acrocarpospora corrugata
TCAATCCCAATTCGGGTCAGGCTCAGTACACCTTCTTGTACGGCAATCCCTACGCCGTGCCTTTCGTCGGTGACTGGGACGGTGACGGCAAGGACAATGTCGGCGTTCGCATGGGCAACGTGTTCTACATGCGTACGAGTCCGGTGACCACGGCTACCGAGACCACCCAGTCGGTGGCTTACGGCGATGCTCCGATGATTCCGCTGGCCGGTGACTGGGACGGCGATGGCAAGGACACGGTCAGCGCCTACGATCCCGCTTCGGCGCGTTTCTTCATCAGTAACAATCCCGCTTCCGGTCAGGCTCAGTACTCCTTCTTGTACGGCAATCCTCACAGCGTGCCTTTCATCGGTGACTGGGACGGCGATGGCAAGGACAATGTCGGCGTTCGGATGAGCAACGTGTTCTATTCGCGTACCAGCCCGGTCACCACCGCCACCGAGACCACGCATCTGGTGGCTTACGGCGACGCCGGTGATCTGCCCGTCATCGGCGACTGGGACGGCAACGGCAGGGACAGCCAGGGCATCGTCCGCTGAAACTGAGACAGCCCTTGGCTGGTTGTTCTTCTCGAAGGAGATCAAACAGCCAAGGGCTGTCTGTCGTGGTATGTGCGGAGGGCTGAGTCTGGGAGACGTCGGTATAGGTGGGGTATAGGCCCTGGCAGAACACGCTTTGGCGCTGCGATGCCGGCCACCTGCTTCAGTCTTTCCGCATGCCGCCGTAGTGGGCGATGGCAAGAACTTCACTGACAGTGGTGACCTTCATGACGAGCGTGGCTTGAAGGGCCGCTCGAAGAAGACCGTGCGCCCTATCCCGATTCCACCCGAACTCGTCACGCTTCTGCGTGAGCATCTCCAGCGGTTCGGCGTGGCGCCTGATGGCCGGCTACCACCGCTGCATGTCCGGCTACGACGAGGTCTGGATCGAGCGGATGAACCGGGCCCGCGAGGATGGAGCGTGATCATGGATCGCGTATGGATCGCGCGGCCCGTCACGAGCCGTCATATGGCGTCGCAGACTGGCAAGACCAAAATCGTGGCCGAACACCAAAAGCCAGCTCAGACAAGGTCTGGGCTGGCTCCTGAATGGTGCCCCCTGCAAGATTCGAACTTGCGCTCCCGGCTCCGGAGACCAGTCAGTGTCGATGCCCTGACCAGCAGCTACGCGTGATCGACACCACGCGTGGCACGCTAGTGGCACACTCCACCCATCGCCAAGTCCTCGATATCAAGATCATTAGTTTTGAATCTAAGATGCTCCATGCTCGCACCTGAGCGACCAAGAGCGACCCTTGATCTTTTGTGAGTGTTTCAGCCGCTCTTCCGCGCGGAGCGCGGCCAGGAAGTCGCGCGCGAAGCGCCATAGGGCTCTTGGCTCTTCCTCCGGATCGCTAGGAGTGGCGAATATCGTCTCCGGCCATGCACTAAGGGGCTTGTGGACTGCCCCGGGGACAGGCCATGGGCAGATGTCCCCGAACCGTCCCTCATGATCGGCCCCTTTTCCCCAGGTCAACCTACCTAGGGGGACACAGGGACAGTGGGGACACTTCGGCGAGGGACAGCCCCGTCGCCGGCATCACCGGGCATGAGTCAGATCAGAGCTAAGCCGGGACCAAATCGCCGACCTACCGCTTTTCAGGCAATCGAAAGCATGTTCTTATCACCGATCGCGGCTTGCCGACCAACACGAGAGCGTCCGTGAACGTCCACCCTCGTCTGTGGCGATTGTCACGCAGTTCGTCACTCACGAGGCACACGCAAGCTTGTCGCTCACACCCAGCCCTTCCCCCGGCGCACCCAGGTGGGACATCAAGGAAACGTTGCGTCGCTCCGCGCGTCTACTTACGGACAGCCCAAGATCGGTCAATTTTGCGTGCAAAATCAGGCATTTCTTGCCAGAAAATCAGGAAATCTCAATTTTCACATATTTCAGAACCCACCCGAGCTGCAGATATAACAGGCCGTAAGCCGATAACTACGCAAGTCATATTGCGCGCATAGCCCTGTCAGAAGACCCTAAGGCTGACACAGGAGGACAAGTCGAAAGGATGTGAATTGCTAAAGCCCCGGCTAGTGTTACGAGGGTTACAGGTTGCCGTTATGGCCAGTGTAATTACCCTGGTCGCCACAGTCGCTGCAATCCCAGCAAACGCGGCTACGTATTACCTCTTCCACAACTTGAACACAGTGGAATGCCTGGACAGTAATTCAGGTGGCAGCGCATACGCCAATCCATGCAATGCCGGAAACAATTTTCAGCTATACGCCTACGTATCTACGACATGGGGATATCTGATCCAGAGTAACGCGACTGGCAGATGTCTCGACAGTAACGCAAGTGGTTTAGCATACACGAATCCCTGCTCCAGTGGCAACGCGTATCAAAACTGGCAGCGGGTGAACTGGTCGGGCTCCAATTTCCAGTTGCAGAACATCGCTACCGGACGGTGCCTCCAGGCCAACACCTCGTCAGCAATCTCCACAGCCCCGTGCAACTCCGGAAACACCTTCCAGCGCTGGTGGAATTAGCTAGTCCACAAGGGGAGCTACTTATGAGGCGTACGCGAAATGCTCTAGCACTCATTACGACCTTCTCGTTACTTACGTTCGGCTCGATCAGTTTCGCAAGCAATGCGAGTGCTTTCGCTAGCTACCAGATCCAAAGTTTCTCTAGCTTCGAATGTCTCGACAGCAACGCAGGTGGCAGTGTATACGCCCTGCCGTGCAATTCCGGAAACAATTTCCAGCGATGGACTCTGCCTGCTGGAAACTGGGCAACGATGCTCAAGAACGTAGCCACTGGTAGATGTCTCGATAGCAACGCCAGCGGTACGACCTACACCAACCCCTGCTCCACCGGGAACTCTTACCAGAACTGGACGAGAGGCAATTTCAGCGGCGGCAATGCCCAGTGGCGCAATGTCGCAACCGGACGATGCCTCGTCCACAACATTGCCTTCAATTACATCGAAACTCTTCCATGCGGCAGCTCCATTACGCAGAGTTGGGCGACGATCTAATAGACTAGCCTCGAACTTTCGTGATCTTGGCGTGGTCGATTGAGTGGTTCGGCTGAGCGTTGATTTCGCGGTCTGGTCAGCGTCATTGCCCGGCTGTCGTGCCGGGTTGACGGGGTTCCACAGGCCCGCGCTGGTCCCTTTCTGATCGCTGGTGCGTCTTGGTGCTGGTCAGGTCGGTGCCGGTAAGGCTTGCAGCCGGGCGATGGCGGTGACGATCTGCTGGGCCCACGGCCATCGGGCGGCGATGCGCAGCCGTAATCGGCGACTACCCCGCGTCAGACGTGCGGCGACGGAGAACAGGCGCAGCCGCAGCCGTTTGGGTTCATAGCGGCGGGCCGGGCTGCCCTCCAGCGCGAGTAGTTGCATCCAGGCCAGCAGATCGCAGGCCAGGGCGACGATCTCGCACCAGACCTGATTCTGGGCGAAGCCATGCAGGGGCAGGTTGCGCAATCCGGTGTCCTTGGCGGTGCGGATGCGGTCCTCGCAGCGAGCGCGACGGCGGTGACGCAGTTCCAGGTCGGCGAGCTGGCCGCGGCCACCACCGGGCCGGGTACCGGTGACAAAGCAGGTGAAGCGGTGGCCGTCGATGTCGGTAAAGCGCAGCTGCGCGCCGGGGTGCGGGCGTTCCTTGCGGGCGATGACCCGCATGCCCTTGGGCCAGGAGGACAGGTCGAGCATCCCTGTCAGCTCGGCCACCCAGGCGCCGGGCCGGGGCTGCCGGTCGGCGTCATAGGCGACTTCCCACATGTCCGCGGGGAGGGCGAGGATGGCCGCCTGGATGTCGTCGGTGAGGGTGAACCCGATCGAGTACTTGAGGCGCCGGCGGGTCACCCAGTCCAGGAAGGCGCGGGTGCCGCCGCCGGAGTCGGTCCGGATCAGGACTTGTTTGTGCAGGTGGGATGGGATTTGGGTGAGGGCGAGCCGGGCGGCGGTGATGTGGTCGGCGGCGGTGTTGGAGCCGGCGTTTCCGGCCCGCAGCAGCAGGGCGGCGGCCTCGCCGGTCCCACCCGCGCCGTGATCGATGAACGCGGTCATCGGGTGGTGCCCGAAGGTGTGCTTCCAAGTCGGCGCGGCCTGTTGTTTCTCGGAGTGGGCGATCACGATGGTGGCGTCCAGATCCACCGGGATCAGGGTGCCGCCGGCGCCGGGAGCTCGGTCAGCGGCCAGCATCCAGACCCGTGATCTGGCCGCCGCGCGTGCGGCGCGGATCGCCCGCAACGCTGCCGGTCCGGCGTCGGCGAGGGTTTTGACCAGCCGCGACACCGTCGGATCGGAGGCGATCGGGCCGAACAGCTCGGGCGAGTTGCGCAGGATGGCGATGTCGGCCAGGCAGTCACCGCCGAGCGCGAGCGCCACCGCCAGGTCCGTCACGATCTTTCCGGTTTTGTGCACCGCTCGGGGAGGCCGCCACCGTTGCAGTGCCTGTGACATGCCCTGATCCAGGCCCGTCACTCTCAGCGTCTGGACCAGGAGCAGGCCACCGGCCTGACAGACCAGTCCCTTGCCGTCCGCAGAGGCGACGATCTTGGAGCGGTGAGCGATAGAGTGCACTTGAAAAGTGCCTTTCGAGTTGGTGTGGACGGGACCCTCAGCAAGTCCAATCCTTCCAGCTCAAGGCACTTTTCACGTTTAAACGATCGGTTTCGGCCGCCTTCCAGGCGAAAGCCCCAGGCTAGATGGGGCGATCCGAGGCGGGAGCCGCGCGGATCGCCCCATCGGTGTGTGCCAGGGTT
>NZ_BLAD01000159.1 GCF_009687845.1 Acrocarpospora corrugata
CCACGGTGGCGGCGGTGCTCGCCCTGGCCGCGGCGGCGACGGTGGCCGGGATGAAGGGCTACCGCGCGATCACTGGCTGGGTCGCGGACGTCCCCGCCGAGGTCCTGGCCGATGTGTACATGCGGGCCGGGGCCGCCCCGGCACCCGCGCCGGGCAGAACCACGATCTGGCGGATCCTGACCGACACCGACGGCGACGCACTGGACGCCGCGATCGGCGTCTGGCTCACCACCGCTCTGTCGACCTGCGTCGGTACGAGGAGCGAGGCTGAGGGGCAGGCGTGCGCCACCGAGCCGCCGGCCCATCTGCGGCTGGACGGCAAGACGGTCCGTGGCGCCAAAGACGATCAGGGCAACCAGCGGCATCTGCTCGCGGTCATGATGGGACCACCGGACAAGGCCGTGGTAGCCGCGCAAGCCGAGGTCGAGGGGGCCAAGCCCCGCGAGACGATCACGGCCCGCGACCTGCTCAAACACATGGATCTGACCGGTACGGTCCTGACGGCCGACGCGTTGCACACAGTCAAGGCCACCGCGGAGCTGATCCGGGAGCGGGGTGGCCATTTCGTGCTGCCGGTCAAGGAGAACCGCGGCAAGCTGTTCGACGCCCTGAACGCGCTGCCCTGGAGAGACGTCGAGATCGCCCACACCAGCACCGATGTGGGCCACGGCCGGATCACCACCCGCACCCTCCAGGTCCTGCCCGCCCCGACCGGCCTGCCGTTCCCGCACGTCAGCCAGGTCTGGCTGATCGAGCGCTACGTCACGGATCTGCGCGGCAAGCCGGTCTCCGCCATCGCCCAACTCGGCGTCGCCAGCCCGGACGAGACCCTGGCCACCCCCACTGACCTGGCCCGTTACAACCGCGATCAATGGAGAATCGAAGTGCTGCACTGGATCAGAGACACCCTCTATCGCGAGGACCACTCTCGTACCCGAACCCGATCCGGCCCTCGGGTGATGGCGTCCCTGCGCAATCTGGCGATCGGCGCGTTCCGCCTGGCCGGACGGACCGATATCACCGAAGCAACCCGCTGGGCCTGCCGCTCCATGAACAGGCCATTCGCCATCCTCGGACTCACGTCATGATCTAGGAACGGCCGTGCTCTCTCCAGAGATGGAGCCGGAATCATGTAGGGAGGCGCAGTTCACCGCCCCGTCGGTTACCGACAGGGACGCCAGACCAGGTTGACCGGCCCATCATGTGAGGAATCGCTGGTGAAACGCACGAACGAACGACAGCTTGCTCCCAACATATCTGTCTCTACCCGACGAAGATATAACCGTTAGGTCAGCAGTCTGCGCGCGCCAAGCACACCGGAGAGAACACCCTAATTCTACCGCAATTACTCTTCGGCTACAGCCTCGAGACCAGCTTCCACAATTAAATCATTTACATCCACAGCATCCCTTTCTACACCTGAGACAAAGAAATGATGCTGGGATGACGAGACGAGATAGTTATTTAGGTTGGAACGAGCATCAGCAAGAGTCAGGAAGTAATCCCGGAAATGCTGTGATACATCTGCTGCAGTTTCCGTGTCAGGAGCGATGGGGATGCGGATTTCGAGATATCGCTTACCCACATCCTCCCGATTAGTCTGCATGAATACGATACGCTTCCATTGATCACGAACTATCTTCAGTGTGAGCGCCCACAAAAGATAGAAGGGATCAAAATTCGCAGCAGGGCCGGGGCGAAGAATAATAACCTCTTTGGTGACGACGAGCTGTTCTTGACCTGGCATGAGGACACAGAAATCCCCAATGTTCTTCGACGTCCTCTCCGGACACATGATGTCGAAGGCCCTCAGACCAGAAGCCTCGCCCTTCCAGAACTGCTTTTCGGCCACAATACGCGGAATTCGATTCGTTGCATTGATGTTGACGAGACCAGCGCGAAGGTCGGAGACTTTGATGTACGGAACATCGCCCACCCGCTGATCCTGCGATGGTGACCCATGGCCGCCACGTACTGTTAGTACACCGTCTTCGATGAGCTGGCCGATTGTTGCGGACTTAAACCCCTTGAGAGGGCCTACACCGATGCTGTCTTCGAAGTACTCGTCGAATCGACGATCATAGTAAGCAGGAACGGCTGTTCTTAAGGAAACTTCGCCAACGGGGATGAACCGAAGCGTATCTGTAGCATCTCCAGCAACCAGTGCTTTCATATCAGAAAGAAGCTGGTCGTTAATTTCGTCGACTAGCGCCCCGGTATCGGGATCCTCCGTTTGGATACGCTTTCCAGTTGCCGGATCCACCAGGGGAAGGAGGCGGCCTCCCTTGGTAAGGCCACATGTTGGGGCAGTCGACACCATGACAGTGTCATTAGAAAACCATACAGGCTTATGAATGCTCACCGTGTACCCCCATCTCCCATTTGCGGCCCGTTGCCCACCTTCTCGAATATATAGAAATTTGTCTTAGCTCGGCAAAACTCCTCGAATGCCTCCATGGCGATGTTGAGCATTCCACGTAGTTCTAGCCGGCCCTCGAGCCAATCAGGAAGCCATCTGTATCGATGTGAGAAGAAGTATGTTTCGGGAAGGATGATTCCGACTCTTCCACCGACCTGCAGGAGGCGATGCGCCAAGTCAAGAAAAACTAGGCCCACCTCGAGATCAACATACTCCGACTTCGCACTCAACGCAGCATATCGCGAGATGCTGAATCCAGCCGCACGCGAGTCAGAGGATTTGATTTTCAGGCTTTCTCCGAAGGGGGGGTTTGTTACGACTACGGTGAACTGCTCGGCAATATCATCCTTCGTTGGGTCGCCCAGTTCATCGGCAAGGCGCGGATATTTTGCTTTCCAATGATGGCGTCTGATCGAATCTCCTCGAAGAACGTGAGTCGATCCATCACGCAACGCTACCATTACTGCTCTTGTGAGTTTGACCCCCAGAGGATCGATGTCCACCCCATAAAGGTTGTCATTGGCCCATTTGATTAGGTCCCACGACTCTTCCTCATCGGGAAATTCCTTTTCGTGGACTTGCCGAAGCGATTCCAGAATAAACCCGCCCGTGCCGCAAGCGGGATCTATGACCTTATCGCGCGACGTAATGTCAAGGGCCATTACGCAAGGACGAATTACACGTTGCGGAGTCAGAAATTGGCCTTCAGCTGACTTTAGCGCCGCTGCACGGAATATCTGGAACGCTTTAGCGAGTAGGTCCACATTATCGCCGAGAATACGGAGAGGGTACAGCTCAGCGACAATCGCGAAGAGGGTTTCATCAGTGAGCAGAATCTCATCCCTATCGTCGGGATGGAAAATTCGCGTCCTCTGTTTTGCAAAATATTCGCGGAATTTATCCCGCACCGAATCGGCAGTCAGCTTCACCTTCGTAGCATCGTCCCCCTTGATCTGGAGGTCGACTGGCTTATTCTGGTTGCTGGACCGCCTGGCGATCGCGTCACTTTCGAGCTTTACAAGCAGAACATGAACAAGTTCACGTAGCTGGTCTTCGCGTCGCGTGGCTCTTGAGTCGCTAACTACGACAGTCGCGAGGAGCCTTCGTAGGACCGCCGACAACTGAGCTTCGCCAGGCACAAACATTGTCTTCCACGTCACAGGCTTATCTGGGGGACGCGTGAGATCATCGCCCGGCTTCGGCAAAGGTGCGTCTGCTTGATAGACCCACTCTGCAGCGTGGCGCTTATATACGGCGAGAGTTTGGGAGCCATTCGTCCAGTAGCCCATTTTAGCCATGGGCTCGTTGCTCAGATAGCGAATGAGCTGTTCTTTTCCTGCCAAGATGTCAGGAGCCTTAAACTCAAAAATTATCTGTAGTGCGTGAGACTCACGACTGTTGTCTGCAAAGGTCACTAGATCGCAAGAACCGCAGATCTCGTAGGACTGACCCCGCTCTCTCTTCGTCAGATCATGAGGGGTATCGGGGACCCGCCATTCAGGCTTCCACTGGAGCCGATCCTCTGGCCATCCGAGCTCACGCAGCTCCCGTATGACTTGCTGACGGACATGCTCCTCCGACCGCACAGAAAGATCACGTACCACGTCGACACCTCCTGAAGAAAAACGGGCTGCCCGCCGGTGAAGCTTAGCAGCGACGCGAGGCCAAATGGAGCTGCTCATTTTTCACATGCCGCCGGAAAGGGGCGCATGGGATAGGCCGCTCCGTGCCTTGACTCGGACGCGGTGGGCTGCCACCCGCTGGCTCCTCCTGGATGCGCTGTGGGCACGATCAACAGCAGATGCCCGGAGTGGGAGTCGTAGACAGCCGACCCTAGTGCCT
>NZ_BLAD01000160.1 GCF_009687845.1 Acrocarpospora corrugata
TGGCAGCGTGAACATCGGTCTTGAGATCCGCCGCTTGGCGGCCTCAGCCCCGTCCAGTCCCCCCAGAACTCCCTGCAGAAGAACATCCGCTTCTAGGAAGAGCCGGACGTGTCCCGCACTCGGATCTCCGACGCCCGCCCAGCGGCATGTGAAGACGTTGCCGGATGGTGCTTATACCTGCACCATTGCGGTCAGCAGTGACGGCCGGCGGTCAAGGAGCATCGGTGACGGGCATTTGGCATGACGAAGGAAAAGGGCTGGTACCTCTTCCAGCGCAGCCGTACGCGAACGAGCAGGCGCTTCACAGCAGTATCGAACGCGCTCCCGCGATGTTGCCGCTTCCCGGTCAGCCAAGACTAGTGATCCTGGGTCGGGAGGTGCAGCTCGGCAATGGCTACGCCGATCTCGTGGCCGTGGATGCCGATAGCGGGCGACCAGTGGTCATTGAGGTGAAACTCGCTGCCAATTCGGATCGGAGAACCGTTTTCGCACAGGTACTCGGATACGCGTCCTATATATTCCGGCTGTCGGCGACCGCGTTCGAAGAGCTGATGCAGCCTCATGTGACCGTACGTGGGCACGCGACTGTCGCCGATGCGGTGGCTGCGGAGGTCGGTGATGGGTTGTTCGATATCGAGACCTTTCGCAACGGCATGGCTGAGGAATTCGAGAAAGGGAATGCCCGCTGCGTTGTGGTCCTCGATGCCGCGCCAGCCGACTTGATCGAGCTCGCCGGGTATCTGCAGACCGTCACCAACGATCGGCTGGATATCGATCTGGTGACGGTGATGGCCTACGACGTGCGTGGCAGCCAGGTACTCGTCCCGCAACTGGTCGAGCCGGAGCGCGCTTTGGCGGCCTCGGTTTCGCCGTCGAGGATTCAACGGGAGGCCAAGCCGACTCAGGGATCGGCTTCCTTCCGCGACAGCATCGACAGCGCCGATCCCTCCCACCGCGAACTACTCCGCCGGCTGTGTGACTGGGCAGAGCGATTGCAGTCAGATGGTCTGGCCACCCTCTTCACCACTGTGGGCAAGGGCCGCTGGATCCTCAATCCGCGTCTTCCCGGTCAGAGCCGTGGAATGTTCATGATCTGGAGTGACGGAGGCGCCTATGTCAGCCCGCAACGCACCGTCATCCAAGCCGAGGCGCCGAACACACTGGCTCGCCTGGACGAACGGCTTCCCGGCCAGATCGGTCAGAACAACTACCTGAAGTGCGACATCAGTGACGAGGTGCTCGCGCTCCTGAGGAGTGCCTACGAGGAATCTGCTAACCGCAAAACTGCCTAGACGTGCGTTCAGCGGCAGATCCGGACGTAATCCGCTGTCCATGGCAGATTCAGCCACTCCTCAGTCACGCAGCCTTCCTCGAAGTATCACCGTCCAGCTGCCTCGCCTCGGGCCAGCGCAGACTTGACGGTGGCGTGGGGCGCGTCGGAGGCGATGTCCAGTGCGACCATGCTCACGGGCTCGACATGCCTTCGCCACTGACCCCATTGGCGCGAAGGCTTCAAGTACGGCCTGACGATCGCCTCGAAGCTACCGTCCGACGCCAGACAGCACTACAATCCAGCCAATCGGAGCATCCGTAATCCGTGACACAGGGGAAATTATGGCTTTCGTTCAACCCACGTTGTTTATACCAGACGATATTGAAGCACGTTTGTTGACCGGTGAGCTTGTGAGAATCGGAAGTGTAGTTCGCGACCTCGCGGGACGCATTTTCACACATTTGCCAGAAGTGCCACGTCCGGTGGACACACAGGAAGGCGCCCTGAGGGGTATCGCGAAGGCATTGACGAACCCCAAGTCCATCGCTATCGGACTGGGTGTAGTAGCAGTAGTGGCAACCGCGGGATGCGTAGGCTTTTGGGCGGGGAAGAGGAAGCAGGGTACCGAGCCTGAGATGCCAAATTGTGTCGAGAAGTTCAATGCCTCGTTGGGTGCTTACTTGGAAGCGGTCCGCAACGGATGCCTCGATGCAGATGTCCTCGATCGTCTAATCTCGGATTTGGATGCCCTCAAGGAGGAATCTGACGGCGGCAGAATAATCGTTGGTTTTTCGGCTGATCAGCTGGATACGCTGGTCAATCATGTGGCTGATTACACGAGGAAACTTGCCGAATCGAATCAGATTGAATTGAGCGAGCTTCAAGAGTCAACATCTCATTCTGAGGACAACAGTCCTTCCCAGACAATTATTGACTTGCGTCGCTATCTTGGAGTCCAAAAGCAAATCTTCAACAGAGCGGCATAGTCAACTACTGGTCAGAGCGTTGAGCCGACACCGAAGAGGAAGCCGAGTCGCAGATCGCGGACTCATCTCGGCATGAGAGGTCGACTCCAGCCCCGCACGGAGCGCCACTCCGGGCGCCGTGCGGACCGATACACGACGGACGGAGCCGTCATGATGAGCGGCACCGCGTCATCGTGAACGTGGCGGGCGGATTTCGGCCCGGTAATAGCCGGTGTCGCATGTTCATAGGGAATGGCGTCCCGTGTTCGTCGGGAGTGACGTCCAACAAGTGGTTGGCGCAGGCGCACGGGCACACTCGTTCAGCAGTTGGCGATGGCGATCGAGACGACGCTCTCTGACGACGGGTGAGCCGGCGAACGAGCGCGGCGCGGCCCGCCCACCCGAAGCTCGACTCTGCGGATGGGTCGTGCGAGACGTGTACGAGAAGCGTTGTGAGCTGCGGAAACGTTAAGGACCGGGCTGGGGAGGTCCGGCGCGGGACGGCTGGGCATGGCCGAAGCTTTGCTTGACGGCTTGTCCCTCCTCCTGCCTGGCGGCAGGTATTTGCAGAGGTGACAGGGACCAGGTGACCCGGTGATCGGGCCACATCACCATGACCCAACACCCCATCCAACCCGACCCGTTCGTCCACCAGCCCACCTTGGCCCGCTTCTGTGGTGACGATCCTTCCTGCGGAACACCCCCGGCCACGGTCCGCGCGGCCGAGGAGGCGGCTCGGCGGCACCTGCCGTTGAGCGTGTGGCTGGCGGCTGACGATGGCGAATCCGCACCCGCGTGCGACAACGGCTGCTGCGTTCCGGTGAGCGGTCCGCTTACCAAGCATCTGGTGTCGGCCTGCACCCGGCTGGGCGAGACCGTAATCGACATCAACGCCGCCGATCACCACCTCATCTCGAACGCGATCTCCATGGGGTGACGCGTCACCGCCACGTTCCCCGACGCCCAGTTGGCGGTTGCGGCCTGGCATGCCCTGAAGCGCATGCATCCCGCCCACCACCTGCGAGGCGCCGATCTCCGCGTGGCGAAACTGGGCGCGATCCATCTGACCTTGCAGGAGCACCGGGGTACCGCCGCCCTCGTCGTGCTCAAGCACACATGCCCACCCTCGAACCGCCTCAGCCGCTCGTCCGGCTCCGCCGAGGAGGCCGCCACCGGTTGGAGAGGCGATGAGGTGGCCGTGATGGCCGAGTTGCTGAAGCCGGGTGGGCGCCTGGTCGTGGTGACCGGCCTGCACCAGATCGAAGGCCGAGCTGCCGATCCGAATCCGCAGATCATCGCCCGCGCACAGCAGGCGGGGCTGACCTATCTGCAGCACATCATCGCCCTGGGTTTCCTCGCACGAGGGGAAATGATCAAACCTCCGCCGTCGAGCCCCCGGCCCGCCGAGGGACTCCGCTCAGTATGCGCCGGGCTTCCCGCCAGCACCCGCGTTCACTCCGACCTGCTCATCTTCGTCAAACCCACTTCGGCCGGCCCGCCTGATTCCCCTGCCGAGGACGCACTCGGCCAGCGGGACAAGGAGGAATCTCGATGAAGCCAACGGCGTCGGTCTGGGCGACGGGCCAGCAGCAGTCCCGTCACCAGCGCAAGGACCGCTATGTCGCGGCATCGATGAGGCATCCCGCCAAGATGCTGCCCGCTATCGCCGCCAAGGTGATCGACACCTACAGCGCGCCGGGCGAACTCGTGGTCGATCCGATGTGCGGAATCGGCACCACCCTGGTCGAAGCCGTCCACCTTGAACGGCACGCGGTGGGCATCGAGTTCGAGCAGCGGTGGGCCGACCTCGCGCTCGCCAACCTGGCCCACGCCCGCCGCCAGGGCGCACCGGGCACCGGACGGGTCATCACCGCCGACTCCCGCTCCATCGGCGCGCTGCTGCCGGAGTTGGCCGGTCGGGTCGCCCTGGTTCTCACCTCGCCGCCCTACGGAGCCGCCACTCACGGCCACGTTCGATCCAGCCGTGACAGCGGTCAGCCCGGGGTGACCAAATGGAAT
>NZ_BLAD01000161.1 GCF_009687845.1 Acrocarpospora corrugata
GCACGCCGGCTGGGGTCATCATCCGGGTCCTGTCCAAGATCCTCGCGTTGACCACTGTGATCTGGCACAACGACAAGACTGGCCAGCCGATCAAACGATCACTGACCGCCTACGATCACTAAGCGTGACCAGACCCCTTGGACTCATTCATCTAGCCAGCGGCCGAGCTTGACGGTGATCGTGTCGTTGGTGAGATTGAGCGAGCAGCCGCTGCACGGCAGCACCGACTGCCAGGCGCCCTTCGCGTAATAGTAGCGGTTGATCGTGCTCGGGTCCTCGCCCGACGGCAGCTGTGGCGGGTCGAAGTGCAGCGTCATCGTGTAGTCCGCACTGAACTGATGCACCGGCTCGCCCGCGCTGTCATCTGCGTTGAGCGTGAACGTCTGCCCGAGGAACTGGAGATCGCCCGGGGAGTGGTCGGTCGCAGAGGGGCTGACGAACTGGACTGTCGTCGCGGAGGAGACGGCACGGGTGGGGAAGTCGAGTGAGCTGAGCCGTCGCCACCGACACGAGGTGCCGCGGATCCGAGTAGCGGTAGATGTGGTACCGGTCGATCGAGGTGCCGTCGGCCGGAGCCGCCCAGCTGAGGTGGTTCATCCGCAGCGTCACGAATTGGCTGATCGGACTTGTGTCGTGGGCGGTCTTGTCGCTGGTGAGGACGTGTGGGTTGCTGGTGCGCGGCCAGGTTGCGCGGCGGTCGCGGAGCCAACGGCGTAGTACTCGATAGCTGAGGTCGCGGAGTCGCTGGCGACGACCGGCCAGCGTGATCCGCCGGTTAACCAGGTCAAGGTCGTCGAGCGTCAGCTCTCGGATGGCACCAGTGCGAGCGTTCTCGGCGGCCAGGGCGATGACGACTCGTCCGGCGAGGTCGTCGGACAGTTGCTCGATGGCCCGAATCTCCTCATCAGCCATGGGGAGCAGGGCGAAGTGGGATCATCTGCACCGAGGATCTGTCAGCCGAGGAGTTCTCCGCCGAGTTGGAGGGGCATCCCGAAGTCACCGTCATCGCGCTGACCCGCCGGCCGACTTCGTCCGGCTCGTACGGCGACATGCTGCGGGTGGCGCTGGACTCGGGCGGCCCGATCGCGATCTGGCGGCGGGACACCTGCCCCGAACACGACGCCGGCGACGTCCGGGAGGAGACGTGCTCCGGGCGGCGGTTCCGGACCGCGTTCGCCGACAAGCTCCAACAGACGCCCATCCATGATCTGCCCGAGACGATCCGGCTCCTGCGCAACCGGGCGGTCGCGCAGCATCGCGTCCCCGCCGACCTTGACTGCCGCGGCACCGTCCTGCTCTGGGACGACCCCGAGCAGTCCGCCCAGCTCCTGGCGCCTGTGGTGGAGCCCCGCTACGACGATTCGAGAGGGCCCTAGGGAATGACGATCTTCAGAGGTGACGGGATTCCGCACGACTGGGGGATCCCTCCGGCGCCGCCTTGGCGACAGTTCGGTGGCGGCCCGCTGATAACCCCGGTCTTCGACCAGGAAGCGGACGGCCGGCCCACCGACCTGGAGCGGGCGCTCACCTACCGCTCGGACGCCCGCGAGGCCGAACTCGTCAACATCGCGATCCTGGCTGCGCCGTCCGCTGCTGCTCACCGGCCGGCCCGGCACCGGCAAGTCGACTCTGGCCTACACGATCGCGCACGAGCTGGGGCTCGGTCCCGTGCTGCGCTGGCCGATCACCAGCCGCACGACATTGCAGGACGGGCTGTACCGATACGACGCCATCGCCCGGCTCCAGGACGCCAACCTCGCCAAGCACCAGCAGCGACCGGTCGCCGACATAGGCAAGTACGTGCAGCTCGGACCGTTGGGCACCGCCCTACTGCCGACCGAACGGCCCCAGGTGCTGCTCATCGACGAGGTCGACAAAAGCGATGTCGACCTGCCCAACGACCTGCTCAACGTGCTGGAGGAAGGGGAATACCTCATCCCCGAGCTCGTGCGCATCGCCGACAGCCACGAAAGCGTGCAGGTCGGCCTGGAACGCGCCGCCGCTCCGGCGCCCATCAGGCGCGGTACGGTGCGCTGCCACGCCTTCCCCATCGTGGTGATGACCAGCAACGGGGAGCGGGAGTTCCCGCCCGCGTTCCTGCGCCGATGCCTCCGGCTCGACATCGTCGAGCCGGACAGCCGCCGTCTGGAAGCCATCGTCAGCGCCCACCTGGGCGAGGAGGCGCTGGCCGCCAGCGCCGACATCCTCCAGCAGTTCCTGCAGCGGCGAAGCACCGGCGAACTCGCCACCGACCAGCTGCTCAACGCCATCTTCCTGACCATGCATCCGGACCAGACCGGCGTCGCGGATCGGCGGGAGCTCGCCGAACTGGTGCTCAAACACCTGAGCGCGACGTACTGACCCCCATGTCAGTCATCTCGGTGATCGGTGCACTGCACCGCGCGAACCTCACGGCCGACGGCCCGCGAACTGGCCGAGGCCATTTGGCTCGCGCGGTACGCCCCTGTCCCCGCCCCCGGGACCGACGCGGAGGCACAGGTCCGGCCGCCGGACCAGGACCTCGACGGGGAAGCTGACGGAAACGAGTTCTCGGCCGCGCGGGCGCCGGGGAGGTCGCTCGGCGTGCCGGGTTCCTCGCCGGCCGGATCCGGGATGACCGGGCATCCCGTCCGGCTCCCGGAGGCACCCGGACTGACCGGCGGCCGGGACCTGCAGTACGCGCTCCGCCCGCTACGCCGCCGGATCCCTTCCCACCGGCACCTGACCTTCGACGAGAACGCCACCGTAACCTTCATCGCCAGCACCGGACTCTGGCTGCCCGTCCAGCGCCCCGCCCCCGAACGGTGGTTCGAGGTGGCGCTGATCGTCGACACCTCACCCTCGATGGCCCTGTGGCGGGTGGCGGCGGCCGAGCTGCACACCCTGCTCAGCGGGACCGGCGCCGTCCGGGACGTGCGCACCTGGCACCTGGACCCGGGAAAGGGCACCATCTCGGCTGTGCCGTCCGGGCCGGCGCGTGATCCGAGGGAACTCGTGGACGGGTCCGGGCGGCGGCTGTTTCTGGTGCTCACCGACGGTGGCGCGCAGGCCTGGCACGAGGGCACCGCCCTTGAGACGCTTACCGACTGGGCGCACCGATGCCCGACCGCGGTCCTGCAGACGCTCCCTGAGCAGATGTGGGCGCGCACCGGGCTGCCGGTGCTCGGCGCCCGGCTGCATGCCAGCACGGCCGGCCTGCCCAATAGGCGGCTGCGCACCACCTTTACCCGCCGCCGGCCGCACCGGGCACCGGGCATTCCCATCCCCGTGCTCGGCGTCGAACCCACCGCCCTCGGCGCCTGGGCCCGGCTGCTGGCGGGGACCGCCGCCGGAGTGCCCCTGGCGATCACGATCGATCGCGGTCCGTCAGCAGGGCAGGCGCCGGCGGCGCCGGCGGGGATCGATGAACTGGGCCGCTTCCGGGCCAGCGCCTCTCCGGAGGCGTACCAGCTCGCCGTGTGCCTGTCGGCCGTGCCGCTCACGCTGCCGATCATGCGGCTGGTACGGCACGCCGCGGTACCGGCGTCGAGGACCTCGGCCCTGGCCGAGGTGCTGCTGGGCGGGCTGCTGGTCAGGACGGGGCCGGACTCCTACGAGTTCCTTCCCGGCCTCCGTGAGAGCCTGCGCAACGAGCTACGGCGTTCGGAGGAGGCCGCTGTGCGTGCGGCCGTGTCCGGCTACCTCGCGGACACGGCGGGGACGCAAGGGCAGACCTTCGCCGGAATCATCGACGCGGGCGATGAGGCCGCCGCGGTCGCCGGGGAAGAGCTCGCTCCGGTGCCCGCCGACCTGGCCGCTCGCCTCGGTCTTCCGGACGGCACCGACACCTTGACGGCAGACATCGGCCGCCCGGCAGCGGGGGATACCCAGACGGGGAAGCCGGATACCGCACGGGCGCGGAGCAGAGCCAGTCGCAGAACTAGGGAATGGACGGCTTTCGCGCAACGGCTACCCACGACCGCCGGCACGTCGCGCCGAGCGCCATCGTTCCCGCCCTGTGGGCACCGCTCCCTGACCCGGAACGCCTCCCGTGGGCCGCTCAGGAAATACAGTTCACCGCTGAGGATTTCGGGCCTCGGTACCGTCAGGAGGGTTTCTACGGGCTCATGAAGACCGCGTCGATGCGCACACATTACCGAAGAGCCGTCGACGCGCTCGCCAGCCGGATCATCGAGGTGGCCGAACAGGATCCTGCTCCCCCCGCCAGCGAACCGGTCGACTACGGAGAGCTGAGAAG
>NZ_BLAD01000162.1 GCF_009687845.1 Acrocarpospora corrugata
CTCGCATTCGCGTACTCGGCGCCAAGTACGTTCAGCAGGGCCAGAGCCTGGGCGCTAGGGGATCCCGGCGGTGCGCTGTAGAGCACGAGGTGCTGGTCGCGGTCCGTGAGCGTGAGCGAGTCGCAGTCGACGGTGATCTCCCCGACGACCGGGTGCCGGAAAGTCTTCGTGAGCATCGGCGCGGTCTGCACGTCGTGCCGCTCCCAGAGCCGGGCGAACTCGGGGCTGGCGTCGCGGAGCTCGTCGACGAGTCCGGTCACCGCGGGGTCGGACGGGTACCGGCCGAGAGCGGATCGGAGCGTCGTGACGACGTGGTGCCGGAACTCCGCGGCGTCGGAGACCCCGTACAGCATCGCACCGGCGCGCGCCGGCCCGAGGAAGGCCCGGCGCGCGAGATTGCGGTCCTCCGGGCGAGCTCGGCGAAGTCCTCCATGAGCGCGGCCGCGAGCCCGTTCCACGCGAGCACCTCGAACGCCGCCGACGTCACGAAGGCAGCCGTCTGCGGCAGCCGCTCCAGCAGCGCGAGGATGCTCGGGCGGACGTCGCGCCGATGCAGTCCGGTACGGCTCGGCGCGGTGCCCGCCAGGACGTGCAGGTGATCGGACTCGGCGTCGGTGAGCCGCAGCGCGCCGGCGATCCCGGCCAGGACCTCGCCCGACGGTCGCGGCGCCCGGCCCTGCTCGAGCCGGACGTAGTACTCCGTGGAGACGTACGCGAGGACCGCCACCTCCTCACGGCGAAGACCCGGCGTCCGGCGCCGCGGGCCCGAGGGGAGGCCGACGTCCTGCGGCCGGAGCCGCTCGCGACGGCTACGGAGGAACGCCCCAAGCTCCTGCTTGTCCATACCCCCAGTCTGCACGCTGCGCGGCGACCGATCCTGGTACCGCCTGTGCCTGCATCCGGATCCCGGGCCGGCCCGACGCTGTCGGCATGACAAACATCGACACCACCCCCATCGGCCTGCTCACCGGCAAGGTCGTGTTCATCACCGGCGCCAGCCGCGGCATCGGGGCGGCCGCGGCCCGGCTCTTCGCCTCCGAGGGCGCAGCCGTCGTGCTCGCCGCCCGCAGCACCGACGCCCTCCAGCGGATCGTCACCGAGATCCGGGCCGGCGGCGGCGTCGCGGATGCCATAACAGTTGATCTCGCCGACCGTACGAGCATCCGGGCGGCGGTCGACCGCGTCGAGGAGCTGCACGGACGGCTCGACGGCGCGTTCAACAACGGCGCGGCGATCCAGCAGCCCGGCCCGCTGGACACGACGAGCGAGGAGGACGTCGAGGAGCAGTTCGCGGTGAACTTCCGCTCGCACTGGACCGCGATGACGGCCGAGGCCGCGCTCATGCGCCGGAACGGCGGTGGGGCGATCGTCAACACCTCGAGCATCGGCAGCCGCCGCGCGAACCCGGAGCTGCCCGCGTACTCCGCGATGAAGCGCGCGCTCAACAGCATCACCGAGACCGCTGCCGTGACCTGGGGGCGGCAGCGGATCCGCGTGAACGGCATCACCCCCGGCGGCACCGCGACGGAGATGATCGACAAGTGGGAGGCGGCGTCTCCTGGCGTCGTCGAGCGCATCGAGAAGAGCATCCCGCTCGGACGGATGGCCGAGCCTCGCGAGGTCGCCGAAGTGGCCGCGTGGCTGCTCAGCGACCGGGCCTCGATGGTGACCGGCGCGATCGTGCCGGTGGACGGCGGCGCCGGCGCCTGAAAGAGAGAGCCTGGTGCGCACGACCAGCGCTTTCAACCTGAGGGTTGACGGAGAAGATGATTGCGGCATACGATTCTTTCAACCAGTAAGTTGAAAGAGGGAGGCGGATGACCGCGGACCCGTTGTCCCGGGTTCTGGCCGCCCTCGCGGATCCGACCCGGCGCGACATGGTGGCCCGGCTCGCGGAAGGCGACGCGACCGTGAGCCAGCTGGCCGAGCCGTACCGGATGTCGCTGCAGGCCGTTTACAAGCACCTACGGGTCCTTGAGGAGGCCGGGCTCGTCAGCCGGCCCCCGGGCCCGCAGCCCCGTCGGGTGCACCTGGAGGCTCAGGCCTTCGACCTACTGGACATCTGGATCGAGCGCCACCGGGTCCGCATCGAGCAGCGCCACCGCCGCCTGGACGCCGTCCTGGCGGAGATGAAGGGAGACGAGCATGGACCAAACCATGGGCAAGACCACGGAGACGAGCATCGAGGCCGACCCGAAACTGCCGGTCATCTGGATGACGCGTGACTTCGCGGCTACGCCCGAGCAGCTGTTCCGCGCGCACACCGACCCCGCGGTGTTCGCCCGCTGGGCGGGCCCGGACGCCATGAACACCCGGATCGAGCGCTGGGACGCGACCACCGGCGGCAGCTGGCGCTACGTCACGGAGCGCGACGGCGAGGAGTACGCCTTCCACGGCTGCTTCCACGAGGTACGGCCGGACCGGATCGTGCAGACCTTCACGTTCGAGGGCCACCCCGACGGCGTCGCGCTGGAAACACTGTGGTTCGAGGACCTGGGCGACGGCCGCACCCGGCTGCGCGCGCAGTCCCTGGTCGACAGCTTCAAGGGCCGCGACGCCTGGTTGCGCAGCGGCATGGAGGTCGGCGTCGACCAGGGCTACGCCAAGTTGGACAGGATGATCGCCGATGGCACTGTCTGACCGCCCGGCCGAGCGGCACCGCCAGATCGCCGGCCTGTTCACTGAGCGGGTCGCCGGCACCCCCTCCTGGGACGTCCCCTCCCCCGTCGCCGACTGGACCGCCCGCGACGTCGTCCGCCACCTGACCGACTGGAGCCACGGCTTCCTCGCCTCCAGCGCCGGCGTCGACCTCCCCCGAGGCCCGTCGGTCGACGAGAACCCGGTCGCCTCCTGGCAGATCCACTGCGACGCCGTCCAGGCCCTGCTGGACGACCCCGAGACGATCCACCGCGAACTCACCAACCCGCACATGGGCACCCTGCCTCTGGCGACCGCGATCGACCAGGTCTATACCGCCGACGTGTTCATGCACACCTGGGACCTCTCCCGGGCCACCGGCCAGGACGACCGCCTCGACCCCGACTTCTGCGCCCAGCTGCTCGGCGGCATGGAGCAGATGGAGGACGTCCTCCGCTCCTCCGGCCAGTACGGCGCCCGCCTCGAGGTGCCCGACGGCGCGGACGTCCAGACCAGGCTTCTGGGTTTCATCGGCCGGGACCCTTTCTGGCCACGCCGATGAGACGCACGCCTCCGGCATGGGGCAGGCGTCAGCGCGTGATCGGCCTCGGCTCACTGGTGTGGGGAGGAGTGTCGGGTCAGGCGGGACTGTGGTCGGACCGGGAGCGGTACAGGCCGTAGAGCTGGTATTCCAGGTTTTCGATCGTGTTGAAGGAGCCGAACAACGGATGGTGCAGGGGGTCGTCCGTGCCGAGATCGAGTAGGTGGGCCGCACGTTTTGACGCGTGGATGATGCGCTTGGGCTGCTTCGCATCGGCGCCCTCGTCGAACTCGATCACACCAACGGCTTCCACCCGATCAGAATGGATGAGGTCAGAACCCCCGCGAACTTCGCGTGTAACCAAGATCCAAAAGCGCCAGAGGTCTCGGACGCGGGGCAGGCTGTCGCTGGTCAAATCATCGAACTGCTGGGCCAGGTGCGTGGAGAGTGGCGGATCGTCCTTGCGTGCGATCAGGTAGTCGTTGAGCCAGTCGGTGGATTTGGTGTACCAGATGCCACCGGTCAGTTCGGCGGTCCACCCGGCGAAGCACATCCCCCTCTGGGAGCGCCAGCTCTCCGGCGCGTGGGAGATCGGGCCTTTAGCCGCGTCAGGGCCGGGCAGGGTCTTGATGAAGTCGAGGACCGCCCAGGCCAGCGCGCCTCCTCGCAGTCTGGACAGGTCGGGGTGGGTGATGGCGTGGGTCATGTGCTGCCCTTTCTCGATTGGGGCAGGACGCATACCGCCAATATCAGCCCCGATCCCCTCACGCGTTACGAGGACCCACATTCCGGACCGGGAGGGAAGGGGGTTCTGGTCAGCACCAGTTCCCGCTC
>NZ_BLAD01000163.1:0-2483 GCF_009687845.1 Acrocarpospora corrugata
CTAGCGTGACAGCTTCCCAGTCTCCCACCTATCCTACACAAGCCGTCCCAAACACCAATGTCAAGCTGTAGTGAAGGTCCCGGGGTCTTTCCGTCCTGCTGCGCGTAACGAGCATCTTTACTCGTAGTGCAATTTCACCGGGTCTGCGGTTGAGACAGCGGGGAAGTCGTTACGCCATTCGTGCAGGTCGGAACTTACCCGACAAGGAATTTCGCTACCTTAGGATGGTTATAGTTACCACCGCCGTTTACCGGCGCTTAAGTTCTCAGCTTCGCCACCTCACGGCGACTAACCGGTCCCCTTAACGTTCCGGCACCGGGCAGGCGTCAGTCCGTATACATCGTCTTACGACTTAGCACGGACCTGTGTTTTTAGTAAACAGTCGCTTCCCCCTGGCCTCTGCGACCCCCACCAGCTACAGGCAGCACGTGCCATCACCAGCAGAGGCCCCCCTTCTCCCGAAGTTACGGGGGCAATTTGCCGAGTTCCTTAACCACAGTTCACCCGAACGCCTCAGTATTCTCTACCTGACCACCTGAGTCGGTTTGGGGTACGGGCCGCCGCAACACTCACTAGAGGCTTTTCTCGGCAGCATAGGATCACCCACTTCGCCACAATCGGCTCGGCATCACACCTCAGGCTACATGAGAGACGGATTTGCCTATCTCTCGCCCTACATGCTTACCCCGGGAACAACCATCGCCCGGGATGGGCTACCTTCCTGCGTCACCCCATCGCTTACCTACTACCAGATCAGGCCGAGCGTTCACTCCACCGAGGCCCGAAGGCCGCAATATCGCTAGGACTCTTAGTATCACTGGATTCGATATGGGCGCATCACAGCGGGTACGGGAATATCAACCCGTTATCCATCGACTACGCCTGTCGGCCTCGCCTTAGGTCCCGACTTACCCTGGGCGGATTAGCCTAGCCCAGGAACCCTTGGTCATCCGGCGCAGAAGTTTCTCACTTCTGAATCGCTACTCATGCCTGCATTCTCACTCGTGCCGCCTCCACAGCTGGATCACTCCGCCGCTTCACCGGCGACACGACGCTCCCCTACCCATCAACGCAAACCTTCGTCCACGTCAATGCCACGACTTCGGCGGTGTACTTGAGCCCCGCTACATTATCGGCGCGGAATCACTTGACCAGTGAGCTATTACGCACTCTTTCAAGGGTGGCTGCTTCTAAGCCAACCTCCTGGTTGTCTCTGCGACTCCACATCCTTTCCCACTTAGCACACGCTTAGGGGCCTTAGTCGGTGATCTGGGCTGTTTCCCTCTCGACTACGAACCTTATCGCCCGCAGTCTCACTGCCACGCTCTCACTTACCGGCATTCGAAGTTTGGCTGACGTCAGTAACCTTGTCGGGCCCATCTGCCATCCAGAGCCCTACCTCCGGCAAGAAACACGCAACGCTGCACCTAAATGCATTTCGGGGAGAACCAGCTATCACGGAGTTTGATTGGCCTTTCACCCCTACACACAGGTCATCCCCCAGGTTTTCAACCCTGGTGGGTTCGGTCCTCCACGCGGTCTTACCCGCGCTTCAACCTGCCCATGCGTAGATCACCCCGCTTCGGGTCCACAGCATGCGACTCAAACGCCCTATTCAGACTCGCTTTCGCTACGGCTCCCCCACACGGGTTAACCTCGCCACACACCATAACTCGCAGGCTCATTCTTCAAAAGGCACGCAGTCACATCACAGACGAAAGCAAGCTCTCGTCTACGCTCCTACGGCTTGTAGGCACACGGTTTCAGGTACTATTTCACGACCCCTCACCGGGGCGCTTTTCACCTTTCCCTCACGGTACTTGTTCACTATCGGTCATCAGGGAGTATTTAGGCTTACCAGGTGGTCCTGGCAGATTCACACAGGATTCCTCGAGCCCCGTGCTACTTGGGATCCCCTCAACAAGCCCACGAAATTTCGCCTACCCGGCTCTCACGGTCTACGGCAGCCCTTCCCAGAGCTTTCGACTACCTCGAAGGTTTTTTACTTGCCGAAGCCTCGGCAGAGACTTCAAGAAGGTCCCACGACCCCGCATGCGCAACGCCTGCCGGCTATCACACACATACGGTTTAGCCTCATCCGCTTTCGCTCACCACTACTCACGGAATCACTTTTGTTTTCTCTTCCTACGGGTACTGAGATGTTTCACTTCCCCGCGTTACCACCAACCGCCCTATACATTCAGGCGGAGGCAACACCACATGACTGGTGCTGGGTTTCCCCATTCGGACATCCCCGGATCAACGTCTGGTTGGCGACTCCCCGAGGCTTAACGCAGCCTCCCACGTCCTTCATCGGCTCCTGATGCCAAGGCATCCACCGTGTGCCCTAAAAAACTTGGCCACAAAGATGCTCGCGTCCACTATGCAATTCACAAACAACAAACAGCCAACCAACCCAACCCGCCACCAAGACACCTCACCCACCCCGACACGCGAGACAGTGAAACCGGTATGACGGAAGA
>NZ_BLAD01000164.1 GCF_009687845.1 Acrocarpospora corrugata
GGGCTTGGTGGGGCGGGGGGCGAAGATGACGGGCTCGCGGCGGGGTTTGTTCGGGGTCGGGGGTTTTGGTGGTGTTCTCGTCGGTGGTGGTGAGGCGTTTGAGGGTGGTGCGGACGCGGTCGCCGATGAGGAGGGCTTGGCCGACGCCGCTGAGGGCGGTTTGCACGACCACCATGGGGAGATCTTTGGCTTTTGCCAGGAGTTCGCCGCGATGGTCGTACGCGTGGCGGAGAGGTTTGGTCAGAACGCGGAGGAGAGACATCGTTGGCTCCTGGAAAGTGTCATATGGGGCAAGTCGACGTGAGGTCAGGATGCGGCTGACGCTCCACGTAGCATGAGACCATGACGTCACAGACCCCCGCGAGCATTCCGGACCGTCGACGTGTGCTGGTGGCGAAGCCGCGCGGATATTGCGCGGGGGTGGATCGTGCCGTTGAGGCGGTGGAGAAGGCTCTCGCGCAGTATGGAGCGCCTATTTACGTCCGCAAGCAGATTGTGCACAACACGCATGTGGTCCGGGCTCTGGAAGGGCGTGGCGCGATCTTCGTGGACGAGACCGAGGAGGTCCCGGAAGGGGCCATCGTGGTCTTTTCTGCGCATGGCGTGGCTCCGGCCGTTCACGCTGAGGCGGCTCGCCGGAGTCTGAAGACGATCGACGCGACCTGTCCGCTGGTCACCAAAGTGCACAACGAGGCCAAGCGGTTCGCCGCCCAGGACTACGACATCCTGCTGATCGGTCACGAGGGTCACGAAGAGGTCGAAGGAACGGCTGGGGAAGCGCCTGACCATGTGCAGCTCGTCGACGGCCTGGACGGTGTCGGCAAGGTATCCGTCCGTGATCCGGAGAAGGTCGTCTGGCTCTCCCAGACCACGCTCTCGGTGGACGAGACGACCGAGACCGTGACCAGGCTCAAGCAGCGTTTCCCCGGCCTCATCGACCCGCCCAGCGACGACATCTGCTACGCCACCTCCAACCGCCAGACCGCGGTCAAGGAGATCGCCGCCCAGTCCCAGCTGGTGCTCGTGGTCGGCTCCGAGAACTCCTCCAACTCCAAGCGCCTGGTCGAAGTCGCCCTCGACTACGGCGCCACCGCCTCCTACCTCGTCGACGACGCCTCCTTCATCGACGACTCCTGGCTGGACGGCGTCACCACGATCGGCCTCACCAGCGGCGCCTCGGTCCCCGAGATCCTGGTCGAAGGCGTCCTCACCAAACTCGCCGCCCACGGCTTCACCGACGTCGAAGAAGTCGAATCCGTCGAGGAACACATGCGCTTCGCCCTCCCTCACGAACTCCGCAAAAACCTCCGCGTCTAACAGCCACAAGCCATCGCCCTCTCGCCGTTATCCGGCGCCGCTTACGCCGACACCGACGTCCCGCCGTACCGGCGCCAAGGCGGACCTGCGGCCGCATCACCCGACCCCGGGGATCCTTGGATGAAGGCCAGCTTGCCGTCCGGAGGTTGCCCGCACAGCGGGCTTGTGCCACACCTCTGGCCCTGGGGTCGATGTCCTGAGTGAGAGCCAGCTTGCCGTCCGGCGGTAGACCGCAGAACGGGCCAGTGGCCGTATGGCTGGCGCAGGAGAGCGGCAGCCAGGGATGAGGGCGGTCTGCCGTCCGGCGGTTGCCCGTAGAGCGTGCTCTGGCCTTGGGGCGACGTCTCCTGGATGAGGGTCAGGTTGCCGTTCGGCGGTTGTCCGCAGTGGGAGTCAGTGGCCGTATCGCTGGTGCAGGAGGGCGGGTGGCCGAGGTGGGGCTGGTCGCGTTCGGGGTGGGTCAGTCTTCTTTGGTGGAGCCGTAGACGCGGGGTTCGAAGTAGCCCTCGGGTTCGGCGGCGTAGGTGGGGGTGGTTTCGCGGCTTTGGCGGGGTTTGGGGACTCGGTGGCGGTGGTCTTGGCGGAGGTCGCGGAGGTTGGTGGGGAGGCCGCGGTACCAGGCGATGCCGAGGGTGAGGGCCGAGCCGGCCAGGAGCCAGGGGGCGGCGGCCGAGAGGGTGGTGAACAGGCCCAGGGCGAGGGACTGGAGGAAGCTGGGGGTGCGCAGCGCGTGGACTGTCTCGATGAAGAGGGCGGTCAGGAAGAAGACCAGGGGCGGGGTGACCACCAGGGGGAGTAGGTCGCGGGGGTTGACCAGGGTCACGGCGGCGGCGCAGGCCAGGATGAAGATGGGGCCGGGGGCGATGAGCTGGCCGAGAAGAGTGATCACGAACAGCAGCGTGACGGCGCCGCGCGCGGTCAACTTCATTGCCGGAAACCCCCTTTCCTCGACCCCCCAACTTACCGTTCTAGAGCGATACAGGAGGCGCGCTTACCTGCTCTTCGTCCACCAGTTCCGGCATGGAGAGCAGCCGCGGCAGCTCCTCGACCGGCTCGGGACTGGTCAGCGGGGTGTCCACCAGCCCCAGCTCACTGAGCCGCCGCGCGCTCACCAGCACCCGGCTCTCCAGTGACCCGGCCGTCCGGTTGTACGCGGCGACCGCCTTCGACAGCGACTTGCCGAGCGCGTCCACGTTCCGGCCGAGCCCGCCGAGCCGGTCGTACAGCTCTTTGCCGATGTCGAACACGGCGCGGGCGTTCTCGCTGAGCGCGGCCTGCTGCCAGGCGTACTGGGCGGTGCGGAGCATGGTGATCAGGGTGGTGGGGGTGGCGATGTGGACCCGCCTGATCATCGCGTACTCGAGCAGTTCGGGGTCGCGCTCCAGGGCGGGGGCGAGGAACGCCTCGCCGGGGATGAACAGGACCATGAACTCGGGCGCGGGGCTGAACGACTGCCAGTAGGTCTTGGCGGCGAGCCGGTCCACGTGCTCGCGGACGTGCCGGGCGTGCGCGTCCAGCCGGGTTCCGGCCAGTTCGGGGTCCTGCGCCTCGGCCGCCTCCAGGTACGCCGCCAGCGACACCTTGGAGTCGACCACGATGTTCTTGCCGCCGCTCAGCCGGACGATCATGTCGGGCCGGACGATCCCGTCGGCGGTGTGCGCGGTCACCTGCTCGTCGAAGTCGCAGAACCGGGCCATCCCGGCGATCTCCGCGACCCGCCGCAGCTGGAGTTCCCCCCACCGTCCGCGGGCTTCTGGCCGCTGCAGGGCCCGTACCAGCGAGCGGGTCTGGGTCTGGAGCTGCTCCGAGCTCTGCCGCACGAACTCCATCTGCTGCTGGAGTTCGGCGCGGGCTCCGCGCGCTCCGAGCTCGCTCTCCCGCAGCTGGTGCTGGACCCGGGCCAGCGTCTCCTGGAGCGGCGCGACCAGGTTCTCCACGGCCTGCCGCCGCTGGTCGAAGTCCCCGGCGGCCTCGGCCCTGCTGGTGTTGAGCCGGTTCTCGGCGAGTTCGAGGAAGCGCAGGTTGTTCAGGTCGAGCGCGCGAGCGGAGATGGCCTGGAACCGCTCGGTGAGCTGGTTCTCCATGTAGCCGACCTTCTCCTCGGCGGCGCGCGCCTTGGCCTCCGCGTCGGCGAGCCTGGCCGCGGTCTCCTCGGAGGCGCGGTCGGCCTTGCCCCGGCCGAGCGAGTAGCCGATGGCCAGTCCGGCGGCCAATCCGACGGCGAGCTGGATTGCGAGAGCCATGACGTCCACTGGGCGATGATCCCAGTCCTTTCCCTGCCGAAGGGGGAGGCGCGCTTGCGCGGCGTGCGTTGATAACCCAGAGTTTCCCTATGGTTACGCCCGGCATGCGCGCTCAGGTGATCGGTTTGACCCTTGCCGTACTGATCGCGTTGACCACCGTGGCCGGCGTCCTGATGACCTCCGGCCCGCCG
>NZ_BLAD01000165.1 GCF_009687845.1 Acrocarpospora corrugata
CCCTTTGTTCCACGCGGGCCTCCGCCCGCCCCCGATGTCGGCCTGGCGGACATCCGGCTTCGCCATGGTGGCGTGGGAATCCGGCTTCGCCGTATGCCCGGGAACCCCGCTTAGCCGTGTGATAGCGGGAATCCCGCTTCACCACCGAGCTCCGCCGATGCTTCACCATGTGCGCTTACCGCCACCTTTATGCGCACTCCTTCACCCACCTCGCGCGATCACCCGCGATTAGCAGCCTTCCTTACCGGATTCCATATACAGCCCCCGCACTCCGGCCCTCCGCCCGCGACAATTGAACCGCTCCACCCCGTGACGCGCCAAGCGCCCTCCGCCATAGGTCTGGCGGAGGGCGCTTTAGCGGTTCAATTTGGGGCTGGCGCTACTTTTGGATCGTCTCCACGATCGACGCGGCGGAGTCGGGCACCACGGGCGCCTTGTTTTCGCCGACGAAGGTGAAGATGGCTGCCTCGCCTTCGCCTTCGATGTCGATTTTGACGATCTGGCCGGGGCGGAGTTCCCCGTACAGGATTTTCTCGGAGAGTGAGTCCTCGAGTTCCCGCTGGATGGTCCGACGCAGCGGGCGGGCGCCCAGGACGGGGTCGTAGCCCCGGTCCGCCAGGAGCTTCTTGGCGGCGGGGGTCAGGTCCAGGCCCATGTCGCGGTCCTTGAGGCGGGCGTCCACCTGGTCCAGCATCAGGTCGACGATCTTGATGATCTCGCCCATGGTGAGCTGGTGGAAGACGACCGTGTCGTCGACGCGGTTGAGGAACTCGGGGCGGAAGTGCTGCTTGAGCTCTTCCTGGACCTTCGACTTCATCCGGTCGTAGTTGCCCTCGACGTCGTTGTTCTTCGCGAACCCGACCCCGATGCCCTTGGAGATGTCCCGGGTGCCGAGGTTGGTCGTCATGATGATGACGGTGTTCTTGAAGTCGACCACCCGGCCCTGGGCGTCGGTCAGGCGACCGTCCTCCAGGATCTGGAGCAGCGAGTTGAAGATGTCGGGGTGGGCCTTCTCGATCTCGTCGAACAGGACCACGGAGAACGGCTTGCGCCGCACCTTCTCGGTGAGCTGGCCGCCCTCCTCGTAACCGACGTAGCCGGGCGGGGAGCCGAACAGCCTGGAGACGGTGTGCTTCTCCATGAACTCCGACATGTCCAGCATGATCAGCGCGTCCTCGTCCCCGAACAGGAACTCGGCCAGCGCCTTGGAGAGCTCGGTCTTACCGACACCGGACGGACCGGCGAAGATGAACGAGCCGCCGGGGCGGCGCGGGTCCTTCAGACCGGCGCGGGTGCGGCGGATCGAGCGGGACAGGCCCTTGATGGCGTCGTCCTGGCCGATGATCCGCTTGTGCAGCTCGTCTTCCATCCGGAGCAGTCGCTGGGACTCCTCCTCGGTGAGCTTGAAGACCGGGATGCCGGTGGCGGTCGCGAGCACCTCGGCGATGAGCTCCTCGGTGACCTCGGCCACGACGTCCATGTCGCCGGCCTTCCACTCCTTCTCCCGGCGCTCCCGCTTGATCTGGAGCTGCTTCTCCTGGTCGCGCAGCGCGGCGGCCTTCTCGAAGTCCTGCGCGTCGATCGCGGACTCCTTGTCCCGCCGGACGTTCGCGATCTTCTCGTCGTACTCGCGCAGGTCCGGCGGTGCGGTCATCCGGCGGATGCGCATCCGGGAGCCGGCCTCGTCGATGAGGTCGATCGCCTTGTCGGGCAGGAACCTGTCGCTGATGTACCGGTCGGCCAGCTGGGCCGCGGCCACCAGGGCGCCGTCGGTGATGGAGACGCGGTGGTGCGCCTCATACCGGTCGCGCAGGCCCTTGAGGATCTCGATGGTGTGCGACAGCGACGGCTCGGCCACCTGGATGGGCTGGAACCGGCGCTCCAGCGCCGCGTCCTTCTCCAGGTGCTTGCGGTACTCGTCGAGCGTGGTCGCGCCGATGGTCTGCAGTTCGCCGCGGGCCAGCATCGGCTTGAGGATGCTGGCGGCGTCGATCGCGCCCTCGGCGGCGCCCGCGCCGACGAGCGTGTGCAGCTCGTCGATGAACAGGATGATGTCGCCGCGGGTACGGATCTCCTTGAGCACCTTCTTCAGGCGCTCCTCGAAGTCGCCTCGGTAGCGGGAACCCGCCACCAGCGCGCCCAGGTCAAGCGTGTAGAGCTGCTTGTCCTTGAGCGTCTCAGGCACCTCGCCCTTGACGATCTTCTGGGACAGGCCTTCCACGACGGCGGTCTTGCCGACGCCGGGCTCGCCCACCAGCACGGGGTTGTTCTTGGTACGGCGGGACAGCACCTGCATGACCCGCTCGATTTCCTTCTCCCGGCCGATCACCGGGTCCAGCTTGCCCTCCCGGGCCGCCTGGGTCAGGTTGCGGCCAAACTGGTCAAGCACCAGCGAAGTGGACGGCGCGGCCTCCTGGGGGCCACCCGCCGCCGCCGGCTCCTTGCCCTGGTAACCGTGCAGCAACTGAATGACCTGCTGCCGCACCCGGTTCAGGTCCGCGCCCAGTTTCACCAGCACCTGGGCCGCCACACCCTCACCCTCGCGGATGAGGCCGAGCAGAATGTGCTCGGTCCCGATGTAGTTGTGACCCAACTGCAGGGCTTCACGGAGCGACAGCTCAAGGACCTTCTTGGCCCGTGGGGTGAAGGGAATGTGCCCCGACGGCGCCGACTGGCCCTGGCCGATGATCTCCTCGACCTGCTGGCGCACACCTTCAAGACTGATGCCCAGGCTCTCCAGAGCCTTGGCGGCAACGCCTTCACCTTCATGGATCAAGCCAAGAAGAATGTGCTCAGTACCGATGTAGTTGTGGTTGAGCATCCGGGCCTCTTCTTGGGCCAGGACGACAACCCGACGCGCACGGTCGGTGAACCTTTCGAACATCTCGTCGCTCCTCACAGAGCGGTCGGACGCGCCCGGATGCTCCGGCCCCGTCGTTCCGCATGCCAGCTCTGGCCCGGTGACCGCTTCTATGAGAGAAGACGTTCCCCGAGCGCAGGGCGTTCACCCTCCATCCAACTACCGATCGGGGGCTAGGTGTTCCCGATACGCCGCAAGCGAACGACGTTTATTACCCGATAACGAGATCATGCGGTCATGCCAGCCGTCAGAGAACCGGCGACCGGCATAACCGCACGATCAAGAAGTAGCGGCGACTTAGTGCGCCAGGTCGTAGGCCTCGACGATCGAGGCGGCAATCCGGCCGCGCTCGCTCACCGGGTGGTTGTTCGCCTTGGCCCAGGCGCGGATCTCCGCGCTCTTCTCCCGGGTCATGGCCCGCTGGGTCCCACCGCTTCCACGACGACGGCCTCGTGCTGACCCGCTTTCGCCCTTGCGGGCGCTGGAGACGAAAGGCGCCAGGGCTTCCCGAAGCTTCTTGGCGTTGCTGTCGCTCAGGTCAATCTCATATGGCAGGCCGTCAATCGCGAAGGTGACCGTCTCATTGGCCTCGCCACCATCGAGGTCGTCGATGAGAATCACCTGCGTGTGCTTGGCCATCCGGCAATCCTTTCGCAGAGCATAGTTTGATTCGTCAGCCAAACATATACCCAGTTACCCCGGATGACAATTCGCGCTCACGGTATTC
>NZ_BLAD01000166.1 GCF_009687845.1 Acrocarpospora corrugata
CCAGCCATGATCTACGAGAGCCGCGGGCATCTCAGTTCCGGGGTGAACTTCAGCCTCTGCCGTCACTCATAGTGACCAGACCCAGGAACCTCCTTTTACCACTCCCCGATCAAGCTCGAAGAGCCACCATGATTGGTGAGGGGCGTGGGGTGGAGAAATAGCAGCCGATCACATCGACTCTGGCCCCTGTCCGGCGTGTGGCTTCGATACGCGCCGATTACTCGGCTCGCCATTGGGATACGCGTTCCTCGGTCCACACGAGAGCCTCCACTGAATCCGGACCGCTTCACTGCCGCCTCTTCAGGAATCGAAGCCTGCCTGCGAGAGAAGCCCTGAAAGACCGTGACCTGGACGGATGGAAATATCGGCAGGCGGACTCACTGGAACGCGCGACCCGGCGACTTCTTGCCGTTTCGGCAAGAGAATTTGCTCGCAGCCCGGACCACCTCGTACCGTCATCTCGTACTTATTGAAAACAGTTATCAGTTTGGGGTGACGGTGCACACCGACGCGTTCGCGCGCCCTCACGCTCCCATACCGCGCACCGCCCGCCGGAGCCGGGGCCGGGTGTGGCGGGGAGCCGCCGCCGCGGTGCTCGTGATCGCGATCCTCGGCGTCATGATCGGTTCGGTCACGATCCCGCTGGAGACCATCGGGCAGGTCATGGGCGCGCACGTGTTCGGGTCCCCGGCGGTGACCGACCCGGTGCACGATCAGATCATCTGGGACGTCCGGGTGCCCCGGGTCCTGGCCGGGGTGCTGGTCGGAACCGCGCTCGCCGTCACCGGGGTCGTGATCCAGGCCGTCGTGCGCAACCCGCTCGGCGACCACTATGTGATCGGCGTGACCCCCGGTGCGAGCCTGGGCGCCGTCGCGGCCATCGTCCTCGGCGCGGGCCTGAGCCGGTTCGGTGTCGCCGCCGCCGCATTCGCCGGGGCGTTGGCCGCGTTCGCCGGGATCGTCGCGCTGGCCCGCCGAGGGCGAGGATGGCACCGGACGTGATCTTCGTCAACTACGTCGGCGACGAGCAGGCCGCCATCGACCAACTCAAGCAGACGCTGTCGAACCTGGAAGCGGTGCGGGACGGGCACGTCCACGGCCTGGACGAGAGCGGGCCGCAGGGTGGTGGCGTCGGAGTCATCGCCACCCTCGAATCGGTGGCCGCCGACGTGACGACCTCGACCAAGTGAAAGGGATTCCAACCATGACCGACAAGACACAGATCACCCGCGAGTTCTGGGACAAGCTCCACGACAGCATCGGCACAGGCGTACAGCGCGACCCGAACCGGTATCTGATCAGCGAGGTCGAGGGACTCGCGCCCGGATCGGCGCTGGACCTCGGCTGCGCGCAGGGTGCCGACGCGATCTGGCTCGCCCACGACGGCTGGCGGGTGACCGCCGTCGACGTGTCCGACATCGCCATCGAGCGGGCCCGGGAGAACGCCACCCGAGCCGGGCTCGCCGACCGGATCACGTTCGCGCGGCATGACCTCGCGGCGGACTTCCCAGAGGGGTCGTTCGACCTCGTCTCGGCCCAGTTCCTGCACTCGCCGGTCGCCGCCCCGGGCGAGCGGGAGCAGATCCTGCGGCGCGCGGCCGGGGCGGTCGCCCCCGGCGGGCATCTGCTCGTGGTCTCCCACCAGAGCGTCCCCTCCTGGCATCCGAAGTTGCCGGAAGGACTCACCGAGCACCCGATCAACCTCACCGTGCAGACGCCCGCGGAGAACATCGCGGCCCTGCGCCTGGCCGACGGGGAATGGCAGACGATCCGGGCCGAGACCGTCGCCATCGAGGTGACCTCGCCCGCCGGGGAACCGGGTATCCGCGAAGACCACCTTCTGCACTACCGGCGCGAAGCCGGGACCTGACCCCGTTGGTGGTGGGAAGTGAGCATGGCGGAAGACCGGCAGGCGCCCGACCTCACGCACGCGGTCCTGCGTGAGGTCGGGCCGTGGCTGCGCGCCGCGCGCCGGAAACGCGACTTCACGCCGGAGGCGCTGTCGGACACGACCGGCATCTCCGCCTCCACCCTCTCCCGGCTTGAGGCCGACAAGCGCGCCCCCAACCTCGAGTTGCTGCTCCCGATCACCCGCGCGCTGCGGCTGAGCCTTGACGAGCTGCTGATGTGGAAAGCGCCCGACCCGCGCGTGCGCTCGCGGACCCGGCAGTTCGGGAACCTGACCGTGGAATACCTGTCGCCCGAGTCCGCGCCGATCCAGACCTTCAAGATAACCCTGGAGAAGGTCGTCCGGACCATCACGAAAACCTGTATCCACTCCTCCGCGCGACCCGACCGGCCCTGACAAAGGAGGGCTGGGCCGAACTGGCCGACCTACCCACCGAGATGGTCGTGGCCTACCTGCTCACGCCCGACGGCTGGCACGGAGACGACTGTCCGCCGAGCTGACCTACGCGATCTCGAAAGGCTCAAACACAGGCTTGACGTTCTGGGCGGCTACCTAAGCCCGGGTCACCTGCTTCTGCGAGGTGACCCGGGCAACCAATGGGTCCACCACGATCCGAGACGCCCTGCGAGTACCAGAGCTGCACTCCGTTTCTTTCCGTTTCAAACCAGATCACAGCGCCACTACGCTGCCGTAGGTGGTCAACCTGCGCGACCGGGGGGTCGCACTCAACAACCGTGATGTCGCTGAGGACCGTTTTCTGGACCTACTGCTGACCTTCTCTGACAAGGACCGTAGTCGCGCGCCGCGTTTCGATGAGATGGCCGAGTCACTGGACCAGTCCAGCGACTTCGACCTCATCCGGCCCTTCGCCGAGAGCCTGATCCTGGAGTTCTCCGGCCGCGGCTGGGTCGACATCCAGAAGGGCATCGTCAACTTCCCGGACTGGTCGTTCCGGCTGCGCGACGCAGGAAGAGCCGCAGCGCAGCAGATGCGCGAGCGGCGGGAGGACTCGGAGGAACGCCGAGTCACCGCGCGTCTGGCGCTTCTTCGGTGGCTCTATCAGAAGACCGAGGCCGCCGCCGCGCCTGGCGGGCTCCACCGCGTCGCGGACTTCTACTCCTCGCCTCTGGTCTGCGTGTGGGGCGCACTGCTGGAGGAGACCCACGTCGACCAAGCGAGCCATTGGCTGGCGGGAAACCAGCTCATCGACATCGAGACGTCCTGGGGTGGGCAGGTCTGGGCGGCCATGCTCACCACCAAGGGTCGGGACTGCATCGAGGACTACGGCGGAGACATCGCAACCTACAAGAAGGACACGTCCATGAAGAACCACGGGGGCGTCACCATCCACGGCGACAACTACGGTCAGGCCGCCGCGACAAACTCCGGAAACGTCAACCAGCGTCAGGAGCAGGTTGACGTCAAGAAGCTGATGCCCACGCTTGACGGCATCCGCTCCATGGCCGACGCCTTGGGGCTTCCGGAGGACGAGGTCGCTGTCCTCCGCACGGAGATCGACAAGATCGAGCAGGAAGGTCAGGCTGGAGAGCTCGACGTACCTCAGGCGAAGACGCGGCTTCAGCGCATAAAGACGGCTCTCGGTCAGGCAACGATCGCGATTGGTCCGACGTTCGTCGCGGCCATCGAGGCTGCCATCTCGAGCCTGGGCAG
>NZ_BLAD01000167.1 GCF_009687845.1 Acrocarpospora corrugata
TAGGCATCAAGAGCACGACAGATTATCTCTAGCCGCAGTGCCATCGCCTCCTGAGCCGGATCTGTCACGCGGGTCCTGAGTCCTGACACATGTCGACTGACGCTCGGCCTGTCCCGGAACATGCTTGACAGGTTCGGCGGAGTGGATCTTGTCTGGCTTTCGCTGGTGGAAGAAGATGAACCGTGCTCGACCACGGTTTCAGAGTTACAAAGTACGACCCTCGGCTAAGGGACGGGCGCGGGGCCTTCATTGGAGATGACTGGACCTCCATCGGCGAGATCGGTCATACTTTCGACGGCCGGATCCTCACACGTGAGCGGTACGAGCAAGTGGAATCGGCGTACCTGACGGCAGCAGAGCTGTTCGCACGAGACTCCGGGGTTACCGAGCTGGCGGTGCGCACTCCGGCCGTACTCACAGCCGGCGTCAGCTCGGGGCTTCTCTTACCGAACTACGGTCCGGCAGTATCCGGCCTGTCCGCTGAAGAGTTCTACGACGGCCGCGAGGTACCGCTTCCGGTGGCGCTGGAAGTGGTGCGCGCCATGCTGCGCGAGGACGGTGTGTGGTGCCGTCTGGAGGCGCAAGACCGCTTCAGTCTCGCGGTCGGCTGGGACTACTACCTCTACATCGGCAGTCACCGACCGTGCCTTCAGGCTGTGGCCAAGGTGCGTCAGCTGGGCCTCTTCGTGGAAGAGGACCACACTTCGCCTTATGACTTAGACCTCCAGGAGCCGGTGCCGTACCGGCCGGCGGATGAGACATTCTGGGCGGAGGTGGGGCTCCTGTCCACTCAAACCGATGGGGCGGTGCCGCTGCTGGTGATGTGGGCCGGCAATGCGTGGCGCTGGCACTTGGTAACGCCTGGCAACGTAATGGACAGAGGCCGTGCCGCACTCAGGCCGCGCGCCCTGCTCACCGCCTTCATTGGGACGCCCGTGATGGTGAGCGACGACAGCATGAGCGAGATCGCAAAACGGGGTCAACGCCTGCTACACGCAGACTCCTCCGTCGCCGGCGTGATGTGCCTGATGGAGGACAAGTCAACCGGGCAGTTGCTCCACGATTACCTGCTGGACGACGACGATTTCTCTACCTGGCTCGAAACCGCACGACAAGCCGGTCGCTGCGAGATATATCCAGCCGATGCAGCTGATCAGCCTGGAGCGCTCGTCGCGGTTCTACCAGACTCGGACGGAATCGTCAGAGCTCGATGGGACTGACGCCAGCCCACGCCGTAATTGTTGAGTTTCCCTCGTTCTCCAGGGGAAACCTCAGGTACTGGGCCTACCTGGGACTGCGTTGATTTGACGGGCAAGCAACTACGGGATCTCCCGGCAGCTCACGCTGACGACGTTGCTGTTCACTGCTGTATAGAGACCGATAAAGCCCATTGCGGAGATCGCAATGGGTCTTTGAGCTGCGAAGCCGCCTTGGGGAATCGAAGGAAATCGCCGAGGACGAACCCGGCCGCAGACTCACCAAAGTGATCGACGCGCTCCGTGACCGTGAACTGCTGACCCGGGCACAGGACACCTTTGCCGAAACGACGCTGCGGCGCGTTGTCAGTTCTTAACCAGGGCTGTGACGGCCGTTCGATTACTGGAAGTCGCGGCGTGCTGCTGGGGATAGCAGGAGTCCCGCGACCACGATGAAGATCATTATGGCGAGCGCCGGCTGGATGACGGACATCCGCCACACGGGAATCTGGGCCATGGCCGCCCAGTCAGGGGCTCGTAGCTGAGGGACCAGTTCGGCCAGCAATCGTGAGGAGGCGGCGGCGCACGCGCAGACCGACACGACGACCGCGGTCCAGCGGGCGGTGGCCCGCCGGCGGAGGATGCCTACGGCGAGCGCGGCCAAGCTGACGATGAGGATGGCGACCAGTGGTAGTAGGGCCAGGACAAGGAGCCCATCCAGCCCGATGGCTTCGCGACGTGCCAATTCCAGAAAGACCGCCGACAACAATGCGCCGCCGATCAGAAAGGCTGCCGCCAAGGTGGTCGTCCAGGACGCCCGATGCTCCGTGTGTTCGGCGTGATGCGTGCTATGTCTGAGCAGATCTCGCGCGATTACGCCGACCAGGATACCGGCGGCGCCGCCGAAGAGAGCGCCGATAGTGGCCAGCCCACCCAGCCCCAGGCCGAAGATTTGCGACGTCGCGGGCCCGATGAAGGCTCCGGCCACCGCGCCCGGGGCGGCGGCCATCATGGTGTGCCGCAGACCCAAAGTATCGAGGTCCGCCGCCTTCAATACATTTTTCTCCATACCTTGAGAGTGCGAGACACGGGCTCCGCAGGCTATCCGTTCTTGTACTCAACCGATTGCAGGATTCAACTCAGCTTCGACCGTCTCAACCACCCATTTCGATCATCGCAATGGCCCTCTGAGCTGCGGAGCCGCCTTTGGGGGATCGAACCTCAGACCTTCTGTTTACAAGCGAGGGGCACCACCCAGGTCAGGCCCCTTAATGCCCTGCTCAGACGTCGTTTCCGGACAGTTCCCGTCACGCTACGAGAGGGGGCGTGCCGTATGGGTTGTACAGCAACCGGGTGGCGATTTCCGCCAGGGTGTGACCGCCTTCGGCAGGGACAATGA
>NZ_BLAD01000168.1 GCF_009687845.1 Acrocarpospora corrugata
AGCCCTGCCTGTACCTCCAGTGGGAACTTCATCTGTTGCGTCTTCGCGCGGAATGCGGGGAGAAGATCCGGGTTGTCGGCCCGGAAGCCGTCGCGTCGTACGAGGCGACTCATCCCCTTCCGGAGTTGGTCACCCTGGGTGAACAGAAGCTCTACCAGGTGCTTTATGACGATGATGGCGTGTCCGACGGCGCGGTCAGCTTCACAGATCCGGAGATCGTCGAGCACTGGACCTCGTTCATTCGAGAACTGTTCATTCAGGGCGAGGACCTGGCACCTTTCTTCACCCGGAAGATCGCTGCGATGCCACCGCCGGTCGGCAACTGTCGTGAGCCGGTACGGGCGCATCACAGGTAACCCAGCCGTGAGCGATGAATCCGATAGGGCGACGGCTGGGGATATCAGGTGGTGCGGGCAGGCGGACAACTTCCTGAGGAGCCGGAGCGGGCGCCCACGCAGGGCACTCATTCCGAGCTCTCCGGGTCAGCCAGCAATGTGGTGCAGTCGGGCAACATTGGCGGCGGTGTTCATTTTCACCAGTCCGGACCCGCGGCGGCGCCGCTGCCTCGGCAACTACCCGGTGATGTGAGAGGTTTCGTCGATCGGCTCACCGAATCGCGGCATCTCGACGCGGTGCTGTTTCCGGACGCGACCGAGCCGCCGACGATGTCGATGGCGATAATCGCGGGCACAGCGGGTGTGGGCAAGACCTCTTTCGCGTTGCACTGGGCGCACCAGGCGCAGGATCATTTTCCCGATGGCCAGCTCTATGTGAATCTCCGCGGATACGACCCAGGCGAACCGGTAAGGCCACAGCAGGCCCTTGAGCGATTCCTTGGCGCGCTCGGCGTTTCACCCCAGGCGATCCCGGCCGATGTGGACGCGTCCGCAGGACTGTACCGCTCACTGCTCGCGGGAAGGCGCATGCTCATCGTACTGGACAACGCCGCGACGGCCGCTCAGGTCCGGCCACTCCTGCCGGGCACGGCCGGATGTCTTGTCCTGGTGACCAGCCGCAGCCGCCTGTCCGGCCTCGTGGTCCGCGAGGGAGCGCATCGCCTCACCCTGGGCATGTTGCCGGAGGCCGAGGCCATCGAGTTGCTGCGTGTCGTGACCGCCGGATATCGGTCGCAGGACGACCCCGCGATGCTGGCCGAGCTGGCGCAACTGTGCGCTCGCCTGCCCTTGGCGCTGCGCATAGCGGCCGAGCGCGCCGCGAGCAGGCCGTGGATGCACCTCGATGAATTGGTCGCGGATTTGCGCAGCGAGTCGGCTCTCTGGGACGCACTCACCGCCGAGGAGAGTGAGGCGGACGCGGTACGGACTGTTTTCGCCTGGTCCTATCGCGCTCTACCGGCGGATACGGCGCGACTGTTCAGGCTGCTGGGACTGCACCCCGGGGCGGAATTCAGCGTTCCCGTCGTCGCCGCCATGGTCGGTACGAGCGTGACGTCGGCACGAAATCAGTTGGACGCTCTGGCCGGAGCACACATGCTGGAGAACAATTCGCCCGGCCGATATCAGTTTCATGACCTTCTGCGCAGCTACGCCACCGAGCAGGCCGGCCTTGAGGAGACACAGGAAAGTCGTCTTACGCATGTGCGGCGCGCGATCGAATGGTATTTGCGTATGGCGGACGCGGCGCAGAGCTTGATCAACCCCAACGAGGCTCGGGTTCCTCTCGATTCATCGGGGGACTACGGCATCGAGCCGCTCGTCTTCGCCGCCTACAATGATGCGATCGACTGGTATGAGACCGAAAGACCCGGCCTCGTCGCCGCCGTTCGCGCCGCCGCGACGGCCGGCCTGCACGAGATCGCCTGGAAGTTGGCAGTCGTATTGCGTTCCATGTACATGCGCTTCAACCCGTTCGACGACTGGATCACCACCGCGACCATCGGCCTGAGCTCCGCGCGGGACCTTGGCGACAAAGCCGCCGAGGCCGAACTGCTGGAAAGCCTGGGAATGGCCCATACCCAATCCCATCGCCTGCGCGAGGGTATCGAGTTCCACACCGCCGCCCTGGCCATTCGCCGGGATCTGGGAAACCGCTCGGCCGAGGCGCTGTCCCTGAACGCTATCGGGCTGATCCACCTCAGGAGCCGTGATCTGACTGGGGCGAGCACTATGTTCAGGCGCGGCATGACGATATTCCGTGATCTCGGCGATTCCTACTGGGAAGCCGTGACCGCGGCCAACCTCGCGGATGTCCAAACAGAACTCGGCCTCCTCGCCGAGGCCGACCTCCTGGTACGGCACGCGCTGGAGATCTTCCGGAGGCGCGGCGAAAAGGGCGGCGAGGGAAACGCGCTTCGAATCCTCTCCGGGATCGGACGAGAACTCGGTGACCTCGAAACCGCACAGGAGCATATAGCGCAGGCCGTCGCCATCGCGCGCGAGCGGCGCAACCCTGTGTGGGAGGGATACTGGCTCATCGAATTCGGCAAGGTCCAGCAGATGCGAGGGAGCGCGGACGCACTCGTCTCCTTTCAGCGTGCGGCCCAACTACAACGCGAGCTCGGTGACTTGGCGCGCGAAGCACGGGCCTGGA
>NZ_BLAD01000169.1 GCF_009687845.1 Acrocarpospora corrugata
TGGGTGCGGCTCCTCCTGAGTGACTGAAGCGATCAAGCCGTGAGGGCGTATCCGTCCTGGTAGCCGGTCTGATGGACGCGCTCGTGTTGTCGGGCGAGATGGAAAGTCCAGTACTCCTCCAGATGACCGTTGGTGACCAGCGCGCGGAGCTTCAGCACCGCCTCGGCTCCGGCCAGGCCCCACCGCGCCCCGGCCAGGTCGAACCTGTCGGCGATCAGATGACGGCACGCGCCCTCGACCACTCCGGTCGCGATCGGCCATCCCGCCTCAAGCGCCTGGTCATACTGCAGATGCCTGGCGTTGTTGGACAGATAGCGGATGCACGCGTCGATGCCGTCACGGTGCTGCGCGCCGGCTGTGGCGGCCTGCGTGGTCAATGTGGTGATGACCTGGCCGGTGTGCCCGGCCAGCAGGGCCAGGGCGTGGGCGGCGACCCAGTCCTCCGCGGCCGGTGCCGCGGGCGGGTGCAAACTCCACGCGGCAGCCCATAACTTCTCCAGCACGTGCACGAAATCGATCACGATGTGGACGCGGATGCGGCGCCGGGCGGCTTCGGCGGTGATCAGGTCGAGCTGGTGGCGGGCCCCGTCGACGAGCACGACCCAGGGACGGACATGGACAGGGTCACGGGCCTCGGCATGGTCGAACACCTTGGCGATCACAGGGCCGGGGCCGGTGACGACCGAGCCGCACAGCCACTTGCGCGTCGCGTTCGGCCGGGCCCGTGGCAGGCGCCGGCCGGATCGCCCGCCCGGGACGGCGATCACATCGTGCGGCCGCCGCGGTGCCGGTTCGGCGTCGTAGACCACCCCTAGCGTCGCCATCCGTTTGCGCGCCGGTTTCTCCCCGGCCGCCAGCCGCGTCCGGAAGGTGGCCTTGGCGCGGGCGGCGGCCTTGGCGGTCGCGGGCCGCAGCGCTTCGGGGCGCATCGCGATGCCCTTGCCGTCCACGCTGATCGCCAGCACCGTGGACGCCGTGCACGGCAGCATGGTCCGCGCGGCGTAGAAGTCGTCGACATCGGCCGCGGCCTGGGCGACCAGCTGCTCGATCTGCCGTTTGCCGATCACCTGACCGCACCGTGTGGTGATCGCCGCCAGGGCGGCGTCGAACGAACCGCGCACCGTCTCGATGACCGCGAGCTTGGCCAGCCCGGCCGAGTGCCGCACCGTCGGCAGCGACAACGCCACGTCCATCGGATACACGTTGCCCACCCCCGGGGCCCGCCACGCGCACCGGGTGACCGTCACCGTCCCGGTCACCGTGGCCAGCAGGCGGTGGTGCCCGAACTCCGCCCGCCGCCGGATCACCCCGTCCGCGCCGATCACCCACGCGGCGGCACCGTCCTGGTGGCGGGCGTGGCATACCTGCTCCAGCTCACGCAGCGCGCGCAGGTCAAGGTGGGCCTGCAGCAGCAGGCGCTGCAGTTCCCGACCCTGCTCGGTGATGGTCTCCTCCAGCCGGTCATGGGGAAGCGTCCCGGTTTGCGCGTCGGTGAGGTGTCCGATGAGCCAGTTGAAGGTGTTCCTCGCCTTCGCAAAGACGTCAGCGGTGGTCTCGGTGTCGTACGGTGCCTGCATAGGGCTCTTCCTTCGTCGGGGTCGATTGGGTGGCACCTTCGAACCTGACGGCGGGAGAGCCCCGCCGCAATCACCCGCCCGGTGACGACGCGATTGCGTCTCGTGACGCCACGCCATCCTGCCCGGCCATCTCGCGGGCCACCGGATCGGTCACCGTGAACAGTCCCGGCCCTTCTTCCTTCGCCCAGCCGCGTTCTGCCAGCCGCTTCAGCTTGGAGCGCAGCCCTTCCCGCTTGGCGGCCTCATCCGGCAGTCCCATCGCCACCGCGATCTGCCCGGCCCGTATCGCCCGTCCGGCATCGGCCATGATCTCCACCGCGTCCCGGTACGCGCGCGGTAGCACCGCCGTGTTCATGCCGGGTTGCCAGTGCGGCACCGTCACCACACCCAGCACCGGCGGCTGTGCCGGCGGCGCGGTGTCGGCCGCGGCGGCGGCCCCGGCCTGTTCATCGGGCTCATCGAGCAGCTGGGCCGCTTCGCCCAGGATCTCCTCCACGGTCTCCCGTGTGATCGTCAGCCGTGACAAGCGGTCCTGCTCGTCCTGCATCTGTGAGGTGAGCGCGGCGATCTGCTCGCCAATCTCCTCGATCCGCCGGCGGGCAGCGGCTTCGCGCCGTGCCAGTTCCTCGAGCAACGAGCTCATCGTCACCACCGTCTCACGGGTCTGCACTCACAGTAAAAGGCGGTTCCCGAATCAAACAGTCATGTCTACAAAAGCCCAGCTCAGGCACTCACTGAGGGAGAGCCGCACCC
>NZ_BLAD01000170.1 GCF_009687845.1 Acrocarpospora corrugata
GGGTTGGGGTGGTGGCGGCGGTGGCGTTGCCGTACGCGCCGAAAGGGCTGGGGGTGGTGTTGACGGCGGTCGCGATGGGGGTGGCGGTGTTGCCGGCGGCGCGGCGGAGGGTTTCGTGGTGGTCGGCGGGGTTTGCGTTGCTGGCGTATGCGCTGGTGGCGGTGACGCTGATTCGGGACGCGGAATGGGTGTCGCAGCCGGCGCTGGTGGTGGCGGTGTTCGTGGGGTCGTTGGGGGTCGCCGGGAGCGGGCGAGGGTGGTTCAGCACAATACGTGGTGGGTTGTCGGTCGGGCTGGCTGTGTTCCCGATGCCGTGGTTCCTGTCTGCGCCGGTGAAGAAGATCATGAAGCGGCGGCAGGTGGTGCCGGTGCTGGTGAGTCTGGGTGTTACGGCGGTGCTGCTGCTGGTCTTCGGGCTGCTGTTCACCGCCGCCGATCCTGTGTTCTCGCAGTTCGCGCATGATCTGCTGCAGGCGCCGGGGTGGGCGGAAACGTTGCCGGTCCGGATTTTCCTGTTCGTGGTCTTCGGGGTAGTGGTGTCGGCCGCGGTGCTGGTGGCGTTGCGCCCGGTGGCCGAGACGGAGATTCCGTATCCGCGGGTGTCGATCGGACGCATGCTCTGGGTGATTCCGCTGGCCGGGCTCAATCTGCTGTTCGCGGCGTTCGTCGCGGTTCAGATCACCGTCCTGTTCGGCGGCAACGAGCGGGTCCTGAAAACCGCCGGGCTCACTTACGCCGAATACGCCCGATCCGGCTTCTTCGAGCTGGTCACGGTCAGTTTCATCGTGCTGGCCATCGTCGCTCTCTGCTGGGCGCTCCTGAACCCGGCCACCCACCGCTGGCTGCTCGCCAGCCTGCTGGGCCTGCTCTGCGCCTTCACCCTCGTCATCCTCGTCTCGGCGCTACAGCGCCTCGGCCTCTACCTGGACGCGTACGGCCTGACTCGCCTGCGCGCCACGGTCGGCGTCACGATCTGGTGGCTCGGGGCCGTCTTCGTGCTGGTCCTGATAGCCGGAGCGGTACGCCTGGCCCGCCGCTCCACCACCTGGCTTCCCCGCACCTTCGTCGCCATCACCGCCGTCACCCTCCTGGCCTTCGCCCTCTGGAACCCCGACGCGCAGATCGCCGAAACCCAGCAGGCCGCCCGCACCGTGGACCGCCTCGACTACCGCTACCTCAGCAGCCTCGGCGTCGAAGCCGTCCCCGCCCTGGACCGCCTCCCCGAACCCATCCGCAGCTGCGTCCTGGACAGAATCGTCCGCGCCCACTCCCTGGACCGCCCCGACCCCTGGAACGGCTGGAACTGGGCCCGCGACCAGGCCCGAACCACCCTGGCCAGCCACCCCGTCCTGCAGCCCCCGCAATGCCCCGTTTCCCCAGATCGGAGCTATATCCCGAATCCCGACTAGGGCGGACGCATCCACTCGGTCCAGCCTTCGCAGTGCTGCGGTTTCCCCGACCCGGGCAGACACACCAACCCGGTCCAGCCTCCGCGGGGCCCCGGCTTCTGACCCGGAAGCTCTCTCCTGGCTAGGGCAGACGACCCCCCTGCTTCGCCGTTACGGGAAGCAGAGGTGGGACCTGACTTGGTCGGGGCCGCGTGGGGCGGTGGAGGGGTGAAGGTCCAGTGATTCAATCGGGGGATGGGTCTTGATGTGGTTGTGCGTGGTGGGTGGGTTGTCGATGGGATTGGGGCGCCTCGGTTTCGGGGGGATGTGGGGGTTGATGGGGGGCGGGTTGTCGCTGTTGGGCGGTTGGACGGGGTGGAAGCGGGGGTCGTGATTGAGGCGGCCGGGCGGTTTGTGTTGCCGGGGTTTGTTGATTGTCATTCGCATGGGGATGGGGTGGTTTTTGAGAAGGATGTGCAGTTGGCTTTTTTGCGGCAAGGGGTGACGAGTGTTCTGCTGGGGCAGGATGGGTTGTCGTTTGCGCCGGTTAGGTCGCGGGAGGCTTATCGGTATGTGCGGGGGTATTTCGCGGCGATCAATGGGGGGCATCCGTTTGGGGAGGGGCCTGTCTCGGTGGGGGAGTTGCTGG